>NZ_VVIW01000020.1 GCF_011682045.1 Massilia aquatica | reverse complement strand
TCTTGCAAAGCATGGGGAAGCAGCATTTGCTGATGCTGATCGTATGGAAGGTAGCTCGTCGTCATTTGACAAGTTTACCTCGTCACCATTCGGATTGCATCAGTTTCTGCCGCGCAGACTCCTAGCAGTGCTCGCACTGCGTCGCGGCGTGCGCCTTGCAATGCATCCGCTTCTGTTCGCTATAAATGACAATAATTTCTGCACACTTACTTAATCGAACGCCCACGAGTACAGCACGTCGAGCGCGGTGTTTGTCCCGGTCTGGAACTGCAAGGTGATGCGCGGATTGAGCTTGTAGCGGATCTTGACCAGGCTCGATGCGGTCGTCGCCCCCTGCTCGAAACTGAGGTAGGCGCGCGACGAAATGCGCTTGCCGACCGTGACCACGGTGCTTTCGAGCCCCTTGGCCTGCGACAGTCCCAGTTCATCGACACCGAGCGAATTGGCCAGGCGCGACTGGAACCCGCCGCCGCTGCCCGAGCCGCCCAGCAGGGCGCCGGCGGCGGCACTGAGCAGGCCCGCCTCGTTGCCCGACGTCGCTTCCATCCCATGCCCCAGCACCAGCCATGACAGCTTTTCGCTGTCCGGCACCGAGGGCGTCGACACCAGCTTGGCTACCGGCGACAGGGCCGAGCCGCGCACTTCCACGCCCGCTTCGACGTTGGTTTCGGAGAGCTGCTCGCCCTCCGGCCGGCGGCGCACCGCGCGGATGTTCAGGGACGGATTGTCGGCCGGGCCGCTGAAGGTCAGCACGCCGCGTTCGATGTCCAGGTTCTGCCCATACGCCTTGTAGGTGCCGCTGGCCACGCGGATCGAGCCGTTGGCGCGCGGCGGACGCCCGCCGGTGGTGCGCACGCGCAGCGATCCGGCCAGTTCGGCGTCGATGCCCATGCCGCGCAGGCGGAAGGCGTTGCCCAGGTCCGCTTCCACATCCATTGTCAATGGCATGCTCGGTTCGGCCTTGACCGCCGGCGTGCCCACCCCGGCCCGTCCCAGCACGATCACGTCGTCCGAGAGGGTAGGGCGGCCCTGCGGCGCCAGTTCGATCAGGGCGCGGTCGGCTTTGAATTTGCCTTCCAGCGAGAAGCGCTTGGCGTCGCGGATCAGGGTGCTCTGGCCGCTGACGACGACCGTGCGGTCGGGACGCGACAGGATTTCGAGCTTGTCGGCCACCAGTTTCAACTGCATGGTCGCTTCGCCGCCGGCAAAGCGCACCGCGCCGTCGGCCACCGCCGTGCCTTGCACGCCGTCGAAACTGAGGCGTTGCAGCAGCAGCTGGTCGCCGGTGAGCTGGGCGCGCAACTGGCCGTTACCGAGCTTGACGCCCTGTTCGGCCCAGCGCAGCGCCAGCTTGTCGCCGTTGACGTTGCCGTTCAGGGTCGGCGTGCCGACCGTGCCGCCGCCGGTGAGCGCGAGTTTGAGCGCGCCATCGAGTTCCAGCCCCGGCTGCCCGGTAAACGGCGCCAGCCACGCGATCGACACCATGTCGGCATTCGCCGTCATTTTCAGGGGGCTGGCGTTACCAAGGCGGCCTTCGAGCATTTGCGCGGTGGCGTCGACATTGGCCTGGCCGATGCGGGTGCCGTCGATCCTGGCCTGCATGCGCAGCGAGCCGCCCGTGAGGTCGGCGCGCAGGTCGAGCGTGCGCAGTCCCAGCACCACCGGCACGTCGGCGCCGGCGATCACGTCGCCGCTTTCGCGGAACACGTGCAGCATGCCGTTCAGGGCCGGCGTGGCGCCATTCGGCGCCTGCATGTCGAGCGCCCAGTCGGCGCCGAGCAGCAGGTTGCCGCTAATCGCGTCGCGCATGCCGGGCGAGAATTGCGCCAGGTAGGTGAGCGGCACGCCGGCGGCCACGCCCTTGCTGGTCCAGTGTGGCCCGTTCTTGTCGAGCGACTGCACGCTCACGCTGCCGTTGGGAAGCTTGATCACCGCATTGCTCATGCTGATCTGCTGCGGCTTGGCCAGGCCGGCCACGCCCTCGCCGGGAGCGACCGCGATGCGCAGCGGCACCGGGGCTTGCAGCGCGAACGCGTAGCGGCCCTTGTTCTGGAGCGCCGCCACGCTGCCGGTCCAGGCGCTGCTGGCCCAGCCGCCGCGGATTTCGCCGGCCGCGTCAAACGCTTCGCTGCGCGCGCCAAGGCGCATCACATGAGCGCCGCGCGTGCCGCTCGTTTGCAGGTGCGCGGTGTCGATCCGGGTGTCGCCGCTGACGTACTCGGTGATCGCAATGTCGCTCACCAGCGGATCGTCGGCCCCGCGTCCGCTGCCCAGATTGGCGCTGGCGCGCAGGGTCTTGACCTGGTGCTTGCCGAGCACCTTGAGGTTCTGGCCTTCCAGCGCGGCGCTGACGGCCGGCGCGGCCATCGTGCCCGAGACGGTGCCGGAGCCTTTGAGCACGCCGCCGTAGTCGGGGCCGAGCGCGGCCAGTTGCGGTGCGTCGATGCGCCAGTCTAGCTTGTCGGACGCGGCGCCGAAGCTGCCCTTGGCGGCCACGATGTTCGGCCCCACGTGCAGGTCGACGTCGGCATTCGAGACGTGTTTGGCGTCGGCCGCGACTTTGGCGTGGCCCCAGAACGGCGAATTGGCCAGGGTCGATGGCTGCAAGGCCAGGTTCAGGTTGCCGCGCCAGTCGGGACCAGAGCGGCCGGTAACATCGAAACTGCCGTTGATGCTGCCCGCCAGGGGCGAGCCGAAAGCGGCCGGATTGAAGCGCTGCGCCGTCCCGGCGGCCTTGACGTCGACCGCGCCTGCAGTTGCTCCCGACCCCAGCCATGCTTCGCCGGTCGCGTGCAGCAGGCTGTTATTGGCCTTGCGCGCCGCCGCCACCCAGCCAAGGCTGGTGGCGTCGACTTCAAACGTGGTGCGCGGCGCGGCCATGGTGCCGGTGACGACGCCGTTGGCCGCCAGTGCGCCATACAAGTCGCTGCGCGCAGCCGCCAGGTCGGTGGCGTTGACCTTCCAGGCGAGTTTTTCGCCTGGAGCGCCGAAGCTGCCTTTCAGTTCGGCCGTGTTCTTGCCGAGGCCCAGCGTGGCGTCCACGCCGCTGATGCGGGTGGCGTCGGCATTGAGCTTGCCCTTGCCTGAGAGCTGCTGGTCGAACAGGCGGCTTGGCCGCAGCGCGAAATCGGCTGCCACTTTCCACGCCGGCGACAACACGCCGGCCGCGTTGATGTCGGCGTTGATGTCGGCCTTCGGCAGGTCGCCAAAGGCGGACGGATCGAACTTGACGGCGCTGGCGGCCACCTTGAATTCGCGCTTGCCAGCCAGGTTGGCGCTGCCGTTCACATTGACGCTGCTGGCGCCGGCGGCCAGGCGCGCCTGCTGTACCGTGAGCACGTTGTCGGCCAGCGTCGCTTTCGCTTCCAGGCGCAGGCCCGCTTCGACCAGTTTGGCGGTGAAGGTTTGCGTGCTGCCTTCGTTGGCGACCGTGATGTCGCCGGCGATCCTCGTCGACTTCATGCTGCTGTGAATGCGTTTGATGTCAATGCCGTCGGTATGCAGCGCAAAGCCGGCGCTGCCCAGCCCTTTTTCGTCGGCGCTGCGCGCCACCGTGCCGCTGCCGGTAAATTTGCCGGCCTCGCCCAGGTCGATCAGCACCGCGCCGATTTCCAGCGCCGACAGATTGCCTTTGAGTTCACCGCGCATGGCGCGCAGCGGCAGCCGTTGCAGGTCGATCGGGCCGGTCGCGCCGGCATTGTCGATGGCGACGCTGCCGGTGATATTGCGGTTCGCTTCGATGCGCGCCGTGATCGCCAGCGACAGGTCGGCTTTCGGCAGTTCGGGATTGAAAAAGCCCGGGTCGATGTTCTTGCCATGGATGGTCATGGCGCGCAGCGGGATCGGATCGAACGGCGCCAGCGTGAATGTGGCGTCGCCGCTGGCCTTGCCCGATACCGCCGTGGCATCGAGCTGGGTGGCCACCAGGTCGCCGCCCACGCGCAGCTTGATCTGCGCCGGCTGCTGGCCGGCCGGTACCACGAGCTGGGTCAGGCTGGCCGTGCCGGCCAGCTTGAACGGATGGTTGGCGCCGATGCTGGCGTCGGCCATGGCCTTGCCCCACGGAGTGATGGCGCTGGCGCGGCGCAGCGCCCACTGCTGCGGGTCGCCCAGCAGGTCGAAGCGCACGTCGCTGATGACCGTTTCGGCGCCCGGCGCGGCGGCGTTGGTCATGATGACCTTGGCCAGGCGCGCGTCGTCCACTTCGAGCTTGAACGGGGGCGCCAGTTTGGTTGGCATCCTGGCCGGTTCGCCTTCGCGCAGGGTGTCCATGCGCAGGGTGGCCACGTGCAGCTTGTTGATCGCCACGCCGCGGCTCAGGTACTGGAAGGGCGACCAGTCGATGTCGATGTTGTCGGCGGTGATGACCTGTTCCGGAGTGCGGTAGACCACTTTACCGACATGCATGGCGCCGTACAGCGAGCCATTCACGCCGGTGACGACGATGCTGCCGCCGCTGGCGTTGGCCACGCGCTGGACCAGCATTTGCAGGGTGGTTTCGCGTCCCAGGTACCAGTAGGCGCCGCCCAGCAGGGCGCCGGTGACGACCACGCCGACGGCGACGCGGCGCGGCCAGCGGCGCTGGCGCGGCTGGTGATCCGACGGGGTGGTAGGGGTGTCGGCGGTAGTCATCAGAATGTAAAGCCCAGTGAGAAGTGCAGGCGCGCTTTTTTGAGCGCTTGTCCGTATGCGAGATCGACGTTGATCGGGCCGACCGGGCTGCGCCAGCGCGCGCCCAGGCCATAGCCCGATTCCGGTTTCAGGTCCTTGAATTTGTCGGCGGCGTTGCCGGCGTCGTAGAAGAAGGCCACGCCCCAGGGCGGCTTGAACCAGTATTGGTATTCGACGCTGCCGGTGAGCAGGTAGCGCCCGCCGACGATGGCGTCGCCTTCGCGCACGCCCAGTTGCTGGTAGCCGTAGCCGCGCACCGACTGGTCGCCGCCGGCGCGGAACAGGAAGGTCGATGGCACGCCGGCCTTGTCGCGCGAGGCCAGCACGCCCGCTTCGCCGCGCACGATCAGGTTGCTAGACGCTCCAAGCGGGCGGTAATTGACGAAGCGGGTACTGGCGCGCAGGAAGCGTTCGTCGGTCAGCACCGGCAGCACGGCGCCGCCGAACTGCGCGTTGAGCACATAGCCGCGCGTCGGCAGCACCAGGTTGTCGAGCGCGCGCTTGGTCCAGCTGAAGGTGAGGGGCACGCTCTGGCTGCGGCGCGTTTCCACGCCTTCGACCATGCGCCGCTCGCTCAGGTATTCGAGCGTCAGGCTGCGTTCGAGCAGCGGCCCGCCCCAGGCGCGCCGTCCGGCCACGGTGGCCACGTTGGTCACTTCGCCGCGCAGGTCGTTGCGCTCGAAACCGGCGCCGAAGCTGTCGTTGTAGCCTTTGACGGTGGTCGGAAAATAGAAGTCGGCGCGCGCGGTCTGGCGCTTCTGTTCCATGATCAGGTTACTTTTCATGCGCAGGCCGAACACATCCAGGTCGTCGTAATTGAGCTGGGCGCGCGCCCCGGTGTTGGTCGAATAACCAAGGCCGACGTCGACGTTCTTCTGCTTGTTTTCGGTCACGCGCACCAGTACCGGCAGGATCGCCGGATTGGCTACCGGCGGGCGCGGGATGTCCTTCTGGTCGTCGGTCATGGCGTCGATGTCTTCCGACAGCGCGGCCGACATGTCGGCGCTCACTTCCACGGTGCTGAAGTAACCGGTGTCCTGCAGGCGCGCCTGGTAGGCTTGCAGGGCCGCTTCGTTGTATTCCTGGCCGGGGCGGATGCGATTGAGGTTGCTCACGATGGTGCGCGAATAGCGCTTCAGGCCTTCGATGCGCAGTTCGCCGAAGCGCGCTTCGGGGCCGCTGTCGAGGACCACCTTGAGCAGGGCGCGGCGCACGTCGGGGTCGACGATGGCGCTCGATTCGACCAGCTGGGCGCGTGGATAGCGCGCCATCATCACCTGGCGCAGCAGGTTGCGCTTGGCGCCTTCCCAGTCGGCCTGGCGGAAGCGCTGGCCGACCGGCAGGCCCCAGCGCTGGCGCAGGTCGTTTGCGTCGTACGGCTTGGAATCGGCGCCGACCGGCTCGAACCCCTTGAGCACCAGTTCGACGTCGCCGACGAGCACCGGCTCGCCCGGATCGACCGTGATGCGCGCCACCGGTTTGCTGCCGCTGGTGTCCAGGCCCGCGCTGACCTTGGGCGAGTAGTAGCCTTCGGTGGCGATCAGGGTTTTGGCCTGCTCGGGGGCGGCCTTGACCAGGCGTTGCAGCTGGTCGAGGTCGAGGCGCGGATTGCCCTGCCAGCGCACCAGGTCCAGGTTTTCTTCGAGCAGGTCGTCGAGCGGGCCGGGAGCGTCCACCTTGACCGAGTAGTCGATGCCGCGCGCCGGGGCTGGCTGCACGGCTTGCTGCGAAGTTTGCTCAGGCGCCGCTTCGGTCTCCTGCGCCAGCGCCAATGCCGGCGGCGCCGCAAGGCACACGGTCACGGCGATTTGTGCCAAAATTCGCCGCTGGCGCGGCGTCCGGGCTGTTGTTTTGTCTGGTGTTGCGGGAAACATGTCGCTCCAATGGGAAAATGCTCCGGGCATCTTACCGGATCGGCTGCAATGATGGCGAACGTCTAATCATCTGGAAAATACAATATGCAACAAACTGACGGCGCACTCGTGTTGTTTAGCGGCGGACAAGATTCCGCCACCTGCCTGGCCTGGGCACTGGAGCGCTACGCGCGCGTGGAAACCATCGGTTTCGACTACGGCCAGCGCCACGCCATCGAGCTGACCGTGCGCCCCACGGTGCTGGGCAAGATGCGCGCCTTGAAGAGCGACTGGGATGCGCGCCTGGGCGAGGATCACATGGTCGACCTGTCCCTGATCAGCAAGATCTCGGACACCGCCATGACCAGCAACGTGGCCATCGAAATGCAGGCCAACGGGCTGCCAAACACCTTTGTACCCGGGCGCAACCTGCTGTTCATGACCGTGGCGGCCACGGTGGCCTACCGGCGCGGCCTGAACGTGCTGGTCGGCGGCATGTGCGAGACCGATTTTTCGGGCTATCCGGACTGCCGCGACGACACCATGAAGGCCTTGCAAGTAGCCCTGAACCTGGGCATGGCCACCCGCCTCAAGCTGGAAACGCCGCTGATGTGGATCGACAAGAAGCAGACCTGGGAGCTGGCGCAGCAAGCCGGCGGCGCGGCGCTGGTCGACCTGATCCGGGAAGACACCCACACCTGCTACCTGGGCGAGCGCGGCGCGCTGCATGCCTGGGGCTACGGCTGCGGCACCTGCCCGGCCTGCGCCTTGCGCGCGCGCGGCTACCTGCAATACACCGGCGCGGCGTGAGCGAGGCGGCGGCCGCGCCAGCCTGCTATCGGCCGTTGCCGTGGCAATGGCGTGGCCGCATCGGGCGCGTGCGCTTTGCGGCGTATGCGTTCCCGGTCTTCGCGGTGTATTTACTGCTGCTGTACTGGGCGCGCATGAGCGATGGCGGACAGGCCCTGCCTGACCGGGTGGCGCAGTTCGCCCCGCTTGTCTTGATGGTCCTGCTGTCCATATTGCCGGTCACGCGCCGCCTGCATGACATGCGCCTGCCGTCGCGCATGGCGCTGGTACTGCTGGCGCCGTTGCTGATTGCGCCGGATGCGGTGCTGGTGCTGTTGTATGGCGTGCTGGCCTGTTACCCAGGCGAGCGGGACAGCAACCGTTTCGGCCCGCCACCCTGCCCGAACAGCGGGTGGACGGTCGGCGCGGCCTGCCTGTGGCTGGTGTTCCCGCTCGCGGCGGCGTGGCTGGCCTACAGGATCGCAAGCTCGCCTCCTTTGCCTCCGCTGCCGCCAAAGCACGGTGCGCACCACATTCCCGCAGCCCCGGCGGGGCAGCCGTGAGCACGCCTGCGCCTGCCGCCACGCCGCGCCTGTTGCAACTGGCCGGACGAATCGGCCGCGTGCGCTTCATGGCGTATGCCCTGGCGCCGGCCGTGCCGCTCTTGTATGTGGCGCCGTGGATGGTGGACATCTGGTGGAGCGGGCCTGGCGTGGCTGCGCGTTTGCCGTTCCTGCTGGCGCTGGCGGTCATCGCCTCGCGCCGACTGCGCGATATCGGCCTGCCGTGGTGGCTGGCCGCGCTGCTGCTGGCGCCGCTTTCCGGCGCCTGGGCCTGGCTGCATCTGGCCTTGCTTGTCCTGCTGGCCGTCATTCCTGGCAGTCAGCTGCCGAACCGCGACGGCGCGCCGCCGTGCCCGCCCCCTGGCTGGATGACAGCCTTGGCCTGCCTGTGGCTCGTGCCTCCGCTGGTCATGCTGGCGCTGGTGGTCGCGCTGTCACCCAAGCCGGAGATGCCGTCCCCGGGCGCTGCCTCGGTATCCGAGCGGCAAATCCAGTCTATTCAATTTGCATGATTATTTATCAACATTTTTGTTGTTGAAACGATGTCCGCGTAGTACATTCAAGCCAGTGACAACTCCCCGATAGCGCACGCTGGCGCGTCCGCGGCGCCGGACGCGGTGCCCAGCCGCGCACCCGCTTTTGTCACTGCCCGCACTATGGTTTTAGTCTTTCCGCTGTTGAATTACATGGTTCATCCATCAATCAATCAGGAGACTTGATACATGCCATCCCCCGTCAGTTACCGTATTCACCCCTCGATCGGCGTCGGCCGCGTCGGCAACAGCCTGCATGAGTACTACCTCGCACCAGACAGCATCGGCGGCTTGCCGATCGAAGCGGGCGCCAGCGGCGATCCGGTGCTCGAGAATGGCGCGCCGAAACGGGTGACTCAGTTCAAGGACGCCAAAGGCCTGATCAAGCGCCAGGCGGCCACCTTCGCCATTTACCAGTCCACCCCGGACGGCCTGGGCGAGGTCGAACTGGACCTGACCGGCGACCTGGTCGAATCGGTGGTCTGGTCGGTGCATGTGGCCAACAAAAAGGCGGCATGGTGGGATTTCACGCCCCTCCTGGGCGACCTGATGTTCGGCCAGTACAACAGCTACGAGACCTGGCAGGAGCCGCCCGAAGCCTGGGGCGTGGAAGGCCCGGTGACCGGCTACCGCAATCCCGATGTGGCGGGCGACGCGCGCAAGGCCCTGATCGTCGATCCGGGCCCGCGCAGCGTGCGCGGGCCGCTGGCGGCGCCAGTGGAATTTACGGCCGACACGGTGCCGGCGACCTACCCCCACGCCAGCTTCCCGCCGGCTCAGCCGAGCCAGGGCTTGCCGGTCAAGTCGCTTGGCGAAATCCGCACCGACTCGCGCGCCAAGCTGCTGGTGCTGGGCGGCTTCGGTCACGCCGGCGGCGACGAGAGCATTACCGGTTTCGGCGGCGGCAATACCTGGCACGACGATATCGCCGACGGTCCGGTGACGGCCACCGTCACCTTCAAGGACCAGAGCGTGGTCACCTTGTCGGCCTGGGTGGTGATCGGCTCACCCAAGTTCGCGCCGCAGCTGGTCAATGTGTCGACCTGGGACGACGTGGCGATGGATTGCGCGCTCAAGTACCAGGGCGCCCGCCCCGACGTCTACGACCTGGCCAGGTGGCCGGCCAGCGCCGGCTGGAATCCGGACTACCAGGTCAACTACTGGGAAGACATCAAGCCTTTTCTCAACCGCATGGCCGACTACCAATGGGTGGCGACGGTGCCGTCGATGACGGCTTTCATCAACCCGCCCTTCGATCCGAACGACACCAGCGAGCAGGCGGCCGGGCTGCGCGCGCAGTTTCTCAGTTACTTCCGCAACCCGCCGGCGCGGCGCGACGCCACCCTGGACCAGCCGGCCGGCTTTGCCGACACCCAGAACCAGCAATTGTTCAGCGGCGGCTTGCAGGAAACCACCGGCATTCCGCTGGTGCCGATGAATTCGGGCTCGAATTCGGTACGCAACAATGTGATCGACAAGTTTTCGGTGCTGACCGATACCCAGTATTTCCTGCTCAAGCAATGGGCCGATGGCAAGTTCTCAGCGACCGCGCCGGCCTTGCGCATCCCCAACGTGCACCCGCTCGACCAGGCTGGAATCGGCAATTGCGTGGGCGAGCCGATGTGCCCCGGCATCGAAGTGACCTGGTCGGTGCGCAACCCGACCGTGTACGCGGCGCCGTACCAGATCCGCCACCGCCATGACGAAGCGTATTACAACGCGCACGGCCTGTCGTGGTCGGCCGACGAAACCGCGCCCGTCGACTGGAGCGCGCCGACCGTGGGCGCCGGTTGCGAGCCGGGCGACCTGACCAAGCGCATGGCCATTCCGTGGCAGGCCGACTTCTTCGATTGCTCGGTCCAGTTCATCAATTTCGATAATCCGAACCAGGTCAAGGACCCGGCCACGATGATTCCGACGCCGCCCACCTATTATTCCTACTGGTGGCCGCCACAAAGCCCGTGGAACGTCATCGCCGGCGGCTATACCGCCGAGGAGCAGAGGCTGACCGGGGTGCCGGCCGGGATGCAGGTGATGTACAGCCGCGGCGTGAACAGCTTCACGCAGATGATCACCGCGTGGAAGTACCTGGGTTTCGTGGCCAACCAGAACCACGACCCGGCGTCCGGGCGCGCCTATCCGTATTTTGCCGAACAGGAGCGCAACCACCGCCAGTTCCACATGGCCAGCGTGGCGGTCGGCAATGTGAGCAGCTTCGTCACCAGCGACGATTCGACCTTTTATCCGGCCTGGTTCCTCAAGGATGAAGACCCCGCACCGCAGACACGCGAGGGCGACACCCCGCGCAAGATATTGACCCTGTCGCATGGCCGCACCAGCCGCCGCTGACACGGGCGGCCCGCGCGCCGGGGAGGACGACGCCGATATCGATGTCGACGTCGTCATTCTCGGCGCCGGGCCGGCGGGCGCCGCCGCCGCGATCACCCTGCGCCGCTATACGCAGCTGCGCGTGGCGCTGGTCGAGCGGCGCCTGTTCGACCCTTTTCGTCCCGGCGAGACCGTCTCGCCGGCCCTGTTTCCCCTGGTGGACTACCTGGGCATCGCGCGCGCCAGCTTCGAGGAACGCCATCTGCAATCGTACGCGCACGCCGCCGCCTGGGGTGGCGACGAGCTGGTGGTGCGCGACTTCCTGTTCAACGGCCAGGGCAGCGGCCTGCACCTGGACCGGCTGGCCTTCGACAGCATGCTGCTCGACCAGGCCGGCCAGCTCGGCGCGCGCATCGTGCAGCCGGCCGAACTGCTGGCCATCAGCGGGGGCGAGCGCTGGAGCGTCGCGCTGCGCCAGGGCCAGGCTAAGCGCGCGCTGAGCGCCGCCTACCTCATCGATTGCAGCGGGCGCAGCAGCGTGATGGTGCGCCAGCAGCAGTGCGCGGTGCTGCAGACCGACCGCATGGTGGGGGTATACGCCTACTATGACGCCAGCGCGGCCGACGGGCGCGAGCGGCTGCAGCGCACCCTGGTCGAAACCACCGAAAACGGCTGGTTCTACCTGGCGCCGCTGCCGGGCGGGCGCACGGCGGCGGCCTTCATGACCGATGCCGAGAGCTTGCGCACGCTCGACCTGCTCGATCCGGACACGTGGCGGCGCCATGCGCTGGCCAGCACGCATATCGGCCCGCTGGTGCGCGCGCTGGGGGCGCCGCAAGCGTTCCGCCAGTATCCGGTCCACAGCCGGGTGGCGCGCCTGCCGGCCAATGCCGCCTGGACCGCGGCCGGGGATGCGGCGGCCAGCTTCGATCCGGTGTCGTCGCTGGGCATCGGGCACGCGCTCAGTTCGGGCATCCAGGCCGCCCGGGTGGCGCATGCCTACCTGGAGCAGGGTGGCGGACTGGGCGAGGGCTACCGCCAGTCACTGCTCGATCATTTCCAGTCGTACGCGGCGACCCGGCGCAGCCTGTACGCCAACGAGCAGCGCTGGCCGCAATCGGGGTTCTGGCAGCGCCGCACCGGCGCCCTCTGCGCTCAGGGGCAGGACGGCAGCCGTACCAGGCCGAACCCCGGACTGGGTCCGGCGGCCGGCAGCAGCGACGGGATGGTGCGCACCAGGTCGACCTCGATAAAGTAGCTGTTGGCGCGAAAGTCGAGGTCGGCGCAGGTGCTGCCGATGCGGTTCTGGAAGCCGGCGGCGAGCGGGAAGCTGTTGCTGTCGAGTGCCAGCAGGGCCGTGAGGGCGCGCGTGCTGTAGTTCAAGGCCATCAGGCGCACCCGCACTTGCGTCACCACGCCCGGGTCGAGCAGGAGCGTGTCGAGGAAGCGCCGTTCGACCAGCCCGGCGCCGCCCCAGGTGTCGCTGATCTGATAGCGGATCGTGCAGGTGGTGGCGGCCGCGCCGCCCAGGCGCACGGCGTTGCCGTCGAACACTGCCGCGCCGGCGCAATTGTCATCGAGAACGCCGCTGCTGCCGACGCTCGACCAGTTGCTGTCGGCCAGTGCGGCGGCGGGCGCGAGGATGGCCGCCAGCGCCAGCGCCGCCATGCGCGGTGAGGGGAAATGGGAAGGCATGATGACTCCTTGCGAAAGGTGAAGGGCAAAGCGGGCGCCGGCCAGCCGGGCCCGCCTTGATGCCATTCCAGACTACGGCTTGCGCAGCTGGCATCCTTGCGCCCGCTCACCGGAGCGGCGGGCCCGCACGCCGCTGCGTGGGCCTGCCTCAATTTCCTGCCATGCGCTGTCGAACAGACCTCTCGGGCAACACTTCCCACGCTATAATCAAGTTGAACACCAGTCATTGATTCCAAATTAGCATTCTTAACTGCGCGCCAAGCGACGCCATCCCCACCATGCGCCTTGCCCTGCTGACCGACCTGCACGCCAACCGCGAGGCCTTCGCCGCCTGCTTGGCGCATGCGCACGCGCACAAGGCCGACCAGTTCGCGTTTACGGGCGACTTCGTGGGCTACGGGGCCGATCCGGCCTGGGTGGTGCAGACCGTGATGGACTACGTGGCGCGCGGGGCGCTGGCGGTGCAGGGCAACCACGACTTTTCCGTGACCCATGAAACCCGTCCGCAAATGCATTTCGAGGCGCGCGAAGTCATCGAATGGACGCGCGGCCAGCTCAACGCCGAGCAGATGGCCTTCCTGTCGGCCCTGCCGCTGACGCGGGAACTGGAGCGCATGCTGTTCGTCCACGCCAGCGCCCACGATCCGGTGAAATGGGAATACGTGACCGGGCTCGAGCATGCCGAGCGCAGCCTGCGCGCGGCCAAAAAGCGCCTGGTGTTTTCGGGCCATGTGCACACGCCGGCCCTGTACCGGCGCGCCGACGACGGCCGCATGGGCTCGCACGTGCCGGTGCCGGGCACGCGCATCGCCATTGCCCCGCAGCACCAGTATCTGGTGATCCCGGGCGCGGTGGGCCAGCCGCGCGACGGCAACAGCGCCGCCTGCTACGCCATGTACGACGACAGCGCGCGCGAGCTGGTGTATTACCGCATTCCCTACGACAACGGGGCCGCCGCGCGCCGCGTGATCGCCGCCGGACTGCCGATCGTGTTCGCGATGCGACTGATCGAGGGCATTTGACAACAGGCGTGTTGCAACGCAAGGATGGCTCACGTACTATCAGTTGGTAAGTGGCCCGTTGCGGGCCCGCACCCAGGATCGTTTCCATGGACCAAGCCGCTCCCACGCCGGCCATACCGGCTGCGCCCGCACGGGCGCGTCCAGCCGCCTGGTTCGGCGCGGCCGCGCTGGCCACCCTGGTGATGGCGCTGTGCCTGGTGCTGACCTGGCAGTTGTGGGAAGCGGCGCGGCGCGACGCCGAGCGCGACCTGCGCAGCGACTTCGACGTCGCCGCGCGCGACGTGGTCAACCAGCTGGCGCTGCGCATGGCGGCCCATATCCAGTCGCTGCGCGGGGTGCACGGGCTGTTCAACAGTTCCGATGATGTCACGCGCCAGGAATTCACCGATTTCGTGCGCGCCCAGCAGGCCGATGCCGATTATCCCGGCATGAAAGCCATCGGCTATATCGCCGTGATTACCGACGCCGGGCGCGCCGCGCACCTGGCGCAGGTGCGTTCAAGCGGCCTGCCCGATTACGCGATCGCCCCGCCCGGCACGCGCCCCACCTATGCCCCGCTGCTGTACCTGGAATCGTTCACCGGCGCGCGCCTGCGCGCGCTCGGGCACGATATGCTGAGCGAGCCGCCGCTGCGCCAGATGCTCGAGCAGGCGCGCGACAGCGGCCAGCCCACCATGTCGGGCAAGACCACGGTGGCGCGCGAACGCGGGCGCGCCGCCTCGGACGGCGTGCTCATTGCGCTGCCGGTGTACATCGGGCGCCGTGCGCCGGACCACATCGGACAGCGGCGCGACCTGCTGCGCGGCTGGATCTACGCCCCGTTCGTCATGGAAGACCTGATGGCGCAGGTGGGCGGCGAGCGCGCCGCCGAGATCCGGGTGGCGGTCCATGACGGCAACGAGATCACGCCGGCGGCGCTGATGGCGGCCGGCGCCGTGTCCGCGCTGCCGGGCGTGGCGGCGCTGCGCACCGAGCAGCGCATCGGCATCGCCGGGCGGCGCTGGACCCTGGTCATCGAAGCTGGTCCCGGCTTCGGCGACGCCCAGCGCAACGACGCGCCGCAGCTGGTGCTCACGCTCGGGCTGGCGGTGACGGTGGTCCTGACCCTGCTGACCTGGATGCTGGCGCGCAGCAGCGCCATGGCCGGCAGCGCCCTGCGCCAGTCGCTGGCGCTGACGGGCGAACTGAAAGCCGGCCAGCGGCGCCTGGTGGCGCTGGCCGACTCGGCGCAGCGGGCCCAGGCCATGATGCGCAGCATCCTCGATTCGACCTTCGACGCCATTCTGGTCGACAATGGCGACCGCCTGATCCTGGCCTCCAACCAGCGTTTCCGCACGCTGTGGAGCGTGCCTGACGAACTCGACCTGGCCGGCGAGGACAGCGCCGTGGTGGCGCACCTGCTGAGCCAGCTGGTGCAGGCCGGGCCGCTGCTGTACAGCCGTTCGCTGCAACTGGCCGACCACGACGAGCACCGCGAGCTGCTGCGCCTGAAAGACGGGCGCTTCATCGAACAGCTGACGCGCCCGGTGCGGCTGGGCCAGGAAGGCGCGCGCCTGTGGTCGTTCCGCGACATCACCGAACGCAAGCAGATCGAACAGCGCGAGCGCGCGCACCGCCACGTGCTCGAACTGCTGGCGCACGGCGCGCCGCTGCCAGCGGTGCTGGGTGCGGTGGTGCTGGGGGTGGAGTCGACCAATTCCGGCATGCTGTGCGCGATCCTGCTGCTCGACGCCGAAGGGCGCTTCCTGACCACCGGCGCCGCGCCCAGCCTGCCGGGTTTCTTCAACGCCGCCGTCGATGGCTTGCCGGCCAGGCCCGGCTGCGGTTCGTGCGGCACCGCCGCCGCCACTGGCCGGCGCGTGATCGTCGAAGATATCCAGACCCACCCCGACTGGGCCGGCTACCGCGAGATTGCCGCGCGCGCCGCTCTGGCGTCGAGCTGGTCGGAGCCGATCCGCGGCGCTTCCGGACGCGTGCTGGGCACCTTTGCGATCTACCACCGCACCCCGCATTACCCGAGCGCGGCACACGTGGTGCTGATCGAGCAGGCCGCCCAGCTGGCCGGCATCGCCCTCGAACAGGCCCAGGCCGCGCAGGCGCTGCGAGTGGGCGAAGAACGCTTTCGCAGCCTGTACGACCATGCGCCGGTGGCGCTGTGGGAGCAGGACTGGTCGGGCGCGCGCGAGGCCGTGGCGCGCCTGAAGGAAGGCGGCGTGGACGCCTTGGGACTGTGGCTGCGCGAGCGCCCCGAGGAAGCGCAGCGCCTGGCGGCGCTGGTGCGTGTCACCGACGTCAATGGCGCCGCGCTGGTGCACGTGGGCGCCGCCAGCAAGGAGCCGGGCATCCTGGGCCTGGCGCAGAACTTCGGCAGCCTGCGCGCGGGCGCCTTTATCGACGCGCTGGTGGCGCTGACCGGCGGCGCCCTGTTCTACGAGTGCGAGTGCAGCTTCCTGCGGGTCGATGGGGTGGCGCGCCAGCACCAGCTGACTCTCTTGGTCATGCCGGGCCACGCGCAGTCGCTCGACTTTGTGATTGCCTCGACGGTCGACATCACTGAACGCAAACGGATCGATGAAGAACTGCATGCGCTGGCCAGCACCGATTTCCTCACCGGGCTGCCGAACCGGCGCGTGTTCATGGCGCGCCTGGACGACCAGTTCGCGCGCTTGCAGCGCAGCGTGGACGAATGCGCCTCGGTGCTGATGCTCGACATCGACCACTTCAAGCACGTCAACGATGTGCATGGTCATGCGGTGGGGGATGCGGTGCTGCGCCACATGGCGGCCCTGATGCGCTGCGGCCAGCGCAAGATCGACACCCTGGGCCGGGTCGGCGGCGAAGAATTCGCGGTGCTGCTGCCGGGGACCACCGGGGCGGCGGCGCAGCAGTATGCGGAGCGCCTGCGCCAGAGCGTGGCCGAGAGCCCGCTCGACGGCGATGGGCGCAGCATTGCGATCACGGTCAGCATCGGCATTGCCAGCATCGAGGCCGGCGATAGCGGCCCGGATGCGGCCCTGATCCGCGCCGACAAGGCGCTGTACCGGGCCAAGGCGGCAGGGCGCAACCGCGTGTGCGACCATGCCGAGGCCGCCGCGCCGGTTCTTACAAGGGTTTGACGGCGTCGTGCGCAGCGCCGTCCTGCGCGGGCTGCCGGCGCTGTTGGCCATCCCTGCGCGCCAGGTACCAGACGATGGCCAGCACGCATGCCAGCGGCAGCAGCAGGGGCGAGGCCAGCAGGCCGACGAACAGCAACAGCAGCGCCAGGGCGCCCACGGCCAGCACGCCCAGGCCGGCGAACAGCACCGCCAGCAGCACCCCGACGCCCAGCAGGACCAGGGCGCCGATGAGCAGGCCGCCGCCGGCGAACAGCACGCCGAACAGGGTGCCGAGCGGGCCGTCGAGGTGTTCGCCATCGATGTCGATGGACATGCCGGACGAACCGGCCATGGCCTCCCAGGCGAGCACGATGAACAGGAACAGCAACAGCAGGGGAGCGAATTTTTTCATGGCAGTGGTCTCGGTCGGGTTGGCGTGGCGTGTCGGTTGGTACGCTTGCACAGTAGCGCTGCGGGCGGCGCGGCGCCATGCGGATGCGACAGACTGCACATTTGACGGGGTGAACGGGGCTGCGCGCAGGGCCGGCGCCGGCTTACTGAAAACGCAATTTTTCACCTTGAAAATTCGAATTTATTGCCTATACTGAATTCTCTGTCGCATGGAGATGCATATGGAATTTGTTCACTATTCAGGGGACCGGTGGGCGCTGAAAGCCGGCGACTTCGTGGCGCGCCAGTTGGGCATCCTGCTCGCCGGTGGCGGACCCAAGGGGCCGCCGTCGGCGCCGCCCGCGATTCCACCGATTATCATCAATCCGTTCACCTACAGCACGCCGGCGCCAGCGATCGATCCGCGCATTCCCCCGCCCGGTCCGCCGTTGCAGCCGCCCGCACCACCGCGCCAGCGGTTCGCATAAAAAAAAGCCCACCGGAACAGGTGGGCTTTTTTTATGCGCGCGCTCGTTCAGCGGCTGCGCTTGCGCGTCAGGGCGAGCATGAGCGCCCCCGCGAGCAGCAAGGCCCCGGTGCCCGGCTCCGGCACCCGCGACGGGCCCGGATCGAGCTTGCCGTCGAACGCTTGCAGATGCAGTTCGCCGCGCTGGTCGAGCGACCTGACGAACACCCCGCCTTCGATATTCTGGTTGTTGGTCAGGTGTGCCGACGGCGCCAGGATGGTGCCGCCGAATTGCGCATTGGTGGTGATGCTGGTGGCGTTCTGGAAATTCCAGATCAGCTTGCTGCCGAGGCTCTGTGCCGAGCCGCCCAGGAAATTGGCGCCGATGGTCGCGTCCAGGCCGCTCGCATTGAGGATCACGGTGCTGGCGTCGCCCAGGTGGAATTCGAATTCGCTGGCCTTGAACACGCCGGCGTCGAACAGGTTGAACACCGCCACGCCGTTGGCGTTGGCCACGGCGTTGAAGGTGGCCTTGCCGTAGCCGTTGAAGGTAACGCTGCTGCCGGTGCCGCTCATCCGGGCCAGGCTGGACGAAAGCGCGCCCAGCTGGGCGGCGAAATCGGTCGAGCGCGCGGCGTCGGCGCCCGCCTGCATGGCGCTGGTGAGCGATGGCACCCGTCCGCCGTTCATATTGCTGCCCTGCAGGCTGCCGCCGATCCAGGCCGCGCCGTTCAGATTGCTGTTGCTGACGTTGCCATAAATCACCCCGGTGCCGCTGTTGATGGTCGAGCCGTTCAGGTTGCCCCCGACAACGGCGCCGCCGGCATTGACCTTGACGTCGCGCGCATTGCCGATCACGGTCAGGCCGGCGTAGGCCGAGGCCGGCATGTCCTTGGCGTGCTGCGCATAATCGCCGCCGCTGGCCTTGCCACCGACCCAGGTGCGGCCATCGACGTGCGACTGCGAGTTCATGTCGGCCAGCACCACGGCGTTGAACTCGTGCAAGATTTGCTGCGAGCTGAGCGGTGTGGCGGCCGCTTGCGTGGCGAACACGGTGGCGGCGATGGCGATAGCGGCGAGGCGGAGAGGGCGGGCGATCATGGGATACCTGTGAACGGCGAAGAAGGATGCTGCGGTGCAATATTTCCGCGCGCTAATAGTAGCGTTATTCCAATAGCAATGCAAGTGGTAATTCATGCCATGCTTTGCGCATGAGGAGCGGGGCTGCGGCGGCGCTGCTGTGGAGTGCGGCGAATTCGACTATCATTCTCCTTTCGGGCGACGCCCGCACCATGGATGCGACCTCATGACAGAAGAATTCCCCGAAGACATCCCCCAGGACGACGACGCACCCGTGCAGGAGCCGCGCCTGTGGAAGGGCAATGGCTGGACCGCGCGTGTGATCAAGAACGAGGATGACGAAGGCTGGGCGGTGGCCATGATCAAGGATGGCGAGCCGGAGCCGGCGCTGGTTGGCCCGTGGACCATGGGACGCGATAAAAAGAATCCCAAGCCGCTCGACACCAACGCCTTCAACACCCTGGTCAAGACCGCCGCCGAAGTACTGCGCCGTCACGAACAGCAACTGCACGCCATGCTGCACAAGAACACCGTGGTGTGGCACGAAGGCGCCGACATCAAGGTCACGCTCGATATCGTGCCGGACGACGAGCATCCGTACGCGCTGCTGGCCGCCTTTAACGAAGATGGCGAGCAGATCGCCCAGGTGCGCACCTCGGCCGGTTTCAAATTAAGCCCCGCCAGCGCCACAGCCTGGATCGAAAACGACTTCCGCAACCCTGCCTGACCTGCTAGTATTTCCCTGATGTACTATTAAAGGGAAATGCGATGGAAAGCCGTCTTGACCGTCTGGAAGCCGTCCAGGCCATGTTGCTGGGCATCGGGCAGATCTCGACGGGGTGCACCGACATCACCGAGTTCGTGGCGGCGGTGCACCGGGCGCTGGGCCGCATCATGTATGCGGCCAATTTCTATGTGGCGCTGAGCGACCGCGACGAGGGTACGGTGCGCTTCGTCTACTACGTCGACGAGCGCGACGCCGCCCCCGATCCCACGGAAAAGCTGCGCCTGGCCTCGCCCGAGCAATCGCCCACCGCCTGGGTGATCATGAACCGCCGCAATATGGTCATGACCAAGGATGAAAGCGCCCGGCACCAGGTCGATGGCCATGCCTGGGGGCGCGGCACCCGCGCCGAGCAGTGGATGGGCTGCCCCTTGCTCGACCATCAGCACCAGGCGCTGGGCGCCATCGTGCTGCAAAGCTACAGTCCCGCACATACCTACAGCGATGAAGACCAGGCGCTGTTTTCCCTGATCGCCAATCATGTCTCGAATGCGCTGCAAGGCATGCAGAGCATGGACCGGCTCGAGCGCGCGGTGCAGGAACGCACCGCCCTGCTGGCGCACGAGGTGGCCGAACGGCGGCGCGCCGAAGCGGTGCAGCATGCGCTGTACGAAATCGCCAACCTGTCGGCCTCGGCGGTCGATGCGGAGATGTTGTCGAGCAATCTGCATAACATCATCAGCGAGCTGATCGTCGCCGAAAATTTCCTGATCGCCCTGTACCACCCCGAAACGAACGAGTTCAGCATCCCCTATTTTGTCGACCAGAAGCATGCCGAGGCGCCGGTCAAGCGTTTTGCTTACGGCGTGGGGATGAGTTCGTATGTGCTCGACAGCAAACAGGCCTGCCTGCACGATGCGGACAGCTATGCGCGGCTGGTGGCCGAACGCAGCATGGGCGAGCCGCTCGGCAGTGTCGACATCGCCAGCTGGATGGGCGCGCCGATGCTGGTGCACGACCAGCCGTACGGGGTGATCATCGTGCAGAGTTACGATCCGGCCATCGTGTACAACGAGGCTGATCTGGAGTTGCTGGCGTTTATGGCCAGCCACGTGGCGGTGGCGATTGCGCGCATGCAGGCCGACCGCGCGGTGCGCGCCGCCAAGGAACGGCTGGAGCAGCAGAATTCGGCCTTGAATGCGGCGCTCACCGCCTTGCAGGATGCGCAGTCCGAACTGGTGCGCCAGGAAAAGCTGGCCTCGCTGGGACGGCTGGTGGCGGGCGTGGCGCACGAGATCAATACCCCGCTGGGCATTTGCGTGACGGCTACCAGCCACCTGGTGCAGGAGTTGAAACTGACGCGCGAGGAACTGGCGGCGGGCGAGATGACCGAGGATAGCCTGGCGCAGTTTTTCGACATCATCGACCAGTCGCTCAAGATCATGACCACCAATACCCAGCGCGCGGCGGCGCTGGTGCGCAGCTTCAAGCAGGTGGCGGTGGACCAGTCGTCGGACGATATCCGCAGTTTTAACATGAAGGCTTACCTGGACGAAGTGCTGCTGTCGCTGCAGCCGCGCCTGAAGGGGCGGCCTGTGAAGGTGGTGGTCGATTGTCCGGACGACATGGTGCTGGAGAGTTTTCCGGGGGCGGTGTCGCAGATCGTGACCAATCTGGTGATGAATTCGCTGGTGCATGGGTACACGCGGGAGCAGGCCGGGGAAATCAGGATCGAGGTCAGGCTCGACGGCGGGCAGGTGTGGTTCGATTACCGCGACGACGGCGCCGGTATGGACCAGGAGACCTTGGGGAAACTGTTCGATCCGTTCTTTACCACGCGGCGCGGGCAGGGCGGCAGCGGGCTGGGGGCGCATATCGTGTACAACCTGGTGACCGGGCCGCTGGGCGGGTCGGTGAAGGTGAATAGCGCGCCGGGGGAGGGGCTGCATTACCGCTTGAGGTTCCCGCAGAGCCGGAAATAGAAAATTGCGCCAGTAGGATCAATGAGGCATGCTGGCGGGTCTGCCACGACGGAGCATAGCGACATTAAATTTGGTGGGCAACGCGCCAATGGCCGCATGATTCTTCAGGGGTAAGCGCAGACGATCGCTGCAGGCCGGAGCGTTCGAACAATACAATTGCGCGACCGGTCAATCGTTAGCGCAGCGTAGCTCGTCCCGAACGTCTGGGCAGGATCGTCGAAACGGTACGCCTTCCTCTTCCCCAGTACGGTTCGGTGTCCGGGAAACGGCTCAACCGTAGAAACCGATGCACATGGAGCCGCGAGATATGCACCCTCCCAACCGGGGCGGCGGCCTTGATATCCCATCTGGAACTCAAGTGCGGCCCCAGGCCATAGCGAGGCGAAGTATGTCGTCGAGATCGCCATCGGCAACAGCCTCGGCAACCACACGCCCCCTTAATGCGCCGTGCTTGCGCTGGAAAAAAAGAAGTTTGCTCGATGGGTCGGCGTTGCCGAGCGTGCGGTTGATGCGGGCTAGTTGACTGCGATCAAGCTTGAGCCCGTCGCGCGGGTACCACGGCTTGCCATCGGCCCATACGGAAAATATCTCGCCGCGTTTGCTTGCAGCGTTCACAGCTTGCACACTCGTGTTCCAGGCTCTCGCCACTGTCCGCGCGTCGACGAGGACACCTTCCCGAATCCATCTCGACATCCAGGCATCGCCCCGTGCGCAGGCACGCGCGATGGCTTCCTGGTTTGCGCGTCTGATGGCATCGTCCCCTGTTGCGTCCGGCTGGGTAAGAATCGCTGCTGGCATGGTGCGCCCCCTTTTTCACCTGCAGTCTAGTTTGGACATGCAAACGGCACGAAGGTTCAGTATCAACGGGCCGCTGGCGGGTCGGTCAAGGTGGAGAGTACGCTACAACGTCAAATTGCCGCGAAGATTGTCAGAAATCGGATTTTCTTCCTATGTCGAATATACGTTCCAGGCAGGTCGTCACCGCGGAAAATTCTTGCTCGGAAACCTGAATGTCAAGGATGCGGGAACTGGTCCAAAAAAACACGTTGTCATCATCGGCAGAAAGGTCAAATTTGATCGCTTCACCCGATGTTTCGTATCGGATTCTGGCAGATGTGAAACCATGTATCTGGTCGTCTGCTTCGACGTAAACGGCATCCGGTTCTTCATATTCATCCCTGGCAAATGAGATCTAATATGGAATATCAGATTGCTTGAAGTAGAAAGTAATGGCAAAAAGCCCGTCGTACTGGAATTCAGTGTCGATCTGCACTCTATCCGGTATCATCATATCAGATCTCTTATTCAGTATTTTATCGGGAGGGTGTTGCTCTGCCGGCGCACGCGGTCTATCCGCTAATCGTGAATGAATGTGTCTTGCTCTATCTTCCCATTGAAACACTGTCACCGTCAGAAATCATCTGAATTTCCCCTTCTTCCTAAAAGCTGCTCCAATAGCGATAATTGATCGTCGATAGTTTGCCGTCGACATAGTTTTAGTCATTTTCGCTATACTCGCCGTTATCTTCTATTCCGCAGCTCTTCTGTATTTCCCCATTGTTCTTGCTTGCATGAACTACGACGTCAAGAAATGCTTCAACAGACCCATCCCCCAGACCGCTCAATATGAATGTCCGGATTAATATTGTTTTATACCCCAAGGATGATTTTTATTGTACAGACGGTTATAGCCAACTTTTATTAAGTCAAGTTTTACTGACTGGAGGAATTTTGTTATTTCTGAATGGAACTCATTCAGATCAAATCTGCTTGGCTGGGGCAAGTCCTGTAGTTCGTTCAAAAATTGATTGTCTGATGCAGATGTCCACCAAGAATGTATAAACACATATTTTTCGCCAGGCTCGATATCAAACAAGCAAGTGATTTGAGGCGATAAAAAACTTTCACGGGATTTTTTTCCGAGCCGAAGATCTGCCTCGATTCTCACCATGTCGGCATAAACATCAGCTATGCAATTCATGCACAAGTTAATGGGAATGTCGCAAAAATTGATTGTCCAGTCTCGATAATCATCGCCATAAAGAGAATCTATTGCCGATCCGATGTCGTTACTGTGCCGCGTAGGCACCAGCCTGGATACGCAAGGTGGTCTGGTAATCGTGAAGCGTGTCATCTTTTCCTGTTTGTCTGATCATGCTTTCAAGCTGCGGCTGCGGACTCCGACAACGAATCGATCAGGAACGCGTGTATTTTCTTCGAAAAATTGCTTTCCTCTAGTAATGTCGGCAGCACTAATGTATAGCAGGTTGCATTGGCCAGGATGATCGTCGAATCATGCGGGCAAGATGACATGAGATGGGCGGGGCGGATGATACTTGCTATATGAATGTCGCTCTGAAAAAATGGACTCCATTGTGCGCCGAACATAAAGCATCCTTCTCCTTCTTCATTCAGCGCATAGCCGTTTTCTTCATGAAAATCATCCATTGCGGCATTTTTTGAAACGAAAATTTCGACTTCGCCCTCGCTGCGCTCATCGTCAACCAGCGCAGTTGGCCACATCAGGCTGACCTTGTTCAGAAAGCTGGCGGTCGTTTTCTCGGCGGGTATATTTGACCAGTATGTATAGTCCGACCCGGTGATTTCCATTGTTTTTACTCCGTGTTAGTCAAGACAGGAAATACTGGCGATCACGCTTTCCACGCGACTGAACAGTTATCTTTGTTTTTTCATGCCGGCAGTGAACTCGATCGCTGTCCACGGTTTTCTGTACGCTCAGGATGATAGGTGCACAGAGTGAAAGCCTGGCAGACCGCCTCACCAATGTCAGTACAGCTCGCTGTCCCGGGCAATGTGATTGCGCAATCTTCCATCGGGCCGTACCAGGGTTGAGCGATGCAGTTATCGTAGGGAAATATCGTCAACGAATTCTTGAGGAGGTCTTGTATAAGCTGAACTTGTCGCGAATTTTTTTCCAAATCCATGATGCCGCGCGCGCCAACCCAATTGGATATGGCTTTGTTGCGGGCTTTCAGATTATATTCTCCATAGGGGTGGGCTCGCGAGTCATAGTCAGCAAGGGCCTTTGCTACCGCAGCGCCCATCTCTCGCGCAGAACAATCTGTCCTCAGTGCCGCACTCAGAGCGGCATAGTCACTGGCTAATTGCTGCGAGCCATGCGCTGGGTTGAGGATTTGACCTTGCTGACACTCTTCAATGACGAAATAAGCGTTCTTGAATTCATAGATACGCGTTTCTGCATAGGTATACACCGTCGTCGGACTTCGTTTCATGATTTCGCCATTCAGAGGGGTACCAGTTTCCCTGCACATCCTTCAAGGTCCCCGGCGGACCCGCATCGGGCACACGGTACGCCGGAAGGCAACGCAGGCGCAGGCGCAGGCGTCAGTGCGCCACAAGGAATCGATCATCGCATGGCGAAAAGATAACTAACAGTGTTATTTGGGGCAAGACGGCGCACGCCGGGTTGCGGCGTGGCGAGGTCCGCCAGCGCGGCTGTCCCTCAATCGTGCCAGGCGTGCGGCGGAAAGACGAGGGCTACAACTTCCCTGTTGGGCGGAAATGGAACAGAAGCGCGGGCTCAGTCCGGCCAGCGCCGGTTGATATCCACCGCCGCGTCGATGTTGGCAATGAGCAGTTCCACAAACACGGGATCGAGATGCTGGCCCGACACTTCGCGCAGGTGCGCCACCACCTCCTCCACCGGCCACGCTTCTTTGTAGCAACGCTTGTGACTGAGCGCATCGAACACGTCGGCCACGGCGACGATGCGCGCGTAAATGTGAATGTCCGGCCCCATCAAGCCCTGCGGATAACCGCTGCCGTCGAATTTTTCGTGATGCTGGTGCGCGATCACCGCCGCCGCCTTGAGGATCGGGCGTGACGAGCCATCCAGGATCGACAGCCCCACCGTCGGATGCTGCTTCATGATTTCCCATTCCTCGGGCGTGAGCTTGCCCGGCTTGAGCAGCACCGCGTCGGGCGTGGCGATCTTGCCGATGTCGTGCATCGGCGCGGCGTGCATCAGCACCGCCGTTTCATCTTCCGGCATGCCGGACGCCTGCGCCAGCATATGGCACACCTGCGACATGCGGCGTACGTGGTTGCCCGCTTCGTTCGAGCGCGATTCGACCACGTCGCCCAGGCGCATGATCAGCTCGGCCTGGGTGTCGGTGATCTCTTGCGTAAGCAGAATATTGTCGAAGGCGATGGCCACGCCGGAACAGAATACTTCCAGCAACTGCGCATCGATATCGGCAATTTCCTCCACGCCCTTGAGCACCAGCAAAGATGCCTTGCCGCTGCTGTTCGGGAAGTAGCCGACGAAGGTGTCGCCATGCAAGCGCGAAATGCGGTTGCTGCGCGCGTCGTCGAGCTGGGCCATCAGTTCCGGCCCGAGCATGCTCTCGCCGATGTCGCCGATCTGGGCCAGCACTTCGTATTCGCTCTCGCCGGTAATGACGCTGGCGCCCGACAGGCGCAGCAGCATGCTTTTTTCCAGCCGCAGCAGGGCCACGACTTGTTGCAGCAAGCCGCTGGCGAAGTCTTTCAGGTTGCGCTGCTGGAAAATATGCGCCGAGGCGGCGATCACCCGCTCCAGCCCTTCGCGATAGTTGGCTTGCAGCAGGCGCGCTTCTTCCACCTTCATGATGTCGCGGTAGGCGCGCAGGGCGGCGAAGGTGGTGGTGAACAGTTTGGTGCGGTCGAGCTCGGTCTTTTCCTTGTAATCGTTGATGTCGTAATTGACGATCACGCGCTCTTCCGGCGCCTGCCCCGGCTGCCCGGTGCGCAGCACGATGCGGGTGAACTGGTTGCCCAGGTCTTCGCGCATCCAGCGCGCCACTTCCAGGCCGCTGTCGTCGTTTTCCATCACCACGTCGAGGAACACCAGCGCAATATCGGTCTCGCGCGCCAGCACTTCCTTCGCTTCGGCCCCGGTGTAGGCGTGCAGGAAGGTCAGCGCGCGCCCGTCGAGGCGGAAACGGCTCAGGGTCAGCTTGGTGATGTCGTGGATGTCCGGCTCGTCGTCGACAAGCAAAACTTTCCATGGAGCGAGTTTGGGCGTGGCGGGTGACAGAAATGACATGAACGGGTTCCGATACCGGTTGTGGCGAGGCAAGCGCATCGACAGCCCAAGGCCGTCCCGTGACGCGCGGGGGGACCGTTCGATTGTAGTCCCACTCCACTCTATTAACAACAAGCAATACACGACCCCGTGTGCATGTGGCGCTATTTTCTCAAGGATGTCGCGCGCACGCCATCAACCGTAGCGTTTCTGGCATCGCTCGCAGTAGAAAGCGCGGCGTTTGCTCAGGCCCAGATTGCCTTTTGAGAAAGGAATGTCGCAGCGTGGACAGGTGCTCTTGCGGTGCGCCAGCCAGTGTTGTTTCAGTACGTATTGTTTTTTCCATTCGAGGAAATCGAAACTGTACTGACGCGCTTGCTCGACCAGGGCGCGCAGCTTGGGCGCCGGCAGCGCGCCGATGGTCGAGAGCGGGTGCAGGCGAATCCGGAACAGCACTTCGTTCTTGATGATGTTGCCCACCCCGGCGAAGATGGTCTGGTCGAGCAGGGCGTCGCAGGCCAGCATGGCGGGCGCGGCGCGCAGCTTCTTGCGCGCCTTGGCCGCATCCCAGGTGGGCGACATGATGTCGGCGTCCCAGTCGTAGGCCGCGTCGAGGTCGGGTTCGATGTGCTTGACCGAGCAGGCGTAGAAGTTGAGCTCGCTGCCATCGGCAAAGGCGAGCGCCATGCGCGGCGGCTTGTCCTTGCGCTCGTTGATGCGGTAACTGCCGAACAGCATGAAGTGAATCCGCAGCACCGTGTGCGGCAGTTCGATAAGGAAATGCTTGCCCCAGCTGCGCAGCGACACGATCGGCTGCCCCTCCAGGCTGGGCAGGTCGACGGTCTTGGTGTTGCCGCTGGCGTGGACGATTTCCTTGCCGACGAAGGCGCTGGTTTCTTCACGCAGGATGACGAGTGATGGTCCTTCTGGCACGGTGATCTCCTTTTTGCCGATTCTGGATTGAAAGCGGGAAGGGCACCGTGAGGCGGCTAACATTTCGATACAAACGGCGACAATGCGTGGACCGACAGCCTTGTCAAAAGCGCGTATATTCAGCGTGAAGAAGCGCGTTGCGCATCGAAAGGATCTGAACATGAAAACCGTATTGACGAAGGTAGTACAGGCAAGTGCGCTGGCGGCCGTGATGGCCATGCCGGCCATGGCGGCCACGGCGGCGGCATCGGTGTCGTATGTCGAGCCGGACCGCTTTACCGACGTGCCGTTCACGCCGTGGGAGCGCGAACGCGTGCTCAAGCAGTTGACGGACCACTTCGACAAGCTGGCCTCCAGCCTGCCGCCGGGGCAGGAGTTCAAGGTGGAAGTGCTCGATGTCGACCTGGCGGGCCAGACCAAGCCGAATTTTCGCGGTGGACAGGATCTGCGCGTGATGAACGGCGGCGCCGACTGGCCGCGCATCCATTTTCGCTACAGCATCACCGAGGGCGGCAAGGTCATCAAGTCGGGCGAGGAAAAGCTGAGCAATATGCAGTACCTGCAACGCATGAATCATTACGGTAACACCGAGCTGCTGCGCTACGAAAAGCAGATGCTCGATGACTGGTTCAAGCAAGCCATGGGCGTGGACCCGGCCGCGATGCGCCAGGCGACGCGCTAGGCGACGCGCTAGGCAGGGCGCGAAGCCGGTGCTCCAGCTTAACGGTTGCCGGCCGCCGCCCTGGCGCGCTCGGCCAGCACATCCCTCACGGTGTAGTCCGGCGGCACGACAAATAGCGCCGCCGGCGGTTCCTCGCGCTTGATATTGGTCAGCCGGTAGATGCGCTCGCCGCTGCGCGGGTCGGTATGCTTGCTGTACACGGTCACCTTCAGCTCGGGCGCGTACCAGCTTTCGTACGCCACCACGATGGCATTGCGGTTGCCCACTTCACCGGCGGGAATCTCGTAGCTGCGCAGCTTGCCGTCGGCCTTGATACCTTCGATCTCCTTGCTGCCCAGCTCGCGCGTGCCGGCTTTGGCGGCCCAGCGCGCGTCGCCGAACGCGCCCGCCATGGCCGGACCAATGCGCGAACCGGCCATGCTGTCGGCGATCTGGATGCGCACCTTTTCCTGGAACTGCTTGCGGGCATCGCCCTCGCTCCGCTCGACACCTTTGACGATCACCTCCTCGCCCGCATCGGCGCGCCGCTCGGGCAGTTTGCCTTCGGCGCGCAGTTGCGCCACCTTGGCCTGCGCGGCGCTGGCGGCGGCGCGCGCGGCAGCGCTCGGGTCGGCCACCCTGGTCGCGCTTTTCTGGCGCGGGTTGAGGATGTACGTGACGCCGTCGGCCGGCTGGTACAGGGTGACCGAGCGCACTTCGCCGTCGGCATCGCGGATTTCCTGGCGCGTGCGGCCGGCGCTGTCGCGGTAGTTCATGGTACTGCTGGTGCGGCTGATTTCGTTGCCGTCGGCCAGGCGCTGGAGCTGTTCCGAGACCGCTTCGGCGCTGTACGGCGCGTTCTTGACGGCTTTGCCGTGCATCGGCATCAGCGGACCGGTGAAACGCAGCGGATCGGGCGGCGCGGCCACGGCGGCCTGCGCCCCTGGCAGCATGGCGCCGCCAAGCAGGACGGCGAACAGGAGGGAAGTGGTGTGCATGATGGTCCTCTTTCGGTGAATCGGGTTATTGCGAAGTCAGGCGCAGTGCCAACGGCGACCCGTCGGCGCCCACCAGCATCTCGGCGCGCACGAGGTCGCCCGCCGTTTCCGGACTGACCGGCACGCCGAGCGCGGCCAGTTCGGTGCGTTGCAGGCTCGCTTCGAGCATGCGCGGATGCGTCTCCTGCTCGATGCGCTCTTGCGAGGCCAGCGCGATGAAGGCCAGGCCGTCGTCGAGCTGCAAGGGGGCGGGCGCGTCGGCGGCGCCGGGCATGCGCAGGATCAGCACGGCCAGCGCGGCCGCCGCCGCACTGCCGAGGCCACCCGTCCAGCCCCACTGCGCGGGCGACAAACGCTGGTACCAGCGCTTGCGCGCAAACTGCTGGGCAAAGGCGGCCATCAGGGCCTGCTCCACGCGCGCCGGCGCGCTGCAATCGGCGCTGGCGCTGCGCAAGGCGGCGAGCGGGGCGGCCAGGGCGGGGTCGATGAGGTCGATGGGGTCGTGGTTCATGGCGCTCTTTCAGGTGGACGCGTGCAGGGCGGCGGGACGGTGCGCTGCCAGCCGCCTGGCCAGGGCGGCGCGCCCGCGCGAGAGGCGCGAGCGCACGGTGCCGATGTCAACCTGGCAAATATCGGCAATGTCGAGGTAAGACAGGTCGTGCAGTTCGTACAGGATGACGGCGTCGCGGTAGTGCGGCGCCAGTTGCGCCAGGGCGCGCCGCACCAGCTCGGCCGTTTCGTTCTCCAGCAGGCGCGCCAGCGGTTCGGCCTCGTCGCTGGCAAGCTCCTGCGCGGACTCGTCGTCGGGATCGGCCCCGGCCTTGGCCTCGGAGAGGCTGGCCAGGCGCAGGCGCGGCTGCTCATGCTTGAGGATGAGCTTGCGCGCCACGCCGAACAGGAAGTTTTGCAGCAGGCCGCGCAGCGGATCGTAATGGAAACTGCCGGTCAGCAGACCCATGAACACTTCCTGGACGATATCGGCCGCCGTGTCGCCCGAGCCGGTGCGCAGCAGGGCGAAGCGGTACACGGGCGCCTGGTGGCGCTGGTACAGCGTCTGGAACGCCGCGCCCTCGCCATCGCGCAGCTGGCGCAGCAGTTCGGTATCGGTGGCAGGGGTGGCGGGCGGCATGGTCATGGGGGTCTCTTCCCTGTATTGCCGCCAAGTGAGGAAAAAGTTCCCACTAATTCAGGGAAAGTCCTTAATCAATCCAGTTCACGCGCGGAAACTTGGAGCGGAACTCGTCCGGCATGGTCACCACTTGCGTGGTTTTGTAGTTGAAAAAGACAAAGCCCGACTTGGCCATGGTGATCTCTTTCTTGTCGCGCGGACGGGTGACGCGGAAGGTAATGTCGCCGCCGTACTTGTTAAAGTCCATCACGCCAACCTCGAACAGCAGCTGGTCGCGCGCGTGCGCTTCGGCGCGGTAGGTGGTGGCCAGGTCGGTGACAATGATGCCGGTGCCGTCGCGCTCGGTCTCGGCGACGCCGAATTCGTACAGGAAACGCGCGCGCGCCTCGGAAATCATCGAAATCATCGAGTCGTTGCCGAGGTGGTTGGCGCCGTTGATGTCGGTGACGCGCACGGTCAGCGGGGTTGTGTAGTAATACTGGTCTTCCGGAAAATCGAGAATCAGGCGGGCCATAGCGTTTGGTGGTGGACAGGGCAAACGCCGATTTTAGCAGCCTGCCGGACTTGGGATCGTCGGCTGCAAAAATATCTGGGACGGCCCATATTTCGCCGCTTTCTCGGCCAATAGCTCGCTATTGGCACTGCGACATCGTCAAAATCTGGCCTCGCCCAGCTATTTTTTCGCTTCGACTCCCCAAGCCCGGCAGGCTGCTACGCGTCTCGCCCCGCCATGCCGACTTGTTACCTTCAGGCCTCCTCACGCCTTCGGTGCGCGCACGATCCGGTACAGCTTGCCGGTGGCGGCGATCAGGTACAGCTCGCCGTCGCCATCCTGGCCGAACGATTGAATCGACCCGATGTCGGGAATGGTCCAGCTGGTCTGTTCAGTGGCGCTGTTGTCCTTGTACAGGAAGCTCTTCAGGTAGCCGCCGCAATAGTCGGAATAGAAGTAGCGCCCGGCCAGTTCCGGAAGCGCCTTGCCACGGTATACGAAGCCGCCGGTGATCGAGCAGCCGTTGACGTTGTTGGCGCCGTGGTCGTACTCGAAGGCCGGCATGGTCAGCCCGTTGTTGTTGCAGATGGCCGCGTTGTAGCAGAGCGTGCCTTCCATGATGTTCCAGCCGTAGTTCAGGGCGGCCTGGCCGGCTGCGGCCACGTTCACTTCCTCGCGTTTCGCCTGGCCAACGTCGGCGATGTACAGGCGGTCGCCGTCGAAGGCATAGCGCCACGGATTGCGCAGACCCAAGGCCCAGATCTCGGCGCGCCGCCCGCTCTGTCCGACAAACGGATTCGATGGCGGAATCAGGTATGGCTGCGCGCCGCGCGCATCGGCCACGTCGAGGCGCAGCATCTTGCCCAGCAGCGAGTTGAAGTTCTGCGCATTGCCCTGCGGGTCGCCGGCGCCGCCGCCGTCGCCGCTGGCCAGGTACAGGTAGCCGTCCGCGCCAAAGCTGACCAGGCCGCCATAGTGGTTGGTGGCGCCGGGATGGGGAATCCGGATGATTTCCAGCACCGCCGACGGCTCGGCCAGGTTGCGGTTGGCCGACGACACGCTGTGCCGTTCGACCACGATATTGTTGGCGGCGTCGGTGTAGTAGATGAAGAACCAGCCGTTGCTGGCGTAGTTGGGATGGAAGGCCATCGACAGCAGCCCGCCTTCGCCGACGGCGGCGACGCGGTTGCGGATGTCGAGGAAAGGCGTGCCGAGCAGTGCGCCATCCTGCATCACGAGGATGCGCCCGCTGCGTTCGACGATGAACTGGCGCGTGTCGCTTGCCGGCGCCGTAAGGAACACGGCGCCGCTCACGTTGGCCACTTCGCGCACCGTCAGGGCCAAAGTGCTGCTGCTGTAGCTGATGTTGACGACGGCGGTGGCGCCGGCGGCCACGGTGGCGGTCTGGACCGGCGCGCTCGCGCTCCAGCTCAGGTTGCCGCTCAGGATGCTGTCGGCGCTGACGGTGTAGTTGCCGGGCGCCAGGCTTGCCAAGGTCTGGCCGCTGCCGATGGTTTTTGCGTAGGAAGCCGGCCCGCTGATGCGCACCACTGCGGGCAGGCCGGCCGGCAGGCCGGCAAGGTTGACGGTCAGCGCGCCGTTGCCGGCGGGGGGCGTGGACGGCTCGTCGTCGTCGGAGCCGCAGGCGGAGAGCAGGAGGAGAGCCAGCGTGGCCAGGATGATCCGCAGGTGCGATGTGAGCATGTCAATCTCCGGAAAGGAAAGTTAACCGTCTTGAGCGATTGACAATACGGGCGGGCCAGGCGCCGGTCTGTGCGCCATCGCACGCCGTTCAGCGCGACCCGGCGGCGGCGCCGGTGCCGGCGCGCACCGCCAGCAGGTACAGCACCAGCGAGGCCAGCGAAAAAACCAGCAGCAGCGAAAACAGCAGCGCCGGCGAGGCCTTGAACTGGAGCAGGGTGGCGATCGCGATTGGCCCCGCCGCGCGCGCGACCAGCGCCGGGCCGGCCAGGGCGCCGGAAATGGCGCCGTAATTGCGCGCGCCGAACAGTAGCTGCGGCACGGTACCTCGCACAATTGTCAGGATGCCGTTGGAGAATCCATACAACATGCAGAACAGCGCCACCGCCACCTGGTGCTGGCCCCAGAACAGCACGGCCAGCAGGGAGCCGGGCAGTACCGCGAAGCAGACCATGCCGACCGTTTGCGGGCGCGCGTTGCGGGCAAAGCGCATTTCGCCGAGGCGGCCGGCGACCTGCATCGGCCCGATCAGCGCGGCCATCCACACCACGTTCGACAAGGCGTGGCCGTACGTTTGCAGGATCGGAATCAGGTGCACCGACAGGGCCGAGAAAATGAAACTGTTAGCCGAAAAGGCAAACGCCAGCTTCCAGAAGGCCGCATGGCGCAGCGCTTGCGCGAGGCTGAAATCGGCGCCCTGCGACGCATGCTGGTGCGCTTTGGTGCTCGCCTGCGGCGTGCCCAGCAGCAGGTGCAGAGGCAGGCACAGCAGCAACTGCGCCATGCCGTAGATCAGGAAAGTGTGGCGCCAGCCGGCCATGCTGTTCAGTTGCACCGTCAGCGGCCAGAACACGGTGCTGGCAAAACCGCCGAACAAGGTGACGCTGGAGATGGCCCGGCGCGCCTGGACGCCGAACTGGCGGTTCAGGGTGGCAAAGGCGCCCTCGTACAGCACGGCCGACATCGACGCGCCGAGCACGCTCCAGGCCAGGTAGTAGCCGACGATGCCGCGCGCCTGGCTCAGCAGGATGAAGCCGAGTCCGCACAGCAGCGAGCCGCCGGCCATCACCAGACGTCCGCCATGGCGGTCGATCAGCATGCCCGATGGCGTGGCGGTCAGGCCGGCTACCAGCAGGCACCACGAAAAGGCCCCGAACACGGCGGCGGGCGGCAAGGCCAGGTCGCGCGCGATGTCGTGCGCCACGATGGCGAAGGCGTAGTACAAGGTACCCCAGGACAAGACCTGGGTGACGGCGAGAATGGCGATTGTGTTGCGGGTGCGGGGTGGGCTGTCCATGTGGGGCGCGCTTGCGGATGATGGGCGCAAGGGCGCACTGGACGATTGTACGGTCACGGCGGGAATATTGCTGGCGGACATTTCAGTTTCGTCACCGGCCACGCGCGCGCCAGCCGCGCTGGTTCAGGCGCTCAGCATGGGGCGCTCCTGCAGCAGCGCTTCGAACTGATCGGGCGGCAATGGTTCGCCGAACAGGAAGCCCTGGCCGTAATCGCAGCCGGCCCGGCGCAGCATCTCGTATTGCTGCGCGGTCTCCACCCCCTCGGCAATGACTTTCAGGCCCAGCTTGTGGGCCATGACAATGATGGCCTCGCACAGCGCCACGTTGGCGGCATCGTGCTCGAGGTTGTAGACGAAGGACTTGTCGATTTTCAGGTAGTCGAGGTTAAACTTGCGCAAGTAGGACAGCGAGGAATACCCGGTGCCGAAATCGTCGAGCGAGATCGTGATGCCGGCCTGCTGGAACGCCAGCAATTGCTTCATGACCACGCTGTTGGAGGCCAGCAGCAGCCCTTCGGTAATCTCGATGCCGACTTCGGGCGGGCCGGTGGCGCCGTTGGGGTCGAAGCTGAGGTCGCTCAGCCAGTGGCGGCAGTTTTCGCCGTTGGTGTGATAGAACTGGGCCGGCGAGACATTGATATTGACCGTCAGCTGCTGGTCGAAGCGGCGCCAGCGGCGCACGTACGCCAGGGCCTGGCGGAACACCCAGTTGCCGATCATGACGATCTGCCCGGTGTGCTCGGCGATGGGAATGAAGTCGACCGGGCTGACCGCACCGCGCAAGGGATGCAGCCAGCGCACCAGCGCCTCGGCCTTGCGGATGTGCCCGTTTTTCATGTCGATAATCGGCTGGAAGTAGACCGCGAGCTGGTCTTCGTCGATGGCGCGCCGCAACTCGTTGCTGATCGCCATGCGCGCCTGGGCCGCCTCCTGCATGCTGGCGGTGAAATAGGTAAAGCGGTTGCGGCCGTTGTCCTTGGACTGGTACATGGCCTGGTCGGCGTTGCGCAGCAATTCGCCCGCCGTTTGCGCATCGCGCGGGTACAGGGTAATGCCGATGCTGGCCGATATATACGCCAGCTCATTGCCGAGCAGGAAAGGCTTGGCCAGGTCGTTGCGGATTTTTTGCGCCACGTCGGTGACGGTGTCGACATTGTGCAGCTCGCTCAGGGTAATGGTGAATTCGTCGCCGCCCAGGCGCGCCACCGTATCGCTCTCGCGCACATAGTTTTGCAGGCGCTGGCCGACCTGCTTGAGCAGCATGTCGCCGACCTGGTGGCCGAGCGTATCGTTGATTTCCTTGAAGTGGTCGAGGTCGATGAACAGCAGGGCCAGCGGCAACCCGCTGCGGTGGGCCTTTTTGATATCCATTTCCAGCCGGTCCTGGAACACGTTGCGGTTGGGCAGGCCGGTCAGGCGATCGATGTTGACTTCGCGCAGCGCCTGTTCGATCAGGCGGCGGTCGTGCACTTCGGTCGAGAGCGAATAAGCTTGCTGCTGGAGTGCGGCGATGGTGCGCTGCAGGGTTTGCACGCTGGCGCTGGGGTCGTAGCTTTCTGCCGGCAGCACGTGGGTGTGCAGGGTGCATACTTCGCCGAACATGGGCGCGTCGGTGGCGGCTGGAAAGGCGTTGAGCGGATACGCGCACAGTAGTTCGAAGTCGAACTGGCGCTGCAGGTTATTGAAAAAACGCTCGACCCGGATGGCGGCGTCGTGCTTGCCCACGGCGTTGAGCGAGCAGTGCGAGCTGGCGCACAGGATGGCCACCATTTCGCCGAACACGCACACGCGACCCTGGTGCCGCTCGCTGGCCTGGCGGATCACGTTGCCGATGGCGTTGCGGAAGCGCCGCTCGTCGGGCAAGCCGTTGTCCATGAACATGGGCAGCACGTGGTCGGCTTGCAAGGCGAGATAGTTGCCTTCGGCGCTGCGGCCCTGCGCGTCGACCAGGCCGCGCGCGTGCAGGCTCTCGTGCAGCATGTCGAGGTGGCCGCTGGTGGCGATGGCAATGCCTTTGTCGCCACGCTCGAGGGCGTCGCCGATGTAGTCGGACAGGCCCTTGATGAGAAAGACGTCGTCCTCGTAAAACTGGACCAGGTGATCGTTCATGCGCAGCGTCGCAAACGGGTGAATGAACTGGTTAGACAGGGCGTGATGGGATTAGTTCCCGTAAGACGGGACTTGGCCCCGTCACTTTAGCGCACTCGCTCAGGGCGCGGGAACGTGCGCGCGCCGGCGCAGCTTGCGCACCACCCCTTGCGCGTCGAGCAACACCACGATTTCATCGAAACCGCCGGCCACCGGCAACTGGTACAGCCAGGTTTCGACACCGCTGTCGAAGCTGACCTTGCGCGTCGCCCCCAAGGTGGCCAGCAGCCTGGCGCGGGTGCTCTCGCCAGGGCGGATGGCGCGCATCTGCTCCGCCGTTACCAAGGTGCCCGGCGGCGCCGCGGGCGCGTGGGCGCAGGCGCCGAGCACCAGCGCCCCCGCCAGCACAACAGCAAAACGCAGCGCGGCGCCCCTCATGGCGCGTCGTCCATGTACTCGAACTCGACGATGGCGTCATCCGGCCAGCTGGCGTCGAAAATCGGGGCGTAAAAGCTGCGCTCGAGCAGCACCTGGCAGTCGCAAAAGCGCAGGTCGCTGGCCGTGAGGCGGCCGCCGGCGTACAGCATGTTGAACGGCACTACCTCGGCGCGCGCGCCATGGCGCACGGTGACGCCGAACACGGGGCGCTCGGCGAAGAACAGGTAGTTGCCGTCGGCGCTGGTGCACACCTGGTCGGCATTGGTCAGCGCCTCCGACAGCCAGCCGAACATGGGCGAACTGTTCGACACCAGTCCGGCTTCGATCCCGACCCGGCACTCGAGCCGCAGGTCGCCCAGGCGGCGCGTGCCGGGCGCCACGCCGGGGCTGTGGATGGCGGCGCGCCAGGTCAGGCTGTCGCCGCGCCGGTTGGCGACCACGGCGGCGTCGTCGCGCAACGCTTCCTGATTGCGCGGCAGGACAAAACTGTTGTCGTCATCGAGCGCCAGCGGCACGCTCAGGCGCTCGCCGGCGATGCGCACGGCCACCCCGCGCATGGCGGTCGTGGGCAGGCGCGGCAGCAGCCGGAAGCGCAGGCTGGCGGCGGGCGCCAGCGCATGCTCGCGTTCGAAACGCGCCACGCCGGCCAGCATCTTGCGGTAGGACTTGTCGACCGGATCGCGCACGTAAGGCACGATCACGGTTTGCATGGGCGCGCCCGCACCCGCCTGCGCCGCGCAAACGGGCAGGGTCGATGTGGCCAGAATGGCAAGGACAAGGTGGAAAAGTGCTGGCAATAAAGACATTGCGCCATTCGCCGCGACGGCGCGCGCAGGGATGCGGCGCCGTCGGGCTTGCATGCTTACCAGCGGCGCAGGCGGCCGGTATCGAGGTGGACGAATTGCGAATCGGGATAGTAGCCGACCCCGCCGCCGCGCGCGTTGAGCGCCGCTTTGTGCACGTGCGACAGGCTTGTGCCCGGCATGCGGATGTCGATGGCCTTGCCTTCGAGGTGCATGCTGTGGCGCGCCACCCCATCGCTCGCTTCGGCCAGCTTCTGGTTGGTTTCGGGCGAGCGGTAGCCGGAAATGACGTGCAGGACCGGATTGCTGCCGAGCTGGGTGCTGACCCTGTTGAGCAGCACCAGCAGTTGCGGGTCGATTTCGGCCACGGTATTGCTGCGGTGGTCGCGCAACAATTTGTTGATGTCGACCAGCGACTCCGGGAGGAAATTGCCCTCGGCCCAGAACACGCTGCGCAGGCTTTCGCCCGTGTGGGTGTTATACAGGCGCAAGGTGCGTTCGCCTGGTGCAGCCTTGGCGGTACGGGCCATGGCGGGAAGACTCAGTGCCGATGCCAGTACAACCGAACTCTTTAGAAATGAGCGGCGTGGGTTCATGATCGATCCTTACGCTAATACACGAAGGTCCATCATACACACCCTCGGCGCCGCGCGCACGCAATTACGCGCGAACTTCGAAAAAGAGTCAAGTCAATCTAACACAAACAATGTTGGTAAATGTGGCGAAATTGTCACGGACCTTTGATACGTTTTCATAGAGGAAACGAAACAAGCTTTGGCGAAACCTTAAAAAATATGAATATCCAACGTTGAGATTATTGCTACAACAATTATTTCCTTTGCTATAGTCTTTTGCACTTTTAAGAAAAGTAGCAAGCAGGCAAATCGACCTGTCCGCCCATTGATCGAATAATTCAAACATAAGGCAAGAGATGAATCGCACAGTCACCCCGCTGGGTACCCCACGGCGCGCCACCCGCGCACTCCACACGATCGCCGCAGTCGCCGCGCTGTTTTGCGCGCTGCCGGCCATGGCCAGTCCCATCACTTTCGAATCGAGCACGCCGAACGGGCTGCTCAGCGGCGAATCGATCAGCGAAGGCGGCTACCAGATGCTGATCCTTCCGAGCCCGGACACCGACGGCCCGGACCTGAGCACGGCCTTCGGCGCGGTGGTCAACAGCAACGATCCGAATACCTGCACGGTGTTCGGCTGCCCGACGGGCGCCAGCGGACACTTTCTTGCGGTCCTTAACGATGGCGGCGTGAAATTCACGCGCGACGGCCAGCAGTTCCAGCTCGGCAGCCTGAGCCTGGCATTCCTGCCGCCGGCCGATGTGGCGGATGGCGATTATGGCCTGCTGCAATTTTCCGGCATCCGTGGCGACGGCACCGTGGTCTCGAGCACCTCGGCCTTTCCTGGCCAGGCCGCCAACGGCAGCTTCAGCTTCGGTTCGGCCCTGATCGAACAGAAATTCCGCAACGAAGTGCTGACCAGCCTGACCATCAACGCCTGCCTGTTCGACGGTAATGGCGGCTGCTTCAACTCGCTGGAGAACCCGGCCTTCCGCCAGGCCCAGTTCGCGCTCGACGACATCAGCTTCAACGCCGTGCCGGAACCGGGATCGTTCCTGCTGATGGGCCTCGGTATCGGCGCCCTCGGCCTGACCCGCCGCCGCAGCAAAGCTTCCGCATCGACCCCGGCCACCATCTGAGCACGCAAGGAAATTTGATCATGACACTTCGCCCCGTATCCCTTGCCGTCATGCTGATGCTGGCCGGTATCACTACCACCGCCGCCGCTGACGAAGCCCGCCGTTCCTACATCGTGCAACTGGTCGACAAGCCGGTCGCCACCTATACCGGCCAGGTAGCCGGCCTGCCCGCCACCAAGCCGGCCGACGGCCAGCGCCTGGATGTCGACGCGACCGATGTGCAGAACTACATCGCCTATCTCGACAACAAGAAATCCCAGGTCCTCTCGACCGTCAACGCGGCCCAGGTCACGCACCGCTTCAACGTGGTCCTGAACGGCTTTGCCGCCCTGCTGACCGACGCCGAAGTGCGCGCGCTCAAAAAAGACGCCGGCGTGGCCAACATCACGGCCGACTCCATCATGCAGATGGACACCAACTACACCCCGACCTTCCTCGGCCTCGATAAAGCCGGCGGCCTGTGGGAACAGGTCGGCGGCAAGACCGCTGCCGGCGAGAACATCGTCATCGGCATCGTCGACAGCGGCGTGTGGCCGGAAAACCCGTCGTTCGCCGACAAGGTCGACGCCAACGGCGTGCCGAGCCACTCGGGCACCGTCTCGGCCTACGGCGCGCCGCCATCGACCTGGAAAGGGTCGTGCGACACCGGCGAAGGTTTTGCGCTGACCAACTGCAACAATAAACTGATCGGTGCGCGCTATTTCAAGTCGCCGACCCAGGCCCTGCACTGGACCGAGTTTAATTCCTCGCGTGACTCGGTGGCCGGCGCCGAAGGCCATGGCGGCCACGGCACCCACACCGCGACCACGGCCGGCGGCAACGCCAACACGCCGATCGTCAACGGCAACCTGACCCTGGGCAAAGCCAGCGGCATGGCGCCGCGCGCCCGCATCGCTTCGTACAAAGTATGCTGGACCGACGCCGCGACCGGCAAGAACGGTTGCGCCACCGCCAACAGCGTGGCCGCGATCGAACAAGCCGTGAAAGACGGCGTGAACGTGATCAACTTCTCGATCGGCCCGAACGCCGGCGGCGGCGCCTTCAACGAAGCGACCGAAGTGGCCTTCCTGGGCGCGGCCAGCGCCGGCGTGTTCGTGGCGGCCTCGGGCGGCAATTCCGGCCCTGGCGTGGCCACCCCGGCGCCGGTCTCGCACATCAGCCCATGGCTGACCACGGTCGGCAACTCGACCCACAACCGCCTGTTCGTCGGCAGCGCCACGCTCGGCAACGGCGTCAAGCTGACCGGTACGTCGAGCAATGCCTCGACCGCCACGGCCGCGCTGATCCTGGCGCGCGACGCCGGCAAGGCCGGGGTCGATCCGGCCAATCCGCAACTGCTGCAATGCTTCGGCGCGATCGATGGCGTGTCCGCGCTGCTCGACCCGGCCAAGGTGGCCGGCAAGATCCTGGTCTGCGACCGTGGCAACAATGTCCTGGTCAACAAGAGCCAGAACGCCAAGGACGCCGGCGCGGTTGGCGCGATCATCGCCAACGTCTCGGCGGCCAACAACAGCATCGTCAACCAGTCGCACGCGCTCTCGACCGTGCACCTGCCGGTGGCCGAAGGCACCACCCTGAAAAGCTACATGGCCGCCAATCCGACCAGCGCCATCGCCTCGCTGGGCGACCTGAAAGGCGTGGTCAATCCGAACGTGGCGTCGCCGGTGATGAGCGGCAGCTCCTCGCGCGGACCGAACGTGGCCAACGCCAACATCCTGAAACCGGACCTTACCGCACCGGGCAGCGACATCCTGGCCGGCGTTACCGCCGACCTGACGAAAGCGCAGCGCGACGCGGTCGCTGCCGGCGGCGCCGCGCCATCGAGCGACTGGGCCTTCTATTCGGGCACCTCGATGGCCAGCCCGCACGTGGCCGGCCTGGCCGCGCTGCTCAAGCAGCTGCACCCGACCTGGACCCCGGCGGCGATCAAGTCGGCCCTGATGACCAGCGCCAACCCAACCCAGCCGGACGGCGTGACCGCCGGGGTGGCGTGGGACAAGACCGCCAAGGCCACCGGTACCCTGCCATGGGGCCAGGGCGCCGGCCACGTGACGCCGAACGGCGCCGCCAATCCGGGCCTGGTGTACGACGCCACCGAAATCGACTACGCGCGCTTCCTGTGCGGCCTGAACGCCAATGTCTACAGCGCGGCGACCTGCCAGGCGATCGGCACCATCTTGCCGTATAACCTGAACCTGGCCTCGCTGACCGCCGGCAACGTGCTGGGCAGCCTGAGCATGACCCGCACCGTGACCAACGTCGGCGCCAGCACGGCGACCTACAACGCCACCGCCAGCGTGCCCGGCTACACGGTCGACGTGCAACCGCCAACCTTGACCATCGGCGCCGGCCAGAAAGCGAGCTTCAAGGTCAAGGTCACGCGCACCAACGCCCCGGTCGACACCTGGGCGTACGGCAGCCTGGTCTGGTCGGACGGCGTCAACAACGTGCGCAGCCCGCTGACCGTGCGCGGTTCGGCCCTGGCCGCACCGGCCCTGGTGTCGAGCGAATTCGCCGACGGCAGCAAGCTGATCACCATCGGCACCGGCTTCGCCGGTGCCATGACCTCGGTCAAGTCGGGTCTCCTGCCGGCGGTCGTGGAAACGCGCAGCATCGGCGAATCGGGCACCGACGCCACCGTCTACCAGGCAGCCTGCCTGGCCGGCGGCGGTCCGGGCGTGAACGTGCACACCGTCAACGTGCCGGCCTCCACCATGGCGGCGCGCTTCGCCCTGTTCAATGACGACACCGCCGGCGGCGCCGACTCGGATCTCGACCTGATCGTGGTCGGCCCGAATGGCGCCATTACCAGCAGCGGCAATGGCGGCTCGAACGAGCGCGTGGAACTGATCCAGCCGGCTGCGGGCGCCTACAAGGTGTGCGTGATCGGCTACGAGCCAGCGGGCGGCGAAGCCGAGTACAAGCTGTCGTCGTGGGTGCTCAACGAAGGCGCCGTCAACGGCAACTTCAAGGCCCTGGTACCGGCGCGCGCGTATGTCGGCGGCACCGCGACGGTGGTCATGAGCTGGTCGGGCCTGGCGGCCAACCAGCGTCACCTGGGCGCACTGCGTTACGTGGTCGGTGGCGCCACCCAGGGCTTGACGATGGTGGAAGTCAATACCAACGATCCGCTGCCGCAGTTCGACGCTCCGCGCCGCGCCGTGGTGCTGGCGAAGTAATGTAAGGAAAGCAGGCGCGCCGCAGGGTGCGCCTGTGTGCTGGGATGTAAAAAAGGCTGCGGCATTCTTGCCCGCAGCCTTTTTTTATGGGAATGCGCCGATCGCTCAGCGGGCGTCGCTGCCGCCCAGGCTGCGTTGCATCAGCACGCATTTGCCCGCGCTGCAGGTCGCGCCCGGATCCTGCTCCATCATGCAGTTCGACATCATGCCGCCTTTTTCGTTTTGTTTCCTTTCTTCGGCTGCTTGCTCGGCTGCCAGCCTGGCCAGCAGCTCGCCGTTGCTGCGCTTGGTCGACCAGGGCAGGAAGCCGGCCGGTCCGCCGCACGGTTTGGCGCCGACCGGCAAGGTGTGGCACTGGCTGGCGTCGTCGCAGGCGGCGTCGCCGATTTCGGCCGTGATGCGCTCGCCGAGCGAGCTGGCCGTATCCCTGGCGGCAACCGGCTTGGGCGCCGGCGTGGCCGTTGCCGATGCCGCCAGCACCGGCGTGGCTGCGGCGGACGTGTTGGAAGGTTCACTGCAGGCCGTCCCGGCGGCGATCAGCGCGGCTGCGATGCAGAGGCGCAAAAGGGAAGAGGGTGATGTTTTCATGCCCTATCATCGCGGATCGATACCACCTTGGCAAGCGCGATACGATTCGCCGTTGGCCGACCTCAACCGCGTTGCAGCGCGTCAAACGGGCTTGGGGAGGGGGATCGGCTGCAGTTCTGGCAAGGCGCCCAGGCGCTGCGCAAGAAAATCCATGCACGCACGCAAGCGCGGCGCCATGTGGCGCGCGCTCGGCACCAGCAACTGCACCGGCAGCGGCGCTGGTTCGGCGCCGGGCAACAGGCGCACCAGGGTGCCGTCGGCCAGTTGGTCGGCGACCTGGTAGGACAGCGGTCGGCCAATGCCGCGTCCGGCCCGCACCGCCAGCAGCATGGCGTCGATGTCGTTGACGATCAGGCGCGGCGCCAGGCGCACCGCGAACTCGCGGCCATCGGCGCGTTCGCCGTCGCGAAAACGCCATTCGGTCGCGCCGCGCTGCTCGCTGAAGATGATGTCGTGCGCATCGAGTTCGCGCGCACTGGCCGGGCTGCCGCGCCGCGCCAGGTAGGCCGGGCTGGCCACCAGCACGCGCCGCACCTGGCCCACCTGGCGCGCCATCATGCCGGTATCGGGCAGCGCACCGATGCGCAGCGCCAGGTCGAGTCCGTGTTCGATCAGGTCCAGGTTGCGGTCGTTGAACACCAGCTCGACCTGCAAGGCCGGATGCAGGTCGAGGAAGTCGATCATGGCCGGGGCCACGTGGCGCCGCCCGAACACGGCCGGCACGGTGATGCGCAGGCGGCCGCGCAGGGGCGCGCTATCGTCCTCGCGCACGGCGTCGTCGTAGTCGGCCAGCACGCGGCGCGCCATCTCGGCCAGGCGCAGGCCCGCTTCGGTGGGCGCCAGGCGGCGCGTGGTGCGCTCGACCAGGCGCGTGCCGACCCGCTCTTCCAGCGCCGCCAGCGCGCGCGTGACGGCCGGGGCCGAGCGGCGCAAGCGCCGTGCCGCGCCGCTCAGGCTGCCCGCGTCGAGGATCGCCACGAAAATCTGCAACTCATCGAACCGGTCCATGCATTCTTCCAGTAATTGAAATAATCATTTTCAAATTATCATGATTCTCATTGATGCGTGCAAGCGATAGCATGGCTTTTCCGTTCCCTTTTGAATCGAGCTGCCATGCACGCCACTTCCCCAATCCTCCCCTGCCTGACCTTGACGGGCCATGTGCGGCGCGTCGAAGCGCTGCCCGCCGCGCCACTGTGGGCGGGCGCATGAGCGTGCCGTATCACGAAGGCGAGTTGAGGGCGCAGGCGCTGGCCGGCGAGATCAGCTATGGCAACGGCATCCGTCCCAGCATGCCGGACCAGCACCGCGACTTCTTTGCGGCGCTGCCGTTCGTGCTGGTCGGTACGGTCGAGGCGGATGGCAGGCCGCGCGCGCGGGTTGCCGCCGGGGCGCCCGGCTTCATCGGCAGTCTTGACGCACGCTCCCTGCGCATCGCCGTGCAAGGCAGCGGCCTGCGCGCCGGGCAGGCGGTCGGGCTGCTCGGCATCGACTTCGGCACGCGCCGGCGCAACCGGCTCAACGGCGTGGTGCGCAGCGCGGGCAGCGGCGCTGTGCTGATCGACGTGCGCGAAAGCTTCGGCAACTGCCCGCAGCACATCGTGCTGCGCGACGTGCGGGCGGTCGCGGCGGCGGAGGAAGTGGTAGTGCGCGAATTCGACGGATTGGACGAGCGCGCCATGATCGCGCGCGCCGACACCTTCTTCATTGCCACCAGCGGCGGCGCGCACGGGGTCGACATCTCGCACCGTGGCGGGCCGGCCGGCTTCGTGCGGATGGAAGGCGACACCCTGATCGTGCCCGATTTCGGCGGCAACCGCTACTTCAACACCTTGGGCAATCTGCTGCTCGATGCGCGCGCGGCGCTGCTGTTCATCGACGACGCCAGCGGCGCCGTGCTCGAACTCGAAGGCAGTGTCGAGATTGTGTGGGACGAGGGTGCTGCGCTACCGGGCCAGGCCGGCGGACGGCACTGGCGCTTTACTGCCGGACGCGGCCGCATCACCCACGGCGCCCTCGCGCTGCGCTGGACCCGTCGGCAATAGTTGCAAAACCGGGGTCTGTCCCCGGTTCGCCGGCCGCCGGTTTTGCAACACCGCGAGACGGGGTCAGAACTTGTAACGCAGGCCGGCCAGCACTTCGCGGCCGGTCACGTTGTTGACCACCACGCTGTTGCGGGCGCGGCTGGCGAACTGGTCGTTCTCCTCGTTGGTCAGGTTCACGCCTTCCAGGGTCAGCTCGAGCTTTTCGTTGACTTTGTACGAGAACGATACATCGACGTTGAAGGTCTTGTTCTTGCCTTCGACATCGTTGTTGTTCTGGCCCGGCACCCGGGTCACAAAACCCGAACGCTGCGAGGTCGAGACGCGCGCGCTGAGCTTGCCGTCATCGTAGTACAGGGTGGCGTTCCACGATTTCGGCGACAGGTTCAAGAGGTCGTCGGTGACGGTCTGGTTGCTGTTGGGCGAGACCACGTAGTCCATCTTCGACTTGACGTAGGTGTAGTTCAGCAAGCTGCCGAAGTTGCGGCCCCAGCCCGGCAGGAAGGTGAACGGTTGCTGGTAGTTCAGTTCCAGCCCGCGCAGCTTGCCGCCTTCGGTGTTGATCGGCGCGGTGAACTGGAAGATTTCGTCGCCCGTCATGTTGGTCGGCAGCAGCGACAGCGGCAGGCCGGTATCCTTGAAGCGCACATCGTTGCGGATGCTCTGGATGTAGGTGGCGATGTTCTTCTGGAACAGGCCGACGCCGATGAAGGCGTTCTTCTCGAAGTACCACTCGAAGCTGGTGTCGAAGGCCTTGGCGCGGAACGGTTTGAGCATCGGGTTGCCGCTGGTGATCGACAGGGTGCCGGTGGTGGCCACGCTGCCGCCCGGCGTCAGGTTGGCCAGTTGCGGGCGCGACATGACCTTGGCGGCGGCGGCGCGCACGATGAAGTTCTTGGTGATGTTGGCGGCGATGTTGAACGACGGCAGCACGTCGTGGTAGTCGTTGTCGATCGTGACCGCGGTGCCGTTGCCGACCGCCTGGTAGCCGGTCGAACTCTGCTGCGTCTCGACATAGCGCACGCCGAGGTTGCCGCGCAGCGCAATGCCGCCCAGCTCGCTCGTGAACTCGCCCATCAGGAACAGGCCGTTGTCTTCTTCGCTGACCGAGCGGTTGTTGCCGCGCGCATTGGCGTTGGTGATCGAGGACAGGGTGAAGTCGCCGGGGCCGCCGGCCGGGCCGCTCTTGATGCAGTTGCAGTAGATGTCGTAGGCCTGGGCGATGCCGTTCAGGTTGGGCAGGACCCAGCCCGATGGCGTACCGGCCGGCATGCCGAGCCCTTTGCCGAAGCCGTTGATCTGGGTGCTCAGGCTGGCCGCCGAGACGCCTGCCGGCGGCGCGAAAATCGTGTCGCCCTGGTTCACGCGGCGGAACTCGTAGGAATCGAATTCGAACTTTTTGTAGTCGGCGCCGGCTTTCAGCGTGAACTTGTCGGGTATGACGTCCCAGGCCAGGTCGAGGTGGCCGACATCGTTGCGGTTGTTGGCGCCTTGCGGACGCATGCGGATTTCGCTCGGGCTGGTGTTGGCGATGCTCGATGGCTGGGCGCCGCTGGCCATCTGCGGCACGCCGACGATCCCGAGTGCGCCGCCGGCCTGGCTGGTGTTGAACGGGTAGTTGATCGACGGCAGGCGGTCGTTGCCACGGAAGTCGATGCGGTAGCCGTTGACGTTGAGGGCGTCGAGCGTGGTGGTGGTCTGGATCGGGTTGCGGAATTTGGAGGTGGCGCGCCCGACCCGGGCATTCAGGCGCATGCGCTCGTTCAGTTCGTGCTCGAACGTCAATGTCGGCTGGGTGAAGGTGGTGTTCAGTTCGTCGTAGCGCGATTCGGCGCGGATGTCGACGCCGTTGTAGGTGCCGTACAGCAGGGCGCCATTCGGTGCGTAGGCGGTGTCGACCACGCTGGTCTGCGGTTTGCCGCCCTGGGTGGCGCCACGGCTGAACGAGGTCGCTTGCAGATAGTCTTCCTGGCGCGTTGCGTCGAGCTTGGAGTACAGCATGTCGAGCGTCAGGCGCGTGCCGGCGGCGGGGCGCCACTGGACCGACGCGGTCAGGCCGAGGCGGTCCTGGTCGTGGGTCAGGCGGCCGTAGCGCGGAATGCGCGGGGTGAAGTTGTTCGGGTTGCTGGCGGCGTTGTAGGCGGCCACGGCGCCCGGGCTATTGGGCAGGCGCGCCACGCCCTGGGCCGCCGGGCCGCAGGTGGTCGCGGTCGAGTTGGCCGGGTTGGCGGCCATGCCCATCGGTGCGCACCAGCCGCCCGAGGACGGGCCATTATCCCAGCGCACCGTGGAAAAGCCTTCTTCATACACCTGGCGCTTGGAGTAGGCGCCCGACACCAGCACGCCGAGCTTGCGGTCGGCGAAGGTGTTCGACAGCAGAAAGGCGACGCGCGGGTCGGTCTTTTCGGACAGGTCGTTGTAGCGGCCCTTGAGCATGACGGTGGCGTTGAAGCCTTTCAGGTCGAACGGGCGCATGGTTTGCAGGTCGACCGTGGCGCCAAGCGAGCCTTCGTCGACATCGGCCGAGGAACTTTTGCGCACCGTCAGGGAGCTGAACAGTTCGGCGGCGAAGACGTTGAAGTCGAAACCGCGCGAGCGGTTGGCGCCGCCGGAACTGTCGGTGCCGCCGGTGGTGGCCAGGCCCTCGACGCCGTTGATGCGCACGCGGGTGAAATCCTGTCCCAGGCCGCGCACGGTGATGTTGCGGCCTTCGCCGGCATCGCGGTCGATGACCACGCCGGGGACCCGTTGCAGGGACTCGGCCAGGTTGGTGTCCGGGAACTTGCCCATGTCTTCGGACTTGATGACGTCGACGATGCCGAAGTCTTCTTTTTTCTTGTTGAGGGCGCTCTCGAGCGAAGCGCGCAAGCCGGTGACGACGACGGTCTGGGCTTGCTGGTCTGCGGGCGGCGAGCTCGGTTGAGCGCTGGTCTGGGCGTAGGCCCCGCTGATGGCCAGCGCGGTAACGGATGTGCTGCCCATGAGGCGCACGGCGAATTTGCCGAGCGCGCGGGTCTGGTCGGTGATGCGCATTGCTGTCTCCTATCATTATGAGAATACAGCCGGATGCCGCGCGGTCTTGCTGCCGCTGATCCAACAACCGGCCGGGTACCGCGCGCCGATCTTGGAAAATGCGAAAACCATTTAGCTCGTCGTCCCCGCCTTCGCGGGGACGACGCGGCTTACGTCAACGCATTCCCCAACCCCCGTGGCGCCTGGCTTGTTGCTGCCAGCTTATTAAGCGGTTGACCAATTCTAGGCCGGTTTACATCTTTGCACAATTGGTCAGGCCACAATCTTTTTATGGTCAGACCGCTTTGTGGTTTTTATGGCGTGACCGCCACGCTCACCCTGACCGGGCTGGCATCGCGCGCCGCCGCCGCCACCAGGTAGCGTTCCCAGTCCTGCCCGCTCAGGATCTCGCCGGCCCGGCTCCATGCCGCCCCCGCGTAGTAGCGCAGCGGCTTGCCGCTCGCCGCCGGCGCCACCACCAGGTGATTGAGCCCATCCTCGGTAAAGCTGGTTGAGGTCGGCAGGATGATCGCCGTGCCCATCGCGCCATTGCTGGCCTGCTCGACCCACTGCATCAGAATGCCCGGCGCCTTGCTGCTCACCTTGAGGCTCGGTGTCTGGCCCTTGTCGGTCGGGGTCTTGTTCAGGCCCACCGCCACATCGATGCCCGCCTTGCCGGCAAAGGTAAACGTGCTGTCGATGCGGTCCAGGTAATGCCCGGCATCGACCGTGAAGCGCTTGACCTCGGACACCGGCGTGCCGCCCGCATCCCAGCTGTCGTAGCTCAGTTCGAACACGGCGCGCACCGGGCCGTTGGCCAGCACCTTCCACCCGCTGAAGTTCTTGCCGGTGTACAAAGCCGTGCCATCCCACACCCCGGTGCCGCCGGCGCCGCGCGTCTTGCCGACGTTGTACATGTCCATGCCTTCGCCTTCATCCTTGTGATAATGGTCGTGGCCCTTGTTGTACCAGCGGTCGACGATCGGATACGGCACCCGCTTGAACCAGATATCGAGCCCGCTGGTGACCAGCACTTCCTTGGCGCCCGGACTGGCCGCCGGCGCGCCCAGCGCAGGGCCGTAGGTGCGGTGCGCCAGCTTGTCGTTTTCCCAGGCGAAGTCGTCGAGCCGTTCCGGCACGAAGCGGGCGAAGGCTTTCACCGGAAACGGCGGCGCCACCGTGTCGATGTGCTCGACCGTGAAGATGGCGCGCTGTTCGCCGGCCGCAAAGCTGTGCTGGAAAATCAGCTCGCCGTAGGCGCTGCCGATGTTCTTCGGGTCCTTGGCCAGCGGCGCGATATTCGTCACCTGATACGGCAGCACGCGTCCGGCCGCATCCTTGACGGCGATGCGCTGGATCAGCGCGCCGGGCAGGGCGCGGTTGATCTCTCTCCACGGCAGGACGATGGTTTCCGACGGGCGCGCAATGTCGAGCTCATGGCTGACCGTGATGGTGGCGGCCGGGGCGGCGTGCGCCAGCGGCGAGCTTGCCGCAGCTGCCGCGGCGGCCAGGGCAAGGAAGGAAAACGAAGCGAGTGATCTGGTCATGGCGTTCTCAGTGATGTTCGCGGTAGTTGGTCTGGCCGGCGCCCTTGGGCATGTAGTGATAGGTGCGCACCTTGTGCTGGACTTCGATGTCCGGGTTGTTGATCAGCTTGATCATCTCGGCGCCAGCCAGCAGGGTCGGGCCGTAGCCGTGCAGCGCAAACGGGCTGGTCGGGCGGTTGTAGTAATACACCTGGTCGCTGGCGAAGGTGGTGCCGACGCACGTGCCTTCGACCTGGCCCTTGTCGTTGATGCGGGTCGACAGACCGGCCCAGCCGGCCTGGGCGATCGAGCCATAGGTCGTCGGGCTGATCCAGCCCTGGTTGATCGCGTGCGCAAACACGTACACGAACATGGCGCTGGCCGAGGTTTCGAGGTAGGAATCGTTACGGTCGAGCATCTGGTGCCACAGGCCGGTGCCGGACTGGCGCTCGCCGATGCTTTTCAGGGTCGTGCGCAACTGCGCCAGCACCTGCGGATAGCCCGGGTGGTCTTTCGGCAGCACGTCGAGCAGGTCGGACATGCTCATCACCGCCCAGCCGTTGGCGCGCGCCCAGTAAAAGTCCGGGGCGTCGGGGTTGTTGGCGTTCCAGCCGTGGGTGTACAGTCTGGTCTGTTTGTTGAACAGGTAGCCGCTCATCTGCAGCACATTCTTGACGGCGTCGTCGAAGTGCGCGCGCTTGCCGGTCATGCGGCCCAGTTCGGCCAGCGCGGGGACCGACATGTACAGGTCGTCGGCCCACAGCGACACCGCTTGCGGGCGTTCGCGCGCCATGGTGCCGTCTTTCAGGCGGAACTGCTTGTTGACCACCCAGTCGCTGCAGGTGGCGATGATGTTGGCCATGTCCGGGCCGATTTTCAGGGCGCGGGCGCGCATCATGGCGGCGCACATGGAACCGGCGTCGTCGAGCGCGCGCGGATCGATGAAGCGCGAAAAGCTGTTGCCGCGTTCGAGCTTGAACTGCTTTTCCTGGGCCTGGAAGTAGGGCAGTTTCTCGGCGAAGAAGTTGAAGTGGCGCGCGGTCAGGTCGGTAAAGCGCTTATCGCCGGTCACTTCCTGGGCCTTGACCATGCCGGCATGCACCACGCCCATTTCGTAGACCATGATGCCCATGTCCGCATGGCTCGCTTCGGTGATGGCGCTGGCGTTCGGTTTGCTGAAGTCGGTAATCGGGGCGCCGGTCTTTTTGTCGACCACGCGGGTGGGAGTTGCTGTTTCCATGAAGCCGCGGATGCGGTGCAGGGCGGCGGTGATGTCGGCCACCACCGGCTTTTTGTACGGGACCGGATAGGTGCCCTCGCCCGGGTCGGTCAGGTTCTTGTTGTCCGGATTGCGGAACGGGCCTTCGGCCTGCGCCGGGCTGGCCATGCAGGCCACCGTGGCGATGGCGGCAAACAGTTTAAGTGCTGTATTCACATTGTCCCCTGTTATAAGTGATGATTTTTTAAGCGCTATTTGGTCAGGCCATTCTAGTTTGGTCAGGCCAAATGTGCAAGGCGGACTAGCCACTTGTGTCAGCCCATGGCATACTTTATCGACACGTGGATGAACTGGGAAGATCGCGATGGGCAATGCTGTGCGGGGCTGGGCAATCGTATTGACGGGCGCGCTGCTGTGCGGGTGCGTGGGAATGACGGAGCAAAGCGTGCCGGGCGCGGTTCCCTACAACGCCGCGACCACCTACGCCAGGCTGGTCAAGACCTACCCCTTCATCAAGATCGCGGGCACGCACACCGGCGTTGAAACGGTCACCATCAGCGGGATCGGCTATGCGCGCCGCGGACAGCACCTGTTGCAGCTCGATCTGCACCTGCCGGGACAAATCACGCGCAATCAGGGGCCGTTGGCGGCGGTGCTGCTGGTGCACGGCGGCGGCTGGCGTTCCGGCGAGCGCAGCAACATGGCGCCGCTGGCCGCGCGCCTGGCCGCGCGCGGCATCGCCGCCGCCGTCATCGACTACCGCCTGGCCGACGAAGCGCGCTACCCGGCCGCCATCCACGACGTCAAGGCCGCCGTGCGCTGGCTGCGCGCCAACAGCGCGGCGCACGGCATCGACCCGCAGCGGATCGCGCTGGCGGGCGGCTCGGCCGGCGGGCAAATCGCCAGCCTGGCGGGCGTTACCAGCGGCACGCCGACGTTCGATCCCGATGGCGAAGGCAACCCGGTATCGAGCGCCGCGCAGGCGGTGATCAACATCGACGGCCTGTCCGACTTCACCTCGCCGGCCGCGCGCGCCAACGAAGACGACCCGAAGAAAAAACCATCGGCCGCCGGCTTCTGGTTTGGCGGCAGCTACGCCGAAGCGGCCGGCCTGTGGCGCGAAGCCTCGCCCACCTTCTACGTCAACCGCCACACGCCGCCGATGCTGTTCATCGGCAGCGCGCAGCCGCGCTTTGCCGTCGGGCGCGACGAGATGATCGACAAAATGACCGCCGCCGGCGTCGCCACGCAAGTTGTCATGCTGCCCGATTCGCCGCACTCCTTCTGGCTGTTCGAGCCGTGGATCGACCCCACGGCCGACGCCATCGCCGCGTTCCTGCATACCCATATTCCAACAACAACGAGACCAGCACCATGACCACACCGCATTTCCTGCACCGGGCCGTGCCCTTGTTCCTGCCGCTGATCCTGCCGCTGGCGCTTGGCGCCTGCCAGAGTACGCCGAGTGCGCCGCAGCAGCCGTGGACGGCCGACCTGGGCAACGGCCAGTACCAGAATCCGATCCTGCACGCCGACTATTCCGACCCGGATGCGATTCGCGTCGGCGAGACCTATTACATGACCGCATCGAGCTTCAGCAACACGCCCGGCCTGCCGCTGCTGCAATCGAAAGACATGGTCAACTGGGAACTGGTCGGCCACGCACTGCCGAAACTGGTGCCGGAAAACGTGTTCGCCACGCCGCAGCCGGGCAAGGGGGTGTGGGCGCCGTGTCTGCGGTTTCATGATGGACAATTCTGGATTTTTTATCCCGATCCGGACTTCGGCATCTACGTCATGACCGCCACCGATTTCAAGGGACCTTGGAGCGCGCCGCACCTGCTGGCCGGCGGCAAGGGCCTGATCGACCCGACCCCGCTGTGGGACGACGACGGCAAGGCTTACCTGCTGCACGGCTGGGCCAAGAGCCGGGCCGGTTTCAACAACGTGCTGACCTTGCGCAGCATGGCGCCGGACGGGCGCAGCCTGCTCGATACGAGCGGCCAGATCGTCATCGACGGCAACAAGCTGCCGAACTACAAGACGCTGGAAGGGCCGAAGTTCTACAAGAAGGATGGTTACTATTATGTCTTCGCGCCGGCCGGTGGGGTGGAGGAAGGCTGGCAGTCGGTGTTCCGTTCGCGCAGCATTAGCGGGCCGTATGAAGACAAGATTGTGATGGCGCAGGGCAAGTCCAGCATCAACGGTCCGCACCAGGGCGCCTGGGTGACGGCGCAGGATGGCAGCGACTGGTTCTTCCACTTCCAGGACAAGCGCGCGTACGGGCGCGTGGTGCACTTGCAGCCGATGCGCTGGAAGGATGGCTGGCCGCTGATCGGCGAGGAAGTCGACGCCAGCGGCGTGGGCCAGCCCTTCGTGCGGCATGCCAAGCCGCATGCGTCCGGTCCGGTGCGGGTGCCGCCCACAGGCGACGAGTTCTCAAGCGCGGCGCTGGGGCTGCAATGGCAGTGGAGCGCGAACGGCAAGCCGGAATGGACATCGCTGGCGGCAAGACCCGGCCAGTTGCGTTTGCAGGCGCAGCCGGGGACCAATCTGCGCGAGATGGCGTCGGTGCTGACGCAGAAGCTGCCGGCGCCGGCGTTCACGGTCGACACGCGCATCGAACTGTCGGCCACGCAGGAGGGCGACCGGGCCGGGATGGTGCTACTGGGGATGAAGTATGCGTGGCTGGGATTGCGCCGTGCGGGAGCGGGATCGCAGCTGGTGCTGGGGCTGTGCGAGGGCAATGAAAACGCGTGCACCGAGAAGGATCAGCTGGTGGCGCCGGTCGATGGGAATGCGGTGTACCTGCGCATGACCATGGCCGATGGCGTGGCCAGGTTCTCGTACAGCCTCGATAACAGCCGTTTTGTGGAGGCGGGGCAGCCGTTCAATGCCAGCATGGGGCGCTGGGTTGGGGCGCAGATGGGCTTGTTCAGCGCGGGTGGCGCGCAGGCGCACGCCGATGTCGATTATTTCCGCGTCAGCCGCTAGGGCTGGACAGCGGAGCGCTTAAAAGGCCGGATCGTTGGCCGCCATGCGCGAACGGCGCCAGCGCCAGACGTTGAAGGCGGTCAGCGCGGCGGGTACGCCGATCACGACCAGCCAGGCGCTGGCGTCCATGTCGCGCGTGATGACCACGCCGGCGCCAAGAGCGAACGCGATCAGGCCGCGCAGCAGGATCCAGTTGAGCTGGGCTTTGGAATTTATTTTTTGCATGTGTCGAAGTTGGATCATGAGGGCGGCGCGCGGCTGAAACAGCCCGCTAGCGTATCACGAACCCGGCTCAGGGCGTCGCCAGCCCTGGTTCCGGGTGCCATCCCCGCCCGCCATCGAAACCGGAAAACACCGCCGCCCGGCTCGACAGCGCGGCCGCTTCCTTTGCGTTGAGAATCGCACCGCCCACCCTTTGCGACAAGTCGAGCGGCTTGCCGTCCAGGTCCATGCTGCCCGATTCGCGCCAGCCGCTGGCGGCCGTTGCGCTGGCCGGATTAGGCGCCGGCTCGCGCTGCACGCCCTTGCCGCCCCAGCCGGCCGGGGCGATGTGCTCGCCCATCTTGCAGTTGATATAGGCCACGTTATCCCAGGTGGCCTTGGTACCCGGACTGCGCGCCAGGTAGGTGGCGCCGCGCGCGATCTTGTTGGCCAGCGGACCCGGGCCGGGGCCGTGCGTCAGTGCGCTGTTGAGGAACACGAAGCCGGGGTCCGCCGCGCTCACCGTGCGCGCCTGCACCACATAGCCGCCGCTGGACGGATTGGCGCTGTCGCCGACCGAGCGCAGTTCGCTTTCTTCAAACAGGGCTGCGCGGTTGGCGCCCCAGATGAAGTCGACGTTGCCTTCGATCAGCGTGCGGTAGAACCAGGAATAGCCTTTGACCTGGATCGTATCCTGCTCGCTGAAAAAGCTGGCGTTGCGCGCGATCAGGCGGCCGCTGTCGTTGTTGAAGTAGACGGTTTCGGCCTGGCCGGCGATCTTGTCGGAGCGCAGGGTGGTGTTTTTCAGGGTCAGCGTGTCGAGCGTGAGCAGGTCGGATGTTTCGACCATCAGCAGGGCGCGCCCGCCGGTGAAGGATGGGGATTGGGGAGGCTGGCTCAGGCCCGAGCCCGGGTTGTGGCCATCGTTGTTGCCGTTGTGGATGACCACGCCGTCGCGGCTTTCGCCCTTGATGGTGAGGTTGTCCTTGCCCCGGATGAACAGCATCTCGTCGTAGCGGCCGTTGGCCACGGCGATTGTGACCGGCGTGGCCTGGCCGGCATGCCGCATCGCGTGGTTCAGCGCGCCCTGCACGGTACGGAAATCGGCCGGGCCGTCAGCGTCCACCGTCAAGCTGGTGCCGGATGGCGCCGTGGCGCGGGTGCGGAAGATCCATCCATCGGCGCGGCCGACACCGGCGAACGGCGCGCCGTTGATGGCCGCGTTGTCGAACACGCCCGCCTCGATCACCACGTAATAGGCGCTGGCGTAGGCGAGGCGGTTGGCGTGCGGACGGATGGTGGCGTGGTGGCCGTCGATGGTGATCGGGGCGCGGCGCGTGTAGCGCAGCTGGTCCTGGCCGGGGTAGCCGATGGCCGCCACTTCATCGCCGGGACGGATGATATCGACCAGCTTGTGATCGGCCTGGCGGTAGATGCGCACCGAACCGGCGCTGCCGAGGCGCGGCGGCTGGTCGAAGCGCAGGCGCAGCAGGGTGTCGGTCTGCACCGCGTCGGCGCGCGCCGGCGGGGAGATGGCGCCGGCGAGGTCGGTCCTGGACGCGGCGGGCGGCGCGAAGGCGGGCCCGATGGTCGCGTCGATGATGCTCTGCACGGTCGGATCGGCGGCGCTGGCGACGATCAGGCTGGCGCTGCCGGGCTGCTTGGGCGTGACCACGATGCTGTTGCCGCGCACGACGGCGCTGGCCACGGCCGGGTTGCTGGAACGGACCGTAAAGCGCGCCGGCGTGACGCCGTCGCCGTTGAACGCGCTGATGGCCAGCGTCGACGGCGGATCGCCGGCTTGCGCCCTGAAGCTGCTGGCGGCGACGGCGGGCGCGATGCGCATGGGTTTGTCGGCGGGATTGCCCACGCGGATATCGGCCAGTTCAAACCCCTTGCCGCTGCTGTAGACGCCGAGCGCGCCGGGGATGGCCGAGCCGGGCACGGTGGCGGTGCTGAGTTTTTCGCCGTTGAGATAGACGGTCAACGACTCGCCGATCATCTCAAAGCGCACGGTGAGAAAGCGACCCTCGCTGGGGATGGTGCGTTTGACCTGTTTCAGGCGGCCGAGCTGGCCGTCCTGCTGGCGCACGATGTCGGCCTGGACGGTCGGGCTGGCATCGCACATCCGCAGGCCGGCGCCGAGCCAGTTGTCGGCGTCGACATGACGGCCGAGCAAATACAGCTGGCCGGGCGGGCCGGGCAAGGCGCGGATGCGTGCCTCGACAAAATAGTCGGTGGCGGGCGCCACCTGCGTGAACAGCGTGCGGACGGCCGCGGGATCTTCGTCAAGGCGCATCACCTTGTCGGGCGGTGTTGCAAAACCGGGGTCTGTCCCCGGTTTTGCAACTTTTACGATCAAGTTCGCTCTTGCAAAACCGGGGTCTGTCCCCGGTTTTATTACAACTTTTTCCGAACCCTGAGCGATGGGAGTCAGGAGCAGGGTGAGCAGCAGAGGGGCGGTCAGGCGCTTGGACATGGATTGGTGCTCACGGGGCGAAGGCGGGACGCAGGGCGGGAATCTGGCGCCGCAACTCGCTGGCGACCATGCCGGAAAAAAGCGCCGCGCCTTTGGCGCCGACGTGGGTGCGGTCGAAGCTGGTTTTGGGCGTGCCTTGCGGTTCGACGGCGACACCCGGTGCCGCTACGACCGGCGCTGCGTTCGGGTCGGGCGGCAGCGCTTGCGCCAGGGTGTCGGCTTCGCTTGACCCCATCGCTTGCACCGCGTCGGCGCTGATCTTGTTCAGGTCGACCAGCAAGGCGCCAGTCTCTTTCGCCACGCGCCGCACTTCGGACGCCCACGGCCCCAAATCGTCGCGCAGATATGGGCCCTTGAAAATGCGCCGCGTCAGCGGCGTGACCAGCACCGGCACGCCGCCGAGCGCGCGCGCTTCGCTGACATAACGGGCGATGTTTTGCGGGAACTGGGTCACCAGGTCGGTCGAGCGCCCGGGTTTGCCCGGCTGGTCGTTGTGGCCGAACTGGATCAGCACGTAGCTGGCGCTGAACGCGGCGCCGTCGCGCAGCAGCGCCTGCACTTCGTCCCAGCGCCCTTCCGCGCGAAAGCTGCCGGAGCTGCGTCCTCCACGCGCCAGGTTGATGCAGGCCACGCCGGCGCGCAGGCGCTGGCACAGGGCGTCGCCGTAGCCGGAACGGGTCGCCATGGTCGAGTCGCCGACGAGGATGATGCGCGCCGGTTTGGCGGCGTCATCGGCCGCTTGCGCCGCTGTGCCGCCAGCTAGCGCCAGGCAGGCCAGCGCTGTCAGGAAGTGAAGGCTGTTCATCATCAGAAGGTGTAGTTCACGCGCACGTTGTAGGCGCGGCCGATCGGCTTGGCGATGTTTTGCGCGAATACCACGCGCGAACTCAGTCGCTGGTTCGACAGCGGCGGGTCGACGTCCAGCAGGTTGTTCACCCCGAAGGTGAACTTGAGCTGCTTGTTCCAGGCGTAGCTGGTGGTCAGGTTGTACAGGATGTACGGCGCGATCTCGTTGTAGAACGGCTGCCCCGGCTTCTGGCTCGGCAGGGCGTTGGTGTCGATGTAGCTCGAGGTGTACGACTGCGTCAGCTGGGTGCCGAAGCCGCCGCGGCTCCACGACAGGCGCAGGTTGTGCTTCCATTTGAAGACGTAGGTGTTGGCCGAGGTGGCGCCGGTCGAGAGCGCGCCCGGTTTGCCGACGCTGTCGATCCAGTCGCCGCCTTCTTCGTTCTGGCCTTCGTATTTGTTGACGTAGGTGCCGTCGAAGGACATGCCGAAACGCCCCATCGTGGCGGTCGGCAGGGTGTAGTTCAGGCTGGCGTCGATGCCCTGCGTGCGCAGGCCGCCCATGTTCAAACGCGTCTTGGTGATGTAGGCCAGGGTGCCGTCGGGATTGCGCACGAACAGCTTGTTGTATTTGTTGACGTCGCCAAAGATCGTGTCTTCGGAAATCTGTGCGATCGTGCCTGTCATTTCGACGTTCCAGAAGTCGAGCGAGGCCACCAGGTTCTTGATCGGTTCGATGACGATGCCGGCGGTGAAGGTCTTCGACTTTTCCGGCTCGAGGTCGGGGTTGGCGCCGGTGAGCACGGTCAGGGTGCTGCCGCAGACCTTGGCGGCGTCCAGGTTCAGGCCGGCGTATTGCGGGTCGGTGGTGAGGGTGCCGGTGCCGCTGATGCCGGGCGTGCCGCTCGGGCACAGCAGCGGGTCATCCCACTTGGAGGTGGACGGTACGCGGGTTTGCGGGGTGCCGTACAGCTCGGGCAGGGTCGGGGCGCGGAAACCCGTGCTGGCGGTGGCGCGCAGCATCAGCGCCTTGGATGGCTCGTAGCGCACGCTGGCCTTGGGGTTGAAGGTGGTGCCGAAGTCGCTGAAGCGGTCGGCGCGCATGGCCAGGTTCACATTCAGTTGCTTTGTGAACGGCGCGTCCAGTTCCAGGTAGGTGCCGAACACGGTGCGCTGGCCGCTCGGGTAGCGGTTGGGCGTGCCGGAGACTTTGTAGACCACCGCCTCGCCAATGTCGCCGGAAGCGTCGCGGTAGGTTTCGCGGTGCAGGTCGGCGCCGACGGCGAGCGCCAGCGCGCCGCCGCCCAGGGTCATCAGCTCGCGGTTGAGGGTCAGGTCGGGGCCGTAGTAGTGGACTTCGGCGCGGCGGTTGACCAGGCCGGCGGCGGTGATGCTGTCAAGATACGCCTGGCCGGCGGCGTCCTGCGCACCAAAAGGGTTGAGCACGCCGTCGGCCACGCCCTTGTACAGCTCGGGCGTGCGCAGGTAGCCGCTCAGGAATTTGACGGTGCGCTTGCTGTAGGCGTAATTAAAGCCGGCCTTGTAGTCCCAGCCCTTGAACTGGCCTTCTTCGGTGAGCACCAGGCGGTGGCTGTTCTGGCGGTCGTCGGTCATCGCCGGGCCGAGTTCGTCCAGGCTCCAGGTGAGCGCGAGGTCGGCGCCGTTCAGGCCGGCCACGGCGGGCACGCCGCCCGCTCCCCCCGGATACCATTTGCTGTTTTTGGTGATCATCAAGGGCTTCCTCAGCCCGGGATTGACCTTGTCGTAGTCGGTCTGGGCGCCGAAGGGCTGCGGCGGATTGAGGGCGTCGATCCAGGACTCGGAACTGAGCAGTTCGACCGTCAGCAGCTTGCCGTCGCCGTGGCGCAGGCTGCCCTTGGTCAGCAAGGTGGTTTGCTTGTTGTCGGCCAGCAGTTGCGGATACAGGTTGGGGGCGAGCACGCAGGTCTTGCTGCCGGCGCCGCCCGGCTTGGTCGAGGGAACCGTGTACTGGCCCTGGTACGGCGCCACGCAGCCGGCGCCGAAATACGGGTTGCCGGTGACGCTGGTCGGTTTGCCGTTGGCGTAGACGGTGTAGTTGGCCGGCGCCGACGAGGAGCCGGAGGTGTTGCTGGTGAAGGCGGTGCCGCCGAGGCGGGCAATGTCGTCGGGGTCGCTGATGTTGGGGCGGTCGCGCTGCATGAGGGCGCTGCGTTTCTGGGTGTCGAAGGCGGCGTAGATGTTCCAGCCGTCCTTGGCCAGGTCGCCTTTGCCGGTGGTCAGGCTGAAACGGCGCTGGTCGCCGCCGCCGCTGCGCTCGGGCGCCATGACGCTGGCGCTGGCGGTGGTGCCGGTGATGGCGCGCCTGGTGATGAAGTTGACCACGCCGGCAATCGCATCGGTGCCGTAGATGGCCGAGGCGCCGTCGCGCAGCACGTCGACCCGTTCGATGGCGCTCATCGGAATCACGTCGACGTTGATCGCGCTGTCGCCGATGGCTTCGTTGGCCAGGCGCCGGCCGTTGAGCAGGACCAGGGTGCGGTTGGTGTTCAGGCCGCGCATGTTGATCATGGTGCCGCCACCGCCGCCGCCCACCGGTTCGTTGGTGGCGCCGGCGGTGAGCGAGGTGGCCACTTCGGACATCGTGGTCAGGCCGCGGTTGACCAGGTCGTCGGCCTTGATGGTGGTCAGGGGCAGGGCGTTTTCGCTGGCCAGGCGCTTGATGGAGGAGCCGGTCACTTCGATCCGGGTCATGCCGTCGTCGCTCTGCCGGGCGGCGGCCTGGTTCATCAGGCTCAGGACCGCGATGGCGATAGAGGAAAGCAGTCGCTTCGGTTGCGGGAACCTGGATGAGTTTGGCACGGCGTGTCTCCTGATTGGTATTGCTTTTATGGTTAGGCCAATTCTAGTTTGGCCTGACCAATTAATCAAGGTGGACTTGCCAGTTGTGCATTTTATGCCTGATCGGCACGATTGCGCACGGCCCACGCCCGCGCTGGCGAGGTGGACATAAAAGTGTGGTGGAAAAGGATGTGGGGCGACTGCCGGGCGGCTACCCGCGCGAAAAGGTGCGCGTTACCCGCTCCAGGTGCGCGCGCATCGCCTGGCGCGCGCCAGCCACGTCATGCGAGGCAATCGCCTCGAGAATCTTGCGGTGGTCGGTCAGGGTGGTCACGCGCAAATCCTCGGTCTGGAAATGCTCCTTGAGCTTGTGCCACAAGCTGCCGCGCTGGTTCCACAAATAATCCACCACCCCCACCAGCGCCGTGTTCCCCGTGGCGCGTGCAATCGCCAGGTGAAAATTGCGGTCGGCCTGCTCGTTGCTGGCCCGGTCTTCGTGATGGTGTTCCATCTCCAGCACCGCCGTCAGGATCGCGTCGATGGCCGAGTCGGTGGCCATCTTGGCGGCCAGCGCCGCCACTTCGGACTCGATCATGCGGCGCGCGGCCAGCACTTCGAACGGACCCGGCCCGACTTCAGGCACATCGGCCTGCGCCGTGGCCTGCTCGCTGACATACACGCCGGAGCCGCCGCGCACTTCCACGATGCCGCTCAGTTCGAGCACGATCAGCGCTTCGCGCAGCGATGCGCGGCTCACGCTGAGCTTGGCGGCCAGGTCGCGCTCGGCCGGCAGGCGCTCGCCGGCCTTGATGCTCTCGTCGCGGATCAGGGCCTGGATGCGGGTGGCCACCACCCGGTACAGGCGCGGCTCAGCCGAGGTCGATTCTTGCGGCGCAGAGGGTTTCTTCATTGATTGCTTGGATCCGGGGTAAGACGTGAGGGAAGTGTTGACATGCCCGCCTGATTTTAGTTTGGTATGGCCGATGTTGCAAGGCTCCCCCGTTGCAAGGCTCCCTCACGTACCCGCTACCAGTTCGATTCCCTTTCCGGCGTCGATGAAATGTGGTGGATCGACAAATCGGCGCCCTGGAATTCCTGCTCCGGGTCGAGCCGCAAGCCCATGGTCTTTTTCAGCACGCCATACACCAGGTAGCCGCCGGCCAGCGCAATGGCCACGCCGAGCACGGTGCCGGCCAGTTGCGACAGGAACGCCACGCCGCCCATGCCGCCCAGGCTTTTCAGCCCGAAGATGCCGGCCGCGATGCCGCCCCAGGTGCCGCACAGGCCGTGCAGCGGCCACACGCCGAGCACGTCGTCGATCTTCCAGCGGTTTTGGGTCAGGGTGAACATGGCTACGAAAATCGCGCCGGCGATGGCGCCGGTGGCCAGCGCGCCGAGCGGGTGCATCAGGTCCGAGCCGGCGCACACGGCCACCAGTCCGGCCAGCGGGCCGTTGTAGGTAAAACCGGGATCGTTCTTGCCGAGCACCAGCGCAGCCAGGGTGCCGCCGACCATGGCCATGAGCGAGTTGACGGCGACCAGGCCGTTCATCTTGTCGAGCGTTTGCGCGCTCATGACGTTAAAGCCGAACCAGCCCACCGCCAGGATCCAGGCGCCCAGCGCGAGGAAGGGAATCGAGGAGGGCGGATGGGCGGCGATGGCGCCGTTGCGCCCGTAGCGCCCGCGCCGCGCCCCCAGCAGCAGCACGGCGGGCAGGGCGATCCAGCCGCCCACGGCGTGCACCACGACCGAACCGGCAAAGTCGTGGAACTCGGCGCCGAAGACGAGCTTGAAACAGGCCTGGATGCCGAAGCGCCCGTTCCAGGCGATGCCTTCGAACAGCGGATAGATGAAGCCGACCAGCAAGGCGGTGGCGATCAACTGCGGATGAAACTTGGCGCGCTCGGCAATGCCGCCCGAGACGATCGCCGGAATCGCGGCGGCGAAGGTGAGCAGGAAGAAGAATTTGACCAGTTGGTAGCCGTTGCGCTCGGCCAGCACGTCGGCGCTGGCGAAGAAATCGACGCCATAGGAAATGCCGTAGCCGATGAAAAAATAGGCAATCGTCGACACCGCAAAGTCGGCCAGGATCTTGACCAGGGCATTGACCTGGTTCTTCTTCCTGACCGTACCCAGTTCCAGGAAGGCAAAGCCGGCGTGCATGGCCAGGATCATGATGGCGCCGAGCAAAATGAAGAGCGCGTCGGCGGCGTGGTTGGTTCCGTTCATTGGACGATTCCCGATAAAGGTGCATGGAAGATGTGATGTTCTTTGATTAAGCAATAATCGTTCCATTTTGGTGCGTGGCGCCAAGTGCCTGATCTGGAAGGGGAATGTGGCGCGCGCGGGGCGTGCAGGCGCCGCACGCACCACGGCGGCGCATCCGTTTTGGTGCGGCGCCAGTGAGCAGGTCACGCTGTTCCTGCGTCTCGACGCCTTCGGCGATGACCTTGATGCCGAGCTTGTGGCCCATGACGGCGATGGCTTGGCACAAGGCCAGATCGTCCGGGCCGGCCACCATCTTGAGGACAAACGACTGGTCGATTTTCAGATAGTCGATGTGGAATTTCTTGAGGTAGGACAAGGAGGAATAGCCGGTGCCGAAGTCGTCGATCGACATCTGGATTTCGCTGATGTCGGTGGAAATGCCGATCAGCTGGGCGACGTGGGCGGCGTCGCCGCAGCCGGACAGCGCGGCGCGGTCGCACACGTCGAAATAATTGATGCCTTCGCTGACGCACAGCGGGTCGCCGCCGTTGGCGAGCGCGAAATCGCGCCAGGCCTTGTTCGACGCCAGGATCGTCCCGCGCTGCAAGAAAGTGCCTGCTTCCGGACAAATTATTTCGCAAATGGTGTATTGACGCGTTGGGGGCTCTGCGGGCGATAGCGGAATCAATTGATTTCAGGAACGTTTCGCGCGCAGTCTGTGTATAGTGCCCGCTGGACAATTCCATCAATCCCCATCCAGCGCCTAATGCCCTTAAGTTAAGCGGTTTTATGCCGCAAACCTCGAAACCGTCTTTCTTGCCACTGGCAGAAAAGACTTCCCTCGGAGGCGGGAACGCTGTGCGTTCCCCCTCTGCGGGAAGGACGGATCTTAAGTTAGCGGCATTATTATCCAGCGCCTGGATCTCGCCCGAGTTTCCCGATGAAACAGTTTCGATTGCCCCGCCCGCGCGGTGCCCGCCGCGCAAGACCACTGTGGCTGGCGCTGCTGGCCGCAAGCGCCGGGCATGGCGCGCAGGCGCAAGGTCCGCTGGCGCCGGCTGGTGTTACGCCGGCCGCCGGTACGCCAAGCGCTGTGGTGCAGGCCGCCCGCACGGCGGCGCCGCCCAAGCCGCCGCCGGAGGGCGATATGCCGGTGCCGTCGGTCACGGTCGAAGGCGAGCGTCCGACCAACCGCATCGACCGCCAGGTGTACGACATCAAGGCCGACGTGAGCACGACCAACGGTTCGGCCGCCGATGCGCTGGGCAATGTGCCGTCGGTGGCGGTCGATCCGGACGGCAGCGTCAGCCTGCGCGGCAACAGCAATGTGCAGATCCTGATCGACGGCAAACCGTCGGCCATGTTGCAGGGCGAGAACCGTGGTGCGGCGCTGGCCGCGATGGCCGCCGACGATATCGAATCGGTGGAAGTGATCAACAACCCGGGGGCGCAGTTCGGCAACGAAGGCGGCGGCGGGCCGATCATCAACCTGGTCACGCGGCGCAACAAGCGCGCCGGCGGCCTGGGCGTGGCCAACCTGAATGCGGGCACGGGCGGACGCGCCAATTCGGCGCTGTCCGGGAGCTACAACCAGGGGCTGTTCAGCTTCCAGGGCGGCATCAACGCGCGCCATGACGGGCGCGATTCCATGGCCACGGTGGTGCGCGAGCGCATCGATCCGGTCAGCGGGGCGGTGCGGCGCAGCACGCAGGCGTCGAGCGGGGCAGGGCTCAACGATGCGTTCGGCATCAATGGCGGCGTCGGTTACAACCTGGGCACGCGCAGCAAGCTGGCCGCGAATCTCGCCTACAGCAAGCGCAGCAACGACCAGCACGGGCGCGACCACTATGTGAACAACGGCGCGACGGGCGAACTGGCCAGCGATTACTTGCGCACCAGCGAGCGCAGCGGCACCAGCGAAAACAGCAGCTGGGGCGTGCGCGGCGAGCACAAGGGCGAAGCCGACGGCGAACTGTTCAAGATGGACCTGCGCGTGTCCACCAGCAGCAACCGCAACGACAGCGCCTACGCGAACAGTTATCTGTACGACAGCGACGGCAGGCAGCGCGCCTTCAGCCGCCAGGGCAGCGGCAGCCGCAACCGGGTTACCGACTGGAGCGGCGACTATGAGCGCTCGATCGACACGGCCATGCTGAAACTCGGCTATAAACTGGCGCGCAATGCCGGCAGCGTCGACGCGCGCCATGTGAACATCGATGCGCTCACCATGGACCAGACCGACAACGCGGCGCGCAGCAACCGCTTCGCGCTCGACGAGACCACGGCGGCGCTGTACGGCTCGTGGCAGTGGCGGGTGGACGAACGCTGGGGCGTGCTGGGCGGCTTGCGCGCGGAATATACCCGGGTCGATATCCGCCAACTGACGGCGCGCAGCGAAGCGCGCAACGACTACCTGAGCACGATTCCGAGCTTCTTTATCAGTTACAAGGCGTCCGACAAGACCACGATCAGGCTCAGCTATGCGCATCGCATCCAGCGGCCGGTGGCGGGGGATCTGAATCCGTTCGTGGTGTACCGGGATGAGGTGAATGTCTCGTCCGGCAATCCGGGATTGCTGCCGTCGGAGACCGATTCGATCGAGCTCGGCCTCGATACCGCGCTGGGGCCGGTGGAGTCCAACCTGCGCGCGTTTTTGCGCAAGGAACACGATCTGATTTCCGAGCGGCGCTACTTTATTGGCGACAACGTGCTGTTGACCACGCGCGACAACAGCGGCGGCCGCCAGTCGGGCGGGCTGGAGTTCAGCCTGAGCGGGAAGGTCGGCAAGACCTTATCGCTCAGCACCAGCGGGAATCTGGGGTACAGCGAGCAGGCCTACCTGAACAACAACGGTGCGGCGCTGCGGCGTTCGGCCACCTCGCTCAATCTGCGCGGGCGCATCAATTACCAGGTCAGTGCGGCCGATCAGGTGCAGGTGGTGTTCAACACGCAGGGCAAGACCCTGATCGGGCAAGGTGTTCGCGAGCCGAATTCGACGGTCAACCTGAGCTACCGGCATAGCCTGACGCCGCGCCTGAACGTGGTGCTGAATGTGACGGACATGTTCGATTCGAACAAGACCCAGTCGCGCATCGACAGCGACATCCTGCGCGAAAGCAGCCTGCGCCGCTACGATGGGCGGCTGATTTACCTGGGATTGTCGTACCGCTTGGGTGGCGTGACGCCGGGCGGACGCCGGCCAGGCGCCTGAACAGCCAAACACCGGGGTGGTTGGCTTATTTGGGGGCGCTCAGGCAGGTTTTCATGAACGCTTTGCGCTCGTCGCCTTTTTTACCCGCTGCCTCGGCATTGCAGGTCTTCATCTTGTTCTGCTGCGGCGTGGCGGCCGGGGCTGCTGGTTTGCCGCTCAGGCATTCTTTCATGAAGGCTTTGCGCTCGTCGCCTTTCTTGCCGCTGGCGTCGGCGTTGCAGGTCACCATCTTGTTCTGCTGGGCCGATTTGGCCACCGGCGCGGCTGCTTCGGGCGCGGCAAACGCGGCACCGGTGAACGCCAGCAGGGCGCAGCTCATCAACATCTTTTTCATCATGATCGTCCTCAGGTAGTTGGATTGTTCCGACGTGCAACAAGGTAAATATACGTCAGATGTCACTTCGGCCACCACTTTTTCTTGCCACCGGGGCTTTTTGGCCCTCTTCCAACTGTCCATGATTTGAAGCGGTATAATTGATTTTTCACGGTTCACAAGCGGTTCAACATGAAGGATGACGCCATGAATGAACTTTCTACCGATCACGAAACCGTGCGCTCCGACGACACCGGCGCCTACCGCAGCGGCGTGGCAGCACGCCTGGCGGGATTGCCGGTCGAAACCTTGCGGGTGTGGGAGCGCCGCTATGGTGTGTCGACACCGCAACGTTCGGCGCGCGGGCAACGTTTGTATTCGAGCGCCCAGGTGCGCCGGCTGAGCCTGATCAAGCAACTGGTCGACCAGGGCCATCCGATCGGCGCCATGGCCCATTTGCCGCTGGAACAGCTCCAGCACCTGGCCGAGCCGCTGGAAACCGACACCGGCGCCAGCGGACCGATCCGGGTGGCGGTGGCGGGCGCGGGACTGGCGCGCCAGTTGACCGCCGGCGGGCGCGAGCTGCTCACGCTGGACGTGCGCCAATCCTGCGCCCGGCTGGAAGAGGCACCCACCGCCTTGCGCGGTGTGGGCGCCGATGTGCTGCTGATCGAGTTGTCGGAACTGGACGATTCGGCCCTGCCGCTGGTGGCGGCGGCGCGCCTGGCGTGCGGCACGCCGGCGGTGGTGGTGCTATACCGGTTTTGCGCCAGCGCCACCATCCGCCACCTGCGCGCCCTCGGTTGCCTGGTGGCACGCGCGCCATCCGACATGGCCGAGGTGGCATTGCTGTGCCAGGTGGCGTTTCCGGCCCGGCGCGCGCACCTTGCCGCGCCGCCGCGCGTGCCGCTGGTGCCGCCCGGCGAGGCGGTGGCGCCGCGCCGGCTGGACGACCAGGCGCTGGCGGCGCTGGCAGCGGCCAGCAACAGCGTGATGTGCGAATGTCCGCGTCACCTGGCCGATATTTTGCTGATGATCGGCAGTTTTGAACGTTACAGTGTGCAATGCGGATCGCGCAATCCCAGCGACGCGGCCTTGCACCAGGAATTGGGGCAGGCCGCCGCGCAAGCGCGCGTGCTGCTGGAACATGCGCTGGAACGGCTGGCGCGGGCCGAAGGCTTGCCGCTGCCGGATGGGCTGGCGTGAGCCGGGCCGCCATTTTTATCTATTTATACAGGAATTGAGCATGTCGAACGGACTGACTACCGAATACCAACCCAGCACCGTGACGGTGTCGGAGCGCATCCGCGCGCGCCTGGTCGCCAGCAAGACGCGCTTCCACGCCAACGACAATATCGCGCGTTTTATTGAACCGGGCGAACTCGACGAGCTGCTCGACGAAGTCAGCGCCAAGCTGCAAGGCGTGCTCGAGAGCCTGGTGATCGATACCGTGAGCGACCACAATACCCAGGACACCGGGCGCCGCGTGGCCAAGATGTTCATCAACGAAGTCTTCGGCGGCCGCTATGTGCCGATGCCGCCGGTCACGGAGTTTCCCAACGCATCGCATCTGAACGAGCTGATGATCATCGGCCCGATCACGGTGCGCAGCGCCTGTTCGCACCACCTGTGCCCGGTGATCGGCAAGGTCTGGATCGGGGTGATGCCGAACGAGCATTCGGCGCTGATCGGCCTGTCGAAGTACGCACGCATCGCCAACTGGATCATGAGCCGTCCGCAAATCCAGGAAGAAGCCGTGGTGCAACTGGCTGACTTGCTACAGGAAAAAATGCAGCCGGACGGGCTGGCGGTTGTGATGGAAGCGGACCATTTTTGCATGCAGTGGCGCGGCGTGAAGGATATGGATGCGAAAATGATCAACAGCGTCATGCACGGTTCGTTCCTGAAAGATCCGGCGCTGCGGCGCGAGTTCCTGTCCCTGATTAAACGCTGATCTTCGGAGAATCACACCATGCTCGTCCGTCTCCTGTACGCCAGCCGCGCCATTGCTTCGCCGCAGCCCGATACGATTCACGACATCATGTGCCAGTCGCACGCGCACAATCCGGCCCAGGGCATCACGGGCATTTTGTGCCACAGCGAGCACGTCTACATGCAGGTGCTCGAAGGCGGGCGCGAGGCGATCAACGGGCTGTACGCGAAAATCGTGCGCGATCCGCGCCACACCGATGTGGTGCTGCTGCACTACGAAGAAATCAACGAGCGGCGTTATGCCGGCTGGACCATGGGCAAGGCCAACCTGGCGCGCATCAATCCGTCGACCCTGCTGCGCTTTTCGGACTTGCCGGGATTAAATCCGCATGCCATGTCGGGCAAGAATTCGCTGGCGCTGATCGACGAGCTGATGGCCAGCGCGTCGGTGGTCGGGCACCCGTAAGGACGGGCACGAGGCTAGCCAAACGCTGGCCGAACGGCAGCGCCGCAGCCGCGCTGCACGGGTGCTGGCCCCCCCACAATGCCGCAGCCCCTGCCGCCCGGCCGTCCCGCACCTTGGGCCGGGTCGGCGTGTTGTCTTCTAAGCCTACGTAACGTTGATCTGTACCCTGCGCGGCTGCGCATGCGCTGTTTTCGGAATACGGATCTTGAGTACCCCGTGCGCCAGTTCGGCGCTGGCCTGTTCGCCATCAAGTTCTTTCGACAGCGCGAAGGTGCGCTGGTATTGCTGGTGCTTGACCTCGGCGTAGCGCGATTCCATTCCCTCCGGCACATCGAGCGAGACGGCGCCATTGATGGTGAGACTGTTCGTTTCCAGGCGCAGGTCGAGCTTGTCCTTGGACACGCCCGGCATGTCGGCAAGCAGGGTGATGCCGCTGGCGTCTTCGATCACGTCCACCGGTGGGATCAGCACGCCGGTGCGGGGCGCGATGCTGCCGCCGGCCTGGTCCGGAGAGCGGGTTGTGGTCATCCCGCCTGTGTCAGCGCCGCCCGCCTGCGCGCTGCCCTGAGCGCTAGCGCCGGCCGTGCTTGCACTGCCTTCCTGGCCGGCGCCGGTGCCACTGCGGCCACTGCCGCGCATATCACCGCCCGCCTCGCTGCCAGCGGCGCCGCCCACATTGCCGGTGTTGCCCGCACTGCCTGCAAGGGCGGCATCGGACGGATTACCCATCGGCCCTGGATTGCTTGCCTGGCCAGCGATATCTGGCGCGTCTGCCGCACCGCTGTGCTCTTTGTCGTCGTTCGTCATGGTGCGCTCTCCTGTTCAGTGAACTGAAATACGGTGTGGCTGCGTTGCCTCGCGCCGCGCCACGCTGACGTGCAGCACGCCATCGCGATAGTGTGCCGCGACCGATTCGGGGTCGATATCGTCCGGCAGGTTGACCACCCGCCTGAAGCGGCCGGCGAAGCGTTCGTTGATTTGCACCGTGGCTTGCTGCTGCGCGCTCGAGAGGTCGTCGGCACGCTCGCCGGCGATGGTCAGCACGCCGTGTTCGAGCTGCACGTCGATCGAGGCCGGGTCGAGCCCGGGGACAAACGCATACATCTCGACGCTGTGCGGCGTGCTGCCGACATTGAGCGCCGGAAAGCCGCCACGGCCCAAGCCGCGAATGCTGGGGCCAAGGTCGAAGGCTTGCTGGATTTCGCGCTGAAGGCGGTCCAGTTCGGCGAATACATCGCCCGGAAACATGGATCGATACATCATCATGGTGTTCTCCCGTTTAGCTGATGGGAGTTTGACCGGATGCGGCGGGAGTGGTTCGCCGCCGACGCCTGGCATGGCTGCTTGACGCAGGGGGTTTGAGATAAATCAAAGATGCGCGCGGCGTTGGGCCGGTTGGCCTGCATTCGGGTTGAAACGCGAGAGACCGGGAATCAAGCGCTTGCCGGCGGGCAGCGCAGGCCGGGCCTGGCATCACGCCTTGCCCGGGCGCGCGCTTCCGACGACGCACGATCCTGGCCAGGCCGAGTCGCCCGCCTTCATTTGCGCCAGCTTGTGCGTGCAGGCCTGGGCGGCGGGGTCGTCCCCTGCAAGCCTTATGCGGCTTGAAGCTCGTGGTACAGCGCCAGCATCTCCTGGCTCAGCTTGTGACGCGGGTCGAGGTGGATCATCGGCAGGTTGCGGTCGTGCGATTCGCGGATGCGGATCGAACTCGACAGCTTGTTGGCGAGCACCGGCAAGCCTTCCGCGCTCAGTTCGTTCACCAGGCGCTGCGGCAGCAGGGCGCGCGCCTGGAACTGGTTGACGACGATGCCTTCGATCGCCAGCGCGGGATTGTGGTCGGCCTTGATCTCGGCCACGTTGGCCACCAGGGTGTACAGCGCCTGGCGCGAAAAGTCGTCGCAGTCGAAGGGGATCAGGCAGCGGTCGGCGGCAATCAGGGCCGACTGGGTGAAGAAGTTGTAGGCGGGTGGGGTGTCGACGACAATTTCATCGAAGTCCCTGGCCAGTTCGTTGAGCGTGTCGCGCAGCTTGTAGATCTTGTGGCGCGCTTCGAGCTTGGCCTGCAAATCGCCCAGCTCCGGATGCGAGACCATGATCGACAGGTTCTCGAACGGGGTCGGATGGACGAAGTCGCTGGCCGGGCGGGGGAAGACGATGAAGTTGAGCATCTGCTCGAAATAGGCGCCCATGGTCGGGGCCACCTCGTTCATGGCCGCGCCGAGCAGGTAGCGGCTGGCGTTGCACTGCGGGTCAATGTCGATGAGCAGGGTTTTCTTGCCCTCGTGGGCCGCAATCGCTGCCAGGTTGACCGCAATCGTCGATTTTCCGACGCCACCCTTCTGGTTGAAAATCACACGTTTCATCTGCGGCCCGGGAAAAGTGACTAATTTTCAATACTAGCATGCTGCGATGCAGCATCCGCAGGCGCGGGCGAATTAGCGGGAAAGCAGGGCGTCAATCGCTGCTTTCGTAAGAAAAAAGCAACGCTACAGGAAGAAAACGGGAGGGGCAGGCGAGCGCCAGCCGGGCCCGGGGGCGCGGCTGGCGTGAGGAGGATCAGTCTTCCAGCAGGCTGCGCAGCATCCACGCATATTTTTCGTGCGTCTGCATGCGCTGGGTCAGCAGGTCGCAGGTCGGCTGGTCGTTGGCTTTTTCGGCCACGCTGAACAGGGCGCGCGCGGTGCGGACCACGGTGGCCTGGCCTTCCATCAGGTCGCGGATCATTTCCTTGGCGTTCGGCGTGCCGCTGGTCGGGGTGATCGAGGTCAGCTCGGCGAATTGCTTGTAAGAACCCGGGGCCAGCTCACCCAGCGCACGGATGCGCTCGGCGATCAGGTCGACCGCCAGCCACTGTTCGTTGTACAAGGTCATGAACATGGTGTGCAGGGTCTGGAACATCGGACCGGTCACGTTCCAGTGGTACTGATGGGTTTTCAGGTACAGGGTGTAGCTGTCGGCGAGCAGGCGCGACAGGCCTGCGACGACTTGCTTGCGGTCGTCGTCGGCAATGCCGAGGTCGACCATGGGGGCTTTCGAGGTTTTGCTGCTCATAAGCATGCTCCTGTAAGAAGTGTTAATGGAAAACGGTAAGGAATATAAGCGATTTCAGGCCAGCGCGTGCGCGCCGGCGCCGGCGTGGATCTGGCCGACGATCTCGTAGGAATGCAGGCGCGCCTGGTGATCGAACACTTGCGAGGTGATCATCAGCTCGTCGGCGCCGGTGCGTTCGATGAATTGCTGCAACTGGCGCTCGACCGTCCCGGGCGAGCCGATAGCCGAGCACGACAGCACTTGGTCGAGCATGGCGCGTTCCTGCGGGCCGAGCGCGTCCAGGTAGCCGGACACGGGCGGCTGCAAGCGTCCCGGACGGCCGCTGCGCAGGTTCACGAAGGCTTGCTGCATCGAGGTCGCCAGCAGCGCGGCTTGCTCGTCGGTATCGGCGGCGAACACGTTAAAGCCGAGCATCACGTAGGGCTTGTCGAGCTGGGCCGATGGGCGGAACTGGGCGCGGTACAAGTCCACCGCCTGCATCATCTGGGCAGGGGCAAAGTGCGAGGCGAAGGCGTACGGCAGGCCGAGGTGGGCGGCCAGCTGGGCGCCGAACAGGCTCGAACCGAGGATCCAGACCGGTACTTTCAGGCCCAGGCCGGGCACGGCCATGACCGGGCGGCGCGAATTTTCGGCGAAATAATCCATCAGCTCGACCACGTCTTGCGGGAATTCGTCGGCGTCGGACTGCAGGTTGCGGCGCATGGCGCGCGCGGTGGCCTGGTCGGAGCCGGGAGCGCGCCCCAGGCCGAGGTCGATACGGCCGGGATAGAGCGATTCGAGCGTGCCGAATTGCTCCGCAATGACCAGCGGAGAATGATTCGGCAGCATCACGCCGCCGGCGCCGACCCGGATGCTGGAGGTGCCGCCGGCCACGTAGCCGAGCAGCACGGCAGTGGCGGCGCTGGCGATGCCGGGCATGCCGTGGTGTTCCGCCAGCCAGTAGCGGTTAAAGCCCCAGCGTTCGGCATGCTGGGCCAGGTCGAGCGTGTTCTGGAAAGAAACCCGGGCGGTGCTGCCCTGGGTGATCGGGGACAGGTCGAGTACGGAAAAGGGAATCATGGTTGCCTTCGGTAATGGGTCTGGCGCGGCCACTATGGTGCAGCGCGATACCATTACATGGGGACGGGACCCGCATTTAAAAGGCATGTCTTTTCGGTGCCCGTATTGACAAATGCCATAAAAAACGCCGGCTGGGGCCGGCGTCGTGTTCCCGTGGCGGGAACGGTGCTGCAACAGGAAGGCGGAAAAGCGCCTCAGAACTGTGTCTTGTCCTGCTGGTACAGGGTATCGTGGGGACCGGCCGGCAGGCCTGCGCCGAGGCGGTACACAGCCAGGCCGTTGGCCTGGCGCGCCAGCGGAATATAGTTCGGCTTGGCTTTTTCGATCGCGGCAATGACCGCCTTGGCGATCAGCCCGGCCAGGCCGGCTTGCGATTGCTGGGCGGAGGGGTCGTACACCATTTTTTCCGTGTGCTTCCACAGTTCCTGCCCCGTACTGCCGCTCTTGAGCGCGTAGCTCAGTTCCACCGTGGTCACGGTCGAGAGCACCGCGTAGCGCGAGTCCCAGCGTTCGATGGCGACATACAGGATGCTGTCGGCGCCGAACAGGCCGCCCAGCTTGACCGGATCGCTGGCGTGGACCAGGTCGGCGTCGGCCAGGCCGTCGTCTTCCATCACGCGCTTGACCAGGTTGACCGGGAACACGTAGTAGCCGCGTTCGGCGATCGGACGCGAGATGGTCGACAGGAAGTAGTCCGGGGCATCGACGTCGACGCTGCGGCTGACCACCGGCACGATCAGCACCGAGCGCGGGTTCGCTTCGCGGAATTTGGCGTAGTCCTTGTGGACTGGCGCGCGCGTGGCGCAGCCGCTCATGAGGACGAGCGCGGCGCCCAGGGCGAACAGTTTGCTTTTATAACTCATCATTGTTTCACTTCCACCTTGGGCGGCGCCTGGGTCAGCGCGATCTTGCTCATTCTGTCCATCAACACGGCCGATTCCGGCCAGCGGCTTTTTTCTTTGTCGAACCAGGCGAGTGCTTCCTGATGGCGCCCGCGCGCCATCAGCAGGTAGCCGTACTCGGCATACATGCCGGGGCCGACGCTGCGCTTGCCGGCCTCTGCCTTCTTGATGGTGCTCTCGATGTCGAGCATCAGGGCGTCGGGCGCGCTCGGGTTCTTGTAGTAGCCGTACATCGACTGTTCGTAATTGCCCCAGTCGTATTTGGGTGGGGGTGCCGTGGCGCAGCCGCCCAGCAGGGCGAGGGTGGCGCCGGTCAACAGGATGCGTTTCATTTGGTGCTTTCGGAAGCGTAGACGAGTTTGCTGCTTTCGCCGTTGCTGGCGAAAATTTTCTGGGCCATCAGGACGCTGGCGCCACGCCGCAGTTCGACGTGGTGCACGCCTTCTTCGATCAAGAGGCTGTTGGCGACGCCGTTGTACTGGGCCGCGTTGCCGGCCGCCAGGCCGTCGACGTAGAGGATGGCGTCGGCCGGCGCGCCCTGCACGATCAGGGTCGGGCGCGGCGCGCCCGTGCTGACCTGGGTGGTCGGCATGGCGCAGGCGGTCAGGCAGGCGGCCACGGCCAGTGCGAGGAAGTTTTTCATAGGGTTCATTTTTTCTGTTCGGTGATGAAATAGCCGGCGTTGTTGCCGCTCGGGACGCTGCCGCTGATGATCTCGGCGACGGCGCCTTCATTGCTTTCGGCGTCGCCGAACAGGCTCACCACGCGCACGCTGCCCACCGCGGTGCCGGGCAGGGTGATCTGAAAGCCCGTCTGCGCGCTCTTGATCTTGTCGCCTTCACGCATGATGGCGAAGGTGTCGCCGGTCTTGATGCCCTGTTTCGCGCCGCCCGACATGAACACTTGCTTGCCGTCCGTCTTGAGGATGTCGGTGCGCCACTGGCGTTCTTCCAGCTTCGAGATGAGGGCATTCTGGACATCCGAAATGGCCGCTGCGATGGCGCGGTCGTTCAGGGTGCTGTCGTAGTCGGCCTTGCTGCCGTAGCCGGCGATCTCGCCCGACTCGGTATTGGCCTGGCCTACACCGGAAGCGGTGAAGAAGATGTGTCCGGTGCGGGCGTCGGCCAGGCGTACCTCGACCTTGGCGCGCGCGGTCTGGACCTTGGTCGAGCTCAGGAAGCCGCTCTTGCCGGTGGTGCTGCGGCCGAATTCGGTGACCGAGCCGAGAATCAGGGCATCGACCCCGATCAGCTGGGCTGCGGCGCCGTTGCGCGCCGCCTCGTCGGTGAGCTTGCCGATGTCCTGGCGTTCGAAGACCAGGAACTTGTTCGAGCCGACCAGCTTGGTGGCGAGCATGTCCGAGGCTTGCTTGCCGAGCGGATCGAGGCTGGCGTCGGTCTGGAAGGTGCGGCCGTAACGGGTTTCGTTCGAAAAGCGCCCGATGGCGACCTTGCGCTTGAAGACCTTGGCGTCCGGAATCGCCGCCGCTTGCTGGGCGGCCTGCTGGGCGCTGCGCGAGGCGCTCGCTTCCACCGCCACTGGCGGGGTGGTGGTCGTCGCGCAGGCGCTCAGGAGTAACACGATACCTGCGCTGATGAGAGATTTATTGAACAAAACCATTCCTTTGTCATTGTAAGTTTTGGTAAGGAATTAATTATAATCATTCAGTAATATTTACGGTAGGAAATGCTTGTGCCGCTGCCGATGTGGCAGGCGTAGAAACAACAATGCCAACAGCAAGCTGTTGGCATTGTCGGGGAGGGCGCCGGCCTGGCAGTCTATTGCCGGCTGCCCGCCGTGCTGGCCGCGCCGAGGCGCGCGCGGGCCGGGGCGCGTGCGAGCGCCGCACCCTTGCCCATGCCGTCGAGGCGGAACACGCCGACCACCTGCGACAGGCGCGCCGCCTGGTCCTGCATGCTTTCGGCGGCAGCGGCCGCTTCTTCGACCAGCGCGGCGTTTTGCTGGGTCGCCGCATCCATCTGGGCAATCGCCTGGTTGACCTGGGCGATGCCGGCGCTCTGCTCGTGGCTGGCCGCCGAAATCTCGGCCATGATGTCGGTCACGCGGCGCACGCTGGCCACCACATTGTCCATGGTGCCGCCGGCGTCGGCCACCAGCTTGTTGCCGACCGATACCTTTTCAACCGAGTCGCCGATCAGGGTCTTGATTTCCTTGGCGGCCGCGGCGCTGCGCTGCGCCAGGTTGCGCACTTCCGAGGCGACCACGGCGAAACCACGGCCCTGTTCGCCGGCGCGGGCCGCTTCCACCGCCGCGTTCAGCGCCAGGATATTGGTCTGGAAGGCGATGCCGTCGATCACGCTGATGATGTCGACAATTTTCCTCGACGAATCGTTGATCGAGGCCATGGTATCGACCACCTGGGCCACCACCGCGCCCCCTTGCATGGCCACCTCGGATGCGGTGGCGGCCAGCTGGTTGGCCTGGCGCGCGTTGTCGGCGTTTTGCTTGACGGTGCCGGTCAGCTCTTCCATGGAGGCGGCGGTTTCTTCCAGCGAACCGGCTTGCTGCTCGGTGCGCGAAGACAGGTCGAGGTTGCCGGACGCGATCTGGCTCGATGCGGTGGCGATGGTGTCGGTGCCCGTGCGTACCTGCATCACGATCTTGGCGAGGTCGTCACGCATGGTGCGGATGCCGTGCAGCAGGCTGCTGCTGTCATTGTGCTTGAGGTCGATGTTGATGCTCAGGTCGCCCTCGGCGATGCTGCGCGCGATGCCGGCGGCATAGGCGGGTTCGCCGCCGAGCTGGCGCAGCAGGCCGCGTCCGATCAAGAGGCCGATCCCCAGCAGCACGCCGGCCAGCGCCAGCGCGCCCAGCGAAAAGCGGAGCAGGCGCGCGTGGATGGCGCTGTCAACGGTATCGATGTACACGCCCGAGCCGACAATCCAGCCCCACGGCGCGAAGCCCTTGACGTAGGATACTTTTTGCACCGGATTCTCGCTGCCCGGCTTGGGCCACATATAGAACACGAAGCCGGCGCCGCTGGTTTTGACGGTCTGGGCGAACTCGACGAAGAAGTGCTTGCCGGTCGGATCCTTGCTGGCGCTGACGTCGGTATTGTCGAGCGCCGGTTTGATCGGGTGCATCAACACCACCGGGCTCTGGTCCTGGACCCAGAAATATTCGGTATTACTGTAGCGCAGCACCTTGATGGCGGCCAGCGCGTTCTTTTGCGCGTCGGTCTTGCTCATGCCGCCTTTTTGCGACAGGCCATGATAGTAGGCCACGATGCCGTGCGCGGTTTCGACCGCCTGGCGCACATTGCTCTGGCGCTCTTCCAGGATCATGCGTTTTTCGGAAATGAGAAAGAGCGCGGTCAGGACCACGATGCCGATGCTGCTGCTGATGATCAGGGTAGCGAGTTTCTTCGCAATGCTCATCGATTCGAGAAAGGCAATATTCATGCTGACGTCCTTGTGCGTACGGTATGCGAGCCAGTCTGTCCTGTGAAAGATAGCATGCGCAACGGTTTTTGGTGCTTCTTGGAAAGTCGCCAGGACTGGCTGGCGACACGGTGCGATTGCCGCCCGCATCGCTGCAGGCGGGCCAGCCGGGTTTGCGCGGGTGAGCAATGCCGGTGGTGGGCATGGCGGGGAAGCGGGATCGGGGCTGCCGTCAGGCCGGGATGAAAATACCAAGGAAAAGGTTACCGTGTAGAAATTTAAGAGTCAGTTACAAGCGCGGATGACCGTTGTAATTTGCCCGATGCGTCTCAAAATCCACACGCCGAATGCGCCTCGCATAGAGGTTTGGAAATAATGTGTAATAGCAAGGTCATGCGAGTGTCACTCTGTCGTAACATTGGCGCAATATTATCTTTTTTGCCTGCAAAACAGGCCACGACCCTGATGATTTTTCAAGAAAGACAGCCATGCAGTATTGCCCGCCAACACCCCGCAGCGCGCCCCTTGCCGCGCGCCTCCTGTTTGCCGCGCTGATGGGCGCCAGCCTGGCCGCCTGCGGCAACGACGACCCGGCGCCGACCACGCCGGTCGCGCAAACGCCGGCGCCCGCGCCCGGCGCGGCCGATCCGGCGCGCGCCTGCAGCACCAAGTCAGCCAGCATGCGTTGTGCCCCGTGAGCGCCGCCTCCTTCGCGCCACCCAATAGAACCGACAAACAATGACGATGACACCCACCAGCAGACGCGCGTTCCTGCGCCAGGCCGCCAAGGTCGGCGCTAGCGCCGCCGCGCTTTCCATGTTTCCGCCCGCGATCAGCAGGGCACTTGCGGTCGCCGCCAACAACCGCACCGGCACCATCCGCGATGTCGAGCATATCGTCATCCTGATGCAGGAAAACCGTTCCTTCGACCATTACTTCGGCACCCTGAAAGGGGTGCGCGGTTTCGGCGACCGCTTCCCGATCCCGCTGCCGGCCTCGAGCGCGATGGGCAAGCACCGGGTCTGGTACCAGCTCAACGACAGCGTGCCGGCGGCGCCGCGCGTGATCGCGCCCTTCCATCTGAATACCCAGCAAAGCTTCAATGCCATGCGGGTGGCGGGCACGCCGCACAGCTGGCCCAACGCCCAGTACGCGTGGAACCACGGCATCATGGATACCTGGCCGACCCACAAGCAGAACCATTCGATGGGCTATTACAAGGAAGCCGATCTTCCTTTCCAGTTCGCGCTGGCCAACGCGTTCACCATCTGCGACGCTTACCACTGCTCGTTCCTGGGCGGCACCAACCCGAACCGGGTGTATGCCTGGACCGGCGCCAACGATCCGCTCAAGCAGGGCCACGGCCCGGTCATCGGCAACAGCTACGACAGCGTCGAGCACGACCCCACCGGCGGCTACGCCTGGCTCACCTATCCGGAACGGCTGCAGGCGGCCGGCATCGGCTGGCAGGTGTACCAGAACATGGCCGACAACTTCACCGACAACCCGCTGGCCGGCTTCCGGCGCTTTCGCGACGCGTTTGCCAACCTGCCCGGATCCGATCCGCAGTTGCGCGAACGCGGCATGAGCACGCGCGACCTCGACCAGCTCAAACTCGACGTGCAGGGCAACAAGCTGCCGCAAGTGTCGTTCATCGTCGCCACCGCCGAAGGGTCGGAGCATCCCGGCCCGTCCAGCCCGGCGCAGGGCGCCGAGTACACCGCCGCCGTGCTCGACGCGCTGACCGCGAACCCCGAGGTCTGGAGCAAGACCGTGCTGTTCCTGATGTTCGACGAAAACGACGGCTTCTTCGACCACGTGCCGCCGCCTGCCGCGCCATCGTATGTGGAATGGAACAGCGACCCGAAGCAGGCCGTGCTGGCCGGCGCCTCGACCGTCAGCACGGTCGGCGAATACCATGAGATGCGTTCCACCGAAAGCAGTGAAGCACCGGCCCTCATGCACCGCCCGTACGGGCTCGGGCCACGCGTGCCGATGTATGTCATTTCGCCGTGGAGCAAGGGCGGCTGGGTCAACTCGCAAGTGTTCGACCATACCTCGGTGATCCGGTTCATCGAAACCCGTTTCGGGGTGATGGAACCGAGCATTACGCCGTGGCGCCGCGCCGTTTGCGGCGACTTGATGAGTGCATTCAACTTCAAGGACCCGGACGGCACCGCCTTTGCGACCGCCTTGCCGGACACCAGGGCGCTGGCAGCCCGCGCCCGCGCGCTGGGCGACACCAAAATGCCGGACCTGCCGCCGCTGCCCGAATTACCGGCCCAGGTGGCCGGCACGCGGCCCTCGCGCGCCTTGCCGTACGAGCTGCACACCAGTGCGCGCGTGCATCCCGACAAGGTCGAGGTCGAACTGCTGTTCGCGAACACGGGCACGGCCGCCGCGGTGTTCCACGTGTACGACCAGAACCAGTTGAACAAGCCGCCACGGCGCTACACGGTCGAAGCGGGCAAGGACCTGAACGGGGTCTGGGCGCTGGGCGACCAGATGGGCAAGTACGACCTGTGGGTGCTGGGGCCGAATGGTTTTCACCGCCACTTCAGCGGCACGGCGGCGCGCCAGGGCCCGCAGCCGGAAATCCAGGTTTGCTACGACATCGCCAACGGCGCCGTCTCGGCCAAGCTGCGCAACAATGGCACGGTCGCGGCCACGTTTGTCCTCAAGGCCAACGCCTATCTCGATGCGCCGGCGTGGAACGTGACGGTGGCCGCCGGCGCCATCTCGGAGCAAGCCTGGCCGCTGTGCGATTGCGGCAACTGGTACGACTTCAGCGTGCGCGTGACCGAACTGCCGGGCTACGTGCGGCGCTTTGCCGGCCGCGTGGAAACGGGCAAGGATGCGATCAGCGATCCGGCCATGGGCGGATTGGCGCTGGCTGCGGATTAATCGGGCTAAGCGGGCGGGTGTTCGCGTGCGCGCCGTTGCGCGTGCAAATACTCCATGACCTCTCCTTTCGTGCGGCATGCTGCACGGTTGGAGTGGCATGGTGCGGGAATCGTTCCCGCGTTTGCTGCGGCGTTTGCTACGGCGCCGCCGAAAACGAACTATGCGACGGAAACTTCTTCTTCATCCATTCGTGTTTCAGTTGCAGGGCGGTGACGATATCTTCCGGCAGCGTATCGAGAATTTCCGGATCGTCGCTCGGGGTATCGGCCAGCAGGCTGGCCAGGTGGATGATGGCGCCGAGTTTGTTGAACGGGTGCGCCGCCATCGGGTCCGATGAGCATTCCAGCGCGTTCACGATCTGCACCGGAAAGTTCCAGCGCCGGCCCAGCTCGGCCGTAATGTCCCCTTCGCAAAATCCCAGCAAGCGCTGCTCGCGCTCCCAGCGTCCGCCCGGCAGGTGCGGCTGCTGTTCGATTTCGGCGAACGCGGTCGGCTCGGCCTGGTAAATCAGCAGTTCGCCCAGGCGCACCATCATGCCGGCCAGCCAGGCATCCTGGCCGTCGCTGCCCAGGCTGGTCGATAGCCACTTGGCGTAGCCGGCGCAGGCCATGCTGCTTTTCCAGAATTCATCGCTGTCGAGCCCTGGCAGATCGGGAAACGATTCTGCGAAGCAGGCCGCCAGCGCCAGCGTGCGTACGTGCGCCATGCCGGTCATGGCGATGGCGTCGTCGAGCGAGTTGACGCCGCGCGAGACGCCGAAACGGGCGCTGTTGGCCAGGCGCATCAGCTTGGCGGTGAGCGCCGGATCGCGCGCGATGATGGCGCTGATCGACTTGGCCGAGGCATCTTCATCATCCAGCGTTTTGATGAGCGCGTGGGCCACTTCGGAAATCACCGGGAGTTTGACGTTCTGAAAAAATGCGGAGAGTGCGGGCATGGGGCTTCCTTTTGAAGGTCAGTCGCGGCGTGAGGAAAGGGAGTGCGAACGGGACAGCTTGGACAGGACAAGGGCGCCGGCGCCGGGGTGTGCCGGGCGCGGCGGTTGATGAACGGTGGTGCGGAATTGGGCAGGCATGCTTCGATGTTCCCCAGCTTGCGTTGATGATCCAGTCTACTATGAGAAATGCCCCACGCAAACAAAATCCGCAGCGTCCAGGACACGGCGGCGCGCGCGCGCACTGGTGCAGCCCGCTGCGCTTGCGCTTTCCTCTACGGGCGACTGGCGCGCCATGCTGTGTGCGTAAAAATCAGGGGTCCGCAAACCACCCGCCGAGGTGTTGTTTTAGCGTGCGCAACAGCCAGGAACAATGCCTGGCCGACCGATTCTCGCTGGCGCCAAACGGCAGAGCAAGATTGACAAACCATTGTGTTGCACCGCATCCCCGCCAGGGATGGCTGGTGCGATGCTTTAGGAAATTGACTATCATCAATGCTGATCGGGCGTCGCAGAGCAAGATTGAAGACTGGTCGGTCCCGTTCAATCACTCCGGAGGCAATCGCCATGACCCCTTGGAACCCAAGCTTCGCCTGCGCGCTCGCCGCTGCGCTCGTGCCCATCGCACTGGCCGGCTGCGGCGGCGCGCCACAGGCGCCGGACAGCAAGCTGTCGCTCACCGTGTTGTCGAGCAAGCCGCATGAAGTGTCGGGCGGCGACGCCCGCATTGCCGTCAGCGCGGCGCCGGATGCGGCCGGGCTGACCTTCCTGCTCAATGGCCGGCGCATCGCCCCGCCGCTGGTGGGCGCCGGCACGCGCATGGAAGGGGTGGTGTCAGGCCTGGCCGACGGCGCCAATACGCTCGAAGTGCGCTACGCCGGCCCTGGCGGGGGCGATGCGTCGGCCTCGCTGGTGCTGACCAACCACCCGCTCAGCGGTCCCATTTTCAGCGGCCCGCAGCAGCAGCCGTTCGTGTGCCGCACCCAGGAGTCCGGCCTGGGCCAGCCGCTGGTCGATAACCAGGACGGCATCGGCCACCCGGTGTTCGACGTTGTTGGCGGACGCCCGGTCGGCCACAGCAAGTCCTGCGCCATCAAGACCCAGATCCACTACTTCTACTTCAACGGCGACGGCTTCAAGCCTTTTGATGCCGCCACCGGCTATACAACGCCCCCGGCCGACCTGAAAACCATCGTCCTGAAAGGCGCCAGCGTGCCGTATGTGGTGCGGGTCGAAGCCGGCACCATCAACCGCTTCGTGTACACCATCGCCATGCTGGCGCCGTCGGCGCAGCGCCCCGATACAGCGCCCGGCTTCGAGACCGCATCCTGGAACCGCAAGCTGGTGTACTGGCTGCGCGGCGGCGTCGGCCTGGGTCACCAGCAGGGTTCCGCGATCTGGTTCAGCAATGGCTTGCGCGGCATCGAGCGCCAGATCATTTCGCGCATCCTGGCGCAGGGCTACGCGGTGGCCAGTTCGTCCGGTAACGAAGCGGGCGTGCACTACAACATGCGCCTGGCCGAAGAAACGGCCATGATGACCAAGGAGCGCTTTATCGAAGCGGTCGGCCAGCCAAAATTCACGATCGGGATCGGCGGCTCGGGCGGGGCGGTGCAGCAATACCTGTTTGCGCAAAACCGGCCCGGATTGCTGGACGCCGGCATTCCCGTGCAATCGTATCCGGACATGGTCACGCAAACCATTCCGGTGGCCGACTGCCCGCTGCTCGAGCAGTATTTCAGCGACGAGGTGGCGCGCGATCCGGCCTCGCCCTGGGCAAGCTGGAGCCGGCGCGCCCTGATCGAAGGCTCGAACGCCAGCGATACGGCCGGTAATCCGGTCACCAACAAACCCGGATCGACCGAATGCATCAACGGCTGGCAGGGCGCGGTGCCGACCGTGCTCAATCCCGTCTTCAAGGATCCGCGCTACGAGCTGGTGGCACAAAATTACGGCTATCCGGCGGACGTTTTTTCCAAGGTCAAATGGACGCACTGGAACGACCTGGCCAATATCTATGGCACCGACGGCGACGGCCATGCCCCGAGCCCGATTGATAACGTGGGCGTGCAGTACGGCCTTGGCGCGCTGGCGCAGGGACAGATCGGCAAGGATGAATTCTTGCGCATCAACGCCTGCGTCGGCAGCTGGAAGGAACCGTCGCAATTCGTCATGTGGGACGCGGCCGCCGATCCTTTCGACGCGCGCAACATGCAGCGCAGCGCCAACTGTCGCGATCCGGACGGGGTGCCGGCGCCACGGCGCGCGGGCGACCTGGCGGCCATGCGCGCAGCCTATGCGTCCGGCCATGTGTTCACCGGCCAGCGCCTGGACATTCCCATGATCGACGTGCGCCCGTATCTGGAGCCGTCGCTCAATATGCACAATGCGCGCCAGGCGTTTTCGGTGCGCGCGCGCCTGCTGGGCGCCAACCGCGCGGCGGCGAAGAACCAGGTGATCTGGTTCGCGGCCGAGAAGGCCGATCAGAGCGCGCGCGCGATCGACGCGCTGGCGGTGCTGGACCGTTACCTGAGCGACGGCGCCGCGCCGGCCGCGTTTAACGACCGCTGTTTCGACGCCAGCGGTGCGGTGATCGCCAGCGGAACGTCCGTCTGGGATGGGGTGTTGAACCAGCGCCCCAAGGGCGCCTGCAGCGTCGCGTTTCCGATCTTTTCCAGCCCGCGCATGGTGGCGGGCGACTCGATCAAGGGCGATATCTTCAAGTGCAAGCTCAAACCGGTGGCCACCGCACTGGGCGACGGCACCTATCCGGAGGCGGCCAGGTTCACCGCGCAGGACCATCAATGGCTGGCGCGGATCTTCCCGCAAGGCGTGTGCGACTATCGCGCCGGCGACTTGGGCCGGCCGGCGCGCTGGTGACAGCGGGCCTTACCTGGCGCCGCTGTACTTGAACACCAGGATGGCGCCCGGGTTTTCCAGCCTGCTGGCCGGCGCGCCGTTCTCGCCGGTGCCGAGCGAGCCTTCGACATCGGTGGCCACGTAAATGGTGGCGCCATCGGCGCTGACCACCACGTCGCGATAACGGTTCACCGAACGAAACAGCGGCTCGGCGTCACCGAGCGGCACGTGGCCTGTCGCATCGAGGCGCACGCGGTAGATGGTGCCGCGTTTCAGGCTGCCGATCAGCAGCGAGTTCTCCCATCCCGGCACGCCCGCCTTGCCGCCCTTGTAATAGGCGACCGAGGATGGCGCAACGGTCGGCCAGCAGATGTAATACAGGCTGTTGTCGGCGCATACCGGGTCCTTGAAACTGAAGCTGTTGTCGACCGTGTAGAAGGTCTTCAAAGGTTCCACAAAATCCGGATCGGACCACGCCGATTCCTTCTGCACCGGCACGCCCGGCGGCACGCTGGTGCCGTTCGCGGCCGGGTCCTTGACGCCGTCGCAGCCGCCTTCGGCCTTCGAATAATTGGCGTAGGCGTAGGCGGCGTTGTCCTTGTAGCCGGCCACGTTGGGCCAGCCGTAATTGCGCCCGGCCAGGATCAGGTTAAGTTCGTCGTCGGTATTCGGTCCCTGTTCGGTGGCGTACAGCTGGCCGGCGGGACTGAACACCATGCCCTGGGTATTGCGGATGCCCCAGGCGTAGACGTGGCTTTTGACGCCGTGGATGACCGGGTTATCGAGCGGGATCGAGCCATCCTGGTTCAGGCGCAGGATCTTGCCGCGATAGTGGCGCCAGTCGGCGGCGCCCACCTCGGCGGCGCTTGGCAGCGCCTGCGCCAGGTTCGGCACGCACAGATAGCTCATCTGGTTGGCGCCCTGGTCGCCGATGGCATAGTACAGTTTCTGGTCGGGCCCAAACAGCAGGCGCGCCGACTGGTGGTCGTGCGAGGATGGCAAGCCTTTGATGACATCCTTCGGCGCGCCCAGTTTCCGGGTCTTCGCATCGTAGGTATAGCGGCGGATCGCGGTGCGGTTGGGAAAAGCGCCGCCCTCGCCGCTGGCGTACGAGAACGACACATACACGTAGTCGCGCCCGCGCTTCTTGAGCAGGTCCGGATGCAGGGCCAGCCCGAGCAAGCCGTCTTGCGCCTTGTCGGAGGAGACCACGTCCTCGATGGTGGCGATCACGGTTTTCTTGCCGCTGGCCGGGTCGACGCGCAGCACGCGCTTGCCGGTCTGCTCGGTCAGCCACAGCTGGCCGTCCGGCCCCAGCACCATGTTGTGTGGGTTGGCGAAGCCGCTCGCGAGCACGCTCTTGGCAAAGCCCGGCGGCAGAGGCGCCACCCTGGCACCGGTCGGCGGCGGCGGTTCGGCCCACGCCGGTGCACTGGCGGCCAGCAGGAGGATCAGGGTAGGCGCAATGGCGTGACGGTTCATGTTTTCTCCGGGCGGTATGGTCAACCAGACAATATACCCCAAACGCATAGGCGCACGCTTTGCCCAAAAAAAACGCCACCCGAAGGTGGCGTTTCATGGATGCTGGCTTGCTTAGCGCATCGCGACCCTGGCTTTGCCGCAGTGGGCCGCCAGCGCTGGCGCCATGCTGGCGAGCATGGTGTTGGTGGCGTAGTTCAGCGCCGTGACGTGCTCCGACTGGCCATTCCACATATTCGCCTTGCTGCCGGTGGCGCGGAATTTTTCCTGCGCCGCGCCTTGCGCCGTCACGTCCAGCGCCACCATGGCGTTGATGCGCATGTGGCCGAACCAGGTGTAGGCGCGGATCAGGCGCACATCGAGGTTGACCGCCTGCGGCAGGGCGGTTTTGCTGTGCGAGACGGTGAAGCCGTAGTCTTTCAGCGCATCGAGGCTGGCACTGACAAACGGCTCCGGGCTGTCGGTCGGCACCGGAAAGTCGGCGCCGATGCCGTCCCTGGTCGGACGCTGGTCGCTGATGCTGACGATATTGATGGCGCAGGCGCCGGCCACCGGCTTGGCGGCGACGTCGCTGCTGGCGGCTTCATAGTTGAGCGCTACCTTGGTCTCGGCGGCGCTGGCGCCGGCGGCCAGCAGGCACGACAACAGTGGAGCAAACAGGTGGATCGATGGTTTCATCATGGTCGGTTCCGCTTCTTATTGGGCGATGGAATACAGGTGGCCGTTGGTCGCACGGAGGACGGAACGGCCGTTGGCGGATGCCAGCACGGATGCGTTCGGCTGGGCCACGCTGACACCGGTGATCATCGGAATCACGCCTTTCGGCAGGTCGGCGGCGTCCGCAGGGCCGGCCATCAGGTCGAGTTTCATCATCATCATGAGGTTGTCGATGGCGTCCCTGGAGGCGCTGCGGTAGGCCGCGCCCTTGTTGTCGCCCCATGCCTTGAGCGAGTCGGCGCCACCCGCGCCCAATGGGCTGGACACGAAGACATAGGTATTGAGGAAGGACTTCTGTTCCACGTTCGGGCGCGACAGGGTGGCCACCGAGCGCACGCTCAGCTGCTTGAAGTCGGGCGTGAAGGTGTAGCTGGTCTGGATGACCATCAGGCCCTTGCCGGCGCCCACCGCATTGATGCGGTCGGTGATCTGCTGCATGGTCGACGGCATCGGCTGGCTTTCGGGAGCGCCGAACTTGAGCGGCGTGCCGCTGGCCAGGTTGGCCGCCAGCGCCTGCAGGTAGTGCGAGCGGAAATCGTAGTCGTCGACCGAGGCGTAGAACGGGGCCAGGACGCCGTGAATGGTGTTCTGGCGCGATTCGGCCACTTTCGAGTCGATGAATGCACCGATCAGGCCGCCACCGAGGGCGGCGCCGGCACCGAACGCCTCGGCGCGCACAATGATTTCGTCCTGGGGCAGCAGGCTGGTCACAGGTACCTGGGTCAGTTCTTTTGCCGCAGGGTCGAGCGCGACCCGTGTCGGGGCGGTGGTGCAGGCACTAAAGCACAGCGCTACAGCGCCGGCGATCATCATCCTGGAGAGCATTTTCGTATTCCGTTCCGTGATTGATTGGTCCTGTGGACAGGACTTTTCGTTGTAAATATATCCGGACGGAATTTTACGGGCAGGTCAATTCATTCTACAAATAACTATTTATTCATTTTGAGAAAAAGTTGCGTTTATGCTCTTGTGGGAGTTTACTTATTGTGCATTGCAGCAGACGCCATCCGTGGCGGCTTGCCTGACCGGGTCACGCGGCGCGACGGGCTCCGCCAGCACCTGGGTCCAGTACACCCGCGCGCGCGCGCCGGCATGGTTGATGGCGTAGCCGGCGCCCATCTCGCTCAATTGCGCATCCATCAGGTTGGCGCAGTGGCCCGGGCTGTCCAACCATCCGGCCACCACCTCGTCGGGCGAATCCTGCCCGACCGCGATGTTTTCGCCGACCCGGCGCCACTGGTAGCCGGCCGCCAGCGCGCGTTCCCCGACCATGCGCCCATCTTTGCCCGCATGGCTGAAATAGCGCTGGCCGGCCATGTCGGCGCTGTGGCCGAGCGCTGCGGCGGCCAGTTGCTCGTTCCACACCAGCGGCGGCGCGGCCTCGAACGCTTGCGCGCCGCAGTTGCGGGCGCTGGCGCGGGCGCGGTTGGCCGCCGCCAGGATGCGCAGCCCGGCCTCGCGCGAGGGCGGCAGGCGCGAGGCGGCCGAGGGCGGGGCCGGCTCGGCCAGCACGATCAGCCAGTTCTCGCCGTCGCGGCGCGCGCCCACGTGCGAAAAGCGGGCATTCAACAGTGTCTTGCAGTAGCTGCGCTCGATGCTGGCCATGACCCGCAGCGGATCGGACACGCCCGCCACATGGATCGCTTCGGCCTGGGCCACCGCATAGCCGGCGCGTTCGATCGCCAGCGCCAGCAGGGTGCCCGACCCGACCTGGACGTTGGACAAGGCCGGATGCGCCAGCAGCGGCGCCACCGGTCCCAGCGTGGCGCCCTGGCACAGGTGCGGGGCGGCGCGGTAGGCGTTCATCAGCTCGATGAGGGTGGTGCGCTGCTGGGCGCCGGCCGGCAGCGCGGCCAGGGCCAGGCAGGCGGGCAGCCAGCGCAGGCTGGCACGGTGTGGAGCGAAGAATGTCATGCGGGGATTCTAACAGCGGCCGCATTTTTGCTATGCTATCGACTTTTCACCGGCTGGCGCCCTTGCCCGGGCCGGCGAACCTCATTTACGGAGTAGTGCATATGGCCTCGTTACAAGAGCAGTTTTTGAAAGCCGGCCTGGTCGACAAAAACAAGGCCAAACAGGCCAACCAGGAAAAGACCAAGCAGAAGAAGGTCGAGCGCCGCACCGGCACGCAGAGCGTGGACGAAGCGCGCCTGGCCGCGCTGGAAACCCAGCGCAAGAACGCCGAACGCGCGCGCGAACTCAATGCCCAGCGCGACGCGGCCGCCAACGAAAAGGCGATCGCGGCGCAGATCACCCAGATGGTGCAGAAGAACCGCCAGAGCAAGGGCAATGGCGATATCGCCTACAACTTCACGCACAATAACAAGATCGAGCGTTTTTACGTGTCGGCGGCGGTGCAGGCGCACCTGGTGGCCGGGCGCCTGGTGATTATCCGTCAGGGCGATTCGACCGAACTGGTACCGCGCGTGATCGCCGACAAGATCGCCGAGCGCAATGCCGCGATCGTGGTGCGCGTGAACAAAGCCAGCACCGAGGTCGATGCGGACGATCCGTACGCGGCATTCCAGATTCCCGACGATTTGATGTGGTAAGCCTGCCGCCTCAGACCCCGGCGCGCTCCGAGAAGCGCGCCCGGTACTGCAGCGGATGGACGCCGACATTGCGCAGGAAGACGCGGCGCAGCGTTTGTTCTTCGGCATAGCCCACCTTTCGGCAGATGGCTTTCAGCGGCCGGGTGCTCGATTCGAGCGCCCGGCATGCCGCCACGTCCAGGTTGTCATCGAGATGGCTGGCGATCCACGCATGCAAGGCCGCAAAATTGGCCTCGTCGTGCGCCTGCGCCGCCAGCGTTGACTGCGATTGTCCGCCGGCGCGCTTGATGAACATGACCAGCTGGCGCTGGCGCAAGCGCTCGACCCAGCCCCGGTGGGTCGCCACGCGGCGGCCCTGCAACTGGCCGGCGGCGGCCAGCACAAACTCCCCGGTGCACACCGAGCATAGCCTGCGATCGAGCCGTTGCAGATGCCGACCCACGCCAGCAAGGCCGGATTACGCCAGCCTGGAACGAAAAAAACGCCAACCCGCATGGGTTGGCGTTTCTTGGGAAGCTGCGCGGGATTACTTGGCCGCTGGCGCAGCCGGCGTTGCCGCTGCCGTGACCACCGGCGCCGCCACGCCGGCCGTCGCTGGCGTGGCCTTGTCAGCCGCCTTGGACAACTTGGCGTGCTTGGTCTTCTTCTCGGTTTTCACTTCGGTCTTGGTGGTGACTTCTTCCTTCACGCCCGCAGCCGACTTGGTTTCCTTGACTTCGGTCTTGACCGAATGGCTGTCCGGGGCGCCGTGGGCGGCCTTGGCATCGGTCTTGACGACGGTGGTTTCCTTGGTGTCGGTCTTGACCACGTGGGCTTCGGTTTTTGCCGCCGGCGCCGCTGCGGCAGGCGCTGGAGCCTGGGCGAAAGCTGCGGTTGCGAACAGGCCGGTGATCAGGGTAGCGATGGCTTTTTTCATGATGTGGTTTCCTTGGATTCGGTGTTGGTATAAACGGTTTATATTTTTATGTATGGCGGGGCTTGCTTGCTTACTTCGTGGCTGCCTGCGGCGCCGGTTTGGCTGCCGGCTCGGCGGCCTTGGTGTCCTTGGCTGCTGCTTTGACGGCGGTTTTGGCTTCCGCCTTGACCTCGGCCTTCGCTACCGGTGCTGCTGGTGCCGGGGCCGGCGTCGGGGCTGATGCAAACGCAGCGCTGGCGAACAGTCCGGCGGTCAGGGTAGCGATTACTTTTTTCATGGTCAGTCCTTTTTCTGGTTTGAGATTCGGTGCACTTGCCGTGTCACTGAGCTGAAAACGCGGCCCGCAACCGATGAGTTGACGGTCTTTACACGCGCTTACAACTTGCACTATCTGCTTACAACTCGGCACGTCTTCATCTTCCATGGCGTTTTCCGTGGCAGCGGCGCAAATGTTGTTTACCCGCCTACGTAGTACCCCTCATATAGTTGTCGTAATATAACATCAGTTTCCAAAAAATAACGTTTGGACGATCTTCTGGTGCACAACCTCATGTATTCTGTACATGTACCTGCGCGTCTCGTTGCGCCGCACGGCAGCTTTCCTCCTTATTCTTTTCTCCTGATATGAACACATCCCAAACCCGTCCCCGGGCACTGATGGTTGGTGCCAAATTAACCCTGTTTACCATCGCCCTGATCAGCGCGATTTTCATTGCCTTCATCCTGTTCGTGGCGCATGCCATGTCGAACGCCATTGAAAAGCGCGCCAACGACACGGTCAACACGCAAGCGGAGGGAGTGGGCAATGTGATCGAAACCTTCAACCGGACCCAGCTCGGCAACATCGAAAAATTTTCCAGGGTATTCGCCAGCCTGTTGCCCGGCAAGTTCTCGGTCGACAGCGCGCGCAGCGTGCAGACCGGTGCGGTGATGGCGCAGGTGATGCAGCACGACGGCGTCGACCTGAACCTGAATTTCTCCACCGTGGACCGCTTTTCCGAAATGACCGGCGGCAATGCGACCATCTTCATCCGCCATGGCGACGATTTCGTGCGCGTGGCCACCTCGGTCAAGAAGGCGGACGGCGCGCGCGCGGTCGGCACCAATCTGGGCAAGACCCATCCGGCGTTCGAGCGCGTCATGCAGGGCAAGAGCTACCGTGGCATGGCGGTCCTGTTCGGCAAGCCGCACGTGACCGAATACGTGCCGGTGATGGACGCCGCCGCCAAAGTGATCGGCATCTTGTATGTGGGCGTCGATATTTCGAGCGACATCGAGGCGCTGAAAAGCCTGATCAAGTCGCTCAAGGTGGGCCAGTCCGGTTACTACTTCGTGCTGAATGCGAAAGAAGGCGACAAGTTCGGCGAGTACGTGGTCCATCCCGAACTGGAAGGCCGGACAGCGCTGGCGCAGCGCGATACCGGTGGCCGCGCGTTCATCGACGAGATCCTGCGCAGCGGAAAGGGCATGATGCACGTGGTGCCGGCCGGCCCCAAAGGCGAGGCCGGGCGCGAGCGCATCCTGGTGTACCGCACCAACAAGGACTGGAACTGGACCATCGTCGGCGTGGCCTTTGCCGACGAGGTGACGCAGGAAGTGAGCAGCCTGCGCCTGACCCTGTTCGTGGCCGGCGGCGTGGCCTTGCTGGGCTTTGCGGCGGCGCTGTTTTTCATCGTGCGCAAGATCGTCTCGACCCCGCTTGGGCTGGCGACCGCCGCCGCCGAACGCCTGGCCCGGGGCGACCTGACGGTGCGCCTGCACGCTGGCACGCACGATGAAATCGGCCAGTTGATGGAAGCGATGAACGGCATCAGCGCCGGCCTGGCCACGGTCGTGACCACCATTCGCCAGGGCACCGGCGACGTGGCGACGGCCTCGGGTGAGATTGCCTCGGGCAACCAGGAACTGTCGTCGCGCACCGAGCAGCAGGCCGGCTCGCTGGAAGAAACCGCCTCGTCGATGGAAGAATTGACGGTGACGGTGCGCCAGAACGCCGACAACGCGCGCCAGGCCAACCAGCTGGCCCTGTCGGCCTCGGCCATCGCCCAGAAGGCTGGCAGCGTGGTGGCGCAGGTGGTCTCGACCATGGAAGCGATCAACGCGTCGTCGAAGAAGATTGCGGACATCATCAGCGTGATTGACGCGATTGCGTTCCAGACCAATATTCTGGCACTGAATGCGGCGGTGGAAGCGGCGCGCGCCGGCGAACAGGGGCGCGGCTTTGCGGTGGTGGCGACCGAAGTGCGCTCGCTGGCGCAGCGTTCGGCCGAGGCGGCCAGGGAAATCAAGGTGCTGATCGACCACTCGGCCGCCAGGGTCGCCACCGGCAGCGAACTGGTGACCAGCGCCGGCCGCACCATGGACGAGGTGGTCGGCAGTGTCAAGAAGGTCAACGACATCATGGGCGACATCGTGGCCGCGTCCGATGAGCAGAGCGCCGGCATCGGCGAAGTCAACCAGGCGGTGGCCTCGATGGACCAGGCCACCCAGCAGAACGCCGCGCTGGTGGAAGAAGCCGCCGCCGCGGCGCAAGCCATGCAGGAACTGGCGGCCGAACTGGAACGCTCGGTGAGCATTTTCAAGCTGGCGTAAACAGCGTCTTCACGGCGTGATCCCTGTCGATGGCCGGCCCGCGTTGCAGCGCGTGCCGGCCATTGTCGTTTTCAGGGAAGGCCGCATGATAATATTGTTCATAGTAAATTTGCCAGCTTGTCATTTGGATCAGCCGAAACAGGCCGCTTTGCCCTGCAAGCGATAATCAAAGGAGATGTATGACGATTCGCCCGATGGGTCTGATTTTTGCCGTGGCGCTCGGCGCCAGCGGCGCGGCGTGTGCCGGCGCAGGCGTGGACAGTGTGTACACCAGTGTCGAAGGCCGCTCGTGCAAAAAGACGGTCCTTGAAGAAGTGAGCGACGCGCATATCCTGAACTGCCCCGGTGTCGGCAAGTTCACGCTCCAGGTATTCATCGACGATGGCCGCAGCACGGTCAACATCGTCAGCCCGGAAAAGAAGGTGTTCGAGTTGCAGTACGAGAAAGTGGTCACAGAAGGATTTGCCTGGCTGGGCAAAAAAGCCGAATGGCGGGTGAGCAGGCAAGGCGGCAAGGTGGTTCCGGTCGCTTTGATTGTGAACGTTAACGGCACCGATCAAACCGATCTGGACCGTCCCAAGCGCGTGCCCTTGCTGGCCGTGGCGCAGATCCGCGAGACCGAAGCGTGCGTGGTGAAAACGCTGCGCGCTGGCTCGGCTGCCGCCAGTGCCGAGGCCAGGGCCATCGCAGACGGTCCGGCGCTGCCTTGTTTGAAAACCGTTGTTCCCCCGAACCAGCCGAAAAAACGATAAGGCCTGGCCAGCGCGGCCTGGCCTGCAAGCGCTCAACTAAAGGAGATGTATGACGATTCGCCCGATGGGTCTGATTTTTGCCGTGGCGCTGTGCGCCAGCGCCAGTGCCGGAGCGTCTGCCCGCACCAGCCCGGAAAGCGTGTACACCAGCCTGGAGGGCAAGTCGTGCAAGAAAGTCATCGATGACAAAACCACCGGTGCTTACACCCTGACCTGTCCGGGTGTCGGCAAGTTCGCACTGCAAGTGCTGGACGACGACGATCGCAGCTCGGTCAATATCGTCAGCCCGGAACAGAAAGTGGTCGAGTTGCAGTACTGGGACGTGGTAACGCGCGGCTTTTCTTCGCTGGGGAAAAAAGCGGAATGGCGCGTGGCCAGGATTGACGGCAAGTTGGTTCCTGCCGCCCTGATCGTACGCGTCAACGGCTCCGACCAAACCGATGTCGAGCATCCGAAGCGCGTGTCGCTGCTGGCCGTGGCGCAGATCCGCAAGAGCGAAGCGTGCGTGGTCAAAGTGCTCGGCGCCGGCGCCACCAATGCCCAGGCCAGGGCGATTGCCGACGGTCCGGAACTTCCCTGTCTGAAAACAGTGGCTCCCCCTGAACCGTCGAAAAAACGATAATGATCCGGCAATGGTCCCTTGTTGTGCTTGCGTTCATCTCGTCCACCACGGTGGCCGGGCAGGATGGCGCAAGCGTATTGAACGGTCGATGGAGCGTGACCGGCGTCGCCGGCGCGCAAGATACGACGTCGAAGAGAACGGGCTCAATGTGAGGCGCGCAAGGCGCCCAGCGCTTGCTTGAGCGTCTCGCCGTTGCGCCAGGGCCGGGTCAGGGCGCAAGTCCGACGCGGCGCATGACCGCCGCATGCCAGATGGCCTCGCCGGCGGGCTCCATGCCGGCTTGCGCGAGCAGTGCGTCGATCATGTCGGCGTAGAATGGGTCGGCCATCTCTTTGACCAGCGGCAAGTTCAGCGCGGCGAATACCTTGACCCAGGCGCCATCCTCCTTGCCCGGCTGGCGCAGCGCCAACTGCGGATTGAACTGGTAAGACCCGGTCCGCACGCGCTGGAACAGGCGCCGGTTGTAAGCGTAGTCGCGCGCGACCTCGTTGCGCGCCAGCACGCCTGAAATGAAGGTGCGCTTGGCGCGTTCGGGCGCCAGCACCGTGGCCGGCCATTTCTGGTAGGCGTCGAGCAGCATGCCGGCGTCGAAACCGCCGCGGTCGCTGGCGTCGGCCCGGCCGAAGCATTCCTTGAACAGCACCCACATGGTTTGAAACAGCAGATACTCGGACTGGCGCCGGTCGATCCGCACCAGGCGCTCGCCCGCCATGACGTCGATGCAGGCCGGCGCCACCAGTTGGTAGACGGCGCCGAACGCGCCACCGGCATAGGCGCTGTCGCGCAAGGCGGTGGCCATGGCCCAGTGCAGCGCATTGCGGCCCAGATGGTCGGTCGCGGACGGGTCGGCGCCGCGCGCCAGCAAGGCCTCGATGAGGGGCAGGTTGCCGGCCGCGGCGGCCGCCATCAGCGGGGTCTGGTTCATCGGGGTGCGGTGCTCGACGCCGTGCTTGTCGCACAGCTTGAGCACGTCTTTGATATTGCGCGCGAAATAGGGCATGTAGTGGCGCCGCCCCAGGGTCGTGCCCAGCCGGCGGAACTGGAGCGCCTGCTCGTAGCCGGCACAGCGCGCCAGCAGGTCGGCCAGCACCGACTCGTTGAAACAGGCGGCGTATTCGTACAGCTGGCTCTTGTGCTTGCTGCCCGGGGCTTGCTCGCGAAACACTTTCGCCAGGCTCTCGCGCAGCCTGGCCTCGCCGAACACGGGCCAGGGCACCGGCGTGCTTTTCAGGATCATGCGTTCGATCGCGTCGGCTTGCTCCTGCTTGCCTTGCAAGGCCAGCTTGCGCGCCTCTTTTTGCCAGTCTTCCAGGCTGGATGCGGCCTCGGCGGCCTTGGCCGGGGCGCCGGCCTGGGCTATATCGAGCAAGCGCAGCAGTGGGTGGGCGCAATCCGATTCGACCAGGTAGACATGGCGTACGGCGCGCGTGAGCGCCACGTACAGGGCATTGACGTAGAACTTGTAGATTTCGAGCGACTTGTCGGACTTGTCCCTGGCGCGGCTGTAGGCCAGCTCGGCGCCGGCGATATCGGCCGCGTCGATGCCCTCGGCAATGTCGGCGAAGCGGGCGCGGTTGCCAGAAATGAAACGGAACAGGACGATGCTGTCGTACTCGAGACCCTTCGCTTCGTGCACCGAAAAAATCAGCGGCGTGTCGAAATGCTTGCGCGCTTCTTCCTTGTCGTCGTCGCGCAGGACCAGCACCGCGAAGCGGGTCGAGCGGCGCGTTTGCGCGTTCAGCTCGCGCCGCGCGCTGTCGCTGTCGGCCAGCAGGCTGACCGTACCGGCCTCCTGGTTGACGGCATCGACCAGGAAATTGCTCTCGCGGTCGATCGAACCGAAACGGCGGTGCTTGATTTTCAGGAGCGCATTGGCGACCCGCGTGACCTCGGCGCCGTTCCTGAAATTGGCGCGCAACACGTGCAGCTGCTGGCGCTCGGCCAGGTCGGGGTCGCGCCAGAACAGCGATTTGACTTTGCTCCATGAGAAAAAATTCGGATGGACGATCTGGTTCGAGTCGCCGCACAGCAGGAACTGGCCCGGGTTCTTGAGCGCGCGCAACACCAGCGAAAGCTGGGCAACGGTGAGATCCTGCACTTCGTCGACCACCACGAAGTCGTAGCGTGCGCTTACCTCGGCGCGCCACGCGTGCGCCACCAGATTCAGGTCGAACAGCGCCGCTTCGTGCAGCCAGGCGCGGTAGCGCTCGAACAGATCGTACAGCGCGTCGCGCTCGTCTGCCGCGAAAATCGACTGGCGCGTGCCGAGCGCGCGGTATTGCTCGCGCGTGAGCACGGCGGCGGCGTCGGCGCCGAGCACGCCGCGAATTTCTTCGAAGGCCTGATGGGCGTCAATGCCCTTGAACTGCTGGCGCATGCGCGCGAACCAGGCGGCAAAGTCGCGCCAGCCGGCCTCGCGCCCGGGCGGCACCCGGATCGACTCGAGGAACTCGCGGTAGGACAGGAAGGTCGCTTCCTGGCCCGCCTGCTCGAATCCCTGGGCGTAATACAGGTCGCGCGCGGACTGCGCCAGGTAGGCCGAATGGGTCACGTACAGCACCTCGCCCGGCACCTGTTTCATTTTCTCGAGCGTGAGCGCGGTCTTGCCGCTGCCGGCGCTGCCGACGATGATCAGCGGCGCACTGTGCAGATAGATGGCGTGCTGGGAGTCGTCGAAGGACATGGCCTTGTCGAGCCAGTGCACGCGCCGCCGTTGCGGATGCAGGTAGGGCATCGGGGTGGCGTGTTCGACCGCCTCGGCCAGCTCCGCCACCGGGATGGCGTGTTCGTCGATGCGGGCGCCGCGCATGAAGCGCGACTTGTCGTAGGCGTGCTGTTCGATTACCTCGAGCAGCAGCGCATACACGTCGCCCTGGTAGCGGACAATGGAGAACAGCAGACGGTCGGCGTAGTCGAGCTTGGCCCGATAGATGCGCGCGTGGCTCAGATTGGCCAGTTTCTTGACATCGATCGAACGAAAATCGTCGCGTTCGATGGCCTGGCGCACCTTTTCATAAGGTGCCTTGTTGCGCGGTGGCGTAAAACCGGCGTATTCGAGAATTTTCATGGAGATGACGCTGGCACTGTCAATGTGGCGATATTGTAGCTGGAGCGATCGGCTGTGAGGCGCGGAAATGCGGCGCACGAAAGGCGCGCCGCGCAAGCCCGATGTGCTCCTTGCGTGACGTACCGTACGGACGGGCCCGGTTTTTCAAGGCATTCTGTACCCATCGACACCACACAACTTTTACAGGAGCACGATCATGGGTAAATATGTCATTGGCTGGATGCTGGGAATTCCGACCGTCGTACTGGTGGTTCTGTATTTCATCTTTAACTGATACAGCAATGCCTGGCCTTCAAGCCGGCTTGAACAGGGCGATGCCTTGTTGCAGTAACTGAAAACGCCACCCTCGGGTGGCGTTTTTGCATATCGGCGGGCTGCGCTGCCCGCCCTCATGACTCAGGCAGCCTGGGCCAGCGTCGGATAATCGGTATAGCCGTGCGCGCCGCCGCCGTAGAAGGTGGACTGGTCCGGTGCGTTCAGTTCGGCGCCGGCGCGGAAGCGCTCGACCAGATCCGGATTGGCCAGGTACGGCCGGCCGAAGGCGATGGCGTCGGCCACCCCGCTGGCGATCAGGGCGTCGCCCTCGGCTGCGCTGTAGCCGCCGCAGAAGATGAGCAGGCCACCGAAGGCGGCGCGGAGCTGGCGCCGGAAGGCATCGGTCAGTTCCTCGCCGCCAGCCCAGTCGGGTTCGGCAATGTGCAGGTACGCAATGCCGCGCCGCTGCAATTCGGCGGCCAGGTACAGGGCGCTCGCTTCGGCTTGCCTGTCGGCGATGTCGTGGCCGACGAAATGCGGCGACAGGCGCACGCCGACGCGCTCGGCACCTATTTCGGCGATGGCCGCGTCGACCGCGTCGAGCGCCAGGCGCGCGCGGTTCTCGAGCGAGCCGCCGTAGGCGTCGGTGCGCTGATTGGTGTTGGTCGACAGGAACTGTTGCAGCAGATAGCCATTCGCCGCATGCACCTCGACCATGTCGAACCCGGCGCGCTTGGCGCGGATGGTGGCCTGGCGGTACTGCGCGATGATGCCGGGCAGTTCCTCGGTGGCCAGGGCGCGCGGGGCGCCGGTGGGCACGTTGGCCGGGGTGCCGTCCGCTTGCACGACGAAGCATTTGCTGCTTGCCGCAATCAGCGCCGAGGGCGCCACCGGGTCGATGCCGCCGGCTTGCAGCAGCGGATGCGAAATGCGGCCCACATGCCACAGTTGCGCCGCCATCCTGCCCCCCTGCGCATGCACGGCGGCGGTGACTTTCTTCCAGCCGGCTTCCTGTTCATCGGTGTAGATGCCGGGCGTCCAGGCGTAGCCCTGGCCTTGCTGCGAGATTTGCGTCGCTTCCGACACGATCAGGCCGGCGCCGGCGCGCTGGGCATAGTATGCGGCATTCAAGTCGGTCGGCACATCGCCCGGCTGGCCTGCGCGCGAGCGCGTCAGCGGCGCCATGATTACACGGCTAGACAGGGTCAGTGCGCCAGCTTTGACGGGCGATAATAAATGGTCGTACATGGATTCTCCTGGTAGGGCAATACGGGTATTTGAATTAGACCGGTCGTCTAGTTTAGCATCAAAACACCAATCGGCTGGCGCCCGCTTGCGCGCCGCTGCGATAATGACGGCTCTTTTTCTCCGGCCCTGTTTTTCATGACCATCCCCAGCTTCACCGAAGACGATATTTACGACAATACCAGCGTCGCCAGCTTCGAGCGCGGCCTTGACTACTTGAACAAGGGCAAGGTGCTTGCCTGCCGCATTGTCGGTGACGAGATCGCCGGCAAGGTGGGCGGCAGCGGCCGCCAGGTCTACCAGCAAATGATTTGGGTGAGCGACGATGGCGCAACGGAGATCGAGGGCAATTGCTCCTGTCCCATGGAGTATAACTGCAAGCACGTGGTCGCCGTCCTGTTGAAGTATTTGCAAGATCAGTACCCGCAAGAGCAAGCGTTTGTGCCGCTGCCTTACGCCAGCGCTGCCTGGCTCGACCGGCTTGCCGGCGTCGCCGTCGCGCAGCGGCCCGCTGCGGAGGCGGACACGCCGGCGTCGCCCCTGATCTTCGTTTTCGTTCCAACCAAGCAAAATAGCGGCCTCGAACTGGCGCTCTGCCGCGCCCGGGCGCGCGCCGGCGGCGGCTATGCCAGCGCCACCGCGATTACGCAGGGCTTTGAGCTGGTCGCCGAAGCGGGCAGGGGCGGCCCCCGGGGCGAATTGATCCGCCTGTTCCTCGCTTTGCGCGCCGATGGCGACGCCTATGGCGCGGTGGCCCAGCCGCGCGGCGCGCTCGGTGCGCAGTTGCTTGCGCAATTGCTGGACCAGGGCCTGCTGCTGCGGGCCGCCTCGCGCAAGGACCTCAAGGGCAAGATGCGGCAACTGACACGCGGCGCCCGGCGCGCCGCCGCGCCGGCCTGGCGCAGCGGGAACGGCGTCCTGCGCCTGGTCTGGGAAAGCGAGGGCGGCGCCATCGAGACCATCCTGCCGACCGATCCGCCGCTGTACCTGCACGAGGGCGAGATTGGCGAGCTCGACTTGCCGGCCGCGCTGCGCGGCATGTCCACGGCGGCGGTGGTCGAACTGGTCCGGCAGGCGCCCCAGGTGGAGGCGGCGCAGGCGGCGCATCTAGGCGCTGAAATGCAATCCCGGCAACTCGATCGCCTGATTCCGCTGCCCCCGGTGAGCGGCGTGATCTTGCGCAGCGATATCCCCTGCACCCCCTATCTTTTGCTGGGCAGCATGGAGAGCGCCACCGGTGCGCACGATTACGCGGTGCTGGCCTTCGACTACGACGGCGCGCGCGCCTCGGCCGACCCCGGCGCGCGCCTGCTCCGCAGCGGCCCTGGCGGCAGCGAGCAGATCGAGCGCGACGGCGGCGCCGAGGCGCTGGCCCGCGCCACCCTGGAAGGCTACGGTTTCCAGCCCAGCAGCGCGCCGGCGCTCAAGCACTTTGCGGGGGCGCTCGAGCTGGCCGATAGCGAGGCCTGGCTGGAATTCGGGCGCGCCGGCCTGCCGGCCCTGCGCGCCCGGGGCTGGCTGCTGGAACTGGCGCCGAGCTTTCGCTTTGATGTGCGCGCGATCGACGACTGGTACGTCGACGTCGATGCGGGCGGCGAAGGCAACGCCTGGTTCGACCTGGAACTGGGCATCGTGGTCGAGGGCGAGCGCGTGCCGCTGCTGCCGATCCTGTTGCAACTGATCCGCAGTGCGCCGATGGAGTTCGACGCGCAGGCGCTGGCGGCGCATGCCGACAGCGACCTGCTGATGGCGCGCCTGCCCGGCGGCGCGCGCGTGGGCCTGCCCTGGAGCCGCGTGCGGCCGATCCTGGCCACCCTGGGCGAGCTGTATTTTTTGGAGCGCATCGGCAACGCCATCCGCCTGCCCAGCCTGGACGCGGCCCGCCTGGCCGAGCTGGAAGCGGGCGCGCGCCTGCGCTGGATCGGCGGCGAACGCTTGCGCGCCCTCGGCCAGCGCCTGGCCGGCTTCGACGGCGTGCAAGCGGTGGCGTCGCCGCGCGCCTTGCAGGCGACGCTGCGCAGCTACCAGCAAGAAGGCGTTTCGTGGATGCAGTTTCTGCGCGAATTCGGCCTGGCCGGCATCCTGGCCGACGACATGGGCCTGGGCAAGACCATCCAGACCTTGTCCCACATCCTGCTCGAAAAGGAAGCGGGGCGGCTGGATCGTCCGGCCCTGGTGGTCGCGCCCACCAGCCTGATGGGCAACTGGCAGGACGAAGCGGCGCGCTTTGCGCCTTCGCTGCGCGTGCTGCTGTTGCACGGCCCCGAGCGCGCCGGGCGTTTTGGCGAGATGTCCGGCTGCGACCTGGTCCTGACCACCTATGCGCTGCTGCCGCGCGACGAAGCGGCCTTGCTGGGGCAAGAATTCCATCTGCTGATCCTGGACGAATCGCAGTACATCAAGAACCACCGCAGCAAGGCGGCCGAAACGGCCGCGCTGCTGCGCGCGCGCCACCGCCTGTGCCTGACGGGCACGCCGCTGCAAAACCACCTGGGCGAATTGTGGTCGCAATTCCACTTCTTGCTGCCGGGGCTGCTGGGCGATGAAAAGCAATTCAACAATGACTTCCGCAAGCCGATCGAGCGTGACGGCGACGCCGGCCGCAACGCCTTCCTGACGCGCCGCATCAAGCCGTTCCTGCTGCGCCGCACCAAGGACCACGTGGCCAAGGAATTGCCCGCCAAGACCGAGATGCTGCGCGAAGTCACCCTGGCCGGAGCCCAGCGCGACCTGTACGAAACGGTGCGCCTGGCGATGGACAAGAAAGTGCGGGCGGCGATTGCCAGCAAGGGGGTAGCGCGCAGCCAGATCGTGATCCTGGAAGCCCTGCTCAAATTGCGCCAGGTGTGCTGCGACCCGCGCCTGGTGGCCATCGGCGGCAGGAAGAAAAGTGCCGCGCCGTCGGCCAAGCTGGCCGCCTTGAGCGGCATGCTCGACGAGTTGCTCGACGAGGGCCGCAAGATTTTGGTGTTTTCGCAGTTCACCAGCATGCTGGCGCTGATCGAAGAGGAACTGCGCGCGCGCCATATTCCCTACGCCTTGCTCACGGGCGAGACCCTGGACCGGCGCGCCCAGGTGGCGGCGTTCCAGGGTGGCAAGGTACCGGTCTTCCTGATCAGCCTGAAGGCGGGCGGTGTCGGCCTGAACCTGACGGCGGCCGACACCGTGATCCACTACGATCCGTGGTGGAACCCGGCGGTGGAAAACCAGGCCACCGACCGCGCCTGGCGCATCGGCCAGGACAAGCCGGTGTTCGTCTACAAGCTGATCGCCAGGGACACGCTGGAGGAAAGAATCCAGGAGATGCAGCAGCGCAAGGCGGCGTTGGCCGGCGCCGTGCTCAGCGGCGGCGATACGCAGGGATTGCAGATCACCCAGGAGGATTTGCAGGGGATCTTTGCGCCGCTGGAGGGGGAGACTGCGCGGGCGGAGATGCTGGCGGTGACGCCATTCGGGCGGACTTAACCCAAAGGAATGTGATGAATCTTGCAGCGTACGACGCGTTTTTCGAGGCCCATCGAACCGGGAGGAAGAGTGCCGCCAAGGCTGCCGTGCGCGCATTTACCGCCTCATTTGCGTCATTCGAAGAAAAGCAGGCCTGGGTCAGCGGTTTTTTGCGCACGCACGATGCGGAAACGAGAATCCGCCACGAGATTTACGAAGAACTGGTGCTGCCCGTCTTATTGAAGGGCTATCACGCATCGGATGCCTGGAGCACGCAATGGCTGGCCATCACGGCGCCGAACCTGCACGAGGCCCGGCATCAGTGGGCGCAACTGGATTTCATTTCCACGTATGCGTTGTTGAAACGCTGGTATTGCCTGGCGCCGGAATCGGCGGCCGCCAGGCAAGCTCTGCTGGAAAAATTGATCGACCGCTTCGTCTATAGCGAACATGAATGGCCAGGGGTCATTCTGTGCGGGATGGGTGGGGCGACCCTGGAGCAATGCCATCAACATGCCGACGCCGTGGTCGAGGCGCGCGCGCTCGATATCGACGGCGCCTGGACGGCTTTTCTGGACGAGTTTGACGACAAGCTCAGGGTCTACCAGGCACGCCTGCTGAACGAGGCTGATCAATAATCAGCGCTTGCGCGAGCGATATTGCGCGAGCAGTTCCTGTGATTCCGTGAGAAAGAAGGCCCACGGAATGCAGAACATCGCAGGGATCATCAGCATGGCTGCGGGAATGCCCGAACCGAGTCGGAAGGCGGTTGAGCAGGCAGGCGGCCAGGATTGGCGGCGCTGTGGAGTATAGCTCAGTGGTGCGGCGCGTCCCCGCCGGCCCGCATTGCCAGCGCCAGCCACGCGCCATCTTGCGGTCCGGGAAGAAGCATGACGCCACGGCGTTATTGCGGCGATGATTCAATCCGCCGCGCCATTCTGCGCATGATCGGTACACTGGCTGCATCGAAAACAGCTGTCGAGGACGGGACGCCCCCGGTATGAACAAGGTGGCAAGTACATATTGACAATAGTCAATATATCTTCCAGATTGACACGGAAAGCGCTCAAGCCTGGCTGCAACACGCCGATAATTCTGTTTGGCATTCTACCCAGACAGGATTTCCCTTGCAGTATCTAAACGGCACCTATCACGCGGGCTTGGTTGTTCTCGCCATCTTCGTCGCCATGATGGCATCCTACACCGCCATTAACCTGACCGGCCGGGTAGTGGCAACGCGCGGCCGCGCCAGTACGCTCTGGCTGGCCGGGGGCGCGCTGGCCATGGGCTGCGGCATCTGGTCGATGCACTTCATCGGCATGCTGGCGTTCAGCCTGCCGATACGCATGAGTTATGACATCGGCATTACGATGCTGTCGCTGCTGGTGGCGATCGGCGTGTCCGCTTTTGCCCTGCGCATCGTTACCCGTCCCAGTGTCAGCCGGATGCATTATCTGGTGGGTGGCTTGCTGATGGGCTTTGGCATTTGCGGCATGCACTATATGGGCATGCATGCCATGAACATGTCGCCGGCCATCAGCTACGACGTGGTTGGCGTGGCGGCATCGGCGGTCATTGCCGTGGTGGCGTCGATCGTGGCGCTATGGCTGGCGTTCACTCTTCGGGCCGGCAACAGTTGGGTGGCACATGCCAAGAAGGCGGGTGCCGCGGTGCTCATGGGACTGGCCATCATCGTCATGCATTTCACCGGCATGGAGGCGGCGCGCTTCGACGCTGCCAGCGTGTGCACCTCCACCGGCGGGCTCGACGGAAACTGGCTGGCGCTGCTGGTCGGCGTCGCCTCAGTCTCGCTGCTGACCATGGCCTTGCTGCTGTCGGTGGTCGATTCGCGCCTGTCCACGCGCACGGCCAGCCTGGTCAGTTCGCTGCGGCGCGCCAACCGCCAGTTGCACCATCAGGCGCTGCACGACAGCCTGACCCGCTTGCCCAACCGCAGCCTGCTGGAAGACCGCATTGTCCAGGCCATTCACGGCGCCGAACGCTCGGGCAAGCGCTTTGCCCTGATGTTCCTCGATCTGGACCGTTTCAAAACCATCAACGATTCGCTCGGCCATCAGTACGGCGACAAGCTGTTGCAGGCGGTAGCGGCGCGCCTGAGCGACTGCCTGCGCGCCAACGACACGGTGGCGCGCCTGGGCGGCGATGAATTCGTGGTGCTGCTCTGCGACGTCGGGGCGCCGACGGCGGTGGCCGGCGTGGCTGGCAAACTGCTCGACACCATCGCCCTGCCGCTCGATGTGGAAGGGCAGGTCCAGAGCGTGTCGGCCAGCATCGGCATCAGCATGTATCCCGACGACGGCACCAGTTTGCGCGAACTGATGACCAATGCCGACAGCGCCATGTATCATGCCAAGAAGGTCGGACGCGCCAACCACCAGTTTTTCGCGCCGGCGATGAACGCCGCCGCCGGCGCCCGGCTGGCGCTCGAAAGCGCGCTGCGCCTGGCGCTGGAACACCAGCAATTCGAGCTGCACTACCAGCCCAAGGTCGATGTCGCCAGCGGCGCGGTGGTGGCGATGGAAGCGCTGGTGCGCTGGCATTGCCCGCAGCGGGGCATGGTGCCGCCCAACGATTTCATCGGCGTCGCCGAGGAAATCGGCCTGATCATCCCGCTCGGCGCCTGGGTGCTGCGCGAGGCATGCCGCCAGAACCGCGCCTGGCAACTGGCCGGCATGGCGCAGCTGCGGGTGGCGGTCAATCTGTCGGCGTATCAATTCCGTCAGAAGGACTTGCCGGAATTTGTCGCGGGCGTGCTGCGCGAAACCGGCATGGATGCCTCTTGCCTGGAGCTGGAAGTGACCGAAAGCGTGGTGATGCACAACCCGGCCGAAGCGGCGCAGATTCTCGACCGCCTGCATGGACAGGGAATCCATATTTCGGTGGACGATTTCGGCACCGGCTATTCCAGCTTGAGCTACCTGAAGCAGTTCAGGCTCGATACGCTCAAGATCGACCGTTCTTTTGTGCGCGACATCAGTTCCGACGCCGACGATGCCGCGATCGTGCGCTCGGTGATCGCGCTGGCGCACAGCCTGCGCCTGAAGGTGATTGCCGAAGGTGTCGAAACCGATGCGCAGCTGGCATATCTGCGTGAACTCGGTTGCGACCAGTATCAGGGCTACCTGCGCAGCAAACCGTTGCCGGCGCACGAGTTCGAAGCCCTGGTGCGTGCGGGCGGCGGTGCGCCGGTGCTGACAGCGGTGGGCCGCTGATCGTCGGATGCGCAGCGCACCGGCGGTCACAAATAGGTACACTGGCTGCATCGAAAACAGCTGTCGAGGCCGGGATGCGTACGATGGATTTCAGTTCATGGCAAGGGGCGATGACCACCATCGTCGGATTGGCGGTATTCACCTTGCTCGGGGTCGGCATCCGCATGCTCATCATGCAGACCGTCCAGCAACGCCGCGAGCGCATGAACCGCCAGATCAACGAGCGCCTGAAAACGCTGATGTCGGCCTATCGCACCCTGGGCGGCTCGTTTACCGGGCAATTGACGGTCGATCCGACCCACTTGCGCGATGTGCGACAGGGCAGCCGTGCCGCGCTGGACGAGGCCGGCGTGCCAGATGCGCCGGCCAGTTCCGATCGCTCGCGCCGCATCCGTGACGCGGTCGAAGCGGCGCTGGCCGACATTCTGCTGCTGGGCACCGAAGAGCACTGCCGGCTGGCGGGCCAGGCCGCGGCCGACCTGGCTGCCGGCCGTCCCATCCACACGGCGGACCTGGTGATCTCGCTGCGCAGCTTTATCCGCGCGGCGCTCGACCTGGGGCCGGTGCCGGGCGACGTCATCATTCCGCTGCAAGGGCCGACGCGCGCGCAGGCCGGCGCCGGCCGGGGCAAGGGCGAGGCCGACAGGGGCCGCAACAAGGGTGCGGCCACGGAGATGGAGGGCGGTAGCGGCGCCATGGGAATCCAGATGGCGCCGGGCACGGGACGCAACGAGGGCGGCCATGCATGAAGACGGTGTCCGTTTCCGATTGTGTTACCGGGATAGTGGTATGTTTTGCATGTGAGGCATAGAGGCCAGGCCATGCCGTCGTTGGCGCACGCTGCATGGGTGGTCGACGCGTGACCGTGCTTGTGATAGTTCCCGCTGTGGTTTTCCGTTGGCGTCTCCCGCTTCTTTGCAATTTCTAACATTCGGTGGTTCTGCGTGGGTCATTTTCTTTCCGTTGTGTTCCAGACCGTCCGGCGTAACCTGTTTGTATTCACGTTTATTGTGCTCGTTCTGGTGTCCGCAAAATGGATGCGCAGCGAGTGGATGCAGGTTCAAGGCATAGTCAAGGAAGTTCCGGCGCTGCGCGCAGTACAAGGTGAGCTGAACGACCATCAGGCCACAGTCGCACAGCGCATTGCGCGGCAGGTGGAGCAATTGTCCGGGGCGACGGTGCAGCAGCTCGATGAGCAAATCCGGGTCCTCGACAAGGACATCCGCCTTCAGCAGCGCGAACTGGATAAGGTAGCGCTAGCCGATGGGATCGTGGAGCACGTAAGGCAGCACGCCATGCGTGGCGCCGAGATCGAACTGCGGCGCCAGGCCAAGGCGCATCTGGTCGCCTTGCGTGCGCACCTTGTGGTATTGGGCAACCGGCAGGCGGCGCTGGACAGACTCGGGCAACTTCGGCTCGTGCACGTGAAAATCTACGCGGCTTACCAAAACAGGCAGCAGGAACTGGAGCGGAGCCAGGCAGTGGGAGGTCTGCTTGTCCACGTTCCCTTCACTGAGCCATACAAGCGCGTGCAGCGATTGGAGAGGGCAGTCAACGACCTGCGCACCGCGAACAGGACGGCGTACAAAGATTTTCTGGCGCAGCAGGCGCTTCTCGAGCGGCTTTCGCTTCCGGCACCGATGGCCGCATTCCGGGTCGATGAGCAGCGCCTCGCCATGATCAGCGCACCGCTGCGGGAACGGTTGCACACGGCGCAGGGCATGGCGGCACGGAACCACCTTTGGCAAGCTTACCAGGCCGTGCGTCCGGTACTGCCCGTGGCGGTCGGCGTGCTGATCGGATGGTGGCTGGTGCCGGCCGCCATCCGCACCTTCTTCTATTTTGTGCTGGCGCCGCTGGCCGCGCGCAGGCCAGCGATTGTGATCGGCAAGACACAGGGCAGGACACAGGGCAAGGCGCCCGCCTCACCGTCCGCCAACGCGCAGCGGGCGCGTCACAGCTCGGTTATCTCTGCGGTGTCGCAGAACGTGGTCCTGGCTGCCGGCGATGACATGCTCATCCGTCCCGACTATTGCCAGAGTCAGCCCGCAGGCCTTAACGTCACCACCAAGCTGCTGTTTAGCTGGCGCCACTGGCTTACCAGCATCGCCGCGCACCTATGGATGTTGAAGCGGATTCGCCCCATGCGGCCTGCCGATGTGGTGGTGTCGGCCACCGTCGACGCGCTCGATGAAGTTGCGCTGATCGAGCTTGCCGAGGGAGAGGCGATTGTGCTTCAGCCACGCGGGCTGGTCGGGATCGTTTGCAAGGGTGGGCAGCGCCCCACCATTCGCAGCCACTGGCGCCTGGGCACCTTGCATGCATGGCTGACGCTGCAGTTGCGTTACCTCGCTTTTGAAGGACCGGTCACGCTCATCGTCAAGGGCTGCCGAGGCGTGCGGCTCGAAAGCGCCGTGAGCGGGCGCACCATCAGCCAGGATGCGACCCTGGGTTTCAGCGTCAACGCCATGTACGCCACCGTCCGCGCCGACCCGTTTGTTCCCTATCTGAGAGGCAGGCAGCCGCTGTTTTACGATAAATTCAGCGGGCAGGATGCCTATTTCCTGTACGAGGAAGTGCCGCGTAATACGCGCCCGGGCGGGCAACAGCATAATCCCCTGGAAGTCGTGCTCGATGTGGGCTTGAAGGCTTTTGGCATCTGAGTAAGTGCGCAGACATTCTTGTTATTTCCAGCTTCCATCAGCGGCGCCTTGCTGTGTGCCCACCGCTTTGCCTGTTCACCATTGTAACTCCGATATAATTGCTTTTTAGATACTTTTCATCCATGAGGCTGAATCCGGTCCTTTTCTGGAGAGACAATGAGAATGATGCGCACATGTACCCTGGCTGCTGTGCTGGCGGCGCTGGCTGCGCCCCCGAGCATGGCTGGAACGAATGCCGGTTCGGCTGTGCTCGGACGGTGGACGGTGACCGGAACGGCTGGCGCGCAGGAAACCACGTCGCTATCGAGCGACGAGGTCGACAAGCTGGTCGGTACCGAGTTCGTCGTCACAGCCGAGTCCGTGCAGTTTGCTGGCGAAAAATGTGACAAGCCAACATTCAAGCAATCTCGCCACAACACAACTAACTTTTTTTGGCGCGAGTTCAAGCTTGATCCGGGCAGCATGCGCTTGCCCGATCGTGTCACTGAAATTGCGATAGATTGCCTTCTGCCTTCGCCAATCACCTTCATCTATTTCAGGGATCAGCGCCACATCGTCTTCTTCTGGCGCGGATTCTTTCTCGATGCAAAGCGGTAGAGCGGTAAACAGGACATACCGTGTGAACGGGCTTTGAGAAGCGCGTAAATGCGGGCTTTGCGCGTGGTTTTCCTGTTGCAGCATCGATTCCGGGAAGACTGCCGGCGCGTTCTGATTGACGCTCCCCGGCGCTCCTCCAGAGCGGCCGGGCGCCAGCCTGGGATGCGGGCCGCGCTCCGGGCATCCGGAGAAAAACAGGATTCGCCAAGGTCCACCACAGGCGGTCGGGGAAAAAGCGCGTGCAAAGCCCACATTTGGGCGCTTTTACAAAACCGCTAACCAGACGCCACCCGCCTATGCACACAGCCCGGCGATATCGCGTATCAATTCGCTCAGGGCAACGGGGTCGAGCGTGGACAGGCTTTCTGTCGGTGAAGGAAAACCGTCCCGGTTGGCCTTGCCGTACTGTACGAAGGCGAGCGTCTGCTCCGGGTTCTCGGTAAGATTGCCGGTATAAATGCCGGGACTAAAGGAAAGCATGGCCGCCTTGTCAGTGCCGATCGGCTTGCAGAAGTAATACATGCAGCCGTGGTCTTCCGCACTGCCGCGGCGCCAGCCCCGGTTGACCAGGCCGAGTATCCGGCCGGTCGGCACCACCTTGCCCTCCCACCTCTGCAATGTGCACCCGTCCAGCTCGTCTGCTTCAGCGCGATAGCTGTCGCGGCCGAGCTGCGCGAATGGCTGCAGCAATTCGTAGTCGGCGAACAGCTGGCCAAAGGCGGTAGCGTCGCTGGCGGGCAGTTCCAGCGCATGAGGAATGCCGATCCGCACGTCGGAACCGGTGGGAAGCACAAAATCCTCGTCGCCGGCGCCCGTATAGAAGCCCTCCGGCGTCACCCGGAAACAGGCGACCAGGCGCGCCCGCTCCTGCGCCACCTGCTGGTATACGCCCCATACCAGGCGTTGCACAAGGTGGCGCAGCAGCGGGTGCTGCGCCAGGACGGCCACGAAGACGTCGGCAGTCCAATGACGTGGCGTGCACATGGCGCACTCGAGCCGGAATACCTGCTGCGCCGCGATCACCTTGGCATCCTTTTTTAGCAGCTTGAAGCGCGCCACCGCTTCTGCCGCCAGAGCCTGGTCATCGCTGGCTTTCGGTTTCGGCAGGTCTTTCAGGCGCGCCCCGCTGTCGTCGCGCACATAGGGATTGAGCGTCTCGTCAAAGCCGACCGTAAACCGGCGCGGCCCGAAGTCCAGTGTGAGCTTGCCGTTATCGTCCAGCCCCAGGTCCGGCGCGAGCCGGTCCTCGAGTTCCTCGATGCTCAGATTGCGCGCGTCGGCGATCTGCGCGATCTTGGCCCGTGCGCGGTCCTGCAGGGCCTTGAACTTGAGTTTTTTTGCGATGCCGTTCAGGAGCATGAGCGCCGTATCGGTGCCGATGGCAGCCAGTATGTCCAACCCTGCTGCCGCGCGTGCGTGTTGCGACTGGCCGGGCCACGCCCGCACCAGCGGCGTCAGTTTGCGCGCGCTGTGATCGTTGCCCAGCATCCCCAGCGCGAGAAAGGCCCAGCCCTCCTTGGCCGGGGCGCCGGCGTCCATCCAGGCCCTGAACAGATCCCAGGCGAAAGCGTCCAGCGAATCGGACGTGCACGCCGCCTTGACGTCGACGATGCCGGCGTAGGGGCCTTCAATGGTGGGAAAGCGCAGCATGGTCCCGAGATGGTCGAGCGCCTCGTCGGGCAAGCCCTTGCCGCTAGCGGCGAGGACCGGGCGGGTCCATCCGGCCGGCTGCCAGAAATCGGGCGCCTTGATGCGCTTGTCGGGGTAGCGTTCCAGCGGGTCTTCATCCAGCAGCGCGCGCACGCGCAGCGCCACGGCCGGATCGGGGTAGCGCTTCGCCACCGCCATCAGCAGAGCGTCGTGGCCTTCCGCCGCCAGCAGGCGCAGCGCCAGCACCGCGCAGCGGCGCTCCGGCCCAGGCACCGCCAGCGCATAGGCGATCAGGCCGCAGGCGGCATGTTCGGGAAACGCCAGCAGCCACTGGCGCGCGGTATCGCGCACCGTCTTCAGCTCTGCAAAGGCACGCGCGACGGGCAGCGCCAGTTCGATCGCCCCCAGGTGCAGCGCGAGGTGCAGATTTTTCAAGGCACGGAACGTGCAAACGAGGACCATGCCGGGGAGCGCGCCGACACCTGACCGGGCAAGGACAAAATCGATATCGTAGTCCTCCTGGCAGGCTAGCTCATTCCAAAACGCCAGCCCCGTTGGCTGCGGCATAAGCATGGCGCCGCGCGCACTGAAACAAGGGCACTCGTTGCGGCTGTCGCGAAGCTCGATCCACAATGCGGCCAGGTCAGCGCCATCGTGCTTCGCCAGGCAGCGCGCGACACGGTCAGTGTTCTTCGTGCCGAGGCAGAACCACTCGATCAGCTCAGGCAAGTTGCCCAGCTTTTCGATGCGCGTCTGGTCCCACTCGCTCGGCACAAGGAGTGCCTCGCGTTCGCCCTCGGCCCACTGTTCGACGGGCGCCAGGTCCAGCAGATCGAGCTCCATCGCTGCCGGTGCGCGGCGCCCTGGCACCGTCCACGGCGCCACGGCCAGCACGCGCGGCAAATCGGCCGGCCCGGCCAGGTCGGCGCGCTCGCCAATTTGCGCGCTCACGATGTCGATGACCTTGTTGGCCTCGTCCGAGAGCCATGGCCGCAGCGCGGCCAACATGTCGGCCTGGCTGCGCAGCAAGGTCGCGAGCATGGGCGCGAACGCCGTCATGGCCTTGCGCTCGGCACCGATCATCTCGCTCAGCCCGGCAATGCCAGCCAGCGGCCAGCACTGCACGGCAGCGGTGAAGCGCGCCATCGCCTCTTTGCCGGTGCTGCTCGCCCGGGCCAGCGCGCGCATGGACGAAGGCGTGCCGATACAGGCCAGGCCCTCGGCAGCCAGCTCATTTTCCGGGTACGCGACCAGCAGCGCCTCGGCAGCGAGGCCGCGTTCCTGCAGCAGCGTGGCGACCAGCCGGGGGTAGGTGAAGCCCGATTCGGCGCCACGGTATGAGGGCGGCGCATATGTCATCAGGCGCACGGTTTGCGGCGAGCTTGCCCCCAGTTGCAACCAGTACGCGGGCGTAAAGTCCGGAGTGGCCGCGTAGTCCAGTATCAGCTGCTCGCACCAGCCGGCCTGCTCGGAAAACAGCAGGCCGAACAGTGGACGGCGCTTGACCGGCAGGCCGGGCACGGCTGCCTGGCAGAGCGCGAGGCATTGATCCCATGTAGCCTGGTCGGCATGGGCCAGGTGTGCCCGATAGGCCAGTTCGGTGGCCGTGTAAATGCCGTTACTCGTGTAGTTGAAGGCATTTTCGTCGGCATCGGTGAAGCTGAAGTAATACCCGTTCGATTTGTGCTCGACGGTGCAGCTCCAGCGCTCCATCTGCAACAGCACGTCCAGCGCGTAGACCAGGCCCTTGCGTGCCACCAGAAAATCGACGAATGCCGACCCGGTGCTGCGCGCCGCCTTGCTGTAGGAAGGTAATTGTGCTTCGGCCGCAAGCAGGATCGCGTCCGATTCCAGCGAGCCTTCCCATTGGTCCTGATGGAAGCGTGTAGCAGCCTCGTTAACGGCGGACTTGAAAGCCTTGGAGGCCACGTCGTACTCGGGATAACAAAAGCTCTCGGTCATCGCTTCGCAAAATTTGTCCCACAGTTTTGCCAGGTCGTTGCCTGGCTTTTTGCCGGGAAAGCGGCGTGACGGCAGCGCCAGCGCGGCCAGCTTCGGCGGTATGACGACGAGGGTGTCGAGTGCCAGCCACGGGGCGATATCAGTGCGCGCGCCAGGGGACGCGGGCGCTGCCGCAAGCGGAGCGATGGGTTCCGCCGGCGCCACAGATGGCGTCGCTGCCTGCGCAGCCGGGACGGGCAGCGGGACCGGCGCTGCGACAGGGGCAGCGGCACCTGTTTCGACATAGCCCTTTGCGGTCTTCTCCTTGACCAGCTTGGCCAGCGCCGCGGCCGCCTTGGCCGCATCGGCATGCGCCTTGGTCTGGCGCTGGCCGGCCGTCCCGGATTTGCCAAAGCAAACGTTAAGCTCGCAATCATCCTGTTCAATGCTCCAGAATTTCCGGGATGTGCCGTCGTCAAACTCGAAATGCCGCATGCGTTCCGCCTTATTGTTGTGTGCGTCGATCAAACTAATAACATTGCATTATCGTTCATGTAGGTCGGCAGGCGCGCTTACAAACCCGTGCAGTGCCCGACATACCGCGTGCGACGCCATCGCGGCCCTGACGGCGAACCTGATCACCAGGATGACGTGTCGCAGAAACGACAACGCCCACTTGCATGAGTGGGCGTTGCGTGAACGATGTTCTTGGTGGCCGGGGGCGCAATTGAACCCGCGACACAAGGATTGTCGATCTTTGCGCCGCGCCTGCTGCTATGCCCTTGGTTTGCCGGACCTAGGCTTTGCTCATGTCCGCAGATTGAGCATGGGTCGGTGCCTATAAAACACAGCGCCAGACCTGCTGGCGCATCGCTGCGCCTCTGCCTGTCTATATCGTTTTTCGTCAACGTTCCTCACCACACTTCCAGCGTCAGCGTCCGCTGCTCGCCGCTGTCCGAATGCGATGCATGCATATGGATGCGCGAAGGTACAAAACTCGACTCCTTGTATTCAGGGCGCACGTCCAGGTTATTGATTGCACCATCCTCAATCCATGCACGCAGCGCTTGTATATGCGCTGTCCGTTGCCTGACCGTCCTTGGCGGGACGTAAACGACATTCATCGCCACATCTTCCCCGCCAAACTCTGCGGGGAACATCAAGAGCTTGGCCAATTGCCCCTTTGCCTCGAGCTCTTTTGCCTGACTGAGGCTCGCCACCTGCGCAAAGTCGGGTTCTTCGATACGGACAACACTGGCCCGGTCCAGAACGCTCATCTGGCCCACGCCAGCTTTCTTCAGCTCGGCCAGCAAATGATCGCGCCCATTCGTCATCGACCAACGCATTTCATCTTCCGTGATCACGGTGGCGACAAGCAGTTCCATCTTCCCGTTGGGAAGATCAAGGTGATCGGGGAGTGGTGCGTGCGCCTTGCTGATGAGCAGGGTCACCGATTTCCCTTCACCGATCCCGATCTGCTCAACCGTGATGCCCTTGTGCTTTTCCACGAAGCCGAGAAAGTCAGCGTCCTTGAGCACTTCCGCTTTGGCCGCCCATTGCAAAACCCACAGTGGCCAATCAGCATTCTCCCTGGCGAGGACGATCATCTCGTAACCATAGCCCGGGCGATCGCTGCGCGGCCTTATGTTCGCCTTCTGGCGCAAGGTGCCGGCCAACCCAACGGTTCGCTGGCCGTGATTGTCGCTGGACGTGGATTGCGCGTCGACCATCTCGACTGTGGCGGGCATATCGGGATTGGACAGCCCGAAGGTCGAGTACATGAAGCCTGGCTCACCCGCGATCCTGGTCGGGATGACGTAGAGCCCTCCGCCTGGCCATACGCCGGAAAGATCCATCATATGGAGGATGTCAGCTGGCAATGGTCCAAAATGTCGTTCGAACAATCGGGAACGCGCGTCGTAGACCTGCTGCCAGAGAACCTCATCTACTGATGGTACGGGTTTGCTGTGGTCAAGTAATTTCGGACACCACGATAGGTTCGCGTACTGCCATTTTCCGTTCGTAGACGGCGGGCGACAGATTGCCCAATGCTGAATTGATGCGTTTGCAGTTGTAGAAGCCGACGATGT
>NZ_VVIW01000001.1 GCF_011682045.1 Massilia aquatica | reverse complement strand
TTCTATAACCGCCAGCGGCGCCACTCGCGCCTTGGCAATGTTCCGCCTGCATTGTTCGCTGAAAATTTCAGCAAACAGCGATAGGCGGCTTGAAACAAGAGTGTCCGCTATTGACAGTACACCTCAGTCATATGGCACCTTCCGCTGGATAACCGATTCGGCCAGCGCAAGAGATCGGAAAGTGGCTTCGACAATCGCGATTGCAAAGTTGGGGACTGTTACGTCCAATTCGCAACGAAATGTCATTTTTTCTGACAACACCACCCGAAAGGGAAGTAGCTACTTATTCTACCCTGGCCCCCAAGACGCTCCCGGCGACGGCACTGTTTCTCAACAGTCGGGCGGTGGTCCGCAAGGTAAGGTTAAACGCATTTTCCGTACAGTCGGCTATGATCACCAGCAAAGTTACGGCGACGATCATATGTTAATGCTGGCACATCATCTGATAGTGCGCATCGCACAGGAAGCAAAATAATTTATGCAGCGCAAGGGATATGGGCTTGTTACAGCCATCGTCATCATGAGTGTTGCCGCCATATTGGGCGTGTCTGGGTGGCGGGAAAACCAACACAAAACAGTGGTAAATAAAATGACATCGAAAATCACAACGGTATGCGTCGGAAGATTCCTGATTGATATTCCAGAAGGCGCAAAAATACAGTTTTCCTCTGCTAGAGTTGCCAGCGTTAATATCAATACATGGCAAAATTATACTGAAAAACAACTCCTTGCCCATATCGAAGAGCAATTACATACAGTAGAAGGGAAGCTCAATGAATACGAGCTGCCCAGCCTTGAAAAAAACATTGTCGTCGATGCCGTCAATTTTAAAACGACAATATTATACTATGGGCGCGAAAAGCCTTTTGTTGAAATCGTGAACGGCCAAAAAGTAAACGGCATCGAAGAGGCGATCAATGTCGATGCATGGGGGATAAGCGGCGACAGAGGGTATCGATTCATCGGAAAGTACCTAGCGTCGCCGCGTTCCGAAAATAGCGTTCTCAACGTCGTAAAACGGTTTGAATCACGCAGTAGCATGCAGATTCCTGATGCGCCCGGTTTTTGCACCGAGGAAGGCATGGTCCATGATCCAATCGCTGCGGCCGAGAATGAATCAGTGGCGATGTTTGCTTCCATTGCAGGCCATCCGGACGTTGCAATCAGACTTGATACTTCGGTCAACGTCGACCGCGTGCAAGACTCGGTGCTGGTAAGGGACGCCCAAAATGATATTAAGCGCGAGAATCCCTCAATCTTCAAAGAAATGCGGAAGGGAACGCGCGCCTTCAACGGACTGAAGGGAGAAGAAGTGCTGGATAAAATAAAAAGGCAAAATGGTACCAGCGCACACTTCTTCATGTGGGCCAGCATGGGAAAAATGCACGATGTGCTCTCACCTAAGCTGACACTGGAACTTGAAACAGGCGTTGGCCGGCCGGGGGAGAAAATCAATTCCAGTCTCTCGGATGACGCCGTAGTTGAACTCTGGGACCGCGTTTCGTCCAGCATCCGCTTGCGGCCGGTGTCGGCGACGAAGAAAACCACCCATGCGGCCCCGCCAGCGGACCTGCCACTGGGGGCGCTGGCCGCGACAGACCGGGTTTGTCCGCAATCTGGCTTGTGGGAATGCAATGAGTCCGGCGACATCCAAGGAGGAAAACGGCAGTTTTTCCGGGCGGGGGAATCAATGCCGCATGCGGTGTTGCTAGGCACCTCCAGCATATTGAACAGACTGCGTGGGGAGCAACCATCGCACCGTATTGCCACTGTATGGAAGCTGGTTGCGTACGAATCGTCCTTCGGTGCAGTCGACGGTAAGGCGACGCCTGAACGCAAACCGCTCGACTCCCCCGACCCCGATGATTCCGGTAATCCGTCGACCTGATGCCGCAATCGCTATTTTCAGCATAGCCACAAGAAAGCCATCCATGCCCTATGTAATACGCCTCGGCGACCCGACAGACCATGGTGGCAAGGTTATTGAGGTAACCGCCACGCACTACACCATTGGCGGCATTCCGGTCGCTCGTGTCGGCGACCTGTGCTCGTGCCCAATTCCTGGCCACGATGGTTGCACCGTCGCCGAAGGTAATCCACACCACATCGTCGAGGGCATTCCCGTCGCTTACGAGGGACACAAGACCAGTTGCGGAGCAGCCCTGATTGCGAGTCAGGCAGTCTTCTCCACGCAATAGCACACCCACAACATGCACCCGCAGATCGTTCGACTACGGCAGACCACTTTGAATTCGACTGCACATGTCCTCGGGGCGCACGTGCCTGCGGGCCCGGCAAAGCCGGGAAACGGGCGGCGCACCGGATGCGCCCCGCTATGGCTACAACTTAACGCGACGCCTGGGCGACAGTCGCCTCGGCCGCTTGCTGGTTCCAGCCGCCGCCGAGCGAACGCGCCACCGCCACGCTGGCCAGCAGGCGCTGGGTGCGGATCTGTGCGGCGGCGCGGTCGGCATTGAGTGAACTGCGCTGGGCGTCGGTCACGTCCAGATAGGTCGACAGGCCACGCTCGTAGCGCGCCTGCGCCACCAGGTACGCACGCGCCGCCGCCTGCTGCGACTGGGCCTGCACTTCACCCTGGCGCTGGCGCTGCTGCACGTCCGACAGCGCATCTTCCACTTCGCGCAGGGCGGTCAGCAGCTTCGTCTCATGGTTCGCGCGCGCCTCGGCATAGCGCGCCTGCGACATCGCCAGGTTGGCCTTGTTGCGGCCACCATCGAAGAGCGGCAGCGACAAGGCCAGCGGGCCAATCGAAAACTGGCGCGCACCGCTGTCGGCCAGGTTGCGCAGGCTCTCGGACGCAAAACCAAAATTGCCGGTCAGGGTCAGCGACGGATAAAACGCGCCTTCCGATACCGCCACCTGCGCATTGGCAGCGCGCAGGCCCGCCACGCTCGACGCCAGGTCGGGGCGCTGCGCCAGCAGGGTGGCCGGCAGGCCGACCGGAATGCTTGGTGGCGCCGGCAGCTCCAGCTTGTCCATCGCGGCGATCAGCGGCGCCGACGGCGACACGCCGACCAGGGTGGCCAGGCTGTGTTCGAGCAGGTTGCGCTGGCGCTGCACTTCGTGCAGGTCGGCCTCGGCGTTGCCGCGCTCGATGCGGGCGCGCGAGACATCGAGTTCATTCGTCAAACCGGCGTTAAAGCGCGCTTCCACCAGCTGCTGCGATTCGCCGCGCGTGGCCAGCGCGTTTTTCAGGATCGCCAGTTCGGCATCCATGCCGCGCAACTGCCAGTAGGTGCTGGCCACCTGGGCCGATAGCAGCAAGATCACGCCATCGCGGTCGTCCTGCGCCGCCAGCGCCTGGGCGTCGGCCGCTTCGACCACGCGCTTGACGCGGCCCCACAGGTCCAGTTCATACGAGAGCGAGCCACCGACGAAATAGTTATTCCCTTCGATCGAGCGGTGCCCCAGGGCCAGGCCCTGCGAAGTCTCGGCCGAACTGCGGGAATTCGCAACCGAGGTGCTGACGTTCACACTCGGCGACAGCGCCGCGCGCAGGTTGCCCATCTGTGCCTGGGCTTGGACCAGACGCTGTGCGGAGGCTTTCACGCCCGGGTTGTCGCGCACGGCGCGCTGCTCAAGGTCGTTCAGGGTGGCGTCGCCGAACACGGTCCACCAGCTTGCCGGCAGGCGCGCGGCAGCCTGGTTGCCGGCGCCGGCGTGGCGCCAGGCCGGGTTGGCGACGGCGACAGGTTCGACGAAATCGGCGCCGATGGTGGCGCAGCCGGACAGCGCCAGCAGCGCGCACAGGATCAGTGGTTTCAAGATGATTCTCCCTACTTTTAATGAGCGCCCGCGCCGGGACCGGACGGAGCTTTGACGTTGTCGGCGAACAGCAGCGCGCCGACGCAAGCGAACAGGAATACGGCCATGATGACAAAGCCATCGTTGTAGGCCATGACATAGGCTTCGCGCCGCACCACGCCGCCGACCACGGCCAGCGCCTGGTTGGCGGCGGTGGCCGGGTCGATGCCGTTGGCCACAAAGGCGGCGGTGAGCTGCTCCAGGCGTTCCTGGACCGGGGCCGACATGGCGGTGACCGACTGGCCGATAATCGCCGAGTGAAAGTGCTCGCGGTTGGTCAGGGTGGTGGCCAGCATGGCGATGCCGATCGAGCCGCCCAGGTTGCGCGTCATGTTGAACAGGCTCGATGCCGCCGAGGTGTCTTGCGGCGCAATCTTGTGCATCGCAAAGCTCGACAGGGTCAACATGATGAAAGGCTGGCCCAGGGCGCGTACGACCTGAGACCAGAACAGCTGGTCGTACCCGGTGGTCGCATCCATGTGCGAATTCATCAGGCACGAAATTCCAAACAGGGTCAGGCCGATCGAGCACAAAATGCGGTTGTCGACCTTGGACGAGAGCGCGGCGGCGAACGGCATGATGAACAGTTGCGGCAGGCCGGCCCACATGATGACTTCACCGATCTGCATCGGCGTGTAGCCGGCGATCTGGCCCAGGTACAGCGGCAGCAGGAACGACGATCCATACAAGCCCATGCCGATCACCGCCGACAGGATGGTCGCGACGATGAAGTTGCGCTGCCCGTACAGGCGCAGGTTCACGAAGGGTTCGGGGCGCGTCAGGCTGGTCACGACCCACCCCACCAGGCCAATCAGCGACAAGGTGGCGAAGGTGATGATAAAACTCGACTCGAACCATTCCTTCGAATTGCCTTCTTCCAGGAAAATGGTCAGGCAGCCCAGGCCCATGGCCATCAGGAAGATGCCGAGCCAGTCGGCCTTGAGCAGCAGTTTCAGATTGCTCGGGCCGCGGTCCAGGCCCCACCAGATGCCGCCGATCAGCAGCAGGCCCGGCACCCAGTTGATGTAGAAGATCGACGGCCAGCCGTAGATTTCGGACAGGTAGCCGCCCAGGGTCGGACCCATGGCCGGCGCCAGGGTCGCGGTCAGGCCGAAAATGGCCATGCCGACCGAGCGGCGCGAGGCCGGCAGCTTGGCCATGACCAGGGTCATCGCCATGGGAATCAGGGCGCCGCCGGTAAAGCCTTGCAGCGCGCGGAACACGATCATGCTTTCCAGGTTCCAGGCGGAGCCGCACAGGGTCGAGAACACCAGGAACAGCGCGGTGGTGCCCATCATGTACATGCGCATGCCGAACACGCGCGCCAGCAGGGCCGTCATCGGGATGACCACGATTTCGGCGCACAGGTAGGCGGTGGAGATCCACGAGCCTTCTTCCTGCGTGGCCGACAAGGTGCCCAGGATGTCTTTGAGCGAGGAGTTGGTGATCTGGATATCCAGGATCGCCATGAAGGCGCCCAGCATGCCGGCGGCGACGGCGATCCAGGTGCGCAGGTCGACCTTGTCGGCGATCGGCGGCGCTGCCGCCATGCTGCCGGCGGTCATGGTGTTGGTCGGGCTGCTCATGACGTGTACTTAGTGGGCTGCCGGGGCGGCGACGGGGGCGGTCGCCGTCTTGGTGGCGGGTGCGGCCTGGCCGATGTCGATTTCGGCCAGTGCCGACATGCCCGGCACCAGGCGCCCTTGCAGGGCCTTGACGTCTTCGGCGCGCAGCACGATCTTGACCGGCACGCGCTGGACGATCTTGGTGAAGTTACCGGTGGCGTTATCGGCCGGAAGCAGCGCGAACTGGTTGCCCGAGGCCGGCGAGAAGCTGTCGATGCGGCCGACCAGCGGATGCTTCGGCATGGCGTCGATCACCACGTGCACCGACTGGCCAGGGTGCAGGTCGCCCAACTGGGTTTCCTTGAAATTGGCGGTGATCCAAACGTCGTCCTGGACGATGGCGGCCAGTTGCTGGCCCGGCTGGACGCGCGCGCCCACTTCCACGCTGCGGCGGCCAAGGCGGCCTTCCACCGGCGCGAGGATGCGGTTATAGGCCAGCTGCTGCTGGGCGTCTTTCAACTGGGTTTGCAGCACCTTGATCTGGGCCTTGACGACATCGCGCGCGGCGCCGGCGGCGGTGATCTGGGCCTGGGCCGCGACCACGGTGCCGCGCCGTGCCGACACGTCGGCCACGGCACCGGCGCGGCCGGCGTTGGCGGCATCGAGTTCGGCTTTCGAGACGGCCTTCATCTGCGCGGTATACAACTGGCCGAAACGCTCGGCGTCCTGCTTGGCGCGCAACAGCAGCGCTTCCGATTGCACCACCTGGGCCGAGGCGGCGGCGGCCTGCGCGCGCACCTGTTCGACCTGGGCATCGGCCTGCAGCACCTGCTGCTGGGCGCTGGCGATCTGCGCCTGAATCTGTTCGACCTTGACGCGCTGGTCGGCCGGATCGAGTTCGGCGATCACGTCGCCGGCTTTCACAGTCTGGTTATCTTCCACCAGCACACGGGTCACCACGCCCGAAATGCGCGCCGATACCGGGTGCACGTGGCCGGACACGAAGGCGTTTTCGGTCTCGACGAAATGCGAGCTGCGGTACCACATGCGGCCACCGGTGCCGATCGCCACCACGGCGATCAGGGCCAAAACGCCGCGCACGCGCCAGTTGGGCGGGGTTGCGGCGGGGGCCGCAACGGTTGGAACGGGGGCGAGGTTGTGTGGCTCGGCCTTGGCTGGTGCTTGCGACATGGTACTGCTCCGATAATGAAATGGGGTAAGTGCATTATTCCTCATGCCTTGATGCAAGTCAAGAAATGAAACGGTTGCATTTCATTTTGGATTGAATTAGAGTGAGGCCATGACGACAGCCTCCCCTGCCCCCGTAGTTCCGGCCGCCAAATCGGCGGGCCGGCCGCGCGCCTGCGAGCTCGAAGCGCGCCACAACAACCTGATCGAGACCGCCGGCCAGCTGATGCTCAAGCACGGCTACGGCAAGGTCAGCCTGGAAACCATCGCCCGTGAAGCGCACGTGGCGGTGCGCACGATTTACGTCAAGTTCGGCGGCAAGGCGGGCCTGTTCCAGGCGGTCCTGCTGGCCAACCGCAGCCGCTTCTTCACGGCCAGCGAGGTGGAACAGGATATGCGGCCGCTCAGGCAGGTCATTTCCGAATTCAGCTTGCAGTTCTTCGACATGATCACGGCGCCGGAGGCCTTGAGCATGCAGCGCATGGTGATTGCCGAAGCGGCGTCCAGCCCCGAGTTGTCGGTCTCGTTTTACGAAGCCGGACCACGCCAGACGCGCGACATGCTGACCCGCTATTTTGCGCGACCCGATATCCGGGCGCAGTTGCGCGAGGACCTGGCGCTCGAATTGATTCCGACGTTTCTGCTCAATTGCGTGCAGGGCGAGTACTTCGGGCGGTTCTTGTTCCAGCCGGTTGCGCAGGCGCGGGAAGAAGTGGAAAAGGCGCTGGAGCAGCGGCTCGACCTGTTTTACCGCAGCGTGCTGCGGGCGCCCTGACCCATGCCGGCGACCGAGTGCCCGGGAGAATGTGCGTCATCGCACCGAATTGGTGCGTTTTTTCTGGCACAGTTCACGTCTTTCAAGGAGGATGGTATGAGCAAGTCTGCTCGCTACGAATGGCATGACCAGCAAGCGTCACTGAATGAACGGATGAAGGGTTTTTTAGAGAACCCGAATATGGAACAACTCGAAGCGGTGGTCGCGGAGATGCACGCGTATGCGGCGGCCGCGAGGTCGGGGAGTATTGAGATTCCGACGCGGTGGGTGAGTTTTCACTAGCAGCTTCGGTAGACGTTAGCGCTGAAAGATGCCTCTAGCCTTAAGACCGTCTTTCCCGCGAAGGCGGGAATCCATAGCACCTCTTATCCTGGGTGGTATGGATCCCCGCCTTCGCGGGGAAGATGGTTTTGAGCTTGTTGGCCATCGCAACCGCCAAAAAAAGCCCCGTTGACGCATACGCGCGAACGGGGCTTTTTGTATTCCTGCTCTTGCTTCTTAAAGCTTACTTCTTGCGCACCGGCGGCAAGTCCGTGCAGGTACCTTCATACACTTCCGCCGCCATCCCGATCGACTCGCCCAGGGTCGGATGCGGGTGGATCGTCTTGGCGATATCGATGCCATCGGCACCCATCTCGATCGCCAGCGCGATTTCACCGATCATGTCGCCCGCATGCGTGCCGACGATGCCGCCGCCGACAATGCGGTGCGTCTCGGCGTCGAACAGCAGCTTGGTGAAGCCTTCGTCACGTCCATTGGCAACCGCGCGTCCGCTCGCGGCCCACGGGAAGTGCCCTTTTTCGAGCTTGATGCCCTTCGCTTTCGCCTCGTCTTCGGTAATGCCGACCCATGCCACTTCGGGATCGGTGTAGGCCACCGATGGAATCACCTTGACGTCGAAGAACGCCTTCTCGCCATGCGCCGCTTCAGCCGCCACGTGCGCCTCGTGCACCGCCTTGTGCGCCAGCATCGGCTGGCCCACCAGGTCGCCAATGGCGAAAATGTGCGGCACGTTGGTGCGCATCTGCGCGTCGACCGGAATGAAACCGCGGTCGGTGACCGTCACGCCGGCCTTGTCGGCAGCGATCTTGCCGCCGTTCGGGCTGCGCCCCACGGCCACCAGCACCATGTCGTAGATCTGCGGCTCGGGCGCGGTGGCGCCGGCGTCCGCTGCTTCGAAGGACACTTTGATGCCCTCTTCCAGCGCTTCCACGGCGACCGTTTTGGTCTTGGTCATGACCTTGTCGAAGCGCTTTTCGTTGAACTTCTGCCAGACCTTGACCATGTCGCGGTCGGCGCCCTGCATCAGGCCATCGAGCATTTCCACCACGTCGATGCGGCTACCCAAGGTCGAGTACACGGTCGCCATTTCCAGGCCGATGATGCCGCCGCCGATGACCAGCATGCGTTTCGGGATCTGGCGCAGTTCCAGCGCGCCGGTCGAATCGACGATGCGCGGATCTTTCGGCACGAACGGCAGGTTGACCACGGCCGAACCGGCGGCGATGATCGCCTTCTGGAACTGCACGATCTTCTTGCTGCCGTCGGCGGCAGTCACTTCGATGTGGTTGGCGCTGACGAACTGGCCGACGCCCTGCACCACATTCACCTTGCGCATCTTGGCCATGCCGGCAAGGCCGGTGGTCATCTTGGTGATGACCTTGTCCTTGTAGGCGCGCAGCTGGTCGATGTCGATTTCGGGCTTAGCGAAGCTGATGCCGTGCTTGGACATGGCCTGCGTTTCATCGATCACGGCCGCCACGTGCAGCAGCGCTTTCGATGGAATGCAGCCGACGTTCAGGCACACGCCGCCGAGCGAGGCGTAACGCTCGATCAGCACCGTGTTCATGCCCAGGTCGGCCGAGCGGAATGCCGCCGAGTAGCCGCCAGGGCCTGCGCCCAGCACCATCATCTCGCATTCGATGTCGACCTTGCCGTCGTACTTGGCCATGCTTGGCGCGGGTGCTGCGGCCACCGGAGCGGCTGGCGGCGTCGGATGCGCAGGCGCCTGCGATTCGGCTGGTGCCGCAGCGGCAGTTGCCGCCGGAGCCGCTGCCGGGGCTGCGGCAGCCGGAGCCGCAGCAGCGTCGCCAGCTTCTTCCAGCACCAGCAGCATCGAGCCTTCGGCGATCTTGTCGCCCACCTTGACCTTGATTTCCTTGACCACGCCGGCGTTACTGGCCGGGATTTCCATGCTGGCCTTGTCGGATTCGACGGTGATCAGGGACTGGTCGACCTTGATCGTGTCGCCCACCTTGACCATCACTTCAATGACTTCAACTTCCTTGAAGTCGCCGATATTCGGTACTTTTACCTCGATTGTGCTCATCGCTGTGTCGTCCTTATAACAAGGTCTTGCGCAGATCGGACATGACTTCTGCCAGATAAGCGGTAAAGCGGGCGGCCATGGCGCCGTCGATCACGCGGTGGTCGTACGACAGCGACAGCGGCAGCATCAGGCGTGGCTGGAAGGCCGCGCCGTCCCACACCGGCTTCATGGACGATTTGGACAGGCCAAGGATCGCCACTTCCGGTGCGTTGATGATCGGCGTGAAAGCCGTGCCGCCAATGCCGCCCAGCGACGAGATGGTAAAGGTCGCGCCCTGCATGTTGGCGGGACTGAGCTTGCCGTCGCGCGCCTGGGCCGACAGTTCGCCCATTTCGACGGCGATCTGCGAGATCGATTTCTTGTCGGCGTCCTTGATGACCGGGACCATCAGGCCGTTCGGCGTATCGGCCGCGAAGCCAATGTTGTAGTACTGCTTGAGAATCAGGTTGGCGCCGGTGGCGTCGATCGAGGCGTTGAACGCCGGGTATTTTTTCAGCGCGGCGACGCTGGCCTTGATCACGAAAGCGAGCATGGTCAGCTTGAAGGTCGACTTGGACTTGGCCAGCGCGGCGTTCGAATCGACGCGGAACTGTTCGAGGTCGGTCACGTCGGACTCGTCGAACTGCGTCACGTGCGGGATCATGACCCAGTTGCGGTGCAGGTTCGGGCCGCTGATTTTCTTGATGCGCGACAGCGGCAACAGTTCGGTCGGACCGAATTTGCTGAAGTCGAGCGACGGCCATGGCAGCAGGTCGAGACCGACGCCGGTACCGCCGCCAGAGGCTTTGCTGCCGTTGCCAGGCGACGCGCTCGCGAGCACGCCCTTCACAAAATTCTGCACGTCCTGCTGGGTGATGCGGCCCTTTGGACCGCTGCCGGGCACGCGCAGCAAGTCGACGCCGAGTTCGCGCGCGAACTTGCGGATCGACGGCGAGGCGTGCGCCTTGGCGTTCGATTGCGCTGGTGCGGCGTCGGCGGCGGGTGCTGGTGCCGGTGCCGCAGCTGGTGCCGGTGCCGCGGCTGGTGCCGGAGCTGCGGCGGCTGGCGCCGGAGCGGCTGCGGCGGCTGGCGCTGGCGCAGGTGCTGCTGCGGCGGCAGGTGCGGCATCTGCCGGTGCTGCGGCTGCGTCATCGCTTTCGAGAATCAGCAGCAGTGCGCCTTCGGCGACCTTGTCGCCGACCTTGATTTTGAGTTCCTTGACCACGCCGGCGTGGCTGGACGGGATCTCCATGCTGGCCTTGTCGGATTCGACCGTGATCAGCGACTGGTCGACCTTGATGGTGTCGCCCGGCTTGACCATCAGTTCGATGACTTCGACTTCCTTGAAGTCGCCGATATCCGGGACTTTGACTTCCACAATGCTCATAGCGTTTACTCCGTTCTTATTCGTTTAGTCGCGCGTCCCCCGGCATGCCGCTCGCGCTGCATGCCGGGGGACGCCGGGCAAAGTTACTGGGTCACCGGATTCGGTTTTTCAGGATTGATGCCGTACCTGGCAATCGCATCGGCCACCACGGACGTTGCAATCACGCCTTCGTCGGCCAGCGATTTGAGCGCCGCCACGACGATATAGTAACGGTTCACTTCAAAGAACTCGCGCAGCTTGACGCGGCTGTCGGAGCGGCCAAAACCATCGGTACCAAGCACTTTGTAGGTGCGGCCCTTCGGCATGAACGCGCGGATCTGTTCTGCGAACAGGCGCATGTAGTCGGTCGTGGCGATGATCGGACCGGTGGTCTTTTCCATCAGCTGCGTGACGTACGGCAGGCGTGGCGCATCGGTCGGATGCACCATGCTCCAGCGCTCGGCATCCTGGCCTTCGCGGGCGATCAGGGTCAGCGACGGCGCCGACCACACATCGGCCGCGATGCCGAAGTCGTTTTGCAGCAGTTCGGCAGCAAAAATCGATTCGCGCAGGATGGTGCCCGAACCAATCAGCTGCACGCGCTGCTTGGTAGCCGCGTTGCCCGCTTTCAGCAGGTACATGCCTTTCAGGATGCCTTCTTCCGTGCCGGGGGTCAGGCCTGGCTGCTCGTAGTTCTCGTTCATCAGCGTGATGTAGTAGAACACGTCTTCCTGCTCCGCCACCATGCGGCGCAGGCCGTCCTGGACGATGACCGCGACTTCATGCGCGAAGGTCGGATCGTACGGCAGGCAGTTCGGAATGGTCGCCGCCATCACATGGCTGTGGCCATCTTCGTGCTGCAAGCCTTCGCCGTTGAGGGTCGTGCGGCCCGCGGTGCCGCCCATCAGGAAGCCGCGTGCGCGCATGTCGCCCGCCGCCCACGCCAGGTCGCCGATGCGCTGCATGCCGAACATCGAGTAGAAGGTGTAGAACGGGATCATGATCCGGTTGTTGGTCGAGTACGAGGTCGCCGCGGCGATCCACGAGCTCATGCCGCCCGCTTCGTTGATGCCCTCTTGCAGAATCTGGCCGGCCTTGTCTTCGCGGTAGTACATGACCTGGTCTTTATCGACCGGCTCGTACAACTGGCCCTGTTGATTGAAGATGCCGATCTGGCGGAACAGGCCTTCCATGCCGAAGGTACGCGATTCGTCGACCAGGATCGGCACGATGCGCTGGCCCAGGTTCGGGTCGCGCAGCAGGGTCGAAATGATACGCACGAAGGACTGCGTGGTCGAGATTTCACGGCCTTCGGCGGTCGCGTCCAGCACATTCTGGAATGCCGACAGCGCAGGCACCGGCAGCGATTCGGCAGCTTGCGGACGGCGCTGCGGCAGGTAGCCGCCCAGCAGTTCGCGACGCTTGTGCAGGTACACCATTTCGGGCGCGTCGTCGGCCGGCTTGAAGAACGGGATCTCGGCCAGCTTGTCGTCGGGGATCGGGATCCCAAAGCGGTCGCGCATTTCGCGGATCGCTTCGTCGTCGAGCTTCTTGGTCTGGTGCGCGGTGTTGCGCGCTTCGCCGGACTTGCCCATGCCGAAGCCCTTGACGGTTTTCACCAGCAGGACGGTCGGGGTACCCTTGTTTTCCTGCGCGATCTTGAAGGCGGCGTAGATCTTGTGCGGATCGTGGCCGCCGCGGGTCAGGCGCCAGATGTCGTCGTCGGTCATGTTGGCGACCATTTCGAGCAGCTTCGGATGCTTGCCGAAGAAGTTCTTGCGCACGTAGGCGCCATCCTTGGCCTTGTAGTTCTGGTACTCGCCGTCGACGGTTTCCATCATCACGCGCTGCAGGATGCCTTCTTTGTCCTTGGCCAGCAGGGCGTCCCAGCCCGGGCCCCAGATGACCTTGACCACGTTCCAGCCGGCGCCGCGGAAGTCCGCTTCGAGTTCCTGGATGATCTTGCCGTTGCCGCGCACAGGGCCGTCAAGGCGCTGCAGGTTGCAGTTGACGACCATCACCAGGTTGTCGAGGCGCTCGCGCGCGGCCATGCCGATCGCGCCCATCGATTCCGGCTCGTCCATCTCGCCGTCGCCGCAGAAGACCCAGACCTTGCGGTTGGACGTATCTGCGATCGAACGCGCGTGCAGGTACTTCAAAAAGCGCGCCTGGTAGATCGCCATCAGCGGGCCCAGGCCCATCGAGACGGTCGGGAACTGCCAGAAGGTCGGCATCAGTTTCGGGTGCGGATACGAGGACAGGCCCTTGCCGTCGACTTCGCGGCGGAAATTGAGCATCTGGTCTTCGGACAGGCGCCCTTCCAGGAAGGCGCGCGCGTAAATGCCGGGGGACGAGTGGCCTTGCAGGTACAGCAGATCGCCGCCATGGTCGGCGGTAGGAGCACGCCAGAAATGGTTGAAGCCGATGCCGAGCATGTTCGCCAGCGAGGCGAAGCTCGAAATGTGGCCACCCAGGTCGCCGTCGGCGCGGTTGGCCTTGACCACCATCGCCATCGCGTTCCAGCGCATCCACGAGCGCAGGCGCTCTTCGTACTCCAGGTTGCCGGGGCAGTGTTCTTCGAGGTGGGTGGGGATGGTGTTGACGTAGGCGGTGTTGCTGGAAAACGGGATGTGGGCGCCGCGGCGGCGGGCCAGGTCGACCATGCGTTCCATCAGGTAGTGCGCGCGGTCGGTGCCTTCATTTTCAATGACGGCTTCGAGCGCGTCGAGCCACTCCTTGGTTTCGAGCGTGTCGGGATCGTTGGCGGCTGCTGCCGTCAACTGGTCGAGTTGAGCTGACATTGATGCGTCTCCTTTGTTAGTGCCCTACCCGATCGACATCGACGGCGGACGTTTTGCTGATTATTTACCAATACCCAAATTTAGTGCAGCAATTCTAACAGTAGTTTTCTGCATTTTCAAATTGCGATATATCGTTTCATATTATGGAATTTGGCTTGACGTGAACGTAAAGTTCATCTTTCTTTCGATGCAAGAGTATGGGGAGTTCCGGGGATTCGGGGCACGCGATAGCAGCAGCGGCTTTATAATCTCGCTTTTCCCTCCCTCCGGCTAAAAATCATGTCCGCTCAACTGATCGATGGTGTTCTCCTCTCCCAACAATTACGCGCAGAAATCAAGCAGCGCGCCAGTGTCCTGACCGCCAAAGGCAAGCAGCCCGGGCTGGCCGTGATCCTGGTGGGGGAAGACCCGGCCAGCCACGTGTACGTGCGCAACAAGGTCAAGGCCTGCGCGGATGTGGGTTTTCATTCGATCCTGGAAAAGTACGATGCCGACCTGAGCGAAGCGGCGTTGCTGGAACGCATTGCCGGCCTGAACGCCGATCCGGCCATCCACGGCATCCTGGTGCAGATGCCGCTGCCAAAGCACATCAACCCGAACAAGGTGATCGAGGCGATCTCGACCACCAAAGACGTGGACGGCTACTCGGTGCTGAGCGCCGGCGAACTGATGACCGGCCTGCCGGGTTTCCGCCCGTGCACCCCGTACGGCTGCATGAAACTGATCGAAAGCACCGGAGTCGATCTGCGCGGCAAGCACGCGGTCGTCATCGGGCGCAGCAACACGGTTGGCAAGCCAATGGCGCTGTTGCTCTTGCAAGCGAACGCCACCGTGACCATATGCCATAGTGCGACCCCGGATCTGGCCTACCACACGCGCCAGGCCGATGTGGTGGTGGCCGCCGTCGGCCGCCGCAACACGCTCACGGCCGACATGGTCAAGCCGGGAGCGATCGTCATCGATGTGGGCATGAACCGCGACGATGACGGAAAACTGTGCGGCGATGTGGACACCGCCGGCGTGCGCGAAGTGGCTTCCCACATCACGCCGGTACCGGGCGGCGTGGGTCCGATGACGATTACCATGCTGCTGATGAACACCGTCGAAGCGGCCGAGCGCAACTGATAACAGACGGCTCCGGCGCGCCAGACCATTTATTGAAACCGACTTGAGGAAAAACCCATGACTACCGATACCAGCAATCCCCTGCTCGATTTCAGCGACCTGCCACGTTTTAACGATATCAAGCCGGAGCACGTCACCCCCGCCATCGACCAGCTGATCGCGCACGCGAGCACGGTCGTGACCGAACTCGAAGCCCCGTCCGACGACGTGACCTGGGACAACTTCGTCATTCCGCTCGAAGAAGCGACCGAACAGCTGGGGCGCGCCTGGGGCGTGGTCAGCCACCTCAACAACGTGGTCGATACGCCGGAACTGCGCGCCACCTACAACGACAACCAGCCGAAAGTGACCGAATTCTGGACCGCGCTGGCCCAGAACGAAACCCTGTTCGCCAAATACAAGGCGATCCGCGCCAGCGCTGCGTACGAAACGCTGTCGGCGGCGCGCAAGCGCATCGTCGAAAACGCCCTGCGCGACTTCCGCCTGGGCGGCGCCGAACTGCCCGAGTCCAAAAAGCAGCGCTTCGCCGAGATCCAGGAACAGCATGCCAGCATCTCGACCCGCTTCTCGGAAAACGTGCTCGACGCCACCAACGACTACAAGCTGATGGTCGAGGATGTTGCCGACCTGGCCGGCCTGCCGGACGACGTCAAGCAAGCCGCGCGCGCCGCCGCCGAGAAAGACGGCAAGGCCGGCTACCAGTTCACCCTGCACTTCCCGTCCTACTTCCCGATCCTGCAATTTGCCGACAAGCGCGAGCTGCGCGAAACGATCTACCGCGCCAGCGCCACCAAGGCGTCCGACATGGGCACCGTGTTCAGCGAGCTGGAAAAGTGGGACAACACCAGCAACATCGCCAGTTTGCTCAAGTTGCGCGACGAAGAAGCCAAATTGCTCGACTATCGCAATTTCGCCGAAGTCTCGCTGGTGCCGAAAATGGCCCAGAGCCCCGAACACGTGATCGAATTCCTGGAAGACCTGGCGCGCCGCGCGCGTCCGTTCGCCGAGCAAGACCTGGCCGAACTGCGCGCCTTCGCCAAGGATGAACTCGGCATCGAGCAGGTCGAAGCCTGGGACCTGACCTACGCCTCCGAAAAGCTGCGCGAGCGCCGCTACGCCTTCTCGGCCCAGGAAGTGAAGGAATACTTCCCCGAGCCGAAAGTCGTGGACGGCCTGTTCCGCCTGGTGCAAAGCCTGTTCTCGGTCGAGATCTTGCCCGACACCGCCGCCGTCTGGCATCCGGACGTGCGCTTCTTCCGCATCGAGAAGGGCGGCAAGCTGGTCGGCCAGTTCTACCTCGACCTGTACGCCCGCAGCGGCAAGGGCGGCGGCGCCTGGATGGACGACGCGCGCGGGCGCCGCCTGCAAACCGGCGGCCTGCTGCAAACCCCGGTCGCCTACCTGACCTGCAACTTCACGCCGCCGGCCACCGTCGACGGCCAGGTGCAGCCGTCGCTGTTTACGCACGATGAAGTGACCACCCTGTTCCACGAATTTGGCCACGGTTTGCACCACATGCTCACCCAGGTGGACGAAATCGCCGTTTCCGGCATTTCCGGGGTGGAGTGGGACGCGGTCGAACTGCCATCGCAATTCATGGAGAACTTCTGCTGGGAATGGGACGTGCTGCAGCACATGACCGCCCACGTGAAGACCGGCGAGCCGCTGCCGCGCGCGCTGTACGACAAGATGCTGGCCGCCAAAAACTTCCAGTCCGGCCTGCAAACCCTGCGCCAGGTCGAGTTTTCGCTGGTCGACATGCACCTGCACTACGACTTCGACCCGGCCAGCAAGCAAACGGTGCAGGAACTGATCAACGACGTGCGCCAGAAGTTCTCGGTCATGATGCCGCCCGCATTTAACCGTTTCCAACACTCTTTCGGACATATTTTTGCCGGAGGGTACGCCGCCGGTTACTATAGCTACAAGTGGGCAGAAGTATTGTCCGCCGATGCCTACGCCGCCTTCGAAGAAGCGGTCGAGGCCGGCGGCGGAGCCCTTTCCGAAGAAACCGGCAAACGCTTCCAGCAAGAGATACTGGCCGTCGGCGGTTCGCGCCCCGCGCTCGAATCGTTCAAGGCATTCCGTGGCCGCGAGCCCAGTATCGATGCGCTGTTGCGCCACAGCGGCATGCAGTCCTGAAAGACCATGCCAGCAGGAGAATTGTAATGACAGTAACAAAAAAGATGGCTGGCACGATGATGGCACTGTTGCTGTGCGCGGGTGGCGCCGGCGCGCAGCAGATGTACAAATGGGTCGATGCCTCCGGCAAGGTCACCTTCAGCGACAAGCCGCCGCCGGCCAACGCCAAGCCGGTCGAAATCAAGGCCGGCGCCGGCGGCGCGGCCACCGTGCCGCTGCCGTATGCGCTGGCGCAGGCGGTGCGCGCCCATCCGGTGACGCTGTTTACGCGCACCAAATGCGATTTTTGCGACCAGGCCCGCACCTTCCTCAAGGAGCGCGGCATTCCGTTTGTCGAGAAAACCGTGCAAACGGCCGCCGATGAAGCCAAGATGAAGGAAGCCGGCGGCGACGGCCGCCTGCCATTCATCAAGATCGGCCGCGCCAAGTCGACCGGGTTTGAAGCGGGCGCCTGGAATTCCATGCTGACCGACGCTTCCTATCCGGAAAAGAAGATCCTGCCGGCAGCGTATCAGTATCCGAAGGCCAGTCCGGCCTCGCCGCCGGAACCGGTCGTGCCAAAAGCGGAAGACCAGGCCAAGGCTGACTCGGTCAACCGCAAAGCCGCACCGGCCGCGCCGCCGGCCGACAAGACCGCCCCGCCCGGCTTCGTATTCTGAGCACGCCGATGACCCGCATCGATTTCCATACCAATATCCCGGACAAGCTGATCTACGCCTGCCGGCTGGCGCGCAAAGCGCTTGCCAGCCGCGCCCGCGTGGTGCTGCTGGCCGAGGATGCGGCGCAGGCGCAAGCGCTGGACCAGGCCCTGTGGACCTTGTCGGAAACCGATTTCCTGCCGCATGTGATGGCCGGCGACCCGCTGGCCGCGCACACCCCGATCATCATCGCCCATGATGACGCGGCCGAGCTGCCCCATCATGACATGCTGGTCAACCTGACCCGGGCCACGCCGGCCCAGCTGGCACGTTTCCAGCGGGTGTTCGAGATCATCTCCACCGATGAGAGCGACGCCGCCGCCGGGCGCAAGCGCTACGTCGCCTACAAGCAGCAATCCTATCCATTGACCCATTTCGTCGCAGGCCAGTCATGAGCCAGGCTCGTCCGTTCGACCCGCATATCCCTGTATTGACGGAATTGTTTTCCGATAAAGGCGAGACGCCGGCCGAGAGCGCCGTCGATAGCGCGCCCGCGCTTGACGCCGACCCCGAGTGGGCGGCGCTGGAACGGCGCCTGTCCGAGCGCATCGTGCAGCAACTTCAGGAAGGCGTCGACATCATGCTCGAACAGCGCCTGCGCGAGAGCCTGGAACAGGTGCTGCGGCAAGCCGTCGGCAGCATCACGGCGGAGCTGCGCCGCGGCTTGCAAGAGTCGGTCGACGGCATCGTTGCGCGCGCCGTCGCGCAAGAACTGAGCAGCTTGCAGCAGCGCCAGCCGCCGCCCTGATTCCCCTGCGCGCCGACGCCTGCAACCATGGCCGGCGCCTTTCATTTGCTTACAAAACAGCCTCAATCGGGTGCACGCCGCTGTGCACGGACGGCTGGCGCGCACGTTTACGGTGAGCGGCGTCAAATTGTTGCGAAAATTTTTACAATCGGCTTTGCGTTGCATTTAAATTGTTGTACCTTTTGCCCTACACAAAATTTTCGAAACGGCGCCACGAGCGCTGTCTGTTTTCAATCCAATGGAGAATGCACATGCAGTTCACGACCAAACTCATTCCACTCGCAATCGCCATGGCTTTCGCCACCAGCGCCAGCGCGCAGGACATCGTCAAGATCGGCCACGTCGGCCCGATTTCGGGCGCCACCGCGCACCTGGGCAAGGATAACGAGAACGGCGCCAAGATGGCCGTGGAAGAATTGAACGCCAAAGGCTTCATGATCAATGGCAAAAAGGTCAAGCTGGAACTGGTGCTGGAAGACGACGGCGCCGATCCCAAGCAGGGCACGGCCGTGGCGCAAAAACTGGTCGATGCCAAGGTCAACGGCGTAATCGGCCACCTCAACTCGGGCACCACCGTCCCGGCCTCGCGCATTTACCATAACGCCGGCATTCCGCAGATTTCGCCGTCCTCCACGATTCCCGAATACACCAAGCAAGGCTTCAAGTCGGCCTTCCGCGTGGTCGCCAACGACAACAAGCTCGGCGGTACCTTGGGCCGTTACGCGGTCGACACCCTGAAGGCCACCAATATCGCCGTCATCGACGACCGCTCGGCCTACGGCCAGGGCGTGGCCACCGAATTCATGAAAGGCGCCAAGGCCCAGAATCCGGCGGTCAAGATCGTCGGCAAAGAATTCACCAGCGCCACCGCGACCGACTTCACCGCCATCCTGACCTCGATCAAGAGCAAGAAGCCGGACCTGATCTTCTTCGGCGGCATGGATGCGGTCGGCGGCCCGATGCTCAAGCAAATGAAGGCGCTCGGCATCAACGCCAAATTCATGGGCGGCGACGGCGTCTGCACCGAATCGCTGGCGCGCCTGGCCGGTGACGGCATCGGCGAAGGCATCGTCACCTGCGCCGAAGCGGGCGGCGTGACTGGCGAGCAAGAAAAAGCGTTTGCCGACTTCGTGGCACGCTACAAGAAACGCTTCCCGAACGAAAGCGTGCAGCTGTACTCGCCGTATGTCTACGATGCGGTGATGGTCATGGCGACCGCGATGCAGAACGCCAAGTCGGCCGACCCGGCCAAGTACCTGCCGGAACTGCAGAAGATCAAATACCAAGGCGTGACCGGCCCGATCCAGTTCGACGACAAGGGCGACATCAAGGATGGCGCGCTGACCATGTACACCTACAAGGGTGGCAAGAAGACCAAGATGTCCGTAGTCAAGTAAGCGCCGTCGGGCGCGGGCTGCGGCCTGCGCCTGCGGGCAATAAAAAACGCGCCAGGAGCGCGTTTTTTATTGGGTGCGGCGAGCTTACTTCTGGGTCATGATCCATTTGACCAGGGTGCGCGCTTCGGCGTCGCTGACCTGTGGATTGGCTGGCATCGGTACCGCGCCCCAGGCACCGGCGCCGCCCTTGAGGACTTTGGCAACCAGCTTGGCTTCGGCATCTTTCTGGCCGGCGTATTTAGCTGCGACATCCTTGTAGGCTGGCCCGACCACCTTGTTCGCGACCGCGTGGCAAGCCATGCAATTTTTTGCTTTTGCCAGATCGGCGTTTGCCATGGCGCTCGACGACGCCAGCGCCGACAATACCGTGAACAACATCAGGGACCGTTTCATGTATTTCTCCAGAGTGAACAACTGAATGCAATTTTACCGTGTTTCGGCTAGCCGAATGTGCGGCCACACGCTCTATAACGGGTCAAGCATGTGGTTGGTTGACCCAAATATTTTCCTACCGACACAATTTTACTGCCTCTCTGGAGCAATTGTTTGTAAGATATGCGTATGAAAAGGAGTTTGCCATGCCAGTGATTCTATTAATTGCAGCGCTTGTGGGTCTGCGCTATTTCGAAGTCTGGCGTTTTGCCGAGTTGTCGTGGTGGTGGATCATCGGGCTGATGTTCGCGGCCTTCATCTGGTTCGAGTTTGTCGAGAAGATTTTGGGACTGGACAAGAAGAAAGCGCACAACGTCGATGAAGAGCGCCGCAAGGCACGTATCAAAGAGTCGTTTGACAAGGCGAACAAGCGGTAGAGAAAGCCTGTAACGCAGGATCCGCCGCCCCCGCGCAGGCGCGGGGGCGGCGGTTTACATGCTGGTAGTTTATTCAGATAGCTTTATAGCAATCACCCCGTCACCGCCCCCTTGCTGGCCGACGACGCCAGCGCCGCGAACTTGGCCAGCACCCCGCGCGTGTAGCGCGGCGCCGGCTTGACCCAGTTGGCGCGCCGGCGCGCAATTTCCTCGTCGCTCACGTTCAGCTGGATCAGCTGCTGGTGCGCATCAATGGTGACCGAATCGCCCTCTTCCACCAGTGCAATCGTGCCGCCATCGAAGGCTTCCGGCGCCACGTGCCCGACCACCATGCCCCAGGTCCCGCCCGAAAAACGCCCGTCGGTAATCAGGCCCACCGATTCGCCCAGCCCCTTGCCGATCAAGGCCGCCGTCGGCGCCAGCATTTCGGGCATGCCCGGACCACCCTTCGGCCCCAGGTAACGCATCACCAGCACGTCGCCCGCCTTGATCCCGTCCGCCAAAATTGCATCCATGGCGGAATACTCGTCGTTGAAGACGCGCGCCGGACCGGTGATCACGGGATTTTTCAGGCCGGTGATCTTGGCCACGCAGCCTTCCGGCGACAAGTTGCCCTTGAGAATGGCCAAGTGGCCCTGGCGATACAGCGCCTTGTCGATGGTGCGGATAACATCTTGCTTCGGGTCCGGTACCGACGGGATCTCGGCCAGTTCCTCGGCGATCGTGCGGCCGGTGATGGTGATGCAGTCGCCGTGCAAGAGGCCCGCGTCGAGCAAGAGCTTGAGCACTTGCGGCACGCCGCCGGCCTTGTGCAGGTCGGTCGCCACGTACTGCCCGGAGGGCTTGAGGTTGCAGATAACCGGCACTTTCTGGCGCACGCGTTCAAAATCGTCGATGGTCCATTCGACCTCGGCCGCATGGGCGATCGCCAGGTAGTGCAGCACAGCATTGGTGGATCCGCCCGTGGCCATGATCAGCGAGACCGCGTTCTCGATCGACTTGCGGGTGATGATGTCACGCGGTTTCAAGTCCTTTTTGACCGCCTCGACCAGCACGCGCGCCGATTCGGCGGCCGAGCCGACCTTTTCATCGTCCGGATTGGCCATGGTCGACGAATACAGCAGACCCATGCCCAGCGCCTCGAACGAAGATGACATGGTGTTGGCCGTGTACATGCCGCCGCAGGAACCGGCCGACGGGCAGGCGTTGCGCTCGATGCCGTCGAAGTCTTCCTTGGACATGCGCCCGGCGGTAAATTCGCCCACCGCCTCGAAGGCCGAGACGATGGTCAGGTCCTTGCCTTTCCAGTTGCCCGGCTTGATGGTGCCGCCGTACACATAAATGCCCGGCACATTGGTGCGCGCCAGGGCGATCATTCCGCCCGGCATGTTCTTGTCGCAACCGCCGATCACGACCACGCCATCCATCCACTGGCCGTTGACGGCCGTTTCGATGCAGTCGGCGATCACTTCGCGCGAGATGAGCGAATATTTCATGCCTTCGGTGCCCATCGACATGCCGTCCGAAATGGTCGGCGTGCCGAACACCTGCGGATTGGCGCCGGCCGCCTTGATCGTGGTAATGGCGATGTCGGCCAGCTTTTGCAGGCCCGAGTTGCACGGCGTGATGGTCGAGTGGCCGTTGGCGATGCCGATCATCGGCTTGTCGAAGTCCTCGGTTTCATAGCCCATGGCGTAGTACATCGAGCGGTTCGGGCTGCGCGAGACGCCTTCGGTAATGTTGCGGGAACGACGGTTGTAGCGTGGCTGGTCTGACATGGCTTGCTCCGGATGATTTGATAGCGACAAGAATGCCTTGCAGGCAAGCGCGCGTCAAATATATCATTTGCATCGCTGTGAGTCGCCCGGCATATCACAGTCTGTAATTGACATGGAAGCGCATATCGATGCACCTTGAACTGCGCCAGTTGCGCTATTTTGTCGCCGTCGCCGAAGAACTTCACTTCGGCAAGGCCGCGCTGCGCCTGCACATGACCCAGCCGCCGCTGTCGCAAACCATCCAGGGACTCGAAGAGTTGCTCGGCGCGCCGCTGTTCGCGCGCAGCCGCCGCGCCGTCGAGCTCACGCCGGCCGGCGCCGCCCTGCTGCCGGAAGCGCGCCGCATCCTGGCCGCCAGCAGCTTTCTTCCCACGCTGGTGCAGCGCGCCGCCGCCGGCGAAGCCGGGCGCCTGTCGCTGGCGTTCGTCTCCTCGGCCGATTACAGCGTGCTGCCGCCCTTCCTGCGCCGCTACCGCGCGGCTTTTCCGCAAGTGTGCATCGCGCTGCAGGAAGCGACCTCCGACGTCCAGATCGACCACTTGCTGCATGGGCGCATCGATACGGGCCTCTTGATCGCGCCGCTGCCGGACAAGGCGCGCCTGGAACTCGATTACCTGAAGGTGCTGACCGAGCCGCTGATCGTGGCCCTGCCGGCCGGCGTGAGCACCAGTGCGGCCGGCCAGGCGGTGGCGCTGGCCGCGCTGCCGCCGCTGCCGCTGATCATCTTTCCGCGCCCGATCGCGCCGGCCTTGCACGACGCCATCCTGGCCTGCTTTCGCGCGGCCGGCATCACCCCCGAGATCGGGCAGGAAGCGATCCAGATGCAGACCATCGTCAGCCTCGTGTCGGCCGGCATGGGGATGGCACTTGTGCCACAATCGGTGTCCAAGCTGATGCGGCCCGGCGTAGAATACCGGGCCCTGCGCGATCCTACGCCGCAGGTGGAAACCGGGCTGGCCTGGCGGCGCGACGCCGTCTCGCCGGTCTTGCAGGGCTTTTTGGATTTACTACGAAAGAATACCGATGCTGACCCACCCGATGCCTGACCCCGTCGCCTTTTCGCTCGGCCCGCTGCACGTGCACTGGTACGGCCTGATGTACGTACTGGCGTTCGCCATGTTCCTCGCGCTCGGACGCGTGCGCATCAAGCAGCCGCACATCGCCGCGCGCGGCTGGAAGAAGGAAGACCTGGACGACATGCTGTTCTACGGCATGCTGGGGGTGATCATCGGCGGGCGCCTGGGCGAAGTCTTCTTCTATCAACCGGCGCGCTTCATGGCCGATCCGGTCGCCATCTTCAAGGTCTGGCAGGGCGGCATGTCGTTCCACGGCGGCTTTCTGGGCGTGCTGGTCGGGATGGCGCTGTGGGCCCGCAAGGCGAAGCGCAACCTGCTCGACGTGTATGATTTCATCGCCCCGCTGGTCCCGCTCGGCTATGCCGCCGGGCGCATGGGCAACTTCATCAACGCCGAACTGCCGGGCCGGGTGGCCGACGCCAGCTTGCCATGGGCCATGCTGTGGCCGGGCGTGCAGGGACCGCGCCATCCGTCGCCGCTGTACCAGATGATCGTCGACGGCCTGGTGGTGTTCGTGCTGCTGTGGATCTATGCGCGCAAGCAGCGCCCGCGCCTGGCGGTAGGCGCCATGTTCACCCTGCTGTACGGCTGCGCGCGCTTCTTTACCGAATACTTCCGCGTGCCCGACTGGCAGGTCAGCGTGGCCGGCTTGCCAATTACCTCGGGCCAGATGCTGTCGCTGCCGATGATCGCAGGCGGCGTGGCGATGCTGGTGTGGGCTTACCGCAATGACAAAAGCGGCCTCAGTGAAACGCCTTCCACAGCATATAGCCAGCCAGCGCATACAAAATGAACGCGAAGATGCGTTTTAACTGCTGCACCGGCATGCGGTGCGCCGCGCGCGCGCCGAGCGGTGCGGCCAATACGCTGGCCGTGGCAATCACGGCCAGCGCCGGCAGGTAGATGTAGCCGAGCGAATACGGCGGCAGGCCGGGCTGGTGCCAGCCGAACCAGATGTTCGACAAGGTGCCCGACAGCGCGATCGGAAAACCCAGCGCGGCGCTGGTGGCCACGGCGTTGTGGATCTTGACGTTACACCAGGTCATGAACGGGATCGACATGAAGCCGCCGCCCGCCCCCACCACCCCCGAGACCACGCCGAACACCCCGCCGGCGGCGAACATGCCGGGCGCCCCCGGCAGCTCGCGCGCGCCGGCCGGCTTTTTGCCGCTCAACATCTGGGTGGCCGAAAACGCCACGAATACGGCGAACACCAGCGCCAGCGCGGTGGTGTTGAGCTGCTTGCCCAGCCACGGCCCGATCCAGGAACCGATCACAATGCCAGGCGTGAGCATGCGCACGATCGGCCACAGCACCGCGCCATGCGCATGATGGGCGCGCACCGACGACAGCGAGGTAAACATGATGGTGGCGAGCGAGGTGGCGATCGCCATGTGGACCACCGCCTCGGGTGGAAAATGCTCGGCGGTGTAGATCATGGTGATGAAGGGGACCAGCACCATGCCGCCGCCGATGCCCAGCAGGCCGGCCGCGAAGCCGCCTGCGGTCCCCATCGCCAGCAGGATCAGAATCAGGCCCGGGTCCATCGGCGCCCCCCTTGGGTGGCCGTCATTACAGTTGCAGTCGTCATGGGTGCGTTCGGTAAGGCTTGCGTTGATGGCAAGCCACGCACGGACTCGCCTTGACAAGTATTCTACAACGCAACGTCGGCATTCACCGCCGGGGCCAGAGACAGCTAGCCGGGCACGGCGATCGCCTTACCGTCGAGGGTCTGGCCACCTGTTGCAACTGCGACAGGCGGGTGACGAATTGCTTGCCGCAGCGCGCCGACCGTTTCAGGATAGGCGCAGGCGTTCAGCATCCCCAAGAGGGTGAGGCGCAGGTGGCGCCTGGAGGTGCCCGGCTTGAGCAACACAAGCTCGGCCCGGCGCGCAGTGTCGAGGTCAGGCAGCGCGCCACAGAGCAACAGCACCGGCGGCAGGCTGGCGCCCCCCGCCAGCAGGGCCGGCACGCCGTCGACGGCACTGTCGGCCACGATCAGGCGAGGGGCGCACGCGGCCAGCAAGCCCCCGGCGGCGGCGGCGTTGGCCGCGACCGCGACGCGATGGACGGGCGCGAGCAGCGCCGCCAGCAGCGCAGCGATCTCTTCATCAGGATCGATCAGCAGCACCCACGGCGCGCCGATGCCGGTCACGCGCATCAGAACTGCTCCCAGTTTGCATCATCGGCGCGGCCATTGGCAACCCGCAGCGGCCGGGCGGGCGCCGCGCGGCGCACCGGATGCAGCGTGACCACCCTGGCGCTGCGTGCTGTCGCGCCATGCGACGCGCCAGGCGGCGCGCTATGCGACGCGCTATGCGACGCGCCAGGCGACGCGCTTTGCGACGCGCCGGGCCCGGGCGCGGCCGGGCCGGCCAGCTTGAACACGCCGACCAGGGTCGCCAGACCGGCCGACTGCTCCTGCAATGCTTCGGCGGCCGCTGCGGCTTCCTCGACCAGTGCCGCGTTTTGCTGGGTGACGGTGTCCATTTCGCCGATGGCCTGGTTGATCTGGTCGATGCCCGCTTCCTGTTCAGCGCTGGCGGCGCTGATTTCGCTCATGATGTCGGTCACGCGCTGCACGCTGGCGACGATCTCGGTCATGGTGTTGCCGGCCTCGCCCACCAGTTTGGCGCCGAAGTCGACCTTCTCGACCGAGTCGCCGATCAGCACCTTGATTTCCTTGGCGGCGGCGGCCGAACGCTGCGCCAGGTTGCGCACTTCGGAGGCGACCACGGCAAAGCCGCGCCCCTGCTCGCCGGCCCGTGCCGCTTCGACGGCGGCGTTCAGGGCCAGGATGTTGGTCTGGAACGCGATGCCGTCGATGACCGAGATGATGTCGACGATCTTGCGCGATGCGGCATTAATGTCCCGCATGGTGTCGACCACCTGGGCCACCACCGCGCCGCCCTTGTGCGCCACCGCCGAGGCCGACGCCGCCAGCACATTGGCCTGGCGCGCATTCTCGGCATTCTGGCGCGTGGTCGAGGTCATTTCTTCCATCGACGATGCGGTTTCTTCCAGCGAACTGGCTTGCTGCTCGGTGCGCGAAGACAGGTCCAGGTTGCCGCTGGCGATTTCGGCCGAGGCGGTGGCGATGCTGCCGGTGCCGCCGCGCACCTGGCCGACGATATTGGCCAGGTTGTCGTTCATGTCTTTCAGCGCCAGCATCAGGCGCCCCGTTTCGTCGCCCTCATGGCCGTCGATGGTGCTCGATAGGTCGCCCGCCGCCACCGTCTGCGCCACCCGCACGGCGGCATTGATCGGCACCGTGATGGAGCGCGTCACGCGCCACGCCAGCACGGCGCCGATGGCCAGCGCCAGCGCGCTCAGTCCCAGCATCAGGCTGCGCGCCCGCTCGTAACTGGCACCGGCCGCGGCGGCGGCGTCGGTCACCGTTTTTTGCTGCGCCTCGATCTGGGTAGCCAGCGCATCCTGCCAGTCCTGGGTCGCCGGCGCGGCGCGGGCGATCAGCAGCGTGGTCGCCTCGGCCTGCTTGTTCTCGCGCACCAGGGAAATGACCTGGTTGTTAAGCGGCCTGACCTTGGCCTGCAGTGCGGTCATGCTCGCCACGAACGCCTTGTCGGCGGCGCTGGTGGCGTTACCGGAAAAAGCATTCAGGGCGGCGTCGTAACGTTCGCGCGCCTTGGCGATCTTGACCGATTCGTGTTCCTTCGCCGCGTCGTCGTCCAGCAGGGCCATGGTGCGCGACACGCGGGCGACGATGTGGACCGACTCCGACATCCGGCGCAGCGACTCCATGCGCTGCATGTTGCCTTGCACGATGCCTTCCAGCCGCTCTTCCACCGTGCCGAGCGAGGTGATGCCGATCACGGCCAGCGCCAGCGTCATGGAGAGCAGGACCGCGAATCCGAAGCCGAGGCGGGTACCGATATTGTATTTTGCGTTTTTCATAATAAATCCTTGTGTAGGGTGAGGAAGACGCTGCTCAAGCGGCAATGGCGTCGCTCAGGTGCGGTGCGTCGGCCGCCATCAGGCGCTCGATGTCGATCAGGATCAGCATGCGCGCACCGATCACGCCCAGCCCGGCCACGTAGCCGCTGCCGAAGTCGGCGCCGATCGCCGGCGCGGCCTTGATCTGGGCCGGGTCGAGGGTGCTGACGTCGGATACGCTATCGACCACCAGCCCCATGACGCGCGCGCCGAGGTTGAGGATGATGACCACGGTGAACTGGTCGTAGCGCGGCAGCGCGTTGCCGAACTTGATGCGCAGGTCGACGATCGGCACGATGATCCCGCGCAAATTGATGACGCCCTTGATGTACATTGGCGCGGTGGCGATGCAGGTGACGGCGTCGTAGCCGCGCAATTCCTGCACCTTCTGGATATCGACGCCGTATTCTTCGGCGCCGAGCGTAAAGGCGAGATACTCGGACGCCGGGACGGCGCCGCTGCTGTTGGTGAAGCTGGACATGAGATCGCTTTCGTTCTGGTTACGCAAACCTTGCGTGAAAAAGAACCGGGCGTCGGGTGACAGGGAGGCGGAGAAATGGCGCGCTGGCACGATGGACGAACGGTCGTCGAACGGCGGAGCTGGGCCGGGGATGCTGCGTCGGCTGCCGGAAGGGACAGCCTGGAAAGGCGCCCGTTACCTTGCCCGCAACGGGGAGGGGTCGCGGGGAGATCAGCGCGGGCGCTGGCGTAACGGAGGGAACAGGAACAAGCTTAACCCCATTATTTCCACATGGCAATGTAATTTAAAAAAAATATACTGGCTGTCGCTTATTTGCGCTCGCGCCCGCCGATCAGGTTAAGGGTCTCGGTGGCCTGCAGGATCTCGACGGCGACATCGCCTAGTTTTCTCTGGTGCGAACGGGCGTGTTCGCGCAGCACCCGAAACGCGGTCTCGCGGTCGGTCTTGTTGCGCTCCATCAGGATGCCGACCGCCATGCCGACTTCCCTACCCTGCCCCAGCGCCTGCGTGAGCCGGCTTTCGCTGCCGCGCAGCAGGCGCAATTCGTCGGCCCGCGCCAGGCCCGCCTGCACGCTGGGCACGATGCGGGTGATATCGATCGGCTTGACCAGATAGCCGACGGCGCCGCCGTCGATGGCCGCGCGCACGGTGGCCTGGTCATCCTCGGCCGACAGGAACATGACCGCGATGGCGCTGTCGGCCTGCAGGCGCTGCGCCAGTTCCAGGCCGGACATGCCGGGCATGGACACGTCCAGCAGCGCCAGGTCGGGCGTGAGCGCGCCGTTGGCCAGCAGTTCGAGCGCCATGGCGCCGCTGGTGGCGACCCGCACCTCGTAGCCGCCCAGGGTCAGCACGCGGTTGAGCATGCCGAGAGTGAGGACGTCGTCGTCCACCAGCAGCAGGGAGCGCCTGGCGGCGCCGGGGGCCGCTGGCGTCATGACAGGCTCTCGCGTTCGATTTTAAGGAGGACCTCGGCGATGCGCTGCGCCGAGTACGGTTTGACGACGAAGCCGGCGGCGCCGCCACGGATCGCCGCCATCACGTTCTCGACCGCGCTGTGGGCGCTGACGATGATGCAGGCGCAACCCGGGCGCAGCTGGCGAGCCAGCGCCAGCACCTCAAGGCCGGTAAAGCCGGGCATGTCGATATCGAGGAAGGCCAGGCCGAGCGCGGCGCTGCCGGTGCGGATCAGCTCGACCGCCTGCTGGCCGTCGGCGGCGTAGACGAAATCGCGGTAGCCATGGTCCTTGAGCACCATCGCCAGCAAGCTGCGCATGGTGCCGTCATCGTCGGCGATCATCACCGTCAGCGCTTCTTTATTCATTCATCGTCTCCTTGTGAGGCGGCCGGCACCAGCAGGCGCCGTACTTCATCGAGCTGCTGCAATTGTGCCAGCAAGCGGGCCGCGCAGGCAGCGTCGCCAGCGCGCACTGCACCTTCGAGCGCGCCGGCCAGGCCGGTCACGCGCGGGTAGCCGAAACTGCCGGCGCTGCCCTTGAGCATATGCGCCAGCGCCGCGGCCTGGTCCGCATCGCCGGCGGCCAGGTGCACACCGATGCACTCCAGGCGCGCCGGCAGGCCGGCTTCGAAATGGACCCGGATCTCGTCGAAGGCGGCCTGCTGGGCCGCCGATATGGCCGGCGGCGGCGCCGGCGCGGCCGGCAGCAACTGGCCCAGCAGCAGGCCGAGCGCCGTGAAATCGATGGGCTTGCCCACGCAATGCGAGCAGCCCGCCGCCAGGTAGCGCGCCACGTCTTCGGTCATGATATTGGCGGTCAGCGCCACCACCGGCAGGCGGACGCCGGCCGCGCGCAGCAGTTCGGTGGCCGCCACCCCGTCCATGAGCGGCATCTGGATATCCATCAGGATCAGGTCGAAGTTGCCGGCCAGGGCCATCTCGACCGCGCGCGCACCGTTCTCGGCCATCTCGCAGTGGACGCCCAGGCGGGTCAGGTAGGCGCCGATCAGGGCGCGATTGTCCGGGCCATCCTCGGCCAGCAGCACGCGCCCGCACAAGGCCGGCTGCACCGCGCCGGCCAGCGTGGACGGGGCCGCCGGCGCGGCCCGCTCCAGCCAGGGCGCGCCGGCCTGCACGCAGGCCAGGATGCCGACCTCGAAGGCGGAGCCCTGGCCCGGCGCGCTCGCGACCTCGACCGCGCCGCCCATGCGGGTGGCCAGCTGCTTGACCAGATACAAGCCAAGCCCGGTGCCGCCATATTTGCGCGCGGTGTCGAGGCCGGCTTGCTGGAAGGGCGCGAACAAGGCCGCGCACTGCTCGGGCGACATGCCGATGCCGCTATCGAGCACCTTGCACACCAGCCGCGCCTGGGCCTGCTCGTAGTACAAGTGCAGCTCCACGCCGCCCAGTTCGGTGAACTTGATGGCATTGCTGCACAGATTGAACAGGATCTGCTTCCAGCGCGTCGGGTCGCCCACCACCTGGGCCGGAAACGGATAGCGCACCCGCACACTGAAGCCGATGCCTTTGCTGTGCGCCTGGGCGCCCATCATGGAGTCGAGCTCGGCCACGACATGGACCGGCGAAAACGCCACCTGCTCCAGCCCCAGCCGGCCGGCTTCGATCTTGGCGATATCGAGGATATCGTTGATCAAGGTCAGCAAATGCTGGCCGTTGCGCAGGATCACCTGGCCGGCTGCGCCGCGCACCGCGGGCTCGTCCGCCGTGCCGAGCAGCTCGGCAAAGCCGATGATCGAGGTCAAGGGGGTGCGCACTTCGTGGCTCATCATGGCCAGGAAGTCGGACTTGGCGCGGTTGGCGGCATCGGCCTTGTCCATCAGAAGGCGGGTCAGCGCCAGGTCGCGTTCGCGCCGCTGCAGCAGGCGCAGCAGCACCATGGAGACGCCCACCACCGCCAGGCTGCCGAGCGAGGCCAGCAGGATGCGGATGGTATTGAACTCGCGCCAGCGCGCCAGCATCAGCGTTTCGGTGATGGTGACATTGACGATCAGCGGATAATTATCCACCAGGCGCGGCGCGCCGAGACGGGTGACGGCCTGTTTGTCTTGCGAAAAACGTGGCGCCGAGGTCAGGACCACATCGGCGCTCTGGTGCATTCGCTCGATCACATGGTAGGTCGAGCCGCTCAGGTTGAGCTGGCCCATCAGTGCATCGACATGGGGCCAGCGCGCCAGCAGGGTAAAGTCGCGCCGGTACAGCGAGATGCTGGCGCCCTCGCCGAGCGTGATGCGCTTGTAGAAGTCGCTGAGCGAGGCGCACGAAAAGCCGACCAGCACGACGCCGAGCAATTCGCCCCTGGGGCCATCAAGGCGCCGGCTCAGGTAAAAAGTCCATTGGCCATTGCCCTTGTTGCGCACCGGCTTGCTGAAAAACACGCCCTGGCGCGGATTGCGCACATGCGCCTGGAAATAATCGCGGTCGGCCAGGTTGATGACGGGCGCGGGCCAGGAGCGGGTGAAATTGAGCACATCGCCATTGGCCGCGACGATGGTGACCACGTCGACCTGGGGCAGGCCGCGCGCCTTGTCGCGCATGCTCAGGAACACGGCCTGGCTGCCCATGTGCGCGCGCAGGCTGGCCTCGCTGTCGACCCCCGCGCTGTTGACCGACTCGGCCACGCTGTCGAGCACCAGCGAGGCCGAGGTCACCTGCTGGCCAATGTGTTCGGCCAGCACCAGCGACAGGTTGCTCAGTTGCTTGCGCCATTCGTTGACGGTCTGTTCGCGCGCTGTCCAGCCGGACGCGCCGAGCGAGCCAAGGATGGCGGCTACCAGAAAACCGCCAAACAGCAGAGCGATATGGATGGCACGGAGACGGTAGCGGGGACGCTCGCTGGTATGGGGGAGCATGAATACACCATAGCATCCGCGGACCCTGCGCGGCACATCCTGTTGCCGATAAGGTACAGTTCGCTATTGCTGGCCGAACAAGGCCTCGATGGTACGCCACTCGTGCGGCTCGACCGGCATGACCGACAGGCGGCTGCCCTTGGCCAGCAGGCGCATCCCGGCCAGGGCGGGAATGGTGCGCAACTGTTTCAGGCTCAGCAGCGCAGTCTTGCGCACGGCGCGCACATCCACGCTGATCCAGCGCGGCTGTTCCTGCGTGGCCTTCGGATCGACATAGTGGCTGGCCGGATCGAACTGGCTGGCGTCCGGATAGGCGCCGCTGCATATTTCGACGATGCCGGCGATGCCCGGCTCGGCGCAGCTGGAATGATAAAACAGGGCCAGGTCGCCGGGCCGCATGCCGTCGCGCATGAAATTACGCGCCTGGTAATTGCGCACCCCGAACCAGGCCACCGTTTGTTGCGGCGCGGCCAGCACATCGTCGATACTTACTTCGTCCGGTTCGGACTTCATCAGCCAATAGGCCATGGTAGTTGCTCCATGCGCCGCTCCGCTGCAAAGCGCGCGCCCATAAAAAAACGGTTGCGCACCGAATGCTTGCAACCGCTTTGTGAAATCAGAGCCCCGCATGTGCCGTCTTTACCGGCATCCTGAACCTCATGGTTCAAGGCGGTCGCAGTTAGTTCAATTTCGGGTTCGTCGAACGAGCGACGCTCACTCCCATCAAACAAAATTCCGCAACCTGTGCACATAAATGGTTCAAGGAATATATGGCAATCGCGAACACCGCAGGGTGAGACGGAGTTTACTCCTATGTGGCGTCATGTCAAACGAAATTAAAGTCAGAACAGATTTTCTTGCGGCGTTAAGGCGTTGTCCAGCACCGTGTGCATCTCGCCGAGTTTCTGCTTGACTTCCAACATCGTCATTTCGGCCAGCGGTCCTTGCGGGGTTTTCACCGACAGGAATTCGGCCGCCATATTGAGCGCGGCCATGACGGCGATCCGGTCATTTCCCTTGACCTTGCCCGAATCGCGCAAATGGCACATTTTGCCGTCGAGATAACTGACGGCTTCCTGCAAGGTGCGTTCTTCGCCTTCCTTGCAGACCAGGCGATAGGAACTGCCCATGATCGTCACGTTGAGCTGGATCATTGCGCCTCCTCGGTCTGCGCGGCCGGCACGCTGGCCACCGTGACGCCGTTCGGATCGGGCATCTGGGCCAGCAAGCCTTCGACGCGGCGCTGCACTTCATTCAGGCGCACCATGCAGGCCTCCTTTTCGGCGAACAGCTGCGCATTCGACTGGCGCACCTGTGCATTCCATTGCCGCAACTGAGTATTCTCGGCGCGCAGTGAGAGGGTCAACTCGGCAAGCCGGTCGATTTTTTCGGATAGTTCGATGAATTCAGAAATCATCCCGTAACTATAGGGGTGCGGACGAAAGTCCGTCAACCGAATCAGCAACAGGGGTGGACGATTGATGTAAGGGGATGTAAGAAGCCGGCGCTCGCGCCAGCGCACAGGCGGCGCGCGGCGCCCTTGAGATGGCGCCAATATCAGCCCCTCCGGCACGCCCGCAGTTTGCGCCAGATCAAGCCCATCTGTTAAATAGTCAACAGGACGCCTTGAAAAACACCTTGACCGTCCCTATAATTAGCACTCGTTAGTAGAGAGTGCTAACAACTCTTTCTAGTCTCCGCGGCAACACCGCGAGACATGTTGAAACACCGGGAACGCCCTTGGCGGTCCTGACCAATAGCTACTAAACCACTGAATATTAAGGAGTTTTGCATGAACCTTCGCCCATTGCACGATCGCGTCATCGTCAAGCGTCTCGACCAGGAAACCAAAACCGCATCCGGCCTCATCATTCCTGACGCAGCTGCTGAAAAACCGGATCAAGGCGAAATCTTGGCTGTCGGCAACGGCAAAGTCCAGGATGACGGCAAAGTACGCGCGCTGGAAGTCAAGGTCGGCGACCGCGTCCTGTTCGGCAAATACTCCGGCCAGACCGTCAAGGTCGACGGCGACGAGCTGCTGGTCATGCGCGAAGAAGACATCATGGCTGTCCTGGTCAAGTAATTGCCCAGGTAGTCCGCGCACGACTTTTCATCAAGAATTCCACGCGATAGACATCTACGCACAACGGAGAAAACAACATGGCAGCTAAAGAAGTAGTATTCGGCGACGCAGCGCGCGCCAAAATGGTTGAAGGCGTCAATATCCTCGCCAACGCAGTCAAAGTCACCCTGGGCCCGAAAGGCCGCAACGTGGTGCTCGAGCGCTCGTTCGGCGCGCCGACCGTCACCAAGGACGGTGTGTCGGTTGCTAAGGAAATCGAACTCAAAGACAAGCTCATGAACATGGGCGCGCAAATGGTCAAGGAAGTTGCTTCCCGCACCAGCGACAACGCCGGCGACGGCACCACCACCGCGACCGTGCTGGCACAAGCCATCGTGCGCGAAGGCATGAAGTTCGTTGCCGCCGGCATGAACCCAATGGATCTCAAGCGCGGCATCGACAAGGCAGTTGCTGCCACCGTCGAAGAGCTGGCCAAGATCGCCAAGCCATGCACCACCACCAAAGAAATCGCCCAGGTTGGCGCGATCTCGGCCAACTCCGACTACTCGATTGGCGAGCGTATCGCTGAAGCGATGGAAAAAGTCGGCAAAGAAGGCGTGATCACCGTGGAAGACGGCAAATCGCTGAACGACGAACTCGACATCGTCGAAGGCATGCAGTTCGACCGCGGCTACCTGTCGCCGTACTTCATCAACAACCCGGACAAGCAAGTTGCCATCCAGGACAGCCCGTTCGTCCTGCTGTGCGACAAGAAGATCTCGAACATCCGCGATCTGCTGCCGATCCTGGAACAAGTCGCCAAAGCCGGCCGTCCACTGCTGATCATCGCAGAAGACATCGAAGGCGAAGCACTGGCCACCCTGGTTGTGAACAACATCCGCGGCATCCTGAAAACCTGCGCAGTCAAAGCGCCAGGCTTCGGCGACCGCCGCAAAGCCATGCTGGAAGACATCGCTGTCCTGACCGGCGGCCAGGTCATTGCTGAAGAAGTCGGCCTGACCCTGGAAAAAGTCACCCTGGCAGAACTCGGCCAGGCCAAGCGCGTTGAAGTGGGCAAGGAAAACACCATCATCATCGACGGTGCCGGCCAGGCGGAAGCGATCGAAGCGCGCGTCAAGCAAGTGCGCGTGCAGATCGAAGAAGCGACTTCCGACTACGACCGTGAAAAACTGCAAGAGCGCGTTGCCAAACTGGCAGGCGGCGTTGCAGTGATCAAGGTTGGCGCAGCCACCGAAGTCGAAATGAAAGAAAAGAAAGCCCGCGTTGAAGATGCACTGCACGCAACCCGCGCTGCCGTGGAAGAAGGCATTGTTCCTGGCGGCGGCGTCGCCCTGCTGCGCGCACGTGCCAACATCACGGTCAAAGGCGACAATCCTGACCAGGACGCCGGCATCAAGATCGTCCTGCGCGCCATGGAAGAGCCACTGCGCATGATCGTTCAAAACGCTGGCGAAGAATCGTCGGTGGTTGTTGCAGCAGTCTTGGCCGGCACCGGCAACTACGGCTACAACGCAGCGAACGGCACCTACGGCGACATGGTCGAAATGGGTGTTCTGGATCCAGCAAAAGTCACCCGTTCGGCACTGCAAAACGCAGCCTCGATCGCTGGCCTGATGCTGACCACCGACGCCATGGTCTGCGAACTGGCTGAAGACAAGCCAGCTGGCGGCATGGGCGGCATGGGTGGCATGGGCGGCATGGGCGGTATGGACGGCATGATGTAATTGCTGCGCCGCCATGCGCCGGAAGCGGCTTCGCTTCCGGCGTCACGCGACACCTGAAAAGCCTGCAAGGTTTGCGCCTTGCGGGCTTTTTTACGTCCGGCGCCGGCGCTTACGGTTGCGCTTCGTCCGGGGCGTTTTTTGGCGCCACCAGCTGGACCTCGACCCGGTTATTGCGGGCGCGCCCTTCGCGGGAGTCGTTATCGGCCACCGGCATACGCTTGGCCTTGCCTTCGGTATAGATGCGGATGCGCTCGACGCCCTTGTTGGCCAGGTAGCGTTTGACGGCCTCGGCGCGCTGCACCGACAGCGTCTGGGCGCGGGCGTCGCTGGGCAGCGCATCGGTGTGGCCGATGGCCATGATCAGTTCGGGACCAAGCTCGCGGCTCTTGCCTGCGACCTGGTCCAGGATCGACAGCGCGTCAAGCGACAGGCGCGCGCTGCCGCTGTCGAAAAACACCTCGGTCGCGAACACGATCCTGGCCGGGTCGGCACGGACCACGCCCGGCAGCGCGCACGCCAGGCAAACCGAGAGCGCGGTGAGAATGTGTCGCATGGCGGAACCTTCCGATGTAAGCTGGTAGGGCAACTTTATCCCAATATTGCATAATGACCAAGCAGGCCGTGCGAGGCAAGGAGACTCCATGACGAGCAATGATCCGCAACTCGAATTCTGGTTCGATTTCGGCAGTAATTACAGTTACCTCGCCACCATGCGCATCGAGGCGCTGGCCGCCGCCCACGGCGTGCGCGTACTGTGGAAGCCGTTTTTGCTGGGACCGGTCTTCAAGGCCTTCGGCTGGAACTCGTCACCCTTCGTGCTGCAAAAGGAAAAAGGCGCCTACGTGTGGCGCGACATGCAGCGCCAGTGCGATAAATACGGCTTGCCATGGACCCAGCCGAGCGCCTTTCCCCGGCGCGCGCTGCTGCCCTTGCGCGTGGCCCTGCTGGGCGCCGCCGAACCGTGGATCGGCGCCTTCTGCCAGCGCATCATGCAAGCGAACTTTGTGGACGACCGCGAGATCGACGACCCGCAGCTGGTCGGCGACGTGCTCGCCGCGCTCGGCCTCGATGCCAGCGCCCTGCTGGCCGCCGCCAACACCGAACAGCACAAACTGGCCATGCGCGCCCAGGGCGAGCAAGCCGTGCAACGCGGCATGTTCGGCGCGCCGATGTTCTTCGCCGGCGACGACATGTTCTGGGGAAATGACCGGCTGGAGGATGCCGTGGCGTGGGCCGCTGGCCATGTTGCCGCACGTATAGATTTGGCGTAGTATGGCCGCATCATCCACCTGCTCTGCCGCCTATAAACATGACCGGATCGTCGAAAAAACTCGTGCTGTTGCTTGCCATGGTCGCCTTTGTCTCCGCCGGGGCCGCGCTGTACCACAACCATCACGAAGAGAACCTGGCGCCGGCTGCGCCAAAGGCCACGGCCGCGCCCAAGGCGGCCCAGGCGGCGCGCACCAAAGCGCAGGCGATCGACGCCCTGATGGCGCTGCCGGAGCTCAAGGCCTGGTCGGCGCACATCGACAAGTCCTCGGGCGGCAAGGCGCGCGGCGCGGTGCTCGACGATGAGCAGGAAGGCACCAAGCTGATCGGCGGCAAACACTACTGGAGCCTGTCTTTCGTCGAAAACAGCGACGAGGCGGCGCACCGCTGGGAAACCTTCCTGGTCGCCACCAGCGGCGACGAGATCCTGGTCGACGACACCAACGACGACCGCCAGCTAAGCCTGGCCCAATGGCGCGCCGAAAAACGCCCGCTCGAACGCATCGCCAAAGCAGCCGGCAGCGCCCCGGCCGCAGCCGCCCCGCCGCCACAGTAAGCACCCGCCTTACGCGGGCGACTACCCGCCCAGGTGCGAAATCTGCGTGTGCGCGCTGGCCGCATCGCCCTGGCCATCGGCGCCCAGCGAAATCCCGACCGACAGAATATCGATCAGCAGCAGCTGCATGATGCGCGAGATCATCGACAGGAAGCTGGTGCTGTCCTCGGCATGATCGACCGCCAGGCACACCGTGGCCTTCTTGGCCAGCGGCGTGCCGCTGCCGGTCATCGCAATCACGTCGGCGCCGGCCGCGCGCGCCGCGTCCACCGCCGCCAACAACTCGGGCAAGCGCCCCGAGTTCGAAATCGCAATGACCACGTCGCCCGGCTTGAGCAATTCGGCCGCCAGGGTAAACAGGTGCGAGTCGCCATACGACGCGGTCGGAATCCGGAAGCGGAAAAACTTGTGCTGGCCATCGAGCGCCACCACGCGCGAATTGCCCATCGCGTAAAACTCGACCCGGTGCGCGCGGGTCAGCAGCAAGGTGGCGCGGTCGAGCGCGCGCACGTCGAGCTGGTCGCGAAATTTGAGAATGGCCGAGACGGTATTGTCGATCACCTTGGCCGAGACATCGTGCGTACTGTCGCCGCCGCGCACCTGGCTGTGGCGCACGGGAATAGCGCCGGTCAGGCTGCTGGCAAAGCGCAGCTTGAAGTCGGCCAGGCCCAGGAAGCCGAGCGAGCGGCAGAAGCGGATCACGGTCGGCTGGCTGACTTCGGCCAGGCGCGCGATGTCGGCAATCGGCTCGCCCAGCACCAGGCGCGGCTGCTCCAGCACCAGGCTGGCCACGCGCTGCTCGGCGGGGGTGAGTTCATGCTGCAAATGCTGGACCCGCTCCATCAGGGTATTGGCGCCGCTGCGTCCGCGCAGGTGCTCCGACAGGATCGTCGCCACGCCGTGGAAGGCCGGATTGGGCGTGCTGATGACGTAGGTGGGAATGTCGGCCAGGTAGGTCGAGAAGCGCCCCTTGGCTTCGAAGCGGCTGCGAAAGGGCGACGCGGCAAACAGCGCGCCGATGCGCGGCACGATGCCCCCGCCAATGAAGATGCCGCCGAACGCGCCCAGGGTCACCGCCAGGTTGGCCGCGGCCCCGCCCAGCATGCCGCAGAAGCACTCGATCACTTCCAGGCACAGCGCGTCCTGGTCGTCGAGCGCGGCGGCGATGATCTCGGGCGAGCTGCGTGGCGCGCCGGCCACGCCGTTGCGCTGCGCCAGCGCGCGGTAGATGATTTCCATGCCGGGGCCGGAGATCAGGCGTTCATTCGAGACGTGCGGCCACTCCTTCCAGGCGAACTGCAGGATCGCAAATTCGCGCTCGTCGGCCGGTGCGAAATTGACGTGCCCTCCTTCGCTGCCGAGCGTGACAAAACCATCGAGCGTGGGAATCACGCCCGACACCCCCAGGCCGGTGCCCGGACCGAGCACGCCGATCACCGCGTTGGCGGCGGCCTTGCCGGGGCCGACCTGCATCAGGTCATCGGGCTTAAGGCCCGGCAGCGCCATCGCCAGCGCGGTGAAGTCGTTGACGATGAGGAGCGTGTGCAGCCCCAGTTCGCGCCGCACCGCATCGGTGGAAAACCCCCAGTCGCGGTTGGTCATGCGCACCTGGTCGCCGTTGACCGGATTGGCCAGCGCCAGCGCGGCGTGGTTGAGGGTCATGCCGGCATGGTCGGCCAGGTAGAAACGCAGCAGCGCAACGATGCCTTCGAAGTCGTCGCACTTGAGCACCCGCACCGAGCGGAACACGCCCGGCGCGGTCTGCAGCGCGAAGCGCGCATGCGTGGCGCCGATGTCGGCCAGCAGGCGCGGGCCGTCGGCAAAGGCCGTGCGGCCGGATTTTTCGCTGTCGCGCAGTTCGCTCATCCGTTCTTGGTACCGAACCAGGCGCCGTAGGCCGGCAGGGTCACGACGCCTTCTTCCATGCTGCCATGCAGGCCGTGGCCGATCATCGGCACCGCATCCTCCGCTTCGCCGAGCGCATAGGCGACCGGCTCGGGGCCGAGGTTGAACACCGCCAGCACGCTCGGGTGGCCCGCCAGATCGCGCCGCAGCGCCAGCACCGGTTCGGGCGCATCGAAGAAGACGATGTCGCCGCGCGTGAGCTGCGGCTGCTGGCGGCGCCAGGCGACGATGCGGCGCGCAAAATTGAGCGGGGAATCGGTGTCGGTTTCCTGCGCGCTGGCGGCCGAGGCGATGTGCTCTTCGGCCACCGGCAGCCATGGGGTACCGGTGCTAAAACCGGCATTGGGCAGTTCGGCGGTCCAGGGAATCGGCGTGCGGCAGCCGTCGCGGCCCTTGAACTCGGGCCAGAAGGTGATGCCGTACGGGTCCTGCAGCAGTTCGAACGGCACATCCGCTTCGGTCAGCGCCAGTTCGTCGCCCTGGTACAGGCACGGCGTGCCCTTGAGCGAGAGCTGCATCGCCAGCACCAGCTTGGCCAGCGCGTGGGTCGGCGCGGCGCCGCCCCAGCGCGTCATGACGCGGATGCTGTCGTGGTTCCCGACCGACCAGGAAGCCCAGCCGCCCTTGACGCGCGCTTCGAATTCTTCCACCTGGCGGCGCACATGGGCGGCCGAAAATTCGGGCGTGAGCAGGTTGAAGCTGTACGCCATGTGCAGCTTGTCGCCGTCGGCGGTGTAGTCGGCCATGACGCCGAGCGCATCGTCCGCGCCCACCTCGCCGATGGCGACCGCGCCGAATTCGTCGAGCAGCACGCGGATCTTCTGCAGGAAGGCGATGTTCTCGGGACGGGTCTTGTCGTACACGTGCGCCTGCATGCCGTACGGGTTGACATCGGTGACGGTGGAGGTGTCGCGGCTGGTGGCGGCCGGATTGCTGCGCAGTTCAGGGTCGTGGAAGTGGAAATTGCAGGCGTCCATGCGCACGCCGTCGACGCCGCGCGCCAGCCAGAAACGCAGGTTGTCCAGGTGCGCCTGCTGCACCTCCGGATGGTGGAAGTTCATGTCCGGCTGGCTGACCAGGAAGTTATGCAGGTAGTACTGCTTGCGCCGGCTGTCCCACTGCCACGACGAGCCACCGAATACCGACAGCCAGTTATTCGGCGGATTGCCGTCCGCCAGCGGATCGGCCCACACGTACCAGTCGGCCTTGGGATTGTCGCGGCTCTGGCGGCTCTCGATAAACCACGGGTGGATGTCGGCCGTGTGCGAGAGCACCTGGTCGATCATGATCTTCAATCCCAGGCCGTGGGCCTTGGCGACCAGCGCGTCGAAGTCGGCGAGCGTGCCGAACATGGGATCGACGTCGCAGTAATCGGCCACGTCGTAGCCGAAGTCCTTCATCGGCGAGGTGAAGAACGGCGAGATCCAGACGATGTCGGCGCCGAGCTGCGCGATGTAGTCGAGTTTTTCGGTGATGCCCGGCAGGTCGCCGATTCCGTCGCCGTTCGTATCACGGAAACTGCGTGGATAAACCTGATAAATGATGGCCTCGCGCCACCATGGCGTATTTTGTTCGGAGTGCAGCGAAATATCGTTGTTCATGATGGGCGCCCAGGTTAGATTTTGTACATAATATACATCAATTTAATCCATTTTACAATTTGCCTGCGGATGTTCGAAATAGCCGAAAACCACCTATTTTTCAACCACTTAGCTACCCATTACGGATATTTCTCCCATTGTCATGGTAGTTAAACTACACCGACAATCGCCGGCGTCCCAGCCTGCCCGCACCCCGGCGCCGGCGGCCGCCGTGGCGATGCGGCTTGCCGCGCCCATCCTGAATATACCTATTGCCAGCCCCGGGCCTTGGGCTTAGCATCCCATCTGTTTAAATAGCAGGAGTACCCATGTCGCAGTTGGATAAAGAAAGCGGAAACGGGCCGATGCCCCGGCAGATTCCGTACATCGTGGGCACCGAAGGATGCGAGCGATTCAGTTTTTACGGGATGCGCAACATCCTCACCCCGTTTTTGATCAGCACCCTGCTGCTGTTCATGCCGGTCGCCGACCGCGCCGGCGAAGCCAAGCACATATTCCACACCTTCGTCATCGGCGTCTACTTTTTCCCGCTGCTGGGCGGCTGGCTGGCCGACCGCTTCTTCGGTAAATACGACACCATCTTCTGGCTCAGTCTTGTGTACTGCGCGGGCCACGCCTGCCTGGCCATCTTCGAAGACAGCCTCAAGGGCTTTTACTTCGGCCTGTTTTTGATCGCGCTCGGTTCGGGCGGCATCAAGCCCCTGATCTCCTCGTTCGTGGGCGACCAGTTCGACCAGACCAACAAGAACAAGGCCAAAGTCGTGTACGACGTGTTCTACTGGATGATCAACTTCGGCTCCTTCTTCGCCTCGCTGCTGATGCCTTACTTCCTGGCCAAACACGGACCGGCGATCGCCTTCGGTATTCCGGGCATCCTGATGTTCGTGGCGACCATCGTGTTCTGGCTCGGGCGCAAAAAGTACATCCACGTACCGCCCGCCCCGCCGGACCCGGACTCGTTTACCCGCGTGGCGCGCAGCGCCCTGCTGGCGCACAAACCGGGCCAGGCCCGCACCGGCCTGGCGGTCGCCCTGTTCGGCGTGGCCGGCGCGGTCGCCTCGCTGGCCATGTCGCTGCAATGGGGCTTCGTGATCGCCGCCTGCACCGCGCTGGTCCTGCTGCTCGCTTTTGGGGGCATCGGCACCTCGATGCAGCTCGAACGCGCGCGCGGCCTGCATCCGGATGTGGCGGTCGACGGCGTGCGCGCCGTGCTGCGCATCCTGATCGTGTTCGCGCTGGTGACGCCGTTCCACTCGCTGTTCGACCAGAAGGCGTCGACCTGGATCGTGCAGGCCAATTCGATGGTCGCGCCGACCCTCACTATCTTCGGCAGCGAATTCTCCTTCGTGGCGGCGCAGATGCAGGCCTTGAATCCGCTGCTGGTGATGATCCTGATCCCGTTCAACAACCTGGTGCTGTACCCGGCCCTGCGCAAAATGGGCGTGGAGCCGACGCCGCTGCGCCGCATGACGACCGGGATCGTGTTCTCGGCGCTGTCGTGGATCGTGATCGGCACGTTGCAGGTGCAGATGGATGGCGGCACCCCGACCTCGATGTTGTGGCAGGTCCTGCCGTACGCGCTGCTGACCTTCGGCGAAGTGCTGGTCGCGGCCACCGGGCTCGAATTTGCCTATAGCCAGTCGCCGCCGTCGATGAAGGGCGTGCTCATGGCCTTCTGGTTCCTGTCGATTACCGTGGGCAGCCTGTGGGTCCTGATCGTCAACGCCAGCATCAAGAACGATGCCGTGATCTCGCATATCGCCACCAGCGGCTTTAGCGTGATCGCCTTCCAGATGTACTTCTTCGCCGGCTTTGCGTTCGCTGCCGCCGCCGTCTTCGGCTGGTATGCGACGCGCTACAAGATGATGGATAACTACCGCGTCGACGCCGCACCGGCCAAGGCGTAAATACCTTCCGTACCGGGACGGGGAAGCTGCCGGCTTCTCCGCCCCACCTTCACTGCGCGCGCGGATTTCCGCACGCCGCCAGGTCCCCGATTCCGGTTTTCCGCCAGTTTTCATCCTTCTTTCAGCTCCCGTGCCCCTGCGCGCGGCGCCAGCGGCGCTGGCACGAAAGATGCAATGAGCATGGTGTAGTTAAACCATAACGGAGACCCTCGCATGAAAACCATCCACCACCTCGTCCTGGCGGCTGCCGCCCTGTCCGCGTCCGCCCAGGCGGCCGACAATGTCGTCAGGCTCGGCAACCTCAAATTCGCCCACTACGGCGCCGTCTCGTACATCAAGGAGATCGCGCCCAAGTGCGGCATCAAGGTCGAAGAAAACATGTTCGCCAAAGGCCCGGACGTGATGCAGGCGATCCTGTCGGGCGACCTCGATGTGGGCGCCACCGCATCGGAAGCGGCCATCTCGGGCCGCGCCAACGGTGCGCCGATCTACATCGTGGCCGGTTTCGCCAAGGGTGGCGCGCGTCTGGTCGCGCGCCCCGACGGCGGCATCAAGTCGGTCAAGGACCTCAAGGGCAAGAAGGTCGGCGTGACGCGCGGCGGCATCCATGAAGTGCTGCTGTACGCGCAGCTAGCCAAGCATGGCCTGTCCTGGTCCGATTCGGCCGGCAAGGACGTGCATGTCATCTACCTCGCCTTTGCGGACCTGAACCAGGCGCTGCTCGGCAAGAACCTGGACGCTATCATGCAAAGCGAGCCGCAATCGTCGCAGGCGATCAACAAGGGCTTCGGCATGGAAGTGATGAAGCCCTACGACACGCCGATCGGCGAGCCGGTACGCACCCTGGTCATGAGCGAAAAATTCTACAAGGAGAACCGCGCCACCGCCGCCAAGTTCATGAACTGCTTCGTCCAGGCCACCAAGCTGTTCATCGATAACAAGGCCGCCGGCGAAAAATACGTGCGCGAGTCGATGTTCAAGAACCAGATCACCAAGGACGATTTCGAGGACGCGATCGCCAATTCGCCCTACACCTACGACATCAGCATCGAGCATATTCAGACCACCACCGACGTGATGGCGAAAACCGGCACCGGCAAGATGCGTGTGCCGCCGGTGGCCAAGGACTGGGTCAAGACCGACCTGCTGGAGCAGGCCAAGAAGTCCCTGTCGATTCAATAAGCGGGGGCCTCATGACTCAAGCTAAGTGGCGCGACAGCGCCGTTGGATTCGTCGCGCCGGTCGTCATCATCGCCCTGTGGCAGGCCGGCGCCATGCTCGGATTGATCAATCCGCAGGTACTGCCCTCGCCTTGGGCGGTACTGAAGAAGTGGATCGAATACGCCCTGCCGCTCACCGCTTTTGATGCGGCCGCCGGTTCGCGCCTGGCGTGGATGTTTTCCGGCGAACTGCTGATCGACACCGCCGGCAGCATGTACCGCGTGGTGGTCGGTTTCGTCATCGGCGCCGGCCTGGCCCTGCCGCTTGGCCTTGCCATGGGGTCGAGCCGCACCATGTACAACTGGCTCAATCCCCTGATGCAGGTGCTGCGCCCGATTCCGCCGATCGCCTACATTCCGCTGGCGATCCTGTGGTTCGGCCTTGGCAATGCGCCGGCCGTGTTCCTGATCGCCATCGGCGCGTTCTTCCCGGTGCTGATGAATACCATCGCCGGCGTGCGCCAGGTCGACAGCATCTACATCCGCGCAGCGCGCAACCTCGGCGCCAGCCAGAGCACCATGTTCCTGCGCGTGATGCTGCCGGCCGCCGTGCCGTACATCCTCTCCGGCGTGCGCATCGGGATCGGTACCGCCTTCATTGTCGTCATCGTCTCCGAGATGATCGCGGTGAACAACGGGCTGGGTTTTCGCATCCTGGAAGCGCGCGAATACTTCTGGTCCGACAAAATCGTCGCCGGCATGATCAGCATTGGCCTCCTGGGCCTGGCGATTGACATCGGCATGAATAAACTGAACAACCATTTGCTGCGCTGGCACCGCGGCCTGGAGACCTGAGATGACTTCTTCCCACATCGACGTTGCGAACGTCAGCAAAATCTTCAACGCGGGCGAGCGCGAAGTGACCGCCCTGCGCGACATCAACCTGCATATCCCGGACGGCCAGTTCGTCTGCCTGCTGGGGCCTTCGGGCTGCGGCAAGTCGACCCTGCTCAATGCGATTGCCGGCTTCTCGCTGCCGTCCACCGGCACCATCGAAGCCAATGGCAAGCTGGTGACCGGCCCCGGACCGGACCGCGGCATGGTGTTCCAGGAATACGCGCTGTTCCCCTGGATGACGGTCGAGAAAAACATCGGGTTCGGCCTCGGCATCAAGGGCATGCAAGTGGCGGAGATCGACAAGCGCGTCGGCGCCCTGCTCGAGATGCTCTCGCTGTCGGACTTCCGCCACCGTTTTCCGAAGGATCTGTCGGGCGGCATGCGCCAGCGCGTGGCGATCGCGCGCGTGCTGGCGCTCGACTCGCCCATCATGCTCATGGACGAACCGTTCGGCGCGCTCGACGCGCTCACCCGGCGCAACCTGCAGGACGAACTGCTGCGCATCTGGGCCGAGCTGAAAAAAACCATCGTGTTCGTCACCCACAGCATCGAAGAGGCGATCTACCTGGCCGACCGCATCATCGTCATGACCTACCGGCCCGGCACCGTCAAGCGCGACATCATCGTCGACCTGCCGCGCATGCGCGATCCGTCGTCGGCCGTCTTCAATGAACTCAAGCGCGAGCTGGGGATGCTGGTGATGGAAGAGCAGCAGCGCCACCACAACGACGAAATCCGGATGGCCGCTGTCGATTAAGGGCATACGTGCAGTAGAATCGACGCCACTTCACCGTGGATTGCGCATGCACGTAAAACGACAACTCGCCTGGCTCCTCGCGCTGCTCGCCAGCGCGGGGCTGATTGCGGCCGCCTATCAGGTGGCGTCGCGCCAGGGCGGGGCCGACGAACTCGAACGCGGCGCGCGCCAGTTGCAGCTGATGGCGCCCGAACTGGAGTCGGCGCTCGACAAGTTCGAAACCCTGCCCTACGTCGTCGGGCTGCAGGAGAATGTGGCCGCGCTCCTGGCGCAACCCGGCGAGCGCGCGCGCATCGACCAGGTCAACCGCAGCTTGCAGGCGATTGCGCGCCAGTCGCGGGTCGGCGCGATCTACCTGATGGACCGCGACGGCAACACGCTCGCCGCCAGCAACTGGGACCTGCCGCTTACCTTCGTGGGCCGCAACTTCGGCTACCGTCCGTATTTTCGCGAAGCGCTGGCCGGGCGCGCCGGCCGCTTCTACGGCATCGGCAGCACCACCAGCGAGCCAGGTTACTTCATCGCCCAGCCGGTGATGCGGGGCGCGCGCGTGCTGGGCGTGGTCGCGGTCAAGATCAGCCTCGACGAATTCGCCCGCAACTGGGCCGGTGCCGAAGACACGATCGTGCTGGCCGACCGCGCCGACGTGGTGTTCCTGTCCAACCGGCCGCAATGGAAGTACCGCAGCCTGCGCGCGCTCTCCGCCACCACCCAGCGCGAGCTGGCCAGCACCGATCAATACGCGCGCCGTCCAATCGCGCCCATCGACGGGCAGCTGCCGCCGCACGCGGCGCGCCAGAGCGGCCCCCTTGGCTGGAAGCTGATGCTGTTCCCGGCGCCGGAGCGGGTGCGGCGCACGGCCGCCTTGTGGGCGCTGGCCGCCGCGCTGGTGGCGGCCAGCGCCATCGTCGCCGCCTGGGCCTTGTACCAGCGCCATCGGCGGCTGGAAGAGCGCCAGGCAGCCAGCGCCGCCTCGCAGCGCGCCGCCGGCGAACTCGATCTGCGGCTGGCCGAGCGCACCGCGCTGCTGCGCCAGGCCAACGACGACCTGGAAGCGCGCTACGCCACGCTCAAGGAAACCGAGCAGGTATTGCGTTCGACCCAGGACCAGCTGGTCCAGGCGGGCAAGCTGGCGATGCTGGGCCAGATGGCGGCGGGCGTCACGCATGAACTGAACCAGCCGCTGGCCGCGATCCGCGCGTTCGCCGACAACGCCCGTACCTTTCTCGAACGCGGCCAGCAGGCGCAGGCCAGTGCAAACCTGACCCACATCAGCGACGCCAGCGCGCGCATGGGCGCCATCATCGGCCAGTTGAAAGGTTTTGCGCGGCGCAGCGACGCCGTGGCGACGGTCGACATCGCCCAGTCGCTGGCCGCGTCGGCGTTTTTGCTGCAGGGCGAATTCAAGCGCCTCGGCGTCGCGCTGGCGCTGCCGCCGCCGGTTCCACTGCTCATCACCGGCGACGCCGTGCGCATCGAACAGGTCATCATCAACCTGCTGCGCAATGCGCTCGACGCGGTCGATGCGGTCGAAAATGCCCAGGTGCGCGAAGTGTCGGTCACGCTTGCGCAAATTGACGGTTACGCCGTGGTGCGCATTACCGACAGTGGCGCAGGCTTGTCCGACAGCGTGGCCGCGCACCTGTTCGAACCGTTCTTTACCACCAAACCATCGGGCAAGGGCCTCGGGCTCGGGCTCGCGATATCATCGTCGATCGTGCAAGCGATGAACGGCCAGCTCGAAGGCAGCAACCGCCCCGACGGCGGCGCCCGGTTCGACGTGCGCCTGCCGCTGCCGGGCCGGGAAAACAAGGAGGGAAACGAATGAAGACCATGCAAGCCATCCTGGTGGAAGACGAAGCGCCGCTGCGCCTGGCCACGACCCAGACGCTGGAACTGGGCGGTTTTTCCGTGAACGCCTACGCCAGCGCCGAAGAAGCGCAAGGCGCGCTCGATGCCGCGTTCGATGGCGTGATCGTCAGCGACGTGCGCCTGCCCGGGCGCTCGGGCCTGGACCTGCTGGCGCAAGTGGTGGCGCTGGACGCGGAACTGCCCATGATCATGGTGACCGGCCATGGCGACGTGGCGATGGCGGTCGGCGCCATGCGCGCCGGCGCCTACGACTTCATCGAAAAACCGTTCGGCGCCGAACGCCTGCTCGATGCGGTGCGGCGCGCCCAGGAGCGGCGTTCGCTGGTGCTGGAAAACCGGCGCCTGAAAACCGCGTGGGCGCTGCATCCCGACACGCCGCAACTGGTGGGGCGGTCCGACGCCATCGAACGGCTCAAGGTATTGGTGCGCAATATCGCGCCGGCCGGCGTCGACATTTTGATCCACGGCCAGACCGGGACCGGCAAGGAAGTCGTGGCGCGCCTGATCCACGCGGCCAGCGCGCGCAAGGGCAATTTTGTCGCGATCAATTGCGGCGCCCTTCCCGAGTCGGTGTTCGAAAGCGAGATGTTCGGGCACGAGGCGGGCGCGTTTACTGGCGCGCACAAACGCCGCATCGGCAAGCTAGAATACGCCAACGGCGGCACCCTGTTCCTCGACGAGATCGAAAGCATGCCAATGGCGCTGCAGGTCAAGCTGCTGCGCGTGCTGCAAGAGCGCCAGCTTGAGCGCCTGGGCGGGAACGAGGCGATCGCCGTGAACTTTCGCATCATCGCGGCGAGCAAGGCCGACCTGCTGGAACTCAGTAGCGAGGGGCGCTTTCGCGAAGACCTGTACTACCGGATCGGGGTGGCCACCATCGATTTGCCGCGCCTGAACGAACGGCGCGACGACATTGCGCTGCTGATGGCGCATTTTACGCAGGATGCGGCGCAGCGCTACGGGCGCGCGGCGCCGCAGTGGAGCAGCGAGCAAATGCGTCAGTGGCAGGCGGCCGAGTGGCCGGGCAATGTGCGCGAACTGCGCAACTTCGCCGAACGGCTGGTGCTCGGCATCGTCGCTACGCCGGCACCGGCGCCGCTCGTCGATCCTCCTGGCGAGAACGCCTTGAGCCTGCCGCAGCAGCTCGACGCGTATGAGCGTGAACTGATCTCACGAAAGCTCGACGCGGTCGATGGCAACGTCTCCACCGCCGCCGACCAACTCGGGATACCGCGTAAAACCCTGTACGACAAACTGAAAAAATATCAGCTCGCCCCCGGAAAGAAAATGTAATTTCACTACAACGTCGCCGATAATATGCAAAAATCGGGGGCTTGGGCGAAATCGAGGTGTAGCAAAGATACTCGCCGTCCCGGCGCTTCCATAACGATGACACCGGACGCCAGATGACCTTTTCACTTTTGAGTGCCGCAGTTCTCGCCGGCGCGAGCGCGTCGGCATCGGCCGCGCAGACCACAGCGCTCTGCGACAGCGATCATTTTCAAACGATCGTGCAGCCGGCTCCCGGCCGCATCGAGGCGCGCGCCGTCTGGCTGGAGCGGCGGCTCGCGCAGTGGCCGGGCGTGCAGGACACGGGGCGATTCAGGCTGTATCACGCTCCCGGCGGGAGCATCGTGGCGCCGGTAGGCGGCATGGTCAGCGGCGCCTCCGGCGCACTGTCGCTCAGCGCGTTCGGCGGCGCGCTGGCGCCCGAGGTGGCGCAGCGCTTCAAGTACGTCGGCAAAGGGGTGGTGCTCGCCGTGGCGGCATCCGACCTGGCGCGCCTGCCCGGCCTGCACCGCCAGCAGCTGGTGCTGGTGCAGGAAGACGCTGACGGAAAGGTACGCGCAGCGACAAGGCTGCAAGCGGCCGGCGCGCTCGACGATCTTTACGCGGCGGCCGAAGCGGCGGCCGATCTGGGCGCCGTGCCGTCGCGCCGCCGCACCACCTTCAAGCTGTGGGCGCCGACCGCGCAACGCGTGTCGCTCTGCACCTACGACAGCGGCGAGGGGCGCGCAAAGGCGCTTGATGCGATGCGGTTCGACCCTGCCACCGGCATTTGGAGCGCCACGCGACAAGGCGATCTGTCCGGCAAATACTATACCTATGACGTCGAGGTGGTGGCCGACGGCACGGGCCTGGTCCGCAACAGGGTGACCGATCCGTATTCGGTCAGCCTGGGCACCGACTCGAAGCGCAGCTATATCGCCAACCTGTCGTCGGCGCGGCTCAAGCCGGCCGGCTGGGACAGCTCGGCGCCGCCCGCAACCGTGAAGGCGCAGACCGACATGGTGGTGTACGAGCTGCACGTGCGCGATTTTTCGATCAACGACGCCAGCGTGCCGGCAGCGCAGCGCGGCAAGTACGCCGCCTTTTCCCATCCCGGCTCGAACGGCATGCAGCACCTGAAAGCCCTGGCTGGAGCCGGCATGACCGACATCCACCTGCTGCCGGTGTACGACATCGCCACCATCCCGGAGCGTGGCTGTGCGCAGCCTGCTCCCACGGGCGCGGCCGATGGCGAAGCGCAGCAGGCGCTGGTCAGGCAGACGGCGGCGACCGACTGCTTCAACTGGGGCTACGACCCGTATCACTACAACGCGCCCGAAGGCAGCTATGCCAGCGACGCGGCTGACGGCGCACGCCGCATCGTCGAATTGCGCGCCATGGTCATGAACCTGCACCGGGCCGGCCTGCGGGCCGGCATGGACGTGGTCTACAACCACACCTACGCCTCCGGCCAGACAGAGAAATCGGTCCTCGACCGCATCGTGCCCGGCTACTACCACCGCTTGAACGCGGCCGGCGGCGTGGAGCAATCGACCTGCTGCGACAACACCGCGACCGAAAACCGTATGATGGGCAAACTCATGATCGACTCGGCCGCCTTGTGGGCGCGCGAGTACAAGATTGATTCCTTCCGCTTCGACTTGATGGGCCACCAGCCGCGCACGGCGATGGAGCGGTTGCAGGCGCGCGTGAACGCGGCCGCCGGACGCCACGTGCAATTGATCGGCGAAGGCTGGAACTTCGGGGAGGTGGCCGACGGCGCGCGCTTCGTGCAGGCGTCGCAACTGTCGCTGGGCGGCAGCGGCATCGGCACCTTCAGCGACCGCGCCCGCGACCATGTGCGCGGCGGCTCGGCGGCCGATGCCGGGGCGGACATGATCCGGCGCCAAGGTTACATCAACGGCCTGGTGTACGACCCGAATGCGTTGGCCGGCGAGCGCCCGCTGGCGGACCTGATGCAGGCAGCCGACATGGTGCGCGTCGGGCTGGCCGGTTCGCTGCGCAGCTACGCCATGCAAACGTACAAGGACAGCACGCTGCCACTGGCCGCCATCGACTACAACGGCCAGCCGGCGGGGTATGCCAGTGAACCGGGCGAGGCGGTCAACTACGTCGAGAACCACGACAACCAGACCCTGTACGACATGAATGTGTTCAAGCTGCCGCTGGCGACCAGCAGCGCCGAGCGCGCCCGGGTGCAGGTGCTGGGGGCGGCGATCAATGCGTTCAGCCAGGGCGTGGCCTACTTCCATGCCGGGATCGATACCTTGCGGTCGAAGTCGATGGACCGCAACAGCTTCAATTCAGGCGACTGGTTCAACCGCATCGACTGGACCTACCAGGACAACTACTTCGGCACCGGCGCACCACCAGCGGACGACAACGGCAAGGATTACGCGCTGATCAAGCCCCTGCTGGCCAATGCCGCGCTCAAACCCGCGCCGGCCGATATCGCCTTTACGCGCGATGCGTTTCGGGACCTGCTGACAATCCGCGCCAGCTCCACCTTGTTCCGCATGCGCAGCGCGCACGATATTGGCAAGCGCCTGCGCTTCCACAACACCGGGTCTAGACAGGTGCCGACCGTGATTGCGGCGCACATTAACGGCACGGGCTACGCCGGCGCCGGTTTCGCGGGTGTGGCCTACTTCATCAATGTGGACAAGGTGGCGCACACGCTGGATGTGGCGCAACTGCGCGGCAGGCGCCTGCGCCTGCATCCTGTGCATGCAGCGCCCACAGCGGCAGACCAGCGCGCCGCCGCCAGTACCTACGACAGCGCGACGGGACGGTTTACCATCCCGGCACGCACCGCCGTGGTGTTCGTGGAGTAGACCTAGATATCCAGGTGCGAGATCAGCGAGCGCTTTTTATCATGATCCGACAAGTCGTCGCCCTGCGCGCCGAGCGAAATGCCTACCGACAGGATGTCGATCAGCAGTAGCTGAAGCACGCGCGAGATCATCGACAGGAAGCTGGTGCTGTCTTCGCTGTGATCGACCGCCAGGCAAATGGTGGCGCGCTTGGCCAGCGCCGATTTGCTGCTGGTGATCGCAATCACGTCGGCGCCGGTGGCGCGCGCCGCATCCACCGCCGCCAGCAGTTCCGGCAGCTGGCCCGAGGTGGAAATGGCGATCACCACATCGCCCGGCTTGAGCAGTTCGGCGGCCAGGCTGAAAAGATGCGAGTCGCCGTACGACGACGTGGGAATGCGGAAGCGGAAGAACTTGTGCTGGCCGTCCAGCGCCACCACGCGCGCATTGCCCATGGCGTAGAACTCGACCCGGTTGGCCTTGCGCAGCAGCGCGATAGCGCGGTCGATGGAGACCACGTCGAGCTGGTCGCGAAATTTCAGGATCGCCGAGACGGTGTTGTCGATCACCTTGGCCGACAGGTCGTGCGTGCTGTCGGACACGCGCACCTGGCTGTGGCGCACGGGGATGGTGCCGGTCAGGCTGCTGGCAAACTTGAGCTTGAAGTCGGCCAGGCCCAAAAATCCCAGCGAGCGGCAGAAGCGAATCACGGTCGGCTGGCTCACGTCGGCCAGGCGCGCGATTTCGGCAATCGGCTCGCCCAGCACCTTGCGCGGATGTTCCAGCACCAAGGTGGCCACGCGCTGTTCGGCGGGCGACAGCTCGTGCTGCAAATGCTGCACGCGCTCCATCAGCGTGTTGGCGCCGCTGCGCCCGCGCAGGTGTTCCGACAGGATGGTCGCCACGCCGATGAAGGCCGGGTTGGGAATCATGATCACGTAGGTCGGGATCTGGCCCAGGTAGGAACTGAAACGGCCCTTGGCCTCGAAGCGCGCGCGGAACGGCGAGGTGACGAACCACTCACCCATGCGCGGCACGATGCCGCCACCGATGAAGATGCCCCCAAAAGCGCCGAGCGTGACCGCCAGGTTGGCGGCGGCGCCGCCGAGCATGCCGCAGAAGCACTCGAGCACTTCGAGGCAGAGCGCGTCCTTGTCATCGAGCGCGCCGGCGATGATCTCGGGCGAGCTGCGTGGCGCGGCCTGCACGCCGTTGCGCTGGGCCAGCGCGCGGTGGATCAGTTCCATGCCGGGGCCGGAAATCAGGCGCTCGTTCGACACGTGCGGCCACTCCTTCCATGCATACTGCAGGATCGCGAATTCGCGCTCGTCGGCCGGGGCGAAATTGACGTGGCCACCTTCGCTGCCAAGGGTCACAAAACCGTCGACGGTCGGGATCATGCCCGACACCCCAAGGCCGGTGCCCGGCCCCACCACGCCGATGACGGCGTTGGCGGCCGGGGCGCCGCCGCCGACCTGCATCAAGTCGGCGCCGGACAGGCCGGGCAGCGACATCGCCAGGGCGGTGAAGTCGTTCACGATCAGCAGCGTGTTCAGGCCAAGTTCGCGGCGCACTTCATCGGTGGAGAATTGCCAGTCGCGGTTGGTCATGCGGATCATGTCGCCGCTGATCGGATTGGCCAGGGCGAAGGCGGCGTGATTGATGCGAATGCCGGCGTGGTCGGCCAGATAGGTATGCAGCAGCGGGACAATGCCGGGGAAGTCGTCGCACTTGAGCACGCGCACCGAGCGCAGCACGCCGGGCGCGGTTTCAAGGGCAAAGCGGGCGTGGGTCGCGCCGATATCGGCCAGCAGCCGGGGGCCGTCGGCGTAGGCGGTACGGCTGTACTTTTGTTCTGATTCGTTTTCTTTGGTCATCGCGGTCAGGTCGGACAGTTCGGGCAGTCGCGCGTAGCATACCCTATTGCGTGAAATGTATGAAATGCCAGCACCGTCGTTCCCGCGGAGGCGGGAACCCATAGCACCTCGGCTCATAGGTGCTATGGATCCCCGCCAAGGGGGCCGCCAAGGCCGGGGACGACGGCTCCTATATTAGTGGTTTGAAAAGTCAGTTCGCAATCAGCACAATCCCATTCTTCGTGTGAAAATCGACCTTCCCGCCCGCCACCACGGCCTTCTTGCCCGAGTAGTAATCGGTCACCGACTCGCCATCGCGGAAAATCGGCGCCACCACGATCGGCGCCGACTTGTCGGTCGGCAGATCCAGTCCCACCACCACCCGGTCCTTTTCGTAGGTGCGCGCAAACACATACGGCGTCGCCTGCAGCTTGCGGTGCTCGCCCGCGCCGACTGCCGGATGCATCTGGCGGAAGCGGCCGATGATGCCCCAGTGCTTGCGCACGTCCGCAATCCGATAGCCGTCGCGCTGCGCATTGCTGGCCAGTTCATCCCAGTTCATGAAGGAGCGCAGCACCGCGTCGCCCTTCGCACCCGCATGCGTGAGCAGGCGCGCGGTCTCGTCGCCATAATAGATCTGCGCCGCGCCAGGCGAGAGCAGCAGCTTCACCGCCGAGTCGAAAGGACGCGTGCGCGCCGGATCGAACGGCGCCGCGTCGTCGTGCGAACTCAGATAGTTCATCACCGAATAGCCGCGCAGTGGCCCGGCCAGCAGCGCCGCGTAACGGCCGAACATGGCGTCGTAGCCGCCCCGGGCGTCGGACGTCATGCTGAAATTGATAACGCTGTCGAAGCCGTTGTCGTAAAAGTCGACAAAGGTTTCGCCACCCATGTCGAACTGGTGCGCATGGCGCAGCGAGTAGTTATAGACCTCGGCCGTCATGTAGAACTTGGCGTCGCCAAGACGCTTGGAGGGATTGTCGCGCTTCCAGTCCTCGAACGCCTTGCTGGCGACCTTTTTCAGATCCTTCCACACGCGCGGTTCCACATGCTTGGCCGTGTCGGCCCTGAAGCCGTCGAAGCCGTACTTGCGCACCCAGTCCGCGTGCCATTTCATCAGGTAGTAGCGCGGCGCGCGCGGGTAACCGGTCTCCTTGAAAAAGACGTCCAGGCTCGCCACTTCGCGCTCGTAGCGCCCTTCTTCCTTCCACTTTGCCACCAGCGCCGGCGGCAGCGCAACCGGGCGGTCAACGTCGGTACGGAAGTCCGGCAGGTTCTTCACGATCGTGCAGTCGACCGTGGTGCGCGCATCCTTGAAAGCGCACACCGGTGCGGTGCGCACCCAGTCCTTCGGCCACACCGGATCTTGCGCCGTCACCGGGCCGGTATGGTTCATTACCACGTCGAGCAGCACGCGGATGCCGTTGGCGTGGGCCGTATCGACCAGTTCCTGCAGGTCCGCCTCGGTGCCGAGGTTGGCGTCGACGCTGGTGAAGTCGCGCGCCCAGTAGCCGTGAAAGCCGTAGGATTTGCCGGTACCTTCGTCGGTGCCGGCGTGAATCTGCTCGACTGGCGGCGTGATCCAGATGACATCGACACCCAACTCCTTGAAGTAGCCTTCCTTGATCTTGGCCGTCACCCCGGCCAGGTCGCCACCCATGTAACCGCGCAGCGGCGCCGCATCGGCCTTGCGCCCGTAGGCCAGGTCATTGGCCTTATTGGCGTTGTTGAAGCGGTCCGTCAACAGGAAATACACAGTCGCGTTTTCCCACACAAACGGGGTACGCGCCACCGGCGGGGCGGCGCTGACGTGGGTGGCGCCGAAGGTCAGCGCCAGTGAGACTGCAAGTGCGGAAAATTTCATGTATTCCCTGTTGGCTGTTGATGATAAAAAGTGAATCAGGTGGTGACGGTCGGCCGGTCGCGCCCCGTACGCTGGTGCAGGCCGGCCAGCCGGTCGGCAATCGCCGCCAGGCCCGCCAGCGCTTCCTGCGCCGGCATGTCGTGCATGGCCACGTCGGCCTCGTAGCGTTCGAGGTAAAGACGGATGGTGGCGCCTTCGGTCCCGGTGCCGGACAGGCGGAACACGATGCGCGAACCGTCCGTCATCACAATGCGCACGCCCTGCTTGCTGGCGATGCTGCCGTCGACCGGGTCCTTGTAGACAAAATCGTCGGCGACATCGACAGTGTAGCCTTCGATGACCTGGCCGGCCAGTGCGGGCAGCTGTTCGCGCAGATGGGTCATCAGGCCTTCGGCCGCCGTGGACTCGACCGCTTCGTAGTCGTGGCGCGAGTAGTAATTACGGCCAAAGCGCGCCCAGTGCTCGCGCACCAGCGTCTCCACCGGCTTGCCGCTGGCGGCCAGCAGGTTAAGCCAGAACAGCACCGCCCACAAGCCATCCTTTTCGCGGATATGGCTCGACCCGGTGCCGTAGCTTTCTTCGCCGCACAGGGTCACCATGCCGGCGTCCATCAGGTTGCCGAAGTACTTCCAGCCGGTCGGCGTTTCGTAGCACGGCACATTGAGCGCTTGCGCCACGCGGTCGGGCGCGGTGGAGGTGGGCATGGAGCGGGCAATGCCCTTGATGCCGCCCCGGTAGCCCGGTGCGACTGCCGCATTGGCGGCGATGATGGCCAAGCTGTCGGATGGGGTAACGGCGATGCCGCGCCCGACGATCATGTTGCGGTCGGCGTCACCGTCCGACGCCGCGCCGAAGTCCGGCGCGCCCTGCCCCGACATCAGCGCCACCAGTTCGGCCGCGTTGACCGGATTCGGATCGGGATGATGGCCGCCGAAGTCTTCCAGCGGGGTGCCGTTGATGACGGTGCCGGCTGGTGCGCCGAGCAAGCCTTCGAGAATCGCATGCGCGTACGGCCCGGAGACGGCGTGCATGCCGTCGAAGCGCATGGTGAAGCCGCGCGCGAACAAGGCCTTGATGGCGGCAAAATCGAACAGCTCGCCCATCAGCTCCGCATAGTCGGCCACCGGGTCGATCACTTCCACCTCCATCTGTTCGATGCGCGCGTGGCCGACAGCGTCGAGATTGAGGTCGGCGGCGTCGCTGGTGCGGTATTCGGTGAGAACACGGGTCTGCTCGTAGATGGCGTCGGTGATTTTTTCCGGCGCCGGGCCGCCGTTGGCGATGTTGTACTTGATGCCGAAGTCGCCATCGGGTCCGCCCGGATTATGGCTGGCCGAGAGCACGATGCCGCCCGACGCGCCGCGCTTCCTGACTACGCAGCTCAGGGCCGGCGTGGACAGAATGCCGCCCTGCCCGACCAGCACTTTGGCAAAGCCGTGGGCCGCCGCCATGCGCAGGATGACCTGGACGGCGTGGCGGTTGAAATAGCGCCCGTCGCCGCCTAACACCAGCGTTTGGCCGGCGCAGTCGCCGAGGGAATTGAAAATCGACTGCACGAAGTTTTCGAGGTAAGCGGGTTGCTGGAACTCGCTGACCTTCTTGCGCAAGCCGGAAGTACCGGGGCGTTGTCCGGCAAAAGCCGTGGTATTTACTGTGTGGATGGTCATTTTCACTCCTGTCTGTTAACAATACGATACGACAGTTAGCAAAATTTCGACGCCACCTTAAGCGGTTTGCTCGCCTTTGTCGTTCACAAACACGGTCAGCAAGCCGCCGATGGCCATGCAGGCGCCGGCCAGCAGCAAGGTCGCCACCGGACGCCCGCCCAGCAGGGCTGCGCTGATCGGACCCAGAATCAAGCCGCCGATGATCTGCGGGATCACGACGAAGAAGTTGAAGACGCCCATATAAAAGCCCATGCGCTGCGCCGGCAGCGCGCCGGCCAGGATCGCGTACGGCACGGTGAGAATGCTGGCCCACGCGATGCCCACGCCGATCATGGGAATGAGCAGCATCTCTTTTTGCGTGATGAAGAAAATGCTGGCCAGGCTGATGCCGCCGATGACCAGGCAGGCCAGGTGCGTCATCTTGCGGTTGGTGCGGCGCGCGATCACCGGCAGGATAAAGGCGGCAATGGCCGAGACGCCGTTATACACCGCGAACATCACGCCGACCCAGTTGCCGGCGCTCTGGAATGCGGCCGACTGCGCGTCGACCGTGCCGAAGACATTTTCGGCCACGGCCGGGGTGGTGTTGACCCACATCGTAAACAACGCCAGCCACGAAAAAAAGCTCACGCTCGCCAGCTGCACCATGGTGCGCGGCATGGTGGTAAAACCCTTGAAGATTTCGCGCAGCGCGCTCAAGGTGCCCTTGCGCTTTTCGACCTCTGCGCGGAAGGCCGTCATGTCTTCCGGCGGCGTCTCGCGCGTGGTGATCACGGTCCACGATACCGCGCCGATAAAGGCCAGGCCGCCGGCATAGAACGAATAGCGCACCGTGTCGGGAATGCCGCCATTGACCGGGATGTTACTGACGTTGAACCACTCCGTGAAAATGGTCGGCAGCAGCGAGGCGATGACCGAGCCGCAGCCGATGAAGAAGGTCTGCATCGCAAAGCCCGAGGTCTGCTGGGTGGGATGGAGCTTGTCGCCCACGAACGCGCGGAACGGCTCCATCGACACATTGATCGACGCGTCCATCATCCACAGCACGAACACCGCCATCCACAGGGACGATGAATTGGGCATCATGAACATGGCGACGGTGGCCAAGATCGCGCCAAGGAAGAAGAACGGACGGCGGCGGCCCCAGAACGGGTGCCAGGTGTTGTCGCTCAGGTAGCCGATGACCGGCTGCACCAGCAGGCCCGTGACCGGCGCCGCGAGCCAGAACAGCGGCAAGTCGTCGGCGTTGGCGCCCAGGGTCGAAAAAATGCGGCTGGTGTTGGCGTTTTGCAGGGCAAAGCCGAACTGGATGCCAAAGAAGCCGAAGCTCATGTTCCACAACTGCCAGAAGCTCAGGCGCGGTTTGATCGGCGGGAATTGCATCTGCATCGGGAGTCTCCAGGCGTTTGGCTACGCGTTATATTTGTAGGAAAATAACATGGCGATTTCTAAGTGTCAATCTAAACAATTCCATAGTAGAATCCCCGCAGGAAGCCAGTTGAATCACACAACAAATTCATGATTTTGTAGTCAAATAACAGAACAAGATGGGGACATGATGCTGGACATGCAGAAGCGCCTGAACAAGCTTTTTTACGCTACGCTGAGTTTGCCGTCGACGGCGATGGGATTCGCGCTCTGCATCCAGATTTCGGCGCTGAGCTGGATTTTGAGCACGCGCTTCAATCTCCAGATCCATGAAATCGGCATCGTCTGGGCGGCGGGACCAATGGCCGGGATTTTCGGCCAGGTGGTCATCGGCTTGATCAGCGACGACGCCTGGTTCTGGGGTGGGCGGCGCCGGCCCTTCATCCTGATCGGCGGCACCCTGGCCGCGCTGATGGTGTTCCTGCTGCCGCGCATCGACGTAGTGGGCGACTTTTTGGGCATCAAGAACATTCTCATCGTGGCGGTGATCGTCGCGCTCACGCTGGACCTGTCGATCAATATCAGCTTCAACCCGACCCGCTCGATCATCGCCGACGTGACGCCGGAAGGCGAAGCGCGCACGCTCGGCTACACCTGGATGCAGACCATCTCGGGCTTCTTCGGCGTGATGGCCTACCTGATCGGCGCGACCCTGGGCAACGACCTGCTCATTTCGGTCGGCGCGGGCATTGTATTCGTGTTCTCGGTGGTGCCGTTGTTCTTCATCAAGGAAGAACGCGAGATGGTCATAAACACCGAGACCGCGACCGAGACCGCAGCGGCCACCAAGGCCGACTGGGGCCAGCTGTGGCGCATCTATATCGCGCACGGCTTCGCGTGGCTGGGCGTGCAGTCGATGTTCGTCTACACGTATGGATTCATTCAGCAGCAGCTGGTGCCGGCGGGCCTGGCAACCAAGGCGGCCAACGACATGAGCGGGCAGATTATCGGCTTCGCCTTCGCGATCATGAATACGGTCGGCTTCCTGCTGCCGGCGCTGGTGCTCGCACCGCTGGCGCGCAAGATCGGGCGCGTGCACACGCAGGCCGGCTGCGTGGCCATCATGGCGGCCGGGTACTTCTTGATTGCGACCATGGCGCGCACGCCGATAATGCTGTACGCGCTGATGGCGGTGGTGGGCATCGGCTGGAGCGCGATTGTCAGCCTGCCGTTCGCGATCATGAGCGACAAGGTGGACAAGAGCCGCATGGGCTTTTTCATGGGCGTGTTCAACCTGTCGGTGGTGCTGCCGCAGTTGATGTCCACGGGTGTCGGCTTCGTTCTGAAACGGGTGCCGGACCAGAGCACCTTGTACATCATTTGCGGCGCCTCGTTGGCCATCTCGGCGGCCTTGTGGTGCCTGGTGAAGGACGAAGCGCCGGCCACCCAGGCCGCGATGCCCGCTTCCGCGCACTGACGTCAGCCCACCGCTTGGCGGCAAGGCAGTTACAAGAATTATGAAGAAACCATGACGATATCGTTTTTAGAAGAACACGATGTATCCTTGTTTACCAGATCCCTTCTGGTAGGGGCTGATCGCCCTGGCGCCGCGATCGCCACGAGCGTTGCAGTAGACTGGAATTGCGGCGCTCGCCTGCGAATCGATGTGGCTTCGGCTGTCGAATGCATCTGCTTCCAGGCAGTCCGGATGGACGGTACCAAAGCGTATATCGGCTACGGAGGACGCATCTTCATTGTCGATTGCGTGACAGAAGACGTGGTGATACACCAGATGGACGGGTATTTTTGCGACTTCTACGATGCTGCGCAATTGCAAACGTCCGGCGAGGATTTCCGCATCCTGGCAAGCTCCGAGTCCGAGCTGTTCGCCTTCGGGCCGGACGGCGCGCTGCGATGGAAAACCGCCGATCTCGGCATTGACGGCGTGCTGGTACACTGCGTCACCCCGACGCATATCGAAGGCTGCGGGCAGTGGGATCCGCCAGGCGGATGGCAGCCGTTTATCCTTGCAACGCGCACCGGTGAACGCATCGGCGGTGGTGTCGCTTCGCAGTGACAGAGCGGGCGATCACCTATTGAATCCACAAGCAACAGCGGCGATTCGGCAAATTGCCGGCAGCGCAGCACCATGGAAGAATCCAGTCATGAAATCAGCCTCAATGAATTTGAAAGCCTGTGCGGTCTTTATCACGATCACCCTCGCTTGCGTCTCTGGAGCGCAGGCGGCGGACAGGGTGACGATGAGCGGCTTTTCAATAGCGCCACAGCCTGGGTGGCATAACAAGATAGATAAAGCAGGGCGCTTCTTTTCAAAAAAGACAAAGGGGGAGGAGCTTCCAATGCTGGTCCTTGAGGCATGCAAAGTGGGACGTGAACATTCCTGCCCACCAACGTGCGACTATGCGGATCTCAAACGGCTGCACATCTTGACCAAAACGCCGCTGGACGCGCATACACCGGTCAAGCGCACGGATGCTTACGTCGAGTATGAGTCATCGGACGAGATGACCACATCTGAAGGAAAATTTTACGCATCCACTCGCCTGATTTGCGGGCCTGCCGCGTTCATTTATGCGGTGCAACTGGACATGGGTTCCACGCAACAGGCACGCCGGGATCTGGAAGCAGTCATCAGCACAATCAAATGGCGCAAATAGGAGCCCCATTCAATGGCGGATGCGCAGCAAGCCGTCGCTGACAGTGCGCTTGCGCGCCAGTCGCCCGGATCGCTGCGAAGTGACACCCAAGCAAAATGGGCAGCCGAAGCTGCCCATTTTTTTACCCGCCTGCCGCCTTACTCCGGCTTGGCCAGCTTGCGTGCTTCCTTCTTGGCCTTGGTGGCCGCGTCGTACGGCTTTTTAGGTCCGAGCTTTTTCTCTTCGAAACGACGGTCGCCGGCTTTTTTCGGAGCCGCCGCCTTCTTGACCGCCGGCGCTTCGCCGTCACGGGTGATGTTGAGCTGCTGGCCCGCGACCCACACACCCTTGAGGTGGTCGATCAGGTCGGCCGGCATGTCGACCGGCAGGTCGAGCGTGCTGTAGTCGTCGTAGATCTCGATGCGGCCGATGAACTTGGACTCGATGTTCGCTTCGTTGGCAATCGCGCCGACGATGTTGCCCGGCTTGACGCCGTGCGCATGACCGACTTCGATGCGGAAGGTACCCATGCCTTCTTCCGACGGACGCGAGACGCGTTCGCGCTTGAAGGCCGGCGCATCGCCACGGTCGCCACGGTCGCTGCGGTCGAACCGTGCAGGCGGCGCGTCCGAACGCGGTGCGCGCGCGGCAGGGGCGTTCTCTTGCCACGAAGGCGCACTCTTGGCGTCGCGGTTCGGTTTTTCCAGCAGCAGCGGAATATCGCCGCGCGCCAGCTTGGCCAGCGCCGCTGCGATTTCGACAGCGGGCACGTTCTGCTCGCGCTCATACTCTTCGATCAGCGAACGGAAGACATCGAGTCCGCCGGCCGCCAGCACTTCGGTGATCTGGTCCTTGAATTTGGCGATCCGCACGTCGTTGACGGCTTTCACGGTCGGCAAGGTCAGTGGCGCCACCGGCTGGCGCGTGGCGCGTTCGATCGCCTTGAGCAAACCCTGCTCGCGCGGGGTGATGAACAGAATCGCTTCGCCGCTGCGGCCCGCGCGGCCGGTACGGCCGATGCGGTGGGTGTAGCTCTCAGGGTCCGACGGCACGTCGTAGTTGATCACGTGGCTGATGCGTTCCACGTCCAGGCCGCGCGCGGCGACGTCGGTGGCGACCAGGATGTCGATCTTGCCGTTCTTGAGCTGTTCGATGGTGCGCTCGCGCTGCGTTTGCTGCATGTCGCCGTTAATCGCGGTGGCCGCGAAGCCGCGCGCCTGCAGCTTGGTCGCCAGTTCTTCGGTACCGAGCTTGGTGCGCGCGAAAATGATCATGCCGTCAAACGGCTCGGCTTCGAGGATGCGGGTCAGCGCTTCGAGCTTCTGCATGCCGCTCACCATCCAGTAACGCTGGCGGATGTTGTCGGCGGTGCCGGTTTTTGCGGCGACCGTCACTTCGGCCGGATCGCGCAGGTAGGTCTTGGCGATGCGTTTGATCGCGGACGGCATGGTGGCCGAGAACAGCGCGGTCTGGCGCGATTCCGGGGTTTTTTGCAGGATCTGTTCGACGTCGTCGATAAAGCCCATGCGCAGCATCTCGTCGGCTTCGTCGAGCACCAGCGTCTTGAGCTTGGACAGGTCGAGCGAGCCTTTTTCGAGGTGGTCGATGACGCGGCCCGGGGTGCCGACAATCACGTGCACACCGCGGCGCAGCGCCTGCAGCTGGGGACCGTAGCTCTGGCCGCCGTAGATCGGCAGGACGTGGAAATCTTTAATGTGGGTTGCGTACTTCTGGAATGCTTCGGCGACCTGGATCGCCAGTTCGCGCGTAGGCGCCAGCACCAGCGCCTGCGGGGTTTGCTGCTTGATGTCGATGCGCGACAAAATCGGCAGCGCGAAGGCCGCGGTCTTGCCAGTTCCGGTCTGGGCCTGCCCCAGCACGTCGCGATTGGCCAGGAGCAGCGGGATGGTGGCAGCCTGGATCGGCGACGGCGTTTCGTAACCGACCTCTTTCATGACCTTCAGCACCTGGGCGCTCAGGTTGAGTTCGGAAAACAGTAGTACAGGGGTTTCAGACATAGGACACTCACAATTTGACTAGCTAGCCCGACGGGAAAGCATCCTCTAGTTTACTCTCTTGTAGTCCAGAATGCGATTTTTTGTCACGGCGTTGCGTGCAGGTGGGGTGTAATTGAGGCTATTTGTGCAATCCGGCGTTGCTGGCCCGGTCCGTCGCCCGCCCCCGCCAAACGACGCAAGCCCGCCACACTCGCGTGCAACGGGCTTGTTTCCAGGGCCGGGATCACCCCGGCAGCCTGCGCATCAGAACGTGTAATCAGAACTTGTAGTTGGCGCCCATCAGGAAGGTGCGGCCATACTTCTGGTATTCCAGCGGCTTGTTGCGGTCGCCGCCATAGGTTTCATACGCGGTATCGCCAACGTTATTAACCTGCAACACCACGCCCAGGCCCTTCAAGCTGCCTTCGGTGAAGTTGTAACCGACCTGGAAGTCGACCACGTCCTCCCCGACCACGTAGCGCAAGGTGCGGTCATTGGCAAAGTTGCCGATTTCACCAACGAAGTCGGAGCGCTTGCGCTGGCTGACGCGGGTCTCGAAACCATTCTTTTCATAGTACAAGGTCAGGTTGGTCACGCGCTTCGACAAGCCCGGCAGCGGAATATTCTTGCCGATGCTGCTGTCCGGATCTTCGATCGCGATCGAGCTCTTGCTATGCGTGGCACTGGCCGAGACGCCAAACCCGTCAAGCACCGGCGTAAGCAGGGACAGCGGCAGCGATGCCGACAGTTCCAGGCCCTTGAGCTTGCCGCCATTGCCGTTGTACGGTGCCTTGTAGTTACCAATGGCGGTAATCGCATTGGTTCCCGGAATATATTTAGAGAAATCGTAATCCAGGGTCTGCGTAAAGATGTAGGTATCGAGTTTTTTGTGGAAAGCCGCGACCGCAAAATACGCCTTGTTGCCGAAATATTTCTCGTAGGACAAGTCGAGTGCCTTGGCGCGCCATGGATCGAGGCGCGCGTTGCCGCCGTTGGCGCTTGGCTTGAAGTCGGTGGTGCCGACGTTGAAGTCGAGCGCCGAGCGCAGCTGGTCGATACGCGGACGGGCCAGTTGCTTGGCGGCGGCGAAGCGGATGGTCTGCTGCTTGCTCAGGCCAAACGACAGGTTCAGGCTGGGCAGGTAATCGGTATACGTCATGCCGTCATGGACCGGCTTGACCTGGCTGCCGACCGGCGCGGTGCCATCAAAATAGTTCGCTTGCGACGACTGCTCGGTGCGCTGCACCTGGACGCCCACATTCCCCTTGACCGTGACCGAGCCGATTTCGCTGTCGATATTGGCCTTGATGAAGCTGGTCGTGATCTTCTCATTGACTTCCCAGGCCTTCGAAATGAGGAAGGACTCGGTCGAGCTTGGCGCGAAGTTCATTTGCTGGCTGACCACGCCTGGCACATTCCATGAAGGAATCATGCCGGTGCCGGCAAAGCCGAGGTCGACCTGGCCATACAGATACTCGCCCGGCACCGGTCCCGGTGCGCCGCGCAGGGTGATCGCCCCCTCCGGCTGGACCTTGTTTTTGGTGCGGTCGGCGTAGTTAATGCCCACATCGACGCCCGAGAAATAGCTTTCCAGCACGGTCGGCACCGGCATCGAAACGACCAGCTTGAAACCCTTGAGTTCGTCTTCGATCTGTGGCGTCTTGCCGTAGCCCGAACCGTAGATCGTGTTGCGCAGGTACAAATTCTTCGCGTCGGTATAGTTCAGGCGCCCGGCGATCTGCGAAAAGCCGCCGGTGGCAAACTTCAGGTCGACCGTATCGAGGAAAGGATCGGCGGCAGCGTTACTCAGTTGCAGGTTGTTTTCCAGGTTGACTTCATCCCGCGTCGCTTTCGAGAAACTGGCGTCGGCAAACAGCGACCAGCCGCCATCGAGGCGCAGGGTATTGCTCCAGCCAATCGCCTTGATCTCATCCTTGCGGTCGTTGTACATGCCGCGCACCAAGGGATACACGCCGCTGGCCGAGCCGCCGGTCAGCACGCCGTTGGCGGTGGTTGCCGGCGAGTACAGCAAGCCTGGCTTGTAGCCACCGTTGTAGTCGTTCAGCGCCACTTCGAACTGGTTGGCGGTTTCTTCACGCTTGAATTTCGATGCGTACACATCGATCATGCTGGTCCAGGTCTTGTTCGGGCGATATTGCAGTACGCCCATGACGCCGTCGCGCTTGTTGGTGCCGCTGCGCGCGACCGATTTCAGGCCGTCCATCAAATAGGTGCCGCCCGGCACGCCAGGACGCGCATCGGTTTTCCACGGCTCGTACAGGCCGGTTTCGTTCGACAGTACCGGCGACGCCAGATGGGCGTAGCCGATCGCAATCCCGATCGTGCGGTCGGCGAACTGGTCGATATAGCTGACGCTGAAACGGTTGCCGCTGTCTTTCGCATTGGCGATGCCGCCGAGCGAGTTTTTCTCGCCGCGCACGTTCATGGCGATGGTGCGCTTGCCGAACGACAGCGGACGCACGGTTTGCATGTCGATCGTGCCGGACAGGCCCTGGCCGACCAGGCCGGCGTCCGGGGTCTTGTAAATGGTAACGCCGCTGAGCAGCTCGGACGGATACTGGTCGAACTCGACGCTGCGGTTGTCCCCGGTGCTGACCTGTTCGCGGCCGTTAAGCAAGGTGGTAGAAAAATCCGGCGACAGGCCGCGCACGCTGATCACTTGGGCACGGCCGCCGACGCGCTGCGCCGCCAGGCCTGGCAGGCGGGCGATCGACTCGGCGATGCTCACGTCGGGCAACTTGCCGATATCTTCCGCGGAGATCGCCTCGACGATGGAAGACGCATCCTTTTTCACCGAAATCGCATCCTCGATACCGCGCCGAATGCCGGACACCTTGACCGTGGCAATCGGTTGCTCGCTCGCTTGCGGGGCCGCGCTCGCTTGCGCGTACACATTGCCCGACATGGCCGAAACGAACAAGGCGCAGCCGGCGGCGACCGGGCTCAGTGGAAATGCGGCACTTCTGGTACGGGTATTGGCGAAAAATTTCATTCTGTCCCCTCATCTCATCATTACTACACAATTCCCGTATGTTCAGTATGGCGGCGACTGCACGGGTTCCAAAGGCAACGTTCTAATGACGTCTGAGCCCGATTCTGTACTAAAACTAGATGCACTGTCAACGAGAGTTGCGCATGACTACGGCAAAGTGCATTTTTTCTATTGGACGCCCATCAAGAGGGGTACGCCCGTTGTATTTCGGCTACAGAACACTGCATCATGAACTGTAGTACGACTACAAATACAGCGATTTTCTATGCTTCGAACCATTTTCGCACCAGCACAGCGCAACTTTGCTTTTTAGAAATTTATCATTACTACATTTTTGTAGGAATTTCGTAGTAAAACCAACAGGTCTGGACCGCCGCGCCATTGCCCGCAACGGAAAAAGCGCCGCATGCGGGGCGGCGTCGGCCTCGGCCAGGCTGATCCAACGCGTATTGACTCAGGATGTAGCAAAACTAGCACTAAAAACATGGACCCGGCAGTATCGCAGCGCGCGCTTTGATCGACATCCTCATCTGTAGTATGCTTTATCGATAACAAGACGATGTAGCCATACTACGGGAGATTGAATGAAGTACCTGCTTACCCTGGCGGCGGCCATCGCCATGCCGCCCGCAGCCATTGCCGCCAAACCCGGCGTGGATGCCTTTTTCGACGCCATGGCGATCAGCGTGGCACCGGGCCAGCAATCCCGCTACGTCGTCGGCGACAACCTGGCCGGCTACTTCGAGGGCTACACGCAGAGCCATGACCGGGGCGCCGGCTACACCATCAAGAATGCGTCCGTGTTCGAGGGCTACGCCACCCTGGTCAACGGCGTGGCCAATGAACGCGCCCAATCCAGCGAGCAGGTCCTGCCCTACGGCCACCGCGTACGGCACGCCGGCGGCGCCCTTGAAGAAATGGCGCTGCTCTCCAAACAGCACGCGCTTGCGATCCGCCTGGCCAATCCGGCCGACGCCATGCTGACTGTGCAAACCCTGTTCAAGGACCCGGGCGCCATCTCCCGCGACGGCGACGTGGTGCTGATCGCGCCCGCCGGCGCCAGCGGCCTGTTCACCGCGATTGCCGCCGACCAGCCCTTTGTGGTGGACGCGGCGCTCACGCTGCGCAGCGCGCACGCCGTGCGCAGCATGACCGTGGTGGTGGCCTTTGGCGACAGCGCCGCCCAGGCCAGCGGGCGCGCGCAGGCGCTGGCAAAGGCCGACCCCATCGGCGCCGAACGCAAGGCGCTGTACGAGGCGCTGACCAAAAGCTATCTCTCCACCAGCGACGCCGACTACAACAAGGCCCTTAACTGGGCCAAGGCGGCCAGCCGCATGTTCGTGGTGGAGGAATTCGGCACCGGCATCTGGGCCGGCCTGCCATGGTTCCGCGATAACTGGGGCCGCGACACCTTCATCGCACTGCCCGGCACCCTGCTGGTGTCGGGCCAGTTCGACGACGCCAGGGCCGTGCTGGCCAATTTTGCGCGCTACCAGAACCTGCGCCAACCGCGCGACAAGGACTACGGGCGCATTCCCAACCGCGTCTCCGCCAGCGACAAGACCATCTACAACACCGTCGATGGCACCCCGTGGATGCTGCGCGAAGCCTTCGAATACATCCAGTACAGCGGCGACAAAGCCTTTGCGCGCCAGATGTACGAGCTCGCCCTGCCCTACTTCGACGGCGCCATCGCCAACTACGCCGACCAGGATGGCCTGCTGGCGCACGATGCGGCAGACACCTGGATGGACGCGCGCATCGACAACCGCGCCCCCTGGTCCGAGCGCGGCCCGCGCGCCGTCGAAATCCAGGCCCTGTGGCACACCGCCCTCAAGACCGGCGCCTGGCTGGCCACCCAGGCCGGCGACCATGCCAAAGCGCGCCAGTGGAATGCGCTGGCCGGCAAGGCGCAGCGCAGCTTCCTCAAGCTGTACTGGGACGGCAGAATCATGGCCGACCGCCTGCGCGGCGACGCCAGCCGCGACACCAGGGTCCGCCCCAACCAGCTGATGCTGGTCTCGATTCCGTTCGCCGATTTTGTGCCGCCCAGGGTGCAGGCGCGGGTGACGCGCAATGCGGTGTCCGAACTGCTCTACCCCTACGGCATCGCCTCGCTGAGCCAGAACGATCCCTACTTCCATCCGCGCCATGAAAACCCGGACTTCCACCACAAGGACGCCGCTTACCACCAGGGCAGCATCTGGGGCTGGAACGCCGGCTTCACCGTCACGGCCCTGAACAAGTTCGGCTACCAGGACCTGGCATGGAAGCTGAGCCGGAACCTCGGCCAGCAAATCCTCGGCCTGGGAACGCTCGGGAACATGAGCGAACTGCTCGACGCCCTGCCCGGCGACGACGGCACACTCAAACCATCAGGCACCTGGGCGCAGTCGTGGAGCGTGGCCGAATATGCGCGCAACGGCTACCAGGACTACGTCGGCTTCCGCCCCCGCCTGCTCGACAACACGCTGGCCTTCGTGCCGGCTATTCCCGCCGCATGGAGCCAGTTTTACGCGGCCCTGCCGTTCGGCGCGGACGAGCGCATCGAAGTCGATTTCCAGCGCGTGGGCAAACAGCAGCAGTGGCAACTGCGCCTGCACGGCGGCGCACAACGCAAGGTCGCCTTCAGCATCCTGAACGACGACAAGAGCCGCTCGCAGCTCGCCTTCGACCTCGCTCCCGGCCAAGCCGCCACGCTGGTCACGGGCGGCGGCAAGGCCACCGTCAACGGCAAGCCGCTGGCGCTGCGCGCGCAACAGGCCAGCTACGCCGCCGACATCGGCGAACTGGTTTTCCAGACGCCGAAGCGCTACCGCGCTGGCGACTTCCCCATGCTCGAATCGAAGGATGTCCTGAAAGGCATCGTCGAACGCAGGCAATACCGCTGATGTTGACCACCTCCCACCTCCTGGGCGCAGCCGCCCTGTTCTCGGCCAGCGCCGCCTGCATCGCCGACAGCGGCACCCTGGCCGCGCCCATGTACCTGCGCGGCGGCTTCAATGGCTGGGGCATCGAGCACCCGCTGGCCTACAAGGGCAAGGGCGTGTATGAAGCCGAGATCCTGGTCAGCCCCGGCTACCACGGCTTCAAGGTCGGCAGCAAGGACTGGTCGGCCGAATGGGTGATCGACCCCACCGCCAGCGTCAGCGTGGCGGCCGGCGCCAGCTACCAGATGCACACCCGGCCCGGCCCCGAGGACTACCTGTTCGTCAGGCAGGCCTCGACCTGGCGCTTTTCGCTCGACGCATCCGACCCGGCGGCGCCGCTGCTGCGGGTCACGCAAACCGGCGTGGCGCCCGCCAGCAAGGAAGACCCGCACCAGGGCCATGCGCTCAGCGTGGCCAGCCAGTACGGCGCCAACACGGTGCGCTGGTCGACGCCCGACCCTGCGGCAGCGCTGCGCAGCTACACCCAATCGAGCACGATGGCGCTGCGCGATCCGGGTCCGCAATCGACCACCTACCAGGAAAGCCCGGACGCACCGGCAGTGCGCAGCGGCAGCCTGGCTTTCGATGCGCTGTTCGCGCTCGCGGTCACTGAAATGCGGCAGAACGCGGTCGCGCAGATCAAGGACGGCAACTACAACGGCGGCGCCGCCATCGACTGCGCCTGTTTCGAAACCGGCGAGAAGTGGCATTACGTCTGGACGCGCGACCTGTCGTACGCCGCCGACCTCGGGCTGGCCATGCTCGACCCGGAACGGGTGCGCAATTCGCTCGACTTCAAACTCTCGGGCTATCGCGCCGGCATCGAGCGCGCGCCGAACGTGGCGGGCAGCGCCGACGGCCTGCAGATCATCCAGGATACCGGAACCGGCGGCAGCTGGCCGGTCAGCACCGACCGCGTGGCATGGGTTCTCGGGGCCGAGGCTGCCCTCAACAACCTGGCGCCGGCCCGGCGCGCGCCGTTCGCCGCACGCGCCTTGCGGGCGCTGGTCAACACACTCGAGAACGACCGCCAGGCCGCCTTCGACGCCGCCTCCGGCCTGTACACGGGCGAACAATCGTTTCTCGACTGGCGCGACCAGAGCTACGCCGCATGGATCGTGAACGATCTCGCTTCGCTGGCCAGCTCGAAAGCCCTGTCCACCAACGTCCTGCACTACAAGGCACTGACCTTTGCCGCCTCGCTCGCGCATGACGGCGGCGAGCAGGCGCAGTCGGCCAGGTACGCCGGCTGGGCCGCCGCACTCAAGCGCAGCATCAACGAGCGCTTCTGGCTTGAGGATGCGGGCATGTACAGCAGTTTGAGCGCGCCCCACTTCGACGGCGCGCCGCTGCACAAATTCGACTGGCTCGGACAAGCGCTGGCGGTGGTTACGGGCGTGGCCGACGCCAGCCGCGCGCGCCGCATCCTGGCCAGCTATCCGCACGGCCCGATGGGCGCGCCGGTGATCTACCCGCAGCAGCAAGGCATGCCGGTGTATCACAACCGCGCCATCTGGCCGTTCGTGACCGCGTATGGCCTCAAGGCCGCCGCCATGCACGCCAACGTCAGCGTGGCCGACGCCGCCTACGACACCCTCATGCGCGGCGCCGCGCTGAACCTGTCGAACATGGAGAACCTGGAATGGATTACCGGCCAGCCGCTCCTGCTCGACGAACAGCAGCCGGCGCTGATCGGCCCCGTCATCAACTCGAAGCGCCAACTATGGTCAAGCGGCGGCTACCTCGGCATGGTGATCGGGAACGTGTTCGGCGTGAGCGTGACCGACAGCGGCATTGAGCTACGCCCGTTCATCACCAGCAAATTGCGGCGCGAAGCGTTCGGCGCGGCCAGGGGCATCAGCCTCGATAAGCTGACGGTGCGCGGCAAGCGCATCAACGTGCGCATCACGCTGCCCGATGCGGCCAGCGATACCGGCTGGTTCCCTGTCAAGGCCATCACCGTCAACGGCAAGCAAATGGCGCAGTCGATCGGCTGGCAGCAGTTGCACGACAACGCAAGCATCGATATCACGCTCGGCGCACTGCAACAAGGCGAACAACAAATCCACCGAGTCGACGCCGAACCGTATGCGGAGGGACCTGGCGTATTCGGCCCGCGTGAACCGGCCATCAGCAGCATCACGCCATCGGCCACGCTGCGCATCGATGCCAACGGCAACGGCGCCGGCACCGTGTACAACGTCTACCGCGATGGCAGGCTGGTGGCAGCCAAGGTCGGCGCCGGCGCCTGGACCGACCGCAGCGCGCCCACTGCCGCCTGCTACGCCGTCGAAGCGCAGTTTTCCGCATCGGGCAACCGCAGCCACCACAGCGTGCCGCGCTGCACAGGCGAGGCGATCGGGATTCCGGTGATTGGCGACGGCGTGGCGCAGGCGTCCATCAAGGACTGGGGCAAGCCGGGCGCGCGCCTGCGCTTCGGCGCGGTGAACATCGCGCAGGCCGGCGAGTACGGCCTGCAGGTGCGCTACCATAACAGCGCCAACCAGATTAACCTGGGCATCAGCGGCGGCGTAAAATGGCTGGCCCTGAAAGAGGCATCGGGCCGCATCGCCGCGCAGGGCGTGGTGCAGCTGCCGCACGCGCGCATCGACAGGACTGGCGCGCGGCCGGTGATGTCGACACCGCTGGTAGCGCGCCTGAAACCCGGCCGCTACTGGCTGGAGATGAGCGACTTCTATAATATGAGCTACCTGCAAAGTAACAGCAGCTTCAGCGCGGCCGGTGGCGCCGCAGGGCCATCGAACAGATTCGATGTGCATGGCGCGCGCCTGCTGCGCCTGAAGTAAACACGGAAGACGCCTGCCGCCGCGCTACCACGGGAGCGGCCAGGCGAGCATCAAAGCCCGGTCAGCGCTTGCGGCGCTGCAGGTCGAGCGAAGTGACCTTGGCAAAGTCGATCGGCTTGACGATATGATCGTCGAAGCCCGCTTCCATGGCCTGCTCGCGGTCGCGCGCCTGGCCGTAGCCGGTCAGCGCAACGAGCACCGCGTCGTCCATGGTGGGCAGCTCGCGCATTTTCGCCGCGACCTGGTAACCGCTCATGTCGGGCAGGCCGATATCGAGGAACACGTAGGTCGGCTTGAACTCCGCCGCGCGCTCGAGCGCCTGCTGCCCGGTGTAGGCCACCTTCACATCGTGGCCGCCGATACCGAGCAGCTCGGCCAGCATGTCGGCCGCATCGACATTGTCATCCACCACCAGGATGCGCGTGGCGGCGCTGTCGTCCGCGACGCTCACCTGCGCAACATCGTCGCTGGCGCCGACGGAATCGATCGGCAGGCGCAGTTCGAACACGCTGCCCTGGCCTACCCCGGCGCTCGCCGCGCTCACGGTCCCATGGTGCAAGGTAACCAGCGTGCGCACCAGCGACAGGCCGATGCCCAGGCCATCCTGCACCCGGTCGGGCGTAAAGCCGTCTTGTGCGAACAGGTCGAAAATCACATCGAGCTTGCTGGCGTCGATGCCGATGCCGTTGTCCGCCACGCGGATCAGGATCTCTTGCCCGGTCACCTCGGCGCTGAGCTTGACGATGCCGCCCGGCGGCGTGAACTTGAACGCGTTATGCAGCAGGTTACCGACGATTTGCGCCAGCCGCACATGGTCGCCGCTGAGCCACACTTCGTGCGCCGGAAGCGACACTTCCAGGCGCTGGTTGCGGCTTTCGGCGATGTGCGCCACCGACTCGCGCGCGCTGCCGATGAAGGTTTGCAGTTCGACCTGCTCGTCGTGCAAGGTGATCTTGCCCTTCGAAATACGCGCCACATCGAGCAGGTCTTCGACCAGCCGCACCAGGTGGCCGGTATGGCGCAGGATGGTCTGGCGCGCCTTGTCCTGGCGCTCCGGCACGTTGGGGTCGAGGCGGCACAGCAGCTCGACCGCGTTGCGGATCGGACCAAGCGGATTGCGCAGCTCATGCGCCAGCGTGGCCAAAAACTCGTCCTTGCGCCGGTCCACATCGCGCAGCTCGCGCTCGACCTTACCCAGGCGTAGCAGCGCCTTGACGTTGGCGACCAGTTCTTCCGGTTCGATCGGCTCGAACAGATAGTTGTCGGCGCCGCCTTCGAGGGCCCGGATCTTGTCGGCCACGCCGATGTACGACGCCGACGTTTGCAGCACCAGCACGGCGCGCGTTTCCGGGTCGGCCTTGAGCAGGCGGCACACTTCAAAGCCGTTGATGTCGGGCAGCTTGACGTCGAGCAGGACCAGGTCAGGTTTATCTTCGCGCGCGCGCAACAGGGCCGAGTTGCCGTCGGCAGCCTCGATCACCGTGAAACCGGCACGCGTGAGGATGCGCGACTTGGCGTAGCGCGCCCCTTCGCTGTCGTCGACGTTAAGGATCAGGGAATCGGCAAATGGCATGGACTGCATGGTGGACCTCAATCCGGTGAATGTGAATGTGGCGGCGCGGGGGCGTCGCCTCCCTGCGCGGCATAGTTGAGCGGAACCGACACCCAGAACACCGAACCGGCGCCCGGCGCGCTGTCCACGCCGACCGAGCCTCCCAGCAAGTCTGCCAGCTTGCGGCACAGCGGCAAACCGAGGCCGGTGCCCTTGACGCGTGTCTGCAGGCGGTGCTCGACCTGGCTGAATTCTTCGAATATGAACGCATGGTCGGCGGCGGCGATTCCCAGTCCGGTATCGGTGACGCTGATACGCATCATACCCTTCCCGGGAACGAGGGCGGCGCGGACCGCGATCTCGCCCTGCTCGGTGTACTTGATCGCATTCGAAATGAAGTTGCGCAGGATTTGCGACAGCTTGCCCTGGTCGCTCAACAGCGCCAGCCCGGCGTGCGGCTCATGGAAGGTCAGCGCCACGGCGGAACTGCCCAGCAAAGGCCGCAGCAAGCCGCGCAGGGTGCTGAACATGTCGGCCACCAGGAAGCGCTCGGCGCGCACATCGACCTTGCCCGCCTCGATCTTGGCCAGGTCGAGCAGGTCGTCGACCATCTCGTTGAGGGCCACGGTGCCCTGCAGGATGTACCTGACCTGCTTCTCCTGCTCGTCCGACAGCTCGCCGTCCGAGCGCGCCAGCAGCAGCTTGGCCAGCGCCCGGATGGAACTGAGCGGCGTGCGGAATTCGTGGCTCATGTTCGACAGGAAGCGCGACTTGGCCTGGTCGGAGCGGCGCAGGTGCTCGGCTTTTTCGTCAAGCTCCGCATACAGCACCTTGACGGCGCGGTTGTTCTCTTCGAGCTCGCGGGTGAGCTGCAACAGCTCTTCCTGGCGCGCCTTGAGTTCATCGAGGGTGCCGAGCAGTTCCTGGTTCTGCTGCTGCACTTCACCCAGCATCGAGTCGGGCGTGTGCGCGGTGAGATGGGCGCACATGTCGCCAACCATGCGCGCCGTCATGCGCGGCGCGTCGCCGGGAAAGCGCTTTTGCAGCACAATCTGGGTCCCGCTGCCGGGCGCCGAGCGGATATCGCACAGGTCCATCAGGCGCCGCGCGCCCAGGATGCCCAGGCCCATGCCGGTAGTCGACTGGTAGCGTCCGGACAGCACCAGCTCCAGGTCGGCGATGCCGGGACCCTGGTCCTCGATGCGGATCTGGAGCGACTGCACGCCGGCGCTTTCTTCGATCGAAAACTCGACCCTGCCGCCGTGCGCATAATTGAAAACGTTACGGACGAACTCCGACACCGACGTGGCGATGCGTACCTGATCCTGCATGGCGAATCCGCACAGTACCGCGATCTCGCGCGCGCGCTGGCGGGCGCCGACCACATCGAGCTCGGAGCCGATGGCGATCTTGAGGATCCGCAGCGACATTACGCAAGTCCCCGCTCGCGGATCACCAGCACGCTGGCGTCGTCGCGCTGGCGCGCAAAGTCGCGGTACAGCACCGCCGCGATCAGGGCGGGATGGCGGAACACCAGGCCCGGATAGGCATCGAGGTCCCAGCGCGTTCCCAGGCCGTCGGAATGCATGATCAGCATGGCGCCGGGCGCCCACGGATGGGAGAACTTCTGCACCTTGCGCAGGTTGCTGCCGACGATGCCGTTGTGCGACATCAAATGGCGGCGCGAGGGGCCATCGACAATGCAGCCGGCGATATTGCCGATGCCGGCAAACGTCAGTTCGCCGGCATCGCAGTCGATGGCCGCAATCGCCACTGCGGCGCCACGCGTGCCGTGCAGCGCGCCGTGCGCCAGCTGCATCAGTTCCGACACGCCCACCGCCGGCCGCTCGGCCACCAGCGCGACCGCCGCTTCGGAGGCGACCGCCGCCTCAGGACCGTGGCCGAGACCATCGGCCATGCCGACCGTGACGCCCCAGTTCGCAATACCGACATCCCAGGCGTCGCCGCAGACTTCCTCGCTCGGAATCGGCAGGCATACCGCGCCCACTTCCCAGTCCGACATTGGTGCGCCGGCGGCGCCGCTCCAGACGGTCATGAACAGCACCGTGCCCTGCCGTTCGGCCGAATGGATATCGAATTCCGCAGCCAGGCGGCCGATCGCGCCTAGGCCCACGCCGTAGGTGCCGGCGGTGGAGTTGCCGTCTTCCATGCGCAGCGCCACGTTGGCCATGCCGGGACCGCGGTCGAGCGCGATCACCTCGACGCCGGCGCGCTCGCCCGCATGCAGTGCGCGCAGCAAAATCTCGCCTTCGCCGGCATGCTTGACGATGTTGGTGGCCGCCTCGGTAATGACGATGGCCAGCTGGCCGGCGCGCGTTTCATCGAAACCGAGCTGGCGCGCCAGGGTGTTGCCGGCGCGCCGTGCCGCCGCGATCTCGCTCGATTCACCTACATGAAACGTCGCCTGCCTGCCTAATCTGTTCAAAACAACTTCCATTTCGCGATGGTGACGGTGGTGCCCTTGCCTGGCGCGCTGTCGAGGATAAAATCGTCGGCCAGGCGGCGTGCGCCGGACAGGCCCAGGCCCATCCCGCCGCCGCTGGTGTAGCCGTCGGTGAGGGCCAAGTCGATGTCGGCGATGCCGGGACCTTCGTCGATGAAGCTGACGCTGATGCCGCGCTTGCCCCCGCGCTCGACCAGTTCGAGTTCGGCGCGTCCGCCGCCGCCGTAGCGCAGCGTATTGCGCGCCAGTTCGCTGGCGGCGGTGACCATCTTGGTTTGCTCGATCAGCGAGAATTTGAGCGCGACCATTTCATCGCGTACCAGCTTGCGCAGGCGGACCACATCTTCATCTGTGATTAAAGGCGCATGAACCAGGCCGTCGGCGGCGCTCACGGCACGCCCCGCCGTTGATCCGGGGCGCTCATTCCCGTTCCTGCTGCAGCATGGCTAGGCCGCGTTCCACATTGAGCGCCGTGCTGACGCCTTCGAGCGTGAGTCCCAGTTCCACCAGGGTGATGGCCACGGCCGGCTGCATCCCCACCAGCACCGTGCGGGCGTCGAGAATGCGGGCCATGGCCGCCGTGTGGCTGATCATGCGGCCGATGAAGGAATCGACGATGTCGAGCGCCGAAATATCGATCAGCACGCCGGTGGCGCGGTCCTTGACGATGCGCGCCGTCAGATCGTCCTGCAGGGTCATGGCCAGGCGGTCGTGCATGTCGACCTGGATGGTCACCAGCAGCAGACGGCCCATTTTGAGGATGGGAATACGTTCCATGGCTTAGCGCGCGTTGTGCGGATGGGTGATGGTCGAACCGGTGCGCTTGAGCGCGACCACGAAGGCGTCCGCCAGGGTGGCCTTGGTGACCACGTCTTCCAGGTTCACGCCAAGGTGCACGATGGTCTGCGCGATCTGCGGGCGGATGCCGCTGATGATGCAGTCGGCGCCCATCAGGCGCGCGGCGGCGATGGTTTTCAGCAGATGCTGGGCCACCAGGGTGTCGACGGTCGGCACGCCGGTAATGTCGATGATCGCGATCGAGGCGCCGGTGTCGACGATTTTCTGCAGCAGGTTCTCCATCACCACCTGGGTGCGGGCGCTATCGAGGGTGCCGATCAGCGGCAGGGCCAGTACGCCTTCCCACAGCTGCACCACGGGGGTGGACAACTCCAGCAGTTCCTGCTGCTGGCGCAGGATGACCTGCTCGCGCGCCTTCTGGTATACCTCGATGGTGAACAGGCCGAGGCGGTCGAACAGCGCGCTGGTGGTGGCGGTTTCCTCGACCAGCTGGATCGGGTTCCCGGCCAGGGCGGTGCGCAGGTAGGCGAATAGCGGCTCTTTCAGGGCGAAGATAAAGCTGGCCGTCTCGATCGACGAGAAGCCCTGGCGCACGCGCGCCTGCGAGATCTCGGTCAGCATGTGGCGGGTATCGTCCCAGGCTGCGCCTTCGATGTCGGTGGTGGCGCCGCGTTCGAGGGCCTGCACCAGCAGGGGCAGGAAACGGGTGGCTTGCTGGCGCAGTTCGGCCTCGGCGTTCTTGTCGCGGCGGATCATGCGCGTCATCAACCCCGACAGCCACACTTCCAGCAGCTCATGTTCGAACTTGGTGATAATCAGGGCTAACTGCGTGCTTTTGTCGTTGCTCATTGGATCCTTAGGGATAGTTCGGCTAAGAGTGGGAAAGGCATAGGCGGACCGGTCCCGGTCACGGCGATACCCCTGACATTATATAGATACTCAACAACACGCCGTGCACAATTAGTAAACCACCCCCCAACCACGGCAAACTCCCACAAGCGGGCTCAGAGCTCTGAACAGAAACATTGTTTAGCCGCCGTAGCGGTTGACATCCGACGTCGGCAGAAAGCATATTACTCAACGATATTGGTGTAAAAGCGACGGCTGCACGGGTAGTTTGCGTAAAAAAACCGGGCTCGCCCCGGTTTTTTTGACACTACCTCGTGAAATGTGTCGAGCCAGAGCCCTGACCCCGCTTGGGGCTCAGAACTCTTCCCATTCCTTGTCGCCGGCGGCGACCGGGCGGGGAGCGGGGGTGCGGGCTTTGCCGCCCGGCAGGCGAACCGGCGCCGGCGCGCGCGCCGCCGGTGTCGTCCGGTGCCGCGCGGCGCGAGGCGCCGGCGCCGCCGCCAGGTGCTCGTCACTGATCTTGAAGACGCTGACCGCTTCGGCCAGGCTGGCCGCCTGATGCTTCATCGCTTCGGCCGCCGCCGCCGCTTCTTCGACCAGCGCCGCATTCTGCTGCGTGACCGTGTCCATCTGGCTGATCGCGTCGTTGATCTGGTCGATGCCCACGTTCTGCTCGCCACTGGCGACGGCAATCTCGCCAATGATCGCCGTCACCCGCTGCACGCTGGCAACCACCTCGTTCATGGTGTTGCCAGCCTGCCCCACCAGCTTGCTGCCGGTATCGACCTTGTCCACCGAGTCGTTGATCAGGGCCTTGATTTCCTTGGCCGCAGCCGCCGAACGCTGGGCCAGGTTGCGCACTTCGGACGCCACCACGGCGAAGCCGCGCCCCTGCTCGCCCGCCCGCGCCGCTTCCACCGCCGCATTCAGCGCCAGGATATTGGTCTGGAACGCGATGCCGTCGATCACGCCAATGATGTCGACGATCTTGCGCGACGATTCGTTGATCGAGCCCATGGTGTGGATCATCTGCGCCACGGCGTCGCCGCCGCGCACCGCCACCGTCGAGGCGTCGCTGGCGAGCTTGCTGGCCTGGCTGGCGTTCTCGCCGTTCTGCTTGACGGTCGAGGTCAGTTCTTCCATGGCCGAGGCGGTCTCCTCAAGCGAACTGGCCTGCTCTTCGGTGCGCGAAGACAAATCCTGGTTGCCGTCGGCAATCTCGCTCGATGCGCTGGCAATCGCATCGGTCCCGGCGCGCACCTTGCCGACAATCGCGGCCAGGCTGTCGTGCATGTCCTTGAGCGACTTGAGCAGCATGCCGATTTCATCGCTGCCGCGCGCTTCGATCGAGGTCGACAGGTCGCCGCTGGCGACGATGCGGGCGATGTTGACCGCTTCATTCAAGGGTCGGGTAATGCTGCGCACCAGCCACACCATGATCACCGCGCCGACCACCACCGTTACCAGCACGATCACCAGCAGCTGGATCGACGCGCTGCGTTCGCCGGCGGCCTGCTCCTTGACCATGGCCAGGGTCAGCGCCCGCGCCTGGGTATCGATGTACGCGACGATGGCGTCGATTTTCTGGGTCGGCTCGCGGTCCATGCCCTTGACCAGCTTGTCGATCTCCTTATAGCTGTCCGGATTGGCACCATCGAATTTTTTCAGCGCGCCCAGGTAGCTCTTGCCCAGTTCGCCGGTGGCGTTGATGGCCTCGTCGACCAGCGGGGTTTTCAGGCCCAGCTCGCCCAGCAGCGAATTGACCTTGGCCAGCTCGACGCGCGTGGCCTCGCCGCTCTTGACGAACGAGGCGCTGTATTTTTCGAGCTGGGCCGGATCCGAGCCGCGCAACAAAATGTTTTTCCATTCCTGCACCTGGATCTTGAATTCGACCTGGGCGCTGCGCGCCGTGTCCACCGCTTCGGTCAGCTTGGTGGCCTGCTGCATGGCCAGCGCGCTCCTGGCGTTGGCGCCAGACAGGGCCGACCAGGCACCGATGCCTACCAATAGCAAAGCGGCAAAAAAGAAGGCGCCGAGCGCGCCAAGGCGCACGGCAATTCGGAGGTTGGCCAGTTTCATATGCTCTCTCGGGGTGGTTGCGTGGATACCTGTCGCAGCGCCTGTAAAGACGCTTGCCCTGCCGATTAATCATGCACCTGTGAAAGATAAAAAGAAATACGTTTCAGTTAACTGACAACAAGTATTTCAGCCAGTTGCACACAGTTGCATCGCATACAGCCTGGTACCGGGGTCTTCCGGTGCAAGGTGGACAATCTTGTCGAAACGCAGGCCGAGTTTTTCGAGCAGCGCGCCGGACGCCGTGTTGTGCGGCGAGGTGATCGCCAGCAGGCGCGCCAGTCCCAGCGTGTCGCGCGCGTACCCGACCACGGCGCGGGCCGCCTCGAACGCATGGCCCTGGCCGCGCCAGGCCGGCAGGAAGGCGTAGCCGAGGTCGACCCCGGGCAAGCTGTCGCGCTTGATCAGGCCGCACATGCCGATTGCCGCGCCGCTGTCCTTGCGCGCCACCAGCCAGATGGCGTGGCCCAGCGCGGCCTGCATGCGCACCGGGCCGTTCTCGATGTGGACCCGCGCCGCCGCCAGCGTGCGGATGCCGCGGTCGCCGATGTGGACCACGAAATCGGGATCGTTGACCAGCTCCAGGTAGAACGGCGCATCGGCCGCCTCGATGGTGCGCAGCACCAGGCGCGCTGTTTCGAGGATCTTCATCGGGGAGCCAAGCGGCGCTCAGCGCCCGAGCCGGAACCCGGTGCTGGCCGGGCGTCCCGGCAGGTTCAGGGTGGCCCGCGCGGACGGCGCTTCGCTCACCACCACGCCGCGCCGGATCACCATGCGGCGCGCCGCGCGCAGGCGGATCGCTTCGACCGTGCTGGCGGCGTCGAGCAGCACCAGGTCGGCGTGGCAGCCGGGCGCGATCCCGTAGCCTTCCAGCCCGAGGATGCGCGCCGGGACCTCGGTCACCGCCAGGAAGCACTGGTGCATCGCGTCCTGCCCCGTCATCTGCGCCACGTGCAGGCCCATATGCGCCACTTCCAGCATGTCGCCCGAGCCCAGGCTGTACCACGGGTCCATCACGCAGTCGTGGCCAAAGGCGACATCGACCCCGGCGGCGATCAGCTCGGGCACGCGCGTCATGCCGCGCCGCTTGGGGTAGGTGTCGTGCCGCCCTTGCAGGGTGATGTTGATCAGCGGGTTGGCGATCGCCGCCACGCCCGCCTCGCGGATCAGCGGCAGCAGTTTGCTCACATAATAGTTGTCCATCGAGTGCATCGAGGTCAGGTGCGAGCCGGCCACCCTGCCCTGCATGCCGAGGCGCTGCGCCTCGAACGCCAGCGTTTCGATATGGCGCGACAGCGGGTCGTCCGATTCGTCGCAGTGCATGTCCACCCGCAGCCCCTGCTCCGCCGCGTATTCGCACAGCAGGCGCACCGAGGCCGCGCCTTCGCTCATGGTGCGCTCGAAATGGGGAATCCCGCCCACCACGTCGACGCCCATGCCAATGGCGCGCTTGAGGTTATCGAACGCCGTGGCGCTGCGCAAAATCCCATCCTGCGGAAAGGCCACCAGCTGCAGGTCAAGATAGGGCGCCACCCGGCGCCGCACTTCCAGCAGCGCTTCCACCGCCAGCAGGCGGTCGTCGCAGATGTCCACGTGCGAGCGGATCGCCAGCAGGCCGCGCGCCACCGCCCAGTCGCAGTACTGCATGGCGCGTTCGACCAGCGCGTCCTGGGTCAGGCCCGGTTTCAGTTCGCCCCACAGCGCGATCCCCTCTAACAGCGTGCCCGACGCGTTTACCCGCGGCAGGCCGTAACTCAGGGTGGCGTCCATGTGGAAGTGGGCGTCCACAAACGGCGGCGTGACCAGGTCGCCGCCGGCGTCGATCTCGCGCGCGCCGCGCAGCGGCAGGCGCGCGCCGACGGCGGCGATGCGCCCGTTCTCGAGCGCGATATCCATGTGGAGGCGCCCGTCGGGCAGGCTGGCGTTGCGCAGTACGAGATCCATCGTGAACTCCTGGGAACGGCGGTGTGTCCGATTGTAGCGAGTTCGGCGCATATTGGGGCGGGCGCGCACGTGTTTGTCATGGCGCCGTCATGCCAATAAGATAAATGCTGCGATGCAAGATAATTTCCTGAGCACGGTTGAAAAACTGCTTTTCAAGGCAGTCAATCATGGATAGACTTAGCAATATTGCAGCGCGTCATAAAACACTTCCAAGGAACCCAGATGAGTAACCTTCCAGAACAGTTTTCCGCAGCACGCAAGGCCCAGCTCGAAGCCCAGCTCGACGCTTTTCGCCATTTCTCGGGCAAGGCGGTAGAAAATACCGAGAAGCTGATTGCCCTGAACCTCCAGACCACCCGCGCCAGCGTCGAAAAATCGACGGCGGCCATCCAGCAGTTGCTGACCGCCAAGGATCCACGCGACCTGTTTGCGCTTACCGCGCACAGCCGCGACGGTTTCGACACCATGCTCGCCTATGGCCGCGCCCTGTTCGGCATCGCCGGCAGCGCGCGCGCCGCTGCGCCCGGCTCGTCGATCCTGTCGGCGCTGGCCGCGCCGGCAACGCTGCGCCAGCCGCCCGCCGATGAAGCGCACCGCGCCGACGACGAGGACTACAGCGAGGATTACGACGAACAGGCCGCCGGCGACGACAGCGACGCCGAATCCGAATCCGAACGCGCGGTGTCCCCGGACGCGCGCGACGAACCGATCATCGTCAGCCTGCGCGCGGCCGACGAACCCGAGGCCGATCCCTTGCCGCTGGCCGAGGCCTCGCCGATCGCGCGCGCCGCCGCCAGCGTGGCCGCCAGTCCGCTGCACGAGACGCCTGCGGCCGCGCCGCTGGCCGCCGACGACGCCATCCAGATCGACGTCTCGGGCATCAAGCCGGTCGACGCCACGCCGCCTGTGGGCACCTATCCGGGCAAGCCGGGCAACGGCAAACCGGGCGAATCGGCGCCGTCGAAAGGCGCGCGCAGGAAGTGACAGCACGGCCGGCCTCTGCGCCAAGTTGCCAAAAGTAGTAAATTGACGGGCTTCGGCCCGTTTTTTTCGTCCGGGCGCAACTGACAAGAACACCCAAGGAATGCATTAATGACTTTATCGCGGCTCGTTGGCAGCTTCGTGCGCCGCCATTGGCGCTCCTATATCTCGTCGGCCTTCATGCTGGCCGGCGTGGCGGCCCTCACGGTCTGGATCCCTCGCAAGATCGGCACGCTGATCGACGGCCTGGCCGCCCACAGCCTCACGCGCGACGACCTGCTGCTGGGACTTGTGCAACTGCTCGGCATGGGCGTGGCCATCTACCTGCTGCGGGTCGGCTGGCGCCTGCGCCTGTTCGCCGCCGCCTACCGCCTCGGGGTCGAACTGCGCACGCGTTTTTACGCGCGCCTGTCGGCCCAGGGGCCGGCCTTCTACCAGAAGCAGCGCACCGGCGACCTGATGGCGCTGGCCACCAACGACATCGACGCCATCGAAATGGCCGCCGGCGAAGCCATGCTGGCCGGTTTCGACGGCACCCTCACCCTGGTCATGGTACTGGGGATCATGACGCTCGGCGTCGACTGGCGCCTGGCCTGCGTGGCCCTGCTGCCGTTTCCGTTCATGGCGTTCGCGTTCTGGCGCATCTCGAGCCATATCCACGTGGCGGCCACCGAATCGCTCACGCGTTTTTCAAACCTGAACGACCATGTGCAGGAAGCCCTGTCGGGCGTACGCACTCTGCGCGCACTGGGCCTGGAGCAGCGCAGCGCCACGCAATTCGGCCAACTGGCCGCGCAAGCGGCCGACGCCAGCCTGCGCGCGCAAAAATGGGAAGCCGCCTACGAGCCGGCCGTCGGCCTGACCCTCACCGCCGCCAGCGCGCTCACGCTCGGCCTGGGCGGCTATCTGGTGTGGCAGAACCAGCTGACCATCGGCGCGCTGACCAGTTTTACCATGTACCTGGGCCAGTTGATCTGGCCGATGTTCGCGGCCGGCTGGGTGCTCTCGCTGATCGAACGCGGGCGCGCGGCGCTGGCGCGCGTGCAGCCCCTGCTCGACACGCCCCTGTCGGTGGACGACCATGGCAAGCTCGCCACCCTGGCGCCCGGCGCGCTGGTGCTCGGGCATGTCGGCTACACCTACAGCGGCCAGACCACCCCCGCGCTGGCCGATATTTCATGCCGCATCGCGCCCGGCCAGACCCTGGGCCTGGTGGGGCCGACCGGCGCCGGCAAATCGACCCTGCTGCGCGTGCTGCTGCGCCAGGCCACGCCGCAAACCGGCAGCGCCACCTGGGGCGGCCAGCCGCTGGCCGACTACACCTTGGCCACCTTGCGCTCGGCGATCAGCTGGGTGCCGCAGGAGTCGTTCCTGTTCTCGGCCACCATCGCCGAGAACATCGCGCTGGCGCGGCCCGACGCCTCGCGCGCGCAGATCGAACATGCGGCGCACATGGCGGCCATCCACGAAGACATCTTGCGCTTCCCGCAGGGTTACGACACGCCGGTGGGCGAACGCGGCATCACCCTGTCGGGCGGCCAGCGCCAGCGCGTGGCGATCGCCCGTTCGCTGCTGGCCGACAGCACCCTGCTGCTGCTTGACGACGCCCTCTCGGCGGTCGATACCGGCACCGAAACGCGCATCCTCGAACACCTGGAGGAACTGCGGCGCGCGCGCCCCGAGCGCAGCGTGATCATCGCCAGCCACCGCCTCTCGGCCGTGGTCAACGCCGACTTCATCGTGGTGCTGCGCGACGGCCGCATCACCGAGTCCGGCACCCACGAGGCCCTGCTCGAACGCGACGGCTGGTACGCCAGCCAGTGGCGCTATCAACAACTGGAGGCCAGCCTCGATGCAATCTGATTCAACGCCTGATACAAGCACCAAGGACATGCGGGTCCAGGCCGCGCAAGCGATCGGCCTCTTGCGCCGCGCCGCCCATCCCGAGCGCCGCCATTTGCTGTGGGCCACCCTGTGGCTGATCCTCGCGGCCGCCCTGGAAGTGATCGGCCCGATCCTCGGCAAGGCCCTGATCGACGAACACCTGCTACCGCGTAACCTCGATTTTCCGCGCATGGCCATGCTGCTCGGCGCCCTGCTGGTGAGCGGCTGGATCTCCACCTGGCTGCGCTACCTGCAACTGGTGCGCCTGTCGGGCCTGGCCATGCGTTCGGTGCAGCGCCTGCGCGAATGGGTGTTCGGCCATGTGCTGCGCCTGCCGATGGCGTTTTTCGACCGCGCCATCACCGGCCAGTTGATCAGCCGCGTCACCAACGACACCGAGGCCGTCAAGACCCTGTACATCCAGGTGCTGTTCGTGATCCTCGACAGCAGCATCGTGCTGGTCGGGACCATGATCGCCATGGCCTGGCTGGACTGGCGCCTGATGCTGATCGTGCTGGCCCTGGTGCCGGCGGTGGTGGCCATCGTATTCGTCTACCAGCGCCTGTCGGCGCCGGCGGTAACAAAAGCGCGCGCCCTGCGCAGCGACATCAACGGCCAGATCGCCGAATCGATCGGCGGCATGAGCGTGCTGCAGGCGAATAACGCGCAGGAACGCTTCGGCGCGCGCTTCGCCGCCACCAACGACGCGCACTACAAGGCGCGCCTGGCCGAGCTGCGCGCCAACGCCTTTTTGCTGCGCCCCGCGCTCGACCTGCTCAACGTGATCCTGCTGGCGGTGGTGATCTACAGCTTCGGGCGACGCGAAATGAACGCGGTCGAAGTCGGCGTGCTGTACGCCTTCATCAGCTACATCGCGCGCGTGGTCGAACCGATGATCCAGATTACGATGCAGTTCAGCGGCTTGCAGCAGGCCGTGGTGGCGACCGCGCGCGTGTCGGCCCTGCTGGGCGAAGCCGGTGCGCCCGAGCACGACGTCGGCCGTTCGCCGCCCCCGCAGGCTGCCGCGCCGGACGCGCCGGCGGTGCGCATCCGCGCCCTGACCTTTGGCTACGCCCCCGGCCAGGATGTGCTGCACGGCCTCGACCTGGACGTGCCGCAGGGTGCGTTTTTCGGCATCGTGGGCCACACCGGCAGCGGCAAGTCGACCCTGCTGTCGCTGCTGCTGCGCTACTACCCGTCGCGCCCCGGCGCCATCGAAGTAAATGGCCAGCCGCTGGCGGCCATCGACAACGAGCGTTTCCGGGCCGAAGTGGGGCTGGTGCCGCAGGACCCGTTCCTGCTGGCGGCGTCGGCGCGCGAGAACATCGACATGGGACGCGGCCTGTCGCAGCAAGCCATCGAAACGGCGGCGCGCGCGGCCCATGCGCACGACTTCATCGCGGCGCTGGAAGAAGGCTACGACACGCCGCTCGGCGAAAGCGGCTCGCGCCTGTCGACCGGCCAGAAACAGCTGATCGCGATTGCGCGCGCACTGGCCGGCCAGCCGCGCATCCTGCTGCTCGACGAAGCGACTTCGCACATCGACAGCGCCACCGAACAGGTGGTGCAGGAGGCGCTGAACGAACTGCGCGGACGGGTGACCATCATCGCCATCGCGCACCGCCTCTCGACCATCCGCGAAGCCGACCGCATCGTGGTGCTCAATCACGGCCGCATCTCGGAAGCCGGTTCGCACGACGAATTGATGCAGGTCGACGGCGGCCTGTACCAGCGCCTGTACCTGTTGCAGCAGCTGGCGGCCTAGGAGCCTGCGCGCCTGGCGTTGTACAGGTAGCCGCCGGCCAGCGCCAGCACGCCCACCAGCGCGTACAGGCCGATCGAATCCAGGTTGGCCACGCCGTTAAAACCCACCGCGTCGATCCTGGGCGCGCCGCTGGCGTTGAGGGCGACGTAGAACCCGAACAGGAACAGCGACAGGAACAGGCGCGCGGTCCTGCCGCAGCGGCCGAACAGGCTGGCCAGCGCGGCCAGGCTGGCCACGCCGACCACCAGCGCCAATGCCCGCAGCGGCTGCGTTTGCGGCCCCACCACGGCCCAGCGCAGCGCCACCGGCCCCATGAACATCAAGCCAAGCAGCACGCTGGCGGCGTACTGGCGCAGGTAGCGCAAGGCCACGCCGCCGCTCACCGTGCCGCTCAGGTCTTCGGTGGCGGCCGCGTAGTCGCGGGTACTGACGTCGCTCACCAGGATGCCCCAGAACGCCACCGCCGCCATCAGCACTGCCGGCAGCGCGCTTGCCGGTGCCAACACGGCGGCGCCCGCGCACAGGACCAACGCCAGCAGCGCCGACGGGGCGATGAGGAAGGTCAGCGCGATATCGGCCAGCACCTGGCCGGCCAGCCCCGGCACGCGCGCGGCCAGCGCCAGCAAGGGATTGGCCAGCACGGCCAGCGGGCGCAGGGCGGCGTTGAGTAGTGCCAGCGGGGTGCGGCGCAGGCGCGCGCGCCCCGGCTTGACCCGGTCCGGCGAATAGCGGTGGAACAGCCACCAGGCCGGCAGCAGCGGCAGCAGCGCCAGCACGGCGGACGCCGCGCGCAGCCCCATCATGCGCGCGTTCCACAGCAGCGGCAGCGACACCGGCGCCAGCGCGGCGTCGAACGTGCTGGACCCGATCGAGAGATCGACGCCGCTGGCAAACCCGTGCACCGCCGCCACCGCCACCGCCAGCCCCGAAAAATCGAAGACCATGATCGCCGGGACCTCGCTGCTGCCGCCTTGCGTCATCAACACCAGCTGCGCTACCCACAGCATGAAGAACAGCAGATCGCCACCCTTGCCCATCAGCGGCGCCCAGCTGTCGAACAGGATCGCGCAGCTGGCGCCGAACAGCACCATCGGCCCCATCAGCAGCACGTAGGTTTGCAGGTAAACCAGCGCTTGCAGCGGGCCGTCGCCGCGCAGCGCGTGCAGCACCAGCATGGTGAGCATGAAGGCGGCCACCAGCGCGCCGAGGTAGGCGCAGGCGCCCAGCCAGCGCCCGGCCAGGAACAGCGCGCTGCCGACCGGGGTGGCGCCGATCACGCCGCCGATGCCGCTGCGCAGGTCTTCGCTCATGCGCCCGCGCACCAGGTAAAAACCGCCAAGGCCGAACAGCAAGGCCCCCAGGGTGGCGCTGCCCAAGGCCAGCGCGGAACTGGTGTACAGCACGCGCGCCTTGTTCAACACCAGCAGCGCATTGCCGCTGGCAGGGTCGGCGATCATGGCCCAGCTGACCGCCACCACCGCCAGCAGCGCCACCATGGTCGAGGTGCGCCGCATGCGCAGGCGTACCTCGTTGAGCGCCAGGGCGCGCAGGAGGTATACATTCGAGAGCATCACGCCGCCTCCTTGACTGCGTAGCGCTGCGCCATCAGCGCTTCTTCCAGGGTCGGTTCGGCCACCCGCGCACCCGCACACGGCGCCACGCCGTGCACGATGCGCAGCGCCACCTGCGCACCCTCGCGCTGCGCGTGCAGCACATTGACCCTGGCGCGCAGCTGCTCGTAGTCGGCCGCGTCCACGGTGGCCGACCAGACGCGCCCGCGCGCCTGCGCGAGCAGGGTGCGCGGGGTTTCGCAGGCGATCAGCCGGCCCGCGTCCATGGTGGCCAGGCGGGCGGCGATGGTTTCGACGTCGGACACGATGTGGGTCGACATGATCACCAGCTTGCTCGCTCCGAGTTCGCCCAGCAGGTTGCGAAAGCGCAGGCGTTCCTCGGGATCGAGGCCGGCGGTGGGCTCGTCGACCACCAGGATATCCGGGTCGTTCAGCAGCGCCTGGGCGATGCCGAGGCGGCGCCGCATGCCGCCCGAGAACGAGGCCGCCGGGCGCCTGGCCTGTTCGTGCAGGTTGACCAGTTCGAGCAGGTGCTTGATGCGGCCCGGGTCGCGCACGCCCTTGAGGGCAGCGAAATACTGCATGAATTCGAGGGCCGACAGGTTCGGATACACGCCGAAGTCCTGCGGCAGGTAGCCGAGGCGGCGCCGGATCTCCTGCGGGCGGGCGACGATATCGGCGCCGTCGAACAGGATGGTGCCGCTGCTCGGGCGCGTGAGGGTGGCGATCATCTGCATCAAGGTGGTCTTGCCGGCGCCGTTGTGGCCGATCAGGCCGACCACGCCGCGTTCCAGCGACAAGGTCACGCCGTCGACCGCGCGCACGTCCTTGCCGAATGTTTTGACTACATTGCGCAGCTCGAGCATGGTGTTTCCTGACATGTTAATAGATGGGCTTGTACGGAATGTAAGTGAAATCCGCAGCCGGCGGCGGCAAATGCGACAGACGGCAAAATCCAGGGCGTCAAATGCTGCCGCGGGCGTCGTATCGGACCAACACTTCCGTGCCAAAGCGTCATCGAAACGCCTCTGCCTGCCAGTTAAATGTGCATTTGGAGGCACAATCTATGTGCGCCTTGGGCTTTCCCGGCTGCAACAAGAATATAATTGCCTGCTGTTTTCCCGTTCGGAAAACAACGGTTTTCTCATGAAGGATCGCGATGTTGGCAGGTTTATCAGACACCCCGCCGGGCCGCAAGGCCCGCGTGCTGCTGGCATCGTTATGCCTGGTGGCCATGGCCGGTGTCGCCCATGCCCAGCATCCGGCGCTCGATGCGCGCCTGGTGGAGATCCGCGAAATCAACCGCTACGTGCCGCCGCGCGCGCTGGCCGAACTGCGCAAGATCGAGAGCGAGGCGCGCGCCGCGCCGTTGCGCACCAGGGCCGACTTCCTGGTCCAGCTATGCCTGGCCCTGCGCGGCTTGAACCAGGTGCCCGAAGCGCTGGCCGCGGCCGAGGAACTGATCGCCTTCGGACGCGAGACCGGCGACAATGTGGTCATCGCCAAGGGGCTGCTGACCAAGGCGTATGTGGTCTCGCGCATGGAGCAGCTGGCGCTGTCGCACCAGCTGGCGTGGGAAGGCGAAAAAATCGCCAACAGCACCGGCGACATGATGCTGCGCGTGCAGGCGGCGATCACCTCGGGCCAGTCGTATGCGGAAGACGGTAATTTTCCGGCCGCGATGGGCAAGATGCAGACCGCGCTGACCCTGGCGCGCCAGTCCGGCCAAGCGATTCCCAAGGTCCAGGCGCTCAACGCGCTGGCCATCCTGTACGGGCAGTTGAACGAGCATGACAAGGGCTTCGAGGCGCTCGACGAAGCGACCGCGCTGGCCGAGCAGACCAATTCGCCGGGCCGCCTGGCGACCCTGAAAGATACCGAATACGGCCTGGCGGTCGACACCAACCAGCCGCAGCGCGGCCTGCGCGCCCTGCTGGCGGGGCTCGAGTACGAGCGCCGGATCGGCGCCGAGGCGATGATCGCCGGGACCCTGGTGAACCTGTCCGACAGCTACCTCAAGCAGCACGATTATGCGCGCAGCCTGTCGTACGCCAACGAAGCCCTGAAGGCCGGGCGCAGCCTGAACGACGACAGCACCGTGGCCACCGCGCACCTGAACCTGGGCCAGGCGCACCTGGGCCTGGGCAGCCTGGCCGAGGGCAAGCGCCATTTCGAACTGGGCCTGGCCTGGTACGAAAAGGTCGGCGACAAGCCGGAACTGCAGGAAGTGCTGATGGAATACGGCGCCGCCCTGGAACGCGCCGGCGACATGGCGGGCGCGGTCAAGGCCTATCACCGCGAACGCGCGCTGTCGAACGAGCTGTTTGAAAAACAGCGCCAGAAAGCCACGCTGGAACTGCAGGAAAAGTACGACACCGAAAAGAAGCAGCGCCAGATCGAACTGTTAAGCCGCGAGAACCAGCTCAAGACCACCGAAATCGACAACCGCCGTCTGCAACAGCGCGTGTGGTGGCTGCTGGCGGTGGTGTTTGCGCTGGCCGCGCTGGTGGTCGGGATTTTGTACCGCAAGGTGCGCCACGCGAATGCCCAGCTCAAGGTCAAGAACCTGGAACTGAAGCAGCAAAGTGCGCGCGATCCGCTCACCGGCTTGTACAACCGGCGCCACTTCCAGGAATTCATGCGCGGCCACCTGCAGGTGGAAAAACGCGGCGCCGGCACCTCGGGCGAGGAAATCGTCGGCGCCCTGTTCCTGCTCGACGTCGACCATTTCAAGCACGTCAACGACAGCCATGGCCACGCGGCCGGCGACGCGGTGCTGAAAATGATCGCCGACAGCCTGCGCGACATCCTGCGCGAGACCGACATGATCGTGCGCTGGGGCGGCGAGGAATTCCTGGCCTTCTTGCCGGCCATCCCGCGCAGCGGCGTCGAGGAAATCGCGCGGCGCCTGCTCTCCGGCATCTCGCAGGAGAGCATCGGCTACCAGGACAAGACGCTGTCGGTCAACGTGTCGATCGGTTTTGCCCCGTTTCCGCTGGTGCCGGGCACCGATGCGCTACCGTGGGAGCGCGCGGTCAACCTGGTCGACATGGCGCTCTACCTGGCCAAGGCGCACGGGCGCAACCGCGCCTACGGCGTGCGCGGCTTCGCCAACTTCGAGCAGACCACGATGGAAAACATCGAGCAGGACCTGGAGCGCGCCTGGGGCGCCGGCCACGTGGACATGTCGATCGTGCTGGGCACCTGGCCGGAATCGAAAAACGCGGGCACGCCACCGAAGCTGACCATCGTCTGACATGCCGCACACCCACCCTTCGTTCGCCAGGCTGGGCCTGGGCCAGGACGCCGACACGCGCACGGTGCGCCGTGCCTACGCGCGCGAACTCAAGCAGATCGACCAGGAACGCGACGCCGCCGGCTTCCAGTACCTGCGCGAGGCGTATGAACTGGCGCTGGCGTGGGCCGAACGGATGATGGCCGCCGTGCCGGCCGCGCAGCCGCCGGCTCAGGGCAGCGGGCCGGTCGATCCGCAGCATCTGTGCGACCTGGCCCTGGCCCAGTACCGCGCCGCGCTACCGCACCTGACGCAGGGCCACATGGCCGGCGACGCGGCGGCCTGGCGGCGCGAGATGCAGCGCATCCTCGACGGCGAGGCCCTGGTCAACATCTGCGCGCGCACCTTGTTCGAGGAAGTCATGGCGCACCTGCTGGCGGCCGGCTGGAAGCCGGGCCACGAAACGCTGCTGCCGGTGGCGGCAGGCCTGTTCGACTGGAGCTGCGACCGGGCGCGCCTGCTGCGCTTCGGCGCGGCCGGGCGGCTGGTCGACCGCGCCGTCGGCGAACTGGCGCTGTTCAATGGCGCCGGCCAGCCGGAGCTGGCACGGCGCCAGCGCGTCCTGGCACGCCTGCGTGCGCCGGCGCCGCCCGAGCGCGGGCAGTTGATGCAGGACCTGCCATGGCTCGAGCAGATGCTCGAACGCTTTCCCAACCTGGTGGCGCTGGTGGTCAACCTGGACGCGCTCGACGACTGGCGCCAGTGCGCGTAGCAGGGTCTTATTTGCGCGCCGATTCCTGGATCTTCTCGCCCGCTTGTTCCACCTTCTTGCCGACGTTCTCGGTGGCCCGGTCCAGCCCCTTGCTGGCGTCCACGGTCGCTTCCTCGATCTGGTCGCCGGTGGCCTTGGCCGCGTCGGTGATCTTCTTGCTCGCTTCCTCGGCCTTGTCGACGTTGGCCTTGAGGTTGGCGCCGACGGTGTCGCCGGCCTGATCGAGCTTGGCGCCGGCCTTCTGCGCCGGTCCCACGCCCTGCTCGTCTTTCTGGCAGCCGGCCAGCGCGGCGAGCATCATGGCGCAGCCGATGAGCGATGTGATTTTCATGATTTCCCCTATGGTTGTTGTTGCCCAATAGCATACACCGGTGCCCGACATTTCGGTTGACAGTTCGGCCACGAGTGCACACAATCGCACGACCGTTCGATTTTTTGGAAAGTGCTCGCCATGACCTTGTCCACCCCCCTCCCCGCCGCCGTGCCTGGCGCTGTCGCGCACCGTATCTGTCCGTTTTGCGAGGCCTGTTGCGGGCTTGAACTTGACCTCGAAGAGAACAAGGTGGTGCGCATCCGCGGCGACGCGGCCGACGTGTTCTCGCATGGCTTCCTGTGTCCCAAGGCGATCGGCCTGAAAGACCTGCACGACGATCCCGACCGCCTGCGCACGCCGCTGATCAAGCGCAATGGCGTGTTTGAAGAAGCCACCTGGGACGACGCCTACGCCGAAATCGAACGCCGCCTGCCGCCCGTCATCGCCGCTGGCGGCGCCAACGCCGTGGCCACGGTACTGGGCAATCCGGTGTCGCACAAAATGAGCCTGCTGCTGTATTTTCCGCGCCTGGCGCGCGCGCTCGGCACGCGCAATATGTTTTCGGCGTCGAGCGTGGACCAGGTGCCGAAGATGCTGTCGGTCGGGCTGATGTTCGGCAGCTGGCTGTCGGTGCCGGTGCCGGACATCGAGCGCTGCGACTTTTTGCTGATCCTGGGCGCCAATCCGATGGTCTCGAACGGCAGCCTGTGGACCGTGCCGGACTTTCGCGGCAAGGCCAAGGCCCTGCGCGCGCGCGGCGGCCAGCTGGTCGTGGTCGACCCGCGCCGCACCGAAACGGCCGACGTGGCCGACGCCCATCACTTCATCCGCCCCGGCGCCGATGTCTTCTTTTTACTGGGGATCGCGCACGCGCTGTTCGACGAACAGCTGGTGCGCCCTGGCCGCCTGGCGCAGCACACGGTGGGCCTGGAACAGGTCGAAGCGGCGGTGCGCGCGTACGCGCCCGAACTGGTGGCGGCGCGCTGCGGCATCGACGCGGCCACCATGCGCCAGCTGGCGCGCAGCCTGGCCAACACCCCGCGCGCGGCCATTTACGGGCGCATCGGCACCTGCACCCAGCAATTCGGCACCTTGTGTTCGTGGCTGATCGATGTGATCAACGTGCTGACCGGGCACCTGGACCAGGAAGGCGGGGCCATGTTCCCGAAAGCGGCCGCGTTTTCGGCCAACACGCGCGGCGCGCCCGGCATCGGACGCGGCGTGGTCACGGGGCGCTACCGCTCGCGCGTCTCGGGCGCGGCGGAAGTGTCGGGCGAACTGCCGCTGACCTGCCTGGCCGAAGAAATCGACACGCCCGGACCCGGCCAGGTGCGCGCGGTGATTGCGATTGCCGCCAATCCGGTACTGTCGGCGCCGAACGGGGCGCGCCTGGCCAAGGCGCTCGACGGGCTCGATTTCATGGTCAGCATGGATATCTACCTGAACGAAACCTCGCGCCACGCCGACGTGATTTTGCCGGGGCTCTCGCCACTGGAAGACGCGCATTACGACGTCAGCTTCACCCAGTTCTCGCACCGCAACCACGCCCGCTTCAGCGCCCCGGTGCTGGCGCCCACGGCCGACCAGCCGGAAGAATGGCAAAGCATGATGCGCATCGCCGCCATCGTCAAAGGCCTGGGCGCCGCAGCCGACGTCGACGCGCTCGACGACGAGCATATGCGGGAAGACCTGGAGCGCGCGGCGGGTGCGGCGGCGCCGGCGCTGATGGCGGCCCTGGGCCAGCAACGCGGCGCCGAACGCATGCTCGACCTGGCGCTGCGCAGCGGCCCGTACGGCGACCAGTTCGGAAAGAACCCGGAAGGCCTGACCCTGGCGCGCCTGAAGGCGGCGCCGTCCGGCATCGACCTGGGGCCGATGACCAGCCGCATTCCGGAAGCGCTGCGCACACCCTCGGGCAAGATCGAACTGGCGCCGCAGGTGCTGCTGGACGACCTGGCCAGGGCCAGCGCCGACCTGCGGGCGCCCACGCCGGAGCTGGTCATCGTCGGCCGCCGCCAGCTACGCTCGAACAACAGCTGGATGCACAACCTGCCGGTGCTGGCCAAGGGCGCCTACCGCTGCACGGCGCTGGTCCATCCGCTCGACGCCGGGCGGCTTGGCCTTGTTGACGGTGCGATGGCGCAGATCCGCAATGGCGAACGCATGATCGAAGTGCAGGTGGAGATCTCGGCGCAGATGATGCCGGGCGTGGTCAGCCTGCCGCATGGCTGGGGCCATGACCTGGAAGGCACGCAGATGCGCGTGGCGGCCGAGCGGCCGGGGGTGAACCTGAATGCGCTGCTCGATGAAAACCTGCGCGATCCCTTGTCGGGCAACGCGGTGTTGTCGGGGATTGCGATCGAGATGCGACCGCTCTGACGTCCTAACGCAGTTCGACCGCGTATTCGACCGGGGTTTGTTCGACGAAGCGCACGGTCTGGCTCTCGCGTCTTCCGCGCGCGACCCGGGCCGGCGCGTCGGCATTGCGCGCGCGGCGCGCTGGCCGGGTTTGGCGCGCCCGCCGCGCGCGAGAGCGCGATCCAGCGTTCAGCGCCGGCCGCCACTTCGTCGTTCTGGCGCGCCGCATCGATGCTCCAGTGGCTGGCGCGGAACTGGGCGTAGCATTTTTCCCATGCGCGCACCTGGTCGTCGATGCGGCGCGCGGCCTGGCTCGATACCAATTTATCGGGAAACTCGGGCGACACGCAATCGAAGCTGGCCGCCTGCACCGAGGCTGCGCCGCAGGCCAGCGCCAGCGATGGAAAAATTCTGCTGAGAGCCATCGACGTCTCCGGTGAGGTGGAAAACGTCGATCGTAGACCAAGCAGCAACATTTCGGCAAGGACTTTGACAATCTTTACAAAAAAGATACATGTCTGATGAGTTGCCGCAGCCAATTTGTGTTTACATGCAGCGCTGGTTCATCCAGTCTCGTCCGCTCGCCACGCAATGCTGCATGTCCTTGAGCAGGCGGTCGGCATGGACTTTGTAGGCGGCGCATTCGCGGCTGCCTTCCACCATGGCGATGCAGGTTTCGAGCTTGTTGGAGGCGGCCCTGTAATTGCCCTGGGCGATGTCGCGCTCCGCCTCGGCGATCAGGCTGCGCGCCGACTGGCCAGCCGCACGCTCCACCGCCGGCCGCTCCACCGAGCGCTCGATCACCGGCACCGCCGGCTTGACCGCGGCGGGCGGGCTCTCGCGTTTGGGCTTGGTCTTGGTGGCGCTCTTGCGTTTGCGCTCGCACGCAGTGACCGCCGCGCTGATCGACGACTGCAGGCGCTCGATCTGGGCGGCGCCGGCGTTGTCGTTCCTGAGCGCTTGCAGTTCGGCCTTGGCCTCCTTGATATTACAATCCTCGGCCTGCAAAATCGCCTGCTCGATGCGCGCCTCGAACTTCTTCGGCTCGGGCCTGGCGGTATACCAGATCCCGGCCAGGACGGCCAGCGCCAGCAGCCAGTAACGCAGGCGGACCGGTTTGCGCAGTCCGGGGCCGGCCGGTGCGGCCTTGGGCGACGGCGGCACGGCAGCGCCGCCCGCCGCCCAAGGCCGCGCCTGGGGTGGCGCAGCGGCCGCTGGCGCGGGCATGGCTGGCGCGGGCGGCACTTGCTGCGCGAACGCCGGCGGCTCGACCGGCGGCGCCGCTGGCGCCACAGGCCTGGCCACCGGTTCAGGCACGGGCACGGACTTGATCACGGCGGCGCGCGCAGCCCGCAGCGCGCCCTCGTGCTGGGCGCTGCCGCAGTAGGGGCAGAAATCGACCCGGCACGGCATCGGCCGCACGCAGGCGGCGTTCAGGCAGCGGTAGGTCACTTGGTCTTGCAGGTTCATGGCGTCAGTCAGGATCGGGGAGGTCGTTGTCAGGGTCGGGGATGGCTTCGTCGAACAAGGCGGCCAGCGCCGGCAGCCGGGCGCCGGTGTCGCGCTTCGGTTCCTGCACGCGCTGCTGGCAGTGGCGCATCAGGGCGCCGGCATGGTTAACTGCTTCGGTCCGGGCCTGGCCAGGCGCTGCCGCAGGGCGCCGATCATTTGTTTGCGACAAGCAGACCGTGGAACACGGTCTCGGTGCGGCTGCCCTGCAGCGGTGCGCCGGGCAGGTGCGCGACAGCGGGCAGGCGCGCGATGCGGCCCGGCCCCTCGCTCGGCGCCAGTTCAAACTGCGCCGTGTGTTCGTGTTCCAGCCATATGCCGCCGGGCGTTTTCCATCGGTGTGCCATGTCGCTTGCCGCCCTATGTATGTATCAGAGTTGCGGCCCGTCGATGCGGGCCGCTGTTGCTCTTGAAATCATAGCGCAAACGGATTATCCACGTGGTCTATTTACGGCGTACCGTCTCGTGGCATGGCCGGTAGCGCAACGAGGCGCTACTTATAGGTACCGACGCCGATCAGCACATCGCCATTGCGCTCGACGTAGGTATTTTTCTCTTCCATGGCCTTGGTGATCGAATTGGGCCACTTGTAGGCGAACCAGCCGGTGCCCGCAGGGCTCTTGGCGATCTTGATGAATTCACGGATCGGGAACACCTCGCCGGCCTTCAGGTCGATCAGGTTCTTGCCGACCATCTTGGCATTCTGGCCGTGCGCCAGCGCGGTGCCGTCGAAGGTAAACATGAAGACGTACAGATCGCCCTTGATGAACTCCCCCTTGGGATCGTTGAAGGCGGCGATCGCCTTGTCGCGCCCGTTCTCGGTCAGGTAGGCGGTCGCCTTCTTGACCATGGCCACCGCTTCGTCGGCCGTGCCGCGCTTGGTGGCGTCCTGCGCGCTGGCGGCGCCGGCGAGGGTGAGGGCAAAGACCGCGAACATGAGTTTCTGGAACAGTGATTTCATCTTTATCTCCTGGAATTGTCAGATGGTTGGGTCCGGCTTTGAGCCGTGTAGTTTTACCTGACGTTAACACATGCCCATTCCGTTATCGCAATAAATTACACAAAGCATTATTGCTTCGACAAGGAAGTGTGGCTCCCAAGCAAAACCGGGCACGTATAATGGACGCTACTCAATACCTTGCACCGCACCATGACCTCCCCTGACCTGACCACCGCCCCCTGGGGCGCCATTCCCGCGCACGCCGTCGATGCCGCCAGCGCCCACCTGCGCGAGGTGCTCGCCACCGTGGTCGAACACGGCCCGGCGCAGCGCGCGCTGGTGGTCTACGATTGCCGCTCCGACCTGGCGCGCGCGCTCACCGAAGGCTACCGCCGCAACCTGCCCGGCGCCGTGTTCATCGACTTCGACACGGTGGCCGCCGACGACGTGCTGGCCGCCTTCAAGGGCATGGCCGCGCACGACCTGGTGGTGCTGATCCAGTCGACCAACTTCCGCCTGGAAGCCTTCCGCATCCGGGTCGAGCTGTTCAAACTGGGGCTCAAAGTGATCGAGCACGTGCACCTGTCGCGCATGCCGGGCGCGCAGGGCGAGCATTACATCGCATCGCTGGCCTACGACAGCGCCTATTACCGCGGGGTGGGCAAGGCGCTCAAGCGCCGTATCGATGCCGCCTCGATGGGCGTGGTCCACAGCGGCGACGAAACGCTGGTGTTTGCCTCGCCGTTTGAGGCGGCCAAACTCAATGTGGGCGACTACAGCGGCATGAACAACGTCGGCGGCCAGTTCCCGATCGGCGAAGTGTTCACCGAAGCGCAGGACCTGGAAGCGGTCAACGGGCGCGTGCGGATTCACGTCTTTGGCGACACCTCGTATATGGTGAACCGCCCCGCGACCCCGATTACCTTGATCGTCGAACGGGGGCGCGTGGTCGGCACGGAAAACGCCACCCCGGAATTCGACCAAGTGCTGGAGATCATCCGGCGCGACGAAGGCGAAGTCTGGCTGCGCGAACTGGGCTTCGGCATGAACCGCGCGTTTACGCGCGAGCGCCGCGTCAACGACATCGGCACCTATGAGCGCATGTGTGGCATCCACCTGTCGCTGGGGGCCAAGCACGGCGTGTACCAGAAGCCCGGCTTCAAGCGCAAGGATGCGCGCTACCACGTCGACATCTTCGCCGTGACGGAAGCGGTGTACCTGGACGATGAACTGGTCTACCAGGATGGCGCCTGGCTGGTCGGCGCCGAGGCCTAAGCTACAGCAGGATGCCGGCCTGCGCCAGCGCCAGGTCCCACGGCGCCACGCGGTACTCCTCCACCAGGAAATCGACCAGCGCCCTGACCTTGGGCGAGAGCTGGCGGCTGGCCGGGTACAGGGCCGAGAGGTCGTTGAGCGGCAGCTCCCAGTCCGGCAGCACCGGCACCAGCGCCCCGTCGATCAGCTTTTGCCAGGCCAGGAACGTGGTGTTGTAGACGATGCCCAGCCCGCGCTCGGCCGCCTGCTGCAGCACCAGTCCACTATTGGCGGTAAACCCGGCGTTGACCCGCACCGTGCGCCGCTCGGCGCCGCGCGTGAAGCGCCAGCTGGTGCCGTCGGTCAGGTGGGAAAAGTGCAGGCACTGGTGATCGAGCAGTTCTTCGGGCGTGTGCGGCGCGCCCCATCTGGCCAGGTAAGCGGGACTGGCGCACAGCACGCCCCGGCACGGCGCCAGGCGGCGCATGGCCAGGCCGCTGCTGTCCGGGATGCCGCCCACACGGATGGTCAGGTCGAAGCCATGGCGGATCGGGTCGAGCAGCGCATCGTCGACGAACAGCGACGGCGTGAGCAGCGGGTGGCGCAGGCTGAAACGCGCCACCGCGTCGGCCAGCCACGCGACCCCAAAACCGGACGGCGCCTGGATCCGCAGCGCCCCCGCCAGCTCGGCGCCGGCCGGGCTGATGGCGCGCGCCGCCTCGCGCGCCTGCTCCACCGTCGCCAGGCACGGGGCCAGGTAGGCCTGGCCGGCGTCGGTCAGGCTCACTTCACGGGTCGAGCGGTGCAGCAGGCGCGCATCGAGCATCGCTTCCAACTGCATGATCTGTTTGCTGACCATGGCGCGCGTGACGCCCAGGCGGCGCCCGGCGGCCGCAAAGCTGCGCAGGCGCGCCACCTCGACAAACATCTCCATTGCGCGCAGTTGATCCATGCGGCCGATTGTCAACCGGACGGCGACAATCTGTCAACCGATCCGGCAATTGCCGCGCTGCCGGGCCAACCCTACAATGGCAGCTTCCATCATGGCAGGAGCCACACCCATGCTCAGTACCGAACAACGCGACCAGTTCCAGCGCGACGGCTACCTCGTCGTCCCCGGTTTCAAGACGATGGACCAGATCGCCCGCCTGCGCCAGCGCGCTGGCGAGATTGTCAACGAATTCGATCCATCCCAGGGCCGCTCGATTTTCACCACGCGCGACCAAACCACCGCCACCGACGAGTACTTCCTGCGCTCGGATAACACCATCCGCTGCTTTTTTGAAGAAGAAGCGTTCGGCCCGGACGGCCAGCTGCGCCAGGAAAAGGCTCTCTCCATCAACAAGATCGGCCACGCGCTGCACGATCTCGATCCGGTGTTCGAGGCCTTTTCGCGCGACGCCAAACTGGCCGCGGTGGCGCGCGACCTCGGCCTGGTGGACCCGAAGGTGTGGCAATCGATGTACATCTTCAAGCAGCCGGGCATCGGCGGCGAAGTGCGCTGGCACCAGGACGCGACCTTTTTCGAGACCACGCCGGTCAGCGTGACCACCTTCTGGTTCGCGCTGGAAGACGCCACCATCGACAACGGCTGCCTGTGGGTCGAACCGGGCGGCCACCGCGGCCCGATGCGCGAGCGCTTCGTGCGCAACGGCGACGACATCAAGATGGAAACGCTCGACAGCATGCCCTGGCCGGACGACAGCAGCGCCGTGCCGCTGGAAGCGAAAGCCGGCAGCCTGGTTTGCTTTCATGGCCTGCTGCCGCACTACAGCGCGCCGAACCGCTCGCCGGTGTCGCGCCACGCGTACACGCTGCATGCGACCGACGGCACCACCACCTACTCGCCGCACAACTGGATCCAGCGCGACGCCAGCTTTCCGGTGCGCGGCTTCGAGTAATCAAGAGCAATCCATGGACATCCGCATCTTCGCCCCCCACTGGGGCAGCAACGAGCTCGCGCCCGACGTATTCATCGCGCGCGTCAAGGAAGCCGGTTTCGACGGCATAGAAATGTCGCTGCCGCTCGATGGTGCCGAGCGCGACGACTGGAGCGCGCGCATCGCCGAGGCCGGCCTGCTGCTCATCGCGCAGCAGTGGGAAACCGTGTTCCACCCGCAGTTCGAGGCGCACCGCGAGGCCCTGGCGGCTTACCTCGCCAACGCCTGCGCCGCGCGCCCGCTGTTCGTCAACACGCACACCGGCAAGGACTTCTACACGCATGAACAGAACCTGGAACTGATCGCGCTGACGGCGGCCATCGCGCGCGAGCACGGCGTGCCGATCGTGCACGAGATCCACCGCAGCCGCTTCTCGGGCCACCCGATGCTGCTGCTGCCGTACCTGCGCCAGCTGCCCGGCCTGGAACTGACGGCCGACCTGTCGCACTGGTGCTGCGCCTGCGAATCGCTGCTGGAAGACCAGCCGGCAACGCTGGATGCGACCCTGCCGCACGTGCGCCACATCCACGCGCGCGTCGGCCATGCGCAAGGACCGCAGGTGAGCGACTTCCGCGCACCGCAGTTCGGCGCCGAACTGGCGCGTCATCTTGGGTGGTGGGACCGCATCGTGGCGCTGCGCCGCGCCGCCGGCGCCGCGCTCGTGACGATCACCCCCGAATTCGGACCGGTGCCGTATACCCAGACCATGCCGTTCAGCGGCGAGCCGCTCTCGAACGCGTGGGACCAGAACGTGGCGATGCTGCGCCTGCTCAGGGAACGCTACGCCGCCTGACACCGGCTGGTTACTTACATCAGCAGCATATTCACCTCGGCCGCCTCGCTCTCGCGGTTGGGCGCCTTGCGCGGAATGCGCACCGTGACGCTGGTGCCATGCTCGGGCGAGGATTCGATCTCGATGCTCCCACCGAGCATGCCGGTAATGATGTTATAGACGATGTTCATCCCCAGTCCCGAGCCACCCTGTCCCATCTTGGTCGTAAAAAACGGATCGAACACCTGGTGCAGGATCTTGGGCGGCATGCCCACCCCATCGTCGCTGAAAATGAGCAGCAGCTTGTCGTCCTCGACCTCGCGCGCGGTGATCGTAATGAGTGCATTCGCGCGTCCCTCGAAGGCGTGCAGCAGCGCGTTGTTGATCAGGTTCGACAGCACCTGCCCCACGCTGCCCGGATAGGAATCGAGCAGCAGGCTGGCCGGGCCGTCGAAGCGCGTTTCGCAATTGGCGCGGCGCAGCTGCGCCGCGTAGGTGGCCAGGGTGTCGCGCACCAGGTCGCACAGATCGAAGCGGCGGCGCTGGTCGCAGGTCTGGTCGACCGCCACCTGCTTGAACGAGGTAATCAGGTCGCCCGCGCGGCGCAGCGAGCTGGCCATGATGTCGCATGCCAGGCGCGTATCGGCCATGTGCGCCTCCAGCGCCGAACGCTTGATGCCGCCGCCGGCGTACTTGCGCTCGAAGTCGGCCACCATGTCGGCCAGCGCGGTGGCGGTCAACAGGCTGTTGCCGATCGGGGTATTGAGTTCGTGCGCGATGCCCGCCACGAGCGACCCGAGCGAGGCCATTTTTTCGGACGTGATCAAGTTGGTCTGGGCTTGCTTGAGCGTGGCCAGCACCGTCGACAGGTCGCGGTGCGCGCTTTCGACGTTGGCCTTCTGCTGTTCGAGTTCGGCCAGGCTGTGCTCCAGGCCATCCTTGGCGTCGACCAGCGCCGCCTCGGTGTGTTTGCGGTCGCTGATATTCTGGATCACCCACACGCCGCCCTTCGACAGGTCGGATGCGTCGAGCGCCTTGCCGTTGATCAGGCACCAGATCGTGCTGCCGTCCTTGCGCAGCAGTTTCAGCTCGCCCTGCCAGCGCCGGGTGTGCGGATCGACCGCAAACGGATCGGGCGCGCCGGCCGCCGCCGCGCGCGAGAGCACCTGCGTCTGGCAGCCAGCCAGCTCGCCCGGCGCGTAGCCCATCATCTCCTCCATGCCGCGGTTGCAGCGCATGATCACGCCGTGCGAGAACAGCGCGATGCCGACGTTGGCGCTGTCCTGGAAGGCGCGCTGTTCGTCGAGCGTCACGCGCACCTGTTGTGCCAGGGTGCGGCTGCGGCGCGAGGCGATCATCAGGGCCGCGATCAGGGTGCTGATCACCAGGCCGCCGGCGGCGATGAACAATACCGGCCGCACATCGCGGCTGTAGCGGCTTCCGGGCAGCGCCTCGAAGCGCATCACCCACTGGCGCTGCGCCACGTTCAGGCGCGCCTCGGTGCGCACGCCGTGCAGCGGCAGGATATCGGTGCGGGTGGTATCGAACATCACGTTCGCGCTGTCGAAGGGCGCGGCCGCCCCATCGGCCACATTGCCGGCATCGTGGATGCGAAACGCCATCTGGTTCAACAGCTGCGGCTCGATCACCTCGTGCATCAGGTTGTTCACGCGGAACACGATCGCCACCAGGCCCACCAGCGCGGCGCGCCGTTCGGCCACGGTGGTCAGCGGCATGTTCTGGCGATAGACCGGCGCGCGCGCCACGAAGCCGGGCTGGCCGCTGTCATCCTGCACCAGCGTGATGCGTTCGGTGGCGACGATCTCGCCGCTGTCGCGGCCCGATTCGACCGCCTGCAAGTGCGGCGGCAGCGCGGCCAGATCGAGGCCGAAGGCGATCTCGTTGCCCTTGAGCGGCTCGGTGTATTCGACGATGAAGTGCTCGGCGCGCGTCACCGGCGGATGGACGACGAAGGCCGGATAGCCGCCGGGGACCAGGCTCGTATCGCGCCGCACGGCGTCGGTGAAGCGGGCCAGGCCGGCGGCCGGCACGTAGCGCACGAACTGGATCGCCTGGAAGCCGGGGTAGCGCGTAGTGAGATTGAGTTCGCGCACGAAGCGGGCGAACTGCGCGCGGTCGACCTGGTCGTCGACGGCGAAGGCGCCCTTGATACTGAGCAGCATGTCGAAATAGGTTTGCAGGCGCACGTTGGTATCGGTGGCCACCTTGTCGGCGTCGCGCTGGAAGGCGGCCGCGATGCGCGCCTGCTGCGCATCGAGCACGGCAACGCAGGTCCACATGGTCAGACAAATACCGACTGCAAAGGCCAGGTATCCTTGAGTCCGCATCGGTTCGCTCCACGTTGTACCGAAGGCCCGGCGCGCCCGGGTATGCGAATTGACTATAGCATATTGGTATGCGGAAATCTCACAAATGGCGCGCCCCAACAACACTTCAAACCTGTCCCGACTTCCTACAGCGTTCCCTCTCAACCACCTACAACCGGGGTCAGAGCCTTAAATCGAAACATTGCGCGACATGACGGAGTTGCAAAACCGGGGTCTGTCCCCGGTTTTGCAAGGGTTTAGCCGCACGGAGGATGTGGAGTTGGAAAAAAATTGCAAATTAAAGCTCTGACCCCGGTTCAGGGCGCAGGGAACTCGGTGGCGATGGCTTTGAAGCGTTCTTCGATGGCGAGCATGGCGTCCACGATGTCGGGATCGAAATGTTCGCCGCGGCCCTGGCGGATCAGCTCGACCGCCGTTTCGTGCGTAAACGCCGGCCGGTAGAGGCGCGCGGTGGTCAAGGCGTCGTACACGTCGGCCACCGCCATCAGCCGCGCCGACAGCGGAATCGCCTCGCCCGCCAGCCCTTGCGGATAGCCCGATCCATCCCACTTTTCCTGGTGCGAGTAGGCGATTTCGCGCGCGTAGCGCAAGAAGCCGTTGCTGCCGCCGAGCGTGCGTTCGACGCCGGCGATGGCATCGCGCCCGTACACGGTGTGCAGTTTCATCAGCGCGAATTCGCTGTCGCTCAATTTGCCCGGCTTGAGCAGCACCGCATCGGGCACGCCCACCTTGCCGATGTCGTGCAGCGGCGCCGCCTTGCGCAGCAGCGCGATGGCGTCGTTGGTCAGTTCGGCCGTGTAGGCCGACACAAAACGCAGCTCGCGCGCCAGCGCCGTCACGTAGCGCTGCGTGCGTAGCAGATGCTGGCCGACGCCGGGGTCGCGCGACTCGGCCAGCACCGCCATCGCCAGCACGGTCGCATCCTGCATCAAGCCGGCGTCGCGCACGCGCTCGGCCACCAGGTGCTCGAAGTGGCGATGCTGGTCGCGCAGCATGGCGTCGGCCGCGCACAACCTGAGCTGCGTGGCCACGCGCGCCAGCAACGCCGCCGCCGACAACGGCAGCCGCACCACATCGGCCACGCCGTCGCGCCACGCGCGTTCTTCCAGCTGCGCGCCATCGTCTGCGATGAGCATGATCACCGGCGTCTCGCTGCTCAACACCTGGCACTTCAAGCCGTGAAACACGCGCAGGCTGTCGGCATCGGCCAGCGCGCCACCCAACACGATCAGGTCCGGCAGCGGCGCCTGCTGCGCGATGCGCAGCGCGTCCTCGCCACTCCTCGCCAGGCGCACGTGGTAGCGCTCCTGCAGCAGCTCTTCGATCTGTACAAGGTTGTCGGATACGCCATCCACGATCAGGATGCTTGCCTTGAAATTCATGTCCATTCCGCCCCGCCTCCCCGCGTCCGCATCACCGCAATAACCGGCCCCGGCAATCATAGCCTGCGCCCGCGTGTATGTTTCAGCTTTTTTACAATTCCCTGAAACAATTGACTAATCGGTACGTTTAGAATACTTCCTCTTTTTCACGAGAAAAGTCAGGGAAAACATGATCCGTATGCCGGTCTTAGTTGCATTGTTCTTGGTGGCGGGCGTTGCCTCGGCCGCCGAACCGTTCGACGATAAATTCCGCCAGCTCGAGGAGGTGCTGCCGACGCCGAATACGATCCGCAATGCGGCCGGCGCTCCCGGCCACGCCTACTGGCAGCAGCGCGCCGACTACACGATCCGCGCGCGCCTCGATGAAAACAAGCGCACCATCAGCGCGACCGAGACGGTCACCTATCACAACAACTCGCCGGACACCCTGGCCTACCTGTGGGTGCAGCTGGACCAGAACATCTTCAAACCCGATTCGGACGCGCGCATGTCGGCCACGGTGGCCTCGCGCGAGGCCTGGGCCAAGGCGCGCAGCGATGAAGACGGCATGCGCTTCGAGGGCATGCGCTCGATCCTGGAAAACCCCGGCTTCGAAGGCGGCTTTGCCATCGGCGCGGTCAAGGGCGCGGACGGTAAACCACTGCGCCATACGATCAACAAGACCATGATGCGGATCGACCTGCCGCAGCCGCTGAAGCCGGGCGCGCGCCTGTCGTTCAACATCGACTTCAGCTTCAACATCAACGACGCCAAGGTCCAGGGCGGGCGCACCGGGTACGAAAAATTCGACGACAAGAACGACCTGTTCGAAATCGCCCACTGGTTCCCGCGCATGGCGGCGTACTACGACGTGTATGGATGGCAGCACAAGCAGTTCCTCGGCGCCGGCGAGTTCACGCTCGAATTCGGCGACTACGACGTGCAGCTGACCGTCCCGGCCGACCATATCGTGGCCAGCACGGGCGAGCTGCAAAACCCGGGCGAGGTATTGACGGCGACCCAGCGCGAGCGCCTGCAAAAGGCCCGCACCAGCAGCAAACCGGTGATCATCGTCACCCAGCAGGAAGCCGAGGCGGCCGAAAAATCGCGCGCCAGCGGCACCCGCACCTGGCACTACAAGGCAAAAAACGTGCGCGATTTCGCCTTTGCCAGCAGCCGCAAGTTCATCTGGGATGCGCAGGGCTACAAGAAGGGCGGCACCGACACGATGGCCATGTCGTACTACCCGAAAGAGGGCAATCCGCTGTGGGAAAAGTACTCGACCCAGGCTATCGTGCACACCATCGAACAGTACAACAAGTATGCGCTGGACTATCCGTACCCGGCGGCGATCTCGGTCAATGGCCCGATCGGCGGCATGGAATACCCGATGATTTCGTTTAACGGCCCGCGTCCGGTCAAGGACAAGAAGACCGGTGAACTGACTTATTCCAAGCGCACCAAGTATGGCCTGATCGGCGTGATCATCCACGAGGTAGGCCACAACTACTTCCCGATGATCGTCAATTCCGACGAGCGCCAGTGGACCTGGATGGACGAGGGCCTGAACACCTTCATCCAGGGCCTGGCGCAGAACGCGTGGGAAGAGAACTATCCGCAGTCGCGCGGCGAAGCGCGCACCATCGTCGACTACATGCGTTCGCGCGACCAGGTGCCGATCATGACCAATTCCGAATCGCTGCTGCAGTTCGGGAACAACGCCTATGCCAAGCCGGCGGCGGCCCTGAACGTGCTGCGCGAAACGGTGCTGGGGCGCGAGCTGTTCGACTTCGCCTTTCGCGAATATGCGCAGCGCTGGAAGTTCAAGCGCCCGACGCCATCGGACTTTTTCCGTACCATGGAAGACGCCTCCGGCACGGACCTCGACTGGTTCTGGCGCGGCTGGTTCTACACCACCGACGCGGTCGACGTAAGCGTCGACGGCATCAGCGAATATGGCGTGAGCACCAAGAATCCCGAGATCGAAAAAGCCTGGAAGAAGTCGCAGAAGGATGCCGAGCCGGTATCGGTGACCACCCAGCGCGACAAGGGCACGCCGCGCCGCGTGGACGCGCATCCGGAACTGAAGGATTTCTACAACGAGCATGACGACTTCACGGTCACCAACAAGGACCGCAACAAGTACCAGGAAGCGGTCGAAGGACTGGAAGACTGGGAAAAAGCGCTGCTCGCGAAAGGCAAGCACCTGTACCTGGTCGACTTTTCCAACATCGGCGGGCTGGTGACGCCGCTGGTGCTCGAGATCGAGCTTAAATCCGGCAAAAAATACATCGAGCGCGTTCCGGCCGAAGTGTGGCGCTACTCGGCGAAGAAGATCACGAAGCTGATCGTCACCGATGAACCGATGGTCGGCCTGACCCACGATCCGTACTGGGAAACGGCCGATATCGACAACAGCAACAACGCCTGGCCGCGCAAGATCACGCCCTCGCGCCTGGAGCTGTTCAAGACCGACCGCACCAAGGACGACATGATGAAAGACTTCAATACGCCCTTGAAGACCAAAGAAGACCCGAGCAAGACCAAGTAGACCAAGCAGCAAAGGCGGGCACGCTGGCGTGCCCGCTTTTTTTCGTACGACACCACCCTGCCCCCAATGATCATCAAACACCTTTCCCTGGCCCTGGCGGCCTGCCTGGCGAGCTGCCTGACCTCCGCCGCCACTGCGGCGCCAGCCTTCGACGACAAGTTCCGCCAGCTCGAGGAACTGCTGCCCACGCCCGGCATCACCCGCACCGCCTCGGGCGCGCCCGGCCACGCCTACTGGCAGCAGCGCGCCGACTACAAGCTGCGCGCCACGCTCGATGAGACCAAACGCCGCATCGACGGCAGCGGCACGGTCACGTATCACAATAACTCGCCGGATACGCTGTCGTACCTGTGGGTGCAGCTGGACCAGAACATGTTCCGCGCCGATTCGGACAACCGCGCCATCTCCACCGTGCCCTCGCGCGAGGCGTGGGCCAAGGGGACCGAGGCGGACGGCATGCGCTTCGAGGCGATGCGCTTCATCGCCCTTAGCCGCACCTTCGACGGCGGCTTCAACATCACCGCGCTCACGGACGCCGGCGGCCAGCCGCTCAGGTACACCATCAACAAGACCATGATGCGGATCGACCTGCCGCAGCCGATGAAACCCGGTTCGCGCTTCTCGTTCCAGATGACGTGGAACTTCAACATCCCGGAAATGAATGTGCTGGGCCGCCGCTCCGGTTACGAAAAATTCGAGGAAGACAAGAACGACCTGTTCGAAGTCGCCCAGTGGTACCCGCGCATGGCGGCCTATTACGACGCGGCCGGCTGGCAGAACAAGCAGTACCTGGGCGATGGCGAATTCACCCTGGAATTCGGCGACTACGACATCGAACTGACCGTCCCGGCCGACCATATCGTGGCCAGCACGGGCGAGCTGCAAAACCCCGGCGCGGTGCTCACGGCGACCCAGCGCGAACGCCTGCAACAGGCCCGCACCAGCAGCAAACCGGTGATCATCGTCACGCAGAAGGAAGCCGAGGCGGCCGAAAAATCGCGCTCGAGCGCCAGCAAGACCTGGCACTACAAGGCGAAGAACGTGCGCGATTTCGCCTTTGCCAGCAGCCGCAAGTTCATCTGGGATGCGCAGGGCTACAAGAAGGGCGATACCGACGTGATGGCGATGTCGTACTACCCGAAGGAAGGCAATCCGCTGTGGGAGCGCTATTCGACCCAGGCCATCGTCCACACCATCGAGCAGTACAACAAGTACGCCTTCGACTATCCGTATCCGATCGCGATCTCGGTCAACGGCCCGGTGGGCGGCATGGAATACCCGATGATTTCGTTTAACGGCCCGCGTCCGGGCAAGGACAAGAAGACCGGTGAACTGACCTACTCGCGCCGCACCAAGTATGGCCTGATCGGCGTGATCATCCACGAGGTAGGCCACAACTACTTCCCGATGATCGTCAATTCCGACGAGCGCCAGTGGACCTGGATGGACGAGGGCCTCAACAGCTTCCTGGAGTACCTGTCCGAGCGCGCCTGGGAAGAAGACTTCCCCGACACGCGCGGCGACCCGCGCGCCATCGTCGACTACATGCGCAGCAAGAACCAGGTGCCGGTGATGACCAATTCGGAGTCGGTTCTCCAGCGCGGCAACAATGCCTACGCCAAGCCGGCCACTGCGCTGATCGTGCTGCGCGAAACGGTGCTGGGGCGCGAGCTGTTCGACTTCGCCTTCCGCGAGTACGCGCAGCGCTGGAAGTTCAAGCGCCCGACGCCAGCCGATTTTTTCCGCACCATGGAAGACGCTTCCGGCACGGACCTCGACTGGTTCTGGCGCGGCTGGTTCTACACCACCGACGCGGTCGACGTGAGCGTGGACGGCATCACCGAATACGGCGTGAGCACCAAGAATCCGGACATCGAAAAAGCCTGGAAAAAGGCGCGCAAGGATGCCGAGCCGGTGTCGGTGACCGCCCAGCGCGACAAGGGCACGCCGCGCCGCGTGGACGCGCATCCGGAACTGAAGGATTTCTACAACGAGCATGACGACTTCACGGTCACCAACAAGGACCGCAACAAGTACCAGGAATCCCTGGAAGGGCTGGAAGACTGGGAAAAGGCCCTGCTCGCGAAAGGCAAGCACCTGTACCTGGTCGACTTTTCCAACATCGGCGGACTGGTGACGCCACTGGTGCTCGAGATCGAACTCAAATCCGGCAAAAAATACATCGAGCGCATTCCGGCCGAAGTGTGGCGCTATTCGCCGAAGAAGATCACGAAGCTGATCGTCACCGACGAACCGATGGTTGGCCTGACCCAGGACCCGTATTGGGAAACGGCCGATACCGACGTGGCCAACAACGCCTGGCCGCGCAAGATCACGCCCTCGCGCCTGGAGCTGTTCAAGACCGACCGCACCAAGGATGACCTGATGAAGGACTTCAGGACACCGTTGAAATCGAACGACGGCAAGGCCGCGCAATGAAGCGCCGCCTCGCGCTCGGCGCGCTGCTGGCCTGCGCCTGCCTGGGCGCGCAGGCGCACCGCTTTCACGCGGGGATCACCGATATCTCGTTCAACCAGAACACCGGCAGTATCGAAGTCGTGCACACCTACATGGCGCACGATATCGAAGCGCTGCTGGCCAACCTGTACCAGCGCCAGCCCGACCTGTCCGACCCGCACGATGAAGCGGTGCTGCGCAAGTACATCGACAGGCAGTTCTACCTGCAGGGCCCCGGCCAGGCGCGCCTGCCGCTGCGCTGGGTCGGCGTGACCACCAGCGTCGAGAGCGTGGTGATTTATCAGGAAGTGGAGAAGACCCCGCTGGCGGCCGTCGCGCGCGTGCATGACGAGGTCTTGTCCGACTTCTTGCCCGACCAGGTCAATACCGTCAACATCAACCGCGGCGGCGCCATCGGCACGCTCACCTTCGACCGCACCAAAAAAGAACAAGCACTCCCGTGACCATGCAAACCGTTTTACGCCTTACCCCGATCGCCCTGTCGCTCATGGTGTGCCACAGCGCCGCGCGCGCCGACGACCTGGTTTTACAGCGCGTGCTGATCGACGGCTCGCGCGCCAGCCAGCTCGGCATCGCGGACGCGGCCAACGCCGGCAGCCTGAGTCAGAAGCAGCTGGAAATGCGCACCGTGTACCGCCCCGGCGAACTGCTCGAAGCGATCCCCGGCCTGATCGCCACCCAGCACAGCGGCGAGGGCAAGGCCAACCAGTTCTTCCTGCGCGGCTTCAACCTCGATCACGGCACCGATCTGCGCACCACCGTCGACGACATGCCGGTCAACCAGCGCAGCCACGCGCATGGCCAGGGCTGGACCGACCTCAATTTCCTGATTCCCGAACTGGCCGCGCGCATGGATTACCGCAAAGGCCCGTACTCGGCGCGCGATGGCGACTTTGCCTCGGCCGGGGCTGCGGCCGTCACCTACGCCAACCGGCTGGCGCAAACGACCACCAGCGCCAGCATCGGCCAGAACGGCTTTGCGCGCGCGCTGCTGGCTGGTTCGCCCGAGGCGGGCGGCGGCAACCTGCTGTACGCGCTGGAGGTGATGCACAACGATGGCCCCTTCACCCGGCCCGACGACTACCGCAAGGTCAACGCGGTGCTGCGCTACAGTCAGGGCTACGCCAACAACGGTTTCACGGTGAGCGCCATGGCCTACCGCGCCAGCTGGAATGCGAGCGACCAGATTCCCCAGCGTGCCGTCGATGACGGTTCGCTCGGCCGCTTCGACGCCATCGACGACAGCGACGGCGGCCAGGCGCGCCGCTACAGCCTGTCCGGCGTGTGGCGCCGCACGGGCGCGGACCAGGCGTCCAAGGTCAACGCCTACGTGATCCGCAACCAGCTCGACCTGTATTCCAACTTCACCTATTTTCTCAACGATCCGGTCAACGGCGACCAGTTCAGCCAGCCGGACCGGCGCGTGACCAGCGGCGTCGACGCCACCCACACCTGGCATGGGCACGGCACCGGCGTCAATTCGGACGTGACGGTCGGCCTGCAACTCCAGAACGACAATATCTTCAACGGTTTGTACAACACGCGCCGGCGCGAGCGCCTTTCCACCACGCGCGAAGACCACGTCGTCGAATCGAGCTTGGGCCTGTTCGCCGAACACCAGGTGCGCTGGAGCGACAAACTGCGCAGCAGGGCCGGCCTGCGCGCCGACAGCTACCGCTTCGATGTGCAGGGCGGCGCCAGCGGCGGCGGCGGCCCGGCGCGCGCGCGCGACCATCAGCTCAGTCCCTCGCTGAACCTGATCTTCGGCCCCTGGGCGCAGACCGAGTGGTATCTCAACGCCGGCAACGGCTTTCACAGTAACGATGCGCGCGGCACGGTGGAGCGCACCACGCCGGCCCCGGGCCTGGCGCGCACGCGCGGCCTGGAAGTGGGCGTGCGCAGCGAGCTAGTGCCCAGGCTGCAAAGCGCGCTCTCGCTGTACCGGCTCGACATGGCCTCGGAACTGGTCTACGTGGGCGACGCCGGCAACACCGAAGCCGGCCCGGGGAGCCGCCGCACCGGGATCGAGCTGTCGAACTACTACAAGCCGTTCAAATGGCTCTCGCTCGATCTGGACCTGGCTTTCGCCAAGGCCCGCGCACGCGGCGCGGGCGTGGTTGCGGGCGCGGACCGCATCGCCGGCGCGGTCGAAGGCGTGGGCCAGTTCGCGCTCACGCTCGACCAGGGTCCCTGGTCGGGCGCGCTGCGCCTGCGCTACGTGGGCGCGCGTCCGCTCGTCGAAGACAACAGCGTGCGCGCTGCGGGCAGCACCACCATGAATGGCCGCATCGGCTACCGCCTGGCCAATGGACTGCTGCTGGAGATCGAAGGCTTCAACCTGACCAACCGGCGCGATTCGGCGATCGCTTATTACTATGAGTCGCGCCTGGCTGGCGAGGCGAGCGCGCGCGAGGATGTGCACTTCCACCCGATCGAATCGCGCTCGCTGCGGCTGACGCTTGTGAAAAAATGGTAAGTGCCTGCACCTGACGGCCGGCGCCGAAAAATGCTACGCTATCGGGATGACAACACACGCACCGCCCTTTAACGATATCGCCCAACTCACCGATGCGCTGCGCACCAGCGGCTACGCCCTGCTGCGCCCTGCGGACGTGGCCGCGCTGGCCGGCTGCAGCCTCGCCGAACTCGATGACCTGATCCCAAGCTGGGACCATCTGGCGCCAGACAACTACCTCAAGGACGGCGGCAGTTACCGGCGCCGGCGCCACTCCTGCTTCATCCAGGATGGCGCCACCTTGACCCAGACCGCGCACCGCGCGCACTGGCAGCCGATCGAATACAACGCCCTGCACGGCGGCATGCACCGCCTGTTCGAACCGGTCGAACCAGGCACGGTGGCGCTGCCGGCATGGGGCAAGCTGCTGCGCGCCCTGGGCGACGCCTGTTCGCGCGTGCGCCCGGCGCAGCCCTGGTACGTGGAAGCGCACCAGTTTCGCATCGATACGCTCGAAGGCATCGGCCGTCCCACCCCGGAAGGCGCGCACCGCGACGGCGTCGACTTCGTGGCCGTGCTGCTGGTCGGGCGCAGCCATATCAAAGGCGGCGAGACGCGCATTTTCGACGCCGCCGGCCCGGATGGCAAGCGCTTCACCATGCTCGAACCATGGACCCTGATCCTGCTCGACGACGCCACCGTCATCCACGAATCGACCCCGATCCAGCCGGCTGGCGAGAACGGCCACCGCGATACCCTGGTGCTGACCTGGCGCACGGGAGGCTTCCAGGGCGACACGGAGTAAAAAACAGTGACATTATCGTATCTGTAAATTTACCATGTGGCGCGATAAATCCGATATAGTCGTGTGCAACGCAGCCGCCGTGCAAGGAGCCATGTCGTGGACTCGACGTACCAAATCCAGCCAGAAGAATTCGAGATACTGATCGTCGAAGACAGCCCGACCCAGGCCGAGCGGCTGCGGCGGCTGATCCAGTCCAAGTCGTACCGGGTGCGCGTGGCCCTCAACGGCCAGCTGGCCCTTGCCCTGATCCGCGAGCAAAAACCCGACCTGGTCCTGTCCGACATCATCATGCCCGAGATGGACGGCTACGAACTTTGCCGGACCATCAAGTCCGACCCGGCCCTGGGCGAGATCCCGGTGATTCTGGTGACGGCGCTGAACGACCCCAAGGACATCATCCGCGGCATCGAGTGCGGCGCCGATAATTTCGTGCGCAAGCCGTATGCCGAGGATTACCTGCTCAGCAGGATCAGCCACATGCTGCTCAACCTGCGCCTGCGCGAAGGGCCGCCGCCGGAGGTGGAGGCGGGCATTGCGCTTTATCTCGGCAACCAGAAGCATTTCATCAACGCCGGGCGCCAGCAGATCCTCGACCTGCTCATTTCGACCTACGAACAGGCGGTGCAGGTCAACAGCGAGCTGCAGGCGCGCGAGCGCCAGGTGATCGAACTCAATATGCGCCTGGCGCACCACGCGGCCGAACTCGAAACCATCAACCGCGAAATCGCGCACAAGAACCTGGAACTGGCCGAAGCGAGCCGCATGAAGTCGGCCTTCATCGCGAATATGTCGCACGAGCTGCGCACCCCGCTCAATGCCATCATCGGCTTTACCGGCGCGCTGCTGATGAAGCTTCCCGGCCCGCTCACGCCGGACCAGGACAAGCAGCTCAACACCATCCGTTCGAGCGCGCGCCATCTGCTCTCGCTCATCAACGACATCCTGGATGTGGCCAAGATCGAAGCCGGCAAGGTGACCCTGGCGCTCGAGCGCGTGCAGTGCCAGGACCTGATCAACCATACGGCCGACACCCTGCGTCCGCTGGCTGCGCAAAAGGGATTGTCGCTGTCGGTGGAACTGCCGCCTGAAGCGATCGTGATCGATTCGGACCGGCGCGCGCTGACCCAGATTATTATCAATCTGGTTAATAACGCGATCAAGTTTACGGACCAGGGATCGGTGAAGGTGGCCTTGTCGCAGCGGCTCGACGCCAGCCAGTTACTGACGGAGTTCAGCGTGACCGACAGCGGGGCCGGCATCAAGCCGGAAGACCAGTCGAAGCTGTTCCAGGCGTTTTCGCAGCTCGATTCAACCTCGACCCGGCATGCCGAAGGGGCGGGACTGGGACTGTACCTGTGCCAGAACCTGGCCAATCTGCTGGGCGGGAACCTGTATTTCACGAGCGACTACGGCAGCGGCAGCACCTTCATCCTCGCCTTGCGCGAGAAGCGCTGACCCTTGCACTACCCGGCCGCGCGCAGGGTCTGACATCGCCAGGCCTGCGGATCGGCAGGCCTGGCCGCTGTCACGCATCAGTGACGCCACTCCCACTGTGACCCATTAGACACGACATTGGACATTGCAGGCAGGTTTGCCCCCCAAACCGTGCAGCGGCGCCCTCAACGGTTGATGCGGATTTCCTTGCTCGTTATACTCGATCGTTGTCTGCGTTTGTATTGACAAGGAGCCTGAGCGATGACTGAGCGAAGAATCATTGTAACTATGCAATCCAGTGAACCATCGAAGCCATTTTGGGAACGCCATTTAGTTGCCATTCTTGCATTTATTGCGGCAGTTTTTGCTGTGGCGCTCGCCCTGTCCGATGCAGCATCCAGGCTGATTGTGAATCAGCCTCCGGATACCGAAATCCGGATTACCGACCCGAACACTGGAACCGGACCAATTGCCCTGGCACTTGCCACTGACGGGGACGGCGAGGTGAAAGACATATCATACCGTTGGGAAGTTGCGGGATCCGGCGTCATACCGAAGGAGGTGGCCGGCACCAATAACTCGCAGGTATTTCTGCCAACCAATCGCGCCGGGCACTTTACAGTGATGGTGACTGTCACTGACAAAGGCAAGAAATCCAGGCGACGCGATGCCAAGTTTGATATCACTGCAGAGCAAGCAGCACTGGCGGCGGGTGCGCGGCCCGCCACGCCAAGCACGCCGGCGCCCGTTGCCCAGGTACCGATCGCGGGCGCCGAACGGATGGTGCTCGAGCGCCCCACCACGCTGAAGTGGGCACATTCCTCGGTACGCGACATCACCACCAACGGGCATGCCTTGCTGATCGAGGCCGATGCGATCGACAAGGACCTTGTGATTCGCGCCTTTGCCGGTCCTGCGGCCGCTGGCGTCCAGGGTGCATCTGGCCAGTCAGGAACCAATGGTGGACCGCAACAGGCCGGCTCTGCTGGGCAGCCCGGAAGAGAGGGCGCAGCGGGCACGCCTGGCAAACATGCCGGCGTAATCCGCGTGACAGTCAACAATCCTATGGTCGCCAGACTGACGATCGCCAATCATGGCCAGGACGGCGGCGACGGAGGCACAGGCGGTTCGGGCGGCCCCGGTGGGGCGGGCGGACAAGGTCATTCGGCACAGTCAGGCATGTTCGATTGTTCTTCCGGTCCCGGCTATGGCGGCACGGGGGGCGACGGAGGTAGCGGAGGCGCCGGCGGGCACGGTGCGGATGGCGGCAACGCCGGACCGGTGGAGGTCCGCCTGCTTGCTCAAGCTGACGATACGAATCTGAAGGTCACGGCGGTCGGTGGGGCGGCGGGTAAACCGGGCATGGGCGGGCCGGGCGGTGCCGGCGGAGGCGGCGGGCAGGAAGGGAGCGCGAGCGGGCTTTGCCGCCCCGCGGGACGATCCGGACAAAGCGGGCGTCCCGGCGCCATGGGTCCGTCCGGCGGGCCAGGCAAGGCAGGCGAGGACGACAATATCACTGCCAAGCTTGGAGAGCGCAACCTTAGCGGGAAAGGAACTGTCAAGCTTCCCTAAGCTGGGCTGGCCTGCACCGTTGGACGCTGTGCTCCACACCAAAAAAAACGCCCGCGACCTTGACGGTGCGGGCGGCAATCCAATCTTCTGAGAAAACTGGAGGAGACAAGTCCACTATATTCTCATTTATGGTGCGCTGCAATACGGTATTTCTACGGTGTTGCGCTACGGATACAAATATTTCACCCTACACTTGCAATAATTGAAACCCCAGCGCCTTGCGCGGCATGTCCGGAAACAATCTGGCCAGTTGACCATCCGGCAAACGCAGGTGTTTTTCGGCCACCTGCGCCAGCACCGAGCGAAAATCGGTGCTTACCGGCAGGTCGCGTCCTTCGTTGAGCGCGTCGTCGCCCACGCCCTGCCAGTCGCCATACACCTTGCCGCCGGCTACCCGTCCGCCCAGCAGCCACATGGCGTTGCCATGCCCATGGTCGGTGCCGGCGTTGCCGTTCTGGCGCGCGGTGCGGCCAAATTCCGACATCACGATGATGGTCGTGTGCTCGAACATCGGCCCGAGGCGCTGCGCCAGCGTGGCCAGCCCGAGTCCCACGGGCGCCAGCCGGTTGGCCAGCTGCCCGCTCGCCGCGCCCTGGTTGGCATGCGTGTCCCAGCCACCGAGCGCGATAAACGCCACCTGCATGCGCGCATCGCTGCGCATCAGGCCCGCCAGCCGCGCCGCATCGTCCGGAAAACCATTCGGTAGCGGCGCGCCGTTGTCGGCCGCCTGCATCTCCTGGCTCATCGCCGCCTGCATCACCTCCTTGTGCGCCACCCTGCCCTCGCTGTAGGCGCGTCCGAAGCGCGCGTGCGAGGCATACAACTGGTCGAACGCGGCGCCCACCGCCGGGCGGTCGAGCACATCGGCGCGGGTCGCCCCGGCGCCGTTGGGCAGGTTGATCGCCGCCGCCGGCCCGCTCAGGATGCGCGGCATCAGCGGGCCGATGCTGATCGCGCGGCTGGCCGCGGAGTCGCCCGGCAGCGCCGTCACCAGCCGGTTCATCCAGCCATCGGGCGTGCTTTTGCGGCCCGGCGTGGCCGTCTCCATATAGATCTGCGCGTCGAAGTGCGAACGGCTCTCGTCGGGCGAGCCGCTGGCGTGCACGAACGCGAGCTGCTTTTGCCGCCACAGCGGCATCAGGGGTGCCAGCGCCGGATGCAGGCCGAAGTAGCCGTCCAGGTCGAGCGCACCGCCGTCCGTACCGGGCAATTCCAGTCCGATGGTCGGGCGCAGGCGCCGGTAGTTGGCGTCGCCGACGGGCGCGACCACGTTCAGGCCATCGACGGCCCCGCGCAGCATCACGACGATCAGTTTCTGGCGGGTGGCGCTGGTGCCGCTGGTGCCGCTGGCAGCCCAGGCGCTGCGCCCGAGCGGCACCAGCAGGCTGGCGCCGGCCGCCATCGAGGATAAAAAGTCTCTGCGTTGCATGCGTCTCTCCTGTTAGCGCTGCATAAAATCGGGGCCGCCCAGCAGCATCGCCGCGCGCAGGGCAAGCGGCGAGGCCGCCACCAGTTCCTGCGTGCGCGGCGACACCGAAGCACCCAGGGTCGCCGCCAGCAGCAACGGGTCGAGCGGGGCCGGCGTGACCGAACTGGCGTCCGCCAGCGCCACCACTGGCGCGCCTTTGGCCAGCGCCAGCCGCCCCGCCCCGAGCGCCGTGGCGAACACGATGCGCCGGGTCAGCGCATGGGGGTTCATCCAGGCCGCTTCGGTATTCTTGTAGCCGTCCGGCGTCTGGCAGCCGTACAGCGGCATGCCGAGCTGGGTCAGGGTGCCGAGCAGCGGGCCGATGTCGCCCGGCGGCGTGGCGCTGGCGCGCGCCGCCGACACCACATATTGATACGGGGTCTTGAACTTGGCGCCGATGGCGGCCGGGTCCAGGAATTGCTCGCTGGCGAACAGCACCCGCAGCACGCCGCGAATGTCGCCGCCATTGGCTTGCCAGGTTGCCGCCATGCGCTCGACCAAGGCCGCCGGCGGATCGTCGCGCACGAAGTACTGGGCCAGCTTGTAGCTCAGGTGGCGCGCCGTGGCCGGATGCACGGCCAGCACGTCGAGCGCCATTTCGCCTTCCTGCTGGCCGTCGGCCGCCACCGCGCGTCCCAGCCAGGTCTTGGCGCCCTGGTCGTGGCGCCTGGGATCGAAGCGGAAGGTTTGATCCTCGCCGATCAGGGCGCGCTGGTCGTAGGTCCAGCCGGTCAGCATGCGTGCCAGTTCGGTCACGTCGCGCTGGCTGTAGCCGCCGTCGACGCCGAGCGTGTGCAGTTCCATCAGTTCGCGCGCATAGTTTTCGTTCAGGCCGCGCGCACGCCCCTTGGCCTTGGCCGGGGCGGCGGCGGCGGACAGATAGTTGTCGAGGTAGTACAGCATGGCCGGGTGCTTCGCGGTGGCGCCCAGCAGCTGGCGAAAGGAGCCGAACACGTACGGCCGGATCGCATCGCGCTCGTAGCTGGCTACCAGCGCCTGTACATTGCCCTTGGAGGCGGCCACGTTGAAATGGTTGAACCAGAAGTCGACCATCACTTCTTCGAGCTGGCGCGGACTGGCGATGGCGCGCAGCAGGCGCGCTTCGGCCGTTTCGCGGGCGATGCGGGCCACGCGCGCGCGGCGCAGCTCCTGGGCGGCCGGCGTGTCGTCGCGCGCATTGCGGCGCGCTTCTTCAAATTCGGCCAGGGTCTTGCCGGCGCTGCGGTTGGGCGTTTCCAGGCTGGCCAGGCGCTCGCCCAGCGCGGCCGGCAAGGCGATCGATTCGGGGGCGAGCTGGCTGTCGATATAGGCGCGCACGCCACTGCGGGTCACGCGTTCCAGGCCGCCCGGCGCTGGGCCGAAGGCGATACGGTTCAGTACATGGGCGGCCTCCTGGCCGGGCGGCAGCGGCGCGGCGCGCGCGCCGGCCAGCGCGGCGGCGGCGAACAGGACGAAGACAGTGCGTTTCATGGGCAGGCCGATCGAAAAGTGGCAAGGAACATCCCCGCCTTACAGGTATTGCGCCTCAAGCGGTAAAAAGTTCCCGTTAATTTGCGCACAAGATGGCCCTCAATGTAAGCCGAATGTAAAGATGTGCCGGTTTAGTTAAAACGAACGCTTTAGTTATATCAATCGTTTGATTTTCGTGATTAAATCGCGGCATGGAAAAAACACTGACTTTACTGGCCGACGATGCGCGCCGCACGCGCTCGGACGGCGCGCAGTCGCGCGAGCGGCTGCTGCTGGCGGCGACCCGCCTGTTCGCCGAGCAGGGCTTCGCCAAAACCTCCACCCGCGAGATCGCGCTGGCCGCCGGCACCAACATTGCGTCGATCAGCTACTACTTCGGCGACAAGGCCGGCTTGTACCGCGCCGCCTTCACCGAACCGTCGCCCGGCTGCGAGGCCAACCTGGAGGCGTTCACCGCGACCGACGCCACCCTGCGCGAAACGCTCGAAGGCTTCTACGGCATCATGATGGCCGACCTGAAACGCGGCGACATGGCGCGCCTGTCGATGCGGCTGTGGTTTCGCGAGATGCTCGAACCGACCGGCGTGTGGGCCGAAGAAATCGACAACGGCATCAAGCCGGCCCACGCGGCGCTGGTGATGGTGCTGGGCCGCCACCTGGGCCTGGCCACGCCCGACGACGACCTGCTGCGCCTGGGCTTTTCGATCGTCGGCCTGGCGGTGCAGCTGATGGTCACGCGCGACGTGATCGACCGCATCAACCCGCACCTGCTGCAAGACGACGCCGCCATCGATGCCTGGATGGCGCGCCTGGTCGACTACGGCGAAGCGATGGTCAACGCCGAACTGGCGCGCCGCAAGGGCGACGCCGCGCAAACAATCCAAGCGACTCAACCGATTAAAAAGCCACGAAAGAAGAAAGCATGAAGATCGTCCATGTACTGAGTGCGGCCCTGCTGCCGCTGGCCCTGGGAGGATGCGCGCTGGCGCCCCCAAGCAAAACCGACGCGCCAGTGCCGCCCCAATGGCAGGCGCCGCTGCCGCACAACGGCAGCCTGACCGACCTGTCGGCCTGGTGGCGCGAACAGGGCGACCCGCTGCTGGGGCAACTGGTGGAGGCGGCGCAGACGGCCAGCCCGAACGTGGCCACGGCGCGCTCGCGCATCGTGCAGTCGCGCGCCGACCGGGTGGCGGCCGGCGCCGCGCTGGCGCCGACCCTGGACGCTTTCGGCAATGTGAGCCGCACCAACCAGCAAGGCACCCAGGCCCTCGGCACCACCAGCCAGGGCGGCCTGCAAAGCGCCTGGGAGATCGACCTGTTCGGCGGCCTGCGCGCCACCCGCAACGCGGCCGAGGAACGGCTGGCTGGGGCCAACGCCAGCTGGCACGACGCGCGCGTGGCGGTGGCGGCCGAAGTGGCGAACCAGTATTACAGCCTGCGCTCGTGCGAGCAGCTGCTGGCGGTGGCCCGCCTCGACGCCGCTTCGCGCGACGACACGGCGCGCCTGACCGGGCTGTCGGCCGACGCCGGGTTCCAGGCGCCCGCCACGGCGGCCCTGGCGCGCGCCAGCGCGGCCGAGGGCAAGAGCCGCGCCACCTTGCAGCGCGCCTTGTGCGACATCGATATCAAAACCCTGGTGTCCTTGACCGCGATCGACGAGCCGGACCTGCGCGCGCGTCTGCTGGCCAGCACGCCGGTGACGCCCCCAGGCGTGACGATTGCGGCCCTGCCGGCCCAGGTGCTGGCCCAGCGCCCCGACGTATTTATCGCCGAACGCGAAGTGGCGGCCGCCAGTTTCGAGGTCGGCAGCGCGCAGGCGCAGCGCTATCCGCGCCTGTCGCTGCAAGGCTCGATCGGCCGTGCGAACCTGCGCAGCGGCGGCGACAACAACCAGTTCGACACCTGGAGCATCGGCCCGCTGGCCTTGACCCTGCCGATCTTCGACGGCGGTCGGCGCAGCGCCAATGTGGATGCCGCCAGGGCGCGCTACGACGCGGCCGTGGTCGCGTACCGTGCCAGCGCGCGGCGCGCCGTGAGCGAAGTGGAACAAGCGCTGGTAAACCTGAACAGCGCGGCCGAGCGCAGCGTTGATGCGCAGGTGTCGCTGGACGGCTACCGCGCGGCCTTTCGCGCCGCCGAAGACCGCTACAAGAATGGACTGGGCAGCCTGCTGGAACTGGAAGACGCGCGCCGCACCCGCCTGGCCGCCGAGAACGCGGTCGTGACCTTGCAGCGCGAACGCAGCGCCGCATCGGTGGCGCTGTACCGCGCCGCCGGCGGCGGCTGGACCGCCACCCCGAACTGACCGCCCGACACGACTACGGATACAACACCATGACAAACTCTGCACAGACCACTTTGAAAAACCTCAAGCTCAAACCGGCCGCCGCGCTGGTGATCGGCGCCCTGGTGCTGGCCAGCGGCGCCCTGATGGCCGTCTCCTCCGATTCGGTGGCGGCCGACGACAAGAAAGACGCCGCGCCCAAACCGGCGCTGACCGTCACCACCACCAAGCCGTCGCCGGCCACCCTGGCGATCAAGCTGGGCGCCAACGGCAACGTGGCGGCCTGGCAGGAAGCGGTGATCGGCAGCGAGTCGGGCGGGCTGCGCCTGACCGATGTGAAGGTCAACGTCGGCGACGTGGTCAAAAAAGGCCAGGTGCTGGCCGTGTTCTCGGCCGACAGCGTCAACGCCGACGTGGCGCAGGCGCGCGCCGCCCTGCTCGAAGCGGAAGCGAATGCCGCCGAAGCGGTGGCCAACGCGGCGCGCGCCCGTACGCTCGAAAATTCGGGCGCGCTGTCGGCCCAGCAGATCAGCCAGTACAAGACGGCCGAGCAGACCGCCAGGGCGCGCATCGCCTCGGCCAGGGCGGCGCTGTCGTCGCAGCAGCTGCGCCTGAAGTACACGCAGGTGACCGCGCCCGACGATGGCGTGATTTCGGCGCGCACCGCCACCGTCGGTTCGGTGGTGGGCGTGGGCACGGAACTGTTCCGCATGATCCGCCAGGGACGCCTGGAGTGGCGCGCCGAAGTCACGGCGGCCGAACTGGCGCGCCTGAAACCCGGCACCAGCGCCGTGGTCAAGGCGGCCAACGGCAGTGAATTGACCGGCAAGGTGCGCATGATCGCGCCGACCATCGACCCGCAGACCCGCTCCGCGCTGGTGTATGTCGACCTTCCGTCGGCCACCTCTGCCGCCGGCGCCAACGCGCCCTTCAAGGCCGGCATGTTCGCCAGCGGCCAGTTTGAACTGGGCACCTCGGACGCCATGACCGTGCCGCAGCAGGCGGTGGTGGTGCGCGACGGCTTCAGCTACGTGTTCCGCCTGAACCAGGATAACCGGGTCAGCCAGCTCAAGGTGCAGGCCGGACGGCGCCTGGGCGAGCGCATCGAAGTGACCAAGGGCCTGACACAAGATTCGCTGATCGTGGTCAGCGGCGCCGGCTTCCTGAACGAAGGCGACCTGGTACGCAACGTGCCTGCCGCCGCTCCGGCCAAGACGCCGGCGAGCGCGGCCAAATAAGGAACCACCATGAATTTTTCATCCCTATCAATCAAGAACCCGATACCGGCGATCATGCTGTTCGTGTTGCTGACCCTGGCCGGCCTGCTGGCCTACAAGGCCAACCCGGTACAGGACTTTCCGGACATCGAACTGCCGATCGTGAGCGTGACCGCCACGCTCGACGGCGCCGCGCCGGCGCAGCTGGAAACGGAAGTGGCGCGCAAGATCGAGGATTCGGTCGCCACCCTGCAAGGCGTGAAGAACATCTCGACCAAGGTGCTCGATGGCGTGGCCACGGTGACGGTCGAATTCATCCTCGAGAAAAATATCTCGGAAGCGGTGAACGATGTGCGCGACGCGGTGGCGCGGGTCAAGGCCGACCTGCCCGCCGAAATGCGCGATCCGACCGTGACCAAGATTTCCACGGCTGGCCGCGTGATCCTGACCTATAGCGCCAGCGCGGCGCCGGGCAAGGGCGGGGTGCCGCTGGACGACCAGGAACTGAGCTGGTTCGTCGACAATGCGGTCGCCAAGCGCATCCTGAGCGTGCCGGGCGTGGGCGCGGTCAAGCGCGTGGGCGGCGTGCAGCGCGAGATCCGGGTGGAACTCGACGATGCGCGCATGGCGGCCTTGCAGGTGGCTGCGGTGGACGTGTCGCGCCAGCTGCGCAGCGTGCAGCGCGAAGCGCCGGGCGGACGCGGCGACGTCTCGGGCGCCGAGCAGTCGGTGCGCACCATCGCCACCGTGCAGACGGCCGATCAACTGGCGGCGATGGATATTCCGCTGCCGGACGGCCGGCGCGTGCGCCTCGACCAGATCGCAAGCGTGACCGATACGGTGGCCGAGCCGCGCTCGGTGGCCGAGCAGGATGGCAAGCGCGTGGTCGGCTTCGAGATTTTCCGCACCAAGGGCGCCAGCGAACTGGCGGTGGCCGAAGGCACGCGCGCCGCCGTGGCCGAACTGCAGGCGGCCCATTCGAACGTGGCGCTGAAGGAAGTGATCGACAACGCCCAGCCGGTGCAGGAAAACTTCGACGGCTCGATGGAGCTGCTGTACGAAGGCGCGATCCTGGCGGTGCTGGTGGTGTGGTGGTTCCTGCGCGACTGGCGCGCCACCCTGGTGGCCGCCGCCGCGCTGCCGCTGTCGGTGATTCCCGCGTTTTTGGGCCAGTACCTGTTCGGCTACACGCTCAACACCGTGACCCTGCTCTCGCTGGCGCTGGTGGTGGGGGTGCTGGTGGACGATGCGATCGTCGAGATCGAGAATATTTCGCGCCATCTGCGCATGGGCAAGAGCCCGATGCAGGCGGCCATGGAAGCGGCCGACGAAATCGGCATGGCGGTGATCGCCACCACCTTCGCACTGGTCGCGGTGTTCCTGCCGACCGCCTTCATGGGCGGCGTGCCGGGCCTGTTCTTCAAGCAGTTCGGCTGGACCGCGGTGCTGGCGATCCTGGCCTCGCTGGTGGTGGCGCGCCTGCTGACACCGATGATGGCAGCCTACATCCTCAAGGACCTGCCGCATGAAGAGGAAAAGGACGGCTGGCTCATGACGCGCTACATGAATGCCATGCAGTGGTGCCTGAAGCACCGCCTGGTGACCGTGATCGCCTCGGCCCTGTTCTTCGTCGGCTCGATCATGCTGGTGCCGCTGCTGCCGACCGGCTTCGTGCCGGCGGCCGACCGCGGCCAGACCATGATCAACGTCGAACTGCCGCCCGGTTCCACCCTGGCCGAGACGCGCGCGGTGGCCGAACGGGCGCGCCTGGCGGCGATGGAAGTACCGGGCATCCAAGGCATCTTCAGTTCGATCGGCGGGGGTTCGAGCGGCGACGCCTTCGCTCCCGGCGCCTCGGCCGAAGCGCGACGCGCGGTGCTGACCCTGACCACGCTGCACCGCAACGACCGCAAGGAATCGATGGACCAGCTGGAGCGCCAGATCCGCGCCAAGCTCGATCAGATCCCCGGCGCCAGGTTCAACGTGGGCCCGGCCGACACCGGCGTCAAGATGCAGCTGGTGCTGCGCAGCGAAGACCCGGTGGCGCTGACCGCCGCGGCGCAGCAGGTGGAACGCGAAATGCGTACGCTCAAGGGCGTCGGCAACGTCAGTTCGAGCGCATCGCTGGTGCGTCCCGAGATCATCGTGCGGCCCGACTTTGCCAAGGCGGCCGACATGGGCGTGACCGCCGCGTCCATCGGCGAGACGGTGCGCGTGGCCACCGCCGGCGACTACGACACGGCGCTGACCAAGATGAACCTGAGCGAGCGCCAGGTGCCGATCCGGGTCAAGCTGCCGGACGCGGTGCGGGCCGACCTGTCGGCGCTGGGACGGCTGACGGTGCCGGGCAAGAACGGCCCGGTCATGCTCGACAACGTGGCGAGCATCACCATGGAAAGCGGACCGGCGCAGATCGACCGCCTCAATCGCAGCCGCAATGTCACGCTCGAAGTGGAGCTGTCGGGCCGCTCGCTGGGCGAAGTCAACGACGAAGCGCGCGCCCTGCCCGCGATGCAAAACCTGCCGGCGTCGGTGAAGATCGCGGAACTGGGCGACGCCCAGGAGATGCAGTCGCTGTTCGCCAGTTTCGGCGTGGCGATGCTGATCGGGGTGCTGTGCATCTACGGCGTGCTGGTGTTGCTGTTCAAGGACTTCTTGCAGCCGGTGACCATTCTGGCGGCGCTGCCGCTGTCGATCGGCGGCGCGATCGTGGGCCTGCTGCTGACCGGAAAAGCGCTGTCGATGCCGTCCATGATCGGCCTGATCATGCTGATGGGGATCGTGACCAAAAATTCGATCCTGCTGGTCGATTATGCGATCCTGGCGCGCGAGGCGGGCATGAACCGCTTCGACGCGCTGGTCGACGCCTGCCACAAGCGCAGCCGCCCGATCATCATGACCACCATCGCCATGGGCGCCGGCATGATGCCGCTGGCGCTGGGCTGGGGCGCCGACCCGAGCTTCCGCTCGCCGATGGCGATTGCCGTGATCGGCGGCCTGATCACCTCCACCCTGCTCAGTTTGCTGGTGGTGCCGGCCGTGTTCACCTACATCGATGACCTGGAACACTTGCTCAAGCGCGGCATGGAGCGCCTGCGCCGCGACAAGGGCGTGGTCCACCACACGGCGGCGGTCGATTTGTCGAAATAAGACGGCAAGCCCCGCAGCATCGAACGCCAGCCTCGCGCTGGCGTTTTTCTTTTGAAAACAATAAATGGCGCTAGCGTTGTTTTTTTATCAGTTAAATTGCATCAATATAACTTTCTTGCTTGAAAATCACCAATATACGCGTTATGATGTGCCCCATTCCCGCATTTGCAACAAGCCTTGCCTCATCCCCGCAATGCTCCTCCATTTAATTCCCCCGTTATCGGAAACGACATGAAAAACATTGCTAAAAATATTACCCTGGGTGCGGCACTGTGCACCTCCCTGCTGTTCGCCTCGAGCGCGCAGGCGACCTGGAACGGCACGACCGCCAAGAGCGACGTGACCCTCAACGGCGCCGGCGCCGATGCGGTCGACTACGCCGTGCTGGTCAATCCGCAGGGCTTTTTCGTCACCAAGGGCGGCAGCGGCGGCTTTGCCAGCGACTTCGCGCTGTACGGCTCGAAGCAGGGCTGGACCTCGATCGCCGCCTTCGGCAGCCACGCCGACAATGGCGTCTCGGTCAGCACGAACAAGCTGGGCACCAACCTGACCTTCACCTTCGACAAGGCCGACAGCCGCCACGGTTCGTGGACCGTCGCCAACAACGATGCGAAAAACAACGTCAAGCTGGACCTGGTGTTCGCCATGTACGGCGGCATGGGCAGCTCGGCCTTCCTGTTCGACAATGAAACCATCGGCGCCGCGTCGACCAGCAACGGCAGCTGGACCTTCAACGGCCTGGCCCTGTTCGGCAACAAGGCCGGCTACGAAAACCTGACCATTTTCGCGCGCGATATCAGCAAGACCGCCTTCGAGGTACCGACCACCCCGGTGCCGGAACCGGAAACCTACGTCATGCTGCTGGCCGGCCTGGGCCTGGTCGGTTTCATGACGCGCCGCCGCAAGACCGCGCAGCCGCTGTTCAGCTGATCGCTGCGCCGCACCCATCCATAACGCCAGCCTCGTGCTGGCGTTTTTGTTGGGCTGCGACAACGTTGAGAATGCCACGTGAAGGTGTCCATCGCCGCCTGCCGCTCGGCCGGATTGCCGCATGTAGCCCGCCGTTGAGGCCGGTACAGCATCTTTTTCGGTGCGCTGTTATTACTCATTAGCAAGATACTAACGCGTAATAGTTGCATTCAGGTCATTTTCATTGCATCGAAATAACATTCTCACTTGAATCTCATCAATACATGCGATACTATTCGTCATGTACTACCGCATTCGCTTTAAGCGCTGCCTAACCCCCGCAATGCTTTCTCGATCACTTTCTTAAATTTCGGAAACGACATGAAAAACATTGCCAAAACGATTACCGTGGGCGCGGCACTCTTTACCACCATGCTGTTCGCCACCGACGCGCACGCTGCCAATGGCAGCGCCGGCAAGACCGCCAGGAGCGACGTCACCCTCAATGGCGTGGGCGCCGATGCGCTCGACTATGCCGGCGGCGTCAATCCCCAGAGCGGCAACGCCAGCAAAGGCGGCAGCAGCGGTTTCGCCAGCGACTTTGCGCTGTACGGCTCGAAGCAGGGCTGGACCTCGATCGCCGCCTTCGACAGCAGCGCCGACAATGGCGTGGCCATCTCGACCAGCAAGCTGGGCACCAGCCTGACCTTTACCTTCGACAAGACCGACGGCCGTCATGGTTCGTGGACCGTGGCCAACAACGACCTGAACAACAACGTCAAGCTCGACCTGGTGTTTGCGATGCATACCGGCGGCGGCAGCTCGGCCTGGCTGTTCGATAACGAAGTCCTCGGCGCCGGCGCCAAAACCAGCGGCAACTGGACCCTGAACGCGCTCAACCCGGGTGGCAAGCTGTCCGATTACTCGAACCTGACCATCTTCGCGCGCGACATCAGCAAGACCGCCTTCCAGGTGCCGACCACGCCCGTGCCGGAACCGGAAAGCTATGTCATGCTGCTGGCCGGCCTGGGCCTGATCGGCTTCATGTCGCGTCGCCGCAAAGGCGAGCACGACACCTTCCACTGATCCGCACGCGGTTTTCCGGACGAAAAAAAACGCCAGCATCGCTGGCGTTTTTTTTGGCTGAAGCTGACCTGCCGTGCTTACACTTTCGGCGGATCAGTTTCGCGCGCGAACGAACGGTGACCGGCCAGCGCCGTCTTGAACGCCGTCAAGGCCGGGGCCAGGGCGCCGCCCTCGGTGCCGATCAGGGCCGGATCGGCCGAACCGTCCGGCAGGGCCGGCGGCACGCCCGCCTTCTTCAACAGTCCGGCACCGGCCCCGACCACCAGGATCGGCTTGCAGTGACGATACTGCTCGCGCACGAAGTCGAGCGCGTGGGCGTCGCGGCCGAGCACGGTGACGGCATCGCCATCGGGCACGACCACCGCGTCGTACAGGACCGACGGGCCGGCTTCGAGCGTGATTTCCACGTCGAGGGTGCCGCCCTCGCTGGTCTTGACCTTGCCCAGCTGGCTGCCGACCACGCGCGGTACGGCGCCGTCTTCCAGCAACGAGCTGTAGATGGCGCGCACCATGGCGCCATCGACGCCGTTGGCGACCAGCAGCGCCACCTTGCGCGTGCGGATCCCGGTTTCACCCGGACGGCTGAGCAAGGACAGGGCTGGCGACGGCTCGTACTCATGCATCGGACGGTCGGTCGCCAGCGGCAGCGGCGCCGGCACATCCATGCCCAGGCCGGCGGCGATGGAACCGGCCAGCACCGGATTCACATTGGCCAGGGTGGCCAGCACGCGCTCGCGCACGGCCGGGGTCTGCACGCGCGTCAGCTCGAAGCGGAAGGCGGCGGCAATGTGGGCCTGTTCCACCGGGCTCTGGCTGTTGAAGAACAGGCGCGCCTGCGAATAGTGATCGGCGAACAGTTCCGGATTGCCGCGCACCTTGTCTTCCGAGATGGTCTGCGGAAAACTGGTGAAGCCGTTTTTCATGCCGGCCTGGAACGGGCAACCGCCTGCCAGCGAGTTCGGCTCGTAGTTGACGCGGCCACGGTGGATGGCCTGGCGGTGCATGCCGTCGCGCTGGTTGTTGTGCACGGGCGCGATCGGCGCATTGACCGGGATCTCGTGGAAATTCGCCCCGCCGAGGCGGCTGATCTGGGTATCCAGGTAGGAATGGATACGGCCTTGCAGCAGCGGATCGTTACTGAAATCGATGCCGGGAACGATGTGGGCGGTACAGAAGGCCACTTGTTCCGTTTCGGCGAAGAAGTTGTCCGGGTTACGGTTGAGTACCATCTTGCCGACCGGGGTCAGTGGCACCAGTTCTTCGGGCACGATCTTGGTCGGGTCGAGCACGTCGAAGGCGAACGATTCGGCCTGCTCTTCGGTGAAGATTTGCAGCGCCAGCTCCCACTCGGGGAAATTGCCGCTGTCGATGGCTTCCCACAGGTCGCGGCGATGGTAGTCGGGATCGGCGCCCACCAGCTTGGCGGCCTCGTCCCACACCAGCGAGTGCGTGCCCTGCAGCGGGGTCCAGTGGAATTTGCAGAACACCGATTCGCCGGCCGCATTAATCAGGCGGAAAGTGTGCACGCCGAAACCCTGCATGGTGCGGTAGCTGCGCGGAATGGCGCGGTCCGACATCTGCCACAGCAGCATATGGGTCGATTCCGGCATCAGCGACACAAAATCCCAGAAGGTATCGTGGGCGCTCGATGCCTGCGGCATCGCATGGTGCGGCTCGGGCTTGACCGAGTGCACCAGGTCGGGGAACTTCATGGCGTCCTGGATGAAGAAGACCGGCATGTTGTTGCCGACCAGATCCCAGTTGCCTTCGTCGGTATAGAACTTGACGGCGAAACCGCGCACATCGCGCACGGTATCGGAGGAACCCCGTTCGCCGGCGACGGTCGAAAACCGGGTGAACACGGGCGTGCGCTTGCCGGGCTGGGCAAACAACGATGCGCGCGTTACTGCGCTCATGTCCTGGTAGGCCTCGAAATAGCCATGGGCGGCCGAGCCGCGCGCGTGCACCACGCGCTCGGGAATGCGCTCATGGTCGAAATGGGTGATTTTTTCGCGCAGGATAAAATCTTCCATCGCGGTCGGTCCACGCAGGCCGATCTTGAGCGAATGCTGGTTATCGGCAATCGGCACGCCCTGGTTGGTGGTCAGGCGCTGTCCGCCGCCGTCGACGCGTACGCGGTCGAGCGGGCCCACGGTCGGGTTCACACCCACCGGCGCCACGCCGCTGCCGAGCTTATCGGAGGCGATGGTTTCGGTCGGGGTGCTGCCGGTGGCGAGCGCGGTCGATGGCTCGGCCGTCGCGCCAGCGGGCGGCGTGCGCGAAGCGTCGCCGTACTCGGCCGGCTTGTTCGGATTGAACGGCATGGCTGCCGCCAGCTGTTGACCAGCGACGGTTTTGACGAGCAACTGTTCGGCGATCGGATCGCTACTGCCCAGGCTTGTCGGCGGCTGGGCGTTGGACGGGCCGGAGACGGTGCTCAGGACGGAGCCGGCGCCATCTTCCGATGAGCCAGTTTTCTTACGTGTAACCATTAAATACCTCAACTAAAATATGTGGGACGAGAGACCGGCGCGGGAATGCGACACCACCTTGCCAGGGCACGGTAGCGAAACGATCAAAACGGGGTGTAGGGACGTACGGGCTGGCCCGGACGGCGTAAGCCGCCCGGGACCATGCCAGCGCATGAAGCGCAGATCAGTTACGACGGCCCAACAGTTTCGACAGCGTGTAGCCGATGCCCAGCGCGACCAGGACCGAGGTCGCCGGGCTGGTGCGAACATAGTCGCGGCCGGTTTCTGCGAAGTTCTTGTAGGCGTCGGTCAGCTGACGGGTTTTTTCATCGACGCGACCGGTCACGCCGCTCAGGGCGCCGCTGACTTTGTCGACGCCGGCGTGGGCGCTGGAAGCCAGGCGGTCCACCACTGGCTGGGCTGCTTCAGCGGCCTTGTCGATGGTTTTGTGCATATCGGTCGCGCTTTTGCTCAGATCGCTGCCCTTGTTGTTGTCGTTAGGCTTGTTATTGTCGCTGCGGCCGGCGCCAAGATCCTTGCCCATGCTGCTGCCCGAACCTTCGTTACCCAGATTGCTTGCGTTGCCGCCATTCGATTTTTGATTGTCCATGATCCATTCCTCTAAAAGTTTTATACCAGCGCGGTGGTGACACCTTTTTTGGTGCCGAATACAAAAAATATAACGATTGCCCTTTGCTCACTGTGCGGTGACTAACAGAGTTGCCATGCATGCCAGGAGGCATCGTTATGCGGGACGGAGGGAATATGGATGTCGGCCGCTCTGCGCGGCCTCAAAAGTGCGCTATTAATGCCTGCGAATACAGGATCGGATGAGCGAATAATCTGCCTAAGTAGGTGTGCAGAAATTATTGTGATTTTATAGCGAACAGAAGCGGATGCATTGCGAGGCGCACGCCGCGACGCAGTGCGAGCACTGCTAGGAGCCTGCGCGGCAGAAGGAGTCGAGGCGAAACGCGTGGGAAAAGAACCCAATTCACACCCACTTTTGAGGTCTGTAGCCTAGCTACAGACCGAGAAATGGGTGGGAAGTGGGACTTTTCTCCACCCGTTTCGGCCGACGAGCTTCTGCCGCGCAGGCTCCTAGCGGTGGGCAACGCGGCAAGGCGCCGCTTATGGAAGCTAGAAATCGCAAGAATTTATGCGCACTTACTTAGATTAATGGTGTTGCAGTTGCGCGGCCCAGTAAGCCCCCCGCGTCCTCTGACCTGCGCGCGATGGCGCAGTGAGCCGGGCGCGCACGAACCTGGACTGTGCGACTGGCCTGCGCTCGCAAGGCGCGGGCTGTCGGCACTGGTCGGGCCCCGCAGTGCAACCGGTCTAAGAGTCGGCTAACAGCCGGCTAGCAATCGGCCCGATGGCCGCCATGGTGCGACATGCCAAAGCCAGCTCCATGCGCCCTTCCCGTCGGGCCGAACAGCGCGGCAACCAGAGGATCGCGGTAGGGATGGCCCTTCCATTCGGATGCCAGCACGCGCTGGATCGGGTGCGGATCGGGTTCGGTCGGGTCGGGCAGGCCGGCGGCACGGTACACCATGTGCGCGCGCCGGGTACGCGGATCGCGTCCGATGGCGCCTTCGCGGAACAGCTCCAGGCATTGCTGGCGTACTTTTTCGGCGTCGGCGCCGAGGCGCTGGGCCAGCGGGGCGACTTGCGTAGGGCCGTGCGCCAGAGCGGCCAGGATATTGCAACGCAGTTGATCAACCAGATAACGTCTCATGCTGCCCTCCAGTAAGTGTCGATAGCTTGGGCCAGGGCATCGCCGTCAAGGCGATGGCGCAGCGCGGTTAATTCCCCGATCACGCCACCGGCGGCGACGGCGGCGTTGCGGCTCTCTCGCCAGGCGCATGCGACAGCGAGCAACTGGCGCGCTTCGTGATTGAGTTCTGGTTGGACGGTCATCTGTTCTCCTTGGTGGAATGCCTGCCGCTGGCGCGGACGTGGCGGGGCGGCCGCCATTGCAATTGCCAATGGCGCCGGACTTGTGGTCAAACTGGTCAAACTGCCGGATCAGGCCCGGCGGGCATCGTCGTGCGCGCGCACGCGTGGCGCCGCCACATGTTGCCGCTGTCGCGCAAGCCGCTGGCGCAACACTCAGGCTCAGCCGAGTGGCCGCGCCAGACGGTGTGCACCGGGCCCGCGCGCGGGGAAATCGCGATCTCCCCGCGCAGCAAAACCCTGCTAAAGCCGGGAAAAAACCGGACTGTTATCGTTGCATCCATAACCACTATATTAGTCTTACTAATCACCTTTGTCAACAGTCAGACTGATTGCTTTTTATTAGTTTTCCTTATATTGTTCGGTCTATGCCAGCCCTCCCCCTAAACCAACACGAGCTCGCGGAAGCAGCGCAGCTCAAGCAACTCTTCATTGAGTGGCAACACGCGCGCCGCAGCCAAGGGCTGCCTGCGTCCCAGGAAGCTGCCGCCAACCAGATGGAGTTCGGCCAAAGCGCGTTGAACCAATATCTCAACGGAAAAATCCCTTTGAATATCGACGTCGCCATCAAGTTTTCGAAGATGCTGGGCGTACCGATCTCGGCCTTCAGTGCCGCACTGGCCTCGCAGGCGGACGATTACGCCGCCGCCAAGGATGCGATGGCCATGGCGCAGTCGAGCGGGAACGATTTCCGCCTGGTCGGCAGGCGCATCACGATCGACACCGAGCAGGACGACTCCATCCCCATCAAGAAGGTCAGCCTGACCTTGCGCGCCGGCGTCATGGGCTTCGAGGCATCGCAGGAGGATCACACCGACACGACCATCAATCTGCCGCGCCGCTTCATCGAGAAGAACGACCTGGTGCCGCAATGCCTGCTGGCCATCAGCGTCAAGGGCGACAGCATGTGGCCGCTGATGATCGAAGGCGATGTGGTCGTCATCAATATTGCCGATACCAAGCCGATCAACAACGAGTTGTACGCAGTTAATTTCGATGGCGAAGCGGTGGTCAAGCAACTGGTGCGCGAGGGCCGCGAATGGTATCTGTCTTCCATGAATCCGGACCCGGCGTACCACCGGCGCGCCTGCCGCGGCGGCGAATGCATCATCGTCGGGCGCGTGGTCCGGCAAGAAGCGCGCACCTTGATGAATCGCGTCTGAGGATGCCTGCGGGCATCCAAGGAATGGATTTGACTGTCTACCTGCCCCACCGCGCCCGCCCTGTGCGGGCATGTCGACGTGCCTGCTGGCCACAGTCGCACATCAAATTATCAGTCCGACTGTTCGACGGAAAAATTAGTCGGGCGAATAGGTAAAATGGGGATCTGCATTGCGCTGCCTCAAACGCGCGGCCTTGACGCTGGTCAGCAGGACGTTATGCTTGACCGATGAACGGACCATCACGCGAGGAGATCGAGTCACGCCTGGCAGCCCACAGAAGCTGGGCCGAGACACGCATGTCCTTGATTGACGCGAATGTCCAAACGCTGGTCCTGCGGATGGACGAACGCGACCGCATAGACGCCGAGCGTCGGGCTGAACGCGCCCGGCTGGAAGCAGAGTGGCGCGAACAACAACGGGCCGAGCATGCGCGCCTGGACGCGGAGCGTGCCGAGCGCTATCGACTGGAAGTAGAACAACGAGAGGAAATCAGGAGAGAACGCGAACGCCGGGAAGCCGAGAGCGCGAAGGAACGCGAACGGCTGGAAGCGGAACGCAAGCATGCGGAAGCCGAAAGCAAAAAGGAACGCGAACGCCTGGAAGCCGAAAGCGCAAAGGAACGCGAACGCCTGGAAGCGGAACGCAAGCAAGCCGAAGCCGACAGCAAAAAGGAACGCGAACGCCTGGAAGCGGAATACAAGAAAGCCGACGCCGAATGGCGCCAAACGCAAGCGCAATGGCATCAAGCCGAGCTCGACGAGCGAAAAGAACGTCAACGTGTCGAAGCGGAGCTATGGGCCGAACACCGTCGCCAGTCGGCGGAGCGCCAGCAACGGGAAGTCGAGCGCCAGCGTGAGGCGCGGGAACAGTGGGTCGAGTACCGGCGCATGGAGGCGGAGCGGCGCGCTGAAGTCGAAAAACGCCTCGATGAGCGCTTTGACAACATGGATCGCCACTACCTTGAGATCAAGGCCGACATGAAAGACCTCAAGAAAACCGTCATCATCACCGCGATCACGGCATCCCTGGCAACCGTATTCGGGGTCGCCGCCTTCAACGCGACGCTTTTGTCGGGCATGATCAGCAGCTTCGAATCCGGCAAAACCACCGCCCGCGCGCAGGGCGGAAAAACCCTGTTACCGATTCCATCCCTGCGACCATCGACGCCGGACTGACAACACCATCAAGCCGCAACAGTGGCCACCCACAAGAAAAAACCCGCTACGCCGTGAGGCGTGCGGGTTCTGACTTGATGCATATACTTGGTGCCGATTGCCGGAATCGAACTGGCGACCTTTTCATTACGAATGAACTGCTCTACCAACTGAGCTAAATCGGCGAAGACGCGTATTCTAGCAAAGAACCCGGCAAAATTGCTAGTCCGAATCCGCGATCTTTCGGTTTTTTGTCAAAAAAACCAGTTTTACTCGGCGTGATAGCTGCTCACGCGCTCAACTTCGCTCTTCGAACCGAGGAACACCGGCACCCGCTGGTGCAGCTTGTGCGGGGCGATATCGAGGATGCGGGTGCGTCCGTCGGTCGCCGCGCCGCCGGCCTGTTCGACGATCATCGCCATCGGATTGGCTTCGTACATCAGGCGCAGCTTGCCCGGCATCGAGGTGTCGCGCGTATCGGCCGGATACATGAAGATGCCGCCGCGGTTCAGGATGCGGTGCACGTCGGCCACCATCGAGGCGATCCAGCGCATATTGAAGTCCTTGCCGCGCACGCCGGTCGACCCGGCCAGCAGCTCGTCGACATAGCGCTGCACCGGCGCATGCCAATGACGCTGGTTCGACATATTGATCGCAAATTCCTTGGTCGCCTCGGGAATCATCATGTGGCGCTGGGTCAGCACCCACGAACCCATTTCGCGGTCCAGGGTGAAGCAGTTCACCCCATTGCCGGTGGTGAGCACCAGCATGGTCTGCGGGCCGTACACGGCATAGCCGGCGGCGACCTGCATGCTGCCGGCCTGCATGAAGTCCGCTTCGGTCGGCGTGCCCATGCCTTCGGGCGCCTTGAGCACCGAGAAGATGGTGCCGATCGAGACGTTGACGTCGATGTTGGACGAGCCGTCGAGCGGGTCGAACAGGAGCATGTATTCGCCCATCGGATAACGGTTCGGGATCGGATGGATCGATTCCATCTCTTCCGACGCCATCGCCGCCAGGTGGCCGCCCCATTCGTTCGCCTCGAGCAGGATCTCGTTCGAGATCACGTCCAGCTTTTTCTGCACTTCGCCCTGGATGTTCTCGGTGTCGGCGCTGCCGAGGATATCGCCGAGCGCTCCCTTGCCGACCGAATGGCTGATGGTCTTGCAGGCGCGCGCGACCACTTCGATCAGCAGGCGCAGTTCGGCCGGAATGGAGTTATGCAGCCGTTGTTCTTCGACCAGGTGTTGCGTGAGACTGACGCGTTTCATTCACTTCCCTTTGGTGTGTTTAATATTCTTTGGTCGTCGCGGCGATTAATTGGCAAGCGCCTTGCTCACCACTTCGCGCACGTCGTTGGATAATTTTTTCACGCCGGCGACCTTCTGCAGGGCCTTCTTCATGTGCGCCTGCAGGGCCGGCGCGTACCTGCGCCAGCGGTCCATCGAGCGCGCCAGGCGGCTGGCCACCTGCGGGTTGAGGGCGTCGAGCGCGATCACCTGCTCGGCCCAGAAGGCATAGCCGCTGCCGTCGGGCGCGTGGAACTGCGAGGCATTGCCGACGCAGAAAGTAAATACCAGGCTGCGCGCGCGGTTCGGATTCTTGATGTTGAAGGCCGCATGGCGCATCAACTCGCGCACCGCCGCCACGTCGGTCGCCGGGGCCGCGGCCTGCATCGCGAACCATTTGTCGATCACCAGCGCCTCGTTGTCGAAGTCGGCGTAGAACGATTGCAGCGCCGCCTGCGCCGACGCGGCGCCCGCGTGGATCAGGGCCCCCAGCGCAGCCACCCGGTCGGTCATGTTGCCGGCGTTGTCGAACTGCGCCTGCGCCAGCGCGATGCCCTCTTCGCTGGAGGTCGACGCCAGGTAGGCCAGGGCCAGGTTCTTCAGGCCGCGCCGCCCCGCCGACAAGGCGTCGGGGCTGTACGCGCCCGGGGTCTGGTTGGCGTCGTACTGGGCCCGTAAATCGACCCGCAGCGCCTCGCCGATGGTGCGCCGCACGAACTGGCGCGCCTGGTGGATGGCCTGCGGATTGACCACCTCCATCTGGTCGGCGATCATGCTTTCGGACGGCAGCAGCAAGGCCTGCTCGCGGAAGGCGGCATCGAGCGATTCGTCGGCCAGGATCTTGCGCAGCGCTTCGATGAAGGTGGTGTCCAGGTCGAGCGTGTCGCCCGCGGCCACCGCGCTTGTCAGCTTGAGCAGGCGCGCCATGGCCAGGCGCTGGCCCGCTTCCCAGCGGTTGACCGGGTCGCTGTCATGGCTGAACAGGTGCAGCAGTTCGGTGTCGGTGTAGTCGTATTCGAGCACCACGGGCGCCGAAAAATCGCGCAGGATGGACGGCGTCGGCGCTTCCTTCACACCACTAAAGCGGAAAGTGCGCGATGCGTCGGTCAGTTCCAGCACGGCGGTGACGGCATCGAGCCCGTCGACGTTCAGGTGCAGGTCGCGCCCGTCGGCGCCCAGCAGGCCGACCGCCACCGGAATATGAAACGGCAGCTTGCGCTCCTGGCCGGGCGTGGCCGGGCAGCGCTGGGTCAGGGTCAACTCGTACGTCAATGCGTCGGCGTCGTAGCGCCCTTCGGCGTGCACCACGGGCGTTCCGGCCTGGCTGTACCAGCGCTCGAACTGCGACAGGTCGCGTTCTCCGGCATCGGCCATGGCGGCGCGGAAGTCGTCGCAGGTCACGGCCTGGCCGTCATGGCGTTCGAAATACAGGTCCATGCCCTTGCGGAAGCGTTCGCGCCCGAGCAGGGTCTGGTACATGCGCACCACTTCCGCGCCTTTTTCGTAGACGGTGACGGTGTAGAAGTTATTGATCTCCACGAACGAATCGGGCCGCACCGGATGCGCCATCGGCCCCGCGTCTTCCGGGAACTGGGCCTGGCGCAGGGTGCGCACCTGGTCGATGCGGGTCACCGCGCGTCCACTCTCGGTGCCGATCATATCGGCCGAGAATTCCTGGTCGCGGAACACCGTCAATCCTTCTTTGAGCGACAGCTGGAACCAGTCGCGGCACGTGATGCGGTTGCCGGTCCAGTTATGAAAATACTCGTGTCCGACCACCGCTTCGATGCCGGCATAGTCGATATCGGTCGCCACGCGCGGGTTGGCCAGCACGAACTTGGTGTTGAAGATGTTCAGGCCCTTGTTTTCCATCGCGCCCATGTTGAAGTCGCCCACGGCGACGATCATGAAGCGGTCCAGGTCGAGTTCGAGCCCGAAGCGCTCTTCATCCCAGCGAATCGAGTTCTTGAGCGACTGCATGGCGTAATCGGTCTTGTCGAGGTTGCCCTCCTCCACCCACACCTGGAGCAGCGCCGAGCGCCCGTCGGCCAGTTTGAACGTTTCTTCCTGGCACACCAGGCGCGCCGCGACCAGTGCGAACAGATAGGAAGGCTTCTTGAACGGGTCTTCCCATTTGGCAAAGTGGCGCCCGTCGCCCAGGTCGCCTTCTTCGATCAGGTTGCCGTTCGACAGCAGTACCGGATAGGTCGCCTTATCGGCACGCAACATCACCGTGTATTTCGCCATCACGTCGGGACGGTCGGGGAAATACGTGATGTTGCGGAAACCTTCCGCTTCGCACTGGGTGAAAAAGTTGCCGTTCGATACGTACAATCCGTTCAGGGTCGTGTTCTTGACCGGCGCGGTCAGGGTTTCGATTTCCAGCGTAAGGTCATCCGGCGCGTTGGGAATGACCAGCATCTTGTCGTCGAGGCGATAATCGCGCTTGGACAGGGTCTTGCCGTTCATGCGCAGCGCCACCAGGATGATGTTCTCTCCATGCAACTCAATCGCGCGCCCCTTGCTCTCGGGATTGCGCGTCATGGTCAGGCGGCTGGCGACGATGGTGCGCTGCGGGTCGAGATCAAAGCCAAGTTCGACCGTTTCCACCATAAAGCCGGGCGGGGTGTACTCTTTGCGATAGATGGTTTGCGGAGTGTCTGTGCGCATGGGATCTCGGAAGGGACGGTGAGTCGGGAGCCTATTTTACCAATACCACAAGCTTGCGCCGCGCCTCATTGCCTCGTAATTGCCTGTATCGCAGTGTGAACGTGGGTAACAACTTGTAAAAATTCTGCGAAAATAGACTGTGAGCCATAAAGTTAGCTTCGGTGAAATCCGTTTTGAGTCATGGGAGTAATGCAATGAGACGATTATTGATGGCCGCCGGTGCGGCGCTGACCCTGCTGCTGGGAGGCTGCGCGAGCACGATCCGCAGCGATGTGACCACCTTCCACCAGTGGCCGGCCGAGTTGCAGGATAAAACCTATGTCTTCGAAGCGCCGCCGGTGCAGGACGATACGCTCGAACTGCGCAGCTACCAGAACCTGGTGCGCGGCGAACTCAATCGCCTGGGCTTTCGCGACGCCGGCGACAGCGGCAAGCCGACCCTCAAAATCTCGATGCGCTTCACCACCACCGACATCCCGGTGCGCATCGTGGAAATGGTCGATCCCTTCTTTTACGCCAGCCCGCGCTTCGCTTTTGGGGGCTACGGCTACCGCGGCCGCTACTGGGGTGCGCGGCGTTACTGGGGCGGCTGGCACAGCCCCTTCTACGACCCGTTCTGGACCGGCGCGCCGATGTACCGCGAACGGATCGATCACCAGTACCGGCGCGAACTGCAGGTCGGGATCAAGTCCATCCCGGACGGCAAGCGCCTGTTCGACGTCACCGTGCATAACATGAGCCGCGACATGTCCACCCCGGCATTGATGCCGGCGCTGGTGCACAGCGCCTTTGCCGAATTCCCGGGCGTGAGCGGGGTGGCGCGGCGGGTCGAACTGAAACGCGAAGGCTGATTGGCCAGCCCTCACCAAAAACGCGCTCCATCGAGCGCGTTTTTTCATGGATGACCGAGCCAGGCCTCCGAGCCGAAGGTGATCCCCACGATCAGCAGCACCGCCAGAATCAGCCCGATCAACAGGCGCCCGAACTTGGGCGAGCCATCGTCGCCACCACCCTGCGCGCTCATGGCACCAGGATCGACGAACCGGTCGTCTTGCGCGCTTCAAGGTCGATATGCGCCTGCGCGGCGTCGGCCAGCTTGTAGGTCTGGTGGATATCGATCTTGACCTCGCCGCTGGCGACCACCGCGAACAGGTCGGCCGCCATGGCTTCGAGGTCGGCGCGCTTGGCGGCGTAGCTGAACAGGGTCGGACGGGTGATGAACAGCGAGCCGCGCGAGGACAGCTCGGCCAGCGAAAAATCGGGCACCGGTCCGGAGGCATTGCCGAAGCTGACCATCGTGCCGAGCGGGCGCAGGCAGTCGAGCGACTTGGTAAAGGTATCCTTGCCGATCGAGTCGTACACCACCGAGACCTTGTCGCCGTTGGTGATTTCCATCACGCGCGCCACAAAATCTTCGGTGTTGTAGTTGATAACGTGGCTGCAACCGGCGGCCTTGGCCAGCGCCGCTTTTTCGTCGGAACCGGCGGTGCCGATCATGTTCACGCCCAGCGCGCGCGCCCACTGCGAGGCGATCAGGCCCACGCCGCCGGCGGCCGCGTGGAACAAGATGGTGTCGCCGCGCTTGAGCGGCACGGTGCGGCGGAACAGGTACTGCACGGTCAGCCCCTGCAGCATCATGGCGGCGCCGGTCTCGAACGAGATCGCGTCCGGGAGACGCAGCAGCAGCGCCGACGGCATGTTGCGCACTTCGCTGTAAGACCCGTTCGGGCGGCCCGCGTAGGCCACGCGGTCGCCCACGGCCACTTCGGTCACGCCCTCGCCAATGGCTTCGACCACGCCCGCGCCTTCCATGCCCAGGCCAGCCGGCAGCGGCTGCGGATACAAGCCGGTGCGGAAGTACACGTCGATATAGTTGATGCCGCACGCGGCGTGGCGCACGCGCGCTTCGCCCGGTCCGGGTTCGCCCACGTCCACATCGACGTATTCCATGACCTCGGGGCCGCCGGTGCGGTTGATACGGATTGCTTTTGCCATCATGCTGGACTCCTGTCTGATTCTGGGATTGGTTGTGCGGCCGCGAGCCTGAGATGCGACAGCAGCAGGTGAGCGGTCGACAGATTGGTGGCGCAAGCCACATTGTGCACATCGCAGGCGCGCACCAGCGCGTTGATATCCGGTTCGTGCGGCTGCGGCGTCATCGGGTCGCGCAGGAACACCACCGCGTCGATCTGGCCCTCGACCAGCGCCGCGCCGATCTGCAGGTCGCCGCCAAAGGGGCCGGACTCCTTGCGTTCCACCGCCAGCCCCAGTTCCATGATCAGGCGCGCGCCGGTGGTGCCGGTCGCCATCAGCTGGCAGCCGCGCAGGAAATCGACGTACTCGCCGGCGAGCACGATCATGTCATCCTTCTTCTTGTCGTGCGCGATCAGGGCGATGCGGGGCATGGTCGGTGGGTTCATTCGGTCGCTTTCATGGGGTCGGGTGGGTCGGGTCGGGCTATTGGCTATTTTTTCTTCGACAGCATATAAATCCCCGCCAGTACCATCGCGGTGCCGCCCAGCTGCACGGCGGTGATCGGCTCGCCCAATACCAGCGCGCCGAGGAACAGGGTCGAGACGGGGCCGATCATGCCGGCCTGCGAGGCGGTGGAGGCGCCGATGCGCTGCACCGCGATCATGGTCATGAACACCGGCAGCACGGTGCAAAAAATCCCGTTGGCCAGCGAGTACCAGTACACCGCCGCCGGCTGCACCAGCATCGAGGCGGGCCGCAGCACGAAGAACTGGCCGATGCACACCGCGCTCGAGACGCACATCGCATACGCCACCAGGCGCAGGGAGCCGATGCGGCGCACCATCTCGCCCGACATCAAGAGGTACACCGCGTACGACACCGCCGAACCCAATACCAGCAGCGCGCCGATGCTTGTGCTGCCGGCGCCGCCGTGCAGGTCATGCACGAACACCAGCACGATGCCGCAGTACGACACGAGCAGCGCCAGCCACTCGATGCGGCTGATGTGGCGCTTGAGGAATACCGAGGTAATGAGCAGGACAAACGTCGGCGTGAGGAACAGGATCAGGCGTTCCAGCCCGACCGAGATGAATTGCAGGCCGAGGAAGTCGAGAAAACTGGAGAGGTAGTAGCCGACCACGCCCAGGAATACCAGGCGCCAGCGGTCGGCGACCGGCAGCGGCGCCTCGGTTCTCATCTTCCAGATGGCGACGGCGGCGAACACCGGCAGCGAGAACAGCATGCGGAACGCGAGCACGGTGACGGCGTCGATCTGGTAGCGGTACATCAGCTTGGCCAGCACCGCCTTGGTCGAGAACAGCACCGCGCCTGCGATGGCGAGGGCCAGGCCGGCCATCAGGGCCGGGCGCGGGATCGATTGGGCGAGGGCGGGCGTTGCGCTTTTGTTCATGCAGCGATTGTAGAACGAATCGCGCAAACTGGCTGGAGGCCGGCGGATTTCGGCAAGGCCGCTATGCTAAAATGTCGGCCACTGATGCTGAGGGCGTTGACTTAAAAGCGCCGTCGCCCCCGCGCAGGCGGGGGGTCCATAACACCTATGTTCACAGGTGCCATGGATTCCCGCCTGCGCGGGAAAGACGGCTTTAAGGTCAGTGACTGCTTTAAGCGGTTTAGGTCACGCCATTAGCCACTGATGCATACCGTCTAAGGAAATTTCGACATGGCTGGACACAGCAAATGGGCCAATATCAAGCACAAGAAGGCCGCTACCGACGCCAAGCGCGGCAAGATCTGGACCCGATTGATCAAAGAGATCACCGTTGGCGCGCGCATGGGCGGCCCCGACATCGCCACCAACCCGCGCCTGCGGCTGGCGGTGGACAAGGCGGCTGACGCCAATATGCCGAAAGAGAACGTCACGCGCGCCATCCAGCGCGGCTCGGGCGGGCTCGAAGGCGTGAACTACGAAGAGGTGCGCTACGAAGGCTACGGCATCGGCGGCGCGGCCATCATCGTCGACTGCATGACCGACAACCGCGTACGTACGGTGGCCGAAGTGCGCCACGCCTTCAATAAACACGGCGGCAACATGGGCACCGAGGGTTCGGTCGCGTTCATGTTCAAGCACTGCGGCCAGTTCCTGTTCGCGCCCGGCGTGGACGAAGACAAGTTGATGGAAGCGGCCCTGGAAGCCGGCGCCGAAGACGTGGTGGCCGACGAAGAAGGCGGCTTCGAAGTGCTGTGCGATCCGTTCAGCTTCGCGGCCGTGAAAGAAGCACTGGAAGCTGCCGGCTTCAAGGCCGAAGTGGCCGAGATCATCATGAAGCCGTCGACCGAAACCGTGATCGGCGGCGACGACGGCATCAAGATGCAAAAAAATCTCGACGCGCTCGAGAACCTCGACGATGTGCAGGAAGTCTATACCAACGTCCTGATCGAAGATTAAGCTCCTATGAAAATCCTGGTAGTCGGCTCTGGCGGCCGTGAACATGCACTGGCCTGGAAACTGGCCCAATCCGAACGTATCCAGATGGTCTACGTCGCCCCGGGCAATGGCGGCACGGCGCGCGACATCCGCCTCGTCAACGTCGAACTGTCGGACCCGGAGCAACTGGCCGAATTCGTCCAGCGCGAAGGCATCGCCCTGACCGTGGTCGGTCCCGAAACGCCGCTGGCGGCCGGCATCGTGAACCTGTTCCGCGGCCGCGGCCTGAAGATTTTCGGGCCCACCAAAGAAGCGGCGCAGCTGGAAAGCTCGAAAGACTTCGCCAAGGCGTTCATGCAGCGCCATGGCATTCCGACGGCGGCCTACCAGACGTTTTCGGACGTGGCGCAGGCGCACGCCTACATCGAAGCCAATGGCGCGCCGATCGTCATCAAGGCCGACGGCCTGGCTGCCGGCAAGGGTGTCGTGGTCGCCATGACGCTCGAGGAAGCGCACCAGGCGGTCGACGACATGCTGGCGGATAACCGCTTTGGCGACGCCGGCGCGCGCATCGTGATCGAAGAATTCTTGGCGGGCGAAGAAGCGAGTTTCATCGTCATGTGCGACGGCAAAAACATTTTGCCACTGGCGACCAGCCAGGATCACAAGCGCCTGAAAGACGCCGACGAAGGCCCGAACACGGGCGGCATGGGCGCGTATTCGCCGGCGCCGATCGTCACGCCGGCCATGCATGCACGGGTGATGCGCGAGATTATCAACCCGACCATCAACGGCATGGCCAAAGACGGCATCGTGTTCACCGGCTTTTTGTACGCGGGGCTGATGATCGACGACAAAGGCAATCCGAAGACTTTGGAGTTCAACTGCCGCATGGGCGACCCGGAGACGCAGCCGATCATGGCGCGCCTCAAGAGCGACCTGGTGACGGTGATGGAGCATGCGGTGAACGGCACGCTCGAGACGGTCGAACTGGATTGGGACCGGCGCACGGCGGTGGGCGTGGTGCTGGCAGCTTGCGGCTATCCGGACGATCCGCGCAAGGGCGATGTGATCGACGGCATTCCCGCCGAAACGCCGGAATGCGTGACCTTCCATGCGGGCACCCGCCAGGTGGATGGCAAGCTGGTGACCAGCGGTGGCCGCGTGCTGTGCGTGGTGGGCCTGGGCGACAGCGTCAAGATGGCGCAGAAGCAGGCTTACGAAACGGTCGACAAGATCCACTTCAACGGCGCGCAGTTCCGCCGCGATATCGGCTGGCGCGGGTTGAAGCACTAAGAATAGACCACGACCGCTTACATCGTCGTCCCCGCGAAGGCGGGGACGACGGTTTCAGGGGCTATATCATAAAACACCGGCACGGTGTACAATTCGTCCTCAATTTTTATTCCCGATTTTATTCTCCATTTCCGCTCCCCGATGTCATCCCCCTCCCCTGCGGCCGTCAAGGCCTGGCTACTCGACCTGCAAGCGCGCATCGTGCAAGCGCTCGAAGAAGCCGACGGCAAGCCCTTCCTGCGTGAAGAATGGCAGCGTCCCGAGGGCGGCGGCGGCATCTCGCGCCTGATCGAGGAAGGCAATGTACTGGAACGCGGCGGCGTCAATTTCTCGCACGTGATGGGTTCCAACCTGCCGCCATCGGCCGCCGCCTCGCGTCCCGAACTGGCCGGCCGCGCCTGGGAAGCGATGGGCGTGTCGCTGGTGGTCCACCCGCGCAACCCGTACGCGCCGACGGTCCACATGAACGTGCGCTTCTTCACCGCCACCGCGCCGGGCGAAGAACCCGTATGGTGGTTCGGCGGCGGCATGGACCTGACGCCCTACTACGGCGACGAAGGCGACACGCGCCACTTCCACCAGACCTGCCATGACGCCCTGGCGCCGTTCGGCAGCACCCTGCACGCGCGCTTCAAGCACTGGTGCGACGATTACTTTTACCTGAAACACCGCAAGGAGCCGCGCGGCGTGGGCGGGATTTTCTTCGACGACTTCAACGAAGCCGGGTTCGAGCTCTCGTACGCGATGACGCAAAGCGTGGGCGACTCCTTCGTCAAGGCTTACCTGCCGATCCTCATCGCCCGCAAGGACACGCCGTACGGCGAGCGCGAACGCGACTTCCAGGCCTACCGGCGCGGCCGCTATGTCGAATTTAACCTGGTGTGGGACCGCGGCACCCTGTTCGGCCTGCAGTCGGGCGGCCGCACCGAAGCGATCCTGATGTCGATGCCGCCGATCGTCAAGTGGCGCTACGACTGGCACCCGGAAGCCGGCAGCGCCGAAGCGAGGCTGTACAGCGACTTCCTGGTGCATCGCGACTGGCTCGCTACGTGACCTTGTGCGTCGCGCTGCTGGGAGGCAGTTTCGACCCGGTCCATAACGGTCATGTGGCGCTGGCCACCTTGTTTGCCACCCTGCTCGAACCGGACCAGCTGCGCATCCTGCCGGCCGGCAGCCCTTGGCAAAAGAGCGGCTTGCAGGCGCGCGACGCCGACCGCATCGCCATGCTGCGCCTGGCCTTCGCCGGCGCCGCTGAGAATATCGCGCAGGCGGTCACGCTCGACCTGCAGGAAATCGAACGCGGCACGCCGACCTACACCATCGACACCTTGCGCAGCGTACGCGCCGAACTCGGGCCGGATGCATCGATCGTTTTTTTAATGGGGTCCGACCAGTTGCAGCAGCTCGACAGCTGGCGCGAATGGCGGCAGCTGTTCGAACTGGCCCATATCGGCGTGGCTGCGCGCCCTGGATTTTCGATGGCCGATGCGGCATTGCCGGCGGCCGTCGCCGAAGAACTCACCATGCGCCGGGGCAGCCTGGCGCAATTGCGTAACACCCCGTCCGGCAGGGCTTACCTGGCCGAGACGCTGGACGTGGACATCTCCGCCACCCAGATTCGTGCGGCATTACAACGGGGCGAGAAGGCAAACTCGCTTATCTCCCCGGTAGTGCTAGACTATATTCAACAACATAATTTATACGAAATCTAATGGATATTAAAAAACTGCAGACCCTCGTCGTCGACGCCCTCGAAGATGTGAAGGGCCAGGACATTACCGTGTTCGATACCGTTCACCTGACCAGCCTCTTTGACCGCATCGCCGTCGTTTCCGGCACCTCCAACCGGCAGACCAAGGCGCTGGCCGCCTCCGTGCGCGACAAGGTCAAGGCAGCCGGCGGCGACGTGATCGGCATCGAAGGCGAAGACACCGGCGAATGGGTGCTGGTCGATCTGGGCGACATGATCGTCCACATCATGCAGCCGGCGATCCGCCAGTACTACCGCCTCGAAGAAATCTGGGGCGACAAGCCGGTCAAGCTGGGCGCGGCCAAGCGCAAGGGCACCGTGGAAGCGGCCGAAGCGGCCGAAGTCAAGCCGAAGTCGAAGCACCTCGCCTCGACCCAGGAAGCGCCTGAAGTCAAGCCGGTCAACGAACGCAAACCGGCCGCCAAAAAAGCCGCCGCCGCCAAGACCCCAGCCGCCGCCAAAAAAGCGCCAGCCAAAAAAGCCGCGTCGAAAGCCGTCGGCAAAGTGGTCAAGGTCGCCGCGACCAAGACCGAAGAAGCCGCCGTCAAGGCCCTCAAGGCACTGCCGCCGAAACGCGCCGCCGCCGTCAAGGCCCCGAAAGCTCCGGCCGACGCCGTGCCGGTCAAGAAAGTCATCAAGCGCGTCGCCAAAAAAGACGCAGAGTAAGCATCGATGCAGCTCATGATCGCTGCGGTCGGCCACAAGATGCCCGCCTGGATCGAGACCGGCTTTTCCGAGTACACGAAGCGCATGCCGCCTGAATTGCGCATCGTGCTCAAGGAAATCAAGCCGGTCGAACGTTCCGGCAGCAAGACGGCGGCTACCGCCATGGCGCTCGAACGCGAGCGCATCGAAGCGGTCCTGCCCAAGAACGCACGCATCATCGCGCTCGATGAACGCGGCAAGGACCTGACCAGCGTGGGCCTGTCCCAACAGCTGATGCAGTGGCAGCAGGACGGGCGCGACACCGTCTTCCTGATCGGCGGGGCCGACGGCCTCGATCCCGAACTCAAGGCGCGCGCCGAGGGGCTGATTCGTATTTCCAGTATGACGCTCCCGCACGGTATCGTGCGTGTTATGCTTGCCGAGCAGTTGTATAGGGCGTGGTCGATCACGCAGAATCACCCTTATCATCGCGTCTGACAAAAGGGAATGCGGGAATCCGATGAAACCGATCGACAGAAAAATCTACCTTGCCTCGAAAAGCCCGCGCCGGCGCGAATTGCTGCGCCAGATCGGCGTGGAATTCGAGCTGCTCACCTTGCGCAACGATACGCCGCGCGGGCCGGACGTGACCGAAGTGGTGCACCCGGGCGAAGCGGCCATCGACTACGTGGCACGCGTGGCCAACGAAAAAGCGGCCTTCGGCTGGAACATGGTGCAGCACCGCCGCCTGACCCTGCGTCCGGTGCTGGCGGCCGACACCACCGTGACCATCGATGGCGCCATCCTCGGCAAACCCGGCTCGCCCAACGAAGCGATGGAGATGCTCGAACGCCTGTCCGGCCGCACCCACCAGGTGATGACCGCGATCGCGGTCTATCATACCGACATGAAGCGCCAGCTCACGCAAGTGTCGCAGGTGCGCTTCGCCAAGCTGTCGGCGGCCTCGATCAAGGCCTACTGCTCCACCCCCGAACCGTACGACAAGGCCGGCGGCTACGGCCTGCAAGGCCTGGCCGCGCTGTTCGTCGAACATATCGAAGGCAGCCATTCGGGCATCGTCGGACTGCCGCTGTTCGAGACCGCGCAGCTGCTGCGCGAAGCGGGCATTCCGCTGGCCTGATGCGCCCTTGTGCGCGCGCCAGTGGCTCCCGCCGGCCTCGTCCCTATAACTATAATCTGCACGGCGGCCCTGAACCATGAACGAAGACATCCTGATCAACATCACTCCGCAGGAGACGCGCGTGGCGCTGATCCTGCAAGGCGCCGTGCAGGAACTGCACATCGAGCGCACCCTCACGCGCGGGCTGGCCGGTAACGTCTACTCGGGCAAGGTGGTGCGCGTGCTGCCGGGGATGCAGTCGGCCTTCATCGACATCGGCCTCGAACGCGCCGCCTTCCTGCACGTGGCCGACATCTGGGAAGCGCGCACCCACGAAGGCCCGAGCGTGGCGCCGACCCCGATCGAGAAGATCCTGTTCGACGGCCAGGTGCTGACGGTGCAGGTGATCAAGGACCCGATCGGGACCAAGGGCGCGCGCCTGTCGACCCAGATTTCGATCGCCGGGCGCATGCTGGTGTACCTGCCGCAGGACAGCCATATCGGCATCTCGCAAAAGATCGAAAAGGAGTCCGAGCGCGAACTGCTGCGCACGCGCCTTCACAGCCTGCTGCCGGCCGAGGAAAAAGGCGGCTACATCGTGCGCACCATGGCCGAGGAAGCGTCCGACAGCGACCTGGCGGCCGATGTGGACTACCTGCGCAAGACCTGGAGCGCGATCCTGCACGGCGCCAAGACGCGTCCCGCCACCAGCCTGCTGTACCAGGACCTGAGCCTGGCCCAGCGCGTGCTGCGCGACTTCGTACACGACGAAACGGCCACCATCCAGGTCGACTCGCGCGAGAACCACGCCATGCTGGTCGAATTCGCCAAGGCCTACACGCCGACGGTGCTCACGCGCTTGCAGCACTACACCGGCGAGCGTCCGCTGTTCGACCTGTACGGCGTGGAAGAAGAGATCCTGCGCGCGCTGGGGCGGCGCGTGGACCTCAAATCGGGCGGCTACCTGATCGTCGACCAGACCGAGGCCATGACCACGATCGACGTCAACACCGGGGGTTTTGTCGGCGGGCGCAATTTTGCCGACACCATTTTCAAGACCAACCTAGAAGCGGCGCATGCGATCGCGCGCCAGCTGCGCCTGCGTAACCTGGGCGGGATCATCATCCTCGACTTCATCGACATGGACAACAACGAGCACCGCCACGCGGTGCTGCAGGAGTTGAAGAAGACCTTGTCGCGCGACCGCACCAAGGTGTCGGTGTCGAATTTTTCGGCGCTGGGACTGGTGGAAATGACCAGGAAGCGCACGCGCGAGTCGCTCGCGCACATCCTGTGCGAGCCTTGCCCGGCCTGCGCCGGCAAGGGCCAGGTGAAAACCAGCCGCACCATCTGCTACGAGATCCTGCGCGAATTGATGCGCGAGGCGAAGCAGTTCAATCCGCGCGAATTCCGCATCCTGGCCTCGCAGGAAGTGGTCGACCTGTTCCTGGAAGAAGAGTCGCAGCACCTGGCGATGCTGGGGGACTTCATCGGCAAGCAGATTTCGCTGCAGGTCGAGACCGCGTATCACCAGGAACAGTACGACGTCATCCTGATGTAGCGGCACGGGCGGTTCATGCTAGCAGATTGAACCGCCGATACTTTTACCGGTGCGCAGGTCGAATCCGACATAGCAAGCGTAACCGGTGTCCGGATCATAGATGCACGACACGCCATCCTTGGTCCGCTCGCGATGGCCTGGGGCCGTCGTGCAGGTGTCCTTGTCATCCGGGTGCATCGAATCGAACATCTCTTTTGCCACCGTGCCTTCGACACGGATCGACACCTTGCGGTCCTTGCGGGTCGGCGCCTGCAGTTCTCCCAGCGAGCCGCTGTACATCAGATACTCGCCTTTGAGCGGCCTGTAATGGGCTTCCCACGGCTCTTTAGTCCCGGCGTGAGCGAATGAACACAGTCCGCTTGCAAACAAGAGCGCGATGAGAATATTCTTCATGCCGGCACGCTGATTACAGCCAACGGCCGCTCGACCAGGAACATCGGCGCTGGCGCCAGCCCGACAAAACCCCTGCTGTCTTGAATCGAAATTGGTGTTTTTGCCATCGTATTTTTCCTGCGTAAAGATATAAAAAAAGCGGCCAGCGGCCGCCCCTGCATCAGGCCACTTCACACCCCATGGCCTTTGTTTATCCGCGCAGCGTGGGCGGATCAAGGATCAAGCGCGCTAGCAGCTGGCGCCGCTGATGCTTTTACCGGTGCGCAGATCGAAACCGAAATTGCAGTTGTAGCCACTGTGCGGCTGGTATGTGCAGGTCACATTGCCCTTGCGCCGCTCGCGGTACCCCGCGGCATCGGTACATTTGCGCTTTTCATCGGGCTGCATCGCATCGAACATGCCCTTGGCAGCCGAGCCTTCAACGCTAAAAGCCACCTTGCTGTCATTCCGGCCCGGCGCTTTCTGTTCCTGCAGCGAACCGCCATAGATTTCATACTCGCCCTTGAACGGCTTGAATGTGCCTTCCCAAGGCGCTTTGTTGTCTGCATAAGCGTAAAAAGGCAAGGCAAGCGCCAGCGTCATCACGACAAAAATCTTCTTCATGACGCTACCTTGATTCCTTGGATTGTCTTGCGTAAAGATATAAAAAAGGCGGCCAGTGGCCGCCCCTGCATCAGACCACTTTATTGGCCGCTGCGTCCCAGCCGCCCGCGGTATTGCCGCCAGCGCCACCGGTAATTTTTTGCTGGACGTACTTCCACTTCACCTTCGAGAATTTGAGGGCGACGCTTTCGGTCATGACGCTGCCGGCACCGACGCTTGGCGCGACGTGACCGACCAGGACGTTTTCCAGTTCGATCTCGTAGTATTTGATGCGTTCGCCGGCGCCATCGGCGCGCCAGAATTCAAACTTCGCTTTTGCCAGCGTCTTACCCGAAGCGCAGTTTTGCGCGAGGATAGGCGAGGCCAGGTCGGCGATTTTGACAAAGCTAATTTCCGACAATTCGGCGCGCTCGGCGGTATGGCCGCCAGCGGTCGAGGAGGTAGCCGAACGTGGCTGCGATACAGCCCAGGCTACCGATTCACACTCGATCCAATCCTTGTGGCCAGAGTCGGCGGACTCGCCTTTGATGCCGTCGATTTGGAGATATACGTCAATTGCCATCGTAGCTTCCTTAAACAGGGGCGAAATTGCCTAACGCATTATAGCAAAAACATTAACGTTGGAATTATGTATTATTTTAATGTCAATTGTTAAATGCGCTACCGCGCGCTATCTCCCGCATGCAGGCGCAGCCAGCCGATGCGTGGCCAGTGCGATCGCGCTGATGGTGCGCGCTTTCCTGACGCCGGCCGCGCAGGCGAAAACATGCACCGCTGTCGCATCTCGATCAAACGTTAAATGGCAGCGACATGGAAAAAGTCCAGGCGCCGGCAACGTCATCGCGCCCGCCGGCCTTGAAAGGGTTGTGCAAGGAACTGAAAAAAGCGGCCAAAGCCGCCTTCTATTAAAAAACGCCTGAGGAGGATGAACTCTCCATCAGGCGTTTTGTTTGCATCCGGCGCCGCATGCCGCGCCGCTGCAGCGATTGGCGGCCAGAGGCCGCCGTTCGATCAGACGACCTTGTTGGCTGCCGCGTCCCAACCACCGGACGTATTGCCGCCAGCGCCACCGCCGATTTTTTGCTGGACGTACTTCCACTTCACCTTCGAGAATTTGAGGGCGACGCTTTCGGTCATGATGCTGCCAGCACCGACGCTTGGCGCGACGTGGCCGACCAGGACGTTTTCCAGTTCGATTTCGTAGTATTTGATGCGTTCGCCCGCGCCATCGGCACGCCAGAATTCAAACTTCGCTTTTGGCAGCGTCTTACCCGAAGCGCAGTTTTGCGCGAGCAAAGGCGAGGCCAGGTCGGCGATTTTGACAAAGCTAATTTCCGACAATTCGGCACGCTCGGCGGTGTGGCCACCAGCGGTCGAGGACGTAGCAGAACGTGGCTGCGATACAGCCCAGGCCACCGATTCACACTCGATCCAGTCCTTGTGACCGGAGTCGGCGGACTCGCCTTTGATGCCGTCTATTTGGAGGTATACGTCAATTGCCATAGTAGTTTCCTAGGTCAGGGCGAAATTGCCTTTAACTATTATAACAAAAGCACCAACGTTGAATTTATGCCTTACTATAAAATTAATTGTCAATGAGTGGGAATGCCGATAGCTGCGGCATGCACCAACCCTCCCCGCCATCCCATGGCGGCTGCCAATGCGGCCTCTCGCGGATGCCATCCTGGCGATTTACGCCCTGCCAAATGCTTTATATGCTAATCTGGTTAGATTGCAATTACAACAACATACTCAGGAATATAGAATGTCGATGCTGGTATTGAATGGCGCTACACACCCGCTTCATCTTGGCGATCACGATGAGCATCGTCATGCATAAGCACGCGCTGAGAATCGCCGCTGCGCTGCTGTCGTGCGCGTCCTTTGGTCCGGCCGCGCTGGCGAAAACATGCACCGGCAAGCAGGCCGATGCTGCCGAGGCGATGGTCGATCGCCTCGACACCTGGGAACAGTTCTACCATTTCCGCAAGCAATATGGTCACTGCGACGATGGCGGCCTGTCGGAACTCATTTCCGGTGCGGTGGCGATGCAGCTCGAAAATCGCTGGAGCACGCTGCCCGAACTGGCAAAATTCATCAAGCACGATCGCGCGCTCAAGGCCTTTGTGATCCGGCATGTGAACGGCACCCTCGACACCTCCGACACCAATCGAATCCAGTCACTGGCAACGTCATCCTGTCCGGCGAACTTGACGGGGCTGTGCGCCGACCTGAAAAAAGCCGCAGCGAACGCCTTCAAATAGCAACGCGCTTGAGCAAGGTGCCGCCGACTCAACTGCGTTGACAGAGGCAGAAAATCCCCGAAATCCGACGATTCTGCTCGCAACGTATGCCAATCTGCTATAATTGTAATTCAAACAACACTATTAATAGAAAACTATGTCCACTTTAGTATTTAATGGTTCGACCCACAAGATTCATCTTTACGATAACGATACGACGCTAATTGGATCTTGGGTGGCGTATAACAATGTTATACGCGCCGCGACGCTGACGCATATTCCCAACGGTAGATATATGTCGCAAGACAGGAGCTCGCCCAAGCACCACGTTCGGGATGCGAACGGTATGTATGGTTTGCATGGGATCGTCCGCTTCTTTGTGCCGGGCCACGAGGGGATCGGGGTGCATTCTGGCCGGCTTCATCACCCGACCAACCCAGGCCCGCGACATCCGACAAAGGGATGTATTCGCACAACAGACGAAGCAATGGCGGTGATCGTTGACCATATGCGCACCTCTCCAATCACGACGGTCCGAGTGGAACACAACTGTGGGACGCATTCACACAGCGCACGACGCCGCACCAGGCCTAGTCGTGCATAAGGCCGCATTGAAGATTGGCGCCGCCCTCATGTTATGCGCTTTCCTGAGCCCGGCCGCACATGCGAAAAAATGTACCACGGCGCAGGCCGACGCTGCGGAAACGATGGTCGATTATCTTGATAACTGGGATAAGATCGACCAGGCACGCAAGCAATTTGGTCATTGCGACGAAGGCAGCATTGGGGAAGGCTTTTCAGAAGCCGTGGCGCGCAGGTTGGTGGACAATTGGGACACACTTCCCATGCTGGCGAACCTGATCAAGAAGGACCGCGCGCTGAAACGGTTTGTGACGTGGCATTTGGACCCAACGTTAAATAGCAGCGACCTGGAAAAAATCCAGGTGCTGGCGACATCGTCGTGCCAGCCGGGGTTGAAAAAGCTGTGCGCCGAGTTGAAAAAAGCCGCCACGGCCGCTCTTAAGGAAGGACTGGAATTTTCTTGATGGCCGACTCCGCACACGAAAAAAGCGCTCAGCTGCGCTGCAAATCCACGCCATGCCCCGGCATGACTGCGGCGCACACAACACGCCGCAACAGGCCTCCACATGCATAAAACCGCCTTGAAAATCAGCGCCGCACTGCTGTTGTGCGCTTTCCTCAGTCCCGCCGCCCACGCGAAAAAACGATGCACCCGGGCGGACGCCGACGCCGCGCAGGCGGTGCTGGATCATCTCAGTAGCTGGGAAAAGATCGACCAGGGACACAGGCGATACGCCCAATGCGACGACGGCAGCATTTCCGACGGCTTTTCAGAAGCGATAGCGCGCCGGCTGGTCGACAATTGGGACACCCTGCCCACGCTGGCGGACCTGATCAAGAAGAATCGCGCCCTCAAGCCTTTTGTCATGATTCATTTGAATCAAACCTTGAATAGCGAGGACCTGGAAAAAATCCAGGTGCTGGCGACATCATCGTGCCGGCCCGAGTTGAAAACGCTGTGCGCCGATTTGAAACGCGCAGCCACGGAAGGGCTCCGCTAAAAAAAACGCTTGAGGAAGATAACTCTCCCTCAAGCGTTTTTGTTTGCGCCATGAGCCGCGTGTGCTCATGGTGCATCGCACGGCGGCCAGTGGCCGCCGTTTGATCAGACAACCTTGTTGAGCGCCGCGTCCCAACCACCGGACGTATTGCCGCCAGTGCCGCCACCGATTTTTTGTTGCGTGTATTTCCACTTCACTTTCGAGAATTTCAGTGCAACGCTTTCAGCCATGATGCTGCCAGCGCCGACGCTCGGAGCGATGTGACCAACCAGGACATTGTCCAGTTCGATCTCGTAGTATTTCACGCGCTCGCCCGTGCCATCGGCGCGGAAGAACTCGAACTTCGCTTTTGCCAGGGTTTTACCCGAAGCGCAGTGTTGCGCCAGCACTGGCGAAGCCAGGTCGGCGATTTTGACAAAGCTGATCTCGGAGAGTTCAGCGCGCTCGGCGGTGTGACCACCGGCGGTCGACGACGTAGCCGAACGTGGCTGCGAAATAGCCCATGCGACGGACTCGCACTCGATCCAGTCCTTGTGGGTGGAATCGGCGGACTCGCCTTTTACGCCTTCGATTTGGAGGTATACGTCAATTGCCATAATGATCTCTATATGTGCAGGGCGAAATTGCCTTTTACGATTATAGCAAAATTACCAACGTTAAAATTATGACTTATTCAATTCTTAATAGTTGACATTTCCGCGCCCAAGGTGTTCAAAATCCGCCTGAAAATTCGCCAAACTCGCTGTTATGTGTTGCGCATATGCTACTGAGCGCACGAGTCCGCCTGATACGATCCGCACACACGTGGCCTTCACGTGGCAGGCCCGGTGCGCTGTCGGCCCCGGGAATATGTTCAATCCTCAGCGGAGGTAGCCATGTTCTTCAAATTGATCGGCGCGGCGGCGCTTGCAAGTTGCGCCGCGCTAGCCCAGGCGGGCCCCATCGAGTTCCAGTTCAGCTATACGGGGTTTTACGACAAGGTGAGCAACCAGTTCGATCCGGCGGCTTTGATCGCAGGCAGCTTTATCGCCGATGACCATAACGGCGACGGCCTGTTTGCAAAGGAAGAACTGATTTCGTTCAAACACAATGGTTCGAACGATTACATCGGTTGCGGTGTCGGCGACCAGTATTTCTGGAAATGCAGCATCGAGCGCTTCGGCTACCGGATCGGCGGGCCGCTCAAGTTCTCCACCACCTGGTCGATCTCGGATGTGTCCTATCTGGTCACCAGCTCCACCATCACGGGCGAAGAATACGTCTACACCTACCGCAGCGCCAACGGGGTCGACAGCCGCGGCTTGATCTGGACCGACCAGACCGTGTTTGCGATCAAGGCGCTCAATGCGGTGCCGGAACCGCTGTCGCTGGCGCTGATGGCGATCGGCGCGGCCGGCCTGGGCGCGGCGCGCTGGCGGCGCCAGCGCGCTGCCTGAGCCGCCGCGCGGCCCCGGCCGCGTCAGCTTTCGACGTCGACGCCCTGGATCGTGCCGTCTTCAGCAAACTTGACCGCGACCACGTAGTTGGTCAGGTCTTCGCCGAAGGTGAAGTCGAACATCGCGAACGAGGCATCCGAGTCGTCCGGCATCGGATGCAGGCCCACATGGCTCAGGTGCAGGGTGGCCAGCATGCGCTCCTCGACCGGCAGCGCGGCGTCGGTGCCGTCGATCAGTGCTGCCAGTTCCTCGGGCGAGAACTCTTCCAGGTGATGGTCGACATACGTTTCCCGGACCACGCCGCCGGCATGGAAGTCGGCCACGCAGGCGGCATGCGCGCGCGCGATCTTGCTGTCGAGCTGCTCCATGAAACCCGCGACGCGGTCGAGCACGGCTGGATCGAGGTCCTTGACCGCCGAGAACTCGGTAATGCCATCCTCGCCGGGGAATGCGTTGAAGAAAGCGAGCGAGAGGTCGATTTCGCGTCCATCGACCAGATACGTCGCTTCGTTGTATTCCTCGGGCAACGCCAGGTTGATGGCGCCGAAGTGGGGGATGATTTTTTCCATGATGTTTCTCAATTGACCAGAACTTGCTATTTTATCAGCCGGATGCAATCGCGCCGGAAAGCCAGGCGCCGCCGCCAGCGTGCGCCAGGCCCTCAGGCCTGCCACACGCCGTAGCCGGCCTCGCGCAACCCGATGCCCAGTTCGACTTCCATGTCGGCCGCCCCCGCATACGGCATCGGGTTGTACACCGCGTACAGGTCCGGCAGCAGGCGCAGGCCGTACTTCTGCACGAACTTGTTGGCCTGGATGCCGGCCTTGTGCTTGTCGAAGCGCAGGTCGATGCTCAATCCCGTCATGCCCACGTACACGCACGGTTTGCCGGTGACGTAATCCGGGTTGGACTTCTTGAAGCGCGGCTCGTACAGCACATCTTTTGAGAGCTCGATCACATACACACTGTGGTGGTAACGCCGGCCCATCGGTGGCTTACGGCCGCGTGGCGTTGCGGCCCAGCGGTCCGATGTCGGCGCTGTCAAGCACGCGCTTGCGCGCACCGCTGCGCACCACCGCCAGCATGGCCTGCCCCATCTGGCGCGTGGTCAGCACGTGCTTCGGCATGGCGGCGCGCAGCAGCGGCAGCACGGGCTTCATCAGCGCATAGAAAATGCGGTAGGCGGGGGTCCTGGACTTGATGCCGTCGAGCGGCTCGATCATCCCGGGGCGGAAGATATACACGCCGCGAAACGGCAGCGCCAGCAGCGCGTTCTCGGTCTTGCCGCGCACCCGCTCCCACATGGTGGCGCTGGTTTCACTGCTGTCGGCGCCGGCGCCCGACACATACACGAACACCATGCGCGGATAGTTCGCCACCAGCGCATTGGCCGCCGCCAGGGTCATGTCGTGCGTCACGCGCGTGTAGTCCGCCTCGCTCATGCGCGATGACGTCACGCCGATGCAAAAGAAGCAGGCGTCGATGTCGCCCAGCTGCGTGGCGACGGCGGCGTAGTTGAACAGATCGGCGTGCACCAGGTCGCGCAGTTTGGGATGGCGCTGCCCGCTCGGGGCGCGGCCGATGGCGATCACCTGCTCCACATCGGCGGCCTGCAGGCATTCGCGCAGCACGCCCTGCCCGACCATGCCGGTGGCGCCAAACAGCAGAACTCTCACGTCGTCTTCCCCTTTGCAGCGCAGCGGCGCATCAGGGCGATATGATAGGCCTTATCGCCAGCGCGCGCAGGCTGTTGCACTCAGTGCTCGATACGCAGCGCGCGCACGCTGCCGTCGTCGTTCAGCTGGACCGCGATCACGGACGTGGTGTAATAATCGTCGAGGCCGAAGCGGAACACGGCGAACGACAGATCCGGTGTATCGGGAAGCGGATGCAGGCTGATGTGGTTCACTTGCACCATCGACAGCAGGCGCTCATCGAGCGGCAGTGCCTGGTCGGCGCGCTCCAGGCGATACTCGAACAGGTCGGGCTGCGTCAGCAGAAAATGCTCGATATACTGCTTCCTCACCACCCCGCCGTCATGGAAATCGGCGATCAACGCGGCGCGGCTGCGTTCGATATGGCTGTCGATCTCCTCCAGGAAGTGCGCGACGCGGTCGAGCAGCGCAGGGTCGAGGTCGCGCACCGGGAGCCGCATGCAGGCGCCGTCCTGTCCAGGCGCCGTTGTGTACAGCGCCAGCGACAAGTCCATCTCTTCCCAGCGCCCGCCGGACTCCAGGTCGTAGTCTGCCTCGTAATACCGGTAAGGCGCCGCCAGGTCGATGGCGCCGAAGTGCGGGATGATTTTTTCCATGTGAGTCTCGCTTTACATCATCGCGCCGGCAGCGCCGACGGAAAAAACAGTTGCTGCCCGTGCGGGCGGAAGGCGGCGATGCGGGCCTGCCCTTCGCTGGAGGTGATCCAGTCGATCAGCTGGCGCGCAGCGCGCTCGTTGATCCCCGGATGGCGCGCCGGATTGACCGCGATGATACCGTACGGGTTGAACATCCTCGGGTCGCCTTGTACAACGATCGCCAGCGCTGCCTTGTCCTTGACCGTGGCCCAGGTGGCGCGGTCGGTCAGGGTGCAGGCTTGCAGCTCGGCCGCCATGGCCAGCACCTGCGCCATGCCCAGCCCGGCCGACACATAGCGCGGCGCTGGCGGGCGCACGCCGGCCATGTTCCAATAGCTCTGTTCCATCTGGTCGGTGCCGGAATTGTCGCCGCGCGAAACAAAGCGCACCTCGCTCGCGGCCAGCTTGCGCAAGGCGGCGACGATATCGGACCCGCCCTTGATGCCGGCCTTGTCGGACGGCGGGCACACCAGCACGAAGTCGTTGTACATCACATCGCGCCGGTTGACCCCATGGCCCTCGGCCACGAAGCGGTCCTCGGCGGCGCGCGCATGCACCAGGGTGACGTCGACATCGCCATTTTTCGCCAGTTCCAGCGCCTTGCCGCTGCCCACGGCAAGCACCTGCACCCTGGTGCCGGTCTTCGCCTCGAACAGCGGCAGCAGCCAGGCCAGCAAACCCGAATTATCGGTGCTGGTGGTGGTGGACAGGCGCAGCGGCGGGTCACCCGCCAGGGCCAGTGGGCAGGCGATGCACAGCCACAGGGCGAATCCGGTTTGCTTGATCATTTGGTTTCGATCCTTCCATCACGAAGTTTAAGGCGCTGCACGCCGGGCAGGCCAATCAGGTCACGATCGTGGCAGGCCATCACCACCGTGCCGCCGGCGGCGCTCAAGGCCGGAATGAGCGATATGACCTGTTCGCGCGCGGCGCCATCAAGGTTGGCGCTCGGTTCGTCGAGCAGCAGCAGGGAAGGCCGCAGCACCCAGGCGCGCGCCAGCGCCACGCGCTGCACCTCGCCGCCCGACAGGCGGGCCGGATCGCTGCCCTGCAGATGCCCGACCCCCGCCCATGCCATGGCCTGCGCCACCGCCTGCGCCGCCTGCGCACGGGGCACGCCGCGCGCGCGCAGGCCGTAGCCGATGTTGTCCGCCACGCTGGTCGAAAACAGTACCGGATGCTGGTGCACGTACACGATCGCCGCGCGCAGCGCCGGCGGATAGGGCGACCATGGCGTGGCCTGCCCTTGCCAGGTCACGCCGGACGCGTCGCCCGCTTCCAGTCCGGCCAGCACGCGCAGCAGGGTACTCTTGCCGGCGCCGTTGATCCCGGTGAGCACATAGGCGCGGCCGGCGTCGAGCGCAAAGGCGTCGAGGTCGAACAGCACGCGCGCGCCATGCGCCTTGCGCAGCCGGTCGATGCGCAGCAGCGTCATTGGACGGCTCCGGCGGCGCGCGTGTCGCCCTGCAGCAGCATCAGCGCGCCGTTCATGAGCAGCGCCAGCGCCACCAGCACCATGCCGAGCGCGATGCCCTGCGCGAACTCGCCCTTGCTCGTTTCGAGCGCGATGGCGGTGGTGATGGTGCGCGTCTCCCCGGCGATATTCCCGCCCACCATGAGCGCGCAGCCGACTTCCGAAATCACGCGCCCGAAGCCGCTGATCAGCGCCGCCACCACGCCAAAGCGCACTTCGCGCAGTACCGTCAACATGGTGCGCCAGCGCGACGCGCCCAGGGCGAAGGCGGTTTCGGCGTAGCGCGGATCGAGCGCCTGCACCGCCGCCAGGGTAAAGGCCACCAGCACCGGCGTGGCGATGACGCACTGTCCGAGCACGATGCCCGGCTGCGAAAACAGCCAGTGCAGCGAACCCCATGGTCCGTGGCGCGACAGCAGCAGATACAGCAGCAGGCCAATCAAGACCGTCGGCAGCGACAGGCTGGCCTGCACCAGCCAGATTGCGATGCGGCGGCCGGGAAAGCGGTAGCTGGCAATCGCATACCCGAGCAGCACCGCCGGCGCGCTCGCCAGCAGCAGGCCAAGCACGCTGGTCTTGAGCGACACCCACACGATGCCCCACAGCGCGGCGTCGCCCGACAGCAGCAGCGCAAAGGCGGAGCGCGTGGCGTCAAGCAGCGGCATCAGGGCGCGAGCGGCTCGAAGTCGAGGCGGTCATGGCCGGTCAGCAACAAAAAGTGCTTGCCGCTGCAGCGCGCCAGCAGCGCCATGCCGATCTTGTCGGCCACCATGTGGCCCATCTGGGTGGTGCCGGAGCGCGACAGCAGGAACGGAATGCCCATCTGCGCGCCCTTGATCACCATCTCGGAGGTCAGGCGGCCGGTCGTGTAGAACACCTTGTCGCCGCCGGCCACGCCATCGAGCCACATGCGCCCGGCAATCGCGTCGACCGCGTTGTGGCGGCCCACGTCTTCCACGAAATACAGCAGCTCGCCCGCGTTGGAAAACAGCGCGCAGCCATGCACCGAGCCGGCCTGCTTGTAAATCGATTGCTGCGTGCGGATGATGTCGACGATGCGGTACACGGTCGATTGCGCCAGGCGCGCGCCGGGAGGCAGCACGATCTTGTCGATATCGTCCATCAGGGCACCGAACACCGAGCCCTGGCCGCAGCCGGTGGTGACCACCTTCCTGGAGGTGCGCGCCTCCACATCGGCAATGCCGGCGCGCGTGAGCACGGCCACCGCGTCGACCGACCAGTCGACCTGCACCGAGACGATGTCGGTAACCGACGTCACCAGGCGCTGGTTGCGCAGGTAGCCGAGCGTGAGCGCTTCGGGGGCGCCGCCGAGGGTCATCAGGGTCACCAGTTCGCGCTTGTCCACATACACCGTGAGCGGCCGCTCGGCGGGAATGGCGATGGTCGAGCGGCGTGCGCGTTCGTCGAGCACCTCCACCTCGTGGGTGAGCGCGGCGCGGGCGTCGCTCAGTTGCGGCATTATCATGGAAGCGCTGCCTTGGCAAGCACGCCTGCCAGCACCTGGCCGCCGCCGAAGCTGCCCTGCGGCTGCACCGCGCCGCCCAGCGCCACCCGGATGGCGCAGTATTTGAATTCGGGGATTTTCCCGAACGGGTCGAGCGCGGCGTTGGTGAGGCGGTTGATGGCCGCTTCGTAATAACAGAAGGGCACGAAGATCGCGCCGCGCGGCGAACTGTCGTCGGCGCGCGCGTACAGCGCCACTTCGCCACGGCGCGAAGCGATGGTGATCACATCGCCCGGCTGGCCGCCCAGCGCCGCCAGGTCGAGCGGATGCACCAGCGCCACCGGATCGGGCTCGATCGCGTCCAGAACCGCCGTGCGGCGCGTCATGCTGCCGGTATGCCAGTGTTCGAGCTGGCGCCCGGTGATGAGCACCATCGGATACGCGCTATCCGGGCGCTCGTCGGCCGGGATGATATCGGCCGGCACAAAGCGCGCGCGCCCGGACTCGCGCGGGAACTGCTCGGTGAACACCACCGGCTGGCCCGGATCGCCCTCCTTCGTGCACGGATAGGTGACGGCGTGCTCGCGTTCCAGCCTGTCCCAGGTGATGCCGCCGATGCTCGGCATGATGCGGCGCATCTCGTCGAACACTTCCGACACGTGCCCATACTGCCAGTCCAGGCCCAGGCGCTGCGCCATCTGCTGGATAATCCAGAGGTCCTGCCTGGCCTGGCCGGGCGGGTCGATGGCCTGGCGGCCGATCTGCACCAGGCGGTCGGTGTTGGTGAAGCTGCCGGTCTTTTCCGGAAACGCGCTGGCCGGCAAAATCACGTCGGCCAGGTAGGCGGTCTCGGTCAGGAAAATATCCTGCACCACCAGATGGTCGAGCGCGGCCAGCGACGCGCGCGCGTGGTTGGCGTCGGGGTCGGACATGGCCGGGTTTTCGCCCATGATGTACATGCCGCGAATTTCGCCGCGCGGAATCGCATGCATGATTTCGACCACCGTCAGGCCGGGCCGGGAGTCGAGCGGCATGCCCCAGGCCTGCTCGAATTTGGCCAGCGCCTGCGGATTGTCGACCCGCTGGTAGTCGGGGAACATCATCGGGATCAGGCCCGCGTCGGACGCGCCCTGCACATTGTTCTGGCCGCGCAGCGGATGCAGGCCGGTGCCGGGGCGGCCGATCTGGCCGGTCATCAGCGCCAGCGCGATCAGGCAGCGCGCATTGTCGGTGCCGTGGATGTGCTGCGAAATGCCCATGCCCCACAGGATCATCGACGCTTTCGACGTGGCGTACAGGCGCGCCACATAGCGGATGGTGTCGGCGTCGACGCCGCAGATGGGCGCCATCAGCTCCGGGCTGTAGCCGGCCACGTTCTGTTCCAGCTCCGCGTAGCCGATGGTGCGGCTGGCGATGAAGTCCTTATCGACCAGCCCTTCGGCCACGATGGTGTGCATCATCGCGTTGAGCAGGGCCACGTCGGTATCGGGCTTGAACTGCAGATAGCGGTGCGCGCTGCGGGCGAGGTCCGAGCGGCGCGGATCGCACACCACCAGCCTGGTGCCGTTCCTGATCGCGTTCTTGATCCAGGTGGCCGCCACCGGATGGTTGACGGTCGGGTTGGCGCCGATGACGATCACCACCTCGGCCAGGGTCACGTCCATCACCGGGTTCGACACCGCGCCCGAGCCGATTCCTTCCAGCAGCGCCGCCACCGACGATGCGTGGCACAGGCGCGTGCAGTGGTCGACGTTGTTGCTGCCGAAGCCTGTGCGCACCAGCTTCTGGAACAGGTAGGCTTCTTCGTTGCTGCCCTTGGCCGAGCCGAAGCCGGCCAGCGCGCGCTTGCCGTGGGTGTCGCGGATGCGCGCCAGCGCGCCGCCGGCGGCGTCGAGCGCCTCTTCCCAGGTCGCTTCGCGGAACACGTCGAGCACGCGCGCCGGGTCCATGGAAAATTCGCCGCTCTTGGGCGCGTCAAGGCGGCGGATCAGCGGCACCGTCAGGCGCTGCGGATGGTGCGCGTAATCGAAGCCGTAGCGGCCCTTGACGCACAGGCGTTCGCGGTTGGCCGGGCCATCGCGCCCCTCGACGAAGACGATCTTGTTGTCTTTGATGTTATAGGTCAGCTGGCAGCCCACGCCGCAGTACGGGCAGACCGAATCGACCTGCTTGTCCGGCACGGCCAGGGCGGCGTCGCGCGCCGGGGTCAAGGCGCCGGTCGGGCAGGCCTGCACGCATTCGCCGCAGCCGACGCAGGTGGAGTCTCCCATCGCATCGTCCATGTCAAAGACGATTTTTGCGTGGTCGCCGCGCCAGGCCAGGCCAATCACGTCGTTGACCTGCTCGTCGCGGCAGGCGCGCACGCAGCGCGTGCACTGTATGCAGGCGTCCAGATTGACGGTGATGGCCGCGTGGGAAGCGTCGCGCGCCGGCTGGCTGCGCGCGGCGAAGCGCGGCTGGCCGAGGGCCAGCTTGCGGGCCCAGAAATCGACTTCGTTGTGGCGCGTGTAGGCGCGTTCGGGCATGTCGGACTGCAGCAGTTCGAGCACCATTTTTTGCGCCGCCACGGCGCGCGCGCTGTTGGTGGCGACCTTCATGCCGGCGGCCGGATGGCGGCAGCACGATGGCGCCAGCACGCGCTCGCCGTCGATCTCCACCATGCACGCGCGGCAGTTGCCGGCCGTGTCCATACCCGGCTTGTAGCACAGGCGCGCAATCTCGATGCCTTCGCGCGCGGCCACCTCGATCAGGGTTTCGTGGGAAAAGGCGGTTACCTTCCGGCCGTTGATTTCCAGCTCCACCGGGGTGCCCCGCAAGGCGGCTTGCTTGCTCCTGCTGATCGCATTCATGGCTTGCCCAATTCATGAGAAAAGTACTTGACGACGCAATCGACCGGATTGGGCGCGGCTTGCCCGAGGCCGCAGATGGAGGCGTCGCGCATCACCTGCGACAGCTCGGCCAGCAGCGGCGTGTCCCATGCCGCTTGCTCGATCAGCGCCAGCGCCTTGGCGGTGCCGACCCGGCACGGCGTGCACTGGCCGCACGATTCGTCCTTGAAGAAGCGCAGCGTGTTGCGCGCCGCCGCCACCGCCGAATCCTGGTCCGACAGCACCACCACGGCGGCCGAACCGATGAAGCAGCCGTATGGCTGCAAGGTGTCGAAGTCGAGCGGGATGGCGTTCAACGCGGCCGGCAGGATGCCGCCCGATGCGCCGCCCGGCAGGTAGCCATAGAACTGGTGGCCGGGCGCCATGCCGCCGCAGTATTCGTCGATCAGTTCCTGCACCGTGATCCCGGCGGGCGCCAGCTTGACGCCCGGCTCGCGCACCCGGCCCGAGACCGAAAACGAGCGCAGACCCTTGCGGCCGTGCCGTCCCTGGCTGCTGAACCAGCCGGCGCCATGTTCAAAGATGGCGCGCACCCAGTGCAGGGTTTCGAAGTTGTGCTGCAGGGTCGGCAGTCCGAACAGGCCGGCCTGGGCCACGTAAGGAGGACGCAGGCGCGGCATGCCGCGTTTGCCCTCGATCGATTCGATCATCGCCGATTCTTCGCCGCAGATGTAGGCGCCGGCGCCACGGCGCAGGATCAGTTCCGGCATGGGCGACAACGGCGGGTCGGCGCGCAGGCGCGCCAGCTCGGTCTGCAGCATGGCGCGGCAGCCGTGGTATTCGTCGCGCAGGTAGATATAGATGGTCTCCACGCCGGCCACCCAGGCCGCCACCAGCGCGCCTTCGAGGAAGCGGTGCGGATCGCGTTCGAGATAGTAGCGGTCCTTGAAGGTACCCGGCTCGCCCTCGTCGATATTGATCGCCATCAGGCGCGGGCCGGCTTCGTTGCGCACGATGCGCCATTTTCGCCCGGTCGGAAAACCGGCGCCGCCAAGGCCGCGCAGGCTCGATTCCTCCATCGTGGAGATCAGCGTATCGGCATCGCGCCCGCCGTCGTGGCACGCGCGCGCCAGCACGTACCCACCGGCGGCGCGGTAGCTGTCGTAGTCGATGTAGCCGCTCGGCGCATGGGTAGTGTGGCCCAGGCTCACCGCGGCGGCCACCGACTCGCAGCTGGCGTGGGCGAGCGGATGCTGGCCGACCACGGCGGCTGGCGCCTGTTCGCAGCGGCCGATGCAGGGCGCGGCGAGTACGCGCACGTCTGCGCCCAGGATGGCGGGCAGGCGCTCGAGCAGCTCGCGCGCGCCGGCCATCTCGCACGACAGGCCGTCGCAGACGCGCACCGTCAATGGGGGCGGCGCGCTGGCGCCTTCGCGGACCACGTCGAAGTGATGATAGAAGGTCGCGACTTCATAGACCTCGGCCTGGGCCAGCTTCATTTCCTGCGCCAGCGCGGCCAGGTGGGCGTGCGACAGGCAGCCGAAGGCATCCTGGATGTGATGCAGGTGCTCGATGAGCAGGTCGCGCTGGCGCGACTGCGCGCCGAGGAGGCGCTGCACTTCCAGCAGGGCCTGCGGGTCGACGCGCCGGCCCTTGGGCGCCTGGCGCTTGCGCTGGCGGCTGCTGGCCTGGGCCACGATCGGAATGACGGGATGGTTCATGGATAAATCCTGAAAGTAACCCTGCTGACTGACGATAACAAGGTCACATCATACCCTTGCCCGCGCCACATTTCACCTCCCACCCGGGCTTACATCTGGCGCAGCTCCTGCCATACCATGGCCGGGTCGAGCTTTTCCATGCAGTCGTGGTGGCCCAGCGGGCATTCGCGCTGGCGGCACGGCGCACAGGCCAGCCGCAGCGAGATCGAGCGGGCCACGTCGGAAAACGGCGGCGCGTGGTCCGGGTCGGTCGGGCCGTACAGCGCAATCACCGGCCGGTTCAGGGCCGAGGCAATGTGCAGCAGGCCGGAGTCGTTGGCCACCACGGCGGCCGCGCCGGCGATCAGCGCGATCGCTTCGCTGAGCGAGGTGGCGCCGGCCACGTTGTGGATGCCGACAGTGCCGGTGATCGCCGTGATCTCGGCGCAGGCTTCGCGGTCCTTGGGCGAGCCAAGCAAGGCGATGTGGGCCGCCGGGTCCTGCTCGCGCACCGATTGCGCCAGCGCGGCGAAGTGGCGCGCCGGCCAGCGCTTGGCGGCGCCGAATTCGGCGCCCGGCGCAAACACCACCAGCCGCCCCGCCCCGCCCATGCCGTGGCGCGCGCGCACCTCGTCAATCTGTTCCTGGCCGACCCGCATGGCCGGGCGCGGCACGTCGGTGCGCAGGGCTGCATACGACGCGGCATCGGGCGCGCCGGCCAGCGCCGCGTAGAACGGCACCATCGCACGCTTCGGGCTGTCGTCGTGATGGACCACGTTGAGCAAGCCATAGCGCATCTCGCCCTTGTAGCCGACCCGGCGCGCGATTCCCGCCAGCCAGGGAATGAGCGCGTACTTGATCGTGTTGGGCAGCACGTAGGCGTCGACATAGCCGCGCGCGCGCAGCACCCTGGCGTAGCGCCAGCGCTCGCGCAGTTGCAGCGCGCCGTGCCGGAACGGGGTTTCGAGCACGCTGTCGACTTCGATCATGGCGCGCCAGGCCGGCGCCACCGAGGGCGGCGCCAGCACGTCGATCGGGCGCTCCGGATGTTGCCGCTTGAGCAGTTGCAGCAGCGGCTGGGCCATGACGGCGTCGCCGATCCAGTTGGGGGAGATGACCAGGGTGCGGCCCATGTTCATGCTTCGGCCTTGTTGTCCGGCTTATTGGCGAACTGCAGGCGGTACAGGTTGGCGTACATGCCGTCTTGCGCCAGCAGTTCGTCGTGGCGGCCCGCTTCCACGATCCGCCCCTGGTCGAGCACCACGATGCGGTCGGCCCGTTCGATGGTCGAGAGGCGGTGCGCGATGACGAGCGTGGTGCGCCCGGCCATCAGGGTGTCGAGCGCGCCCTGCACCGCGCGTTCGGATTCGTTGTCGAGGGCGGAGGTGGCTTCGTCCAGGATCAGGATCGGCGCATCCTTGTAGATGGCGCGCGCGATCGCCACGCGCTGGCGCTGGCCGCCCGACAGGCGCATGCCGTTTTCGCCGATCGGCGTGTCGACGCCTTGCGGCAGGGCCGCCACCACCTCGTCCAGGTGGGCCGCCTTGATGGCCGCGGCCAGGCGCGCCGGGTCGACCCGCTCGGCGCCGTAGGCGATGTTGGCGCCCAGGGTGTCGTCGAACAGCACCACGTTCTGGCTGACCATGGCCAGCTGCGCGCGCAGGCTTGGCAGGGTGATGTCTTCATACGGCACGCCGTCGAGCAAAATACGCCCATCCTGCGGGGAATAAAAACGCGTGACCAGGTTCACAAACGTCGACTTGCCGCCGCCCGACATGCCCACCAGCGCCACGGTTTGCCCGGGCAGTACTTCCAGGCTGACGTCATTGAGCGCCAGCGGGTTGTTGTCGCTGTAGCGGAACTGGACGTTCTCGAAGCGCAGGTGGCCGCGCGCGCGCGCGAGCACGACCTGGCCCGGATCGGCTTCGACCGGGGTGTCGATCATGGCGAACACGGTTTCGGCGGCGGCCATGCCGCGCTGCAGCGGGCCGTTCACGCCGACCAGGGATTTGAGGGGCGCCAGCAGCATCAGCATCATGGTGATGAAACTGATGAATTCTCCCTGGGTCATGCCGGAGCTCATGGCGATCACGATCACCACCGACACCGCCAGCGCGGTGGCGCTCTGGGTGATCGGCACGGTGGCGGCGCTGGCGACCGTGATGCGCTGCGAGAAGCCGAGCAGCGCGCCGCTGCGCTGCTCGAAGCGTTCGCGCTCGTAGCGCTCGCCGGCGAACACGCGGATCACCTGGTGCCCGCGCGCCGCTTCTTCGACCACCTGGGTCATTTCGGCGGTCACGCGCTGGTTGTCGCGGCTCAGGCGGCGCATGCGCTTGGCGGTGGTGCGCACGATGGCGGCGGTGACCGGCATGACGACCAGGGCGATCAGGGTCAGTTTCCAGTTGGTCCACATCAGCATCAGCAGCAGCCCGACGATGACGAGCGAGTCGCGCACGTAGGCCACGAACACGGAGTTGATCATGTCGACCACCTGGCGCACGTCGCCGATGACGACGTTGATGATCTTGCCGGTCGATTCTTCGTGAAAGCGCGCCACGGGCAGGCGCAGCAGGCGGTCGAACACCATGCGCCGCAGGTCGTTGAGCACGCGGCTGATGACCCAGTTGTTCAGGTACGCGGTGGAGAAGGTGAAGATGCCGCGCCCGATGAAGATCGACAGCAGCACCAGCGGCACCAGCCACAGGGAAAATGCGACCCGGTTCGGGCCGAAGCCTTTGTCGATCAGCAGTTGCAGCGCGTAGCCGAGCGCCGGCTCGGTGACGGCGGTGCCGGCCATGGCCAGCAGCGACATCAGCGCGCGCGCACGGTACGGTTTGACGATAGCCAGCAGGCGCCGGACTATGACACTATTTTCCATCGTTTTCTTTCGCGTTCAGGATTCGAACCTGGTCCGGTTGCGGCATGCCGCGATTGTAAAGACGCGGCCTGTACCAGAGGCTCGACATTCTCGCACACGCGGTCCGGGTGCGGCCACTACTACATCGCAGGCCTGCCAAATCCGCCCGCGCAGGCGTCTGTCGGCACATGCATACGCCTGCCACAGGCCGTGCGCGGACGGTACTGTAAAATGGCGAACGAATTTTAGGGGGGCAGCCGCCGCGAGGCCGGCGCCCGCTATCGCCACGCCGCCCGCGCGGCATGCACGACCAAGGTCGCTTAACAAGGCTATTGCTACAATGCAAGATTCTCCCGGTTTTCCGATTACAAGGCTTGAGCGCGCGGTCCAGTACCTGCTCTTGCTGGCGCTGTTTTGCGTACCATTTTCCACCTGGCTGACCAATGTGTTTGCCGGCTGCTGCGTGCTGTGTTTCGGCGCCGCCGTCGCTACCAGCGCGCCGCTGCGCGCCGTGCTGCGCACGCCGCCGGCGCTGCTGGCCATCGGTTTGCTGGCGCTGCTGGCGCTTGGCGCCAGCTGGTCGATCGGGCCGCCGGCCGATATCGGCTCGGCCCTGAAAAAATATGCGCGCCTGCTGGTGCTGCCGATCGCGGTGGCCACCAGCCTGCGCGATCCAGGCATGCCGGCGCGCGCGCTGGCCGCCTTTTTCGGCGGCGCGGCGGTGCTGGCCAGCTCGAACTACCTGGTCTGGCACGACCTGATGCCCGCCTCCTCCGAAGGCTGGTGGCGCATCGGCACCGCCACCGATTCGTTCTCGTTCAAGAATCACATCACGATCGGCATCCTGCTCAGTTTTGCCACGGTGACCTGCCTGCTGGGCGCGACCTATGTGCAGGGAACGCGCGCGCGCGTGGCCTGCGTGGCAGCCGGAATCCTGTTCAGCGTACCGATCATTTTCCTCAACCAGGGCCGCACCGGCTACGTCACCCTGTTCGTCGGCATGGTGGTGCTGTTCCTGCTGCGGGTGCGCTTTACGCCGCTACGCACCACGTTCGGCCTGGCCGCCATCGTGCTGCTGTTCGTCGGCTTCTATGCCAGCTCGAACAACTTCAAGCAGCGCACCGACGACCTGATCACCGAGGTGCGCACCGACCAGAAACGCTCGCCCAACGGCCTGCGCATGAGTTATCTGCGGGTCGGCACCGGCATCGTCGCCGCCCATCCGCTGGCGGGCCTGGGCACCGGTTCGTTCGCCGAGGTGTATGCGCCGACCGCGCTGCGCGACTGGCCCGAGGATGAACTCGGACACACGCGCCACCAGCCGCACAGCGAATTCCTGCTCATCGCCGCCCAGCTTGGCGTGCCCGGCCTGCTGCTGTATTTCGCCATGCTCGCCAGCCTGCTGCGCCCCGCCCTGCGCACGCGTTCCTTCCACGCCGACGCGCTGGTGCTGCTGTGGGTGATTTACGTGGTCAGTTCCTCGTTCAACAGCCTGCTGTGGGATGTGACGGAAGCCTACTGGTTCCTGCTGCTGGCCGGCTCGCTGTATGCGAGTGCGCGCCATCAGGCGCAGCCCGCCCTGCGTCCGGCGGCGCCATGAGCATGAGCATGCGCCCGGACGCGCTCATCTCCATCGTCATCGCCACCTACAACCGCCCCGACGCGCTCGAGGCGGTGGTGGACGCCTGCTTTGCGCAGAGCGACAGGCAGTTCGAAATCATCATCGCCGACGACGGCTCGGGCGAACCGACCCGTGCCTGTGTCGCGCGACTGCAACAGCGCGCGACGGTGCCCCTGCTTCATGTGTGGCAGCCGGACCAGGGCTTCCGGCTGGCGATGGCGCGCAACCAGGGTATCCTGGCCTCGCGCGGCGAGTACATGGTGCTGCTCGACGGCGACTGCATCCCGCAGCGCGATTTCGTGGCGCGCCACCGCGCGCTGGCGCAAGCGGGCTGCATGGTCACCGGCAGCCGCATCCTGCTCGACGACGCCTTTACCCAGCGCGTGCTGGCCGACAAGCGCAACCTGCACGCGCTCGGACTGGCCGACAAACTGGCCCTGCGTGCGCGCGGTCACCTCAACAAGGTGCTGCAGTTGCTGGTCAAGCTGCCCGACCTGGGACGGGTGCAAAAGCGTTTCAGCTGGCGCCGCATCAAGGGCTGCAACATGGCGGCCTGGCGCAGCGACATCGACACCGTCAACGGCTTCGACCAGAGCTTCGAGGGCTGGGGGCACGAGGATGCCGACTTCGTGGTGCGCCTGCATAATGCCGGCATCAAGCGCAAGGATGGCGCGTTTGCCACCGAAGTGTTTCATTTGTGGCACCGCGAGAACGCGCGCGACGAGGCCTCGAGCAACCGCGCGCTGGTGCGCCAGCGCGCCGCCGAGCGCACCGTGCGCGCACTGCGCGGGCTGGCATGACGCGCCGCCCGCCATTGCACCCGCAAGAGGCTGGACGCGGCGCGGCGGCGACGTATAATAGGTATGTACGCGATGCGCGCTGCCGCTGGCAGTGAATGTCGTTTCACCGGGAGTTCATCTTGTCACGTCCGCACACCATTTCTCTGATCGTCACCACCTACAACCGGCCCGATGCCCTGGAGGCGGTGCTGCGTGCCTGCCTGGCGCAGGATGACGAGGATTTCGAGATCATCGTCACCGACGATGGGTCGACCGAGGCGACCCGCCATTGCGTCGAACGCATCGCGGCGGGCACGCAGCGCCGCCTGGTGCATGTGTGGCAGCCCGACGACGGCTTCCGCGTGGCACGCGCGCGCAATCAGGGCGTGCTGGCCGCGCGCGGCGATTACGTAGTCTTCCTCGACGGCGACTGCGTGCCGCGCAAGGATTTCGTGGCCAGCCACCGGCGCCTGGCGCAGCCGGGCTGCATGATCACCGGCAGCCGCGTGCTGCTGTGTCCCGAATTTACCCGCGCCGCCCTGGCCGAACAGCGCGACCTGCACGAGGCGGGGCTGGATGTGTGGTGGCGCGCCTGGCGCGCCGGGAATATCCAGAAGATCCTGCAGCTGGCGATCCGCCTGCCCGACGTGGGGCGGGTGCGGCGCGGTTTTACCATGCGCCGCATCAAGTCCTGCAACATGAGCGCCTGGCGCAGCGACATCGAGCGCGTGAACGGTTTCGACGAATCGTTCTCCGGCTGGGGTCATGAAGATGCCGATTTCGTGGTGCGCCTGTTTAACGCCGGCGTGCGGCGCAAGGATGGCGCCTTCGCCACCGAGGTGTTCCACCTGTGGCACAAGGAGCGCAATCGCGACCAGGCGGCGCATCACGACAAGCTGGTGTACCAGAGCCAGGTCGACAAGATCATTCGCGCGCCGGTCGGACTGGCGCGCTGACTGCATCCATGAGCATGCACGCCGCGGCGCCGCAGCCGCTATTGAGCATCATCGTCCCCGCCTGGAATGTGCAGAACTACATCGTGGCTTGCCTGGCATCGGTGCTCGACCAGATGGGGCCGCGCCATGAGCTGATCGTCATCGACGACGGCTCGCGCGACGCCACCCTGGCGCGCGTGCGCACCCTGCTCGAGGCATGCCCGCAGCTGGCGTGCACGGTGCTGGCGCAGGATAACCAGGGTATCGCGGTGGCGCGCAACCAGGGCCTGGCCGCTGCCCGCGGCGAGTACATCGTGTTCGTCGACAGCGACGACCGCCTGCTGGCCGGCTCGCTGGCGGCGCTCGAGCAGGCCATCGACGCGCACCATCCGGACGTCATCGCCTGCGACTTCCGCGTGTGGGTGCCGGATCAGGAAGACAAATCGCACCGGGTCGGCCTGCGCTATCCGCATGCGCTGCTGCGCGACCAGGCCACCATCCTCAATACGTTTTTCGCCGACCGCCAGATGTATGTGTGGGCCAAGGTCTTCAAGCGCGCCGTGTACGAGCAGCTGGAAGCGCCCGTGTTCCCGCCCGGGCGCGTATTCGAGGACGTGTCCACGCTACCCCGGCTATTGAGCCAGTGCGCCAGCCTGCTGTACCTGCCGCATCCGATCATCGACTACCGCCAGCACCCGGCCAGCATCACCAAGCTCATTTCCGAGAAGTGGTGCCTGGACCTGGCGGGGGCGCTGCTGGTCGCGCGCGAGCATCTGGAGCGGCGTGGGGTTGATGCGTCGGTGAAGACCCACTTCGATATCGCGGCCGGGTATTTTTTTATCGGCGTGGTCAAGGACTCGTACGAATTGCCGCGCGCAAGCGGGCGGCGCGTGCGCGCCGCCATCAAGGCGGTGTTCATGGAGAGCCTGTTCGGCGACTGCGCCAGCATGCTGGCGGCGGTGCGCGCGGCGCAAACGGTATCGGTCGACCGCGAGCACGATGCGCGCATGATCCGCCAGGTGGAACGCGCGCTGGCGGGCAGTTTCGTATTCCGGGTCAGGCAGACGGCGAGCCGCAAGATCAAGGTATGGCGGCGCTTGCGCAGGAACCAAAAGGCGGCGGCCGTTTTTTGAGCGCCGCCCGGCCGCTCAGTACTCCACCGCGACCTCGCGCGCCCCCAGCACCTGTTCCAGCGCCAGGGTCAACGCATCCGACGGCGCCACGCGCCAGTCGTCGCCGAACTGCAAGGTGCAGTCGACGCCCTGCGGCTTGACCCGCATCGCGACCGGCAGCCCGCTGCCACCCTGGGCGCGGTACGGTTGCAGCACTTCGGCGATTTTCGACGAGGCCACCTTGCCCGGCAAGTACAGCCCGAGCTGGCGCCCGTAGTGCACGCGCGCCGAGGTCAGGTCGAACACCTTCTCGGCCGTGATGCGCAGGCCGCCGTTGAAGCGGTCTTCCGACACCTTGCCCACCACCGCCAGGAACTCGTCTTCCTTGAAGATGTTCTTGTTCGACTCGACCACTTCGCTGTACACCGTCACTTCGACGGTGCCGCTCTTGTCGTCGAGCGAGACGATCAGGATCTTGCCGCGCTGGGTCATCTGGGTGCGTACGCCCGTGATCACGCCGCACATCATGCGCGGCTCGCGCGACGGTTCCAGGTCGGTCAGCTTGGTGCGCGCAAAGCGCCGCGCCTCGGTCGCGAACGAATCGAACATGTGGCCCGACAGGTAAAACCCGAGCGCGATTTTTTCTTCCGACAGCTTCTGGCGGTCGGTCCACGGGGTCGCTTTCACGTACTCGGGCGGGGCCACCAGGTCGCTGTCGTCGCCGCCGAACAGGCTGACCTGGTTGACCGAGGCCGAGGCCTGGTCGGCCACTTCGACCGCGAACGGCACCGAGGCCAGCAAAATCGCGCGGTCGACCTTGAAGCAGTCGAACGCGCCGCTGCGGATCAGGGACTCGATGGTGCGGCGGTTGATCTGCTTGCGGTCGACCCGCTTGCAAAAGTCGAACAGGTCGGTAAACGGCCCGCCGGCGGTGCGCGCGGCGATGATCGCTTCGATCGCCGACTGGCCCGAGCCCTTGACTGCGCCCAGGCCATAACGGATGTTGGTGACGCGCTTGCCCGTCACGGACGGCGGTGGGCCTTCCGGCATGAAGCGGTAGTCGGAATGGTTGATATCGGGCGGCAGCAGGGTGAGGCCGCATACCTCGAGCGAGTCCACCACCAGGATCTTGATCTTGTCGGTGTCGTCCATCGCCAGCGACAAGTTGGCGGCCATGAAGGCGGCGGTGTGGTGCGCCTTCAGGTAGGCGGTGTGGTACGACAGCAGCGCGTAGGCGGCGGCGTGCGACTTGTTGAAGCCGTAGCCGGCGAATTTTTCCATCAGGTCGAAAATCTCGTCGGCCTTTTCGGCCGTCAGGCCATCCTTGGCGGCGCCGGCGCGGAAGATCTCGCGGTGCTCGGCCATCTCTTCGGCCTTCTTTTTACCCATCGCGCGGCGCAGCATGTCGGCGCCGCCGAGCGAGTAGCCGCCGACGATCTGCGCCATCTGCATGACCTGCTCCTGATACACCATGATGCCGTAGGTTTCGGACAAAATGGATTCGGTGCGCGGGTCGGGATAGTCGAAGCGTTCGCCGTGCTTGCGCTTGCAGAAGTCGGGGATCAGGTCCATCGGGCCCGGACGGTACAGCGCCACGAGCGCAATGATGTCCTCGAAGCGGTCGGGGCGCGCGTCTTTGAGCATCCCCTGCATGCCGCGCGACTCGAGCTGGAACACCGCGACCGTCTTGGCCTTGGTCAGCAGCTCGTAGGAAGCCTTGTCGTTGAGCGGCAGCTTCTCTAACGCGAAGTCGGCGTTGGCGACCGGGTCGAGCTGCTTGATGTAGCGTACCGCGCGGTCGAGAATGGTGAGCGTGGTCAGGCCCAAGAAGTCGAACTTGACCAGGCCCACGGCCTCCACGTCGTCCTTGTCGTACTGCGAGACCACGCCCGAGTCGCCGCCCTGGGTGTACAGCGGGCAGAAGTCGGTCAGTTTGCCGGGCGCGATCAGCACGCCGCCGGCGTGCATGCCGATGTTACGGGCGATGCCTTCGACCTGCTGCGCCAGCGCCAGCAACTGCTTGACCTCGTCCTCGTTCTCGAGGCGCTCCTTGAGCATCGGTTCTTCTTCGATGGCGTCGGCGATCGTGACAGGTTTGCCGGGCTTGAAGGGAATCAGCTTGGAGATGCCGTCGCAGAAGTTGTAGCCGAAATCGAGCACGCGGCCGACGTCGCGGATCGCGCCCTTGGCGGCCATGGTACCGAAGGTGGCGATCTGCGAGACCGCCTCCTTGCCGTACAAATCCTTGACGTGCTGGATGACGCGGTCGCGCCCTTCCTGGCAAAAGTCGATGTCGAAGTCGGGCATCGAGACGCGTTCGGGATTCAAGAAGCGTTCGAACAGCAGGTTGTATTGCAGCGGGTCGAGATCGGTGATGAGCAGCGAATACGCCACCAGGGAACCGGCGCCCGAACCGCGGCCCGGGCCGACCGGCACGCCGTTTTCCTTGGCCCACTTGATGAATTCGGCCACGATCAGGAAGTAGCCGGGGAACTTCATGTTACAGATCGTATCGGTCTCGAACTTGAGGCGCGCTTCGTAGCGCGGACGCGCCGCTTCGCGCTTGACCGGGTCCGGGTATAGGTGGATCAGGCGCTGTTCCAGGCCGGCCTGCGATTCGGAGACCAGGAACTGGTCGATCGTCATGCCGGGCGGGGTCGGGAAGTTCGGCAGCTGTGGTTTGCCGAGGGTGAGCACGACGTTGCAGCGCTTGGCGATTTCGACCGAGTTGGCCAGCGCGGCCGGCATGTCGGCGAACAGCTCGGCCATCTCGGCCTGCGACTTGAAGCGCATCTCTTCGTTGAAGCGCTTGACGCGTTTGGCGTTGGCCAGCATTTCGCCTTCGGCGATACAGGTGCGCGCTTCGTGGGCGATGAATTCTTCGGGCGAGAGGAACTGGATCGGATGGGTGGCCACCACCGGCAGGCCCAGTTTGGCGGCCAGCGCGACCGCGTGGCGCACCTGGGCTTCCTGGTTGGGCTGGCCGGCGCGCTGCACTTCGATGTAGAAGTGGCCGGGGAAGACCGCCGCCCAGCGCTGGGCGCAGCGTTCGGCCAGGGCCAGGTTGCCGTTTTCGATAGCGGTGCCGACGTCGCCGAAGTGCGCGCCCGAGAGCACGATCAGGCCATTGGCCTGGCTCTCGTCCGGGGACAGGGTGGAGACGCTGGTGGCCAGCGCGTCGAGCCACTCGGGGCGGATTTCGGCGCGGCCCTTGTGCTGGTTGGTCAGCCAGGCCTTGGAGAGCAGTTCGCACAGCTGCAGGTAGCCCATGCGGTTCTTGGCCAGCAGCAGCAGGCGCGATGGCTTGTCGCGGTTGTCGTCGTTGGTGATCCAGGCGTCCACGCCGATGACCGGCTTGATGCCCTTGCCGCGCGCCGATTTGTAGAACTTGACCATGCCGAACAGGTTGGCCAGGTCGGTAATGGCCAGCGCCGGCTGCTTGTCTTTGGCGGCGGCGGCGACAACGTCGTCGATGCGCACCAGGCCGTCGACAATCGAGTACTCGGAGTGCACGCGAAGGTGGACGAATGCCGGTGCGGCCGGCTTGACTGGCGCGGCGAGCGTGGTGCTCCCGGCTTCGATGACATCGGTACTCATGTGTGTTTCGCCTGCTGTACAAAGAGTGCTATTTTACCGCGCTGGCGGGTCGGGCGACCAAACGTCGTGGCGCCGGCAACATACCCCTGATGCCAACGTGGACATTGTTCTATAATATCGGCTTTCCCGTTTTCAGATCCTTCACCGATCCTTCCCTCCCATGCAAGCTAATACTGCTTTACAAGCTGAAGCGCATGCCGCCATCGCCGCAGCTGCCGCCCACGTCAATATCGCCGCCTACAAATTTGTCACTTTCGACAACATTGAGGAAATGCGTCCCCTGTACCAGGACATCTGCAAGCGCCTGGCGCTCAAGGGCACCATTCTGCTGACGCCGGAAGGCATCAATATGTTCCTGTCCGGCCCGCGCTCGCACATCGACGAGTACCTGGCGTGGGTGCGGGCGGACGCGCGCTTTGCCGATATCGAGGTCAAGGAAAGTTACTCGGAAGAGCAGTCGCACAAGCGCATGCTGGTGAAGATCAAGAAAGAAATCATCACCATGCGCATGCCGCTGATCCAGCCCGAACAAGGCCGCGCGCCGGCGGTCCAGGCCACCACGCTCAAGCGCTGGCTCGACAATGGCGTCGATGACGAAGGCCGTGAAGTGGTGATGATGGAAACGCGGAATGCCTTCGAGGTCGATGTGGGCACCTTTGAAAACACCCTGGACTACCGGATCGACAAGTTCAGCGAGTTTCCGGAGGTGGTGGCGCAGCACCGCGAGGAGTTGCAGGGCAAGACCGTGGTGACCTTTTGCACCGGCGGCATCCGCTGCGAAAAGGCGGCGATCCACATGAAAAATATCGGCTACGAGAGCGTGTACCAGCTCGATGGCGGGATCTTGAAGTATTTCGAGGAAGTCGGCGGCGCCCATTACAAGGGCGACTGTTTTGTGTTCGACTACCGCACCGCGCTCAATCCGCAGTTGGAGGCGACGGTGACGACGGTGCAGTGCTTCGCCTGCCGCGCGGTGGTGACGCCGAGGGATCAGTTGTCGCCGCTGTATGTGTATGAAAAATCGTGCCCGCAGTGTCATCCGGAGCGGGATCAGGAAAAAGACCAGGCAGCACCGTAAAATCAGGGCGTTCAGGCGCCCTCCCCGGTACCGCTAAATGCAAAACCGTCTTTCCCGGCCTCGGCGGCCCCCTTGGCGGGAAAGACGGTTTTTGGGTTTGTGGCCGGATGATGGCCTGACTGGCCTGACTGGCCTGACTTAACGCTAGCGCCGTGGCACTAGCGCGGCTATGCCATCAAACGCGGCCGTAGTTATCCTGGAAGCGGACGATATCGTCCTCGCCCAGGTAATCGCCGCTCTGCACTTCAATCATCACCAGATCGAGCACGCCCGGGTTTTCCAGGCGGTGCTTGTGGCCGGCCGGAATATAGGTCGACTCGTTGGTCGAGACGAACAGTTCACGATCGCCATTGACCACTTTGGCCATGCCGCTGACCACGATCCAGTGCTCGCTGCGGTGATGGTGCATCTGCAGGCTCAGGCTGGCGCCCGGCTTGACTTCGATGCGCTTGATCTTGAAGCGGGTGCTGTCTTCCAGCACCGTATACGTGCCCCACGGACGGTGCACGGTGCGGTGCAGCTTGTGCACGTCGTGCCCTTCGGACTTCAGGCTCACGTACAGCTGCTTGACGTCCTGCACGCGACTGCGGTCGGCCACCAGCAAGGCGTCCGGCGTGTCCACGATGATCAGGTTGGAAACGCCAACCGCGCCCACCAGGCGCTCGTTGCTCTGGATGAAGCAATCGCTCACATCGTGCAGGCGCACGTCGCCGTCGATGCGGTTGCCGTCGGCGTCCGGCGCGATCAGCTCGCCCAGCGCGTTCCACGAACCAATGTCGCTCCAGCCGATATTGCACGGCACCACCGACACCTTGGCCGATTTTTCCATCACCGCGTAGTCGATCGAATCGTCGGCGACCTGCTCGAAAGCGGCCGCGTCCAGTTCGCACTGGGTAAAATTCTTGCCGCTGGCGCTGCGCGACTCGGCCAGGCAGGCGCGGGTGGCGGCCAGGATCTGTGGGCAGTGCAATTCCATCTCGGCGATCATGCTGCCGGCGGTGAAGCAGAACATGCCCGAATTCCACAGGTAGCGGCCGGTGGCCAGATATTCGCGGGCTTTTTCCAGGCTCGGCTTTTCGACGAAACGGAGCACGCTGTTGCCTTCCGCTTCGATGTAGCCGAAGCCGGTTTCGGGCGTATGCGGCTCGATGCCGAAGGTCACCAGGCGGCCGGACTGGGCCAGCGGGACGGCCTGGGCCACGGCGGCGCCAAAGGCGGCCTGGTCGGCGATCAAATGGTCGGCGGCGAGCACCAGCAGTACCGCGTCAAGGCCGTGCGTGGCGGCCACGTGCAGGGCGGCGGCGGCGATCGCGGGTGCGGTGTTGCGGCCGAACGGTTCCAGGATGTAGCTGTTGGCCAGGCTCTCGTGGCCTTTGGCGACGGCGCGGTAGTCGTCTTCAGTCTTGAAAAACAGTTCGCGGTTGGTCACGGTCAGCACCTGCGCCACGTCGGGCAAGGCGGCGCCGCGCAGCCAGGCTTTTTGCAGCAGGCTTTGGCCATCGGCCAGGCGAATGAAGGGTTTTGGATGAAGTTCGCGGGAAACGGGCCACAGGCGCGAGCCGGCACCGCCGCAAAGAATGGTAGGGATGAGTTTCAAGTGCGGTTCCTTTAGTGCATGCATGCCGGATCACCCGGCGATTGATGTGTCAACGCAAATAACGTTGCGCATTCTACATCATTGGATGCACCGGAGGAATCGCAGCACCCGTCCGCGTTGCCAGGGCGGCAGCGCGGACGGGTCCGGTGGGTCTTATTGCGCTGTTTTTGGCAGCAGATCTTTCAACACGGCCTTGTAGGTGCCGCGCGCGGTTTCGTAGATCGCCAGTTGGGCGTTCAGACGCGAGATTTCCGATTCCACGTAACGCAGGTTGGTCACTTGCTGTTGCGCTTCCGGGGTCAGGTCCGACACTTTATAGCTGACGCCGCCGGTGCTGATTTCAAGTTCGTTGGTGCTCATGGTTCCTCTTATGATAAAAAAGGCCGGTGCCAGATGGCTGCCGGCTGGGGGTTGATCAGCGGAAGTAGGATGCGGTGCGCGTAACGTCGCTCGCGTCCAGGGTTCCGGCGGCTGCGCGCAAACGCAGCGACGCCATCATATAGTTATATCGCGCTTGTGCAAGGTCGCGTTTGGCCGTGAACAGCTGTTGCTGGGCATTGAGCAAGTCGAGATTGATGCGCACGCCGCCCTTGATGCTCTGTTCGGTCGCCTTGATCAGCAGGTTGCTCGACTCTACCGCGCGGTTCAGCGCGTTGACTTTGGCAATGCTGCTCTGCACGGCGCTGAACTGCTTGCTGACCTCGATCAAGGTCTTGTCGGTCTTGCCTTGCAGGTCAGCACGGCTGCGTTCGAGCCCGGCCACTGCCTGGCGCGAGGTGGCGTTGACCGAGCCGCCCGAGTACAAAGGCACATTGAGCTGGATGCCGATCGCGCGCACGGTCGAATCCTGGTTGAAGGTATTGATCGTTTCGGACGCGTTCTTGCTGTAGCTGGCCACAAAGTCGAGGCGCGGCGCATGGCCGGCGCGTGCTTTCAGGATTTCCTGTTTGGCCACTTCGACCGAGGTGGTCTGGGCCTGGAGTTCCGGATTTTCCTTGAGGGCCAGCGCTTTCCACTCGTCGAGCCGGCTTGGCGAGAGCGGCAGCATGCGGAAGGTGTCGTTCAGCCCGACCAGGTTGCCCGGATCGCCGCCGATGATGCCGGCCAGGGTGTTGCGCGCCGTGGTCTGGTTATCTTTCGCTTCGATCAGGTTCGCTTCCGACAGTTCCAGGCGCGCCTGCACTTCAAGCACATCGGTGCGGGTGCCTTCGCCATGCTTGAGCAGGCGCTGGTTGACCGCGCTCTGCTCGGTGTACGCATCGCGTTGGGCGGTGTTGAGCGCCACCTGCTCGTCCGCGAACAGGGCGTCGAAATAGGCGCTCATGACACGGATCAGCACTTCCTGGCCGCGCACGCTGAACACCTGGTCGCTCAGCAGGGCCTGGGCCTTGCCCTGCTTGTAGCGCGCGTAGGCGTCCACGTTGAACAGGGTCTGGCGCAGCTGGATGGTGGACACCCGGCTGATGTATTCAGGGTGCGTCAGCGCGGTCGAGGTCTCGATATCGGCGTGGTTCTTGCTCGCGTTGTAATTGGCCTGCACGTTCGGCAGCAAGCCGGCGCGGCCGATGATCGCACTTTCCTTGCCGCTCTGGTTTTCATAGAACGCCGCGCGGTAGGCCGGGTCGTTCTGCAGCGCCTGCTCGTAAGCCTGCTGCAAATTGATGGCGGACGCGCCGGCGCTGGCCAGCATCAGGGCGGCAGCGGCGGCGGCCTTCATGCGGCCCAGGGCGCTGCTGCGAAACGCGGTAACTCGAAACGTCATCTTAGTCCTCCGACAAAGCTGTCTTGGCACGATCGAAAATCGGCTTGAACAGGTAATTCATCATCGTGCGCTCACCAGTCTTGATGAACAATTCGGCCGGCATGCCGGATTGAATATCGAGCTTGTGCGAGGCAATCAGCTTGGCGCCTGCCGGCGTCACGCGCGCTTTAATTTTGTAGTATGGCATGCCGGTACGCTCGTCGGTGGTACGGTCGGCCGAGACCTGGGTCACGATGCCCGGAATGTGCGGCGTCTTGTTGGTGTTAAAGGCCGAGAAAATGAATTCGACCGGCAGGCCGACCTGCACCTTGTCGATCAGGTTGACCGGCAACTGGCCTTCGACGACCATGGCGTCCGAACTCGGCACGATATCCATCATGCGCGCGCCGGGTCCGACCACGCCACCCTTGGTAAAGAGCTGCAAGCCGACCACGATGCCGTCGACCGGCGCCTTGACTTCGGCATTGGCCAGGTCAAAATCCTGGGCCTGGATGCGGCTGGCCAGGGCGCTGGCCTCCTTTTGCACGTCGGCCAGCTGGGAGCCGACTTCCTTCTGGTAATCCTGGGTACGGACGATGCGGCGCAGGCTCAGTTCCATCAACTGGTTCTGGGCGCGGCTGATATTGCCGATATCTTCAGAAATCGTGCCTTGCACCGACATGAAGGTGCGTTCCATTTCCAGCAGGCGCGAGCGCGGAATGTAGCCATCCTTGGCCAGTTCGCGCATGCCGTCGAGCTGCTCCTTGATGATGGCGCCCTGGCTCTTTTTCGAGGCCATCGATTCCTGCAAGCCCTTGGTCTGCGCCTTGAGGCCGGCGGCGTTTTCTTCCAGTGCGGCCAGTTCATTCTTCAGGCTGGTCTGGCGCGAGACCATCAGCTGGGTGTGCGCTTCCATGGCTTCCTTGGCGCGCGGGTCGTCCTTGTGATCCAGCAATTCCTTGGGGAAGGTCGGCTGGGTCTTGCCGCTGCGCTCGGCTTGCAGGCGCGCTTCCGCAGCCAGCGAACCGTAGTATTGGGCGCGGCTCATTTCGACGGCGGAACGGGCCACGGTCGGATTGATGCGCACCAGCACCTGGCCGGCTTTGACGTGATCGCCATCCTTGACCAGGATGTCTTCCACAATGCCGCCGGTCAAATGCTGCACGGCCTTGCGGCTCGTTTCGGTGGCGACGGTACCCGACAGCGGCACGCCGCGGTCGAGCGGGGCCAGCGAGGCCCACAGGATAAAGCCGAGCACACCGACCAGCACGATGATCCAGCCCATGCGCGAATATTTTTTCGAGTCGACGCTGGCGACCTCCGGCTCGACGTCGCGGGCAACCACGTCAGTGACATTTCTGGTTTGAATGTTGCTCATGTTCTTATTCCTTTTCCGTTGTTACTGGCGCGCCAGCCTGGGAGGGCTGCGGCTGGCCCGGCTGACCTGCCTGGGCCTGCGCCTGTGCCTGGGCTTGGGCCTGGGCTTGGGCCTGGGCCTGCGCTTGTGCCTGCTGCTGTTGTTGCTGGGCGTCGATCAATTTCTGGTTGGCTTCCTGGATCGCCTGCAATACCTGGGCGGTCGGGCCGAACATCTGCACCGCGCCGTCACGCAGCACCAGCAGCTTGGTCGAGACATTGATCGCGGCCGGACGGTGGGTGATCAGCACAATGGTCTTGCCGCGCTGGCGCATGTCCTGCACCGCCAGCATCAGGGCGTGTTCGCCCTGGTCGTCGAGGTTCGAGTTCGGTTCATCCAGCACCAGCAGGGCCGGGTCGCCGTACATGGCGCGGGCCAGGCCCAGGCGCTGCTTCTGGCCGCCGGACAGGCCGGCGCCGCCGTCGCCGAGCACGGTGTCGTAACCGTTCGGCATCTTGAGGATCATGTCGTGCACGCCGGTACGCTTGGCGGCCAGCACCACTTGCTCAGGATCAATGTTGCCGAAGCGGGCGATGTTTTCGCTGACCGTGCCGCCGAACAGCTCGATATCCTGCGGCAGGTAGCCCAGGTGCGGGCCGAGCTGGTCCTTGTTCCAGTGGTAGATGTCGGCGCCGTCCAGGCGCACTTTGCCAATAATGGCAGGCCAGACGCCGACCAGCAGGCGCGCCAGGGTCGATTTGCCCGAACCGCTGGGGCCGACCACGCCGAGCACGTCGCCCGGTGCGATGGCGAAGCTGACACCTTTCAGTACTGGCAGGGTGGCGCCCGGAGGACCGGCGGTAATATTGTCGATCAACAGATTGCCGGCTGGCGGCGGCAAAGGCATGCCAGGCTTGCGTTCTTCGTTTTCTTCCAGCAGGGCCGTCAGGCGCTCGTACGAGCTGCGCACGCCGGCCACCGATTTCCACACGGCGATCACTTGCTGTACCGGCGCCATGGCGCGGCCGACCAGGATCGAGGCGGCGATCATCATGCCGGGGGTCAGTTTGCCTTCAATCACCAGCAAGGCGCCCAGGCCGAGAATCAGCGATTGCAGCGAGGTCTGGAAGAACTTGGTGATGGCACCGACAGTACCGGCTTTTTCGCTCGCTTCGGCCTGCAATTGCAGGAATTTGCTGTGGAAACCGTACCAGCGCTTTTGCAGCGCCGGCAGCATGCCCATCGCTTCGATGACTTCGGCATTGCGCAGGTTGTTGGTGGCCAGATTGGTGGAGACGATCGACAGGGTGCTCGCTTCGGCCAGTGGCTTGTGCGAGACCTTTTCGTTGACGACCGCCAGGATCACCAGGATGGCCGTGCCGCCGAGCGCGAACCAGCCCAGGATCGGCTGGAAGAAGAAAATCACGATCAGGTACAGCGGGAACCAGGGCGCGTCGAAGAAGGCGAACAGCGCGCTGCCGGTCAGGAACTGGCGCACATTGGTCAGGTCGCTCAGAGACTGGCCAGCATTGCCGCCGGCTTTTTTCAGGTTGCGCTCGAACGCGGCGGTGTAGACACGCTTGTTCATCTTCATGTCGAAGCGCGCGCCGACGCGCACCAGGATCATGCTGCGCATGAATTCCAGGGCGCTCATGAAGAAGTACGCGCCCAGCATCAGCAGGGTCAGCATGAGGAGCGTGATTTCATTCTGGCTGGCCAGCACGCGGTCGTACACCTGCAACATGTACAGCGATGGCACCAGCATCAAGAGGTTGGCGATCGCGCTGAAGATGCCGACGGTATAGAAGGTGCCCTTGAACGTGAGCAGCGCTTGCGCGATTTCGTTCTGCTTATCGAGAAGTTTTTTCATTAGAGACCAACACAATTCATTAGTAATTCACGAGGGGACAGCGCGGAGCGCGGCAAATTCCCGATCCTGGGGGAGCCCCGTGGTTTGTGGCACGGCGACAAGGACGACAGGATGTCAAAAAAATCCGCTTTGAAATGTGATGTGCATCACAAGATCGAAAGGTTAGCACAAAGCAGGTTTTTACACCAGAGAAGATTAACTGAACGCAGCATGGCTGCCACGCCACAGCCCGGCACGAACGGCGGGCAAAAAAAAAGGCCAGGCGGTGAAGCCTGGCCTTTCGCGTTGCTTGAAACCGCAAGCCCGAAGGCTTGCGATTGCTTGCAAACTAGGTCAACTATTAACCAATGATCAGCGAACCAGCACCGAAGGTGGTGTTGAAGTTAGCGATCGAGGTGCCAACAGCCAGATCATCCGCGCCGGCGATACCGGTCAGGGTGATGGTGGTGGTGGTGGCGCCGTTGACCGCGTTCAGCACGATGACGTTGTCGCCAGGAGCCGTGTTGGTGATGGTCACTGCGCTGCCTGCGATAAATGCCATGACATCGCCATCGTTGAAGTTAGCGATGGTGGTGTTGTAGGTACCGGCTGCGACGTTGAACTTGTAGTCCGAGATCGAAGGGGAACCGCTAGCAACACCAGCGTCGAACGACACGACCGTGTTGTTGACTGCAACAGCGTTCTTCGCACCAACTGCTTGGGTCAGCGCGCCGGCACCGAAGGCCGTGTTGAACGTGGCCACGTCGGTGATCGCATTGCCGATGGCTGCAGGAGCCTGGACGGTGATGGTCTGGATCAGTGCACCGGTAGTAGCGATTACCTTCACTTCGTTAGCCGGAGCAGTGTCGTCGAACGTCAAGACGGCGCCAGCTGGCAGCACCAGTTTGTCGCCAGCAGCGAAGTTGGTGACGGTGGCGTTGTAAGTCGCGCCGCCGGTTACCGTGATCGTAGCATCAACGCCGTTACCAGCATTAACACCGGTAGCCGTTGGGCTCACGCTGAATGCGCTCGTTACTGGTGGAACAACGACAACTGGAGCGAACACCGAAGCAGCGCCTTCGAGCAGGTAGTAGTTAGCTGCCGACGAGTTGACGAAGTTAGCCTGGGTCAGGTTAGCCCACAGGTTGGTGCCCGACAGCAGGGTACCAGCAGTGCCGGTGCTTGCCAGGTCGATCGTGCCTTCCAGGGTAGCAACTGCACCGCCAGCGCCAGCAGCGTCAGCGATCGAGTACACGGAACCAACGTTGGTCACCGAGTTCACTGCAACGTACACGTGCGTCTGTGCTTTGTCGTTAGCAGTGGCGTACAGCAGGTTGATAGCGTCAGTGGTCAGCGCGGTTGCAACAGCAGCGCCGATGGTGATCGACTTGTCGCCGGTGAAGCCGGTCGTCAGGGTCGTGCCACCGATTGCCGTGAAGTCCAGGTGATCGACGCCAGCGCCGGTCACGTCGAAGTTGACGATCGTGTCGTTGCCGAAACCAGCAGCGTAGACAACGGTTTCGTTGTTCGAAACAGCGTAGTCAGCAGCCAAAGGAGTCACGGTTGCGGTTTCTTTGTTGCCCAGAACGATAACGTCATTGCCCGAACCTGGGGTGATGATGTTGTCGCTGATGGCCAGGCTTTCTTCACCGGTCAGCTCTACAACAGTGGCGCCGTTGGCCTGTGCCAGGACGTCGGTGGTGTAAGCGGTAGCGAAACGCGAAGCGTAGTCGAGATTGGTGTTGAACGTAGCGATGTTAGCCAGGATCGTGGCGTAGACATCGGTGCCAGCGGTCAGACCATAAGCGGCCTGGAAGGCAGCGATATCGGCAGCCGAGATGGTGCCCAGGGTCAACGTAGGAGCAACCAGGCCAACCGACAGATCACCAACAACATGCTTGCCATCGCTCAGTGCCATTACGGTCAGCGAGAATGCAGGACCGTCAGCGGCGACCAGCAGTTTGTTCAGAACTGGGTTGTCGTTGATGGCTGCTTTGATAGCCTGGTTGATCTGCGCGTCGGTCGAACGGTAGTTCACGTTAGCAACGTCAACGGTGCTGGTGATGCCTTTGTAGGTCACGTTGAGTTTGGTGTTGAACAGGCCGTAGCTGTCGTTCACATCCGAACGCATGTTGCCAACGAAGCGATCAGCGATCGGCAGAACGTTGTCCTGGTTGGTCACGTTGAATGCCCAAACAGCAGTGGTAGGAGCCAGAACTGCGACAGGAGCAGGAGCGCCTGGAGCAGGTACGATTGGCGCGGCGACCGCAGGCTGGTTAACCTGGTTCAGGTTGTTGGTGCCGTACGAGAGCGTGAACAGGTTGGTAACGCCGGTGTTTTCGCTGTAGATGGTGTCATCGCCAGCGCCGCCGGTGATACGGCTATCGCCGTCGCCCAGTTTGCGGATGGTGTCGTTGCCGTCACCGCCGTTGATCTGGATGTTGTTGTTCAGATCCTGGTTGCTGTTCCAGAACTGAGGAAGGCCGCCGCCAGCAGCTGCTGGAACGATGCGCAGGGTCAGCGCGTCGTTACCGGTGCCACCGTCGAGGTTGAACGTGAAGTCTTCCAGACCGCTGACGATCTGGCTACGGCTGCCTGCAACGCCAGCGTCCAGGTCAACAACCATGGTGTCGTTGGCGATGCCGCCGGTGTACGAGAAAGCGACGTTATCAGCTGCCGAGTTCGACTGGGTGTCGACTTTGTTGATGTACTTGGCAACAGCGCGGTTGGTGATGGCGGCGGTCAGGCTGACGTCACCGACCATGACCGATGCGTCGATCAGACGAACGTCGTGGAAGCCATACTTGTCGCCGTGCTGCAGGCCACCGTTGATGGTGTCGGTGCCTGGCAATGGGGTGTCAACGCCAAAACCTGGCTTGGTGACGATGCCGCCATCCGATGGGATGCCATTGGCTGGGGTGCCGCTGATGCCGATGTTGGCAGCTTTCAGGTTGGCATTGCCATTGACGAATACAGCACCTTTGGTGACGCCATTAACAAAAATGACTTCTTCCAGGATGTTGTCGGTCGAGTTGATGGTTTGCAGACGGCTGGTGCGCTCGACGGTGATTTCGAAACGCTGAACGCCTTGCGAGGTCGAGGTGTCGCCATCGGACAGACCACCGATGACCAGGTCGCCACCATTCGAACCACGGCCCACGTCGTCCAGGATGACGGTGCTGGTGATTTTCGAAACGACGGAGGTTGGGTTACCCAACAGAATCGCGGTGTGCAGACCCGAGACAGGTGGAACTGCAGCTTCAGCAACCCAGCCCGAACCTTTAGGCAGGGTGATGGTGCCAGCGCCCTTGTTGGTCAGAACGATTTCAACACCGGTCTGTGGACGGCCGGTCGAGGTATCGGCAACGGTAAAGGTGCTACCTGCGTCAACTTGGAAGTTCTGCAGGCCTGGGGTCTGCGAGACTGCGATTTTCAGTGCTGCCAGCAGCTCAACGTAGTTTTGCGCCTGGTCAATCTTTTCCGAAGCAACGCGGATTTGTTTGCCGTCGAGCGAGAACAGGAAGCCGTTGTACGGCTGGTCTTTCAGCTGTGGCTCGCCCAGATCGCTGGCGCGGGTGTCCATCACTTGCAGACGCAGGGTTGCGCCCGAAGCGGTCACTGGCGCTGCGCGCAGGGAGTGCTGGTCGAAGTAGACGCCGAAATCGACGTTACCTGGATCGGTTTGCACCATGGCGATGGTGATGTCACGGGTGATCTGCGAGTCGAGGATACGGATATCTTCGATCAGCAGGTCGGCGCGGCTGTTGCTGTCTTCAAAACGGGTAACGCCATTCATGCGCTCAGCGTCGATCTGGACTTCGCTGGTGCGGCCGGTGTTGTTGTCGGTTTTGTCGGTCGAAATAGCTTGTGCGCTGATAACGACGTTTTCAACACCTTCGGTTTTTGCACGGAAAGCGAAGCGCTGCGAATCGCCAACATCAGCGCGCAGGGTGTCGTTACCGCCGCCGCCGATGATCTCATCGCCGCCTTGCAGGGTGTTCTGGTTGTCGAAAATGACGCCGCTGAAGGTATCGTTGGCATCGGTGCCGACCAGCATATCAAGCTGTGCGGTCAGGCGAATGGTCGCGCCAGGGGTGGTGCCCAGCGCCAGGCTAGCCAGTACCGAATTAACGGTAGCTTGGTAAACGATGTCGTTGGTGTTGGCGTTGACGTTGGACAGCAGCTTGCGTGCTTCAGCAGCGGCAGCGTTGCCGCTGTAGCCGGTGATTTCGGCTTGGGTGTCGATAGCGGCGGTGAAGTTCGATGCGACCAGTACTTTCTTGGCCACGGTCAGCGAGTCAGCACCTTTAGCGTCGATAGCGCCGGTCAGGATGTTGTAGGCAGCTGCGCCTTTGCTCAGGGTGCCGGCATCGATTTGCTTGACCCAGTAGGCGCCGCCTTCTGCATCAGGAGCGCGACCGAACAGGTTCATGTAGACACCTTTGACGAACTCAGCGGTCGAACCTGGGTACAGAGCTGCGGACTCGGCGCTGGTGCCGAAGTTGTCCATCAGCTGTTTGACTTCGGCGTTGGTTTTGTAAGCAAGAGCCAGACCAGCCGTGTCCGTAGGAGCTTTAGCTGCGGCCAGTGCGGCGGTCATGCTTGCCAGACCGGTCGAATCAGCTGGACGGCCAAAATAGGAGAGGTAAAGTTCTTGTGCTACTTTTGTGTACTCGGTTGCTACGGCCATGATTGATCCTTTAGTTGAGCTTAGATATAACCAAATTTCTGCGGCCCGGCGGGGTTAAAACTACCTCGCCTTGGCCCTTTTTTGCAGAACAGGGAGTATATTGCCACATCGTGGGGCGCGGGTTGTGATCACCATCACAAATGACGGATTAATCGCCATTTTTTACTGAAATTTCGTGAATTTAATTTGATATCGAACATCTTTCTGCCTATTTCTTGAGCAGATGCCTTCGAATCGGGCAATATTCGTCCAGATTGCGTAGTACCGATTAAATGATGCGGCAAGACAAGCCGAGCACCTGGATAATTTTCGGAATGAACGGTGGATTTATCGAAAAGCCGCTCTCGCCGCAGGTAAGGCGCCGCAGCGTTTCATATACGAGGGGCCGGTGGCCTTACAGAGAGGGAAATCGGATCATCCGGCGCGTGCCGCCGCCGCGCCTATATATATATGCACGGCGCGCCGCGTCCATATAAAGAAAACGGCCGCCAGACAGGCAGCCGCTTTGCAAACATCATCGCCACGCCATCAACGCCGATTACACCGGCGGCGCCGCCCGCAAACACGGGCAGGCGCAGCGCCGGCATTAACGCGTAAAGCGCGCATAACCCTGGGCGGAAAAGCCATTCGGATTCCAGATTTCTCCATTAATGCTCTTGAAGATGTATTCCGCGCCATTGGCTTTGTCGCCTCCGGTCAGGTAACCATGCAAGGCGGTGTTGGACTCCGGGTCGTGCGCCATGGTGCCGTTGGACCACACGTCGCCGACAGCACGCACCCGCAAGCTGCCTTCGTGGCTGCTGACCTGCAGAATGGTCTCAAATTTCTGGGTGCCGAAATTGACGTTCAGGCTGCCTTCCGTGATCTTGGCCGCCTGCGCATCCCCGCCCTTGCGCATCAGGCTGGCCGTCCCTTCGGCCAGCGCAAACGTGGCCTTGCCTTCCGACGGCAGCACCATGGTGGCGTCGAGGCGGCGCTTGATGGCATACGAGCCGACGCTTTTCCCGCCGTCATATGCCGGGTTGGTCAAGTGGGCCACCACTTCCGGATCGGAGACGGTTCCGGCGATGCGCTCGTAGCGGCCCCACAGCACCTCAGGGCCTTTCGGCACCTCGGGCACAGGCACCGGCACCGGCACGGATACTACCGGCGGCACCGGCGGCAGCGCGGGCACGACCGGCGGCTTGTTGGCCTGGTTGGCCTGGTTCAACTGCTCGAGCTTGTTGATGGTGTCTTTCTTGGCTTCGAGGAGAACCACCGTGCCGGCCGTGACCGGCACCGTCGTGGTCGGCCCGGCAACGCGCCCGCTCGGCTCGTCGCTGCGCGGCGGCACCACCTGGTCGGGACTGGCGCCGGGATTACTCAGCAGCTTGGGCACATTCTGACCCTTTTCCACCTGCAACAGCATGCCCGGCTGGCCGGCGAACAGTTCGCGGCTGCTGCGGCCTTCGCACGGGCCGCCGCCTTCCGGTCCGCAGGCGCCGGCAAAACCGCTCACCACCACGCCGCCGGAAACGACCGCGATGCGCGTGGTCAACTGGTCGGTCGAGACGATGAAGTCGGTGCCGCGCACGCCAATGGCCGCCACCGGCGTATTGAAGCGGAAGTTCTGGCGCGACAGCTTGACGCCCTGGCCCGAAATACTGCGCGCCACCCCGCTCAGCAATTCGAGCTTGACGCGGGTATTGGCCGGATTGGCGGCGTCGACCTTGTAGGCGATGATGCGCGCGCGGCTGTTCGGACGCAGGATCAGGAAGCCGCCGTCGACGGTCTTCATGTATACGTACCCCTGGGCGCCGGTGCTGATCTCGTCGCCTTCCTGGACGGGGTTGTCGAGCGCGGCGGCCTTGCTGGCCAACTGCACCTCGCCGGTGACAAACACGACCCGCGCGGCCTCGGCGGCTGCGGCTTGCCCGGCAGCGGCCCAGGACAGCGCCAGCGCAACGGACAGCCTACGGAATGTGACAATGGATTGATTAAACATAAATTCTCCCTTAGTACGGATTATGCGCCCGCAAAACCCTCCAAAATGTGTTGCACGTCACATTATTGCATTCGGATACAATTCTGAGACGGATCAGCAACATCTCTTGCGCCCGCTTGCGGCCTATGATCACGATGCCCCCTCTTGCGCGCACTAGCTTGCGAAGAAAGAAATGTTGCAAAAAGAGTTGCTTTGATAGGTTTACGCCTTGTCTGGCGTTATACTTGCATATTTTTCCAAGTCGTCAACTTGCACCGGGAGCAACATCCCCGTCCGCCGGCACGGCATACTCATTGGTCCACTTGCGCTCCTTTTCTCCCCCTCCGCTGCTGCACCTGTCGATTCCACTGGCGGCGCTGATCCTGGCCGTCTGGGCGCAAGTGCCGCGCGGCGCCTCGGGCCTGGACGCCGCCGATGAATGGCTGCGCGACCGCTTCGTGGTGGCCCAGGCGGCCGACACGCCCGAGCCGCGCATCCTGGTGGTCGATATCGACGAGACCAGCCTGGCGGCGCATCCCTGGCCATGGTCGCGCGAGCGCCTGGCCGAGCTGGTGGAGACCCTGATCGGCGACGGTGCCCGCGCGGTGGCGCTGGACATCCTGCAAGGCGAGCCCGGCGATGCGGCCGGCGACATGCGCCTGGCCGTGCTGGCCCAGCAAGGTCCGCTGGTGCTGGCCCAGCTGTTCGACTACGAACAGCGCCCGCAAGCGCTGCGCTTCGGCCGCCCCGCCGGCGGCACTGCTTCGGCGGCGGCGGGCGGCGCGGTGCCGGCCTACGGTTTCATCGCCAACCATGCCGGACTGGCCCGGGCCCCGCACGTGGGCAACATCGGCGTGCGCCCCGATCCGGACGGCGTGCTGCGCCGCGTCCCTATGTATACCTGGTTCGAACAGCGCCGCTTTCCGACCCTGTCGCGCGCGCTGCTCGACTGCTGCGCCGCGCCAGCCCCGGCAGCCGCGGCGGCGCCCGGCAAGAACGACGGCTACCAGCGCGTTCCGTTCAGCCGCTCGCTGGACGCCTACACCGTGGCCAAGGCCGGCGAAATCCTGGGCGGCCAGGTCGACCCGGCGCTGGTGGCCGGACGCCTGGTGCTGATCGGCTCGTCCTCGCTGAGCATCGGCGACCGCGTCGCCACCCCGCTCGGGCGCTCCAGCCCCGGCCTGCTGGTGCACGCCGCCATGCTCACCACCCTGCTCGACCAGCAAGCCGGCCTGGCCCCGGCGCCCTGGCCCGGACGCCTGATGGCGGTGCTGTTCGCCAGCGTGGTAGTGGTGCTGGCCGGCTACACCTTCGCGCGCCTGTCGGCCGCCGTCAATGTGCTGATGCTGGCGTGCGCATCGCTGACCTGGCTCATGCTGGCCTACGGCCTGTCGGTCCACGATCCCGATTTCTCGGTGAGCGGCCCGCTGCTCTCGATCGGGTTCCTGCTGGCGGTGGGCGTGCCCTTCCACTGGCAGCTGGCCCAGTCCGGCTCACGCCGCCTGCTCGACACCATGCGCCGCTACGTGGCCGGGGAAGTGGTCGACGAATTGCTGCGCAGCGGCCTGAAAGACCCGCTCGCCCCGCGCCAGTTGCAGGTCACCACCCTGATCGCCGACATGGAGGGCTACACCACCCAGGTTGAAGCGCTGCCGGTCGAGGAAGCGGCCAGGCTGACCACCGACTTTCTCGATTGCCTGACCCGCCCGGTGCTGGAAAACAAGGGCACGCTCGACAAATACACCGGCGACGGCCTGGTCGCCTTCTGGGGTGCGCCGATTCCGAACGACCAGCACGCCGACCTGGCGCTGGACGCGGCCGCCCGCATCCTGCGCGAAGTGGCCATATTAAGTGCAAAGCGGGTGCGTGCCGGCGGCCAGCCGCTGCGCGTGCGCATCGGCATCGAAAGCGGGCTGGCCATGGTGGGTGACTACGGCACCTCGTTCCGCAGTATTTACACGGCGGTGGGCGACAGCGTCAATACCGCCTCGCGCCTGGAACAGGCGGCGCGCGATTTTCCGCACGATGTGATCATCGGCCAGGGCACGGTCGGCTACGCCACGCGCCACCGCTTCCTCAGCCTGGGCCGCCACGCGCTGCGCGGCAAGGAGCATCCGATCGAGCTCTACACGCTGGAGCAACCGGCATGAGGCGCCCGCCTTTGTCAGCGCTGCCGGCCATGCTGCTGGCGCTCGCTGTGCTGGCCCCGGCCCAAGCCCAGCAGGGGGATGCGCCGGAAACCCCTGCGTCCGCATCGAGCGCGCCGGCCGAGGCCAGCGTGGCCGGGACGGCTGCGGCCGACGCCCCCGCCCACAGCGACGATGAAGTGGCCCAGGAAGAAAAACTCTACCTGGAAGCGCTGCGCTCGCTGTCCGAAGGGCGGCCCGACGAAGCCACCAGCAAACTCAGTCGCCTGCTGGAAAAGAACGCGCTGCACGCCGGTGCCTGGCTCGACCTGGCCATCAGCCATTGCGAACTGGGCAACAAGGCCGAGGCCGAGCGCCTGTTCGACCAGATCGAACAGCGTTTCAACCCGTCGGCCGCGATCCTGGAGCTGATGGCGAACTACCGCGCCTCCGGCTGCAAGGGCCAGCGCACTGCGGCGCGCTCGATGTCGTTCAAGCTCGGCGCCGGCTACGACACCAACGTCAACCAGGGCTCGAGCAGCCGTTTCGTCACGCTCGGCAGCAGCACCGCCCTGAAAGTGCTGGAGCTGGGGGCCGACTCGCTGCCGCGCGCCGATCATTTCAAGGTGCTCTCGGGCGACTTCAACCAGCCGCTCGGCAGCCGCGGCATGCTCCTGATCGCCCAGTTGCGCGCCTTGCGCCACAATGAAGTGCGCAGCCAGGACAGCGATTCGGCCCTGCTCGGGCTGGAACGCCCGTGGAGCGGCGCCGGCTGGACCGGACGCGCCACCGCCGCCTACGGCCTGGTCAAGCTGGGCGGCGAACTGTACCAGCGCCAGGCCCAGGTGCTGCTGCGCGCCGTGCCGCCGCTCGACCTGGGCGAGTCGCTCGGCTGGTCGCTCAGCGCCGGCTACAGCACCGCCATTTACCCGACCCGGCGCTATTACGACGCGCGCACGCTCGACCTGGGCACCAGCCTGGCGATCCGCAGCAAGACATCGACCGTGGTGCTGTCCAGCGGCCTGCTGGCGGACCAGGGCAAGGATGCGCGCCCCGGCGGCGACCGCAGCGGCTGGTACGGCGGCGTCAGCCTGGTCGCGCTGCTGGGCGACAAGGCGATTGCCGAAGTGGGCGTCTCGCGCCAGTCGTGGCGCGGCGCGCGCATCTACGCGAAGGACTTCATCGAGGCCAGGCGCGACCAGGACACCAATGTGCTGCGCGCCAGCCTGCTGTTCCCGGTCGGCACCCACAGCGCCCTGCAACTGGAAGTGCGGCGCACCTTCAATCGCGAGAACATTCCCCTGTTCCAGTACGACAGCCGCTGGTTCCAATTCAGCTGGCGCACCGACAACTGGTAAGATACCGCTCCAGCACGTCTGCTGGCGCTGGCACGGCATACCCGGGCGCCGGCGGACCGATTGTTGATGTGGATAAGATGACTTGGGAATTGATTGTGTTTTTACTGGCCGCGCTGGGCATCGTCGTCGGCTGCCTGATGCCGAACGAATGGCTGCCGCCATTGCCGAACGACAAACTCCTGCACTTCCTGGCGTTCGGCCTGCTGGCTTTGTTGCTGGCGCGCATGGTCCCGGGCGGCTGGATCCTGCAGCTTTGCCTGCTGGGCTTGCTGGGCGCCGGCCTCCTTATCGAAATCCTGCAGAATTTAGTGCCAGGAAGAAAATTTTGCTGGCGCGACATGGCCGCCAATGCCGCCGGCATCGCCACGGTGGCGCTGTGCGCGCCGCTGGCGCATGCCTATCTATGACGGAAACAGTGCATGAGTACAGATCATGAGTACAGATAACTTCATCGTAACCGCGACCAAGAACGGGGTCCCGCTCGGTCCCGAGGATGCCTCGGTGATGCCGGTGCCCAAGGATTCGCAGAACAAGGTCAGCGTCCAGATCCACCTGCGCAAGATACCCCTGCTGGCCCAGCTGAGCGAGGATGAAATGCGCCAGGTCATGACCGACCTGCGTATCCGTACCTACGCCAAGCGCGACGTGGTGCTGCAAAAAGGCGCCAGCGGCGACAGCCTGCTGTTCCTGCTGTCGGGCCAGCTGCAAGTGATCGACGTGACCGAGGACGGACGCGCGATCGGCCTGCGCATGCTCGCGCCGGGCGACTTCTTCGGCGAAATCGCCGTCATCAACGGCTCGACCCGCTCGGCCTCGGTAGTGGCCCTGAGTCCGGTGATGGTAGCGCTGCTGCCGCGCGTCACCGCGTTGCATCTGTTTTCGCACTCGCCATCAGTGGCCAAGCACATGCTGCGCTTCCTGGCCGAAAAAGTGCAGCGCGACTCGCAGTTCCGCGCGCTGCTGAGCATCCACAACACCGCCAAGCGCATCTACACCTTCCTGGAACTGATGAAGGAAAAGAAGGAAGGCGATGTGGAAGTGGTCGAAAACCTGCCGACCCACCAGGATATCGCCAACATGATCAACACCAGCCGCGAAACGGTGACCCGCACCCTGCTCGCGCTGGTGCAGCAAGGGATCGTCGAAAAGGGCACGCACCGCCTGATCATCCTCAACCCGCAAGAGCTGCACAAGCTGGCGCAGAACTGAGACCCGTTCAGGCCGGGCGCGCCCCCGCCCGGCATGGCGACGCCAGCTTTCGCTCGCTTTGGCGAACACAAATATTGTATACTGCGTATCGTTTTATCCGGCACATCATCGTCGCACGCGGCAAGGGCGACCGAGGGCTTGCCCACCTTGGCCGCGCCGCCCCCAGCCCGACCAACCCGCAAGGAATTGCAGTTTCATGAACGACTCTTCTTCCCCAGCCGTCAAGTCCGCGCGCCTGTCGCCATGGCGCGCCCGGGTGCTGGCCTGGCGCCACCGCAGCCGCGCCGCGCGCCATGGGCTGCGCTTGCTGCTGGTGGCCCTGGTGTTTACCATCAGCCTGGTGCCAGCCGTGCCGAAGTTCTCGGGCTGGCATACCGCCAAAATTCCTCCGGTAGAAGAACTGCGTCCGCTGGCGGCCTACCCGACGGCATGGGCAGGCGGCATCTTCGAGACCGACAAGAATTACGCGCGCTTCGAAAAAGCCTTCGCCGACCAGCTCGGCCTGCGCAACCTGATGATCCGCGCCAAGAACGAAATCGACTACCGCCTGTTCCGCACCTCGCGCCGCGTGTATTACGGCAAAAATGGCGAACTGTACGGCCGCAACCTGGCCGAGGTCGAATTGCCGGCGACCGAGCGCGTCCTCGGCACACAGGAAGCGCAGGACGCCTCGCACGCCGGCCTGCTGGCGCTGGCGGCGCGGCTGCGCGCGCAAGGCACCACCGTGGTCCTGATGACCCCGGTCCAGAAGCAGTATTTCACCCGCGAGCGCTTGCCCTTCTTCGCCCCGCGCGTGCCGGACGACTCGCATTTCATGCACTTTTACCAGCGCCTGAAAAACACCCCCGAGGTGCATTTTGTCGACCTGATTGGCCTGATCCGCGCCAACGAAAGCAAGTTCGCGCCGTTTTTCAAGCAGGATTTCCACTGGTCCGAACCGATGGCCATGGCTGCGGCGGCCGACGCGGTGCGCGTGATCGCCGAACTGGAAGGCTCGCCCGTGCGCTGGCGCCACCGGCTCGAACTCGAGGACAAGCCTTTCGTCGGCGTCGAAATGCGCTTCGCCGGACGCCTGAACATGCACAAGGATGTCATCGAGCAGTCGGTCAAGAAGACCTGGACCGAGCGCCACCAGCGCCGCGAGCTCGACGCCGCCGGCAGCGGCTTCGAATTCGATACCGGCACCCTGGAAGGGGCCGATCTGCTGCCGCCGACCTGCATGTTCGGCAACAGCTTCAGCGACGGCATGCTGCGCGCCGGCCTGATCGAGCATTTCCAGAAATTCACGAAGATCAGCCGTCACTATGAACTGACCGATGTCGCCCCGCTCATCGCCGGGCGCTGCAAGTACCTGATTGTCCAGGTGCTCGACATCCAGTCCGACCGCTGGGCCGCATTCGCCAACAAACGCTGAGCCGGGACCCCGGCCTTTTCATGCAGCGCACACGGCGCTGACCGATTACTCTTTTGCCGCGCAGGGCCCCAGGCCCGCGCCCACGGACCACCATGGTTTTTTCTTCTCCCGGCTTCCTGTTCCTGTTCTTCCCGGTGTTTTTCGCGCTGTACTTCGTCATGCCGAGGGCGGCGCGCAACAGCTACATCTTGCTGGCCAGCTTTGCCTTCTACATCCTGGGCGCCGGCGCCCTGACCGTGGTGGCGCTGGTGCTGCTGATGCTCAACTGGCTGCTGGCCCAGCTGATCGGGCGCCTGCGCCGCGCCGAAACCGGCGGCGCGGGCCCGGGCGCGGCCAGGGCTGCGCTGGCAGCGGGCATTGTCATGAACCTGGCGCCGCTGATCTTCTTCAAATACCTGGTGTTCCTGGCGCAGGTGCTGCACGACCTGTCGGGCGCGGCGCCGTTCGCCTCGGCGGCCGCCTGGAAGATCATCCTGCCGCTCGGCATTTCCTTCTACGTGTTCCATTTCCTGTCGTACCTGCTGGACGTGCACGCGCGCCGCATCGAGGCCGAAACCAGCATCCAGAAGTTCGCCATCTACATCTTCCTGTTCCCGCACCTGATCGCAGGTCCTGTGGTGCGCTACGCCGAAGTGCGCGAGCAGCTCAACCTCAAGTACCGGCGCCTGGTCGGCAGCGATGTGTTCTGGGGCATGGTGATCTTCTGCATCGGCCTGTCCAAGAAAATGCTGATCGCCGACCCGCTCGGCGCCGTGGTCGACGTGGTGCACGGCCCCACCGTGGCGATGAGCACCTACGCCGCCTGGCTCGGCGCGCTGTGCTATTCCTTCCAGATTTACTTCGACTTTTCCGGCTACACCGACATGGCGATCGGCATGGCGCGCATGATGGGGTTCCGTTTCCCGCGCAACTTCAACCGTCCGTACGCGGCGGCCAGCATCACCGAGTTCTGGCAGCGCTGGCACATGACACTGTCGCGTTTTTTCCGCGACTACGTCTACATTCCGCTGGGCGGCAACCGGCGCGGCAACCTGGCCACCTACCGCAACAGCTTCATCGTGTTCGGCCTGTGCGCGCTGTGGCATGGCGCCGCCTACACCTTCCTGATCTGGGGCCTGGGGCACGGCGCGCTGCTGGCCCTGGAACGCGCGGGCGTGCTCAATGCGGCGCGCTGGCGCCTGGGCAGCCTGCCGGTGTTCGTGCTGGCGACCTTGCTGTGGGTGCCGTTCCGCGCGGTCGACCTGGGCCAGACCGGCAAGCTGCTCGGCGCCATGAGCGGGCTCGATCCGGCCGTGCCGCTGTGGCAGGACGCCAACCGGGTGCTGGCCGATCCGAAGGTGATTTTCCTGCTGGCCCTGGCCGCCGCGATCTGCCTCTTGGGCGACAAGCCGTTCCACCGCCTGCGCCGCCGCAGCCTGCGCCAGCCGCTCATGATGGGCGCGTACGCCTGCGTGCTGTACGTGCTGTCGTGCCTGGCGGTGGTGGAAGGCGGGTTCAATCCCTTTATCTACTTCCAGTTCTGATACGGGCGGCGGCGCACGGCATGCGCCGCCGCTGGAACTTGGAGAAAATCAAGAACTGTGGAAAACGGGAAAAGCGGTGTGTGGTGCGAATGCATCGTCCCGCCAGACTGTTCAATTGTGCGGATAAAGCAACGGATTTGTCGGGTGTAAGATGAATTGTCATCTCAACCCCGCCGGAGAAACATCAGCAGTGCGCGGGGCGGCCCTACTCACCAGCAAGGAGTCCGTTCAATGCCTCAACCGACCTATGACAGCGCGAATGGCTATATCGCTGAAAACTTTTTCAGCTTGTTTTACAGCATCGCGCTCGACGCCGCCAATCCCCCGCCGACCAGCGCCTTTTCAGTCAAGATCAACGGAACCGGCACCACCGTGTCGGCGCTGTCCATCGACAGCGCCACGAAAATGGTCAGGCTGACCTTCACCGCCAACGCCCTGACCGCCGGCGACATCATCGAATTTACCTATACCGACCCGACCCCCAACAACGACGCCAACGCCGTGCAAGGCCTGGACGGCAGCGACGCCGCCACCTTTTCCGCCAGCACCATCGTGATGGGCGGGCGGCCCGGACCGGCCGCGCCGCCCTTGCCGACCCTGGCCAGCGGCAGCGACAGCGGCACGCCCGGCGACGGCATCACCAATGTCGGCATCCCGACCGTGAGCGGCACCGCCCTGCCGAATGCCACGGTCAAGCTGTACGACACCGATGGCACCACCCTGCTGGGCAGCATCGCGGCCGACGGCAGCGGCAACTGGAGCATCACCAGCAGCCTGCTGGGCGACGGTAGCCACACCCTGAAAGTCACCCAGACCAACGGCGCCAATGAGACCTCGCCCCTGAGCGCCGGCCTGGTCCTGACCATCGACAGTAGCGCCAGCGCACCGACCCAGCTGGCGCTGCAGGCCGGCAGCGACAGCGGCATGATCGGCGACGGCATCACCAATGTGGCCGCCCCGTCCATCACCGGCACGGCCGAGCCGAACGCCACGGTACGCCTGTACGACACCGACGGCACCACCCTGCTCGGCACCGCCAACGCCAACGGTGCGGGCAGCTGGAGCATCCCCAGCAGCAACATGGTGGAGGGGCCGCATACGCTCACCGTCAAGCAGACCGACAAGGCCGGCAACATCTCGCCCGCGTCCAGCGGCTTCGCCTACATTCTCGACACCATCGGTCCGGTCGGCATGGCGCTGAGCACCACCTCGGTCGACGCCAGCAGTGCCACCAATGGCAGCACGATCGCCACGCTGTCCTCGACCGACATCACCAGCGTGCAGTACGGCTTTGCGGTCGGCAACGGCACCATCGACGCCGACAACGCCAAGTTCAGTATTTCCGGCACGGGCCTGGTGGCCAGCCAGAACCTGCCGATGGGCGCGTACCACATCTACCTGAAGGCGACCGACGCCGCCGGCAACGACGCCTTCCAGATCTTCACCATCAACGTCACCAATACCCCGAGCGTGAGCGCCATCGTGCGCGCCGGCGGCGCCGCCGTCGCGGTCCCGGCGGCGACCACGGCGGTCAGCTACGCGGTCACCTTCAGCCAGAGCGTGACCGGGGTCGACGCGGGCGACTTCACCGTGGTCACCAACGGCACGGCGGCGGCCGGCATCACCTCGGTCACCGGCAACGGCGCCAGCTACACCGTGACAGTGGGCGGCCTCGGCGGCGACGGCAGCGTGCGCCTCGACCTCAATGCCAGCGGCACCGGCATCCAGAATGCCGGCAACGTGGCCATCAGCGGCGGCTACGACGGCGGCGAAACCTATGTGCTCGACCATACCGCGCTGGCGCCGTCGGTCCCGTCGATGACCAGCGCCACCGACAGCGGGGTTTCCGACAGCGACGCCGTCACCAGCAACGCCACCCCCGAGTTCAAGGGCCAGGCCGAACCGGACGCCACAGTCAGGCTGTACGATAGCGACGGCATCACCCTGATCGGCACCGGCGTGGCCGACGGCAAGGGCAACTGGAGCATCCCCAGCAGCACCCTGGCGGCCGGCCAGCATACCGTTACCGCGCGCCAGACCGACCTGGCCGGCAATGTGTCGTCCGCCAGCGGCGCGCTGACCGTTGTCATCGACAGCGGCGCCGCGCCGCTCGGCGCACCGGTGCTCACGCCCAAGAGCGACAGCGGCGCCGTGGGCGACAACCTGACCCGCTTCGCCACCCCGACCCTGAGCGGCACTGCCGAACCGTATGCAAGCGTGGAGCTGTTCGACAGCGATGGCGTCACCTCGCTCGGCAGCGCCAGCGCCAACGAAAATGGCGTGTGGACCATCAGCACCAGCCTGCTCGCCGATGGCAGCCATACGCTCAGCGCCCGCCAGACCGACAAGGCCGGCAATGTGTCGGGCGCCGGCGCCGCCCTGACCCTGCTGATCGACACCGGGGCGCCGGCCGCGCCCGCGGCGCCGCTGCTCTCGCCCGCCAGCGACAGCGGCGCGGCCGGCGACCAGATCACGTATGTCAGCACGCCGCTGCTGAGCGGCAGCGCCGAGCCGCATGCCAGCGTGACCTTGTACGACGGCGATGGCGTGACGGTGCTGGGAAGCGCGCTGGCCGACGCCGGCGGCCAGTGGAGCATGACCACCCTGCCGCTCTCGCTCGGCTATCATGCGCTCACGCTCAAACAGGCCGATGCGGCCGGCAACCTGTCGCCGGCCAGCCCCATCATGGGCCTGTTGATCGAGGCGCCGCCGCTGCCGCCGGTCATTCCGGTGCCGCCCACGCCAACGCCACCGGTGCCGGTGGTGGCGACGGTCGATGGCGTGCCAGTGTCGACCGTCGCAGTGACCCTGCCGGGAGGCGCCAACGGTACCCGGACCGTCATTCCGGTGGTGAGCGGCGAGCGCGCGGAATCGAATGGCGGCGCCAGCACGGCCGACATCGCGCTGGCCACCGGCAGCGGCGCCAACCTGCTGCTGGCCCAGCTCGCACCCGGTGTCGGCCTGACTGCCAGCGGCGGCCCGAGCCAGGCTGCCGGCAATTCGACCGAGCACCTGATCCAGGCCATCCTGGCGTCCACGCCGAGTCATCCGGCGGCCGACCAGTCTCACCTGACCGGCAACGGCGTGGTCTTCCTGGGCAAGCTGGGCGCCAGCCTGCCCTTGCTGGTCGAAACCATCGTGGCCGTCGGCGCGGCCAACAGTGCAACGGGCGCCCTGACCCTGACCGGCACCAGCAGCGCGACCCAGGCCACGGCGCTGGTGGTGGACGCCACCGGCCTGGCGCCCGGCAGCCAGATCGTGCTCAATGCGGTCAATTTCGCCGCCATCGTCGGCGCCGCCAGTGTCAGCGGCAATACCGACGGCCAGATCCTGACCGGCGACGCCGCCAGCCAGGCGTTTACCAGCGCGGCCGATACCGCCTACGTGTTTGCCGGCGGCGGCGGCGACAGCCTGCGCCTGGCCTGGGCGCCGGGCAGCGCCACCAGGGCGGCGGCGGCCGAAGCGGCGCCCGCGCCGGCGCCGACCATCCTGCATGGCGGACTCGATGCGGATAGCGGATTTTTTATCGGTAACAGCAGCGACTACACCATCGCACGCCACGAAGCGTACGTGACCATCACGCCCAAGGACCAGCCGCAGCGCACGGCGCTGGCGATCAATCTGGAAGCCCTGGTGTTTTCCGACACCACCATCGTGCTCGAGCAGCGCAGCGAACAGAGCGCACTGGCCGGACTGTACAAAAGCGTGCTGGGACGCCAGGCCGACTACCAGGGCTTCGAGTTCTGGTCCCAGGCCGAGAAGAACGGCGTGAGCCTGGGCCACATTGCGCTGGAAATCATCAGTTCGCCCGAGGCGCAGCTGGTGAACAAGGCGCCCTTCAACGGCTTCATCGCGCACGACCTCGAGCTGCTCTACCAGAACATCTTCGGGCGCCAGAGCGATGCGCCCGGGCTGGCCTTCTGGCGCGCGGCCATGGAGCAAGGGGTGAGCCTGGAGCATGTGGCCGACCAGTTCCTGCGTTCACCGGAAATCGCGGCGCATGTGGTGGCGCCGCTGCAGTGGGACTTTATCGTCTGAGGCGCGGGCCGGGCAGCGCGCAAGCTGCCCGGCGCTTCGACACGGCGGCGCACGCCCGTGCGGCCGCCCCTTCCGTCATGGCGGCTCACGCCGTGTTTTTTGCGCCGTTGTGGCGCAAAAGCTGCATGCTATAATCTTCCGCCCCGCAGCCCCGGCAAGACCCGGCGCGAGCTGTGATTTCCCATATGCCTGATAAAACGACCCACACCATGACCTTGCCGTTCGCCGCCCGTGCGCCTGCGCTTTCCACCAGAGACCACGCGCACCGCGCCGCGCGCGCATGATCTCGCTATCGATGTTCCGCGGTGTCTGGCGCTACCGCGGCTTCGTGCTCGGCAGCGTCAAGCGCGAATTCCAGTCCAAGTACCGCAATTCCCTGTTCGGCGCGCTCTGGACCGTGCTCAATCCGCTGGCCATGATCACCGTCTACACCGTGATCTTTTCCGAAGTCATGGGCAGCCGCCTGCAAGGGGTCAATTCGACCTTCGCCTACAGCATCTACCTGTGCGCCGGGGCGCTCACCTGGGGCCTGTTCGCCGAAATCACTACGCGCGCCCAGACGGTGTTCATCGAAAACGCCAACCTGATCAAGAAGCTGCAATTTCCACGCATCTGCCTGCCGATCATCGTGGTGCTCAACGCCTGCGTCAACTTCGCCATCATCTTCGGCCTGTTTACCGCCTTCCTGGTCTGGTCCGGCCACTTTCCGGGCGCGGTCTACCTGCTGCTGTTCCCGGTGCTGGCGCTGCAGATCCTGTTTTCGATCGGGCTGGGCATGGTGCTCGGCGTGCTCAACGTGTTCTTCCGCGACGTCGGCCAGTTCTTCGGCATCCTGCTGCAATTCTGGTTCTGGTTCACCCCCATCGTGTACCCGGCCACGGCCTTGCCGAAAGCGGTGCGCGAGCTGCTCGTCTTCAATCCCATGGCCGCCGTGATCGGCGCCTACCAGACCATCCTGGTGCACGGCCGCGCGCCGGACTGGGCCGGCATGCTGCCGATCGCCATCCTCACCGTGCTGTGCTGCGTGATGGGTCTTTTACTGTTCCGCAAGCGCTCCGGCGAAATGGTGGATGAACTCTGATGGGTACCATACGCGTCAACCAACTGGGCAAGGCCTACAAACAATACGGTAACCGCTGGGGCCGGCTGGTGGAATGGGTCCTGCCCTTCCTCGGCCAGCGCCACCGCCTCAAATGGGTGATCCAGGATGTCAGCTTCCAGCTGGCGCCAGGCGAAGCGGTCGGCATCATCGGCATCAACGGGGCCGGCAAGAGCACCCTGTTGAAACTGATCACCGGCACCACCACGCCGACCACCGGCAGCGTCCAGATCACCGGCCGCGTGGCGGCCCTGCTCGAACTGGGCATGGGTTTCCATCCCGATTTCAGCGGCCGCCAGAACTGCTTCATGGCCGGCCAGCTGATCGGCTTGACCGTCGATGAAATCAGCGCCCTGATGCCCGAAATCGAAGCCTTTGCCGACATCGGCGAGTACATCGACCAGCCGGTGCGGGTGTACTCCTCGGGCATGCAGATGCGCCTGGCCTTCAGCGTGGCCACCGTCAAGCGGCCCGACGTGCTGATCGTGGACGAAGCGCTGTCGGTCGGCGACGCCTACTTCCAGCACAAGAGTTTCGAACGGATCCGCCAGTTCCAGAAGCTCGGCACCACCTTGCTGATCGTCAGCCACGACCGCGCCGCGATCCAGTCGATCTGCGAACGCGCCCTGCTGCTCGACGGCGGCCGCCTGGCCTCGCAGGGCAGCCCGGAACAGGTGATGGACTACTACAACGCCCTGATCGCCTCGCGCGATGGCGCCGGGGTCGAGCAGGTGGTCACCGAAGCGGGCCGCACCCAGACCAGTTCCGGCACCGGCGAAGCGAGCGTGACCCGCATCACCCTGGAGGACGAGGCCGGACGCGCGCTCGAGACGGTCAACGTCGGCGCCGCCGTCACCCTGAGCATTGAGGTCAAAGTGCATCAGCCGGTGTCGCGCCTGGTGCTCGGCTACATGATCAAGGACCGCCTCGGCCAGCAGATGTACGGCACCAATACCCACCACATGGATATGGTGCTCGACGACGTGGCGGCCGGCGAAGAGATCACCTTCCGCTTCGCCTTCCCGCTCAACCTGGGCGAAGGCAGCTATTCGCTCACCACCGCGCTGACCAGCGCCGAAACCCATTTGGGCGGCAACTACGAGTGGCGCGACCTGGCCTTCCTGTTCATCGTCATGAACATGAACCGCAAGTACTTTGTCGGCACCAACTGGCTTGAGCCGCGCGTGGAGATCCTGCGATGAGCGACAATTTTTACCGCGCTTTTGAGGACCGCTACCGCGGTTCGCGCGACCTGATCAAATCGCGCCTGGCGGCGTACGCCCCGTTTTATGCCCCGCTGGCCGCACTCTATCCGGGCGCCAGGGTGCTCGACCTGGGCTGCGGGCGCGGCGAATGGCTCGAACTGCTGGGCGAGCAAGGCTTCCAGAGCTTCGGCGTCGACCTCGACGACGGCATGCTGGCGGCCTGCCGCGAACGCGGCCTGCAGGTCGAGCTGACCGACGCCCTCTCGGCCCTGCGCGCCACGCCTGACTCCAGCGTGGCCATGGTCTCGGCCTTCCACCTGGTCGAGCACATTCCCTTCGAGATGGTGCAGGACCTGATCCGCGAAGCGCGCCGCGTGCTGCTGCCGGGCGGCCTCCTGGTGATGGAAACGCCGAATCCCGAAAACCTGGTGGTGGGCGCGTCCAGCTTCTACATGGACCCCTCGCACCTGCGTCCGATTCCGCCGCCGCTGCTCGACTTCGTGGTCGGCTTTGCCGGCTATGCGCGCCAGAAGGTGCTGCGCCTGCAGGAAGCCAAACAGCTGCACGAAGGCCATCCGATCGGCCTGATCGACGTGCTCGACGGGGTCAGCCCCGATTACGCGGTGGTCGGCCAAAAAGACGCGCCGCCGGAGGTACTGGCGCCGTTCGGCGCGCCGTTCGCGGCCAGCTACGGCATTTCCCTGTCCGACCTGGCGCTGCGCTTCGAGGAACAGGACAGCGGCCGCCGCGCCGAACTGCACCAGGCGCTGGGACGGCTGGGCGACCGCGTCGGCCGGCGCGAGCAGGCCGACAGCGCCAACTTCGACACCCTGCACAAGGGCCTGGCGCGCGTCGCCGAGGGCGTCGAGAACAATCGCCTGCGCCACGACGCGGTCGAGCCGCAGCTGCATGCCTTGCACGCGGGCGCCGCACAACTGCGGCTGCAACAGCGAGAACAGGAACAACGCGAGCAGCAAGCGCAACTGGCGCACCTGGCGCTGCAAACCCAGGCCGCCGCCTTCCAGGACAGCCTCAATGCGCTGGCCCAGCGCACCGGCGCGGCCGAGGAACGCGCCGCCCAGCACCAGCGGCGCGTCGAAGAACTGTTGGACAGCACCTCGTGGCGCGTCACCGCGCCGCTGCGCATGGTCACCGGCTACGTTTACCGCCTGCGCAACGCCGCCCGCGACGGCCGCATCGTACCCGGCATCAAGCGCCGTTTCACGCCGCCGCTGCTGGCCCTGATGCGCGCCCTGCTGCGCCGTCCGCGCGCCAAGCGCACCGCGCTGGCCATGCTGCGCCGCTTTCCCGGCCTGCACGCGCGCCTGTACGGTGTGCTCAGGCGCGGCAACAACCCGCCGCCGCCGCCGCCGCCCGCCGCGCCATTCCCGCCCAGCGCCAGCCTGGACGACCTGACGCCGCGCGCGCAGCGCATCTACCAAGAACTCAAACAAGCTATCGACTCAAGGAAGAACTGATGCGCATTGTGATCGACCTCCAGGGCGCCCAGTCGGAAAGCCGCTTTCGCGGCATCGGCCGCTACTCGCTGGCCCTGGCCCTCGGCGTGGCGCGCAACGCCGGCCAGCACGAGATCTGGCTGGTCCTCAACGGCGCCCTGGGCGCCTCGATCATCGACCTGCGGCGCAGCTTCGCCGGCCTGGTGCCGCCCGAACGGATCCGCGTGTTCGACATCCCCGGTCCGGTGGCCGAAATCGAAGCGGGCAACAGCGGCCGCGCGCGTGCCGCCGAACTGACGCGCGAACACTACATCGCCCAGCTGCGCCCGGACGCGGTGCTGGTCACCAGCCTGTTCGAAGGCTTCGTCGACGACGCCGTGGTCTCGGTCGGCGCCTTCGCCGGCGCCGAGCGCACGGCGGTGGTGCTGTACGACCTGATTCCGTTCTTGAATCCCGAGGCTTACCTCGGCAGCGCCATCCAGCGCGTGTATTACGAGCGCAAGATCGCCTCGCTGCGCAGCGCCGGCCTGCTGCTGGCCATTTCCGACTACTCGCGCCAGGAAGCGATCGACGCGCTGGCGCTGGCGCCGGACTCGGTGCACGCCATCTCCACCGCGGTCGACGACACCTTTTGTCCCGACGACACGCAGACGCCGGAACAGGTGGCCGAACAGGAAAGTGAACTGCGGGCCCGCTTCGGCATCAACCGTGGCTTACTGATGTATGCGCCGGGCGGCTTCGACGCGCGCAAGAACATCGATGGCCTGATCACCGCCTACTGCCTGCTGCCGCCGGCCCTGCGCGACAGTCACCAGCTGCTCATCGCCAGCAAACTCGGTGAGCGCGACCGCGCCGACCTGCTGGCCCACGCGGCCAAGCGCGGCATGGAAAAGGATCACCTGATCCTGACCGGCTATGTCAGCGACGCCGACCTGATTGCCCTGTACCGTATCACCGACCTGTTCATTTTCCCGTCGCGCCACGAAGGCTTCGGCCTGCCGGCGCTCGAAGCGATGGCCTGCGGCGCGATCGTCATCGGCGCCAACAACACCAGCATTCCCGAAGTGGTGGGCTGCGAGGAGGCGCTGTTCGACGCCGACCGCCCGCAATCGATCGCCGAGAAAATCGGCCAGGTGCTGCAAGACCCGGCCCTGCGCGAACGCCTGCGCGCGCACGGGCGCGCCCAGGCCAGGCGCTTTTCGTGGGACGAGAGCGCGCGCAAGGCCCTGCGCGCGATCGAGCTGCGTTTCGGCGCGCCGCTGGCGCCCGTGGCAGTGGCCAACGCCGTGGCCACCCCCGTGGCCGATGCAACGGCCGGCGCGCCGGCCCGGCGTCCGCGCCTGGCGTTCGTCTCGCCGCTGCCGCCCGAGCGCACCGGCATCGCCGACTACGCCGCGCAAGTGCTGCCGGCCATGATGGCGCATTACGAGATCGACCTGATCGTGCATCAGCCCAAAGTGGTGCTGCCGGAGGCGCTGGCCGCCCTGCCCCAGCGCGACCTGGCCTGGTTCGAGCAGAACGCCGGCCAGTTCGAGCGCATCGTCTACCAGTTCGGCAACAGCCCGTATCACAGCCACATGTTCGGCATGCTGGCGCGCCATCCCGGCGTGGTGGTGCTGCACGACTTCTTCATCAGCAGCGTGCTGGCCTACGAGCAGCTGGCCGGCGGCATTCCCAACGCCTGGACCGACGCCCTGTTCCACTCGCACGGCATGGCCGCGCTGCTGGCCGGCCTGAAGGTCGAGCGCGCGCTGGAAACGCGCAGCCTATATCCGTGCAACCTGGCCGTGCTGCAGCAGGCGCGCCGGGTGGTGGTCCATTCCGACCATGCGCGCACCCTGGCGCGCCACTGGTACGGACCGCTGGCGGCGGGCGACTGGAGCGTGGTGCCGCTGCCGCGCGCCCTGCCCGCGCCGGGCGACCGGGCCAGCGCCCGGCGCGCGCTGGGCATCCCCGACGACGTGTTCCTGGTGTGCAGTTTCGGCTTTGTGGCCAACACCAAGCATACCCAGGAATTGCTGGACGCCTGGATCGACTCCAGCCTGCACCGCGACCCGCGCTGCGAACTGGTGCTGGTCGGCGAAAACGACGGCGGCGAGTACGGCAAGCGGATCGCCGCCACCTTGTCCGCCGGCGGCAAACGCCTGCGCGTGGCCGGATGGACCGACGAAGCGGTCTACCAGCAGTACCTGCACGCGGCCGATGTCGGCGTGCAGCTGCGCTGCCAGTCGCGCGGCGAAACCTCGGCCGCGGTGCTGGACTGCCTCAATTACGGTTTGCCGACCATCGTCAACGCCAACGGCTCGATGGCCGAACTGGCGCCGGACGCGGTGTGGGGCCTGCCCGACCTGTTCACCCAGGACCAGCTGCGCGAGGCGCTGGAAGGCTTGCACGCCGACCCGGCGCGGCGCGCCGCGCTGGGCCGGCGCGCCCGCGAACTGCTGCACACGGTGCACAGCCCGGCCCATTGCGCCGCCCTGTACGCGGTGGCCATCGAAGAGGCCTATGCCGGCGCGCCGGGGTCGCGCGCCGCTTTGATGTGCGCACTGGCGGCCCAGCCGGCGCTGCATCACGACGACGCGCTGGTACGCATGAGCGCCCAGTGCATCGCCGCCGCGCCCGAGGCGCTGGCGCCGCGCCAGTTGCTGGTCGACGTCACCTCGACTGCGCGCCATGGCCTCAACACCGGCATCGAACGGGTGGTGCGGATGCAGTTGACCGAACTGCTGGCGCGCCTTGAACCGAGCCTGCGCATCGAGCCGGTCTACCTGGCCGAGCACAATGGCCGCATCGAATACCGCTATGCGCGCGAGTACGCGCGCACCCTGTATGGCATCGATTCGCCGCTGCCGTCCGATGAAGCGGTGGAAGTCAATGCGGGCGACCGTTTCTACTGCGCCGACTATGCGCCCGGCGCGGTGCTGGCGGCGGCGCGCGAAGGCCTGTTCGCGCTCTGGCGCGCGCGCGGGGTCGAAGTCACCTTCCTGATCCACGACCTGCTGCCGGTACTGCGTCCCGAATTCTTCCCGGAAGGCGCGGACGCTGGCCATGAAGCCTTTTTGGCCTGCATCGCGGCCAATGCCGACCGCCTGCTGTGCATTTCAGGCGCGGTCAGGAGCCAATTGCAGGACTGGCTGGCGCAGGCCGGGGCGCGCCTCGACTTGCGCGGCCCGCTCAAGCTGGCGGTGCTGCACCACGGCGCCGATTTCGGCGCGCCGCAGGCGCCGGCAGCGCCCGCGGTCAGCGCCAGCGCACGGCGCGACGGTCCGGCCACCTTCCTGATGGTCGGCACGATCGAGCCGCGCAAGGGCCACCTGCAGGCGCTCGACGCGTTCGAGGTGCTGTGGCGCGAAGGCGTCGAGGCGCGCCTGGTGATCGTCGGCGCGGAAGGCTGGACCCCATTGCCGGCAGCGGCGCGGCGCACCATACCGCGCATCGTCGAGCGCCTGCGCGGCCACCCGGAACTGGGCAAGCGCCTGGAATGGCTGCAAGGGATCGGCGACGCCGAACTGCTGGCGCTGTACCAGTCCAGTTCCTGCCTGCTGGTGCCGAGCGAGGGCGAAGGTTTCGGCCTGCCGCTGATCGAAGCGGCGCGCTACGGCTTGCCGCTGCTGGCGCGCGACCTGCCGGTGTTTCGCGAGGTGGCCGGCACGCACGCGGCTTACTTCAGCGGGATGCACGGGACCGAGCTGGCGCAGGCGCTGCGCACCTGGCTGGCCCAGCGCAGCGCCGGCACCGAGCCCGATTCGGCCGGCATGCCGTGGATCACCTGGCGCGACAACGCCGGCCAGCTGCTGGCGGTGCTCGACGGGCGCGGCGGCGACGTGCCGTGGAACCCGGCCGCGCCAGGAAAATCCTAAGCCTTCGGCAACGGCGCCGGCAACAGCGGCTCGGTCCCGAAGCGCAGCACGTTGTTCAGGACGCCGCCATCGTGATACAGGAACAGGATGTCGGTGCCGGCGCGCTCGCGGTACATATAGGCCTTGAACGCCTCGAGCTGGGCGGGCGAGAGCCGGCCCACGTCATTGGTGGCGAACTGCTCCACGCGGGCATAGTAGCGCGCGTACCAGGCCGACACTTTCGAGCCGAACGAGTCCGACACGATCAGCAGGCGCCGCTGCGGCGCCCTGGGATTGTCAAAGCGGCTGACGTCGCGCAGGATCGCCGCGATGTCGGCAATCTCGGGGTAGCACGCGGCGCCCCAGCAGCCTTTCACGCCGGATTTTTCCAGGTCCGGCTCGATGGTTTCGCTTTCCAGCAGGACGCCGTCGAACAGGTGCGACACGTCGGCCCGCTGGATCCGCCTGTTCTGCGCCAGCGCGGGCGCCTGGTCGAGCGGACGCTGCCAGAAATGGGTCAGGGACAGGCGCGCTACCTGGTCGAGCCCGTCTCCGGTCCAGTGGAACCAGGTCTTAGGAAACAGCAAGGCGCTCTTCTTGATCTCGCGCATTTCCCTCAATGGATAGAACATGGCGGCGGCCGCCGTCCGCTCGATCCGCGGCGACTTGATCATGTCGTCGATCGGATTGACCTCGCTGCCGCATTCGCTCTCGAGAAAGCGCGGCACGTCTTCCGGATAGACCTGCGGGGCCGAGGGCACCACCAGCAGTTTCGGGTCCAGGCCGGCGCCGTGAAAGGCGCGGAACAGGCGGTTCAGGTGCGCCACGGTGGCCTGGTCCGCCGTGGCCCGGCTGCAGACGGTGGTCAAGGCCTGGTACGGCTGCATGCTGGTGTTATGGGCCGAGAGAAAATAGCGGCCGTGGCGCCCGGCCGCCATCTGCACCGTAGGAAACTCGCGGAACAGCTTGAAGCGCAGGCGGTTATTGTACTGGAGCAAGGGAAGCCGGTAGCCGAAATGGTCGTTGATCCAGGCGTCGAGCAGGGGCGGCGTCTCCAGCAGCTCGGCGATGCCGGCCGGAACCGGCGGCAACGGCTTGCGGTTGGGGTTGGGGTCGGCCGGCTTGGTGACGGCGTCGTACACCGAGATCAGTCCCGGCAGCGCGAGCAGGGCCACCAGCGCGATCTTGCCGGCATTGCGTCCCAACATGGCGAAAACAGGGTTGCGCATATCAGAAGCGGTAATAGATGAAGGGATTGTAGGTGCCGGCCGCCAGACTGGCGATGCACAGCAGCGCCAGCGCGGCGGTCAGCGCGGCATGGCCGGCATGCACCAGCACGCCCGCAGCCGCATCGGACGTGGCGCCCTCCTGTGCGGGATGCGCGCTGCGCCAGCGCCAGCAGGCCAGCACCGTCCCCACGGCCAGCGCCAGCAGCGCGCTGCTGCCGACATCCATGCGGTATGGACGAAAATAGGTTTCAGCGTCGTGGCCGCCGAACATGACGCCCAGGTACTTGAGCGCATACGGCACGTTGTCGGCACGAAAGAACACCCAGCCGATCATCACGCACAGCATGGTCCAGGCTTGCGCCACCACGCCCGGCAGGCGCGCCAGCAGGGCCGTGCCGCCGAGGCGTTCGAGCACCAGCAGGGCGCCGTGCCACAGGCCCCAGATCACGAAGGTCCAGGCCGCGCCGTGCCACAGTCCGCACAGGAAGAACACCAGCGCCAGGTTGACGTAAGTGCGCACTGGCGAAACCCGGTTGCCGCCCAGCGGAATGTAGACGTAATCGCGAAACCAGCTCGACAGGCTGATGTGCCAGCGGCGCCAGAAGTCGGTGATCGAGGTGGCCGAATACGGGCGGTTGAAGTTGGGCGGATAGCTAAAGCCGAGCATGTGGCCGATGCCGATCGCCATGTTCGAGTAGCCGGCGAAGTCGAACAGGATCTGGATGGTGTAGCAGGCGATGCCGACCCAGGCCGCGGCCGCATCCAGCTGGGCGGGGTCGTTGGCGAAGACGTTGTCGGCGCCCAGCGCCACCGAATTGGCGATCAGCACCTTCTGCGCCAGGCCCAGCACGAACAGGCGACACCCCATCCACAGGCGCGCATTGGTGATGCTGCGCTGCTCGACTTCACCGGCGATCTGGCGGTAGCGCACGATGGGGCCGGCGATCAGTTGCGGGAACATGGCCTTGTACATGGCAAAGCGCAGCAAGCTGGTTTGCACGCCGATGTCGCGGCGGTACACGTCGATCAGGTAGGAAATGCCCTGGAACACGAAAAAAGAGATCCCCAGCGGCAGCACGATGGCCGGCAGCGCGCCTTCGCGCAGGCCGATGGCGTTCAGGATGCCGGCGAAAAAGCCCAGGTATTTGTAATAGCCCAGCATCACCAGGTTCAGCCCGATTCCCAGTCCGAGCAGGGCCTTGCGGCTCCCGGCGGCGCGTGCGATCAGGCAGCCGAAACTATAGTTGAGCAATGCCGACAGCAACAATAGCGGCACGAAGCGCGGCTCGCCCCAGGCATAGAACACCAGGCTGCCGATCAGCAGGACGGCATTTCTCCAAGGTAAAACGTAATACAGCAGCAAGAAGCCGGGGAAAAAGTAAAACAGGAAAACGGCTGAACTGAAAACCATGATGTCTCGTCACATTGAAACAACGGCGGCGCGCCGGGGGCATGCCGCCCGGCAGGCGTGGGGAAGTATCACACGTCCAGCGCGCTGCCTCAGGGTTTGGGTGCTGCCGGGCCCGGCAGGATTCCCTGGGTCCCGAGCAGCAGCACGTCGTACATGGCGCCGCCGTCGTGATACACGAACAGGATGTCGGTATTTTCCCGGTCACGGTAAATATACGACTTCATCGATGCGACCTGCTGCGGGTTGAGCTCGTAGGTGTGGGTCGTGCAGAAATGCTCGACCTCGCCGTAATAGCGCGCATTCCACTGCGCCAGCTTGGCGCCGAAGGAATCGGAAATGACCAGCAGGCGGCGCTTGGGCGCGTTCGGGTTGTGGAAGCGGCTGACGTCGCCCAGCACGCGCGCCACGCCCGGCATCTCCGGGTAGCAGTCGGCGCCGTAGCAAGCCTTGATGCCCGACGCGCCATGGTCCGGCTCGGTCAATTCGGTGTCGAGTTTGACGCCGATGACCATGTGCCCGAGGTCCGAGTGGCCCATGTAGGTGCGCACCTTCAGCGGCGGCTGGTCCAGCGGGGTCTGGAAGAAGTGGCTCAAGGTCAGGCGCGCGACCTGGTCGATGCCCTCGCCGTTCCAGTGGAACCAGGTCTTGGGGAACAGGGTCGCCGTTTTCCTGATCTCGCGCATCTCGTTGAGCGGATACAGGATCGACTTGCGCGCTTGCGGCAACAGCTCGGGCGAGGCCAGCACACGCGCGGGGGGCGTGTCGGTGCTGGTGCATTCCTCGACCAGGTCGGCCGGCACATCTTCCGGATAGACCGCCGGAGACGACGCCACCACCAGCAATTTGGGGTCCATGCCGGCCGCGTGGAACGTGGTAAACAGCTTGTTCAGGTAGGGAATCGTGCTGGCGTTGGCCTTGCCCTTGCCGCATACGGTCGTCATGGCCTGGTACGGGCCGACGGTCTTGGCATGCGCGGCCATGAAGTAGCGCCCGTTCTGGCCGTAGGCCAGCTGAACCGACGGAAACTCGTGGAACAGGTAAAAGCGCATGATGTTGTCGGCCATGATGAACTGGCGGCGAAAGCCGAAGTGATCGCTCACCCAGGCCGTGACCTTGGGCGGCATCTCCACCAGTTGCTGGAACGTATGGGGACGCGCCGGCAGCGCCGTCAGGTTGGGGTCGTCCGGCCTGCGGGTGGCCTTGATCGACATCAGCGCCGGCACCGCCAGCATGAAAATAATGCAGATTTTGGCCGTGTGCCGGCCCACCTGTGCGAGCATCGTCGAGCCCATGTCAGAACCTGAAGTAGATAAACGGATTGTAGGTCCCGCCCGCCAGGCTGCTGATGCACAGCAGCCCCAGCACGGCCGTCGCCAGCACGCTGGCGCTGTTGGCCAGCACGCCGCTGCGCGGAGCGACGATGGCCGGGACCGCCTTAGCTTCGAGCTTCTCGCCCGGTGCGGCGCGCAAACGCCAGCAGGCGAGCACGATGCCGATGACCAGTACGATGGTGGCGGTGGTGGTCATGTTGTGGCGCCACGGATGGGCGTCGACCAGGCCATCGTAGCCGCCGAACATGCTGCCCAGGTACTTGAGCGCGTACGGCACGTTGTCGGCGCGGAAGAACACCCAGCCGATCATCACGCACAGCATGGTCCAGGCTTGCGCCACCACGCCCGGCAGGCGCGCCAGCAGGGCCGCGCCGCCGAGGCGTTCGAGCACCAGCAGGGCGCCGTGCCACAGGCCCCAGATTACGAAGGTCCAGGCCGCGCCGTGCCACAGGCCGCACAGGAAGAACACCAGCGCCAGGTTGACGTAAGTGCGCACTGGCGAAACCCGGTTGCCGCCCAGCGGAATGTAGACGTAATCGCGAAACCAGCTCGACAGGCTGATGTGCCAGCGGCGCCAGAAGTCGGTGATCGAGGTGGCCGAATACGGGCGGTTGAAGTTGGGCGGATAGCTAAAGCCGAGCATGTGGCCGATGCCGATCGCCATGTTCGAGTAGCCGGCGAAGTCGAACAGGATCTGGATCGTGTAGCAGGCGATGCCGACCCAGGCGCCGGGGGCGTCGAGCCGGGACGGATCGACCGCGAACAGCTGGTCGGCCGGCAAGGCTACGTAGTTGGAGATCAGCACTTTTTGCGCCAGGCCCAGCACGAACAGGCGGAAACCCATCCAGATCCGTTCATTGGTCAGCGAGCGCTGGTCGACTTCGTGGGCGATCTGGCGGTAGCGCACGATCGGGCCGGCGATCAGTTGCGGGAACATGGCCTTGTACATGGCAAAGCGCAGGAAGCTGCTTTGCGCGCTGATGTCGCGGCGATACACGTCGATCAGGTAGGAAATGCCCTGGAACACGAAAAACGAAATCCCCAGCGGCAGCACGATGGCCGGCAGCGCGCCTTCGCGCAGGCCGATGGCGTTCAGGATGCCGGCGAAAAAGCCCAGGTATTTGTAATAGCCCAGCATCGCCAGGTTCAGGCCGATGCCCAGCGCGAGCAGCACCTTGCGCTGGCCGCCGGCGCGCGCGATCAGCCAGCCGAAGCTGTAGTTCAGGAAAGCCGAGAGCAGCAGCAGCGGCACGAAGCGCGGCTCGCCCCAGGCGTAGAAAAACAGGCTGCCAACCAGCAGGACGGCATTTTTCCATGGCAGGACGTAATACAGGAGCAGGAATGCAGGGAAAAAATAGAACAGGAAAACGGCCGAACTGAAAACCATAAAATGTCTCGTCAGATGAAAACGGCGTCGTTGCGGCGCTGGATAAGCGCGCGATTATAGCATCGCCTTGTTGCAAAATATGGATAGTTGCCAAGAAACAATCAAGAGAAATGGCGGGTCAACGCGGCGACGGCGTCCGCTACGGCAGCATGTTTTCGGTTCCGAGGCGCAAAGTATCGTACATGGCGCCGCCGTCGTGGTACAGGAACAGGATGTCGGTGCCGGCCGGGTCGCGGAACAGATAGGTTTTCAGCTCGGCCATGTGCTGCGGCGAGAGCTGGTCGACCCGGTTGGTGGCCATGTGCTCGACCTGGCGGTAGTAGCGCGCATACCAGGGCGCGATCTTGATCCCGAAGGAGTCGGAAATGATCAACAGGCGGCGCGCCGGCGCGCGCGGATTGTCGAAGCGGCTGACGTCTTGCAGGATGCGCGCCGCCGCCACCTCCGGATAGCAGTCGCGCCCGATGCAAGCCTTGACGCCGGAAGCGTCCAGGTCGGGTTCGACGACCTGGCTCTTGAGGCTCACGCCCACGAACAGGTGCGACACATCCGAGTTCACGCGCCGGCTGCGGGTCGCCAGCGGCGGCCCCTGCTCCAGCGGACGCTGCCAGAAGCGGGCCAGGGTCAGGCGCGCCACCTCGTCCAGCCCGGCGCCGCTCCAGTGGAACCATGTGAGCGGGAACAGGGTCGCGCTTTTCTTGATCTCGCGCATTTCCTTGAGCGGATAGAGAATATTGCCTGACGCCGCGGGCAGCAGTTCGGGCGCTGCCAGCACGGCGCTCACGGCGGTCTGCTCGGCGGCGCACTCGGCCACCAGCTGGGGCGGCATGTCTTCCGGGTGGACCGCCGGGGCCGACGGCACCACCAGCAGTTTCGGCTGCAGTCCGGCGGCGTGGAAGGCGCCGAACATCTTGTTCAGGTAAGGGATGGTGCTGGCATTGGCCACGCCCTTGCCGCACACGGTGTGGATGGCCTGGAAGGGCGCGCCCTTGGCGCTGTGCGAGGCGAGGAAATAGCGGCCGTGCTGGCCGACCGCCATCTGGTTGGTCAAGAATTCGTGGAACAGGTGAAAGCGCACGATCGTGCCGAGCCGGATGAACAGCTTGCGCCCGCCGAAATGGTCGGCCATCCAGGCGTCGAGCTTGGGCGGCGCAGCGGTCCAGTCCGCGAAGCTGAGCGGCCGCGCCGGCAGCTGCGCCAGGTTGGGGTCGGCAGGCTTACCGAGGGCGCGCTGGACCGACAGCAGCGCCGGCAGTCCCAGCAAGAGAACGATCCAGATCTTGGCCGCATGCCGGCCTAAGCGCGCCGAGATGGCGCTCACGGCAGCCTGGCCGCTTCGCACAGCTGATACGGATCGCTGGCGCCGCCGCCGAAGCGGGCGTCGTACACGACGCAGCTCGCTTCATCGAAGCCGAGCTGGTAGCGTCCGAGCACCTGCTGGCCGGCGTCGTACAGGCGGCGCAGGCGCTGCGCGGTCTCGGGCTCGAGCGCCGCGGCGCCCCTGCGCGGGCCCAGCGGCAAGCCGGGAGCGGTGATCATCACATACAGCGGGCCACGGCGCGCGGCCACCATCTGCGCCACGCGCTCGGCGAAAGCGGGCGACTCGGGAAAGCCCGAGCCGAGCGCGGCGAACGCCAGGCGGTTCGGAAAACTCGGCACCAGCCACGACATCGGCGGGTCGCCATGGACGGTAAACACCATGCTCTGCTCCGGCTCGGCAAACGCCGGCACCTGCACGGTGAAACTTTTCTCGCCATTGTAGTGATGGCCCCAGTCCACGCGCGGCAGGCCGGCGATGGCCGAGAGCACGATGCACCAGGCGCCGATGGCGCGCGCCACCGGCAGGCTGCACAGGCGGTGCAGCAGCAGCCACAGCACCAGGGGAGCGAGCAGTTCGAGCGGCACCATGTAGCGGTAGATCCCGAACAGCTTGAGCCAGATCAGGTACGAGAGCGCGAAAAACACCAGCAGCAGGCGCGCGCCGGGGGTCTCGCCGGCCGTCGCGATGCCGCTGGCGGGCGCGGGACCGGGCGCCGCCAGCCACAGGCGGCGCAGGCGCTGCGCGATCAGCGCGAGGAAGGCGATGTAGAGCAGCGGCCAGATGATCTGGGTCATCGGCAGTTCGATCACGCGGCGCGAATTGAAGGTGAAAATGAAAGGCCACAGCAGCGCCTCGAGCGCGTTCTTGGGCACCCAGCCCATGTCGGCCACGGCGATCTGCGAGGCCAGCGGCGCCTTGAAGATATTGTTAAATTGGGGGAACAGGGGATTGCCGAACTGCGTCCACATCAGCCAGTACCAGTGGCCGGCGGTGGCGCCGATGCCGGCCAGGGTGCCCAGCCCGAACACGAAGGCGGTGCTAAAGCGCCGCCACAGCGACACGCGCAGGGTCAGCAGCGCCAGGCACAGGGCCAGCGCATAGTTGGCATTGGTCAGCTTGAGCCCGGTGCCGGCGCCGATGATCAGCCCGGCCAGGGCGGCGATCAGGGCCGCGCGCGCGCCGCCGGCCAGCAGTTGCGGCCACTGGCGCAGCAGCAGCGCGATCGCGCCCAGCACGGTCAGCGAAGTCAGGTTGTCGCCCATGGTGTTGCCGAGCTGGGTCAGGAAGGAAAACCCCATGCAGCCGGCCACGCCCAGCAGCAGCGGCAGGCGGTAGCGCGTGGTGGCAAGCGCGGCCGGCTCGCCGGCGCCCAGCACCTGGCGCACGATCAACACCAGCAGCACGAAATTGAAGCCGTGCAGGAAACCCATCACAAAACCGGTCACGCGGGTCGGAAAATGCGAGGCCAGTCCGTAATACAGCAGGTCGATGGTGGGATTGAAATAGCTCTGGAACTGGCCCGGGTTGAGGTCGAAGCCGATCTTGTCGTTCAGGAAGGCGTACGGGTTATACCAGTGATAATTGCGCAAATCCCAGTTGGCGTCCTGCCCCAGCGCCATCGACACCAGGCCGGCCACGAACGGCCCGGCCCACATGGCCAGGCGCAGCAGGCGGGCGCGGTCGAGCCCGTCCCACAGGCGCAGTACGCCGGCGTCCACACGCGAAAAAGCCCGAGTCACGACATTCATGGAATACCTGAGATTAAGAGTTACGATGAAAACTACGATTTACGTTGAAAGACGAACCAGCGCGCGCCCACGAAATTGACCGCCATGCCGGCCAGCGAACCGGCGCACACGCCCCAGTAGGGGATGTGCGGCACGCCTGCGAACAGCCAGACGATGGCGCTGTACGTGGCGAAATTAACCGCCCCGCCGCCGCTCATGGCCAGCAGGTAGCGCCACCATTCGGTCCACAGCGAGATGCCGGCCGGATGAAAGGTGTAGCGCCGGTTGATCTGCCAGGTGGCGAACACCGCGCACAGGAAGGAGAGCACGCGCCCGGCATACGGATCGAGGCCGGCGGCGCGCGCCAGCGCCAGCACGCCCAGGTCGACCAGCAAGCCGGCCACCCCGGCCACGCCGAAGCGCAGCAGCTGGCTGGAGAGCTTCATGCCGGAACTGCGGGGGCGGCGGCGACGGCGCCGGCACGAATGCCGGGCTCAGGCATGTTTGACACGCGGTCCCGAGATGGCCAGGTAGGCGAAGCGCTTCTGTTCGATGCGGCCCTTGGTCACGGTGTCGAGGATCAGACCGCAGTTGAGCGAGATCACGCCGAACAGGCTCAGCGCGACCGACAGGATCGCGGTCGGCAGGCGCGGCACCAGGCCGGTGGCCAGGTAGGTCTGCAGCAGCGGCACGGCAAAGCCGAGCGCCGCCAGCATGAAGGCGAAGAAGGCCAGCGAGAAGAAGGCGAGCGGCTTTTCGGTCTTGAACAGCTTGATGATGGTCCACAGGATGCGGATGCCGTCGCGGTAGGTATTGAGCTTGCTGACCGAGCCTTCGGGACGCGAGCGGTAGATGGTTTCGACTTCGGCCACCGGCATGCGCAGTTCGAGCGCGTGCACGGTCAGTTCGGTTTCGGTTTCGAAGCCGGCCGAGTGCGCCGCGAAGGACTTGGCGTAGCGCCGCGAAAACACGCGGTAGCCCGACAGCATGTCGGTGAAGGTATTGCCGAACACCGCCGCGACCGAGCCGGTCAAGAGGCGGTTGCCGAAGCGGTGGCCGAAGCGGTAGGCTTCCTGCTCGGTCGACACGCGCGTGCCGACCACCATGTCGAGGCCCTCGTCGACCAGCTTTTCGGCCAGCCTGGGCGCCACGCTGGCGTCGTAGGTATTGTCGCCGTCGACCATGATGTAGATGTCGGCGTCGACATCGGCGAACATGCGCCGGATCACGTTGCCCTTGCCCTGCAGGGGCACGTTGCGCACCACGGCGCCGGCGTCAAGCGCCAGGCGCACCGTGGCATCCTTGGAATTGTTGTCGAAGACATACACCACCGCCTGCGGCAGGCAGGCGTTGAAGTCGCGAACAATCGCGGCAACCGTCAATTCCTCGTTATAACAAGGCACGAGGATGGCGATGCTTTGATTTATTAGTTTGTTCATGGCTATACAGTGAATAAAAAGAACGACGCCGCAGCGCTTGGCCAGCCGGCCAGGCGCATTGCGGCATTATATTTAGGCAAATTATACATCCGGGCAACACTTGGAGGGGCGAAACTGGTGCGCGCCGCGCCCGCCGGCCGCCTTACTGCTTGGGCGAACCGCCGAGCAGCACGGCAATTTTCTGCTTGGGCTTGGTGCTGGCGCCGACCTGCTCGGCCACCACCGGGGTGCTCTTCTTGGCCGGTTCGTACGGGGTCAGGAACCACGGGTCGACCTTTTCGCGGCGCGGATACGGCGCCGAACGGCCCGACGAACCGCCGGAGGTACGCTCGCTGCTGCCCGAGGAGCTGAAACTGCGTTCGCCGCCGCGCTCGGGTGGACGGCTCGACGAGCGCGCCGCACCGGCACCATGACCACTACCGGCAGCGGCGCCGGCGCTGTCGTCGCGGCGCGGACGGCGCTCGCCCGGGGACTCGGCGCGTGAGCCGCTGGCGCTGCTGCTCGGCACGAAGCCGGCCAGTTCGCCGCGCGTGATGGTCTGCTTGATGAGTTTTTCGATATCGACCAGCAAGCGCTCGTCCTTGTCCGAAAACACCGACAAGGCGTCGCCCGAGGCGCCGGCGCGGCCGGTGCGGCCGATCCGGTGCACATAATCTTCGGCGTTGTAGGGCAGGTCGAAGTTGATCACGCACGGCAGGTCGGAAATATCGAGCCCGCGCGCGGCCACGTCTGTTGCGACCAGCACGTCGATCTCGCCCTTCTTGAAGGCGTCGAGCGCGGCCATGCGTTCTTGCTGGGTCTTGTCGCCGTGAATCGCGGTGGCCTTGATGCCGCCCTGCTCCAGGTGGCGCGACAGGCGCGAGGCGCCGATCTTGGTGTTCGAGAACACCAGCACCTGCTTCAGGTCGCGCCCGCGGATCAGGAATTCGACCACGTCGCGCTTGGCTTCGTCGGCGACCTTGTAGACGATCTGGGTCACTTTGTCGGCGGTGGCATTGCTGCGCGCCACTTCGATGGTAACCGGGTCGGTCAGGAAACTGTTGGCCAGCTTCTTGATTTCCGGCGAGAAGGTGGCCGAGAACATCAGGTTCTGGCGCTTCTTCGGCAGCAGGTTGATGATGCGCTGCAAGTCCGGCAGGAAGCCCATGTCGAGCATGCGGTCGGCTTCATCCATGACCAGCATCTGGACCTGGCCCAGGGACACGTTTTTCTGTTCGATATGGTCGAGCAGGCGGCCCGGGGTGGCGATCACGATCTCGACGCCGCCCTTGAGGATGACGGTCTGGCCCTTCATGTCCATGCCGCCGAACACCACGGTCGAGCGCAGCGGGGTGTGCTGGGCGTAGGCCTTGACGTTCTCGGCCACCTGCACGGCCAGCTCGCGGGTTGGCGTAAGCACCAGCGCGCGCACCGGATGGCGCGCCGGCGACATGCTCGGGCTGGCATGCGCCAGCAGCAGCTGGATGATCGGCAGCGAGAAACCGGCGGTCTTGCCGGTGCCGGTCTGGGCCGCGCCCATGACATCGCGTCCCTGCAGCACGATCGGAATGGCCGCGGCCTGGATCGGCGTGGGGTGGATATAGCCCTGGTCCGTCAGCGCGCGCAGGATCTCCGGCGCAAGGCCGAAATCGGCGAACTTGACGGTGGGTGCACTGTCGGCTTCGATGGTAATCGGTGTTTCAGACATAAGTTTTCCGGGCGTTGGTTCGATATGCTCTACGCCCGGACGGGCCGACGCGGGGAACTTCCAGGATGGACGGGAACGAGCCGGCGTTGCCAACGGCAAGACCGGTAGCCAGCGCGAATAGTGCCACGACAGCGTCGGCAGAACCGGGCGTACGGACGTAGATGCAATAATAGTGCCGTAAACGATACCCTAAATCCCGGCAACTGTACATCGTTAATAGACAGTGAAAGAGGTATTGCCGCACAGCCAACTTGGTTTACACTGCCCGGGTTCCCCGGCATTCCCGGGGTGGCCGGTATTGTCGACACCTATTTGCCATGCTCAGCGTATTTACCGCCTTCGCGCGTCATCCGTTCGCCCCGCCGCGCCTGCCGCAGTGGGCCCTGTTGTGGGCCCTGCTGTGCGTCCTGCTCGGCGCCGCCCAGGCCGGCACCAGCCCGACGTCGGCGCTGCGCTTCAAGCGCCTGCCCTCGTTCGATTCGAGCGAGCTGTCGATCCTGGCCATGCTGCAGGACCGCCAGGGCTTCGTCTGGATCGGCACCCATAGCGGCGGACTGTACCGCTACAACGGCTACCATGCGGTCAAGTACGCCAGCAACGCCAACAGCAGCGGCAACCTGCCGCACGACCGCGTCTCCGACCTGTACCAGGACGCGGCCGGGGCGATCTGGGTCGCGACCCAAAACGGGCTGGCGCGTTTCAATCCCGAGACCAACAATTTCACCCGCTTCGTGCCGCCGCCGGGGCCGGCGTCGCAGCGCATCGTCAAGAAAATCATCGGCGACGGCAAGGGCGGCATGTGGCTGGCCACCTGGGGCGGCTTGCAGCACTTCGACCCAAGCAGCGCCACCTTCACCCTGCATCTGCACGACGCGGCGCGCCCCGGCAGCCTGGCCTCGAACGACCTCAACGCCATCGCCCTGGACGCCGGCGGCGGCCTGTGGGCCGCCACCTGGCCGGGCGGACTGGACTACCTGGCGCCCGGCGCGCGCGATTTCGTACATTTCCGGGTGGACCGCGCGGAGGCGCCCGATCCCAAGCTCAACATCGTGCGCGCCCTGCACTTCGCGCCCGACCGCACGCTCTGGATCGGCACCGAAACCGGGCTGGTGACCTGGCGCGCCGGCCAGCCGTGGAGCACGCGCGAGCAGGTGGCCTCGCCCGCGACCCGCATCAACACCCTGTACGGCGACCGCAACGGCACGATCTGGGCCGGCACCCTGGGCGCTGGCCTGCTGCGCTGGGACCAGGGCGAGGACCCCGGCAGCAGCGGCAGCAACAGCAAGGCCGTCCATTACGTGCACCGCGCCAACGATTCCTACAGCCTGCCGTCGGACGATATCCGCGCCGTCATGCACGACCGCAGCGGCATGCTGTGGATCGGCTCGATCACCGACGGCATCAGCCTTGTCAACCTGAACAGCGAAGGCTTCCAGCGCTTCATTCCGTTCGACGTGGACGCCCACAACCTGCGCCCCAACAACGCCATGCGCGCCATGGAAGGCGCACCCGACGGGCGCTTGTGGCTGGCCAATAACGCCGGCCTGTCGCTGTACGACAGCGCCAGCGGCGCGGTGCTGCGCAGCTACCGCGCCGAGACCCGGCCGGACCCGGACAACGCCGCCGCGGGCGCGCCGGCCAGCGCGCTGAGCAGCAATATCGTCTACAGCCTGTACCAGCAGCCGGACGGCCCCCTGTGGATCGGCACCTCGGCCGGCCTGAACCGGCTCGACGCGCTCGACGCGCCGGTGCGGGTGGTCAGCTTCGGCTCGGTCGGGAGCGACTTCATCAACACCATCGCCCCGGCCGCCGGCGGCGCCCTGTGGATCGGCACCGGCCAGCACGTGCTGCGCTACGACCCGGCCAGCGGGCGCAGCACGCCCTACCCGTCCGACCCGGCGCGCCCGGGCAGCCGCAGCGTCAGCAGCACCACCAGCATCGTCGAAGACAAGCGCGGGCGCGTATGGATGGGGTCGGAATGGGGCGGCGGCGGCCTCGACGTGCTGGACCAGGCCAGCGGCAACTTCCGCAACCTGCGCCAGCGCGGCGGCGACGCCCGTTCGCTGTCGGACAACAACGTCGTCGCCCTGTACCAGGACCCGCAGGGACGGCTGTGGGCCGGCACCGCGCGCGGCGTCAACCAGATCATGACCGACGCCCAAGGCGCCATCCATTTCCGCCGCTACGAAGGGCCCGACAGCGTGGGGCCGCTGAAGATCCTGGCGATGCGCAGCGACCGCGCCGGCCAGCTGTGGCTGAGCACCGCGAACGGCTTGCTGCGGCTCGATCCGGACAGCGGCAAGGCGGCGCGTTTCTCGGCCGCCGATGGCTTGTCGGAAGGGTTTTCCTCGGGCGCCGCGCACGCCGCGCCGGACGGGCGCCTGTATTTCGGCGGGGTCAAGGGCATCACCGGGGTCACGCCGGAGGCGGTGCGCAGCGTCTCCTCGCCGCCGCAGGTGGCCATTACCGACATCAGCGTGTTCAACCGCTCGCTGCGCGACGGGCGCGCGCTGGCCGGCCTGAAACTCGACGGCCCGGTGACGGCGCCCGGCAACCTGACCCTCGCCGGCGACGGCTCGGTGTTTTCGATCGAATTCGCGGCCCTGCACTTCACCGATCCGGCGCGCAACACCTACGAATACCGGCTCGACGGTTTCGACCGCGCCTGGGTCCAGACCGACGCCGCGCACCGCAGCGCCACCTACACCAACCTCGATCCGGGCAAGTACACGTTTTCGGTGCGCGCCGCCAACCACCAGGGCGTGCGCAGCGAGAACGCGGCCAGCATGACGGTGACGATCCTGCCGCCGTGGTGGAAAACCTGGTGGTTCCGCACCATCCTGGCGCTGCTGGCGCTGGGCCTGCTGAGCACGGCGTACCGCGCGCGCGTGCGCGACCTGACCCGGCGCCAGAAGCAGTTGCAGCAGATGGTGGCCGAGCGCACCGCCGAGCTGGAAGCGAGCAACGCCAAGCTGGCGGCGCTATCCTCCACGGACGGGCTGACCGGCATCGCCAACCGGCGCGGCTTCGACAACGCGCTCGAGGCCGAATGGCGGCGCGGCGCGCGCAACGGCTATCCGGTGGCGCTGACCATGCTCGACGTCGACCATTTCAAGAGCTACAACGACCATTACGGTCACCAGGCCGGCGACCAGTGCCTGCGCGCGGTGGCCGGCGTGATCGCGGCGCACGCGCGCCGTCCGTCGGACCTGGTGGCGCGCTACGGTGGCGAGGAATTCGCGCTGCTGGCGCCCGCCACCAGCGTGGCCGAAGCGCACGAACTGGCCAGCGCGCTGTGCCTGGCGCTGGAAAAGCTGGCGCTGCCGCACGCCAAGTCGCCGTACGGGGTGGTGACGATCAGTATCGGGGTGGTGTCGCTGATGCCGGACGAGAGCGGCGGGCCGGAGCAACTGATCGAACAGGCCGACCGCGCCATGTACCGCGCCAAGACCGAGGGGCGCAACCGGGCGTTGTGCGCGTGAGCAGGTGTATTGCTGAGCTAATTCGGCAACAGTGCAATGGACGAGGCGCGAGTTGACGAATCCAGGGGAAATTGCCTTTCATTGGGAAACCTGGCGCCACAATCAGGCACTCATTGCTATCAGGGCAGATTTCCAAGCACCAAAGCAGCGCGCACAGGATCATCAGAGCTCGATAGCAATAAGTGTGTTTGCATTGGTGTACCGCTTCCCAGCTGACGTAGCATATTTGCCGATAACGCCACATGCACCAAAGCGGTCGCACTGCCAACGTCGCCGGTGACCAAAGCAGGTGTGTGGCGCTCCCAATTGCTTTCCAGTCGATCTGAAATACGCAAGATGGTAAAACCAAATTGGTCTGCACGATATGGCTCGCCATTAAGATCACTGAATATGTGCGTGATCTTTTGCGCTTTGGATAAAGTTGCAATAGCATCGTTTGCGGCCTTGGTCCAACCCAAACCGATGCATGGTCGGCTATCCGTACGCAAGACTGGTTCATCTACCGCACCCACGCCTTGGATCTTGCACCAAGCGGGGCCAGTAAGACGCAGCATGACCGCAGCAGCCGCTTCGCCGGGCACGCGGCCATACGGATTGGGGCTGCGTGCGCCTTTGTAAACTCTGCCAGCATTGTGCAAAAGATCTTCCTTTTCAAGCCAGTGTAATGCGTCAGGGTGCAACCATGAATCGACTGCAAGGACGATGGCAATTTGTGTCTGATCTGCCTGATTTCGCTGCAAAGCCAGACCAGCTGCATTCAAGGCTTGCACGCCTGCGGCATGGCCGCCCTTTACGACGTGCGTATCGGTGAACGTAAACGGCTTGCCCTGTATGGCTTCAAGCAAGTTCCCTGATAACTGGTCTGGTATGCCTGCACGTGCGCCAAGTGGAATGACCAAGTGCAAAAGGTATTTCCTGCCAGTTACCAACTGCTGGTCTGGCATTGATAATTGCCGATATAAATCATCTAAAGCCGCTTTGACCAGCGCTATCCAACGTGTAATATCGAACAGCTTTGGCTCAGGGAAAAACGATGCGCGAATCGGTACACCCGTGTTATCAACGTAAAACGGATGCTTGCGATTGAGTGATAGCGTGGATGTCAACGCAATCTCGGCCAAGTCCATCCCTGGTCCGCTGGGAAAAATACAGCTTGCGGCGATGATATTCATAATGTCGGCATTTTATCCTTGCACAGCGGATGTAATTCATGCTGTTTAGTCAAATGAAACTTCCTCCCACCGATTTTGCCAACGCTCATAAGTATCACTTCTCCATTTTGGCATCCACAAAACAGGGGGCATGAATTTTAGAGATTTCAACTGCCGGTCAAGTGCCGCATATTCAGCGATCGCCTGATGATCGCTCGTTGAATTGCGATCGCATATGGATGGTTTTTCACCCGTTTTCCAATAGCGCACGCCGTCTTCAAGCGTTGTACATGCGAGAAGGGTTTCTCTTTGCGCTGGCGCTAATGAACTCAACCGACGCTCTGGAAGACCAATTTTCCAATTAATTGAACGAAAACCGCGAGGCATATAAAAAGTATAGTTACCAAACGGATCGTTGAGGTCAACCCCGAGGTAACGCATGCACAGATTCTCAATCGTGTGACTAACTTCCATCACATGCTCAAAATCGCATGCAAATCCGTAACCAAAGGTGGAATACAACAATTTTTGTTCCAGCATGGATGAGATTACCTTTCTAGCTTTAGTCAAATCTGCCCATGCCGCTGGATCTGATGATTTCAAACAAATTGAGATCGTTAACGGATCGTCTGGAAAAAAATTATCGCCAACGGTTAACCGTACACTGACAGCGCACGCCTGTTTTGGATTTGCATCGCGTTTGCAATTAAGTAAGATTGTCACCGGTTGCATTCTTATTGGACGTGAACTTGCATCTACAAATTCAGATTGCAAGGCAGCTAAAAGAACGTCATCGACAACGCCAACATGCTCATCCATACCCTGGTCATGAGTGATTAGCGTCGCTATTTCTATTTCAGCAGGAAATAGAGCAGCGCTCAATATCCAGGCGTTTAACTTCGCAAGTAGACTGGCTAATTCGTCTTTCGAGTAATGCCCGATCAACTCAAGCGTTGGCACTGCGACTAGCTTGTCAGAAAACTGTACTTCCGTCGACGATAATTGAATTTTAGAAGTGTCCATTTTATTTAGCTCTATTTTGGGAAAAACCGGTCAAGCCACTTGGCACGCAGGCCCGGGTGATCACGTTCACGCATTCCGGGAACCGACATATCTGTAGTGACAGCATGCCGATTACGTAGAGGATTGAGGACTTTACCTAAAGCACGATACGCTTCCAATGTGTCGCCGTTGTGAGTGTCACCCAGATGAGGTCGATCGTCAATCCGAATGCTCGCGCCACCGTCCGCTAGTTCATTCATTGTCACTCCGGGAATAGGGGTCACTGCTGCATTAAGCGACATCATCCCTCCCATCTTTTCCACCATATCTTTTCCAAGCAAAGTGATCCATCCAATATCGGTCAATCCGTGTATTGATACGATGCTCTGTGACCCGCTAGGGCACATAATTCCCGGGTGTCGCTGTAACCACTGCGCATAATATGGATCAAGCTCGCGATCAAAATTTGGATTCCAAACAAAACAAAAGCCAACGTAACCCGACTGCAAAGCAAAGCTCTTTAGAGATTTCTTTAAATATCGCTCAATTCCTTCTAACCCGTTCCAATCAAACCAGGGAAGCGGAAAGCAGGCCCGTACATAAGTGTGAGGCTTGCCAATTTTACTGTAATTGAACTCGAAGGCCGGAGCACGTTTTTCTTGGGGCGTGCTACCATGCCGTAGGAGGGCGATGATTCCGCCTTGTTTGCGTCGTTTTAGATCCTGCATTTCTCTAGGCAGATTCTGCAAATGATCTGCAGTAATTTTTTGCGCACGAGCCTGATCACCATCTAAAACACAATAGTCCAATTGATCTTGGAATAATTCAAGGAATGCTCGATACGGCCCTAACATCTCCGGAGCGTCTGAGACACCCAGATCAGCGTCAGAAAATAGTGTCACGCAAACGCACGGTTCACACATGACGATGCCATCTTTTTGCAAGGTATATTCCGAAAAGTTCATACGTCGTTTCTCCTCCTAATAACTAAAATGGCAAACCTGGCAACCCTGGCAACCCGGGCGGACCAAACAGAATAGAAGCTTTTTTTAAGCTTTCTCCGATTTCTTTTGCCAGTTTATTGTTTTTCCGGCGCTGTTCATTTTCTTCTAGGTCACATGCGCAGTCCGCCTCATCAACTCTAATTAATTTATCCTCGACTGCGGAGCTTTTCCTTGCTTCCAGTTGATTCTCGGTCCAATCATCCCCTGCAAACTTAATTTCCACAATTTTATCAACATTGTCCCAGGTAGCTGGCAGGCTTGCGTTCTTTACGGTGACCATATCCCAAATCACAATAGTTCCCTTATTTCCATGGGATTTATTCATGACACGCCGAACTGAAGCAGGGGCAACAGGGCCGCCAGAAAATGTAGTCCGCCCGGTCTCTGACGTAATAAGATTAGTAGGAATTCTATAAGGTACTTCCGTCAATACTTTCGGATCTTTCGGTATTGTGCCAATCCAGGCGTAACCACTTTTATTGAACTGAGCGGCAAAGCATGCCTGACGACGATGCGGTGCATTGACAGCCGACGGGCGCTCCCGCGTCATATCCTCACTACCCGTCATAACATCAAATATATCTTCTGTCGCCTCTGCTATTTGAGTCCCGCTAGGAAAGAATTTTTTACGGCATTCGCATATCGCGATACAAATTTTCTCCATGAGATCAGCCGGTAAGGTGATTTGATTCAAACCAGCCATATTCACCGTGTTACGATGATTCATCCACATTTTGTCGGTGAGTCTGCAAGCAGGTTTGCCTTCAAAAAACACATCAAACGAGTGCGTAATGAAGTCTGCTTCAGCGAGGAAAGTGCCGGATTTAATCCCACCAAAAGAGCCGCCACCATCTAAAGAGCTTTTGGCGAAAATAGAGCCGAAGTTGGCGATCATATTGCCCTTGTCGGCAAAGACCGTCGTGGTGCCGTTCGCCAGATCTTTGGAGTAGGCCTCGTTATCAAATGGCCTTGGTATAGCTTTATCCGGTGTTTTGCATATGTCTGGCAGGGTGTTATGCGTGATACCGTTACTGCCACGATGGCAGAGCGTGAGATTGTTAATGTTGATGGTAACGGTCATGCCTGCTCCGATTCAATCGCTATGGCAGATCGTTGGGAAGCATGGTATGTTCGCTGTTGCAGCTTGGGATGATCTAAAGGACGATGCTTTTCTGTAATGATGGTGCTCTGCAGTTTATTGACTTTGTCATGACAAGGCAGTGACATGTGATGTACTACACTGACCAAGGGTCCGCTGCCGCCAACCCCGTCGGGCTGCAAGATGACGTTATGTATCACACTGCGCGCGTCGGCTACACTGCCGTCATAGAAGAGTGTTTTGAAAGCCAGACTGAGTTTGGGCAAAATACTGTGATAAATGCCGCTGGGGGCAAAACCTGCCACTGTCAGCCCTCTTAACATCAGCGCTTCCCCTCCTCTTAGATGGCCGCTGGCCTGCTGCTCTTTGGGCGCTACCTGCCAGTGCCTGGGATCAAGATCGGCCGCTTGCAGAGGGGCGCGGTTTTTTTTCCAGTCATCATCGTAGGTGCCTGCATATTGGCGGCGCAAAGGCCAATGACGCGGCACGGGGCCAAGACCTTGCGTTGTAGTGCTGGCAATCAGGCTACCTTGGGGTCTGCTAATGTGCTCCAGATTGGGCAAAGGGCGACCCCCGTCTTCTTCTTTGGTAATGCCACAACCAACTGGATTACCGGTACTGCAATCTGGCCCGTTGCCCCCGAGTGCACGCGCCCAGGTAAGGGGCATGCGTGTAAATGGTTGTGGTTCACTGGGCCCGGTGCGCAAAAAACCTCGCCATTCACGATCACCGATGACTTGAATCTCGCGCGCAATTGATCCCACTGCGAAACCTGCACGCATACGCTGTATGGGTTCACCAGATTGACTGTGGGCATGTCCGACTAACCAGACGTCGGTTGCATTTTTTGGTGGGCCAAGGTCGGTTTCAAATAGTGGGCTTTTTCCATCTTCATGCATGACTAAACCGCTATTGACGGGAGCTTGATACGCAGCAACGCATGTGCCGCCGTCGGGCAGCAGTTCATAAGTGGCCTTGACGGACACTATCCAGATCTCGGCGCCATCGGCATCGCGGATCCAGGTATGATCTGCGGCGTAGGGAGTCCTATTATCGAGTTGCCACATAGTGATTTGCGCCGATGATTGTTCATGAATTACATCAGATCAATTGATTTCGATTTGTCCGCCCACAATCCGGTTGGTACCTTCAGCGGCACTAACGATGTATTCTCCACGCAAGACTATTTTGCCGTTTGCGTGCAGAGTGATACTCGATTGGCCGCACTGCAAGGTGATTTTTCGCCGCGCAGTCAGCATCAATTCTTCTTCTGGCTCGCTCAAATCAGCCAGCTGAACTGCGAGAGTTTCGCTGTTATTCAACTTTAGAACAGGCGTTGCCGATGCCGCTTGCGGATGTTGAATATCTTCATCATCTTCAGTCTTAAGAGAGCTTGTCATGCCGCGTTCCTTCGGGTTGGGGATGCAATAAAGTTGGATATCCACTGACGCTGTTGAGGCATTGGTGCACTTGTGTTGAGGCTTGCCCTGCCTTGCAGGCGGGCGTGAAGACGGCGTGCCGCGAGAGCACGCCAGGCCAATTTACCGCTTTGCAATATCACGATGAGATTGTCGTTAGTGTCTGACAAACCTGCGATCCAGCTTGATTGCGCATGAAAGCGCGTTTTGTTTTTTGCCCACCAGCGCTCGAAACCAGCCTGATCTGGCGGTGGCAGATTGGCATAGCGTTTAGTGGAGGGAATAGTAGCGCCAGCATCGACCGGATCATCAATCAATGCGTTTTCTGATTCGCCAGGCTCAGCTTGCCAGCCGTCACGGGCAGGAAGAGATCCAGTTAACATGGATAATGCCGCGCCGGCGCCACGTGCATGCTCTGGATGATTCAGATAAGCGATGAGGATTGGGACACGCTGACCATTGCCGCTCCAGCCCAGGGATTGCAAGTACACGTCCAGTTTTTCAGGTTGAGCGGCAAGCGAGGTTAAAACGGTATCAAATTCAGCATGGTTCCAACAGGCCAGGGCATAGCTGGCTTGACTTACGATATTTTTTGCTTCAAGTGTTCCGGTCGATAATTCAAGTAAAACATCGGTGGCGCGTTGCTCGGCAATGCGTGCATCGTACTTCGTCAATTGTTTCGTGGGTTGCCACAACATGACTTCTGCCGCAAGGCAGCGTAGTTGCGCGACTGGCGATTGCAACAATTGGGCAGCTCTACCTATTGCTTGCGGATGTGCCGTGGCCAGACCCAATTGCATCAATGCGCACGTGGTGTCGGCTCGATCGGCATGATCATCGCTACTTTTGATGATGCCTGACCACCATGAAGTATTGCAAAGTTCTTCTAAAATTCTGAAGTGATAACGACAAGCAGACAGTGCAATCACATCAAACAAGTTAAAACCCTTGTCAGTTTGGATTTCAGTGTGCTGCCGCCATTCCGAAATAGCCCACCATGCCCCATCAGATGTTGACCATTCCAATGCGGAGGCATAGGCAGCCCGCAGAGTCGGTATTGACTCAATTAAGCCGATACAGGCGTTATGCATGGGTTGATCTTGAACGCGAATGGCATGGTGTGCTATGGCGAACAACTCGCCGCGCGTTAATGGCTCAAGCAATCTCTCATGGATCAGTGTGGATGACGCGGTTCCAATTGTGCTCAATCCTCGCGAGTAGGATTGCAAGTCGCGGTCTATGACGGACAATCCGGAGGCGTCAAGCACATGAGAATCAAGCGCCTGAATGCGCCTCTGCCAGCCAAAGGCCAGACGATCCAGATATTGATCAGCTAATGCGGCGTGGGTGCTGGTAGCAAGCATGAGGCTCGGTTCTCGTCAATTTTTCGTGTTGATCGAGGCAACCGAACACCATCGAAAGAAAAGATGTGAAGTTGCGAAATTACATCCCGAATCGCGGTCAGTTAACATTGACGTCTTCGCCGGTTATCCGAACCGGCCCCGTTGCGTCAACGCTGACTTTCGAACCGTTGATGAAGATCTTGCCGTCTGCGGTCATCTTCAATGTAGCCAGACCGACCGTGATTTCGAGTTCTTCCCCGGCACAGATAGAAATTTTCTTTCCGGCGTTAGTGCTTTGATTGATCCCAACCACGGTCGTCATCATCATCCCGACGTTCAAGCTGTACCCGAGCCCAACATTTTCCATACGGCCCAAACCGACGTTTTGCATGTAGGCCATGCCGATCGTTTCTGTCTTAAAACGACCGACATTGATCGACCAGTTCTTGCTGATCTTGTCTTTTTCGTTCTTCGATACTGACTTTGTACGGTTTCCGCCAACGGTAAACTTCTGTTCTTTTCCTACTGTGACAGACTGGTCTTTGCCAACGCTGATCGTTTCGCTGATTCCAACATCTTCTTCGCGGTTGTCCCCGATACTGATTTTTTCATTGTGATCGACGCGCTCGGAGCGATTGTTGTGGATGGTGATGGTCTCGTCCCGGTTGACCGTCTCGTTTCTGTCGCGCTTGACCAGCGTGGTCTCATCCCTGTCAATGACCTTGCGCCGATCGTTACCAACCCACTTGTCTTCGTCATGCTCGACCTCAGTCAACTGATCTTTTTCAGCATGGAGCCATAATTGCTCTTGGCCTTTCTTGTCCTCGAACCTGAGCGCATTAGCGGTGTCATAACTGCCACCGGGCGTAGAACGCGTGAGGACACCACTTTGTGTTTTGTTTGCAGGTAAAACCCAGGGAGGCATCGTCGCCGCGTTGGGAACCATGCCCGTAATAATCGGGCGATTGGGGTTTCCATCTAGAAATACCACCAACACTTCGGTACCAATCCGGGGAATGGATGTCATGCCAAAGTTTGCCCCCGCCCAAGGCGTTGCTACCCTGATCCATGCTGAGCTTTTCTCGTCATTCGCCCCGACGCGATCCCAATGGAACTGAACGCGGACGCGGCCGAATTCGTCCGTGTGAATTTCTTCGCCGGCAGGCCCGACGACTGTTGCCGTCTGAACGCCATGGATTTTCGTCTCGACACTGTTATGGTCCCTTCCTGCACGATACGGTATGATTTTACGAATACAGGTGAGGCGGTTTTCGTAGTGGGACTCTTCAGTTGTTTTGACGTGATAGTTGTTAGTGGCGCTGTGCCAGACTTCCGTAACCAGAAATTCACGCGCTTGTGGGTCGTCCTGGCCTCCTTGCGCATCAAAGTGTCCGGTCAGCCGGAACCACCTGCCAGGCATCACGCTACGGTTGTTGCTGCTGCCTTCAAAGCGTTTGCCTGCAGCCTCGACTTCTTCCATCCGCAACTGAGCCAGCGCACGACCGTCGCCGCCTTTAAAGCCGAGGGCACCGGTGTACTCGTACGATTCAATATTCGGGACGTCGCCTTGTTGATTGACGGTGGGAAGACTGGTCATCGCAGGATGCGGCGACTTGAAATCGAACGACGCTAGCGCCACACTGCCAGTGACGATAGCTCGTCCCGGCGACCACTCGCTAATGCCATCTTCCTCAGCGGACCCGCCATGGCGCTGAAACGGAATTTCTGGATCGCCATCGATTGGTTGAGCACTTGTCGAGTCGTCCGAGAGCACGAGTTTGTGGTCGGCGGCAGTGTGCTCGAACCAATAAATGATCCCCGAGTTGACCCAGCGTCGTTCGAGAAAGTTGCGGTCACTTTCGTCAAACTGGCAGCAGTCAGTGAGCACTTCTTGCCCGCCCTTGACCTGCCAATCCCAATTAGCTAACCCGGCATAGTCGCCAAAAATGCTGGCCGTCTGCTGATAGATCGTTGTGTAGTGAAAGAGATAGTTATCCTTGCGCAAGCCGAGGTATTTGTACCAGGGACCAAGCTTGGCCTCATAGTAAGATACCCCTCCGTCTACAGTTTTGAGGCGGAAGCTAAATACCCTGCCATTGAAATGGCGCATGGTGCCGTCGCGGCGCACCAGCTCGACACACATCAACTTGCCTTGTAAATCTTTCAGCGGTATGTCCGGCGTATCAGACAGAAGCTCGACGGTGAACTCAAAAGGACGTGACAGACTTTCAAAGGCGTCGAGCCGGTTGACGAGTAGGCTTGCCGACGGTCCGTCACTATTGGGAAAGGACAGGCGTAGGAGACGCCGATGCTGACGATCCGTAACTAACGCTTGAAGACTCATGCGTGCCCTCTCATAGTTATGTTCACGTTCCGATTAGCCCACGCGGGAAAATCTGCGGATGGCAGACAATCCGGTACTGATTCGTAGCCGTAACATCCTTACCGTGCTGGCTAGATACTCATCTAGCAATCTATCACAATTGATAATATCATTGTAGCAACTCTGGATCAATTTTCTACTTGTTGTTATTTCGTGCAAAGTTGACGCGTGAGTCAGATTCGGGCTTGCCTGAGCAGTTGGCGTGACGGCAGGAAGTCCCACGGATCTAAAACGATGAGCATATCCGTGCGGGACGACACAACGCTTGATACAAAGCATGTAAGGGCCAGCCGAGTGGTGGAAAAATTACTGGGCCTGTCGATGTGAGGACGGTATTGTCAACTTGCTGAACCGAGACAGCAAGTTGTAGAATCCAGGCGAAATTGCCTCTGGTGGAGAAACACGATGTCGGTGATCAGCACCCTGATCGACTGCACGCCAAAGGTATGGTGCTTGACCTTATTTGTCACCACGCTGGGGTTGACGCCGGCGAAGTTCGTTGACGGTCATGCCATCGTCACTGTAGCGGCGTTTCGCGTAAACTGGTTTAGACGTTTGCATTGGCAAAGACGAGTACACACCTGCATCCGGCGAGCGTGATCGCTACGTCCAAGAAATCCCCGGCAGACGCGTTTGTCGGTGTCCTGGCGAGCTTGTTACCCCTCAGCGCTTCCAGCCGCGGTCGCGCGCGGCCCGTTCCGCGATCGGGTCGAGCGGCTCGTCGGCGCGCCGCGCGAGCGCGCTGCTGACCACCTGCGGCATGCCGTCGCCCGGGGTGCGGTACTCGCCATGCGCGCTGTCCATACTGGCGAAGACATCGAGCTGCCAGCCGCCGCCGTCGATGCGGCAGGCCAGCCCGCCGCCGTTGGCGATGCGAAAACTGCGGCAGTAGCCACCGTCCCTGGTCAGGAAACTGGCGGCGATGCGCACCGGAGCATCGGCCGCCGGGGTCCCCGACAATTGCTGGGTCAGCGCCTGCGCCAGCGCGCCGCGCGCCATCAGGGCGGCGCCATCGCCGTCGCCCAGCACCAGCGGGACCGGCTGCACCGCGTAGCCGAGGCCGGCACCGGCCAGCACGGCGGCCGACAGCATGGCGCCCAGCTTGGACCAGGCCGGCCACGACCAGATCGGCGGCACGTCTTCCACCGCCGGCGCCGCCACGCTGGCCACGCGCGCGTTGCGCACCGCGTGCAGGTGCACCACCTTGGCCGAACGCGGCGCCTGCGGCTGGCGCTGGGCCGCGCCGTCGGCGCCGCCCGGCCCGAAACCGGCAAAGCCATTGCTGTGCTGGGTCAGGAGCAGGCGCACCCGGGCCGCCAGCAGTGGGTCCTCGCGCAGGGCCGCCTCGACCGCCTGGCGCGTATCCTCGCCAAGCGCGCCGTCGGCGTAGGCTATCAGGATTTCATCGGAAAAGCTCATACTGCCATCCTCGTCTGATCGGGCGCCCGTGCGGCAGGGGCAAAGTCGCTTGCCTGTATCTTATCATTGCCCCATGGCCGTGCAAGTGGCGCAGCCCGCAACACGGCTCAGGACGTGATCAGGCCATGTTCATCGAGCATATCGTGCAACAATTCGAGCCGGATAACCGGATTGTCCAGCATCAGCAAGCGGTATTTCTGGTCGTTCGGCAAGGGCAGCAGGTCGCACCAGCGGTTCGCGACCCAGCCGCAGTCGTCCAGCCGGAACGGCGGCAGCACCGGCCAGCGCTGCTCGGGCACCTCGTCGAGCGAGGCCAGTACGCGGTCGAGCGCGTCGGCCGCGCCCTGCAGCTCGGACGGCACCGGCACCGGGTGGTCGTCTTCGACCAGTTCGGTCTCGGCGATCCACAAGCCGTTCGGACGGCGCTCGCTGGACAGAATGCGAAAGCGCGCGCCGCCGCGGCAACTGACCTGCATCAGCCCCGGCGCGCTCATCGTACTGTCGTGCACCGAGGCCAGGGTGCCGGCTGGGTGAAAACGCTCCTGCCCCTCGGGCGTGCGCACTTCGTGGCCCTCGGTCAGCAGCACTACCCCGAACGGACTGCTGCTGGCGATGCACTTGCCGACCATGTCGAGATAGCGCACTTCGAAAATCTGCAAAGGCAGCACGCCGTCCGGGAACAGGACCGTACCGAGAGGAAATAGAGGGAAAGAGAGGGTCGCCATGAACCCATGATGCCAGAATCCGGGACGGCAGCGAAGCACGATTGTCGCGCGCCATGGTGGCGTGTGTGTATCGCCATTTTACTTTTTTTACATCAAGCAACCCCTTTTTGCGGCCGCTTCCGTTACATTCCATGTCCCGCCAATGCGCAATAGTCGCTGCGGGGCAATAACAAGAAGATACAAGAAAAGACAGAAACCAGGAGAGTCACCCCATGTCGCACATTTTTGCGGCCGGCCTGGCGTTGCTGCTGCTTACCGGCTGCCAGCAGCGCGCCAGCGAGCCGGCGCCACCGAAAACCCTGCACGCGTTCGAGGACGACGCCCGGCTGGAGGCGTTTTTCAAGAAGCAGCCGGCAGCGCCGGCCCCGGTGGAAGCGGCCGCGCCGGCGCCAGCCGACGCGCTTGCCGGAAGCGACAGCGCCCTCACCGCCGAGCATGGCAAGCACCTGGTGCTGCTGCGCCATGGACGCCTGTTTACCGTCGAGATCGGCAAGGACCAGCTCAAGCCGGTGGCGGCGCTCGACGCCTTCGCCCCCGGCGCCGCCGCGCTGAGCCGCTATGACGCGCTGATCGTGTCGGAGGATACGCTGGCAGTGATCGGCTACAGCGAAGCGGAGCGTGGCACCGGCATCAACTTGTTCGACATCGACGCCGGCGGCCGCCTGGCGTTTCGCGCCGGCTACCTGCTGCGCGCCGGCGACGGCGCACCGGGCAGCGTGGCCATCAGCCAGGCCGACAGCAAGCTGGTGCTGTACGCGGCGCGCGCGCCCGATCCGCTGGCCGACGACCCGCTGGCGGCGCTGCCGGCGCTGCGCGCAGGGCCGGCGCCGGCACCGTTCGCGCGGATCGCCCCGGCCAGCCGCGTGTACCGCCTCGACGCCGCCATCGACAGCCCCCTGGCGCTGCACAGCGTCATCGTGTGCGACCTGGCTGCGCGCGTCCTGCGTTGCGACGCCAGCGCCGTGCTGGCGCCGCGCGCGCGCGCCGTCCACATGGCCTCGCAGGCGCTGTATGTATGGACGCTGCCCTACGCGGGCGAGGCCGGCGCCGGCCTGGTGCGCATGCCGTTCAACGGCGGCGCACCGGGCGCGGTGCGGGTCGCGGGCGCACCGCATGACCCGTTCTCCTTTTACGAAAGCGCGGACGCCCACCTGAACGTGCTGGTGGGCGCGGACGGCGCCACCCGCTCCTGGCGCGGGGAGGCCGGCCCAAACGCCCTGGCCTTGCTGCGCCTGCCGCTGCAAGCGTTTTCCGACGGCAGCGAGCGCGCGCCCATGGCCGGCTACAAGGACTTGCCCGATTTTCCCCCGGGGCCGCTGCGCAACCGCTTTATCGGCCCGTGGCTGGTGTACGGCGGCGCGGCCAGTGGCGCCGATGGCCGCGCGCCGCTGTACGCGCTGCGCTGGGATGGCAGCGGCGGCCTGCAGCGCCTGCAACTGGGCCATCCGGTCGAGCGCATCGCGGCCATGGGCGTGGACGCGGTGGTGGCCGGGCAGGCGCGCAGCGCGCTGCACCTGAGCAGTATCCGGCTGGGAGTGGGCCCGGACCAGCCGGCCACCGTGGCCAGCACCTATGTCCATCCGAACGCCCAGGAAACGCCGGCGCCGGTGCAGGAACCGTATTACGCCGCCCAGCGTCCCGGCCAGGGCATGCTGAGCCTGGCGATCGTGGAAGCCGGCCAGCCGGACCACGTCAACGACGCGTCGGCTACCGCGCCAGCCGACGCGGTAGCCGACGCGGTAGCCGACGCGGCCTCCGTGCTCTATCTGCGCAACACCGCGCTCAAGCTGCGTGAACTGGGCGCGCTCAAGGCCCAGCACGACGCGCCCGCCGACCAGGCGGCCTGGTACGGCAACGCCCGCCCGCTGTTCGTGCAGGGACGCATGTTTGCGCTGCTGGGCGATGAACTGGTGGAAGGCAAGCTGAAAAACGGCCGCCTGCGCGAAGCGCGGCGGATTAACTACGCTCCGGCGGCCCCTTGATGGCGTAACCGCGCAGCGCCTGTTCGAAGGCGTACAGGCGCCAGCGCAGGCGGTCCGGTCCGGGATTCGGATGGATGCTCACCAGCACCGTCAGCTCGCCGCTGACGCGCGCGCTGCACGGCAGTTGCAATTCGGTGGCGCGCTCGAAAGGCAGGCGAAATTCCTGGCCCGGCATCAGGCGCAGGCCGCCGACTTGGTGCGGCACGCTGTCGCTGTTCCTGAGCAGCAGCACATCACGCAAACCCACGGTCAGGCGCACCACTGGCGGCAGCACCTCGGCCTTGTCGCCGGCGCGGCGTCGTTCGGCGGCGTGTTCGGGAATGTCGAGCAGGAAATCGCGGCTGCCCGGGCGGATCGGCGCCATCGCGGCCCACACCAGCAGCAGCAGGAACGAGGCGAGCAGGAGCGAAGCGAGCCAATGGCGGCGCAGGTGCTGTTCCATATTCAGCGCCCCACCGGCAAGCGCGGCGTCAAGGATCGATCACCGCGGCGCAGGCGTCGGTCGGCAGCGCCGCCGCATGCCCGACCACGGGAACCATCTTGATCACGGCCGAACCGACGCGGCAAGGCGCGGCCAGCACGCCGCAACCGCTCAGCACGGCCGGCAGCAGGAGGATGGTAGCGATACGGCAAACCAGGCGGGCATTCATCGTGACATCCGGGAAAAGTGAGGGTGAGAAAGAATTGTAAATGGCGCGCCACAATGGCGACAACAATTTAGAGGTAACAAAACGTTTGTGCGCCACATAGTGGGTCACATAGTGATAGGATAAAACGCATGAATTCAAGCGCCCGTGAGTTACATATCGGCATCGTCGCCTGCTCGGCCGAGGGCGCGGCGCTATGCTACCGCACCATCTGCCACGAGGGCGCGCGCCAGCTCGGCCCCTACGAGCATCCGCAACTGACCATGCATTCGCACGCGCTGGCCGCCTACCTGCGCTGCATCGACGCCGACGACTGGGATGGCGTGGGCGAGCTGATGCTCTCGTCGGCGCACAAGCTGGCCAGCGCCGGCGCCGATTTCCTGATCTGCCCGGACAACACCATTCACCAGGCGCTGGCGCCGATCCTTGCGCGCTCGCCCCTGCCGTGGCTGCACATCGCCGACGTAGTGGCCGAAGAAGCGCTGGCGCGCGGCTACAAGCGGGTCGGCGTGACCGGCACCCGCTCGCTGGTCGAGAGCGACGTCTATCCCGAGCGTTTCGCCGCGCACGGCCTGGCCACGGTGCGCCCGGGCCTGGCGGCGCGCATGGAAATCAACCGTATCATCATGGACGAGCTGGTCAACGGCGAAGGCAAGCCGGCGGCGATCACGTATTTTCAGCAAACCATGGCTAAAATGAAAGATGGCGGCTGCGATGCGGTCGTGCTGGGCTGCACGGAAATTCCGCTGATCATGAACAACAGCAATTCGCCCCTGCCCACGCTCGACTCGACCCGGCTGCTGGCGCGCGCCGCGCTGCGCCATGCGATCGGGCAAGAATGACGGGGCGGCCTGGGCGATTGACACGGCCGCATAAAACTGCGACGATACGAGCATGACAACGTTTAACTCACATGCACGCTATTTGAATTGGTGGCTGCGCTGACATCGCGCGGCGCTTGCACCATCATGTGTTTTCCATGAACGCCGCCTCGATTGGGCGGCGTTTTTTATGAGCGTTTTCCGATAGGGGCACCCACCCAAGGACTATCGACATGTCTTCACCAGCAACTTCAGCAGCAAATCCGGCGGCAACCTCGCCAGCACCCATCATCCTGACCGGCGACCGTCCGACCGGCCCCCTGCACCTCGGCCACTACGTCGGCAGCCTGCGCAACCGCGTCACCTACCAGCGCGACTATCGCCAGTTCATCATGCTGGCCGACGCCCAGGCGCTGACCGACAACATGGACGACCCGGCCAAGGTCCAGCGCAACGTGATCGAAGTGGCGCTCGACTACCTGGCGACCGGGATCGACCCGGCCCAGTCGACCATCCTGATCCAGTCGCAGATTCCGGAACTGGCCGAACTGACCTTTTACTACCTGAACCTGGTGACCGTGGCGCGCCTCGAGCGCAACCCGACCGTGAAAGAAGAAATCCGCCTGCGCGGCTTCGAGCGCGATATTCCGGCCGGCTTTCTGACCTACCCGGCCAGCCAGGCGGCCGACATCACCGCGTTCAAGGCGGTGCTGGTGCCGGTCGGCGAAGACCAGGTGCCGATGATCGAGCAGACCAACGAAATCGTGCGCCGCTTCAACCGCATCGTCAATAAAGAGGTGCTGGTCGAAGCCAAGGCGCTGGTGCCGGAAATCGGCCGTCTGCCGGGCATCGACGGCAAGGCCAAGATGAGCAAGTCGCTGGGCAACACGATCAACCTGTCTGCCAGCGCCGACGAAGTGCGCGCCGCCGTCAAGAAGGTCTACACCGACCCGCTGCACCTGCGCGTGGCCGATCCCGGGCATATCGAAGGCAATATCGCGTTCTCCTATCTGGATGCCTTCGATCCGGAAAAGGATGCCCTGGCCGAGATGAAGGCGCACTACCAGCGTGGCGGCCTGGCCGACAGCATCGTCAAGGCGCGCCTGGAAGCGGTGTTGCAGGAGTTCCTGGCGCCCATCCGGGCCCGCCGCGCCGAGCTGGAAAAGGACCGCGGCCACGTGATGCAGATCCTCAAAGAGGGTACGGCGCGCGCGCGCGAAGTGGCGGCGCAGACGGCCGACGACGTCAAGCGCGCAATGGGTCTCAGTTACTTCTGATTTACTTCTGATTTACTTCTGATTTACGTCTGAGTTACTTCTGACCGTCAGCGGTAGCGCGCCAGGATGGCCTCCACGCTGCCATCCTCGATCAGGCCGTTGATGGCCTGGTTGATGTCCTCGAACGGCACCCCGGCCTTTTTCGAGAACGCGCACTGCGCCTTGAACGAGGCGAACACCAGGTCCTGGCGCAGCTTCAGGGCCTTGTTGATGCGCGTATGGTACGCCAGCGTCGTCTGTCCGATCACGGTATGGCGCACGCTGCCGGCCATCAGTTTGCGCAAATTGTCTTCCATGGTCACCGAGTCGCTGCGCTGGAAGCGCAATCCCAGCACCTGCTCGACACGCGGATAACGGTAGCCCACCACGGTACCGACCGGGCGGTCGCGCAGGTCGGACAGCGCGCGCACCGGCGGCGCGCCCAGCTGCGAGGCGACCACTTCGGCGTCCGGGATGAGCGGACGGCTCCAGTCGAAATGGCCGTCGATCCAGAACGGGCGCACGTAGCAGATGCCGTCGGCCTTGCCGGCGTCGAGGGTTGCGCTGACCTGGTCCCCGGACACGCTGACCCAGGCGATGCCGCGCCCCAGGCGCAGCCCGATGGCCTCGCCGAGATCCTTGATGATTCCCCCGGTAAGCTTGTTATTCTGAAAACGGGTCAGTGGCATGGTCTGGTTCAGCGGCGCGATCATGACCAGCTGCGCGTCCGGGGCGGCGCCGGCGGCGAGCGGTGCGCAGAAAGGAACAATCAGCGCGAGGAGGCAGGCGGGTCGCTTGAACATGGACTGGCAGGATGGTCGGACGGAAGCTCTAATGTACCACCGGCAACGCTTTCGAAGCCCTTACTTTCGTGCAAATCGTAAAGACTCACGGTATCGGCACGCCAGATTTGCCACTGGCGCCACGAGGCCAGCATCAGCAGGCAAGCCGGGCCGCCGAAAAGGCCCATCCAGGCGCCGGTGATGTGCACATTGGTCAGGGAGAGCGGTATTCCCAACAGCGCAAAGCCCAGGCACAGCACGCTGCACAGGTAGCCGGCCAGCACCCAGCGCGGTGTCGGGATGAGCAAGTCCGGAAAATGCCACACGGTCCAGCCCAGGGACGCCAGGCTCAGCCAGCCAGTCACCACCGCGCCGGCAAAGAGGGCTTCCGGAGAGGCAAATCCCAGTGAGCCCGATGCGGCCCCTCCCACGACGACGGCGACGCACGCCACGGTGAGCATGCACCATCCCAGCAGCGCCGGAATGGAGCACAGTGTCAGGAAGATGGCAAGTAGCCGCAGGAGATGCAGGAGATGCATAAGGCGCAGGAATGATCAAAGCGCGATCATACCTGACCTGCGAACGCTCCGGCCGCCGTCAAGGAAGGGCCGCGTTGCCGTCTTGTTGACATGACCGGCCCGAGCAGTTGTCTGACGGCTTTGCTACTTTCGCCTATCTTTACCGCTTCAGTTGTCGTCCCGGGTCGCCCTGGCAATCCGCTCCAAGGCATATTTGTTGCCGACCGCTGATGCCGCCTGCAGAAACTCCGGATCCAGATGCCAGCCATTGCCGACACAGTTGTAACCCATGGGATGCGACCCGGCCAGCACCAACATGAAGGCCCGGTCGTCGCGCAGGGCCGGCGGGATCATCGTGCTGTGGATGATGTCACGCTCCCCGGCAAACCGCAGGAATTCTTCCGCCGTGTCCGGGAACACGGCCGGGGCGAGCGTGCGCGTGTTGCGCAGCGCCGGCAGGAGCAGCACGCGGCCCTTGCCCATTTGCCGATGAAAGTCGTCAGTGTCCTCGATCGGCGTGGTCAGCATGAGATTGGCCGTACCAACGACGTCGTCTTCCCATTCGTCGTCTGGATGCGGCGGGAATGCCGTCTCGTCGTTGAAGACGTGGGCGGCGTGGATGTCGCCCCGGATGTCGAACATGTGATCGAACATCCACACGAGTCCCGCGTACAGATGGCCCTGGACCAGCATGCTCCCGTGATTGTAGTCGCCGTAGACGATGTCGCGGACCATCGCGTCGCGCTGCACCACGATGTCGCCGCCGCCCGTCACTACATTGTGCGCCACCAGGTTGCCACGCACAAACAGGGCCGGCCCTGAATCATGGTCCGCATTCAGGACGCCGCCCTCGACCACCAGGTCGCCCATCACGAACAGCCCGTTCAACGAAAGCTCGTTGTCCGGCGCCAATTCGTGCAGGTATTCCCAGTCAAGCCTTAAGTCGCGCGGCCAGGTGAGGGTGCCGTCCACGAGGGCGAACGCACCGTCGGATGCGGCGACGTTCTCCTCTATCCAGAATGGAATAGAAAAACGCTCGCTCAGGCGATAGCGCCGCTCAAGATTCGAAAACGTGTCGATGATGATGTCGATGATTAACCTCTTGCCTGGAATGTTGGACGCAAGGTGGGCGCGCTCCGACCGTTGACCAGGACTGCGCGACAAACCTGCATCCCGGTCTGGTGATGGCCGAAATCGGCCTGTCGCAGCAGGATACCAGCTTGCTGAACACAAAAATGCTCGGATTGTCACGACCGGCCGGTCGTTGAACCTTACTGTTCAGCCGCGCCGATGGCGTCGGCCTGACTCCATTCTTGGGCTGCACAAGCGATGCCATCGCGACGAATTCTGCGCATGCTATTTTCCATAAACAAGCTGGAAGATGCCAAAGCACGCCAGAAAGATACTCGTTCCGAGAAAAAACAATTTGTTCCTCAAGAAAGGAGGCATAGCTTGCTTTGTTTGCGCAGGCAAGTTGTCGAAGTTGAAGTAGAGCCAACACGGCAATAACGCCAACACCAACATGATGATCCCATCAGTCTTAAAACCCATTAATTCTCCGAATGAAAATTAGCGCACCCAGGCTCGTCTGGCGAAACCGATGAGCGCTCCTGGCCGACAGCGGCCAGTCGTGCTGAACCCTACATGAGCTGGATCGAAACGACCAGTTTGCCGAGGTACCAGACTCCCGGCCCCACCAACTTTATCAGGCAGGGGCCAGTTCAGTCCCGCCGACACCCATCTTCGCCAGATGCTTCCGCGCCAGCATCAGACTATGCGCGGTCTGCATCCCCATCCACGCCTCTGCCGACAAATCAAACACCTGCGATAGCCTGACAGCCATCGTAGCGGATAGCTCTGCTTTTCCTGAAATGACACGGGAAACGCTGGATTTATCCACTTGTCGGGCGTGGATGCGGCATGGCGGAGTTCCTTTGCGTGAAAATGGTGGGTTCACAAGGCAGGCCAGCCGAGCCGAAAAAGAGTATCACCATGTCCAGATTATTTTTTTACCGGCACCAGGGTCGTCCACCACCCATCCAGGCGCGACTGCACTTGCAGCGGGTAGGTGGCGGCCAGCATGGCCAGTGCGCGCTCCACCTCGGCCGGGCACCGACCGGGAACGCGCCGGACACCGGCAGCGCCGCCAGTTGCGGCGCGCAGCGCAGCACGGCGCCGTGGGCCGGTTCGATGCGGACCGCGCCATCGAGCGCGGGCACGCTCATGCGCCAGCCGAGCCAGCCGGCCGGCAGCAGCGCCAGCGCCGGCGGCAGGCCGTCCAGCTGGTTCATCAGCGCTTCGGCGCGGGTCCAGGCGCGCGCGTGTTCGGCATCTGCTCACGCCAGCGGGCACAGGCCGCACGGTCGGCATCGCTCGCCTCGCCGCTGTGCAGTTGCGCCAGCCAGGTGGCCGCTTGTTCCAGGATGCGCGGCGCGATCGGCGCCGTCACGCGCCGTCCTGGTCGGCCAGCAGCAGGCAATGCAGGAAGGCTTGTTTCATGTAGCGCTTGATGGTGATGGCCGACACGCCGAGTTCGATGGCGATGGCGTCGTAGGTCATGCCATCGAGCTGGGACAACAGGAAGGCGCGCCGCACCGGCGGCGCCAGCGCGTCGAGCATGGCGTCAACGCGTTGCAGGGTCTCCAGCAGCAGGTAGCGGGATGGCGCGCGCGACAGTGGCGAGGTAGGCGCGCGGCTCGGCGATGCGCGCCGCGTTGCGCGCCGCCAGCACACGCACGAAGGTGTCCTGCGCCAGGTCGGCGGCCTGGGCAGAGCAGCCCAGCTTGTGGCGCAGCCAGCCAGTCAGCCAGCCGTAATGGCCTCGGTAGAGCGCATGCATGGCTTGCTGTTGTACGAGTTCGGCGGCGGACATGGGGTCAGGTGCAAATGAGAATAATTCTCACTTTAACCCACGCCGAATCATGCCGCCAATCATCGCCTGCCACAACATGGCATCCCCGGCCATCCCTCTTTCCGGGGATGCGCCAGCGCGCGCGGCGCCCTATCCTGCTGCGGCGGGCAGCTCCCGCATATCCCAACCATCCCACGGAGAATCACCGATGAGCACATTTACCACCAGCGACGGCGTCGAACTCTATTACAAGGATTGGGGCCAGGGCCAGCCGATCGTGTTCTGCCATGGCTGGCCGCTCAATGCGGACAGCTGGGAGTCGCAAATGATCTTCCTGGCCAGCAAGGGCTACCGCTGCATCGCCCACGACCGCCGCGGCCACGGTCGTTCCAGCCAGCCGTGGGACGGCAACGACATGGACCACTACGCCGACGACCTGGCCCAGCTGCTCGACAAGCTCGACGTCAAGAATGCCGTGCTGCTCGGCTTTTCGACGGGCGGCGGCGAAGTGGCGCGCTACATCGGCCGCCACGGCGGCAAGCGCGTGGCCAAGGCCGGCCTGATTTCGGCGGTGCCGCCGCTGATGCTGCAAACCGGGGCCAATCCGGGCGGCCTGCCGATCAGCGTGTTCGACGGCATCCGCGCCGGCGCCCTGGCTAACCGCGCCGAACTGTATCGCGATATCGCCGGCGGCCCGTTCTACAACTTCAACCGCCCCGGCGCGGTCCGTTCCGAAGGCCTGGTGCAGGCCTGGTGGATGCAGGGCATGATGGGTGGACACAAAAATACCTACGATTCGATCAAGGCGTTTTCGGAAACCGATTTCACCGAGGACCTGAAAAAGTTCACCATGCCGACCCTGATCATCCATGGCGACGACGACCAGATCGTGCCGATCGAGGCGGCCGGCAAGGCTGCGGCCAAGCTGATCAAGCACGCCAAGCTGCTGGTGTATCCGGGCGCGCCGCATGGCTTGACCGACACGCACAAGGACCAGGTCAACGCCGACCTGCTGGCGTTTATCCAGTCGTAATGCCCGTTTGCCGCCGTCCGGCTGACAACGTTCCCTCATAAAAACATCCGGCGGCGCCCCAGGGCGCCGCCATCCTGTCCATTCTCCTGAAAGAAGCTCCCATGACCAAACTGACCACGGCCGCCGGCGCGCCGGTGCCCGACAACCAGAACACGCAAAGCGCCGGTCCGCGCGGCCCGCTGCTGCTGCAAGACGTGTGGCACCTGGAAAAACTGGCCCACTTCGACCGCGAAGTGATCCCGGAACGGCGCATGCACGCCAAGGGCTCGGGCGCCTTCGGCACGTTTACGGTGACGGGCGACATCACGCGCTACAGCAAGGCCACCCTGTTTGCCGGGGTAGGCAAGACCACGCCGCTGTTCATGCGCTTTTCGACCGTGGCGGGCGAGCGCGGCGCGGCCGACGCCGAACGCGACATTCGCGGTTTTGCCATCAAGCTCTACACCGAACAAGGCAACTGGGATATTGTCGGCAACAACACCCCGGTATTCTTCATGCGCGACCCGCTCAAGTTCCCCGACCTGAACCACGCGGTCAAACGCGACCCCAAGACCAATCTGCGCAGCGCCGACAACAACTGGGACTTCTGGACCCTGCTGCCGGAAGCGCTGCACCAGGTGACCATTGTGATGAGCGAACGCGGCATTCCGGCCTCGTACCGCCACATGCACGGCTTCGGCTCGCACACGTACAGCTTCATCAACGCCGCGAACGAACGCTTCTGGGTGAAGTTCCACTTCGTTTGCCAGCAGGGCATTAAAAACCTGAGCGACGCCGACGCGGCCGAACTGGTCGGACGCGACCGCGAAACCCACCAGCGCGACCTGTTCGACAGCATCGAGAACGGCGAGTTCCCGCGCTGGCGCTTCCAGGTGCAGGTGATGCCGGAACGCGATGCGGCGACCTACCACATCAATCCCTTCGACCTGACCAAGGTGTGGCCGCACAAAGATTACCCGCTGATCGACGTGGGCGTGCTGGAACTGAACCGCAATGCCGAGAATTACTTTGCCGATGTGGAACAGGCTGCATTTGCGCCCGCCAACGTGGTGCCGGGCGTGAGCTTTTCGCCCGACAAGATGCTGCAATCACGGCTGTTCTCGTATGGCGACGCCCAGCGCTACCGGCTCGGCGTGAACCATCACCAGATTCCGGTCAACGCCCCGCGCTGCCCGGTGCACAGCTACCATCGCGACGGCGCCATGCGCATCGACGGCAACCATGGCGCGACCATCGGCTACGAGCCCAATTCCAAGGGACAGTGGCAGCAGCAGCCCGATTTTTCCGAGCCGCCGCTGGCCATCGAGGGCGCCGCCGCGCACTGGAACCACCGGGTCGACGAGGATTATTACAGCCAGCCGGGCGCCCTGTTCCGCCTGATGACGCCGGCCCAGCAGCAGGTTTTGATGGACAACACGGCGCGCTCGCTCGGCGGCGCCTCGCGCGCGGTGCAGGAACGGCATATCGCCAACTGCGCCAGGGCCGATGCGGCGTATGGCGCCGGGGTGGCGGCGGCGCTGGCGCGCGGCGTGGCGGTGGCCACGCCGAACACGGCGGTGTAAACACACCCGGAAAAGCAGGGGCGCGCCTAGGAGCCTGCCCCTGCCCTGGAAAGTGGCCAGGCGCCGCATCCCGACGCGCCGATTTAGCGCCGATGTAGCGCCGATTGTCTCAATCGCGCCACGCCGCTGCGCGCTTCTCCCGCACCAGGCGCCAAATGGCATACACTACGCGTTTCCTATAAGCATCAATATTTTCGGATGAGCTACATCTTGAAAGTGGTGGTCCCGCCAGTGCCTTCCGACAATCTGTCTGTGCGGGGGTTTGCCAACACGCTTGCGCATACCTCGATGGACTTGCCGCCGTCGGCGCGCCTGCTGCAGTTTTACGACGCCATCACGGCGCGCTATCCGTGCGCCTCGAGCGGCGCCTACAGCCGCGCCAGCGCGGCGGCCTGTCCTTGGGGCGACACACCGCTGCTCGACTGCCTGACCGGCGACATCGGCGTAATCACCCTGTCGTACAAGAATATCGAGGTGCTCTCGTTCGTGCTGCGCCGCGCTGGCGCGCTGTCGCTGACGGTGATCGACACCCAGGCCGGCCTGGTTTACCGTCCGGCGCGCTTCCGGGTGGTGCTCACCAGCCTCCAGAAAAACGTGAATACGGGCGCCATGCTGGACAAGCTGGTGCCGCTGCTCAAATGCACGCGCGAACAGGCGGTGGCGATGCTGGGGACGCCGAACGCCGTTGTCCGCGGCAGGCTCGACCATGTGACGGCGCAGCGCCTGGTCGCCACCATGCACCTGCTCGGCTGCAACTGCAGCGTCGAAAAAGAACCGTCGCGCTCGGCGCAGAAAGCGGCGGCCAACGTCACGGCAACGCAAGCGGCGCCACGCGCGCCAGTCCCGCGTGCGCGCGCAGCGGCGCGGTCGGGCTTTGCGCTGGCGTACAAATCGGCAGTGAACCGGGCCGTCCACTTCATGCAAGGACTGCTCGAACGCCTGTGGGAACGCATGACGGCCACGCGCCCGTATTCTTAGCGGCGCGGCAAGTGGTAGGATGCGCGCTCGCGCCCGGTTCGCCACCGGCAGCGCCCTCCTCCACGGCGACCAAGGACTCCACATGAAACTGCTGCTGAACATCATCGGATGCCTTGCCGTGCTGCTGGGCATCCTCGGCATTTTCCTGCCGCTGTTGCCGACCACCCCCTTCCTGCTGCTCGCCTCGGCCTGCTTCGTGCGTGGATCGCCGCGCCTGCATGCCTGGCTGCTGGGGAACAAGGTGTTCGGCAAATACCTGAGCGATTTCGAACAAGGGCGCGGCATCCCGCGCCGCGCCAAGATCACCATCATCGTGCTGATGTGGGCGTCGCTGGCGTATTCGATGCTGCGCCTGCAGCGCACCGGGCTGACCGTGCTGCTGCTGTGTATCGGCGCCGGCGTGACAATCTACCTGCTGCGCTACGTACCCACCGGCGCGCCGCGCACGGCGCGCCTGGAAGAACCCGGCCAGGAGAGGCCCGGCCAGGACTAGCAAACGCCCGGCGCCGCGCCGCGTACGCCTGATACAGCGCAAGGATCGGGCAGGTTCGCTGGCTGGAATGCCTCATGCCTGCCCATCACGACCTCGGTTACCGTTCGCTGTTTGCCCATCCTGAAATGGTGCGCGAGCTGGTCACGCACTTTACGCCCTTCAAATTATTCGGGAATGTGGCGCTGGCCTGCTTCGAGCCGGTCGACCCCGTGTACGTGGGCGAGCGCCTGGCGGCGCGCCAGAACGACATCGTCTGGCGCGTGCGGATTGGCGAACAATTCCTGTACGTGTATATCCTGCTCGAATTCCAGTCCGGCGTGGATCGCTGGATGGCGCTGCGCATGCAGAACTACGTCGGTTTGCTGTGCCAGAGCCTGGTCAAGCGGCATCAATTGCCGCCGTCTTTGCTGCTGCCGCCGGTGCTGCCGCTGGTGTTTTACAACGGCGCGCCGGACTGGAGCGCCAACACGGACCTGGCCGCGCTGCTCATGGACGGGCCCGCCGAGCTGGCGCCGTTCCAGCCGTCCCAGCGCTACGTACTGGTCGACCAGCAGCGCCTGGAACCGGCGGCGCTGGAAGCGAATGCGACCCTGCTGGCGCTGCTGTTTCGGATGGAACTTTCGAGCGCTTCCGAGGTCAGAGACAAGGTCTTGCCCACCCTGCTCACCTGGTTCCAGGATGCGCCCCAGGCCGGTTTGATGCGCTCGGTCGAGGTATGGCTACAAAGCCTGGCGAGCCGGCGCGGCGAAACGCAACCGTTCACGTTTGAGAATACGAAGGAGGCCACCGACATGGGACGTCAATTTGCAACCTGGTCCGAGGAATTCGAATATATCGGCTTTCAGAAGGGAAACGAAAAAGGCAGGGCGGAAGGCCTGGCGGAAGGCCGGGTGGAAGGCGAGGTAAAAGGCCGGGAAGAAGGGCAAATAAGCGCACTGCGCGGCGTGCTCACGCATTTGTTGCGCAAGCGTTTCGGCGACCTGCCGGAGGCGGCAAGGCAGCGCATCGCAGCGGCCACCCTGGCGCAACTCGAACCGTGGTGCGAACGCAGCATTGACGCGTCCAGCCTGGCAGCCGTCTTTGACGACGACGCGGCATCGGCCTAGCGCGGCGGGGTGGCCAGTTCGCGCATGGCCATATTGGCCAAGTCTTCCAGGCCCTGCAGCTCGCGGCTCTTGAGGCGGCGCGGCTCGCGGTCGATCACGCACAGGGTGCCCAGCGCCAGGTCATTGACACCGATTAAGGGATACCCCGCATAAAAACAGATGTGCGGCGCGCCCGTCACCAGCGGATTGTCGCGAAAGCGCGCGTCCTGCGAGGCATCTTCGACGATGAACGGCGCGCGCTGCAGGATCGCGTGCGTGCAGAACGCCCATGCGCGCGGCGTGTCGGCCGCTTTCAGACCCACGTGCGCCTTGAACCACTGGCGCTGCGCTGTCAGCAAGGTAATGAGCGCAATCGGGCAATCGGTCACCAGCGATGCCAGGCGCGCGATGCGGTCGAAGCGCTCTTCGGCGGCCGAGGGTACCAGTTGCAGTGCCGCCAGTGCGGACAGGCGCGCCTGCTCTTGCTCCGGCACCGGGTACGGCGGCTCGGCCAGCATCGTGAATTCGGCGCCGGGCGCCGCACCGTTCCAGGAGGCGGGCGCTGCCGACTGGTCGGGCCGGGTCATGCGCAGCACCGAACTCATCAACGCGCGCCGATGCCCGCCCGGTGTTTTCCACGACGCAATGGCACCGCTTTCCATCCATAACTGTACGGTACTGGTGGCCACGCCCAGCAGGCGGGCGGCGTCACTTGTCGTCATGACAGGATCGGAAGGAGCGATGGATTGACGCGACATGACTAATTTCTATAATGAAATATCTAGTGTAACGCAGCCTTTGTGTTTACCCATGGGAATATTTGACGAAATTGATGATTGAAGCTATTTTGCGCGTAAAGCGTGGGGAAATCGGTGTTTCCGGCAAATATTTGTTGATTTTTGGAAACTACTGGCGCACCATATCGGCAGTGTCATCAATTCTTGCGCGCTCATGCTGTTCCGTGGTTGAGTGACGCCCACCATGTCCGGACCGCACACCATGCCCTCTTCCACTACGATCAAAATTGCTACCAAACTTTACAGCGCCTTTGCCCTGGTCCTGTTCATCACGCTGGTACTGGCCGTCTTCGCCGTGGTGCGGATGAACAGCGTGGACAAGGCCATTGGCAACCTGAACCACGTTACCGAGGAAAAACTCGATCCGCTGCACGTGGCGCGCGAAGCACTGGCGCAGACCGGCATCGCGGCGCGCAATGCGTTCATCTTCGTCGACAACGGCGCCGCCATGAGGGAGCTCGATATCGTCGACCAGCAAAAGGCCATTTACCTGGGCGCGCTGGCACAGCTCGACAAGGCATTTTCCGGCGATGCCGATTTCACCAAGGTCAAGGCGGGCTTGCAGGCGATGGCGAAGGAACTCGAGCGTCCGCGCCAGTACCGCGCCAAGGCCGAGATGGACGCCTTCGGCCAGTTCCTGGTCAACGAGTGCAGCCCGCTGCGGCGCCAGATCGTGGCTGACATCGACGTGCTGCTGAAAAAAGTCCAGTCGCAAAGCAACGCGGCCAGCAACGAGGCCAGCCACCAGGCGTCCAGCGCCACGCTCTGGATCGGCGTGCTGAGCATCCTGTCGGTCCTGGTGTGCCTGAGCGTCGGCTTCCTGATCGTGCGCGGCCTGCTCAGGCAGCTCGGCGGCGAACCCGCCTACGCCACCGAAGTGGCGCAGCGCATCGCCCAGGGCGAATTGCAGCACGCAGTCGATGTGCAATCGGCCGTGCCGTCGAGCCTGGTATTTGCGATCAAGACCATGCGCGACAGCCTGAGCGGAATCGTCTCGAAAGTGCGGATGGGCACCGAATCAATGGCGCTGGCGTCGAGCGAGATTGCGGCCGGCAATATCGACCTGTCGCACCGCACCGAACACCAGGCGTCGGCGCTGGCCGAGGTGGCGGCGTCGATGGCCCAGCTGGTCAGTTCGGTCGGGCGCAATGCGGAGTACGCCGCCAACGCCAGCAAACTGGTGCAGGCGGCCTCGGAAGTATCGGTGCGCGGCGGCGAGGCGGTCGATGGCGTGGTGGCGACCATGGGCGTGATCAATGCCTCGTCGCGCAAGATCGTCGACATCATTGCGGTCATCGATGGCATTGCATTCCAGACCAACATCCTGGCGTTGAACGCCGCCGTGGAAGCGGCGCGTGCCGGTGAACAGGGGCGCGGCTTCGCGGTGGTGGCCTCGGAAGTGCGCAACCTGGCGCAGCGCTCGGCGGCGGCGGCCAAGGAAGTCAAATTGCTGATCGACGATTCGGTGTCCAAGGTCGGCACCGGCACCATCCTGGTCGAGCAAGCGGGCAACACCATGCGCGAAGTGGTGGAAGGGGTGCAGCGCGTAAGCCAGATCATGGACGATATTTCGTCGGCCACGCGCGAGCAGGGCGTCGATATCGGCAGCGTCGACAAGGCCATCGTCAAGCTCGACGAAATGACCTTGCAGAATGCGGCGCTGGTCGAACAGGCCGCCGCCGCGGCGCAGTCGCTGCAGAACCAGGCGGCCGAGCTGGCCGACGTGGTACGCGTGTTCAAGGTCGAGGCGGCGCAAGCATAAGCGGGGCCGCCCCGGGCGCGGGACGTAAAAAAACCGGGAACGCCCGCTAACGGCGCTCCCGGTTTTTTACGTCAAGCTGGTTGGCAAATGCTTAATGCATGATGCCTTCTTTGACAAAATACTTGCGCGCGAAGGCGAGCAGCTGGCCATCGTTCGGATGGTCGACCGTTTCGACGCTGACCACCTTGGCAGCCACGGCGGCGTGCTGCTTTTCCAGGTGCTTGATGAAGACCAGCTTTTCCTGGCCGGGGCCGACGATCAGGATTTCCTGGGCCGCTTCGATGGCGGCGGTAATCTCGTTCAGGTACTCGGGATTCTGTTCCGACTGGATGCTGGCATCGACGCCGGCTTTTTTATGCTGCGAATGCACGGAGGAGGTCTTGATGACTTCCGACTCGGCGGCATCGCGCGTGAAATGGATAACGTGAGCTTCGGCCTGGTCGAGCCAGACGACGACGTGATTGAATGACATGATGGTATTCCTTGAGGTGAAGCGTGATCGTGCGCGGACGACGGCCATTGCGAGGCACGACGCAAAAAAGACGGCGCGGCATTCGGCCGCGCCTTAAACGGAACGTGCGCCGGCCTGGGCCGGGGCATTGCAATCGAATGAACCCATTGTGCCCGCGCAGAGCCAGGCCGTCCGTACGGAAGCGCACGTAGCCGGAATGTCAATTTTTTCGGCCGGCGGTGGCCGTCTCAGCGCTCGTGCAGGATGGCTTCCAGCGCCAGCTCGGAACTGTTCAGCGCCCCTTCCACGAAACCCTGGTAGTCGGAATAGGCTTCGCCGACGATGTGCACGTTTTTCGCGCCGCTACCGAAATCGAAGGCCTTGAAGGCATCCATCACCTTCCACGAGCGCACGCCCGGCTGCCAGCCATGGTTGGCGGCGCCGTACGGCGCGCGCGCCCAGTCGCGGATGCCGTAGGTGATGATCGAATTCTTGATGTAGGCCGTGGCCTGGGCCAGTGTCTGGTCGCGGAACACCGCCTTCGAATGGTCGTTGAGCTTGAGGTGCGATTCGTTCGTTTCCAGCAGGCGCTTGACGTCGCGCGCGACGAACAGGGCGAAAGCGTCGACGATGCGCGCATCCTGGTCGACTTCGGCGCGGTCGTGCTTGTCCGGCTCGCTCAGGTAATGGCGCCAGAACTCGGTCGAGGGGCGGTCCATGTACAGCAGCACCATGCCGTGGCCGTCCAGGTCGCGTCCCTGCGGACGGCGGAAATAATGCACTTCGCGGGTCGGCAGGCAATTCGCGTACTGCTGCGGCGGCTGGTCGTAATCCCACCAGGGCGCGTTGCTCACGAAGAAAATCTTCAGCATCGGAAAGCCGTTGACGGCATCCAGATGGGTGGCGATGTGCTCCGGCAGGTGCTGCGCCAGCTTGACCAGCGGCATGCGCGGCAAGGCCAGGATCAGGCGTGCCGCTTGCAGCTTGATGGTGTCGTTCTTGGTGCGCACGTCCAGCTCCATGCCCGGCTGGCCCAGGCCGGTCGGGCGGAAACCGAGCAGGGTATGGCCGCCGGCCAGGGTGATGTTGGGCAGGCTGTGGATCTTGGCCATCAGGCCATCGGTCAGCTTGGCCGAGCCGCCGGCGATGCTGGCCAGCTTCTGGCCCACGGTTTTCAAGGCGCGCAGCCACCAGATGATCCACTCGATCGCGTTCAGGTTCTCGGGAATCATGTGATAGAAGGTGCCGGTGTCGCGCAGCTTGACCAGCGCCCGGTGGCTCAGGATGCCCTGGCCCGACATCACGTTCCAGAAACCGGTGGCCCACAACGGATGGCCGTGCAGCTGCGCGTGGCGGCGCAGGCGGTTGTAGTCGGCTTCGGTCAGGCCATCGATCCAGGCCTGGTCGTTTGGCTCGCGCCCCATCACCAGCATGATGCCGCGCTTGAGCAGTTGCAGCGAGTTCAGGCCCTGCTCTTCGGGCGGCAGCTGGCTGTCCGGTACGCTGAGTTCATCGGCCGAGGGACCGGAAAAATCGACCAGGCCCACGCCCAGCTCGGCGCACAGCTGGGCAAAGCGCGGCTGCAGGGTCGGCTCGAAGCGCATCGGGCCGTATTCGGCGATGAAGCCGTCCATGTCTTCGGTTTCGATGCGTCCGCCCCAGCGGTCGGACGAAGCTTCCAGGATCAGCACCTGGTGCCCGGCTTCGGCCAGGCGGATGGCGCAGTACAGGCCGGAAACGCCGCCGCCGGCGATGACGATTTGTTGTTCAGACATGGGAACCATTCACGCGGATGTTGTGCCTTTGGCACCGAGGGCGCGATTGTGCCATGTAATTGATGAGCTTGGCAGGGGTGGTAAGGCGACAGCGGGGCCGGCTTGGGTTGCTGTTGTAGTTTGGCATCACCTGATCATGAATTGCGATTGGGCAATGTTTGCGTTGCGTTGCACTTGCATAGTGGAATGGATGAATCACCCAGTCCGCCTCTCTCTTTCCAGGAGTGCATGCATGATTGCCAGTCCCCTGCCCGCCGCTTTCCTCAGCGAAGCGAACCGTCCGATCCGTCTGCGGCTGTGCGGCGATAAAGGCGTACTCGACGACAAATTACTCGTCAAACATGTGAGCGGCACCGAAACCATGTGCGGTGGAATCGAGTACTGCCTGCTGTGCGTGGCCACGCAGGCTGGCATGGCGCTCAAACAGTTCATCGCCAATCCGGTCGAACTTCAATTCGTCACCGCCAGCGGCGCCTTGCGCTCGGTGTGCGGCATCGTCACCGGTGCTTCTGAAGGCCAGAGCGATGGTGGGCTGGCAACCTATCAGCTCATCGTTCGCGACGCGTTTTCGCTGCTCGATAAAACCTGCAACACCCGTGTTTTTCGCAATGCCAGTGAAGTCGACATCACCAACGTGATTTTGCGCGAATGGCGCCAGTCCAACCCGATTGCAGCGCGCGCCTTCGAATTCGACCTCGGCCATCTGAACAGCTATCCGGCACGCGAATTCACGATGCAGTACAACGAATCGAACGCCGCGTTCTTGCGCCGCTTGTGGAAACGGCGCGGCATCGCCTGGTTCATCGAGCCCGGCAAATCGAGCGAACGAGGCAGCGACGACACGCCGGTCCACACCCTGGTACTGTTCGACGACGCCATGGCCTTGAAAAAAAATGCCGCCGGCACGGTCCGCTACCACCGCGACGCGGCGACCGAAACGAGCGACACCATCACCGCCTGGCACGCTGTGCGCAGCCTGACGGCGGGCACCGTGAGCCGGCGCAGTTGGGACTACGCCCAAGCATGGTCGATGGCCAGCCAGGAGCGCTGCGCCAATGACCAAGGCACGCTTGGCAACCAGTTCGCCGCCAGCCTCGACGACTATCTGATCGACGTGCCGCATGCGGGCGACAACGCCGGCGACTATCGCAGCCTGGCCGCGCTGCGCATGCAGCACCACGAGTACGACGCCAAGTTCTTCCAGGGCGAAGGCAGCGAACGCAATATGTGCGTCGGCCAATGGAACAGCGTCACCGGCCATCCGGAGCTGGCCTCGCACGCAGCCCATGAATGCGAATTCGTGGTCACGGAACTGCGCGTGCAAGCCCAGAACAACTTGCCAAAGGCCCTCGTCGAACGGGTGCGGCGCCTGTTTGCGCTCAACCACTGGCGCAGCGACAGCGGCTCGCTGGAACAAGCCAGCGCCGAACGCGATGTGCGCTACACCAACTGCTTTACCTGCGTGCGGCGCGGCATCCCGATCGTCCCTGCCTACGATCCGCGCATCGACCTGCCGCGTACCGAAGCGCAAAGCGTGACCGTGGTCGGGCCGCCAGGTGAGGAAATCCATTGCGATGCGATGGGGCGCGTGAAGATACGCTTTGCCGGTTGCCGCGTGGAAGACCACGCGCACGCGCAAGGCGCCGGGGCGTCCGACAGCGAGCGCGACTCGGCCTGGGTGCGCGTGGCCAGTGGCTGGGCCAGCGCGCACTACGGCGCCATCTCGCTGCCGCGCGCGGGCGATGAAGTCATTTGCGTCTTTCTCGGGGGCGATCCGGACAAGCCGCTCATCATGGGCCGCGTGCACGGTGGCGATACGCCGCCACCCGCGTTCAGCCACACCAGCCGGCTCCCGGGCGACCGTTGCCTGTCCGGCATCGTGAGCAAAGAAGTCCATGCGCAGCGCTACAACCAGTTGCGCATGGATGACACGCCGGGGCAGATCAGCGCCCAGCTCGAGAGCGAACACGGACACAGCCAGCTCAACCTGGGCTATCTGACCCATCCGCGCTGTCACGGCGCTGCCGACCCGCGCGGAGAAGGCTTCGAGCTTGCCACCAACGACAGCGGCGCCATCCGCAGCGCCAAGTCGCTGCTGATCTCGGCGTGGAAACGGCTCGACGCCTGCGCCGGGCAATTAAGCAGCGAGGAACATCTGGGCCTGATGCAGGATTGCCTCGACCTGTTCAAGTCGTTGGGACAGTACGCGGCCGAACACCAGGCGCTGGAACTCGATGCCACGCCGCAGCAGGAACTCAAGGACGACCTCGACGCGGCGACCGGCGGCAGCAATACGGCGCCGCAACAGTCGGGCGGCAAGCCGACCTTGAGCATGACGGCGCCGGCCGGGCTGGCGTTGAGCACGCCGAAGACGCTGGTCAGCTACGCCGGCGTGAATATCGATACAGTGGCGCAGCAGCACATGCAACTGACCAGCGGCCAGCGTTTCAACCTGAACGCGGGCAAGGGAATATCGCTGTTTTCGCATCGGGATGGCATCACGCAGATTGCCCATCACGGCAAGTTCCTCATGCAAAGCCAGCACGACGACATGCTTGTCGATTCGGCCAAGGACATCAAGATCACGGCCGGCAAACGGGTGATCGTCATGGCGGAAGATGAAATCACCTTGATGGTTGGCGGTGGCGCCTATCTGACGCTGAAAGGCGGCAATGTGGAAATCGGCGGGCCCGGGCCGATCGACATCAACACGAACGGCCATCACTGGAACGGGCCTGCCAGCGCCACGCCGGTCCTGCCCTCATTTACAGACGGCGAGTTCGGCCGCATCCCACGCCTGCTGCGTCCCACCGACGGCAAACCGGTCGAAGGCATGAAGCTGCATGTCGAGCGATCGGACGACGGCCCGCTGTCCGGCAAAAGCAATGCCGCTGGCGAAGGCGACAAGATCACCAGCGATCGCCTGCAACTGCTGACCGCCACGTTTTTCCGATCAGATTCTGAATGAGGAACCTCCATGAACCCATCTTCCAACCCGGAACAAGCTCAGGGCGCGACAGCGGCCTGCAGCCCACTCGATGAACCCGATGCCCTGATGGTGGGCGTCAATTGTGGCATTTCCCTGCTTAACTCCAAGCACCTCGATGTGCTGATGCAGTTGCCGCTGCCTGGCATCATCATCTTCGTACACGGCGTCAATTCCGACGGCGAGTGGTACGAGCAGGCTGAGGATGGATTATGCAAGGGACTGAACGACCGGCTCAAGCGGCGCGATGAACACATGGTATTTTCGACCCCGGCGGGCGGGCAACTCAGGCCGGTGCAGTATCGCGCGGAGCTCACGGAGGATGGGTTTCTTGATCCTGAATGCTCGGCGAAAAAATTCATTTCAGAGGAAGATCATTTTTCTCCGGTGATCCGGTTCCGTTGGGGTTACAAAGCCAGTTCTAAAGATTTACAGGAATACGGCGACGGACTATATCTCAATGAAAAAGACTATTGGGGCGGCGGGCCGTTTGCCAACGGGTGCACGGCGCTGCCCGATTTGTGGAGCAGTGGCTTATCCGATCAGCTGTTTCTGTGGCTGCATGTCCAGCACTTGAATCCCACCAATAACCGTGACGTGTATGCGTGCCCGCCGCGCCCTTATTACGTGCTGGCGGCGCTGCGCCTGGCCAAGCTGATCGAATCTTTGCGTAAGAAGCAGGCTGACGTGCCGATCACCATCGTCTGTCATAGCCAGGGCAATATGGTTGCCATGGCTGCCGCGTTTATCGGCGACGAACTGGCCGATGTGACGGATACAAAGGGAAAAAGCGGGCGCTGCGTTGCCGATACCTACGTACTTTGCAACCCGCCGTTCAGCTTGGTGGGTAAAAACGCTACCCAGGGCTGGGCCGAGCGCGACATGAAAGACGCTCAGGGCAACGGTGGGCGCCAGTCTTTGTCCGCGCGTAACAGCACTCTCGCTGCCTTCTTCGACATTTTGCGCAAGCAGATCCCGAAGGAGCAACCGGTGCGGAGCATCGACGAATTCATGAAGAACGAAGCGCACGGCTTCGACGCTCAGTCCGACCGCAACAAGTACGGTTACGGACTTAAACCGTCGACGTATGGCCGCGTGACACTGTATTTCAATCCGCATGACTAAGTGATCTCTGCAAGCACCGTGCAGGGAATCGGCTGGCGCGGCTTGAGTCAACAGGAAATCGATGCCACCAGCGGCGGTGGGACGTTTTGCCAGCGTGTCTTTTCCCATGAATTTTTGGTGGGGCCGCAAGGGAAGTACGATTTTTGGGAAAACCAATACGACAAGCCCAAGCGTGGCAGCCAGGCATTCTGGACTCCGGAGTCGCCCAAGGCAAGGTATTCGATATCCAAGGGACTCGATGCCAACACCTCCTTTGTCGGAAAAATCTGGACGGTCATAACAGCGCCCGTGATGATCGTCGCGACCGGGGTAACGAGCATACGCATCAACGCGCTACCGCCGGACGACTGGACGGTTCCGCTGACCGCGCCGATCCTGCCGGAAGCGTTTTTACCCGAAGGCCTGCGCTTTGGGCAGTCCAGCAAGAACTTCGATCAGGGTTTCGACGCGCCGGGGGAATATCGCAACAAGGGCCGGGAATACAAAGATGGCGATCCCTACAAGGACGAGCAAGCCACGGCGGCCGAAGATACCGCAGGTGCCGAGGCCAAGCCTGCCGGTGCGGCCAAAGGCGACAAGGAGAGCGAGGCATCGCTACGTTATGAACATCACGCCATGTTGCGCATGAAGGCCAAGCGCGAGGGTTTGTATAAAAAAGACGCAAAGGTTAAGGAGGAAGACGACCCGACAAGCGCCAGCGACCACTACAAGGCGTGGCGCTCAAAACATATCAAGTCCAACCTTGCCGCGAATATCAATGCGCATGCTACCGATCACTCGACGATCATGACCAATGGGATGCATGCACAGAAGGCGTTGGCGTATGACGTGGCGATTGGCTGTTGCCATATAAAGAAAGAAGATTTGCACAAATTGAGGATGTCCGCGGATTGGCGTCATCTTGATGGATTAAATAAAGACGATAGTCACCACGTATTTTTAAATTATTTTCAATACGGAAAGTTTTCTGAGCAATCGGTTGAGCAGTGGGCGAAAAATTCTGTCAGCGGCAGGATGCCGTCGAAAATTATTGATCAGCGAGAAATCTTCGGAAGTAAGAAAGGCGGAAACTCATGAATGGTCTTGTTTCCAGTAGAAAAAAGCGCTTCAGCTGGGCAGTGCTTTCATTTGTCATCGCGATGAGCATCTCTCTCTGGTTCAATTATCACGCAGATAACGCCTCATCCAAGAAATCAACTGATGGAGAAATCATGACTCGTTTGCTAGTTTTACCCACTCTACTTGCAGTTGCAGTACTTGCGTTCACTACTGCCTGCGCAATCAAACCCAACGCTAAAGTCGGAAGTGCCGCGCCAGCTCCCGCCGTTAAACCAGCCGCTCCGTTCGCCGCCCAAGTTGTGGGAGTGCAATGGCTCAATCCACTGCAACGGCGCGATTACCCAACTGAATGGCAGTTATTATGGACATTAGGGCTAGTTCAGCCCAACAAAGACGATGATATGGTCAGAAAAAATCCAAAGAAATACACGAAACTCCAGGCGATCACAGAAATAGCATACGGCAACGATGGAAGAGAAACCTTTGAAGGCTTTCACGAAAAATACGTCAATAAGCTAACTGTGCTTTTTCACGACATCTATTTCTCAAACCCCAAGTACTTCTATAATGCGCACTCGCTCACTGACAAGAAAACCTGGCGCGAACTGGCAGGAATTCATGTGGAATATGCCCTTCCTGTCGGCAGGCTCGATCCGCTTACCGCCGCAGAAACGACGCGCGACTATCTCATTAAGACCTTTTCCATCGGTAACGTGCATATGCCAACCACATGGTCGCGCAGCACGCCACCGGACGTACGCGTGACCATGGGCGGCCCGAACGCCGGCTTCACCTCCCTGTCCGCAGGACTCGACTACCTGCAGGCACACCCGAACGAAACAGTTTGGGTCATGAACTGGGACGCCCCGAATTTTCCGCCCAAAGACGAACAGATCAACGAGAACATGGTGCTCTTGGTTCTCGCCGGCCCTAACTACAACACCGAACGTGCCGCCCTCGCATGGCTGAGCTACCCAGCGCGCAAGAAGGTCGCCGACTTCGACGCTCAACAAGGCAAACCCAGCCGCGCCGTGCAGGCATGGCAAGCGACGCTGTCCGCTGCCACCCTCAACGCTGGCAAAACCACAGGCGACATCGGCTTCGTCATTCACGACGCCAACAACACCCATGCGGCATCCTCGGACCGGCTGGCCAACCTGGCCCACACCTTCACCACCGAGCTGGTCGAATTCGATTTCGCCAAGCAAACCTTCAACACGCCCGCCCTGCTGGGAGAGATGGGCGCCGGCACCGCGCTCACCAACGTTGCACTCGGCATTGCCATGGCCAATCACATGGGCAAACACGTCCTGGTTGCGGGCACGACCGATGCCGACGAAACGACCGCAGTGCTCGTCACGCCGCCGGCAACCGTGCGTCCTTTGAATCCTGACGCACCATGGTTTCGTGCGCGTGGGGAGAACAACGCCTACCTTCCATGGTGGGGCTTGCGTCACGACGCCACGCCCGGCTCGCAAGGCTATTCCAAATGAATGACTTCAAGCACACTGTTCGCGAGGACCCGTCATGCGTCTCGTCATTCGTCTGAACGACCCCACCACCCACGGCGGCAAAGTTATTTCCGCCGCCCCGACCACCACGGTACTGGGCATCATGGTTGCGCGCCTCGGCGACCGCTGCTCCTGCCCGATTCCGGGCCATGGCGCATGTGTCATCGTCGAGGGGGATCCGAAAGTGCTGATCCACGGCATACCCGTTGCCTTCGAAGGCCATGCAACCAGTTGCGGCGCGAGGTTAATATCGACCGTCCCCAACAGCGGACGCGGCTAGCGGTCTTCTGACAAGCTGTAGCGCCACCCGCCCGCTTGCGGCCGGCCACGCCATTGCCAGCCCTGCGTCACGGCGCGCGCGCAGCTTCGACCTCTATCCACTCCACGAAAGCGCGCGCGCCCGACGCGGCAAAGCTGTCCGCCAAACCGACCAGGTAGTAGCCGAACTGCGTCGGCCACTGCCCCTCAAGCGCCTTGCACAAAATCCCCTTCTGCAGGTCGGCGGCGGCGTAGATATCGCGCACCAGCGCCAGCCCCTGCCCTTCGCAGGCGGCGCGCACCAGCATATGTTCGTCGCTGAACGAGAGCCCGCGCCGCGCCTTGGGCGATTCACTGCCGCTCGCTTGCAGCCACAAGCGCCAATCCTGGCGCTCGCGGTCATGCAGCAGCGGGTAGGCCAGGCAATCGGCCGGGCAGCGAATCGGCGGCCCCTGCCGCAATAAGCCCGGCGCGCCGACCACGATCATGGCGGGCGACATCAACCAGCGCGCCTCCAATCCGGGATAGTGTCCCAGCCCATGCCGGATGGCGAAGTCGACCGCCTCGGTTTTCAGGTCGACCACGCGTGCATCGCTGTCGATCGCGAGCGACACGGCCGGATGGCGCCTGGCAAAGTCGCCCAGCCGCGGCAATAGCCAGCCGGACGCGAACGACGGCATCACGCTCACCACCAGTTGCCGCGCAGTGTCATCCGGCAGATCGCGGCGCGCCACGGTTTCGATCTGCTGGAACGAGGCCCGGATATCCGCATACAAGGCCGCCCCGGCAACGGTCGGCACCACGCCGGCCCGGGTCCGTTCGAACAGGCGCTGGCCGTGCCGCAACTCCAGCTCGCGGATGCGCTGGCTGATCGCGCCGGCCGTCACATGCAATTGGCGCGCGGCCTCTTTCATGCTGCCGGCGCGGCACACGACAAAGAAGGTATACAAGCTCTGTAGAGGAATCTGCATGGCCTCACTTTAGCCCAGCTATAGTGAAAGCGGCAACAGATCGTTTGCGCGCGCCGGGCGCCGGCTTTACGCTCGGGACTACACAATCAATGAAGGTGCTTGCAAACCGCCATGACAACCGCTTCCCCGTTTCGCCCGGCACTCGAACGTGCCCTGAGCCACGCCCTCGACCATCTTGATCATCTGGAGCAACAGCCGGTCGGCGCCCGCGCCAGCCTCGACACCCTGCGCAACCGCTTGTCCAGGCCGCTGGCCGACGCCGGCCTGCCGGCAGCACAAGTCATCGACGAGCTGGCCGCCGACACCGCCGGCGGCATCAACGGCAGCGCCGGCGGGCGCTTTTTCGGCTGGGTGATCGGCGGCGCCTTGCCGGCCGCGCTGGCGGCCGATTGGCTCACCAGCGCCTGGGACCAGAACGCCGCCACCTTTGCCTGCGCGCCGGCGGTCACCGTGATCGAAGAAGTCTGCGGCGGCTGGCTGAAGGACTTGCTCGGCCTGCCGCGCGACGCCAGCTTCGCCCTCACCAGCGGCTGCCAGATGGCGCACGCCACCGCCCTGGCGGCGGCCCGCAATGCGCTGCTGGCGCGCCGTGGATGGGATGTCGAGCGCGACGGGCTGTGCGGCGCGCCGGCGATCCGCATCCTGAGCGGCGACCAGCTGCACGGCAGCATCGCGCGCGCGGCCCGTTTGCTGGGCCTGGGCACGGGCGCCGTGCGGGCCCTGCCGGTCAATGCGGCCGGCCAGCTCGCGGCGGCCACCTTGCAACAGGCACTTGCCGAGAGCGCCGGTGCCCCGGTCATCGTGGTACTGCAGGCGGGCGACCTCAACATCGGCGCCTATGACTGTTTTGCCCAGCTCATTCCGCTGGCGCACCGCTACGGCGCCTGGGTGCACGTAGACGGCGCCTTCGGCCTGTGGGCCAACGCCAGCCCGCGCTACCGCCATCTGCTGGCCGGGGTGGCGCGTGCCGACTCCTGGGCGACCGACGGCCACAAGTGGCTCAACGTGCCCTACGACAGCGGATTCGCCTTCATTGCCCATGCCGATGCGCAGCGGCGCGCCATGTCCTACGAGGCCAGTTATGTTACCCACAACGATAAGGTGCGCGAACCCAAGGACTGGAATCCGGAATGGTCGCGGCGCGGACGCGGCGTGGCTGCCTATGCCGCCATGCGCGAACTCGGGCGCGATGGCATCGCCGCCATGGTCGAGCGCTGTTGCGCGGCGGCACACGCGCTCGTGACCGGCATCGCCGCCCTGCCCGGCGCGGAACTTGTATGGGAACCGACGGTCAATCAAGGGCTGGTACGGTTTCTCGACCGGACGCCGGACGCCGGCGAAAGCGATCACGACCGCTGGACGGATGAGGTCAGCAACGCCGTGCTGGCCAGCGGCGAAGCGCTGTTCAGCAACACCACCTGGCGTGGAAAGCGGTGCATGAGGGTATCGGTATGCAACTGGCAGACTGGCGATGCCGATGTCGCGCGCGCCGTCGCGGCCGTCGCGCAGGTGCTCGAAACGCGTCAAATCTAGGGAAACCAGGGGCGTGGCGGCCATTGTCGGGCCAATGTCGGGGGCGTTTCGTCACCGACACCGCTAGAATCGCGGAATACTCGTGGTTCACCAGCATCCGGAGACAGCATGATCCTCAAGCAACTTCGCCTCAGCCGCCATTTTTCTCAGGAACAATTAGCCCAGATGTCGGGCTTGAACGTGAGAACGATCCAGCGCATCGAAAGCGGCCACAAGGCCAGCGTGGAGTCGCTTAAATGTCTTGCTGCAGCGCTCGATGTAGAGGTGGCAACCCTGAACGAGGAGACCTTCGTGATCGACAAACAATCGGACAACTGGCATTCACTACCGCTGTGGCTGCGCTGCTGGTTCGGCTTCAGCTTTTTGCATATCCACCCGACCCGGCGCGTTGCCAAGCGCATCGAAGCGATGTCGCACGTCACCGGCTTCCTGTTTTGCCTGCTCGGGTTCGTCAGCGAAGCGGCGCTGGCCGGCGGCGTGATCATGCTGGCCACGGCGTATCTGTTTTACTTGTTTTCGTGGCAAGGCGACCGCTACGGCATCTGGTTCGACGCCCCAGCCGACGGCGCACCATCCGCGCCTGCTTACTCCAGGTTCTCGTGAAAGCCGCTGCCGCCGCGCTTCCAGTAGGCGGCGGCGCGAATCGCCGTCTTGTCCAGCCCCTTGACGCCGACCAGTTCCTGGCGCACGGCGGCCATGGTCGCGGCCTCACCGGCGCACCAGGCATAGCCGTCGCCAGCCGGCAGCGCCCACGCCTGCACGGCGGCGAGCAGCTCGGCATCGCTGCCGACCCAACGCAGGTCGACCTCGGCCTGGCCGGCAAAGGCGCGCCGGTCGGCCGCATCGTCAACCTTGACGATCACGGTGGCGCGGGTGCCGCCCGGCAGTTCTTCCAGGCGGCGCGAAATTGCGGGCAAGCCGGTTTCGTCGCCCACCAGCAAATGCCATTCATAATCGACCGGAATGATCAGCGAGCCTTTCGGACCGCCGATAATGACTTGCTGGCCGGGCGCGGCCTGGGCCGCCCACGCCGCGCAGGGACCGTCGCCATGCAGCGCGAATTCGATCACCAGCTCGCCCGCAGCCGGATCGAAGCTGCGCGGCGTGTAATCGCGCTTGGCGGCATCCGGCCCATCGCCGAGAATGAACTTGACGTGGTCGTCGAACGAGGCGCTGTGAAAATCATGCAGCGCCGCGCCGCCGAAGCTAATGCTGCGGAAATGGCTGCCGATGGCGCGCACGCTCAGCACCTCGACCCGGCGAATCTTGAGCTCGTGGCGCACACGCTGCACACGGCTGACTGGAGCGTCTATACTCATCGTTTTATCTTTCAATTGGTTGACAATGTCCCCTATCATCCACGAATCAAATGACAATGTCAACCATTCTGGCGAGGCGCGCCGGGATGCCGTGCTGGAGCTGATCCATTCGATCATGCACCAGTACCGCTCGCAACAATTCCAGGCCCTGCGCGATGGCCGGCACGAACTGACCCATATGGAAGCGAAGGTGCTGGCGTTTTTCGGCCATCATCCGGGTTCGACCCAGAGCGAACTGGCGCGCCACAGCGGGCGCGACAAGGCTCAGGTGGCGCGCCTGATCACGGCGCTACGCGAACGCGGCTTGCTGCTGGGCGCAGCCGATCCGGCCGACCGGCGCAACACGCACCTGTCCCTGACCGATGCCGGCAGGGCCATCCAGCAGGCGGCCCAGGCCGAAGCGGGCAAGCTGAACGCGCAGGCGGTGCGGGGGATGAGCGAGGAGCAGCAGCAAGTGCTGCTCGGACTGCTGATGCAGGTGAAGGGCAATCTGAACCGGGACGAGTAAGGGCCGATGTGCGGCAGGGAGCCTGTCTGGCCAGGCTCCCGGTACTACCGGCGCTGCTATTGCTGCACCACACCGGCCTGATTGCCGCTGCCGCTCTGGCTGATCGCGGCGGCAAAGCCATTGCCGTTCTGGATGATCGAGGCCTTGTTCGGCGTGGCGTAGTTATTGCCACCGTTTTGCGTGACGGACGCGATATTATTGTTACCCGTCTGGCTGACCAGCGACTCGCTGTAGTCCAGGCGCTGGACCACCGTCGCCTTGTTCAGATTGCCTGTCTGGACAATCCGGCTGGCATTATCCTGGCCTTGCTCGTCGGCGCTGGCAAGGTTGTCATTGCCCTTCTGGATAATGGTCTGTTCGCGCGTGAAATACGACTCCTTCTGTTTGACGCTGGCATTATTGGCGTTGCCGGTCTGCTGCACCTGCACCCCCGAATAGAGCGCATTATCCTGATCGATCGTGACCTTGTTCAGATTGCCGACCTGCTCCACCAGCGGCCCGCCGAAGCCCGAGTTGATCTGTTTGGCAGTGATATTGTTGTCATTGCCGTTCTGATAGGCGCGGATACTGAACGGAAATACGTAAAGCTGATCGACATTGACCAGATTGCGATTGCCGATCTGCTCGACCGTATTGGGTACTTCACCGGAATCCTTTTGCTTCACGACCGCCTTGTTATCGGCGCCGACTTGCTTGATGTTCGTGCCGCTGCGGTAGATATTGTCCTGCGAAATGGAGGCCCCGTTCCTATTTCCGTTTTGCACGATCTCAGCGTAAGCATCGTACGAGCGGATCTGGAAAATGCCGGGAGTCTTGGACAGCGGATCGCCAGCCACGTTGTTATTGCCTGTCTGCTTGACCGTGGCAGTCAGTTCGTAGAATTCATAATCCGGGGCCTGCTGCACCACGTACAGGCTGTTGCCTGTGCCCACTTGAGAGGTGGACACCGTGGGCTGGGCCAAGGCGGCGCCGCTGGCAAATGCCATCGCGAAGGCAGTGGCGATGGTTGAGAGTATTGTTTTCATGAAGTTTCTCCTTGAGAGTGCTGCGCAAAAAGGTGGCAGCGAAAGGTCCTGATGCCGCCGTGCATGCAGTGCAAACCGGCCGCTTCAATGGTCGAGTGTATCGGTCGATTCCGGCCCGCTTTTGATGGTTCTCAATGGCTGGGTCCGCTAGTTTTCATGCCCTCGTGTTACTCTCTTCGCAATATTTTTATGCGGGAATAGACATGGTCAACGCGTGCAGGCTGTTCTTTGTGTGCTGGATGCTCATCCTGAGCATGGGCGCGTTTGCCCAGGCCCCCGCGCCAGTGCCAGCGCGCACTGCCGCCGATATCAAAACCGGATTGATCGAACAGATGCGCAAAGACGGTTATTTGAGCGAGCCGGTGGCAAAGGAAGTGACGGACAAATATGTCAGCCCGGGCGATTTCCGGCAAGCGGTCGGCGCGGCCGGTAATGCGCAGATCAACACCCCATCGATGTGGTCGAAATATATGTCCTGGGTAAATCTGATCAAGGTCGTCGCGGTGATCTGTTTCCTGGTGGTGTTTTACGACGCGATCCTTAAAATAAGCAAGGCGCTGTGGATTTACGTGAGCAAAGTGCCGACCATTGCGTACCAGCTGGTGTTCCTGTCACTGACCGTGTTCGGAACGCTACGTCCGCACGCGATCTGGCCATCGCAAGCGTTTTACGTGGCGCTGTTCTGCGGCTTTGCGAACGTCATGCTGGTGGTGTGGATGGTAATGAGCTATGAGGTCATTGGACGAACGCTAAACAAGCTTGCCCTGTACCGCCGGGCGCCGCACAGCGCAGACAGTTTGCTTGGTATGCTCTATTTCGGCGCGCTGGCCTTGATGTACCAGTCGGGCATATTCGGATTTTTTGCCGCAGTCTGCCTGTCCGGCGTTTTTTCGTTCAGCATGCTGTACACGCCGGGCACGCTATCGCTGCAATTTGACGAACGCCTGCTCAACGCGATGGTATTCGGCCATCTGATCGTGCTCACGGCGTATTGCGTCATGCGCAGCACCGGTATGCAGTGGGAAGCGGCCGGCTATTTCGCGGCCGGCATCGAGTATTACTGCACCATTGCGCTGGCGGTTGCCTTGCTGGTGGGCGCCTCGCCGTGGCCGCTGAGGCCGCACCGCAACCGGTACATGGCCTTGTTTATCCTGCTGGCGGTCGCGGCGAGCCTGATCTACGTGTTTCTCGACTTGAAAGTCAGCGCCAGCATCCTCTTATGTTTTTTCGTACTGGTGACGCTGGAGTGGGTCGGCTACCTGGGGTTCAGGATCAATATGCTGGTGGGCGCCGGCGCGCTTGGGGCGCTGTTGTACGGGATTGCCGTGCTGCTCGAAAAATACGGTGGGCTGATCGTGCTGGCGCAGACGTAGCCTCAGGCGCGTTGAAAGGGGGCGGACATGCGCGCGACATACTGGCCATAGGCACCGCGCCCGGCCTCGCCACCGCCCAAGTTGACAAGTCGCAAGCTCCGGCAATATGAAAAAGGGGAACAGCTCACGCTGTTCCCCTCTTCTGTTTGGTAGGCCCGGACGGACTTGAACCGTCGACCAAAGGATTATGAGTCCTCTGCTCTAACCAACTGAGCTACAGGCCCAAAATTTGTACTAAATACCGGCTATTCCCGGTAAAACGCCCGACATCGCGGCAACGGGAATGACGCCAAAAACGTAGCCCCGCGTCACAAAGTGGCGAGAGGATATGGCTTTTCGCCTCAGCCCGTCAAGGCTTAATTACCTTCCAGGAAGCTCTTGAGCTTGTCGGAGCGCGATGGATGACGCAGCTTGCGTAGCGCCTTCGCTTCGATCTGGCGAATCCGCTCACGCGTGACGTCGAACTGCTTGCCCACTTCTTCCAGGGTGTGGTCGGTCGACATCTCGATGCCGAAACGCATGCGCAGCACTTTCGCTTCGCGCGGGGTCAGGGAGTCCAAGACATCCTTGACCACGCCGCGCATCGAGGCATGCAGCGCCGCGTCCGATGGCGCCAGGGTATTGTTGTCTTCGATGAAGTCGCCCAGATGCGAATCGTCATCGTCGCCAATCGGCGTTTCCATCGAGATCGGCTCTTTGGCGATCTTCATGATCTTGCGGATTTTATCTTCCGGCATTTCCATCTTGATCGCCAGGGTCGCCGGATCGGGCTCGGCGCCGGTTTCCTGCAAGATCTGGCGCGAGATCCGGTTCATCTTGTTGATCGTTTCGATCATGTGCACCGGGATGCGGATCGTGCGCGCCTGGTCGGCGATCGAGCGCGTGATGGCCTGGCGGATCCACCAGGTGGCATAGGTGGAGAATTTATAGCCGCGACGGTATTCGAACTTGTCCACGGCCTTCATCAGGCCGATATTGCCTTCCTGGATCAGGTCGAGGAATTGCAGGCCGCGGTTGGTGTACTTCTTGGCGATCGAAATTACCAGGCGCAAGTTGGCCTCGGTCATTTCGCGCTTGGCCTTGCGCGCCTTCATTTCACCAGCCGCCATCTGGCGGTTGATGTTGCGCAAGTCCGGCAGCGGCAGCACCACGCGCGCCTGCAGGTCGATCAGGCGCTGCTGCAATTCCTTGATCGTCGGAATATTGCGTCCGAGGATGGCGGAGTATGCATGGCCGGCATTGACTTCGCCATCGACCCAGTCCAGATTGGTTTCATTACCAGGAAATACCTTGATGAAGTGGGCGCGCGGCATGCCGCACTTGTTCACCGCCACGTCGAGGATCTGCTTCTCGATATGGCGCACTTCATCGACTTGCCCGCGCAGGGTGTCGCACAGTTTCTCGACCACTTTGGCGGTGAAACGGATGCCCAGCAGTTCGTTGGAAATCGATTCCTGCGCCTTGACGTAGGCTTTCGAGTTGTAGCCGTCTTTCTCGAAGGCCTTGCGCATCTTGTCGAACTGCACCGAGATGATGTCGAATTTTTCGAGCGCCTGGTTTTTCAGCGCCTCTAACTGTTCGGCCGAGAAACCCGCAGCGCCGGAAGCATTGTTTTCTTCTTCCTCTTCCTCTTCTTCCTCGTCGGCCTCTTCTTCGTCTTCATCCTCGTCGGTGGCGACCGGCGCCACGACCGGTTCGAGCGGCTCGTCCGGATCGACCATGCCGTCGACGATCTCGTCGATCTTGATTTCGTCGTTCTGGATGCGGATCGCGGCGGAAATGATTTCGGCGATCGTCACCGGGCAGGCCGAAATGGCCTGGATCATGTCCTTGAGGCCGTCTTCGATGCGCTTGGCGATTTCGATCTCGCCTTCGCGCGTGAGCAGCTCGACCGAACCCATCTCGCGCATATACATGCGTACCGGGTCGGTGGTGCGGCCGAAGTCGGAATCGACCGTCGACAATGCCGCTTCGGCCGCGGCCTCGGCTTCGTCATCGCTGGTGACGGTGGCCACATTGTCCGACAGCAGCAAGGTTTCGGCATCGGGCGCGTGTTCGTAGACCGCAATCCCCATGTCGTTGAAGGTGCCGATGATGCCTTCGATCGCTTCCGGATCGACGATGTTTTCGGGCAGGTGATCGTTGATTTCGGCGTAGGTGAGGAAACCGCGTTCCTTGCCGAACTTGATCAGGGTCTTGAGTTTCTGGCGCCGGCGCTCGAGTTCTTCTTCGGTCGCTTCGGTGTCCGACGAGAACGCGTCTTTCAGCAAGGCCTTTTCCTTGGCCTTGCGGTCCTTGGCCTTGGCCTTGTCGACTGCCTTCAGCTCGGCCCGCTCGACCGCATTGAGGGCGGCGACTTCATCGTTCTCGGGCTGGAATTCTTTCGGCTTGCGCCCGCGCCTGCCCGGTACCTTGACTGAGGGCAGCACGTAACCGGACGTGTCGATCGCGGCCAGCGCGGCGGCATCGGTGGTCTGGCTGACGACAGGCGTCGCGCTCGCGCTCGGGCTGCGCGTTTCCGCCTTGTCTTGCGCTTTATCCGCCTTGGCGGACATTCTCGTTGGCTTATCAGCCGCTTTGGTTTCAGGTTTCTTGATTGGCACAGGCGCTTTCGATGTCACAACGACTAGCTTTATGGTGGATTAAGATAAAGTTTGTTGCCGGCCTTTTGGGCCCTACGTCCCCGGACCGGCCTTCGCAGACCCCTCCGGCATTGCTGCACTCATAACACCTTTACATCACCTTACGGGCACGACCCGCGCGATTTCGGCAGTAGTCTACTGCATACAACGGCGGTTGGAGGCGCGAGCCGTGCGTGGCTGGAAGGCAAACCGATGTTTGCCATCGACGGCGCTGCCGTCGCAACCAACGCTGGCCCGAGCCGCCGACGCCCACCATCTTTGCGCCGATCAAGAGCCTAACTCACTGAAAGAAATACAACTTACGGACAACGAAAAAATTTCTGCGAACACAACACTTATCGTTTTATTATAGCACGCAGTCCGTCTTTTTCCAGTGCCAAACGCCCCCTGTGCGGGCTTCCGATTTCATGCTTTGCGCCGGGTCTAACCCGGCGCGCCATCGTCCTCCAGCCGCTTCTGCTCGGCCATGATTTCGCGGTAGCGCACACCCACCTGATCTGAGGTCAGGCCCGCGGAAAACAACTGGGTCAGCTCCTGTTTAAGCGCTGCAAGTTTGATCTGCCTCACAGCCCCGACCAGCCACAATTTCACGCTGTCAATATCCGATTCCGGCTCCGAGGCAATTTCAGCGATCAAGCCATCGTATTCGTTGCTGGTATCCTTCAAATGCTGGGACAAGGCCGCGAAGCCGCCGTTCGGCCCCAATGCCTGGCCGCAAGCGACCAGATACAGCAAGCGCTCGGCCGCGTCGGGTCCGAAATGGTTGAATGCCGCCAGTGCGGCCTCGTCCAGTTCCAGGCTGAGCGGCGGATGCGCCACCAGATGGCGCAAAATCTGCAATTCCAGACCGACCGGCTCCGGCCGGCCCTGGCGCGGCGGCGCGCGGCGCGCCACCGACACCGGCTTGGACAGCTCGAACAGGGCCTCGATTTCGGCCGGCGTGGACTCGGTCATGCTGGCCAGGCCGCGCACGATCTGCAGGCGCAGCGAGCTGGGCGACATCGATTGCAGCAGCGGCTTGGCGTCGAACTGGACGTGGGCGCGCCCTTCCGAGGTGGAAAGATCGTGCTCGCCCGATACTTCGCGCAGCAAAAACTGCGACAGCGGCATGGCTTCGTGAATCTCTTGCTCGAATACATCGGCACCGAATTCGCGCACGAAACTGTCCGGATCGTGTTCGGACGGCAAAAACAGGAATTTGATGATCTTGTTGTCGCTCACTTGCGGCAGGCAGGCTTCGAGCGCGCGGCGGGCGGCGCGGCGGCCGGCCTTGTCGCCGTCGAAGCTGAAAATCACGCTGTCGGTCTGGCGCAGCAACTTTTGCACGTGGGTACTGGTGCAGGCCGTGCCCAAGGTCGCCACCGCTTGCGGAAAGCCAAGCTGGGCCAGCGCGACCACGTCCATATAGCCTTCCGTCACCAGCACGTAGCCGGCGTCGCGGATGGCCTGGCGCGCCTCGTACAGGCCGTACAGCTCCAGGCCCTTCTGGAACAGCGGCGTTTCGGGGGAATTCAGGTATTTCGGTTCGCCCTGGTCCAGCACCCGCCCGCCAAAGCCGATCACCTGGCCCTTGGTATTACGGATCGGGAACATGATGCGCTCGCGAAAACGGTCATAACGCTTCTTGTTGCCGCCGTCCTCATCGACCTTGTCGATCACCAGGCCGGACTCGACCAGCGCCAGCACCTCGTAATCGGGGAACACGGTGCGCAGGTTATCCCAGCCGGACGGGGCGTAGCCCATGCCGAAGCGGGCCGCCACTTCACCGGTCAGGCCGCGGTTTTTCAGGTAGGCGATGGCATTCGTGGCGCCGCGCAACTGGCCGCGGTAGTAATCGCAGGCCTGGGTCATGGCTTCGGTCAGGGCCAGCGCCTGGGCCTGGTTGGCCGCACGTTGCAGAGGCGGAATCTTGTCATCCGCATCGGGCACTACCATGCCGACGCCCTGGGCCAGGTCCTTGACGGCATCGATGAAGCCCATGCCGGAATACTCGATCAGGAAGCCGACCGCGTTGCCATGCGCGCTGCAACCGAAGCAATGGTAAAACTGCTTGGTGGGGCTGACCGTGAAACTGGGGGATTTTTCGCTGTGGAACGGGCACAGGCCCATGAAATTGGCCCCGCCCTTCTTCAACTGGACGTAGCGGCCGACCACATCGACGATGTCGATACGGTTGAGCAAATCGGTAAGGAAGGATTGTGGAATCACGTGCGATGAACAGTCTTTGTGTCAGGTCAGACTATACCGCCGCGCCCGCCGCAGATTTGATCTGCGACAAGACGCGGGCGCGTCGGCGTGCCGCGACGTCTAGCCGACGCGGCTTCCGCGCGGCGTTCTGCGCGAACGCCGCGTACAACGGTCAGGCCGGCGCGAGCGCCTTCTTGATCAGGCCTGAAACGGCGCTCATGTCCGTGCCTTTTGGCAATTTTGCCTTGAGCAAGCCCATGACCTTGCCCATGTCCTGCGGACCGGCGGCGCCCGAAGCGGTCACGGCGGCGGCGACTTCGGCAGCGATTTCCGCTTCCGACAAGCCGGCAGGCATGTAGGCGACAAGAATGGCCAGCTCGGCTTTTTCGATATCGGCCAGATCCTGGCGATTGCCGCTTTCAAACTGGCTGATCGAATCCTTGCGCTGCTTGATCATTTTTTCGATGATCACCAGGGTTTGTTCGTCGTCCAGTTCGATACGCTCATCGACTTCGCGTCGCTTGATATCGTTGAGGATCAGGCGGATCGTCTTCAGCTTGTCCGCTTCTTTCGCGCGCATCGCCGCTTTCATGTCGTCGGTAATTTGTTCTTTCAAGCCCATGGCAATCCTCGTATGGATAATTAATAGAGATCAGGTAATGCACAGCAAAAAACCAAATAGCAAAACCCGCTGCGGTAAACCGGAGCGGGTCTGCGACTACAGTAAAAACAATGACCCGGACAGGCTGTTGGCCGTCACCGGATCAGGTTCGACTGGACAGTCTTAGAATAATTTCTTAGGCAGTTGCTGGCTGCGGATGCGCTTGTAGTGGCGCTTCACGGCAGCTGCCAGCTTGCGCTTGCGCTCAGCCGTTGGCTTTTCGTAGAACTCGCGTGCGCGCAGTTCGGTCAGCAGACCCGTTTTTTCGATGGTGCGTTTGAAGCGACGCATTGCGACTTCGAACGGCTCGTTTTCTTTAAGGCGAATAGTGGTCATGTAAAAATCAAACCGTTAGATTTAGGGAAGAACGAGATAATAGCACCGTTTCCACAGCTTTGGAAGGTTTTCGCTCAAGCCCCTTCCTATTTTGCTATTTCGCAACAGCCGCCGTGATGCCGCTTACACCGCCTGCCCGGCCGCTACGCCCGAGGCCCAGGCCCACTGGAAGTTGTAACCGCCCAGCCAACCGGTCACATCGACCGCCTCGCCGATGAAATACAGGCCCGGCACCTTGTTGGCCATCATCGACTGCTGCGACAGCTCGCGCGTATCGATGCCGCCCAGGGTCACCTCGGCCTTGCGGTAGCCTTCCGAGCCGGTCGGCACGATGGCCCAGCGGTTGATAGCGTCGCCCAGCTTGCGCAGCTTAGCGTCCGGCAAGTCGGCCAGGCGCGCATCCGGGCTCAAGCCAGCCACCGCGATCAAGCCCTCGGCCAGGCGCACCGGTAGCCACTGGGACACCACGTTGCCCAGCTGCTTCTTGAGCGTGCTCTTGCCGTCAATCAGTTCCTGCGCCACATCCATGTCGGGCAGCAGGTTGACCATGATCGGCGTGCCCGGCTGCCAGTAGCTGGAAATTTGCAGGATGGCAGGACCCGACAGGCCGCGGTGGGTGAACAGCAAATCCTCGCGGAAATGCCCGCGCTTGTTGCCCTTGCCCTTGTTGGAGCCGGTTTCCACTTCCACCTCGAGGGCGATGCCGGCCAGCGGCACGAACGCTTCCCAGCTGGGACCGTCGAAGGTCAGCGGCACCAGTCCCGGGCGCGGCTCGACCATTTTCAGGTCGAACTGGGCCGCGATGCGGTAGCCGAAATCGGTCGCGCCGATTTTCGGGATCGACAAGCCGCCGGTGGCGATGACGACGCTGTCGGCCAGGATCTCGCCGCTGTCGGTCAGGATGAAAAAGCCGTCGGCGGTCTTTTCCAGCGACTCGACCTTGGACGGCATGCGCCAGGTCACGTCGCCGCTGGCGCACTCGGCCTTGAGCATCTGGATAATTTGCTCGGCCGACTCATTACAAAACAGCTGGCCGCGATGCTTCTCGTGATAACCGATGCGATGTTTCTTAACGAGCGTCAGAAAGTCCTGAGGGGTATACCGAGACAAGGCGCTCTTGCAGAAATGGGGATTATGCGACAAAAAATTCTGCGGCGCCGTATTGATATTGGTGAAGTTACAACGTCCACCGCCAGAAATCCTGATCTTCTCTGCAAGTTTCTCCGCATGATCGATCAACACCACCCGTTTGCCGCGCTGGGCGGCGACAGCCGCGCACATCATCCCGGCCGCACCCGCGCCGATCACTGCTACATCAAATTGTTTTGCCATGGCGTATGCCGGTTTCCGCTAATCACTAAAACAGTGATTGTAAACCGCGCAGCCCGGCCATGGCCCGAACCCCTCGCAGAAGTTGTAAAACCGGGGACAGACCCCGGTTTTGCAACACTACACCCCTCGTCGCTTATGCAAGCTTTGCCGGCGGTTCATATTGGTCGAGATGCTGAAGCGCGACATCGGCGCAGCGCACCACGTCGCCGATCACGATGATGCTGGGACTGCCCAGGCCGGACACGGCAAGGTCGTCGACCAGGTCGGCCAGGGTCGTCAGCAATTGCATCTGCCCCACCCCGGTCGCCGACTGGATCACGGCCACCGGCGTGCTGCCGGCCTTGCCGCCAGCCAGCAGCGCCGCCTGGATCTGCCTGCAACGCGCCACGCCCATGTAGATCACCAGGGTCAGCCCGGTCTGCGCCAACAAGGCCCAGTCCGGCGTGCGGGCACTGCCGGCCTCGTCGCCACGCTCGTGCCCGGTCACGAAGATGGCGCCCGAGCTCCAGTCGCGGTGCGTCAGCGGCACGCCGATCGAGGAGGGCGCCGCCAGGCCGCTGCTGATGCCGTTGATGACCTCGACCGCGATGCCCTCGGCCATCAGGTGCGCGCGCTCTTCGCCGCCGCGCCCGAAAATGAAGGGGTCGCCGCCCTTGAGCCGCACCACTTGCCGCCCGGCCCGCGCCTCGGCCACCATCAGCCGTTCGATGAATGCTTGCGAAGTGGAACGGCAGCCGCCGCGCTTGCCCACGGGGACGATGCGCGCCGAGGGCGCGGCGTGCGCCAGGATCGCCAGATTGACCAGGTCGTCCACCAGCAACACGTCGGCCGCCGCGATCGCCTTGACCGCCTTCAAGGTCAGCAGTTCCGGATCGCCCGGCCCCGCCCCCACCAGATAAACCTTACCCTTGCTCCCCATGATGCGCACCTGTGTTTGCCTGTATTGACTTTGAAACTAGCAAGCACTGTGCCACTTGTTCGGTAATGGATGGCGGCACAGGCACCTCGCCCGCCAGCGCACGGGTAATCCAGGCTGCGGTCGTGGCCGCGTCGCGCTCGGCCGGCCCCTCGGCCACGTCATCCGTTGGTGCATCGCGCTGCACCAGTACGGTGCGCTCGCCGTCATGGAACCAGTCGATCTGCTGCGCCCGGTTGGCGTTGGCCACGGTTTCGCCTTCGGTGCCGCGCATCAGGAAAGCGTCGCCCCGCCCTTCGCGCGCAATCGTCGTGAAGTATTCGCCCAGCATCTCCAGGTATTCCGGATGCGTGTACGAGACCAGGCGCAGCGCCGGCCCGGCAAACGGCTGCAAGATTTTCACCAAGGTATGCGTCGAGTTGCGCACGCCCAGGATGCGGCGCAGCGCGAGCATCTGCGCCATCTTCGGGGCCAGCGTGTCGATCGGCATGAAGGCCGGCTTGCCCGTCGCAAACGCGGCCTGCACGTCGGCAGCCGACGCGGCCGCCTCGAATCCGAGTTCGCGCAAAATCTCGAAACTCGTCACCCGGCCCGGATCGCTGGTCACGCCATGCACCAGCACCGGTACGCCTTCGCGCGCCAGCAGCAGCGCCAGCAACGGGGTCAGGTTGGCCAGTTTGCGCGCCCCGTTGTAGCTCGGAACGAGCACCGGCGCATACGGACCCGCCGGCGCCACCAGCGGTGCAAACGACGCCTCGGCCGCATCGAGGAACCCGGCGATCTCGTCCACCGATTCGCCCTTGATGCGCATCGCCAGCAAAATGCCGCCCAGCTCCAGGTCGGACACCCTGCCGTCGAGCATCGCCCCGTACAGCGCGTGCGCATTGTCGCGCGACATACTACGCGCCCCTTTTTTGCCGCGCCCGATTTCTTTGATGAAAGTGGCGGCCAGGAATGGTTCGGTTGTTTTGTTCATGGGTTTCAGCTTAACACTGCATTCATAAAAATTTATTTGGCATAAAGTGAATCCGGCGACGAGACCGCCGCGTATATCTGCATACACATCAGTGTGAAAACCTATAACGAGGAGAGAAACATGAATCAGATGAGCGTACGGGCGACCATCGGCGCGGTACTGGCAGGCAACCTGCTGGCCTGCGCATTCGCGCCGTCGGCATTTGCATCGAGCCACCGGGAAGCGCCTTTCATTACGCGCAGTCCCAAGGTCGACGCCACCGACTTCTACATGTTCCGCAGTTACCAGGCTGGCCGCAGCGATTTTACAACGCTGATCGCCAACTATGTGCCGCTGCAGGATGCCTACGGCGGCCCGAATTACTTCATGATGGACCCGGACGCGCTCTACGAAATCCATGTCGATAATAATGGCGACGCCAGGGAAGACATCACCTTCCAGTTCCGCTTCAAGAATACCAATAAAGATACGCAATTGACCGTGGGCGGTAAAAAAGTCTCGATTCCGCTCGTGATCAATGGCGGCCCGATCGCCGACGCCAACGCCGCCGGCGCCAACGTGCGCGAAACCTTCACCGTCACCGTGGTGCGCGGCGACCGCCGCAGCGGCACCCGCGCCGTCGTCGCCAATGCCGACGGCGGCGGCACCACCTTCGACAAGCCCTTGGATAACATCGGCAACAAGTCGATCGCCAACTACGACGCCTACGCCGCCAGGCACATGTACAACGTCACCGTGCCCGGCTGCCCGGCGCCGGCCAAACTGTTCGTCGGCCAGCGCAAGGACCCTTTCGTCGTCAACCTCGGCGAAACGTTCGACCTGATCAACATCAAGGCGCCTGCCGTCGAGTTCAGCGCCAACGCCGAAAAAGGCGCGAAGGATGACCTGGCCAACAAGAACGTGACCACCCTGAGCATGGAAATGCCGACCTCGTGCCTGCTCAACGCCAGCGCCGGCGACCCGGTCATCGGCGGCTGGACCACGGCCAGCCTGCGCCAGGGCCGCCTGATCAACCCGACGCCGAAGTCGGACGCCGATGTCTCGAAAGAAGGCGGCGCCTGGGTCCAGGTATCGCGTCTCGGCATGCCGCTGGTCAATGAAGTCGTGATCGGCCTGAAGGACAAGGACCGCTTCAACCACAGCAAGCCCTCAAACGACGGCCAGTTCGCCGACTACGTCACCAACCCGACCCTGCCTGCGCTGGTCGAGATCCTGTACGGCAGCGCCGGCGCCAAGGCCCCGACCAACTTCCCGCGCAACGACCTGGTGGCGACCTTCCTGACCGGGATCAAGGGCGTGAACCAGCCGAAGACCGTCACCGCATCCGAAATGCTGCGCCTGAATACCTCGATCGCACCGACCGCGCCAGGCGCGCAAAAACGCCTTGGCGTGATTGACGGCGACAACGCCGGCTTCCCGAACGGCCGCCGTCCGGGCGACGACGTGGTCGACGTGGCGCTGCGCGTCGTCATGGGCAAGCTGTGCACCATCAACATCGGCTGCGCGCCAGGCGATGCACCGGCCGGCGCGCTGCGCTTTACCGATGGCGCGTATCTGGACGAGACGATGGTCAGCACCGCCTTCCCGTACCTCAAATCGCCGATTCCTGGCTCGCCGCAGAAGTAATCACACCATCAGGAGAGCACCATGAAAAAACCCAGTCTGATCTGCGCGATGCTGTTGCTGACCGCCTGCGGCAGCGATACGCACACCTCGTCGCCGCCGCAGGTGCCGACGCCACCGCCGCCACCAACCGGCCCGGTCGCCGACGCCTTTTTCACCACGGTGAAGACGACCGTGGCGGCCATGCCGGACGATAGCGAAGCGGTCGGCATCGACGCCATCGCCAGCACCGCGCCGGAAGACACGGAACCGTCGGCCTTGTAAGCACTTGCAGTCGATCCGGCCGGGAAGCGCTTTTCCGGCCGGAGTTCGTCCCCAAAAAAAACAGGACCATTCTCACGCACCGGGAACACACCATGCCGACACGATTCGCACGCCTTACCGCGCCGGCGCTGCTGGCGTACGCGCTCCTGGCGCCGCTGGCGCAGGCCGCGCCGCACCTCCCTGCCAGCGGCGCTACCGTGGTCGAGCGCCTGCCGCGCCGCGCCGACCCGGCCCAGCGCGAACTGGCCACCTTGCGCGCGCAACTGGCGGCCACCCCGCGCGACCTGGCGCTGGCCACGCGCACGGCGCAGCGCTACATCACGGTGGCGCGCCAGGAAACCGATCCGCGCTACTTCGGCTATGCCCAGGCCGCGCTGGCGCCGTGGTGGACGATGGCGGCGCCCCCGCCCGAGGTGCGCCTGCTGCGCGCCATCCTGCTGCAAAGTACCCACCATTTCGCCGAAGCGCTGCGCGACCTGGACGCCATCGTCGCCGCCGACCCGGCCAATCCGCAAGCCTGGCTCACCCGCGCCATCGTGCAGACGGTGCGCGGCGACTACCAGGCCGCCACCGCCAGCTGCGCGCGCCTGTCGTCGCTGTCGACCGAACTGGTGACGATTACCTGCGTGGCCAATGTGGGCACCATGACCGGACGCTCGGCCAAAAGCGAAGCCCTGCTCGAAATGACCCTGCGCCGCAACCAGGAAGCCGACGCCGGCATGCAGGTCTGGGTGTTGACCCTGCTGGGCGAAATGGCGCAGCGCCGCGGCGACGCCAAGGCCGCCGAAGAACGCTTCAAGCGCGCACTGGCCCTGGACGCGCGCGACAGCTACCTGCTCGGCGCCTACGCCGACTTTTTGCTCGATCAAAAGCGCGCACCGGAAGTGATTGCACTCGTCAAGGAACATACCCGCATCGACGGCCTGCTGCTGCGTCACGCGCTGGCGCTGCAGCAGGGCGGCACCGGCGCAGAGGCGCTGCGCAACGCCGACGCCGAACTCAAGGCGCGTTTTGAAGCCGCCATGCGGCGCGGCGACACCGTCCACCAGCGCGAACAGGCGCGCTACGAACTGCATATCCGCGCTGACGCCAAGACCGCGCTGGCGCTGGCGCAGCAGAACTGGGCGGTGCAAAAGGAATCGGCCGACATGATCGTGCTGCTCGAAGCTGCCGCCAAAGCCGGCGACAAGACCGCCGCCGCACCGGTCATCGACTGGGTCGCCAAACATGCGGTCGAAGACGTGGCGGTGGCGCGTTTGATCAAGCAGATCAAGGCGGGCGCATGACCGGCCGCACCGTCATCGCTTTTCTGATGCTGGCCCTGGCCCTGGTGGCCGCGCCGGCGCGCGCCCACAAGCCGAGCGACAGCTACCTGACCCTCAAGGTCGCCGGCCAGCAGGTCGACGGTCAATGGGACATCGCCCTGCGCGACCTCGATTTTGCATTGAACCTGGACCAGAACGGCGACGGCGAGCTGACCTGGGACGAAATCCGCAGCCAGCACGAAGCCATCGCCACCTATGCGCTGGCGCGCCTGGCGCTCACCAGCGGCACGGCGGCCTGCCCCATCGTCGCCGGCGAGCAGCTGATCGACAACCACACCGATGGGGCTTACACCGTGCTGCGTTTTCGCGCCACCTGCCCCGCCGGCGGCGCCGCGCTGGGCGTGAGTTACCGCCTGTTCGCCGACCTCGATCCGCAGCACAAGGGCCTGGTCAAGCTGGAACACGATGGCGCGACATCGACGGCCATCTTCAGCCCCGAGGCGGCGCGCCAGGAGCTGCTGCTGCGCGCACCCGGCAAGTTCACCCAGTTCCTTGATTACGTCAGGCACGGCGTCTGGCATATCTGGATCGGCTTCGACCACATCCTGTTCCTGCTCGCGCTGCTGCTGCCGGCGGTGATGGCGCCGATGGCGATGAAAGAGGCGCAGACCTTGCGGGCCGCCTTTTTCGATGTGCTCAAGGTGGTCACCGCGTTCACGCTGGCGCACTCGCTGACATTGACGCTGGCCAGCCTGGGGGTGCTGTCGCTGCCATCGCGCTGGGTGGAGTCGACGATTGCGGCCTCGGTGCTGCTGGCGGCGGTGAATAACCTTGTCCCGCTGTTTCGCGGACGGCGCCCGTTGGCGGCGTTTGTGTTCGGCCTGATTCACGGCTTCGGTTTTGCCGGCGTGCTGGCCGACCTGGGACTGCCGCAAGGATCGCTGGTATTAAGCCTGGCCGGCTTTAACGTGGGGGTGGAACTGGGGCAGCTGGCGATCGTGGCGGTGTTTTTGCCGCTGGCTTTTCTCACCCGCCGCACCTGGTTGTACCGCCAGTTGATGACCACCGGCTCGGTGGCCATCGCCCTGATTGCCGCCGTCTGGCTGTTCGAGCGCCTTTTCGATATGAAGGTGCTGCCTGTGTAAGGCGAAGAGCCTATGCCGGTAGATAGGGGGAAGCAGATGGCGATGCATGGCAAGCGCGGGCAAGGCGCGAGGAGGATGCATGGCCAAGCCATGCGACGACGAGGGTATTCCGAAGGAATGCCGAGGCTGCCCGCGCTTGTCAGGCGCGCCAGATGCGACCCCTATCTACCGGGATAGCCTCTTAGTGCGTGGTTTTGGGGACGGAGCCGCATTCCACCGTGCGCCCCGTCCCCTTTTTTTGTGCAGCCTTATGCCGCGATCAGCTTGCGGTTGGCGGCGCCCGGCAGCGTCTTGAGGACCTTGCCTGGCAAGACCGTGTAGCTGGTCGACTTGACCGTGCTCACATAACGGTACTCGGCGCGGGTTTCGGTCGGCGTGACCGACACCACCATGAAGCCGCGCGACTTGGTTTCGGCATACACCAGCGGCCCGATGATCTGTTCCAGGCCCGCCGCCACCTGCGCCGGATCTTCGTTCTTGAAGATCTCTTCAAAACCTGGCGAGGTCACCGACGACACCCCGAACTCCACCCCGACGGCCTGCCCGTTCATGTCGGCCAGGTCGCTGGCCCACGCATTGTGCGTGTCGCCGGCCAGCACCACCAGGTTCTTGTTCAGCGCTTTTGCAGTCGCCAGCACGGTTTCGCGCGCGGCCTGGTAGCCGTCCCAGGCGTCGAGGTTGTACGGCACCGATGGTTGCGCCAGGATCTGCTGCTCGGCCGCCGTCAGGCTGGCCGGCGCAGTCTTCGCCTTGGTCAGCAGCGCGACATAGGCGCCGAAACCGATTGCGCCCAGCACCAGTGGCGCGGGCAAATTCATGCGCGCCATCAGCACCTGCTGGCCCAGCATCTGCCAGGTGGCGCTCGACTTGGTCATCTGGCCCTTGAGCCAGGTGGTTTGTTCAAGACCCATCAACTGGCGCGCCGGATTGCCGACGTCGGCCGCGAACGCGGCGCCGTTGAACGCGCCGCCGGCGCCGACATAGCTTGGGTAGCCGAGCTGCTTGTCGCGGCCGATCACGCGCGTGTCGAGCATGTGCAGCGACAGCAGGTTGCCGAAGTCGAAGGAGCGGTAGATGCGGTCAGGCTTGCTGGCGTCCGGCAGCCGGATCGGCATCCATTCGTTGTACGCCTGGATCGCCATCTGGCGGCGCGCCAGGAACAGGCCTTCGGTGGCCGGATCGTGGTTTTCCGCGCCTTCGCGCCAGGTGTCGTTGGCCAGTTCATGGTCGTCCCACACTGTGATGAAGGGCATGCGCGCGTGGAGCGCCTGCAGGTCCTTGTCGGCGCGGTACTGGGCATAGCGGCGGCGGTAGTCGCTCAGGGTGATGATCTCGTTGGCCGGCACCGACACACGGCCCAGCGCCTCGGCGTCCTTGGCGGCGTAACCGTCCTTGGCGTATTCGTAGATGTAGTCGCCCAGGTGGATCGCGGCGTCGATGTCGTTCAGCTTTGCCGCTTCGGCGTACACGTGGAAGTAGCCGGCCGGGTAGTTGGTGCAGCTGAACACCGCCAGCTTGACCTGCGCCAGGTTGCCGGTGCCGATGGTTTTGGTACGCCCGACCGGCGAAGCCACGCCGTAGGCCTCGAAGCGGTAGTAATAGGCGCGGTTGGCGGCCAGCCCGGTCACGTCGACCTTGACGGTGTAGTCGCGCGCCGGGCCGGTACTGGCGCTGCCCTTGGCGGCGATGACGGTGAAGTTGCTGTCTTCGGAGATCGCCCAATTGACATCGATGTCGCCGCTGGCGGTGGTGCTGATGCGGGTCCAGAGGATGACGCGGTCGCTCAGCGGATCGCCGCTGGCGACACCGTGCGCGAAGCGGACATCGATATCGCCGCCATCGCTGCCGCCGCAGCCGGCCAGCGCGACGCTGGAGGCCGCGACGGTACCGAGAGAGAGGTTGCGAAGGAACTTGCGGCGCGAATTCGGTTGGGTCATGACAGCTCGTGATAGGAGTTGGGAAGCCGGCAAGCTTAAACGGGCGAGATGACTCGATGATGACAGAAAAAGCGACTGCGGCCGCGCAGATCAACCGGCTTTTGACACAAGCGGTGCAGGAAGGGCCGATTCGGGCTAAACTCCACCATCCACGCCGAAAAACACGAGAAAAAGCAGCCTTCATGATTACTACTCCAGACATCGAAAATACCAACGTCACCTCGTTCGCGACCATGCCGACCCCGGAAGAGCTGCACAAGCGCCTTCCCCTGACCGACAGCGCGTTCGCCACCGTCATGCAGGGCCGCGCCGCGCTGCGCGACATCATCGACCGCAAGGACAAGCGCCTGTTCGTCGTCGTCGGCCCGTGCTCGATCCACGACCCGGTGGCCGGCATCGACTATGCGCGCCGCCTCAAGGCGCTGCAGGCCGAGGTGGCCGACACCATGCTGCTGGTGATGCGCGTGTATTTCGAAAAGCCGCGCACCACGACCGGCTGGAAGGGCTACATCAACGACCCGCACATGGACGATTCGTTCCGCGTCGACGAAGGCATGGAAAAGGCGCGCCAGTTCCTGCTGGACGTGTGCGAACTGGGCCTGCCTACCGCCACCGAAGCGCTCGACCCGATCTCGCCGCAGTACCTGGGTGACCTGATCGCCTGGACCGCAATCGGCGCGCGCACCACCGAATCGCAGACGCACCGCGAAATGTCGTCGGGTTTGTCGACGCCGGTCGGTTTCAAGAACGGCACCGATGGCGATATCAGCATCGCGATCAACGCCATTCTGTCGTCGGCGCATCCGCACTCGTTTTTGGGCATCAATGGCCAGGGCACGGTCTCGATCGTGCGCACCAGCGGCAACGCCTACGGGCACGTGGTGCTGCGCGGCGGCGACGGGCGTCCGAATTACGATTCGGTGTCGATCGCGATTGCCGAGCAGGCGCTGGAAAAAGCCAGGCTGCCGGCCAACCTGGTGGTCGACTGCTCGCATGCGAACAGCTACAAGAAGCCTGAATTGCAGCCGCTGGTGATGTCGGACGTGGTGCAGCAGATCCGTCACGGGAACAAGTCGCTGGTGGGCGTGATGATCGAATCGAATATCGTCGGCGGCAACCAGAAGATTCCGGCGGATTTGACGCAGTTGAAGTATGGCTGTTCGGTGACCGACGGCTGCATCGATTGGGATGCGACCGAAACCATGCTGCGTGCGGCGCACGCGGAGCTGTTGCAGCGTCCTTAAGTTAGCATCTCCCGTAAGACCACTAACCTTAAAACCGTCATTCCCGCGCGGGAATGACGGTTTTAAGGGTAACGTCGTTTTTGGGTTTAGCGGTGCTTTCTGCGCTTGCGGCTCTACCCATGCGGCATCGTCGCAAACGACCCCGCCAGCGCCGCTTCCGCCCTGCTGGCCGGCGCATTCAACTCGTTCTGGTCCAGGTACACCCTGCCCTCCGCGACCTTGACCGCATAGCGCCTGCCCTCCCCGCCATCGAGCTGCGCCACCACCTGGTCATCCTCCGACCGGAACACCCGTACCCCCGGCAGCTCCTGCCACGCCAGCCCGCGCGCGACTGCGTACCAGCCTTGCAGCGGGATGTCCCTGAGCCTGCAAACCGCTTTCCATTGCTCCGCCATACCGTCCTCCCTGTGGATTCGATGCGACCGCGTGGGCACAAGGCGCCGGCGGATACCTGTCCGTAGCAAGAGCGATGCCAGCCCGCGCCCCGGGCGCCGCACTGCGCCGGCGCAGCCGGTGCTTTACAATGGCGCATTCCCCCTTATTCTGTGCACCTTCCATGATCGTTCTCGGCGTCGAATCCTCCTGCGATGAAACCGGCCTTGCGTTGTATGACACGCAACGCGGCCTGCTGTCCCACGCCCTGCATTCGCAGGTCGCCATGCACGAGGAATACGGCGGCGTGGTACCGGAACTGGCCTCGCGCGACCATATCCGGCGTGCCATCCCGCTGCTTGAAGAAACCCTCGCGCGCGCCGGCGTGGCCATGGCCGACATCGACGCCATCGCCTACACCCAGGGTCCCGGGCTGGCCGGCGCGCTGCTGGTCGGCTCCTCGATCGCATGCAGCCTCGCGCTGGCGCTCGACAAACCGGTGCTCGGCGTGCACCACCTCGAAGGCCACCTGCTCTCGCCGCTGCTGGCCTCCGATCCGCCGCAGTTCCCCTTCATCGCGCTGCTCGTTTCGGGCGGCCACACGCAGCTGATGCGGGTCGACGGCGTCGGCCAGTACACCCTGCTCGGCGAAACGCTGGATGACGCGGCCGGCGAAGCCTTCGACAAATCGGCCAAGCTGCTTGGCCTGGGCTACCCGGGCGGCCCGGCGATTTCGCGCCTGGCCGAATTTGGCGATCCGCTGGCCTACAAGCTGCCGCGTCCCATGCTGCATTCAAAAGACTTCAACTTCAGCTTCTCGGGCCTGAAAACGGCCGTGCTGACGGTGGTGAAGAACCACGACGAAAAAGTCATTGCGAACATCTGCGAACAGGACAAGGCCAACATCGCGCGCGGCTTCGTTGACGCCATCGTCGATGTGCTGACCGCCAAGTGCGTGAGCGCCCTGCGCCACACGGGCCTGAAACGCCTGGTGATCGCCGGCGGCGTGGGCGCCAACGCGCAACTGCGCGCCTCGCTCAACGCGGCGGCGGCGGCCAAGAAATTCCGCGTGTTCTATCCGGAGCTGGAATTTTGCACCGATAACGGCGCCATGATCGCCTTTGCCGGCGCCATGCGCCTGCAAATCAATCCCAACGCCGCCACGCGCGACTACGGCTTCAATGTGCGCCCGCGCTGGCCGCTCGACGAGATCAAAACGGTCTGACCAGGCCGGCGCGGCGATCCTACCGTGTACCGTATTTTTGCAAAGAATGGCACACTCCCCCGGTTCTGTTTTTCCGGAGGTGCTGTATGCGTGTTGTTAGCTGGAATATTCACTGGGGTTGCGGCAAGGATGGCAGGATCCGCATCCACGCCATCATCGATGTGTTGCGCAAGTTAAATCCCGATGTGATCTGCCTGCAAGAAGTTGCGTCAAATCATGCGGAGCTCGAAGGCAATGCGACCTCCAACCAGTTCCGCCAGCTCGCGGGCGCCTTCGGTGGCTACCAGGCGGTGATCGAACCGACCAGCGAAATCTACCAGAACAACCTGCCGCGCCAGTTCGGCAATATGTTGCTCTCCAAATACCGCATCAACCAGGTGCACCGCTATCTGCTGCCGTGGCCGCCCGATCCGGACAGTCCGGCCGGCATGCCGCGCGGGCTGATCGAGGCGGTCATCGACGCCCCCGGCGGCAAGGTGCGGGTGCTGACCACGCACCTGGAATATTACTCGCCGGTACAGCGCCTGGCGCAGGTGCGGCACCTCAAATACCTGCATTGGGAAGCGTGCGAACGGGCGCGCTTGTTTCAACCGGACCCGAGCATGGACTCGCCCTACCAGCTGGGATTCCGGCCGGGCTCGGCGATCTATTGCGGCGACTTCAACTTTACGCCCGACTCGCCCGACTACCAGGAACTGATCGCGCCCGACGACAGTATCGCGCTGCCGCTGGTGGACGCCTGGCGCCTGCGCCATCCGGAGATCGCGCGCGCGCCCACGGCAGGCTTGCACGGTTTCAAGTGGCCAGAGCGGGCCGATTGCTTCGACTATTTTTTCGTCACCAACGATCTGGCGCAGCGCGTGACCGAGGTGGAAGTGCAGTCGGAAACGGCAGCCTCCGACCATCAGCCGATCGTGCTCGATATCGCCTGACCTTGCAAAACCGGGGTCTGTCCCCGGTTTTGCAACTAATAGGGCGAGAGCGGCTCACGCCGCCTGCGGCCGTGCCTGGCGGTGATACAGGAACTCCAGCACCCGCGTGCGGTATTCCATGTACAGCCGGTCATGCGCCAGCGCCACCCGTTCGCGCGGGCGCGCCAGCTGCACCCGCACGATGTCGCCGATGCTGGCCGCCGGCCCGTTGGTCATCATCACGATGCGGTCCGACAGCAGCACCGCCTCGTCCACATCGTGGGTCACCATCACCACCGTCGATCCGGTCTGGGCCACGATGCGCAGCAATTCATCTTGCAGGTGCGCGCGCGTGAGGGCGTCGAGCGCGCCGAAGGGCTCGTCCATCAGCAACACCTTCGGCTCCATCGACAAGGCGCGGGCGATGCCGACGCGCTGCTTCATGCCGCCCGAGATGTCGTTCGGGCGCTTGCGGGCCGCTGCGCTCAGCCCCACCAGCGCCAGCGCCGCCGCGGTGCGCTCGCGCATCTGGCTGGCCGACTCCTTGCTGGCAAACACGCGCTCGACCGCCAGGTAGACATTCTCGAAGCAGCTCAGCCACGGCAGCAGCGAGTGGTTCTGGAACACCACGCCGCGCTCGGGCGATGGGCCGGCAATCTCGCGCCCGGCGCAGATCAGGGCGCCGTCGGTGGCCTTGGTCAATCCCGCCAGCAGGTTGAGCAGGGTCGACTTGCCGCAGCCCGAGTGCCCGATCAGGGTCACGAACTCGCCCTGCGCCACCGTCAGGTTAACGTTACTGAGCGCATGAAAGCGGCCCTTGCGGGTCTCGAACACCATCTCGGCGTGCTGCACTTCAATGAATTTAGCGTTCATGTCAGGTCCCCGCTTGTTCGTAGGTAAAGGCCTTGGCCAGCGCCACCAGGGCAAGTTCGAGCACCAGCCCGACCACGCCGATGACGACGATGGCGATGATGATGTGCGGCACGTTCAGGTTGTTCCACTCGTCCCACACCCAGAAGCCGATGCCCACGCCGCCGGTCAGCATCTCGGCCGCGACGATCACCAGCCAGGCCGTGCCGATGGCCAGGCGCACGCCGGTCAGCATGGTGGGCAGCACCGAGGGCAACAGGATCTTGGTAAAGATTTTCCACTCCGACAGTTGCAGCACGCGTGCCACGTTCATGTAGTCCTGCGGCACGCGCTGCACGCCGCTGGCGGTGTTGACGATCATCGGCCAGATCGAGCAGATGAAAATCGACCAGATCGCGGCCGGATCGGCCGACTTGAAGACCAGCAAGCCGATCGGCAGCCAGGCCAGCGGCGAGACGGGTTTAAGCAGGCTGATGATCGGGTTGAACATGCCCGCCAGAAAACTGAAGCGCCCGATCAGGAAGCCGAGCGGAATCCCGACCGCCGCAGCCAGCCCGAAACCGAGCGCCACGCGCTTGAGCGAAGCCAGGATATTCCAGCCGATGCCCTGGTCGTTGGGACCGTTGCGGTAGAACGGGTCGGCGAACATGCGCACCGCTTCGGCGAAAGTGACGGCGGGCGACGGAAAACTGCTGTTGTTGAGCGACAAAATCTGCCACAGCAGCACCAGCAGGCCCAGCCCGAGCACGGGCGGCAGCACGGCCAGCAAGAAGGTGCGCAAGCGCGGCTTGCCATTGCTCAGAGTGACGCCCTGGCTGGCGAGGCGCTCGCTGCGGGCACGTTTTTCCGGCAAGGGCGCGGCCAGCGGCGCGGCGTCCGGGTTCATCGATTCCAGTACGGCACTCATCATGGGCTCCCGGTTCAGGCTTTGATCTTGAAGGAATCGGCGTAGGCCTTGGGATTCTTGCCATCCCATACCGTTCCGTCGAGCATTTTCACCGTGCGCAGCGGCGAGGTCGGGACGCTCACTTTCGCCATGGCGGCCGCTTCGGTGTACAGCCCGATCTGGTTGACACTGGTGGCGGTCGCCAGGTAATCGGGCTCGGCCTTGAGCAAGCCCCAGCGCTTGTGCTGGGTCATGAACCACATGCCGTCCGACAGATACGGATAGTTGACCGAACCGTCGTTGTAGAACTTCATGTAGTTCGGGTCGTCCCAGGTCTTGCCCATGCCGTTCTGGTAGCGGCCCAGGATGCGCTGGTTGATCACATCGACCGAGGTGTTCACATAGGACTTGTCGGCGATGGTGGCGGCCATTTTGGTCTTGTTGACGAGGCCGGCGTCGATCCACTTGCTCGCCTCCAGCACGGCGGCGATCAGGGCGCGCGCGCTGTTCGGGTATTTTTTGGCCCATTCAAGCGTAGTGCCGAGGGTCTTTTCGGGATGGTCTTTCCAGATGTCCTGGGTGGTGGCGGCGGTGATGCCGACCCCGTCCACAATGGCGCGGTGGTTCCACGGTTCGCCCACGCAGAAACCGTCCATGTTGCCGACCCGCATATTGGCCACCATTTGCGGCGGCGGCACGGTGATCACCTTGGCGTCCTTGAGCGGGTTGATGCCGTAAGTCGCCAGCCAGTAATACAGCCACATGGCGTGGGTGCCGGTCGGAAAGGTCTGGGCGAAGGCATATTCGCGCTTGTCGGTCTGCATGAGTTTGGCGAGGGAGGCGCCGTCCACGCCGCCTTTGTCCGCCACTTTTTTCGACAGCGTGATGGCCTGGCCGTTGTGGTTCAGGTTCATCAGCACCGCCATGTCCTTTTTGGCGCCGCCCACGCCCATCTGGACGCCGTACAGCAGGCCGTAGAGCACGTGCGCGGCGTCGAGTTCGCCGTTGACCAGCTTGTCGCGCACGCTGGCCCAGGACGATTCCTTGCTCAGGACGATCTTGATGCCGTATTTTTTATCGAAGCCGAGCACCGAGGCCATGACCACGGAAGCGCAGTCAGTCAGGGGAATGAAGCCGACCTTGATGTCTTCTTTTTCGGGTTTGTCGGACCCGGCGGCGAACACGCCGCCGCTGGCAAGGCCGGTCAGCGAGACGGCGGCGCCGGCCTTGAGCAGGGTACGGCGGGACAGCTTGGTGGTGCGGTCGGTAGTCATGGTTCCCTCGTTTGGCAAGCGCGGCGCGGACGTGCGCCCTTACCACAGCATCAGCAAATGGCGTGCCAGCGAGAAACGAGAGTGAGGGAGAGGAAAATGGACGGCGCGAGGCGCCGTGGTGGGCGCTTTGGGGCACCGTTGTTGTGCGGCGCACCAAAACGGCCGGATGGCGCGTCGCTCAGCGCTGGACGGTAACGCCTTTCCAGAACGCCACATGCCCGGCAATCTGCCTGGCGGCATCGAACGGTGCGCGGTAAGTCCACACCGCATCGCGATTGGTTTGTCCGTCGACCAGCAAACTGAAATAGTTCGCCGTCCCCTTCCACGGGCACTTGGTCTCCGTCGCGCTCGGCTGAAGATATTCCTGCTTCACCGCCGACATCGGGAAATACACATTGTTTTCAACGATCTGCACCTGGTCGTCCGGTGCGTCGGCGATCACGGCGCCGTTCCAGCTTGCTGTAGGCATTTTATTGCTCCGTTGAAGTGAATTTTTCGGTCGATTCAGCTGCGATCTGGCGCAGCGCCTGTTCGAACACTTCCGGCGGCTGTCCGCCCGAAATCAGATGACGGTCGTTGATAATGATGGCCGGCACCGAATTGATGCCCTGCTGCTGGTAGAACTGCTCGCGTTCGCGCACTTCGGCGGCATACGCGCCGCTGGCAAGCACCTCGGCCGCCGCCGCCGCGTCCAGGCCCACTTCGCCCGCCACCCTTGCCAGCACGGCATGGTCGCCCGGGCTGTCGCCCTTGGTGAAGTAGGCTTCGAACAAGGCCATCTTGAGTTCGCGCTGGCGCCCCTGCTGCTCGGCCCAGTGCAGCAAACGGTGCGCGTCGAAGGTGTTGTAGATGCGGCTGCGCGCACCCATGTCGAAGGTAAAGCCCAGCTCGGCCCCACGTGCGCGGATCATTTCACGCGTCTGCGCGCCCTGTTCCGGCGTGGCGCCGTATTTTTCGCTCAGGTGTTCGCCGATATCCTGGCCTTCGGCTGCCATGCGCGGATTGAGTTCAAACGGCTGGAAGTGCAGTTCGGCGCTGACCGCGCCGTCCAGGCGGCCAATCGCCTGCTCCAGCGACTTGAGGCCAATCACGCACCAGGGGCAGGAAATGTCGGATACAAAATCAATTTTCAGCTTGGTCACAGATGCTCCTGTCAGTCGGGCATTCCATTCTAGCCCCAACTGACATTAGCCATCTGCACGTCCTATTTTTTCGCGTCGGCCGACTTGCTGCCGATCTTGCTTTCCTTGCCGGCCATCAAGTTAGCGATGTTCTGGTTGTGGCGGTACAGCAGCAGCGAACACATCGCCACGATCGCGAAAAACAGCTCGTTAATGCCGAACACCACACCAAAGTAAATCGGCGCGCACACCGACGCCACCAGCGCCGCCAGCGACGAATAGCGAGAGGCGAAAGCCACCGCCAGCCAGGTCAGCGCGACTGCCAGGCCCAGCCAGACGTTAATTCCGAGCAGTACGCCGAGCGCGGTCGCCACGCCCTTGCCACCGACGAAGCGGAAGAAGATCGGCCACAGGTGCCCGAGGAAGACCGCAATGGCCACCAGCGCGATGCCGGCCGTACCCACCCCGAACTTCGGCGCCAGCAGGATCGCCAGCCAGACCGCGAGCCAGCCCTTGGCGGCGTCGCCCACCAGGGTGGCGATCGCCGCGCCCTTGTTGCCGCTGCGCAGCACGTTGGTCGCGCCCGGGTTTTTGGAACCGTAGGTGCGCGGGTCCGACAGGCCTACCACCCGGCTCACCACCACGGCGAAGGAAATCGAGCCGATCAGGTAGGCGACGATGGCGAAAATTGCTGTATTCATTGTGCTCTCTCGTGTTGTGAACAGGCGCCACGCGCCGGGCGTGAATATACACCATCGGCGCTGCCTGATCACCCCCTGGCGGGACGCATGTTGCTCACCAACCCCGCGCCAGGCCCCTCAGAAGTTGGCGCGCAGCGACACCGAGACGCTGCGCGGGTCGCCATAGTAATAGGCGATGCCGGTCGGGCCGAACTTCTTGTAATAGGTTTTGTCGAACAGATTATTCACGTTGGCCTGCACCGAATACAGCTTGCCGATCTGGTAGCTCAGCATGGCGTTATACACCGCATAGCCGCCCTGGCGCGAGGTGATCGCGCCCGCTTTCACCGACGCCTCGCTCTGGATCTGCGCGCCGCCGCCCACCGTCAGGCCCTGCAGCGCCCCGCCCGGCTTGTAGCTGGTGAACAGGTCTACCAGATGGCGCGGGTCGATCGAGCGCAGCGGCTGGCCGACGTTGCTGGCGTTGCTGTCGGCCAGGTAGCGGGTGCGGGTGTTGGTGTAGCCGGCCATCACTTGCCAGCCGGTCATCAGCTGGCCGGAGACTTCTATTTCCCAGCCTTCGCTCCGGGTCTTGCCGCCGGCAATGCGGCAATAGCCGGTTGTGAAGTAGGGCAGGCAAGGATTGACCGAACCGCTGTCTTCGATCCCCTTGCCGACGTTGTTGATGCGGAACACCCCGGCCGAGGCGTTCAGGCGCCCGCCCAGGAACTCGCCCTTCAGGCCCGCTTCGACATCTTCGCCGCGGATCGGGTCGAGAATCGCCCCATTGGCGCCCTTGATGTTTTGCGGGGTAAAGATTTCTGTGTAGCTGGCGTAGGCACTAATCTGCTTGTTGAATGCGTACACCAGCCCGGCGAAGGGCGTCACTTCGCGCTTGACGGCATAGTTGCTCGCCGGCGTGGCGGGCGAGGCCGACTCCCACCAGCTCACGCGCGCGCCCAGCAGCAGCGTGAGCGGATCGGTGACCGACAGGCTGGCGGTGGCGAAGGCCGCCTTCTGGCTGATGGTGCTTGGGGTATTTTTCCTGGCTGTCATCGGCACGTCCCGTTCCGGGTAGGTCGACGACGGATCGAAGCTGCGGATGTCGACCATGGTCGGGTACAGGCTGCCCTGCCCCCAGCTGTCGACCGACTTGTTGCGGGTGCCCTCGGCGCCCAGCACCAGCGTGTGCTTGCGGCCGAACGCCGTGAACGGGCCGTTGGCGCTGGCGCCGATGTTGAGCTGGTCGCTGGCAGCGCCGGTGTACTGGGCGGTCTCGATCGACATCAGGTACGGGTTGGTTTCACGCGCGGGGCGCACCATGTAGGTTTGCTTGAAGCCGTTTTCTTTCAGGTGCAGCTGGGTGTAGGCGGCGTTGACTTTCACGCTCCAGTCGTTGTCGAAGCGGTGTTCGAGCTCGGTGAAGGCCTGGGTGTTGTAGCGATTCCAGCGGTTCCAGTCGGCGCCCAGGTAAGTCTCGCGCGGCAGCGCCAGCGGCGTGCCGTCCAGGTTGCCCGGCAGGTTGCCCCAGGCGCCGGTGGCGTCCAGGTCGGTATGCTGGAGGCTGGCGGTGAGCATGGTGCGCTTGCCCAGGTCGGCTTCCACAACGCCGTAGAACACCTTGCGGTCTTCGCTGCGGCCCTTCTGGTAGAACTCTTTCTCGTCAGTGACGGCCACGATGCGTCCGCGCACGCTGCCGGCGGCATTGAGTGCGCCGCCGAGGTCCGCTTCCAGGCGGCGCCGCTCCCACGAGCCAAGGGTCAGGCCGACCGATCCCTGGAACTCGGCGGTCGGGCGCTTGCGCACCATGTTCACCGTGGCCGACGGATTGCCTGAGCCGCGCAGCATGCCCGAGGCGCCGCGCAACACTTCAACGCGGTCGAGCACGGCGGTATCGGGCTGGATGAAGGCCGACCCGGACTGGTTGATGGTCAGGCCATCGACTTGAAGGGCGTCAATCGCGTAGCCGCGCGAAAAGTAGGTGACCCGTTCGCTGTCGATGTAGTCCACCGTCACGCCGGGGGTGTTCTGCAGCACGTCGTGCAGGTCGAGCAAGGCGCGTTCGTCGAGGAACTGGCGGGTCATCACGGTGACCGGCTGCGGAATGTCGCGGATCGACTCGATGCCCTTGAACAGCCTGGCTTTTTTGGCGGCGAAGGAGCCGGAGTTCTCGGTATTGCTGTTGTCGGCCTCGCCGGTGACGGTGATGACCGGCATGGTGGTGCTGGCGCCTGACGCGGCCGGCTGCGCGTGGACGGCGAACGGCGCCGACAGCAACGCGCTGGCGCACAGGATCCGGGCGCCGCGCGCGATGCCGCGCAATGGCACAGGCAGCGATTCGGGGCGGGCGGGGGCTTGGGCGCTGAGGCAAAACATACTTCACTCCTGGAGGTGGCTACTGTATTGACGTAAATGAGAATCATTCTCATTATAATATGCATTCAAGCTTACTGCCAATTGCACCGCAGCAACGACAAGTGTTCAATATTGGCTTCTTTGCACGCTATAATTCCCCGCTATGGCAGGACAGTTGGCCACCACTTTTCGAGGATGATGCAGATGAACGAGATAGGACGCGGACAAAAAGGGAAGCTGGCCGACATTGGCTGCGCCGGACCATTCAACGTCACACTGGACATGGCGCCGGCCGGGCTGGTGATCGACGTCGCCTGCTTCGGGCTCGATGCCGACAGCCGCCTGTCGGACGAGCGCTTCATGATCTTCTTTAACCAGAAGGCCAGTCCAGCCGATGCCGTCAGGTACGACACGCGCGGCGACGCCAGTATTTTCGCCATCGACCTGGCCAGACTGCCGGCAAGCATCGAACGCCTGGTGTTCGCCGCCTCCATCGACGGCGATGGCAACATGAAACGCCTCGGGCAAAGCGCGATGACCCTGGGCACGGCGCGCTTCGGCTTTTCCGGGGCCGATTTCGACACTGAAAAAGCGGTCATCGTGGGCGAACTGTACCTGCGCGACGGCAGCTGGCGCTACGGCGCCGTGGGCCAGGGCTTCGCCGGCGGCCTGTCGGCCCTGCTGGCCCATTATGGCGGCGCGGAAGATACCGGCGCCAGGGCGCCGGCAGCGCCAGCACCGGCGCCCGCCGCACCGACAGTGTCGCTGTCCAAGGTCACCCTCACCAAGCCAGGCGAACGTCACGTGGTCTCGCTGGTCAAAGGCACCGGTGCGCCAAAAAAACTGGTGGTGCGCGCCACCTGGCAGGATAACGGCGACAAGAACAGCGACAACGACGACCTCGACCTGCGCGTCGGCCTGCTGCTGCCCGACAGCCGCATGAAACTCATCACCGCGCCCGACCGCCCCGGCGCCTTCGACAGCGCGCCGTTCGTGCGCCACATGGGCGACGTCCAGGTGGCCTCGGCCAGGCAGCCGGCCACCGAAACGGTCGAGGTCAATCCGGCCCTGGCCCAGCTCTCGGGCGGACGGGTCGCGCTGGTGTTCAGCGTCTACTCGGCGGTGGGTAATGGCGCGGTCTCGGTGGCCTCGCTCAAGCCGGTCATGCGCATGGAGTACGGCGAGCAAGTGGTCGAATGCGCCTTTGACTTCAACGGCAGCGAGGCGGCCAGGGACAGCAGCGTGTACACCTATGTGATCGGCACGGCCATCATCGACGGCGACCAGATCTCGCTGGGGCCGTCGGGCCAGACCTCGGAGCCGGGCAGCGAAAATACGCCATGGCTGCACTGGGAAGGCGAGCGCGTGCGGATCAGCATGGACGGTCCGATCTTCTTCAAGGGAGACGGCGACGACGATGACGACGACCTCGACTACAGCGACAGCCCCTACCGCTACTCCTGAAGTCCGGTCAAGCAAAACGGCCCTTGCGGGCCGTTTGCTGTTACGACGGGTTAATCGCCCGCCTTACTCGGCCGCGCTGGCGCGCGCCTGCTTGACGAGCACTGAATTGACGCCATCGGACAGGCTCAGTTCGAACGCGCCACCGGCCGGCAAGGCACCGAGCGACAAGAGCGCGCTCCCGCCTTGCAGATCCTGCGCCAGGGTCGAGCGCCCGGCATCGTTGACCACGGTCACGGTCAGGTACGGATAGCTGGCGCGATCCCAGTTCAGTTGCACCGTGCCGGCTTGCTCGCGCACGCGCACCAGCGCTGCCTGGCCCTGGACACTGTTCTCCGGAACCGGACGGGCGCTCGCCTGCATCAGGTTGGCCGTACCCTTGAGCACCGAGATACTGACGATCGGACCCGGATTCGGAATCGCAAAGCTGAAGTTGTGCGCTGCCGCTTCGTCGGCATGGTCGACCACCAGGGTGGCGAACGGATACGCGAGCGTGCCCTTGCCGGTCACGATGCGCAAGGTGTACTCGCCCCGGGCCGGCAGGCTGGCACGGCCGACGAACGATTTCAGTGGCGACAGGGTGGCCTTGTCGCCGCTGATCTGGCCGCTGATCAGCACCAGGTCCTGCGCTGCGGCGCTCGCCGCCGAGGTCCTGAGCGCGTCGGCCGGGGTCAGGAATGCCTGCATCAGATGGGTGTTGTAGTCCGAAAAGGTGCTGCCTCCGCAATAACTCATGATGTCATGCAGATTCGGGCTGCGCGGATCGAAGAACGCTCCACGGCTGAACAGATAGCCCCAGGTGTAGTGCGTGCCCGTGCCCAGTTGCGCGTTCGGGTAGGGATACTTCGGGTCCGGCGAGCCGGCGCCGCCGCACGCGGCGTGGTTCAGGCGGTAGTTGTGGCCCAGTTCGTGGACGACGGTGCCGCGCAAGCCGTCTTCGCTCATCGACGGAATATCGGCGGCCACGCCGGCATTGCCCGGCACATAGGCCAGGCCGGCCAGGCCGTAACTGGCTTTCGGAATGATGCCGAAGTAATGCTGGCGATTGTTGGCGCCTTCCAGCCGGTGCAAGTCGCCGATTTCGCCCAGGATCTTGCCGAACGCGGTACTCCATTCGGCCTCGGTGGCAGGCAGGCGCGTCACGCGCGACGAGACATACGGCGCGCGGCCGCTCTGGTTCACGACCGACACTGGAATGCGGTCCTGCACGAAGTCGCGCAGATTGCCGACGACCTTGCCGACCGAGCCGCCGATCTGGACTGGAATGACGATCAGGTCCATCGGCACCCCGCCGCCCACCCTTGGATTGATGGTCATGCTCTGGCCATTCGACAGGACCACGCTCAGGCGCAGGCCGGGACGCACCAGCTCGGCGGGCACGATGCCGATGTACGAGGTGTTCCTGTCGGGCACGACAGGCACGCTGGCAGGCAGCGCACCGGCGGGTTTGCCCAGGGCGATCTCGCGCAGCAGATTGCCGTTCGCATCCTTGACCTGGATTTTGCCGTCCGGCTTGGCGACCGCTGGATTGTTGCTCAGAGCGTTGACCTTGACCAGCACCGCCTTGCTGTTAATCAGGATCAGGGCGCTGTCGGCGCTGTCGAACAGCTGCGATTGGGCCAGCTGGATGCTGCCGATGCGTGGATCGCCGACAACAGGCGGCGTGGCGTCGGCAACCGGTGCGCCGGGGATATAGCAGTTTTTCACCAGGCCCGGGGCCGGGTTGGCCATGGCGGGGCCCACGGCGCAATCGACGCCATCGGTCTTGGTATAGGTGTAATACTTGCCCTCCGCCCCGAACAGCACCGCATTGGCGCCGCTGAAATTGCAGCGCCCGCCTTCGGTGGCGCACAAGGTCCAGGTGACGGGGGCCGTGTCGCAGCGCTTGGCGATGCCCGGCGTCGGATCGCCGAAGACATTGCTGTTGCAGGCGACGCCGCCGGTCGCCGTCTTGCTCATGAAGCTGGTGCCGGAACCGAAGCGCACGGTGCGCGTATCGGTAAACGCGCACTGGGCGCCCTCGACGCCGCACGCTTTCCAGGTGCTGGTGACCTCGCAATGCTTGGCCACGCCCGGCGCCGGATCGCCGAAGGTGGCGCTGTTGCAGGCGGCGCCCCAGCCCAGCGTCTTGCTGACGAAGCGCTCGCCCGCGCCATAGCGCACGGTCTGGTTGCCATTGAAAACGCAACTGCTGTTTTCGTTGGCGCAAAATGTCCATTGCGTGGTCGAGGCAGCGGCGGCCACACCCATGGTGCTGGCGTTGGCGATCGGGGCTGCGCCAGGCTCGGCTGCGGTGGCGGCGACGTTGGCGCCGCCTCCGCTCATCACGCCGGCCCCTGCGGCATCGGGGACAGCGGCGGCAGCGGCGCTGACGGCAGGCGGCGGCGTGTCCGCCCCGGCTGCGCGGCCGGGGCCGGATGCGCCGGTGTTATCGCCGCATCCGCTCAACACCCCGCTGGTGAGGGCAAGGATTGCCAGGTAGTTCAACAAACGTCTCATATCAACTCCGGTTCAGCGTTTCAGGATTTATGCATATGCAACTTGGGTGCGTATTATCCTGCCGGACTGGACCGTGCTAACTTTTTAGCATGCGATTTCTCACATTGACATGAAATATTTGCAATAAAACGACGTATTTTTTTGAGAATTGGACATTTTCACAACGAGGATAGCGGCCGGCACTATCAATAATGAACGTATTCCATTGCCGGGTGCGGCCGGGCGTGCCGGCGCATTGGCCTACTCTTCCAGCGCGCACAGCACCGGCCGCGCGCCCAAGAGCGCTACCAGCACCTGCGGCGCGATGCCGACCAGATAGCCGCGCCGGCCGCCGTTGATATAGATCTTGTCGAGCGCCAAAATGCCTTCTTCCACGTACACCGGCAAGGCCTTGCGGGTGCCGAACGGCGATGTGCCGCCGATCTGGTAGCCGGAATGGCGCTGCGCCACCTCCGGCTTGCACGGCTCGACCGACTTGCAGGGAATCGCGCGCGCCAGGTTCTTGGTCGAGACCTTGCAGTCGCCGTGCATCAGCACGATCAGCGGCCTGGCCGCCTCGTCCTGCATCACCAGGGTCTTGACCACCGTATGCTCGGGCACGCCGAGCTCGCGCGCGGAGACCGAGGTGCCGCCATGTTCTTCATACGGATAGGGGTGTTCCGAGAAATCGACCCGGTGCTTGCGCAGGAACTGCGTCGCCGGTGTTTCGGAAATATGCTCTTTCTTGGCCATGCGTGATACGCTAAACGTTCAATGAGGAGTTTCTTATTATGCAGCAAGAAATTCGCTTTGCCACGTTTAACGTGTACAACCTCGCCCCACCGGGCGTGAAGCTGTACGACAATCTGTTGCCATCCACCCCGGAGCAATACGAGGCCAAGCTGGACTGGACCGCGCGCCAGATCGACCTGCTCGACGCCGACGTGATCGGTTTCCAGGAGATTTTTTCGCAGGCCGCCCTGCGCGAAGCCCTGGCGCGCACCCGCAATTACCGCGACGCCTTCCACGTCGGCTTCGATCCCGATCCGGCCGCCGAACGCCTTACGCCGAGCGTGGCGCTGGTGTCGCGCCTGCCGCTGGCCGCACCCGGCGTGGCGCACCTGCAGTTTCCCGACGGCGTGGCGCTGCCGCCCGGCAGCCGCGAGGCCGACCGCTTTTCGCGCGCCGTGATCCATGCGCCGGTGATCGTCTCGCCCGACTGCACGGTCGATGTGGTGGTGGTGCACCTCAAGTCCAAGCGTCCCGATTACCGCAACGGCGACAGCAGCGAAGATGCGCAACTGTACGCGCTGGCCTGCCTGCGTTCGCTGATCCGGCGCGGCACCGAAGCGGCGGCCCTGCGCGTCTTCCTCAGTCAGTTAGCGAAGGAAAACCAGCGTGCGCGCGTGGTGCTGGGCGACTTCAACGACGTGGCCGATGCGGTCACCACCATGATCGTGCTGGGCAACGGCAACACCCTGGGCGACCGCATGTTCGACGCCTACCAGTTGCAGCAGCGCCAGGACCACCTGCGCCACGTGGGCTTTTCCATCGTCCACGACAGCCACTACACGACCATCGACCACATTCTGGTGTCCGAAGAATTCAACGCCGCCCTGCCCAACGCCATCGGCGAGGTGCTCGACGTGGTCTACCTGAACGACCATGTGGTGCTGGCGCTGCCCGAGGCCTCCGACCACGGGCAGGTGCTGGCGCGCATCGGCCTGTTCGACGGGCCGCGCACAGTCAGCGAGGGCGGGGCTTGAGGTCGGGCTCGGTCGAGGCCATGCTGGCGTAAAAGCCCTGGTAATCGTCGCAGCCATGCTGTTGCAGGAACATCAGCTGCTCGGCCGTTTCCACTCCCTCGGCGATCACGCGCAGCTTGAGGCTGCGCGCCACCGCGATGATGGCCGGAATCAGATTGGCCGTGGTGTCGTGTTCGGGAATCTCGTCCACGAACGAGCGGTCGATCTTGAGCTTGGTCAGCGGATAGCGGCGCAGGAAGCTCAGGCTCGAATAGCCGGTGCCGAAGTCGTCGATGGTCAGCTGCACCCCGCGCTCGCGCAAGGCGGTCACGGTGGCCATGGTGGCTTCGTCGCCGCGCATGATCACGCTTTCGGTGATCTCGAGGTCGAGGAATTCCGGCGCCAGCCCGGACAGGCGCAAGGCGTCATCGACGCTGTGCGCCAGCCCGCCATGCAGGAACTGCGCCCCCGACAGGTTGACCGCCACCACCACCGGACAGCCTTCATCGCGCCACGCGCGCGCCTGCGCACAGGCCTGGCGCAGCACCCACTCGCCGATCTGCACCATCAGCCCGCATTCTTCGGCCACCTGGAGGAACTGGTGCGGCATGAGCAGCCCGCGCTGCGGATGGCGCCAGCGCAGCAGCGCTTCGACGGCGATGGTCAGCCCGCTGGCGATGTTGACCTCGGGCTGGTATTCCAGGAAAAACTCCTGGTTCGACAGCGCGTGCCGCAATTCGTTCTCGATCTGCACCCGCTCGATGACATGCGCGTTCATGTCGGCATTGAAGAAGCTGAAGGCGTTGCGCCCGTTCTGCTTGGCGTGGTACATGGCCACGTCGGCATGTTGCAGCAGGGTGTCGACGTCGAGCCCGTCGTCCGGGCAGATGGCGATGCCGATCGAGACCGACAGGCTGATCGTGTGGCCGTTGCTGCGCACCGGCTGCGCCACCGCGTGCATGACGCTGGTGGCCACGTGGGCGGCCTGGTCGACCCCGCCGATGTCGGCCAGGATCACCACGAACTCGTCGCCGCCCTGGCGGCTGACGGTATCAACCCCGCGCACGCAGCCGGTCAGGCGCGTGGCCACTTCCTTGAGCACGGCGTCGCCCACGTGGTGGCCGAAACTGTCGTTGATGCCCTTGAAACGGTCGAGGTCGAGGAACATGACCGCCACCTTGTTGTGCTGGCGCCGTGCCGACACCAGCGCCTGGTGCAGGCGGTCGAGAAACAGCACGCGGTTCGGCAGGTCGGTCAGGAAGTCGTGCTCGGCCAGGTGGCGGGTCTGTTCCTCGGCGCGTTTGCGCTCGGTGATGTCGGTCATGATCGCCATGTAGTTCGAGACCTGCTCGGCGCTGTCGCGGATCGCCGTGACCGCGACCCACACCGGCACATCTTCTTCGCCGCGCCGCACGCAGCAGACCTCGCCTTCCCAGTGGTCGTGCACCGCCACGAAGTCCCAGATCTGCTGGTAGAACGAGGGTTCGTGCGTGCCCGAACGCAAACCCGGCACTTCGCCGCCCATCACCTCGCCCGCCGCAATGCCGGTCAAGGTGGTGAACGCCTGGTTGACGGCAATCACCCGGTACTGGCTGTCGGTGATGAGGATGGCGTCGCGCGAATTTTCGAACACCCGCGCCGCCATGGCCAGCGCGTGCTCGGCCGCCTTGCGCGGGGAAATGTCGCGCAGCACCGCGTAGGACAGGAATTCGTGGTCGAGCGTGACCGAGGTGAGCAGCACCTCGGCCCAGAAATGGGTGCCGTCGGCCAGCGCGTATTCCCATTCGTAGCGATAATTGCCGTCGATGAAGGCGTGCGCCGTCACGGCGGCATCCGCCACGACCGAGGTTTCGCCGGTGGCCTGCACCTCGGGCGAAAAATCGAGCAGCGTCTTGCCGACGAGGTCAGGCTTGGCGGCACAGTGGAACAGCGCCAGCGCGGCCGGATTGGCGTCGATGATGCTGTTGCCTTCGATCAGCACGATGGCGTCGGTCGAGCGCTCGAACAGCTGGCGGAAGTTAACCCCCGCCTCGATCAGTTCGGCTTCGTCGACCTTGCGCCTGCTGATGTCGACTTCCATGCAGAACAATTGTTGCGGCACGCCGTCGCGCAAGACCGGAAAGTGGGTCGAGTACAGCCAGCGCTCGGCGCCGTCCAGGCGCCGGATGTGCCAGTCACGCGGCGGCGCCGTGCGCCCGGTCTTCCAGACCGATTCGAGGGTGTTCTTGAAATCTTCCTCGCGGTCCAGGTGCGAGGCCAGGCTGGTCAGGGGCCGCCCGACCGCCTCGGTCGCGGTGACGCCGAACACGTCGGCGCAGGTATGGTTCCAGTAGCGCACGATGCCGTTGCGGTCGGTGCTGTGCACGGCCACCGTTGGCGCCAGTTCCAGGGCAGCGACGAAGCGGTACAGGACGTCGAGCGCCTCGCGCCCCGGTCCTTCCGGCTCGAAACTGCCCGCTTGGGCAGGTGTGTCATCGCTCACGGTAATCCCTTCATCTCGTTGTGGCCAAGACCGGCGCCACGCCGGTCCCTATCTTGAATCAATAGTTAGACCCATTCTGACCACGCCGGTTCGATTCCGTTTGCGCGCACGCAAAGCCAAGGCCGGGAGAATTGTTTCTTATCCGCAAAATTTGCGCTTTGTCGGGTTTTTTTGCAGTTTGTCGTGCCGGAACGGCGGTCTGTCGCATTCGGCGTGCGGCCGGGGCGCCGATTTTCTATAGTGACAACATGCGCACCTGCCTCCATCCTGCACTCAGGACGGAGCGGCCGCGCAACCGAATCCCGCCACCGCCCGACCAGAAGAAGACCAAGCCACCATGAAACTCGAGACCTTGCCCAGCGCGCCGGCCCTGCCCACCCTCAAGAAACCTCGCTGGCGCGCCCCCGCGCTGGGCGTGGCGATCGTCGCCGTGGGCGTCGGCGCCTGGTTTGCCCTGGCCGGTCCCAAGCCGGCCGCGGCCGACGCCAAGCCAGCCGCCAAGGCGGCACCAGTGTATGAACTGGCGCGCGCCGACGTGGCGGCGGTCGCCAGCGCCGCCCTGAGCGTGAACATGCCGCTGTCGGGCTCGCTGGCGCCGCTGACCCAGGCCACCGTCAAGTCCAAGGTCTCGGGCCAGGTGCTGGAAACGACCGTGCAGGAAGGTATGAACGTGACGGCCGGGCAAGTGCTGGCGCGGCTCGACCAGGCCGACCAGAAGGCGCGCGTGGCGCAGCAGCAGGCCGCGCTCGACGAGGCGCAAGCGCGCCTGTCGATGGCCAGCAAGAACAACGCCAATAGCGGCGCCTTGCTGGCGCAAAAGTACATCTCGCAAAACGCTTACGACACCACCGAAAACAGCGTGGCGCTGGCGCGCGCCAGCGTGCGCGCGGCCCAGGCCCAGCTCGACCTGGCGCGCATCGCCCTGAACGACACCGTGATCCGCTCGCCGCTGACCGGCGTGGTCAGCAAGCGCCACGTGCAGGCCGGCGACAAGCTCTCGCCCGACATGGCGGCGTTTTCCATCGTCAACCTGAAGCAACTGACCCTGGAAGCGCAAGTGCCGGCCTCCGACATCCCGCGCGTAAACATCGGCCAGGAGGTCACATTCCGGGTCGACGGCTATCCGTCCCGCACCTTCGTCGGCAAAGTGGCGCGCATCAACCCGACCACCGAAACCGGCTCGCGCGCGATGCTGGTATACATTAGCGTCGACAATGCCGACAGCGCCCTGCGCGGCGGCATGTTCGCCAAGGGGTCGATCACCACGCAAAAATCGGCCGTGCGTCCGCTGCTGCCGTTCGCGGCCCTGCGCAAGGACCAGCTCGGGGACAAGGAAAGGGATGTGGTCTACGTGGTCGAAGCCGGCAAGGTGGTTTCGCGCCCGGTCACCCTGGGCTTGCGCAACGAGGATGAAGGCATGGTCGAAGTCAGCGGGGGCCTGGAACCCGGTGCGCGCGTCATCACCGCCAAATTGGACGGGGTCAAGCCCGGCAGCCAGGTCAAGCTGAGCGAGCCGCCGGCCACCGTGGCTGTGCCAGCCGCCCCCGCCGCTCCGAAAGGCTGACACCATGTGGATCACAACAACCAGTATCAAGAATCCGGTGTTCGCCACCATGGTGATGGTGGCGCTGGTGGTGCTCGGCCTGTTCTCGTACCAGCGGCTGGGCGTGGAAAGCATGCCCAACGTGTCGATCCCGTTCGCCTGGGTGCAGGTCAACTACCCCGGCGCCTCGCCCGAGCAGGTGGAAAACGACATCACCCGCCCGCTCGAAGACGCCATCAACACCGTCAGCGGCGTCAAGAAAATCCGCAGCAATTCGTGGGAAGGCCGGGCCGGCGTGCAGGTCGAGTTCCAGCTGTCGACCAACATGGACAAGGCCATGACCGACATGCGCGACAAGATTGGCCTGGCGCGCCCCGGCTTTCCGAAGGAAGCCAAGGAACCGTTCATCGTCCGTGAAGAAGGCGACAACAGCCGCGCCATCGTCGAACTGTCGCTGATGTCCGACACGCGCAACCTGCGCGACCTGTCGACCCTGACCGAGCAGGTCATCAGCAAGCGCCTGCAGGGCGTGGCGGGCGTTGGCCAGGTGCGCGTGCACGGCACCACCAACCGCCAGATCCTGGTGCACATCCGGCCCGATGGCCTGACCAGCCAGAACATCGGCGTGGACGAAGTGCTGCGCGCAATCCAGAGCACCAACACCAATCTGCCGGCCGGGAATATCGCCTACGGCGCGGCCGAGCGGCTGGTACGCATCGAAGGCAAGATCAAGGATGCGCGCGGCTTCAATAAAATCATCGTGGCGCGCCGCGCCAGCGGCCCGGTGTACCTCGACCAGGTAGCCGACGTCATCGACGGCGAGCAGGAAGAAACCTCGATCTCGCGCATCAACGGCAAGCGCGCCATCACGCTGGAAGTGACCAAGATCCAGGATGCCAACGTGGTCGAAGTGGGCACCGCCATCAAAAAGGCGGTCACCGCGCTCGGCACCACCCTGCCGGCCGATATCCACCTCAAGATCGTCGAAGACCAGTCCGACCGCGTGCAGAAGCAGCTCGACAACGTCAAGCGCACCATCATCGAAGGCGCGGTGCTGACCATGCTGATCGTGTTCCTGTTCCTGCACTCGTGGCGCAGCACGATCATCACCGGCTTGACCTTGCCGATTTCGGTGATGGCCAGTTTCATCGCCATGAAGTTCTTCGGCTTTACGCTCAACTTCCTCACCCTGATGGCGCTGTCGCTGTGCATTGGCCTGTTGATCGACGATGCGATCGTGGTACGCGAAAACATCGTGCGCCACCTCGGTATGGGCAAGACCCACACCCAGGCTGCCAACGACGGCACTAACGAAATCGGAATGGCCGTGATGGCCACCACCTTTGCCATCGTCGCCGTGTTCGTGCCGGTCGCTTTCATGGAAGGCATCATCGGGCGCTTCTTCCTGCAGTTCGGGATCACGGTGGCGGTGGCGGTGATGGTGTCGCTGTTCGTCAGCTTCACGCTCGACCCGATGCTCTCGTCGGTGTGGCGCGATCCGGTCAAGGACCGCTTCAAGTACGTGCCGTGGCTGGGACGCGCCATGGACAGGATCGAGCACGGCATCGAACGCCTGCACGTCTGGTACGGCAAGGTGCTGGAACTGGCGCTGCGCTGGCGCAAAGCCACCCTGGCGCTGGCGGCCGCCCTGTTCGCCGGCAGCATGGCCTTGACCCCGCTGATCGGCGGCGAGATGTTCCCCGAAACCGACGACGGCTATATCCACATGCAGTTCAAGGCCCCGGTCGGATCGAGCCTGGAATACACCGACCAGAAGATGCAGCAGGTCGAAGCGGCGCTCAAGGAATTCAAGGAAATCGACAGCGCGATTACCACCGTGGGCACCGACAACGGCCGCCACACGGCCCAGATGAACCTGAAGCTGACCGACGTGAACACAACCGGCCGCCGCTCGCAGAAGGAAGTCGAACGCCTGATCCGCGCGCGCTTGGAGCCCATCGCCGGGATCACCATGTCGGTCGGCTGGAAGCCGATCTTCATCGCCATCCTGGGCCAGGATGAAGCCAAGCTGGACGCCGTGGCGCAGCAGCTGATGGACAAGATGCGGGCGATTAAAGGCATCGCCGACCTGGAATACAGCCAGGAAGGGGCCAACCCGGCCACCATCGTCAAGATCAACAACGAACTGGCCAGCGACCTGGGACTGTCGACCCAGCAGATCGGGCTGGCGCTGCGGCCTTTCGTGGCGGGCGACCAGATCAGCCGCTGGCTGGCGCCGGACGGCCAAAACTACGATGTCAACGTGCAGCTGCCCAAGTCGGGCCGCCAGAAAGTGGCCGACCTGGCCGACCTGTCGGTGGCGTCCAGCAAGCGCGATGCCGAGGGCAATCCGGTGATGGTGCCGCTGCGCCAGGTGGTTCAATTCGTGCCGTCCACCAGCCCGCAGGTGCTCAAGCGCCAGGCGCTGGAGCGCCGCGTGGCGATCTACGCCAGCGCCGAAGGGCGTCCGACCGGGGATGTGGACGGCGACGTCAAGCTGGCCATGAAGAGCATCACACTGCCCGAGGGCGTGCGCTTCGACGTCGGCGGCGACGCCGAGCAGATGGCCGAAACCATGGGCGCGGCCGGTGCGGCGCTGGGGATCGCGGTGATCTTCATCTACCTGGTGCTGGCCTCGCAGTTCGGCAGCTTCCTGCAGCCGATCGCGATCATGGTGTCCTTGCCGCTGTCGATGATCGGGGTGTTCATCGCCCTGCTGGTGACGGGCAGCACCTTGAATATTTTCTCGGTGATCGGGATCGTGATGCTGATGGGCCTGGTGACCAAGAACGCGATCTTGCTGGTCGACTTTACCAACCACGGCCAGCGCGAGGGCATGAACCAGCACGATGCGATCCTGGAAGCGGGCCAGGTGCGCCTGCGTCCGATCCTGATGACGACCCTGGCGATGATCTTCGGCATGCTGCCAATGGCGATCGGCATGGGCGACGGCGGCGAATCGCAGGCGCCGATGGGACGCGCCGTGATCGGCGGGGTGATTACATCGACGCTATTGACCCTGGTGGTGGTGCCGGTCGCGTACACCTACCTGGACAGCCTGGGCAAGCGCGCGGCGCGCTGGTTCAAGGGCGATGAGAAAGATGAGCACGGGGCGGCGCACGAAGAGGACAAGATCGCCGCCGGCGTTTGAGCATCCGTCGCGCCGCTTCGGCATCGCGACGGCCACAGATTGCATGGGGACGGCCGGGCCGTTCCCATGTCCGCATCACCGACCACGAAAGGTATCCATGCAACGCTCTTTACTGTTTCTGTTGTGCGCCGCCGCGCCGCTGATGGCGCAGGCGGCCGACGCCACCAGCGCCACCGATACTCAGATGATCGAACGCGCAGTACGCGACTATATCGAGTCGCAGCACAAGGCCGATCCGGCGCGCATGGAACGCGGCCTCGATCCCAAACTCGCCAAGCGCACCTACTGGCAGGCGGCCGACGGTTCCGAATTCATCATGCATACCGACTATGAAACGATGGTCAAGGTGGCGCGTACCTTCAACAAGGACGGCAGCAAGTTCCCGGCCCAGCCACGGGTGGACATCAAGATCCTCGATGTCGACCAGCGCGTGGCCACCGTCAAGCTGAGCGCCGACGAGTGGATCGACTACATGCACCTGTATAAGAACCAGCGCAGCGAGTGGAAGATCGTCAATGTGCTGTGGCAGTACCATGACACGGCACGCCAGGTGAACAAAAAGTAGGTTTTCCGGCCGCTGCCGGCGCGATGCGCCAGCGGCCGGGATGCCGGGATGACTATTCCGGCTTGGCTTCCTCGGCGTCATCCTCATCCGGCGCCTCATTGTCTTCACCGCCAGGCGTGGTCTTGGCTTCAAGCTTGCGCTTGGCCTTCTCGTCCGCCTTTTTCTTTTTTTCTAATTCCCTCTGCCGCTTTTCGTACTGGAAATTAGTTTTAGCCATGGATCACCTCTTGGGTTGTAAAAGAATAGGGGTAGTAAGGCACCATTATGACCCAGTTATGCGTTCGGCATTTGAATTAACCACGTGGGTGATGCTCGGCGTGCAGTCGCTTCATGCGCTCGCGCGCAACATGCGTGTAAATCTGTGTCGTCGAAATATCGGCGTGCCCGAGCAGAAGTTGCACAACCCGCAAGTCGGCCCCGTGATTGAGCAAGTGCGTGGCAAAAGCGTGGCGCAGGGTGTGCGGCGACAAGGGCGCCGTGATGCCCGCCGTGCCGGCATGCTTTTTGATCAATATCCAGAACATCTGGCGCGTCATCGGCCCGCCGCGCCCGGTCACGAACAGCGCATCGTCCATCTGGCCGTTCAGGATGATCCCACGCGCGTCTTTCAGGTAGCGTTCGATCCACTGGCGCGCTTCCTGGCCAAACGGCACCAGCCGCGTTTTACTGCCCTTGCCGGTGATGCGCAGCACGCCATCGTTCAGGCTCAGTTCCATCATCTTGAGCGTCACCAGCTCCGACACCCGCAGCCCGCTCGCATACATCACCTCCAGCATGGTGCGCTCGCGCAGCCCCAGCGGCGTACTCACGTCGGGCGCCTCGAGCAAGGCTTCCACCTGCGCTTCGGTCAGGGTATGCACGAAACGCTGCGGCTGCCTGGCCGAGGCCATCTGCAGGCAGGGGTCAAACGTCACCTCCTTGTTGCGCAGCGCCAGCTGGTAAAAGCGCTTGAGCACCGACAGGCGCCGGTTGGCCGTGCTCGGTTTGGACTCGGCGTGGCGGTCGGAAAAATACGCTTCCAGCTCGCCGGCGCCGACCGCGTGCAGGCTGGCGATCGCCGGACGCGTCACTTCCAGCCAGCGCGCGAACAGGCGCAGGTCGCGCCGGTAGGCGTCGATCGAATTCCTGGCCAAGCCTTGTTCCAGCCATAGCTGGTCGCAAAAGGCGTCGATCAGTTGAAGATTGACTGCTGTTGCCATGGTGCCTTGCCTGCCCCTTCATGCGCGAGCAGCCAGCGCTTGACGCTCAGGTGGAAACCATTTTCATCGTCATGGTTCGAAAAGCCGCCCAGCCCGCCTGCGGCGGTGACCCGGTGGCACGGAATGATGATCGGAAACCAGTTGGCGCCGCAGGCCTGCCCCACCGCGCGCGGGGCCGAGCCGATGTGCTTGGCAACCTGGCCGTAGGTACGCACCGTGCCGCGCGGGATCGCGCAAATCGCGTCCCACACCTTGCGCTGGTATGCGCTGCCGGCGTCCAGCAGCGGCAAGGTGAAGCGAAAATCGGGGTCGAGCAGGTACTGTGCGACCTGCTGCGCAGCCAGTTCGGCGACCGGGTCGGTCGCCTCTTTCTCACCAAAATGGGGCGGCAGGTACACCAGTTCGCGCACGCGGCCGCTATCGGTGCGGATGCCGACCGCGCCGAACGGCGCCGCCACGATGGCCGAAAAAATGTTTTCTGCTTGCGGGTTCATACACGAGAGTATAGACCAGTGTACGGGCCCGGACGGCGCCAAACCACTCCCCAGCGCTTTCCGACGGACGAAAAAAAACGCACCTTGCGGTGCGTTCCAAATTTTGTTCACGTTCCCGGCCGTTTGGTCATGCCAACAGCATTCTGTAAAACGCGTGTCTCCTCGATATTTCTCCGGTATGGACTACCGTTTCTTCTATCTTCCCACTCCCCCAACCTGCAATCCGTTCGCCCCCATCCGCACCAGTATGGTGCTGGATCGGTGCCCATCATAACTTATTTGATTTAAGAAAATGTGGCTTTTTTTTCACGGTGGGGGAAAATATATTTCACTTGTAAATTAAATTAGGCAGCCACAGTGAGATCTGTGGTACGTAGGTCACCACCACCAGGAAGGCCAGCATCGTCAGCAGCCACGGCATCACCGCCACGGTCAGTTCCGAGATGCCCATCTTGGTAATGCCCGACGCCACGTACAGGTTCAGCCCGACCGGCGGATGGCACATGCCGACTTCCATGTTGACGATGATCAGGATGCCGAAGTGGACCGGATCGATGCCCAGTTTCATCGCCACCGGGAACAGGATCGGCGCCATGATCAGGACGATCGAGGACGGTTCCATCACGTTGCCTGCCAACAGCAGCAAGATGTTTACCACCAGCAGGAAACTGATCACGCCCAGGCCCTGGCCGGTAATCCAGGCCGCCATCGCTTGCGGAATGCCTTCGCTGGTCATCAGGAACGAGAACAGCATCGCATTGGTGATGATGTACAGCAGCATGGCCGACATCGACGCCGAATCGAGCAGCACCTTGGCCACCTGCTTGAGCTTCAAGTCCTTGTAGACGAACACGGCGATGATGAAGGCGTACACCGCCGCCATCGCAGCCGCCTCGGTCGGGGTGAACTTGCCCGAATAAATCCCGCCCATCACGATGACGATCAGCAGCAAGCCCCAGGCGCTCTTGCGGAACGCTTCCCACCGCTCGCCCCAGCTCGCCTTTTTCATGCGTGGATAGTTATGCTTGCGCGCCAGGAACCAGGTCGTCAGGCCCAGCAGGCTGGCCAGCATCAGGCCCGGCACCACGCCGGCCATGAACAGCTGGCCGACCGAGGTGTTGGTGGTGACCGAATACATCACCATCACGATCGATGGCGGAATCAAAATCCCGAGCGCGCCCGAAGTGGTGATCACGCCGGCGCCGAAGCCGCGCGGATAGCCCTGGCGCACCATGGCCGGCAGGATGATCGAGCCGATCGCCACCACCGTGGCCGGGCTGGAACCGGACACCGCCGCGAACAGCGCGCAGGCCACCACGCCGGCCAGCGCCAGGCCGCCGTGCCAGTGGCCCACCATCGAGGTGGCGAAGTTGATCATGCGCCGCGCTACCCCGCCGTGCGTGAGGAAATTGCCCGCCAAAATGAAGAACGGAATCGCCATGATCTCGAACTTCTCGATGCCGGTAAACAGTTTCAGCGCGACCGACTGGATCGGCACGTCGGTCATGGTGAACAGGAACGTGAGGACGGTCAGGCCGAGCGAGATCGAGATCGGCATGCCCGTGAGCATCAGGACGATCAGCAGGGTGAAGATGATGAGGGCGTTCATGCGGCACCGCCTTTCGCTGCGGCGATCTCGTCTTCGAGACCTTCCACGTGGCCGTGGTCATGCTTGGGCAACTCGCCGGTGCGGATGAAATGCACGGCGACCTGGATGAAGCGGAAGCACATCAGGTAGGAACCGAGCGGCACGGCCAGGTACACCAGCCACATCGGCACTTCGAGATCGGACGAGGTCTGGTCGGTCTGCGCCATGTGCCACACGAAGTTCGCGCCCAGGGTGCCGACGATGGCGGTAAACGTCGCCCCGGCCAGCAGGCCGAACACGATGAACTTGTTGCGCCATGGGGTGTCCAGGCGGTTGATGATCACATCGATGCCGACGTGGATGCCGGTGCGCACGCCGTAGGCGGCGCCGAACTTGGCCATCCACACGAACATGTAGATGCACAGTTCCTGGGCCCAGCTGGTATTAATTTGAATCAGCCAGTCCTGCACCACCGGAATGGGCAGGCCGGAAAAGTAGCGGTGGACCACCGCAACGAACACAACGAGCGTGGCTGCGCCCATCAGGCTCGCAATGATCCACTCTTCCAGATGGTCGAGAAATTTCATGTCGAATCCTTATGTCGAATCTGTAAATTAAGGAAGGGGAATGGGGAAATGCATGAAGGCGGGCACCGCATGCAGCGGCGCCCGCCCTGGTACTGCGTGATTACTTGGCGGCGGCGGCGGTCTTGTTGATCGCGCCAATCAGCTCGGCGCCGATGCGGCTTTCCATCTGTTTATGCACCGGCAGCAGCATCTTGCGCCATTCGGCCTGTTCGGCCGCGGTTGGCGTGTAGATGGCGGTCTTGCCGGTTTTCTTGATCGCTTCGAGCGCCATGTCGTTATCGCGCTGGGCGATGGCTTTCTCGAACGTGGTGGCGTCGCGCATGGCCGTCGTCAGACTGGTGCGGATATCGGCCGGCAAGCCATCCCAGAACTTCTTGTTGACGATGACGGCATAGCCCAGGTAACCGTGGTTCGACAGGGTCACGTGCTTCTGCACTTCGTGCATTTTCTGGGTGAACATGTTCGATGGCGGATTCTCGGTGCCGTCGACCACGCCGGTCTGCAGCGCCTGGTACACCTCGGAGAAGGCCAGCACCTGCGGATTGGCGCCGAGGGCGCGCATCTGCGCGTCGAGCACCTTGGACGACTGGATGCGCAGCTTCTGGCCACGGAAATCGGCCGGCACGCGCAACTGCTTGTTGGCCGACATCACCTTGAAGCCGTTATCCCAGTACGCAAGACCCGTAATGCCCTTCGGCTCGAGCTTTTGCAGCAGGCTCTTGCCGATCGGGCCTTCGGTCACGCTGTACAGCGCAGCCTTGGTCGGGAAAATGTATGGCAGATCAAACGCTTCGAATTCTTTCACGCCGAGCGGTCCGAACTTGGCCAGCGATGGCGCCAGCATCTGCACCGCGCCCAGTTGCAAGGCTTCGAGCTCTTCCTTGTCCTTGTACAGCTGGCTGTTCGGGTAGACTTCCACCTTGACGCGGCCCTTTGTGGCTTTCTCGGCCAGCTCCTTGAAGCGTTCGGCGGCCTGCCCTTTCGGTGTGTCGGTTGCCACAACATGGCTGAATTTGATCACGATCGGCGCTTGCGCCCATGCACTGAAACTGACCGTTGCGGCGAGCGCGACGACGAGCGATTTAATTTGCATTCTGTCTCCAAATTTACGAAAACCAACGTTTCTTGACCGCAATGCGGACTCCCGACCACCATTCTGCACTGCAACAGTAGAACTCCACAATAGCCAAGACGGACAATTACGGACAACTTGTGATTATGAATTCATCTCCGCGGCCCGCAAGGCCCCGTTTCGTTCTTGGCGGCCTGTGGCGCTGGCTGATGCCGGTACTGTTGGTACTGTTGTTTTTAGCGGTGCTGTTCTGGCTGCCGTGGCAGGCGCGCCAGATGGAAACCACCGAGCGCCAGGAACAATTGATTGCCGACACCTTATGGGTCGAGCAAACCATCCGTTTCGAGCTCACCCGCAACGAAGAAGCGCTGGCCGCGCTCGGCGCCGAAGTCGCCGAAGGCAAGCTGGACGACGCGGCGCTGCGCGCGCGCCTGGCCCAGATGCTCAAACTCAGCCACGAGTTGGAGCAGGTGCGCTGGTTCGACCCTGGCCTGCGCCTGCTGGCCGCCAGCGCGGCGCCGGGCGCGCCCTCGCTGCGCGCGCCCGCGCAAGATACGGCCGAGATGGCGCGCGCCGGCCGGGTCGGCCGCTACGCCGAACCGTACCCGGGCGCCGCGCCCGGCAAGCGCCTGCTCGACTACCACCTGCCGCTGTTTCACGACGGCGCTTACGTGGGCAGCCTGGTGGCCACGGTCGACCTCAAGATCCTGCTCGACGAAACCGTGCCCTGGTGGTTCGCGCAGGACAACGCCATTTCCCTGGTCGACCGCGACGAGACCGTGCTGGCCAAGCGCGCCGCCGCCGGCCCGGGGCGCGGCGTGTACACCCACAAACGCGCGCTCGACCTGACTGGCGCCACGGTCATGCTGGCCACCGACAGCGTCAAGAGCGAACCGCGCCTGCTGCCCAACCTGCTGGTCGGCTCGGTGGTGCTGCTGGCCCTCGGCCTGTTGATCAGCCTGATGGCCTTGTGGCGCCACATCGCGCGCCGCCTGGCGGCCGAGGGCGCGCTGCGCCAGCAGATGGCGTTTCGCACCGCCATGGAAAACTCGCTGGTCACCGGCCTGCGCGCGCGCGACCTGGAAGGGCGGGTCACCTACGTCAACCCGGCGTTCTGCCGGATGGTCGGTTATCCGGCCGAGGAACTGCTGGGCAAGACCCCGCCCATGCCCTACTGGGCGCCGGAAGCGATGGCGGTCTACCAGCAGCGCTTCGCCTCGGTGCTGGCGGGCGAAGCGACCCAGCAGTTCGAAACCATCTTCCAGCGCAGCGACGGCGCGCGCGTGCCGGTGCTCATTTTCGAGGCGCCGCTGGTCGACAGCGACGGGCGCCAGACCGGCTGGATGAGCTCGATTCTCGACATCTCCGACCTGAAACGCGTCGAAGAACTCAACCGCCAGCAGCAGGAAAAATTGCAGGCCAGCGCCCGCCTGGCCACCATGGGCGAAATTTCCTCGATGCTGGCGCACGAGCTGAACCAGCCGCTGGCGGCGATCGCCAGCTACACCACCGGCGCCCTCAACGTGCTGGGACGGGCGCAAGACAAAGGACAAAGCGTCGACGCCGGCCTGCTGCAGCCGGCGCTGGAACAGGCCAGCCTGCAAGCCCAGCGCGCCGGCCAGATCATCCGCAGCGTGCACGAGTTCGTCAAAAAGCGCGAACCGCAGCGCCAGCAGATTGGCGTGCAGGCACTGGTCGACGGCATCCACGCCCTGATCGAACTGCAGGCGCGCAAGTTTTACGTGCTGGTCGAGACCAGCATCGCGCCCGGCCTGCCGTGCGTGAGCGCCGACCGCATGATGCTCGAGCAAGTCTTGCTCAACCTGACCCGCAACGGCATCGAAGCCATGCAGGACATCGCCCCCGCACGGCGCCTGCTGCGCATCGCCGCCACCTGCGAGCAGGGCCAGGTGTGCGTGGCCGTGATCGACCAGGGCCACGGGATTGCGCCGGAGGTGGCCGAGCGCCTGTTTTCGCCGTTCTTCTCGACCAAGGCCGAAGGCATGGGAATGGGCTTGTCGGTGTGCCGCAGCGCCGTCGAATTTCATGGCGGCAGCCTGAAACACGCCGCCAATCCGGACGGCGGCACCATCTTCAGCTTCAGCTTGCCGGCGCAAGCGGCGCCGCTGGGGTAGACTACGCGAAAAACCGGAGACTTTCCATGTTGCATATCGTCGATGACGAGGACGTTTTGCGCGACTCGCTCGTCTGGCTGGCGCGCTCGCGCGGCATTGACGCCTGCGGGCACGCCAGCGCCCAGCTTTTCCTGGACCAGGCCGCGGCCCGCTTCGACGCCCAGGGCGACTGCCTGCTGCTCGATGTGCGCATGCCCGACATCAACGGCGTGGCCGTGTTCGACCAGCTGGTCGCGCGCGGCCTGACCGCGCGCCTGCCCGTCATTTTCCTGACCGGCCACGGCGACGTGCCGATGGCGGTCGACAGCCTGAAACGCGGCGCCTTCGACTTCTTCGAAAAGCCGTTCGACGGCAACCGCCTGATGGACCGGGTGGAAGAAGCGCTGGCCCTGTCGCGCCAGGCGGGCGCGGCCGCAGCGGTGCAGGCGCGCCTGGCCAGCCTGTCGGCGCGCGAACGCGAAGTGCTCGACCTGATCCTGGCCGGCAAGATGAACAAGGTCGTCGCCGACCAGCTCGGCATCAGCATGCGCACGGTGGAAGTGCACCGCGCCCACATCTTCGACAAAATGCAGGTCAAGACCGCGGTGGAACTGGCCGGTCTGCTGAAATAAGCGGCAGCTTTCCCTGGGAATAGCCACACGCTATCGCAGCAAGATACACAATCAACTGTCTTTTCCAAATGAGAACGATTATCATTTACTGATCGAACACGCATTGGAAGGGCCGCCATGGTCAGGACAGCCGCAAAAACCACCAGCCGCATCGCCACCCACATGGGGATCGCCTTCGCGCTGACCTGGCTGATGACCGGCTCGGCCGCGCTGGGCGGGCTGGCCGCCGTGATCGAGCCCATCATCAACGTGGCCTTGCTGCCGCTGCACGAAAAAGCCTGGCACGCGCTCGCCAGGCTGGCGCGCACGGCGCGCCAACGGATGCTGGCGCTGGGGCTGGAAAAGCTCAGCCAGACCGGTTTGCACATTGCGGTGGCGTTCGGCGTGATGGCCTGGGCCAGCGGCTCGCTCGCCTTTGGCGGCCTGGCCGCGCTGATCGAACCGGTGCTCAACGTCATCGTCCTGCCCTTCCACGACCGCCTGTGGGACCGCTTCGGCAAAAGTGGCCATAAAGAAACTGAACAGCATCATCAACATGAAAATGAACGCAATGGTGCGTACCCGGGTCAAACACTGGTAGCATAATTTCGCTTCCTATTTCAATCTGGGTACTATCCGATGAGTGAGAAAACGATAGCCGACAAGATGTACCTGAAGACGGCCAGGTCGCTGGCGGTCTTCAATGGCGGGGTCCATCCGGCCATGATGGAACAGTTGCCGAAGAGCTTGATCAACGAGGAAGAAGGGCCGGCGGACGTGGTGCTGGTGTTCGCGCTGAGCCAGGATGAGCTCGAAAAATGGTTCCCCGCCGCATTGCAGCGGCTGGGCGAGAAAGGGTCCTTGTGGGTGGCCTACCTCAAGCCGAGCGCGCCCAAGGCCACCGACCTGAGCAGGGATTCCATTTTTGCCTGGGCCAAGGAACGCGGCGTGACGGGCGTGGCGATGGTGTCGATGGACAGCGACTGGTCGGCGGTGAGGTTGAAGCGCTTGTAGGGGAAATAGCTACGGTGGTTTGTGAGATCCACCGTGGTTGCAAATAGGTACCCCGTCGTTCCCGCGCAGGCGGGAATCCATAGCACCGTTGATCATAGGTGCTATGGATCCCCGCCGAGGGCCGCCTTGGCGCGGGGAAGACGGTTTGGAGTGTAACGGTTCTGAATGCGTATAGGCGTTAGTCGAGATTACTCCGCATGCCTTCCCAGCGCCCACGCCACATGCTCGCGCACCATTGGCGAGTCATGGTCCGCGCGCGCCTGCAAGGCCGCCACGATGGCCGCATCGCCCTTGCGTGCCTCGGCCGCATTGCCCAAACCCACCGCCAGATTGCGCAGCCAGCGCTCGTGCCCGATGCGCCGGATCGGGCTGCCTTCCAGCCGGCGCCCGAACTCCTCCTCGCTCCAGCCGAACAGACTGACCATGTCGGCGCTGCCGAGCGCGTTGCGTTCATCAAAATCGGGCACCACCGCCTTTTGCGCGAACTTATTCCACGGGCACGCTGTCTGACAATCGTCGCAGCCATATACGCGGTTGCCGATCAGCGGGCGCAGCTCTTCCGGGATGCTGTTTTTTAACTCGATGGTCAGGTAGGAAATGCAGCGGCGCGCATCGAGCCGCCCCGGCGACAAAATCGCCTGGGTCGGGCAGGCCGTGATGCACGCACTGCACTGGCCGCAATGGGCGCTGGCCGGCGCATCGACCGGCAGCGCCACGTCCACCAGGATTTCGCCAATGAAAAACATCGACCCCGCATCGCGATTCAGGATCAAGGTATGCTTGCCGCGCCAGCCGATCCCGGCTTTTTCGGCCAGCGGCAGCTCCATCACCGGCGCCGAATCGGTAAACACCCGAAAACCGAGCTGCCCGGTCTCGCGCTCGATGCGCTCGGCCAGTTGCTGCAAGCGGCTGCGCAGCACCTTATGGTAATCGCGGCCGCGCGCATAGACCGAAATGACGGCCGCGCCCGGATCGCGCAGGCGCGCCGCCTCGCGTTCGCGCCAGTCGTCGGGCGTGGCGGACGGCAAATAGTCCATGCGCGCACTGATGACCCGCACCGTGCCCGGCACCAGTTCGGCCGGACGGGCGCGCTTCATGCCATGGCTGGCCATGTAATCCATCTCGCCATGGCGGCCGGCGTCGAGCCAGGCTTGCAGGCCCGCTTCGGCGTGCGACAGGTCGGCATCGCTGATGCGCACCTCGCCAAAGCCGAGCTCGCGGCCCCATTGCTTGATGGACTGCGCCAAAGCGGACAGATCGGATTCGGTAGAGGAAGAAAGCATGCTGGGCGGGAGTACAATCGGAGACTGGCAAACATCACAGATCACATTCTATTCCATGCAGCACTTCAAAGCCCACCTCCATGACGAAGCCGGCACCACCGCACTGGGCGCCGCACTGGCGCGCGCGCTGCTGCCGGGGCTGTCCATCCACCTGCACGGCGACCTTGGCGCAGGCAAGACCGCCCTCACCCGTTCGCTGCTGCACGCGGCCGGGCATGCCGGCACCGTCAAGAGCCCGACCTACACCTTGTCCGAACCGTACCGCATCGACCTGGACGGCCGCACGGTCAATGTGATCCATTTCGACCTGTACCGCATGGCCAGTGCCGAAGAATTCCTGGACGCCGGATTCCGCGAAGAATTTAACGGCGACAACATTTGCATCGTCGAATGGCCGGAAAAAGCCGACCCGGTACTGCCGCCGCCCGACTTGCGTGTATTCCTTCACGTTGCCGGGCTCGGCCGTGATGTAGAATTGCAAGCGTTGTCTGACCTGGGTTTGCTATGCCTCGACCGCCTTACATTCGCACCAAACCTTTGATACCGGGAGCAGTCACCCGGCGCACCATCCTGAAAGCTGGCGGTACGCTGCTGCTTTCCGTATTCCCGATCCTGCCCGCTGCCGCCGCGCAAATTCTCGCGGTGCGCGTCTGGCCGGCGGCCGACTACACCCGCGTCACGCTCGAAAACGACAGCGACCTCAAAGTCACGCACTTCACCGTGCCCGACCCGCAGCGTCTCGTGGTCGACATCGAAGGGCTCGAACTCAATCCGACCCTCAAAGGCCTGGTGGCCAAGATCCAGTCGGGCGACCCGTACATCAAGCAGGTGCGCGTGGGCCAGAACCGGCCCAACGTGGTGCGCCTGGTGTTCGACCTGAAAGAAGAAATCAAGCCGCAGGTGTTTACGCTGGCGCCCGTCGGCAGCTACAAGCACCGCCTGATTTTCGACCTGTATCCGGTCAAGCCGGTCGATCCGATCGCGGCGATGATCGAAAAAGGCGAGTGGTCGCGCGCCGACGCGCCGGCCGGCAACCCGGAACTGCCGGCGCCCGCGCCCAAGCCCCCGATTGCCGCCACGCCGCCGGCCGCGACAACGCCGCCGGCCGTCAACCCGCCGCTGCCGCCGGTGGTCACGCCGCCGGTGGTGGTGGTGGTGCCTCCGGCGCAGCCGCCGGCGCCGCTGCCGCCGGCCGGGCCGGTGCTGGCCCAACCGGCCGTGCCGGCGCCAAAGCCGGACCTGCCCGAGCCAGCCCCGATCCGTCCCGACCCGCCGCGCATAGCCGCGCAAAAGAACGAGAAAAATGACAAGGGCGGCAAGGTGGTGCGCATGATGACCATTGCGCTCGACCCTGGCCACGGCGGCGAAGACCCGGGTGCGATCGGCGCGTCCGGCACGCGCGAAAAAGACATCGTGCTGGCGATCGCCAAGCGGCTCAAGTTCAAGCTCGAAGAACTGCCCAACATGCGCGTCATGCTCACCCGCGACGGCGACTACTTCGTGCCGCTCGGCGTGCGCGTCGAAAAAGCGCGCAAGGTGCAGGCCGACCTGTTCGTGTCGATCCACGCCGACGCCTTCATGCTGCCGACCGCGCGCGGCTCGTCGGTGTTCGTGCTGTCCGAAAAAGGCGCCACCTCCACCGCCGCGCGCTGGCTCGCCAACAAGGAAAACCTGGCCGACGCCATCGGCGGCGTGAACATCCAGAGCCACGACAAGCAGATCGCCAGCGTGCTGCTCGACCTGTCCACCACGGCCCAGATCAACGACTCCATGAAGCTCGGCAAAGCGGTGCTGGGCGAAATCAGCGGCATCGCGCGCCTGCACAAAGGCTCGGTCGAACAGGCCGGCTTTGCGGTGCTCAAGGCGCCCGACATCCCGTCGATCCTGATCGAAACGGCCTTCATTTCGAATCCCGAAGAAGAAGCCAAGCTGCGCGACAACGGCTACCAGGACCAGATCGCGGCCGCCATCACCAAGGGCATCCGGCGCTATTTCGCGGCCAATCCGCCGCTGGCCAAGGGCCGCCAGACATGAATGAATCCACGAGTACCATCGACATGGTCGACTACGGCCAACTGCCGGCCGTGCGCATCCGCAGCGCCGACGGCGCCCAGGCCATCGTCACCCTGTACGGTGCGCATCTGGTGTCGTGGCAGGGGGCCGATGGCGCCGAGCGCCTGTTCTGCAGCGCCGCGTCCAAGCTTGACGGCAGCCGCGCGATTCGTGGCGGCGTGCCGGTAATCTTCCCGCAGTTCGCCGAACGCGGCACCGGCATGCGCCACGGTTTTGCGCGCGTGGCCACCTGGCGCGTGCAAGAGAGCGGCGCCGGCTTTGCCGTCTTCGCCCTGGAAAACAGCGATCTGCCCGCGGCGCTGGCGCACGCCTGGCCGCACGCTTTTGCCTTGACCTTGCGGGTGGAAGTGAACGGCGCCGCGCTGGCGCTGGCGTTCGAGGTGGCCAACACGGGCGCCGATGCGTTTGCGTTTTCGGCCGCGCTGCACACCTACTTTTTGGTCGGCGAACTGGCGCGCGTGCGCATCGGCGGCGTGCAGGAAGGGGCGCTACAGATCGACGACAAGTTCGACCACATCTACCGTCATATCGACGGCGCCATGACGCTCGCCGACGGCAGCGCCACCCTGCGCCTTGCGCAAAGCGGCTTTACCGACGCGGTGGTGTGGAACCCGGGTGCGCTCGACGCGGCCGCGCTGAACGACATGCAAGACGCCGAGTACCGGCGCTTCGTGTGCATCGAACCGGCCCTGATCGAACCGGTAACCCTGGCCCCGGGCGCCGCCTGGCGCGGCGCGCACACGGTCAGCATCGAACCCTAGTTCGACTCCTTGATCATCCGTCCCGAGCTGGCCTGGACCGGCCGGGCGTTGAGCGGATACATGCGCGAGAACAGCGCCATCTGGGCCGGCGAGGCCTGCATCGGCTGTTTCATCACCAGCCACAGCACGCCCTCGTTGCAGGGCGGCGTGGTCATCGACCCCATGAACGTGAAGTAATCGCGGCGCTGCGGCAGCATCTCGGCCACGTCGAGCACCACGTTGGGGCTGACCACATCGAGCTTTTCCAGCGGCAGGTTGTTCCACACCGTCTGGATCATGCTGTTCCCCTTGCCGCGTTCGAGCAGCACCGCCAGCATGGCCAGGCGCCCTTCCGGATCCTTGTGCAGCATGTGCACCACCATCTCGAAGCCCTTGCCGTTGACCCTTTCCTCGGACGGGCGATGGAAGTGGAACTGAATCAGCTCGTACGAGCGGTTCTGCACCGTGATGAAATTGCCGGCGCCAACATTGACCTGCACCGTGTGGCCGTTATCGACCACGTTGAAGCCCGATGGCTTGTAATCGAAACTGATCTGTTCGAGGTCGACCTTCATGCCGTCGCGCAGGTCGATCGGCGACTGGCGCGTGCCGGTCCCGCACTTGGTCCAGGCGGCGTTGATCTTGCCCCAGTTGGCCGGGCCGGTCTCACCCTCGTACGACCAGGTATCGCTGTGGATCGGGCGCGCCGGCGGCGGCTGGGTGATCGCGGCGACGGCTTCGCGCCGCGTCACGGAGGCTTTTTTGGCTTTGGCGGCGGCGGCCAGGCGGGCGGCCTGGTTGGCGCGCATGAGGGCCAGGCGCGCCGCGATCTTGGCCGACAGCTCGGCTTCGGCGTCCGCTTCGCTCAAGGCCTGGGCGGCAGCCGCCTTGGCCGACGGCGCGGCCGCCTTGGGCGTATCGAGCGCGGCCAGCTTGACCGGCTCGGCCTTGGACGCGCCAAGTTTGGTGGCAGGGGCGGCAGGGGCGGCCTTGGCGGCTGCGGGAGGATCGTTGGCGCTTGCCGTCGAGATGGCCAGACTGCAAGCGAAGAAGGCGATCAGGTTGCGCATGATGTTCCAGAAAGTTAGAAATACAGTCTGGTTATCGGCACCTGCCTCGTAAAACTTGAGTCCACAAAGCAACATCGGCGCGAAAAATTCGCGCCGATGAAGGGAACTATTGATGTGGGGAAACCGCTTAGCGGCTGAGCATCTTGCGGCTGACTTTATACAAACCGCCGAGGGCCAGCGGCACCACCGCCGCGCCCACCCCGAGCATCACGATAATGGTCAGGTTATCGCGCACGATCGGCAGGTTGCCGAAGAAATAACCGGCAGTCACCAGGCTGACCACCCACAGGATGGCGCCGGCAAAGTTATAGAACTGGAAGCGCGCATGGGTCATGTCCGACACGCCCGCCACGAACGGCGCGAAGGTGCGCACCACCGGCACGAAGCGCGCCAGGATAATGGTCTTGCCGCCGTGTTTTTCAAAGAAATCGTGGGTGCGGTGAAGCGCATCCTTGTTGATCCAGCGGTAATTATGGGTGAACACGCGCTGGCCGATTTTTTCGCCGATCCAGTAATTGACCGTATTGCCGGTGACTGCGGCGGTGATCAGGAGTGCCGTGAGGATCCAGGGATCGAGCTGGCCGGTGGCGCAGGCCGCACCCGCAATGAATAGAAGAGTATCGCCAGGAAAGAAGAACAAGACGACCAGGCCGGTTTCGCAAAACACGATGGCAAACAGGACGGCGTAAACATAGACGCCATATTGGGCCAGCAACACCCCCAGCGTCTTATCGACATGCAGAATCATGTCGAAGAATTGCATCAGATCCATAGATATCCTAAAAGGTAGCGCCGCATAATAACATCACTCTGTGTCAAAAATTGTATCTGTCACAGGGGGTTCCGCAAGAAAATTGCGCTATGTCAGAAGTTTCCTGACTAGCTATCTTGCGGTTTACAATTGTGCCGAGCAGCGCAGACGACATGCGCGCCAACCGACCTGGAGACAACAGATGGAAGTGCAACACCGGATAAACAAGGCCAGCATTGTGGCGGCCGTGCTTGCGGGCGGCCTGGCGTTGCCCGCGCACAGTGCGGGAGCGGCCAGGGAACTGCCCTCGAAGAGCACCGTGGCCGACGTGATCAAGGATTCCAAGCCATCGGACTGGCGCGCGCTCGACCCCGAGAATACCCTCTACATGGAAGTGCCGGGCGGACGGGTGGTGATCGAACTTGCGCCCACATTTGCTCCACGGCATGTGGTGAACATCAAAATGCTGGCCCGCGAAAACTATTTCGATGGCCTGGCGATCATCCGCTCGCAAGACAACTGGGTGGTGCAATGGGGCGATGCGGATGAAAAGAACCCGCGTCCGATGAAAACCGCCAAGGCCACGCTGCCTGGCGAATTCACGGTCCCGCTGAAAAACGACACCCGCTTCACGCGCCTGCCCGACCGCGACGGCTATGCGCGCCAGGTGGGACACTCGAACGGCTTTCCGTCGGCGCGCGACCCCAGGACCGGCCAGGCCTGGCTGGCCCACTGCTACGGCATGGTTGGCGTCGGGCGCGACAATGGCGCCGACAGCGGCGGCGGCTCCTCGCTGTACGTGGTGATCGGGCACGCCCCGCGCCACCTGGACCGCAACATCACCGTGGTCGGCCGGGTCGTTGCCGGCATGCCACTGCTATCGACCCTGCCGCGCGGGCCGGCGCCGATGGGCTTTTATGAAAAGAAAGAGCAGCACGTCCCGATCGCCTCGTTCAAGGTCGCGGCCGATGTGCCCGAGGCCGAGCGCAGCAAGTTCGAAGTGATGCGCACCGACAGCGCCGCCTACAAAGCGGCGGTCGAAGCCCAGCGCAACCGCGGCGGCCCCTGGACCAAAGTTGCCGCCGGCCACGTCGACCTCTGCAACGCCCCCATCCCCGTGCGCGAACAACCATAATTTCCTGACCGGGGTCAGAGCTTTTATTCGAAACTTTTCAGTTGCGAAACGGATGCCCGACGTCCGTTTTGCAGCATTCGCACCACAATTCGCCAGTCTGCCTTAAGAAAAATTGTCAATCAGGGTGTGCTGACAGTTTCCCGGCTCCGGACTTCGCAATGTTTCGAATTAAAGCTCTGACCCCGGTTGTAGGAAGTTGGGAAGTTGGGGCGCGCTGCGGCATTCGCGGGCGCTGGGGATATAATTCGCGCATGAATGCTCCTATTTCCGCGCACCGCCCGATCCAGGCCCTCCCCGACCAGCTGATTTCGCAAATTGCCGCCGGCGAGGTGGTCGAGCGACCGTCCGCCGTGGTCAAGGAGTTGCTCGAAAACGCGCTCGACGCCGGCGCCACCCAGATCACCGTGCGCCTGGAAGAGGGCGGCGTGAAACGCATCGCCATCACCGACAACGGCCGCGGCATCGCGCCCGAGCAGCTGCCGCTCGCCCTGGCCCGCCACGCCACCTCGAAAATCGCGTCCCTGACCGACCTGGAAAACGTGGCCACCCTCGGCTTTCGCGGCGAGGCGCTGGCCTCCATCGCGGCCGTGGCCGCCGTCTCGGTGACCTCGCGCACGGCCGATGCCCCGCATGCCTGGGAAATCGCCGGCTCGCATCTCGGCACCGTCGCGCCCTCGTCCGGCGCGCACGGCACCACGATCGACGTCCAGGACCTGTACTTCAATACCCCGGCGCGGCGCAAATTCCTTAAATCCGAACAGACCGAATACGGCCACTGCGCCGAAGTGGTGCGCCGCATCGCGCTGGCGCGCCCGGACGTGGCGTTTTCGCTGTCGCACAACGGCCGCACCATCGATCACTGGAACGTGAGCGAGATGGCGCGCCGCAGCGCCCATATTCTCGGCAACGACTTCGCCGAGGCGCGCCTGGCCATCGACGAAAGCGCCGGCCCCTTGCGCGTGCACGGCTACGCCGGCCTGCCGACCGCTTCCAAGGCGCGTGCCGACGGCCAGTTCTTCTACGTGAACGGGCGCTACGTGCGCGACAAGCTGCTGGTGCACGCAGTGCGCGCCGCTTACCAGGACGTGCTGCATGGCGACCGCTTTCCGTCCTATGTGCTGGCGCTCGACCTCGACCCGGCCCTGGTCGACGTCAACGTGCACCCGTCGAAAATCGAAGTGCGCTTCCGCGACAGCCGCGCGGTGCACCAGTTTGTGTTCCACGCGGTCCAGCGCGCGCTCGCTAAAACCTCGGCCACAGACCACGGCAACGCACCGGCGCCGCAGATGGCGGCCGAGGTGGGGGGCGTGTCTTCATGGCGCCGCGAGCATGAGCAGACCAGTTTCGGCGCCCAGCTCTCGGCCACCTATTCGCCCTCGCCCTACCCGCCCGGCAGCCGCTACGACGCCCCCGGCGTGGCGCAGACCATGGACAGCTACGGCGCCCTGTTCGCCGGCGCGTCGAACGCGGCCAGCGCCCCGGTCACGCCCTACACCGCGCCGGCGCAGACGATGTCGAACGATGAATACCCGCTCGGCTTCGCCCTGGCCCAGCTGCACGGTATTTATATCCTGGCGCAGAACACCAAGGGCCTGGTGCTGGTCGACATGCACGCCGCGCACGAACGGATTCTGTACGAACAGCTGAAAAACGCGCTCGACGCGCAGGTCGGCGGCCAGGAGATGCAAGTCCAGGCGCTCCTGATCCCGGTCACCTTTTTCGCCGACGCGGTCGAAGTGGGCACCGCCCAGGAAAACCGCGACACCTTGCAGGCGCTCGGTTTCGACATCGCCGCGCTCTCGCCGACCACCCTGGCGGTGCGCTCGGTGCCGGCCCTGCTCAAGAACGCCGACGCCCAGACGCTGGCGCGCGACGTGCTGCGCGACGTGCGCGAATTCGGCGGCTCGCGCGTGCTGATCGAGCGCCGCAACGAATTGCTCGGCACCCTGGCCTGCCACACCGCGGTGCGCGCCAACCGCATCCTGAACCAGCCCGAAATGAACGCCCTGCTGCGCCAGATGGAAAGCACCGAACGCGCCGACCAGTGCAACCACGGCCGCCCGACCTGGGTGCAGCTCGACATCTCCTCGCTCGACAAGCTGTTCCTGCGCGGCCAGTGACAATGCGCCAGCCCGACACCATCGCCCCGCTGGTGCAGTACGCGCACGCGCCGGTCCTGCTGCTGATCATCGGCCTGCTGATGCTCCAACCCCTGTCGACCGACTTGTACCTGGCGTCGCTCCCGAGCCTGGCCACCGGCTTCGGCGCGCCCGCCGCCACCGTGCAACTGACCTTGTCGATGTTCGTGATCGGCTTCGGCGGCGCGCAGCTGGTCGCCGGCCCGCTGTCGGACCGCTTCGGACGGCGCCCGGTGCTGATCTGGGGCCTGTCCCTGTACGTGGTGGGCAGCCTGCTGTGCGCGGCCGCGCCCGATATCACCTTGCTGATCGTGGCGCGCTTCCTCCAGGCCCTGGGCTGCTGTTCGGGCGTGATCGTCGCCCGCGCCATCGTGCGCGATGCCTACGCACCGGCCGACAGCGTGCGCGTGATCGCGCGCGCCAGTTCCTGGATTTCGCTCGCGCCGCTCAGCGGGCCGATTCTCGGCTCCTACCTTCAGGTGGCCTTTGGCTGGCGCGCCGCCTTCGTGGCGCTGTCGATCCTGTCGGCGCTGCTGCTGGCGGCGGTGGTGCTGCGCCTGCCCGAGACGAACCTGCATAAAAACCCGAAGGCGACCGAGTTAAGCGGCCTCGCGCAAAACTACCGGCTGGTGCTCGGGTCGCGCGAATTCTGGGCCCACGCACTGCCCGGCGCACTCTCGTTCGGATCGATCTTTGCTTTCATTTCCGGTTCCTCGCTGGTGCTGATCCGCGTGCTGGGCGTGCCGACCGAATGGTTCGGCTACTGCTTCGCCATCGGCGTCTCGGGCTACCTCACCGGGACCATCGTGTGCCGCCGCCTGCTGCCGCTGTTCGGCGCGGCCGTCACGCTGCGCATCGGCAGCACCGTCTCGCTGGCCGCCGGCGCCGTGTTCCTGGCCGCCGTCGGCGCGGGCCTGGCGCATTGGAGCGTGGTGGTGCTGGCCATGTTCATGACGATGGGCGCGCACGGCGTCAATTTTCCGGTCTCGCAATCCGGTTCGGTCACGCCCTTCCCGCAGCAGGCCGGCACCGCCGCCGGCTTGATGGGCGCTTTATATATGTGCGTCGCGTTCGCGGTCGGCACCGTGGTGGGCGCGAGCTTCGACGGCACGCTGTACCCGCTGGCGCTGGTCTCGTGCGCGCTCGGCCTGGCCGTATTCGCGTCGGTGCGCCTGACCGCCACGCCACTCCCGGCCACGCAATGACAGCAAGGATCACGCAATGAAACCAATGGCCGTTGCCATTATGGGCCCGACCGCGTCGGGCAAGACCGCCGCCGCGCTGGCGATCGCGCGCGCTATTCCGGCCGAAATCATCTCCGTCGATTCGGCGCTGGTGTACCGCCAGATGGATATCGGCACCGCCAAGCCAACGCCAGAGGAACTGGCCAGCGCGCCGCACCACCTGATCGACATCATCGACCCGACCGAATCGTACTCGGTGGCGCAGTTCCGCGACGATACGCTGCGCCTGGTGGCGCAGATCAGCGCGCGCGGCAAACTGGCGCTGCTGGTGGGCGGGACCATGATGTACTTCAAGGGCCTGGCCGATGGCCTGGACGACCTGCCGGTGGCCGATCCGGCCCTGCGCGTGCGGCTCGACGCCGAAGCGGCCATCATCGGCTGGCCCGGCATGCACGACAAGCTGCGCGCGCTCGATCCGGAAACGGCCGACCGCCTCGCGCCCAACGACGCCCAGCGCATCAACCGCGCGCTGGAAATCATCGCCATCTCGGGTAAGCCAATGTCGGAGCTGCTGGCCAAACGCGAAAAGACCGAGCTGCCGTTCGAGCTGCTCTCGTTCGGACTGGAACCATCGGACCGCGGCGTGCTGCACGCGCGCATCGCGACCCGCTTCGACCAGATGCTGGGCATGCGCGACGATACCGGCATCGTGGCCGAAGTGGCCGGCTTGCGCGCGCGCGGCGACCTGCACGCGGGCTTGCCGTCGATGCGCTGCGTGGGTTATCGCCAGGCATGGGATTATCTCGATGGCAAGATCGACCGCGCCGCCTTGCGCGAAACCGGCATCATCGCCACCCGCCAACTGGCCAAGCGCCAGCTGACCTGGCTGCGTTCGATGCCGGACCGGGTGGTGATTGATTGCCTGAGTGACAACCCTGCCGGGCAGATGCTGGACATGATCGTAGCCCGGCAGCAAAAATAATCGCAGAGCCTTGACACTTCAAAATCGGATCTTTATAATCTTTGTCTGTCGGGTGATATAGCTCAGTTGGTTAGAGCACAGCATTCATAATGCTGGGGTCGGTGGTTCAAGTCCACCTATCACCACCAAAAACATGGCAAAGTATGACCAAGTTTGCCAAGAAACCCCTAAGAAATCAAACGCTTAGGGGTTTTTTTACGCCTATAGCGCCAAAGTTTGCCCATTGACACCTATGTATTTTGGGGGCAGTCTTGGGGGCCAAACCGATGCCCCCAAAAGGCGATGCCCCCAAGATGCCAAAAATTGTTCTACCTCTCGCTGACAAAACCATCAAAAACGCCAAGGCGAAGGACCGTCCGTACAAGCTTGCTGACGGCGGCGGGCTCTACCTGGAGGTGATGCCAACCGGTGTGAAGCTATGGCGCATGAAGTTCAAGCAGGCCAACGGTAAAGAGAGTCGCCTATCGTTCGGTTCCTACGACGAGGTGTCGCTCGCGGAGGCCCGTGACAAGCGTGACGCGGCCCGCAAGCAAATGGCCGGCGGCGTGGACCCGGCCCAGGCCCGCCGCATCGAGAAACAGCAGAAAGCAACACTAGCGAGCAACACGTTCGAGGCTGTGGCGCGCGAGTGGCACGCCAACAAGCTGGATTCCTGGCAACCCCGCACGGCGGCGAACATCATTCACCGGCTGGAAGTCGACGTATTCCCACTAATCGGGCGGCACCCAATTGCGGAAATCAAGGCTCCGGTCATCCTGGACGTTCTGCGGCAGATCGAAAAGCGTGGCGCTCTCGACATGGCAAAGCGCCAGGGGCAAGTGTGCGGCCAGGTGTTCCGGTACGCCATCGCATCGGGCAAGGCCGACACAGACCCCGTGCCGAGCCTACGCGGCGCTCTCAAGCCCACCGCAGGCGGCCACCATGCCGCCATCACCGCCGACGACCTGCCGGACTTCCTGAAAGCCTTCGCCAAGATCGAGGGGCGCATGTTCGTGCCGACCAAGGTCATGTTCCGGCTGATGATGATGACGTTCGTGCGCACCAGTGAGCTGACCGAGACGCCCTGGTCAGAAATCGACCTGGTGAACGAGTCCTGGGTCATCGACTGGCACCGCATGAAGATGGGCAAAAAGAAGGTCAACCCGCGCAAGGTAAACCACCATGTGTTTCTGCCGCGCCAGGGCTGGGCGCTGCTGCGCGAGCTGCACGAAATCACAGGTGGTAACAAGTACCTGTTCCCCAACATGCGCGATCACACCAAGCCGGCGACCAACTTCGGCATCCTGGCGGCTCTCAAGCGCATGGGCTATGCCGGCAAGATGACCGGCCACGGCTTCCGCTCGCTGGCGATGGGGGTCATCAAGGAACGCTTGGGATACCGCCATGAGGTTGTGGACCGCCAGCTGTCGCACGCATCGGGCGATGCCTACGGAGAGGCATACGACCGCGCGATGTTCTTGGATGAGCGGCGAGTGATGATGCAAGAGTATACAAACTATATAGAAAAATTACGAACTGCAAAGTGAAATTATTACCAGGACAAGTTTAGCCATGCCTACCGCGACGGCGGGAAAAAAGAGTTTGCCCTTTTTCTCTTCCAGTATGGCTTCCAATTTAAAAAGGCAAGGGGCATTTCTTGAAATATCATTCGACTAAAACAATGGGGCTCTATTCCCTGATCATTTCCACAGGGGCGGCTTCCACCGCGATGGCTATATTTAAAATTTCTACGGGCCAGTACCGCGTTGGTATTTGCATGGGACTTCTCAGCCTAGGACTATTATGCGGGTATTGGAGCGCATGTCTTTTTGAACGATATAAACGAGAAGACGAGGAATTATTAGCACGCAACAAAGTTGACAACATCAGCCCATCGACTGAGAAAATAGTACATAAACCAGAGATATTTACGCCTGCATATCTAGATACCAGTCATCCCCGTTATTCGGCAAAACTTGCTGCTGCTGTGAAAGCTTGGGAGGCAATGGAAGATGAAAACCTCCGACGCGGGAAAATGCCGATGGCGGCAATGGCAGCATGGCTAGAAAAAAATAGCTCGGCCCTGGGGCTTACCCATAAACGCGCCAGTGAACAACACAAATACCAAGTTGGCGACATAAATAAAACCGCAATAGCGGAGGTCTCAAAAATTTGCAATTGGGAGGTTGATGGAGGCCCCCCACCCAGCCTTGGTGGCTAACCCACCCACCCCTGAAATCGGCCCTGGCACTAGCTTTCGGGCGGCGCAATGCCAGCCCCCTCCCCTTCCCCCGCTGCCCCGCAGAAGCTAGAACTCCCCCCTCCATTCAATGTTTCACCAGGTGAGTTTTATGAACTCACCCATCTATTCTTCGACTCTGTCTTTGCATAACCTTTGCATCAACCCGCCGAAGTCTGGCGGCAACATGCAAAGGTAGGCAATCATGGCAAATCAAACCGCCGAACTCAGTAAGACTCTCCCAGTGGACGGCATGAGCCGCTGGAAGCAGATAGAACCTTTCTCCCCAGTCAGCCGTGAGAAATACCGCCAACTGGTCAATGCCGGCAAAGCACCGCCAGCCGTCCGCTTATCGGAACGCTGCACCTGTTATTCAAATCGCGAGCTGCACCGATTCTTTGCCGATCCGATTAACTATCGCGCCGCCGCATCGACCGCCCAAGCCGGGGCCGCACAATGAGCACGCCTCCAAATAATCACCCTCTGGATCGCGCCGGAATCATGGCATCAATATTGGCCGCGATGCCCGGAACCGATTCGTTTTCTCAACGGCAGCGCATTTTGACCGCTATCCAAAAAATGGGCAGTGTGACCACTTTCGAAGGTTCGCGGTATCTCGACTGCTACGACCCGCGAGCGCGGGTTCATGAACTGCGCCGCGCTGGCAGTCGCATAAAAACTGTAATGCGTGCAGAGCGAACGGAAAGTGGCAACCTTCACCGCGTCGGTGTCTATGTGCTGGATGGAGTAGCCCATGCTTAATTCGTCCCCACACGGTGAAAAACCAAATAGCACAAACTGCTTGACAGCCATCAAAGCGTGGACAGATACTGTCCCTGTCGCGAAAAAAGAAGCGACCGGGTTTGGCGACCTGAAATTGACAAAGGCGGACAACCGCCACCAGGCGGCTTTTTTTCGTCCGTTGCACCATTGCGTCCTCTATGAGCGGCAGTGGTGGGGATACCTTCGGGTATGCCGGTTTCCTTTGTCACCGGTTCGCCAACCCCGCCATTTGCTGCTCACCCCGTTTGGCGACGGGTTGCGCGGTTTAACAACCGACGAGGAAACAATCATGTTTAGCACCACCACATCCCAACATTCCCCATCATCAGTCGGCACCCTGTCCGTCGAGCAGCTTTTTCAAACCGCGTTCTACAACGGTCGCACGCCGCGCAGCCAGGAGTACAAGGCCGGCGCACGCATGGCGCTTGAGCACCGCATTGAGCGCAAAGATTTTGACATGCCGTATCAGGCGGGCACAGCCGCGGCTGATGCCTACTTCGCTGGTATCGAGGAAGGCAAGACTATCTGGCGCGCCGCTGTCGCAAAAATCGGCGGTGCCGCATGAACGCCCCTGTTGCGGTGAAATTCCCTGTGCCCCCTTACCGCTTCACTGGCGGCGACCTGGGCCTGAACAGCGACAGCGACCAAAAGCCGTGGATCTATTTCGTTGACAAGAACGGCGAGGAGTGGCTTGCCCATTCGGTCGAGTCGGTATTGCGTGTCATCGACCAGTTCCAAGAGACCGGACGCGGCGGACGTGAGCAGCTTCTCTGTCTCGCAGCGATTCACTACGGCATGGACGCGTACGCCCTGATCGACGGTCGAGACTTCCAACCACGGGCGGAGGCGTAACAATGCAAGCGACCATGACCAACATCGAGGCCGAGTTCGGCGCAGCAATGGCCGTCTACGACCTGGCGCCGGCCGAGATCATCGCGGACGGCAAGCGCCGCCGCTTTGATGCCGCCGACGACAAGAAAGGCAATAAATCAGCCTGGTACATCCTGCACGGCGACGGGGTGCCCGCTGGGGCATTCGGCAACTGGAAAACCGACCTGTCGGAGAAGTGGTGCGGCAAGTCTGACCAGAAAATGACGCCGATAGAGAATGCCGAGTACCGGGCACGGGTGGACAAGGCCCGCCAGGAAGCCGAGCACACGCGCCTACAGCTCGAAGTCGACGCGGCGGCGGTGTGCGTGCGCGTCCTGGCTGGCGCCCAAGAGGCGACCGACGACAACCCCTATTGCGTACGCAAAGGGATCAAGCCCTACGGCCTGAAAGAGTTCAAGGACAAGCGTACCCTGATCGTGCCGATCCGCGATGCTGCCGGCGCGGTCACCAGCTTGCAGTTCATCTATGAGGATGGCACCAAGCGCCTCAAGTCGCACGGCAAGGTCAAGGGCTGCTATTACAGCTTCGGCGGCAAGCCAACCGATACCCTGCTGGTCTGCGAAGGGTTCGCCACAGGTGCAAGCCTGTTCGCGGCCCTCGGCCATCCGGTAGCTGTCGCCTTCAACGCTGGCAACCTGGAGGCGGTGGCGCTGGCGCTGCGCGGCAAACTGCCAGGCGTCCAGATCATCCTATGCTCTGACAACGACCGGTTCAACACTGTCGGCAACGTGGGAGTGGAGAAAGCCAAGGCCGCAGCGCGCGCGGTCGGCGGCTGGCTCGCAGTGCCGGAGTTCGAATCCGACGAAGGAAACCCAACTGACTTCAACGACCTGGCCCAGCGCCAGGGCGACGAAGCGCTAGTCGAGGCGCTCTCAAAAGCTGTGCACTTCGAATTGCCAGCCCACCAGCCGGCACAGCCTCCAAGCATGCGCCCTACCGCTCCGCCCGAAAGCCGGGTGGTGAAAATCCGGTGTGGTAACGACATCAAGCCGCTGCCCATCACCTGGTTGTGGCCGGGCTGGCTCCCGGCCGGCAAACTGACGATCCTGGCTGGTGCGGCCGGCACCGGCAAGACCACGCTTGCATTGGCTCTTGCGGCGGTGCTGACATCTGGCGGGCGCTGGCCTGACGGTAGCCCGTGCCACCGTAAAGGCAATGTGTTGGTCTGGTCCAGTGAGGATGTGGCCGATGACACGCTGGTGCCCCGCCTGATCGCATCGGGTGCCGATCTGAACCGCTGTCACTTCATCGAGGGCATTGTTCACAACGGCGAGAGCGTGCCGTTCGATCCGTCGCAGGATATCCCGGAGCTGCACAGGGCCGTGGACCGCATTGGCGGGGTGTCACTGCTGATCATCGACCCGATTGTGTCGGCTGTCGCTGGCGACATGCACCGCGCCAACGATGTGCGCCGAAGCCTACAGGCGGTTGTGGACTTCGCAGAGGCTCATAGCTGCGCTGTCATCGGCATTACGCACTTTGCCAAGGGCGGCGCCGGCAAGTCGCCCCAGGACCGCGTAATCGGCTCCCAGGCGTTCGGCGCGCTGGCCCGCATGGTGCTGGTCACCGCAAAGGAAGAAGACAGCAGTCGGCGCGTCCTGGCGCGTGCGAAGTCCAACATTGCGCCAGACGATGGCGGCGTGGCCTACGGCTTGCAGATGGTCACGATTGACGGCGGCATCGAGGCGACACATGCGGTTTGGGAAGGCACGATCGAGGGGACCGCCCGCGAAATCTTGGGCGAGGTCGAGCATGACGAGAACGGCGAGGCTGGCGACAATCCGGGCGACTTGCAGAAGATGCTGATCGACATGTTGACCGATAACGGCGGCAAGATGCCCGCCAAGATGGTCAAGGCCGAAGTCAGTGACGCGGGGTATTCGTGGACGTCTGCAATGCGGATAAAGGCAAAGCTCAATATCGAATCCGCCAAGGAGCCTGGCAGCAAAACCAGCGGATGGAATTGGTATTTACCCAACAAATCACCGTCAACAAACCACAACAAACCACAAGAAACACAAGAATCCACAGAAATTGAGTGTGTTTCTTGTGTTTCTTGTCCGGATTCTTGTGACACGACGGACGGTGCGGATACGACCGTTGAGGTGTCGATATGAGCCCGCAAGCACTGATCGACAACTGCTCGGCGGCTGGCGTTTCTGTCTACCTGGCCGGCGATGGTCTCAAGCTTCGCGGCCCGGCCGAAGCCGTCAATGCGGTATCCGCAAAGGTCCGGGCGAACAAGGCGGCACTGCTCGCGCACCTGTCGACCAACCCCGCCATCGACCTGGTGGCCGAGTTCATGGAGGTTGACGGGTTGACGCGCAAGGAAGCGGAAGCCATGGCCGCAATCTCTGTGCAGCCGCGCACGCCCGCCGTCTGGCTGGGCCTGATCGCTGAATTGAACACGTTGATCGCGACGTACTGCGACAGCGCCCAGGTCAGCCAAGAGGCCAAGCAGCGCCTACACGCCGTCGCCGCTTCCCAAAGCCTGGCAAGCATCCCCACAGCAATCGAATGGTTCCGCGCCGAGCTGCGCACCCTGAACGCATCCCACCCTACTGAAAGCACAAAATGACTGACAAATTTATCCCCGCCGCAAACGCCGCCGACCTGTCCGCCCAGTGCGCCGCATTGGTCCGCGCATCCGGCACGTTGATGCACACCCTCATGGTCGACCTTGGCCTGGAAAAGCAGGAGGGTCTTAACCGCTTGCTGGCCGGTGGCGGGCGCGTCGGCATCGAAATCACGATCGACCGCCACGGCGCTAACCAGATCAGCCTGGTTGCTGTCGAACGCGAAGGAACGCATCGCACCCTGGCGACTGTGCAAACCATCGGAAACGGCATCACCGGAGTTGCGAATTGATCAGGAGTAACGTAAACTTACGGTCAGTGATCGAGCTTGCGGGATGCAAGCCCGGTCCACTTCAACAGCAGCGCGGGATGCCTGCCGAAGTCAAATCGACACCTTCAACGGTGTTCAATTTCGCTCGGACTAAAGGATCCACATAATGTCGCTATCTCACTCTCTACCACTCCTGGAAGTACGCTCGCAGGCCGAAGGAATCGTCACAGGTTACGCCTCCGTTTTCGGCGGTATCGACTCGTACGGGGACCAAGTTGCCAAGGGCGCTTTCGGCGCCTCACTGGCACACCACCGCGCCCAAGGCACCGCCCCAGTCATGCTGTGGGCGCACAAAGCCGACACGCCAATCGGGCGATGGGTCGAAATATCCGAGGACTCACGCGGGCTTCTGGTAACCGGACAGATCAACCTCAAGACGACTGCCGGCCAGCAAGCTTTTGAGCACCTTCGTGCTGGCGATATCACGGGCCTGAGCATCGGCTACCGGGTCGTCAAAGGTGGCGCCAAGATGCGAGAAGGGGTCAACGTCCTGACCGCTATCGACCTGGCGGAAATCTCAGTGGTATCCGTGCCTGCCGATTCGTCGGCCCGGATCAGCGAAGTGAAAGCAGCAGGGATCAAGCCGACCACGCTCCGAGCATTTGAAAAGGCAATGGAGCAAATCGGGTTCTCACGAAGCGAAGCACGGCACATCGCCGCCAAGGGATTTTCCCTGTCTGGCGCACCCGACCCATCGAACGAAATCATCGCGGCGCTCAAAGCCGCCACTCAACAATTTACGAAAGCATCCCAATGAAAACTCAGAACACCAACACCACACCCCTGCTGACCAAATCCTACGGCGACCAACACGGCGGCGCCGGCGACGTGGCCCAGGCCATCACCGAACTGACCAAGTCGGCAAACGCACGCATCGACGCAACCGCCGCCGAGCTCAAGGAATTCAAACAAGAGACGAGCGCCCAAATCATGGAGCTTGAGCAGAAGGGCGCGCGACGCCAAGGCGGTGACGATAGCGGCACCCCATCGGTAAGCTCTCTCGTACTCAAGAGCGACGGCCTGAGTATGCTGCGCGATAGTTCGATCAAGAACCTGCGCATCTCCGTTAAGGGATTCGAGCTGGGTCAGAAGGCAACCGTGACCAGTAGCGCAGTACGCGTCCAGGCCGCACGTGACACCGAGATTTATGGAACCATGGGGCGCCGCACTGCCGTTCGTGACCTGCTGATTACCCGACCGACCACAGCGGCCAGCATCGAATACCTCAAGGGTGTTCGCACTGGCGCCGCAGCGGTCCAAGTAGTCGAAGGTGACACCAAATCGGAAATCGGCCTGAACATCGCGCTCGAGTCCGCGCCTGTCCGCACCATCGCGGTATGGATCCCAGCCTCGCGCCAGGCTCTCGATGATGAAGTGATGCTGGCCGACTACATCGACACTGAGCTGCGCGATGCTCTCCAGCTTGCCGAGGATGCTCAACTCCTGAAAGGCACCGGCACCGGCGCCAACATCATGGGCATGTGGACTGTGGCGACAGGCTACATTCGTCACGTTACTGGTGACACCCCAAGCGACACACTGCGCCGTGCCATCACCCAGGTGCAGTTGGCGCGCGGCGTGGCCACTGGCATCGTCATCAATCCGATCGGCCTGGAGCGCCTCGAGCTGGACAAGGATAAGGAAGGCCGCTACCAGTTCTCGTACAACGTGACCGATGACAACGGCCGCGCCAGCGTGTGGCGTGTGCCTGTCGTGGTCACCGACGTGATGGGGGAGACAGAGTTCATGGTAGGGGACTTCGCCCGCGCTGCACGGCTGTACGACCGCCAGCAGGCCACTGTCGAAATCGCTACCCAACATGCGGACTACTTCACCCGCAACCTGCTGGCGATCCTGGCCGAAGAGCGTTTGGCTCTGACCGTCAACCGTCCTGAAGTGCTGATCAAGGGCGTGTTCCTCCCATAACGTGGCAGCAGGGCGTAACTCATGAGTGGCCCGCACGACAAACCGTGAGACCTGCAGGACGTCATCCTTGAGTCTGATGCAGGACTGGCCCAGCCTCACACGCTGGGCCTTTTTGCGTCTGGCGCCAGGTGCGCATAGGGTCAGACTTGGAATCCAACCCACGCGAGGGGGAGGCCCGTCGAGACTGGCGGAAGGTCGCCCACACAGGACCGCTCCGACCCTCGATGCGCACAACCGCGAATTGAGAATATTTTTCTGGAACGGCACCCGACCCCAGAATCAGACCCAGAGTGGGGGCATCGAAACTCTGCACGGCCACGCAGAACAGGACCGCGCTCTACCCATTTATTCGCGCAGTCAGAATAGAAAAACGGTTTTTTGACATAGCCTCAGATTCCCCAGGGCGGGTCAAAACCTCGGGCATATCCCCCACACAGGACCGCGCTCACCCTCGAATTTAACGCTAACCCACAAAACGCCAGGCCCCCGAATCGGGGTTCTCGATCGCATGACCGGCAACCAGCAGCGTTGTGCGCGCGCGTGCGCGAGAAAGCGCCGAAGGGTTGCATTTCAAATGCGAACCCACAGTCCAGCGTCAAAGAATTTTGCTCCGCCATCGCCATGCATTTACCTCATTGCGTGGACCACGTGTTACTGTGGGGATTCACTCCGAATAAAGGCAGCTCCAATGTCCTCCGACAATTCCTTTCAAGAAGCACGGCAAGACAGTGAAACCGCCGATATGATCACTCATGCGATCGCCATAGAACAGGGTCGGGGGGTCGTTGCGGCATGGGCGTTTTTGGAGGGCTCGCAGGTCTCGACTGCAACTAAGTTACGCGTGCTTACTGTCGGCACAAGCCGGCGTGATGGTCAAACGAGTACACGTGTGCCATTACCAACGATTTTTGCCTAGAGGCAGACACAAAAATATTTGGGGGCAGATTTAGGGGCAGAAACCGTGCTGGAATATGCGAGAGTGAGTGCCAGTGCGGCTTACAGACCACAATCCGAGTCCACCTATCCCACCAAGAATTTGCTTCAAACAAAAACCCGCAGTGTCTTCAACAGGCCTGCGGGTTTTTGCTTTTGACCTTGGAACACAGCGATGTTGCGACTCCGCCCCGGACGAAGAGTCATCTTGTCTAAAAATCTAGTTCTCCTTGAACAGCGCCCTTCCCATACTGGCACGGCAAGGCGATAGCCAAGCGGCGCCCTGCCATTGGCATGAACCCGCTATCGATAACATGCTTCCCATCAAAGAGCGACCCTTGTCTCGTGACGATCTCGGCAGCATTACTCATCCGGTACGCAAGAACGCCAAGAGAAACCATCAAGTAGGAACATAATCTCGGACGATCGCTCTTGAAATTAGCGAGCACTACGAGATATGCCTTCGCTTGGGAGTAACTCGCAGCGAGCAACATGGCCTGCTCTGCCAACGCCTCATCGTTTTCACGAGCGTCAAGTGGATCAGTCAATGCCCGATCTGCAATCCGCTCTGACCAAGGCAGATTTTCCTGAGACACCGAGTCGATGCTGACAGCTCTGTGAAGACGCCAATCGCCCTGTTTGCGTATCTGGCTGTATACGTGCGCGAGGATAAGCTCCTGGTCCACGAGGTCTTGAAAGTCAATGGATCGACCGCGCTGGTCCGCGATCTCGCTTGCGGCGATCCATACCTCGCCAACCAAATCAGTTCCCTTAAGGCCGACCTTGGTCGCACGCGCAATGCCACCTAAACGAGCACCCATTTTGACTAGAAATGCAGAGATCGTCTCAACCATATGAATTGCCTTTGATCGTTGAATGCTGATGATTTTGACGATTATTGTAAAGTTCACAATAATCCGACGTCGGCGCTCCGGCGCGATAGTTCCAATTAACTTAGTTGAGAAGCGATGATTCGCTTTTTAGGATTGCAATATCGACTCACACTGCTACGTAAAATTCATCGGCCCACCCCCACTGTCGATAATCGCGCACACGCGCGTCAGCGCGGCGGCGTCGCCGACAAACACATACAGCGGCGGATCGGTGCCGTCGATCGGCAGGCACAGCGCTTCAGTCTGGTTATGGTCGAGCACATTGAGCGCGGCGGTTTGCAGGTCGCGCATCAGCTTCTTGTTGCGCGCGTCAAAAAAATCGTTCATGGGCAACTCCTTGGCAGGTGATCTCACCTCCTTGGACGCCGCCGGGCGCCATCTGGTTCAATGCCGCGTGCGCTTTTCCCCATCACTGCGCTCACATCGAGCGCCTGCGCCAGGGCGCGGTAGCCGGCGTCGCCCGGATGCAGATGGTCACCCGAATCGTAATCGACCCGCATGCGCGACGGCCGCGCCGGATCGCGCAGCACCGCATCGGCATCGAACACCGCATCAAACTCGCCGCTGCCCACGATCCAGCGGTTCACCTGCTGGCGCACCGCTTCCTTGGCGGGACTGTAATGGCCTTCGAAGGGCGTACCGGCCAGCGCGCCTTCGAACGGCAGCAGCGTGGCGCCGACGATGCGCAGCTTGTGCGAGCGGGCGCGCGCGATCAGCTGGCGATAGGCCTTGACGACCTGCTCCGCGCTGACAGCGGCATCGCCCGGCGCGAACGGGCTGCCTGGCCAGCCGATGTCGTTAATCCCCATCATGACGATCACGCTGGCCACGCCGGGCTGCGCCAGCACATCCTGGTCGAAGCGCGCCAGTGCATTGGCGCCCATGCGGTCCCCCAGCAGGCGCGCGCCGGAAATGCCTGCATTGACGACGCCCACACCGCTTGGCGCAAGCCGCTCCGCCAGCGCGTCGGTCCAGCGCCGGTCCCGGTCGGGCGACGAGCCGTTACCGTCGGTGATCGAGTCGCCCAGCACCACCACGCTGCGCGTCGCGGCAGGCGCCTCGACCAGCACCGTGGTCAAAAATGCGCGCCCCGCAAAGCGCGCGGCCGCCGGCAGGTCGGTCGCCGCCGTGGCATTGCCGTGCGCCAGATACGGCGTTTGCTGGCCGCCCCAGTGAAAGGTCGACACCGGCGTATGCGCCGGGTAGTAAGTGGTCACAGCCAGCCGCGCCAGTGCGCCGGCCGGCAGGTCGACCGGATCGCTGACCAGCACCGCACCGGGCGCCGCGCTGGCGTTGGCACTGGCGCCGAAGGTAACCGCGTGGCTTGCGCCCACCAGCGCAGCCCCTTCGCCGGCCAGTGCAACCCGCATCCCGCCCACGTGCAGCGGCGTGGCGCCGTAGCGGTTCGACAGCACGATGCGCAGGCGCTTGCCGCCCACGCTCAGGCGCACCACGTCGCGCACCGACTGCTGTTCGAACGACGCCGGCATGCCCACCGGCAGGACAAAATCCTGGTCCCAGCGCGCCTGCGGACTGGCGCCCCAGCTGGCCACCCAGTGCGGCGGACTGGCGGCGGCAGCCTGGAATGACAACAATAACAAGACCGGCAGCGTGCGTAATCCCGACATGGCATTTCCCCTTGAATGAAGTGAAGGCACAAGGTAGGCCATTCCGCATTGTGCCGGTAGAGGGCCGGATCGACTATCATCCATTCCAATCTGGAATAAGGAGTGACGATGGATACCCTGCGCTTGATGCACCTGTTCACCCGCGCGCTCGACCTGAGCAGCCTGTCGGCGGCGGCGCGCGAGGCCGGCACCACGCAGCCGACGGTCAGCAAGGCGATCACCGCGCTGGAGGCGCACCTTGGCGTGCGCCTGCTTGAGCGCAGCACCACCGGCCTGCTGGCGACGGCCGAAGGCTTGCGCTTTCATGAGCGCGCGCGCCGCCTGCTCGACGAATACGACGATGCGCTGGCCGACGTACGCGGCCACGCGCGCCAGGCGACAGGCCTGCTGCGCGTGAATGCACCGGTGGCGCTGGGCCAGTTCCACCTGAACGCACTGGCGCAGGAATTCCTGGCGCTGCATCCGGACATCGGGATCGAGCTGATTTTGAATGACCGCTTCGTCGACCTGGTGGGCGATGGCGTGGACGTGGCGGTGCGCCTGGGCGGACCGTTACCGCCCGATGCAGTGGCGCGCACGATTGCGGCATCACCGCGCTGGCTGGTTGCAGCACCAGTGTACCTGGCGGCGCATGCGCGCCCCAGGCAGCCGGAGGACCTGGCGCGGCACGAGTTCATTCGCTTCGCGTGGCTTGCCGATGGCGACGAGCTGGCCTTGCAGCGTGGTGCGGAGGTGATGAAGGTGACGACGCGCGGGCGCTATCGGGTCAATAACGCACTGGCGATTCGCGACAGCCTGCTGGCGGGCGCCGGAATCGGCCTGTGCCCGCAGTGGCTGGTGCACGATCTGGTGCAAGCGGGCCAACTGGCGCGCGTGCTGCCTGCGTGGAGCGGCACGCCGCAGCAAGTGGCGCTGGTGACTCCATCCAGGCGCTACCAGCCGGCGCGGGCGCGCCTGTTCATGGACTTCCTGGCAGCGCGCATCGGCGCCCTGCCAGGATGGACGTCGACGGCAGCCTAGTTTTCAGGCTGGCCGACATCGGCATCGTCGCTCAGGGTAAAGTCGCCGTGCTCGCGCGCGGCCAGCAGTTCCTGCGCCTGTTCCAGGTATTCTTCGGGCGCCAGCACGCGCACGCCGCCCATCGCGGGCAGCAGGAACTGGTCGGCCTGGGCGTGATTCACATCGGCCACCACCGCCGGAATGCCGGAAGCGACCAGGAAGCTGCGCGCCAGGTGCGCTTCGGTCGGCGTGAAGAATTTGGCGACGATGAACAGGTCGCGCCCCGGAATCGCTTCAGATTCGGCCGTGCCATCGTCCGGGAAGGACTCAGCGCCGCTCAGGGTATCTTGCATAGTGCCTCCGCATGGTGTTTAACCGTACCGATCTTACTCCTGATCGCCCCAGGCGCTGGTTAATCAGGCCACACATGCGTCACATCCGGTTAAATGACTCCCTGCACCGCCAGGGCGGCAATCGCATCGTCATCCCAGCCCCAGTCTTTCAGCACTTGCGCGCTGTGCTGGCCGGGCCAGGCCGGTGGACTACTGAGCTCCGGAACGGTGCGCGAGAAGCGCGGCGCGGGCGCCGGCTGCACGACTCCGTCGACGTCCACGAAGGTGGCGCGGGCGGCGTTGTGCGGATGGTGCGGCGCTTCGTCCAGATCGAGCACGGGCGCGAAGCAGGCGTCGCTCCCTTCCAGCAGCGCGCACCATTCATCGCGCGTGCGCCGCGCAAACAAGGCCGCCAGTTTATCGCTCAGCCCAGGCCAGCCGGCCGGCTCCATCTGCGCGTCGAAAGCGCGATCGTCGGCCCCGGCGAGCTTGCGCAACAGCGCGTAGAACTGCGGTTCGATCGCGCCGACCGAGACAAATTTGCCATCGGCGCACGCATAGGTGTCGTAGAAATGGGCGCCGCCGTCGAGCAGGTTGGCTTCGCGCCCGCCGCTCCAGCCGCCCTGCGCGCGCAGGCCGTACATCATGGCGCCCAGCAGCGCCGCGCCATCGGTCATGGCGGCGTCGATCACCTGGCCCTTGCCCGAGCCGCGCGCTTCCAGCATGGCGCAGACGACCCCGAAGGCGAGCATCATCCCGCCCCCGCCAAAGTCGCCCACCAGGTTCAGGGGCGGCGCCGGCGGCGCATCGGCACGGCCCATCGCGTGCAGCATGCCGGTCAGGGCGATGTAGTTGATGTCGTGCCCCGCCGCCTGCGCCAGCGGGCCGCTCTGGCCCCAGCCGGTCACGCGCCCGTACACCAGCGCGGCGTTGCGCGCCAGGCAGGCGTCCGGCCCGAGCCCGAGGCGCTCCATCACGCCGGGACGAAAGCCTTCCAGCACCACGTCGGCTTTGACGATGAGCTCGAGCGCGATCGCCTGGGCGGCCGGCTGCTTGAGGTCCAGCGCCAGCGAGCGGCGGCCACGCGCCAGCACGTCATATTTCGTGCCCAGCATGGGGAACGGCGTGGCCGCGCCGGGTGCGCTCTTGCGCTCGATGCGGATCACTTGCGCTCCCATGTCGGCCAACATCATGGCGGCAAACGGACACGGTCCGAGGCCGGCCATTTCGATCACCTTGATTCCTGCCAGCGGTCCTGCCATGTGGTGTTCTCCTAAAGCGAACGGGCGATGATTTCCTTCATGATCTCATTGGCGCCGCCGTAGATGCGCTGCACGCGCGCGTCCACGTACATCTGGGCGATCGGGTATTCGAGCATGTAGCCGTAGCCGCCAAAGAGCTGCACGCACTGGTCGACCACCTTGCATTGCAGGTCCGAGATCCAGTATTTGGCCATCGAGGCGGTCACCGTATCCATGCGCCCCTTGATCGTTTCATCGATGCAGCGGTCGATGAAGATGCGCGCAATGGTGGCTTCGGTCTTGATCTCGGCCAGCACGAAGCGCGTATTCTGCATTTCGATCAGGGCCTGGCCGAAGGCGCGCCGCTCGCGCGTGTGGTCGACTGTCAGGCGCAGTGCGCGTTCGATGGCGGCCACGCCGGCCACGCCGAGAATGGTGCGCTCGTACGGCAGCTCGGTCATCAACTGGGCAAAGCCTTGGCCTTCCACGCCGCCGAGTACATTGTCGAGCGCCACATCGGCGTCGTCAAAAAACAGTTCGCACGTGTCCTGGCCTTTTTGCCCGACCTTTTCCAGGATGCGGCCGACGCGAAAGCCGGGATTGTCCCTGGTTTCCATCAACAGCAGCGAAACGCCTTTGGCGCCCGCCTCGGCATCGGTCTTGACCACCACGACGACCAGATCGGCCAGGTAGCCGTTCGAGATGAAGGTCTTGGAGCCATTGACCTTGTAGCCATCGGCCGTCTTGACGGCGCTGGTGCGGATGCCTTTCAGGTCGGAGCCGGCGCCCGGTTCCGACATGGCGATCGCCGCCACCATCTCGCCGCTTGCCAGCTTGGGCAGGTACTTGCGCTTTTGCGTTTCGGTACCCTGGTTCAGCAGGTAGTGGGCGACAATGGCGTGCACGTGGATGCCGAAGGCCATGTCGCCGGCATAGCCCAGTTCTTCGAACACGATGGCCTGGTGCGCGAAGCTGCCGTCCGATCCGCCGTACTGCTCGGGAATGTCGGCGCACAGGATACCCATGGCCCCGCCCTTGTGCCACAGATCGCGGTCGACGTGCTGCTGCTCGCGCCAGCGCTGCTGGTGCGGCGCGACTTCGCTGGCCACAAAACGCCGCACGCTGTCGCGAAAGCCAACGAGCTCGCCGGTCATCCAGGGCGAGGCGCCGCATACGTTCATTTCCATGATGCGGCCCGATTCACGCGGCTCGATACATGGTGACCACGCAGGCGCCGCCCAGGCCCAGGTTGTGCTGCAGGGCGACGCGGGCGCCGTCCACCTGGCGCGCGCCGGCGCTGCCGCGCAGCTGGTGGGTCAGCTCAAAGCACTGGGCCAGGCCGGTCGCGCCCAGCGGATGCCCTTTCGAGAGCAGGCCGCCGGACGGGTTGGTGACGACCTTGCCGCCGTAGGTGTTGTCGCCATCGCTGATGAACTTGTCGGCGCCGCCTTCCGGGCACAGGCCCAGTGCCTCGTAAGTGATCAGCTCATTGTGGGCGAAGCAGTCGTGCAGTTCGACGACATCGAGTTCGTCGGGGCCGATGCCGGCCTGCGCGTACACCCTGGCGGCGGCATCGCGGCTCATGTCGTAGCCGACCAGGCGCATCATGTCGCCCGACTCAAACGTGCTGGCGCGGTCGGTGGTCATGGCTTGCGCGGCGATGTACACGTCGGCCTTGAGGCCGCGCTTTTTCGCGAAGTCTTCCGACACCAATACGGCGGCGGCGGCGCCGCAAGTCGGTGGGCAGGCCATCAGGCGCGTCATCACGCCCGGCCAGATCATGGGCGCGTCCAGCACGTCCTGGGTGCTGACCTCCTTGCGGAACAACGCCAGCGGATTGTTCACGGCGTGGCGGCTGGCCTTGGCGCGGATTTTGGCAAAGGCGTCGAACGGGGTGCCGTACTTCTTCATGTGCGCCAGGCCGGCGCCGCCGAAGTAGCGCAGCGCCAGCGGAATGCCGGGCATGCCGACCAGTTCATCGGTCACGGCGTCGAACGGCTCGAACGGGCTGGGACGGTCGGCGAACACGGATGCGAGCGCGCCCGGACTCATTTGCTCGAAGCCGAGCACCAGCACGCATTCGGCGGCGCCGCTGGCGATCGCCTGGCGCGCCAGGAACAGGGCGGTCGATCCGGTCGAACAGTTGTTGTTGACGTTGACGATCGGGATGCCGCTCATGCCCACCTGGTACAACGCCTTCTGGCCGCTGGTGGAGTCGCCGTACACATAGCCGGCGTAGGCCTGCTCGATGTCGTCGTAGGCCACGCCCGCATCGTCTAGCGCCTGGCGCGTGGCCAGGGCGCCCATCTGGTCGTAGGGCGCGCTGGCGCCCGGCTTGGCGAAGGGGATCATGCCCACGCCTGTGACAAAAACGTTGCGGCTCATGCGCGTCTCCTGGATATTTTTATGAACTAGGTCGCTCGACCTAGTGCGCCGATTATAGGTCAGCCGACCTGCTTTGCATAGCACCATGCGATAATCGCGCCCATGTCCCCTACCCTCGCCAGCGCCCTCAGACACAAGCCTTCCGTCACCACCGAAAAAGGCTTGGGGCGGGCCCACGACATTTTGCGCGCGGCGCGCAGCGTGCTGGCGGCCGAAGGGTATGCCGGGCTGTCGATGCGGCGCGTGGCGGCGGCTGTGGGCATCAGCCTGTCGAACGTGCAGCACTACTACCAGAGCAAGGATGCGCTGCTCGAAGCGCTGCTGCTCTATACGATGGACCTGTTCCAGTCGAAGATGGATTCGATTTCGGCGGCCATGGCGGGCGAGCCGCGCCTGGACCAGTTTTTGTCCACCTGCGACATGTTCCTCGACGAGATCACCGACCCGGTGACGCACGCGATCTTTTTCGAGATCTGGGCCCTGGCCTCGCGCAACGCCTTCGCCTCGAACCTGATGGATACCATGATGGGGCGCGAGCGCAAGGCCATCTTCAAGCTCATTCACGGCCTCAATCCCGCCATCGGCGACGACGAATACCGCCAGCGCGCCATCCTGATGGTGGCGCAGATCGAGGGCCTGATGCTGTTCCGGCTCGATAAAACCGGTCGCCGCGACGAATTCGCGGCGGTGCGCGCCTCGGTGCGCAAGGTGCTGCTGGCGCTGGCCACCATCCCGTAAGCGTCTGTACAGGCTCATGTAAACTATACTGGGGGCTCCGCCCATCACGAGGAGAGCGTCCGTATGCACCACAACATCAGCCTGATAACCACCATCGCCGCCGCATTGGGCTTCGGCCTCATATTCGGCATGATCGCCGTGCGCTTCAAATTGCCGGCGCTGGTCGGCTACCTGGCCGCCGGAATCGTGATCGGCCCGGCCACGCCGGGCTTCGTGGCCGACGTGGCGCTGGCCGGGCAACTGGCCGAAATCGGCGTGATGCTGCTGATGTTCGGCGTCGGCCTGCACTTTTCGCTGGACGACCTGATGGAAGTGCGCGGCATCGCCGTTCCCGGCGCGGTGCTGCAGATCGGCGCGGCGACCGGAATGGGGATCGGGATGGCGTATCTGTGGGGCTGGAGTTTGGGCGCGGGCCTGGTGTTCGGCCTGGCGCTGTCGGTGGCCAGCACGGTGGTGCTGCTGCGGGCGCTGGAAGACCTGGGCATACTCGATTCGATCAATGGCCGCATCGCGGTCGGCTGGCTGGTGGTCGAGGACCTGGTCACGGTGCTGATGCTGGTCATGCTGCCGGCGCTGGCCGGTGCGCTGGGTGGCACAGGCCCGGACGGCGTTGCCGCCGGCCCCGGCGCGAACATCTGGAAGACCCTTAGCATCACCCTGGGCCAGGTGGCCGCCTTCATCGTCTTCATGCTGGTGGTCGGGCGCAAGCTGTTCCCGTGGTTCCTGTGGCGCGTGGCGCGCACCGGTTCGCGCGAGTTGTTCACGCTGGCCGTCGTCGCCACAGCGGTGGGGATCGCCTATGGTTCGTCGGAATTGTTCGGCGTGTCGTTCGCGCTGGGCGCGTTCTTTGCAGGGATGGTGCTGCGCGAGTCGCCCCTGAGCCACCGCGCGGCCGAAGAATCGCTGCCGCTGCGCGATGCGTTTTCGGTGCTGTTCTTTGTCTCGGTGGGCATGCTGGCCGATCCGATGGTGCTGGTCGAAAGCCCGCTGCGCGTGCTGGCGGTGGTGGCCGTGGTCATGTTCGGCAAATCGCTGGTGGCCTTTGCGCTGGTGATCGCGCTGCGCTATCCGCTCAATACGGCGCTGACGGTGTCGGCCAGCCTGGCGCAGATCGGCGAATTTTCGTTCATCCTCGCCGCCTTGGGCATGTCGCTTGGTTTACTGCCGAAAGAAGGCCAGAGCCTGATTCTGGCGGGGGCGATCATTTCGATTGCGCTCAATCCGCTGCTGTTCAAGCTGATCGAACCGCTGCAGCGCGCCTTGCGTGCGCGCTCGGACGCGGCGCGCAAGGTGGAGCGCTCGACCGATCCGCTGGCCGAGCTGCCGATGTCGGTGCCGCAGGAACGTTTGAGCGGCCAGGTGGTGCTGGTCGGGTACGGGCGGGTCGGACGCATGATCGCGGCCTCGCTCACGGCGCAGGGCGTGCATATCGTGGTGGCGGAGCAGAACCGCGAACTGGTCGAAGAGCTGCGCAAGCACGATATTGCGGCGGTGGTGGGCAATGCGGCCGAACCGGCGGTGCTGATCCAGGCGCACATCGCGCGCGCGGCCTTGCTGGTGATCGCCACGCCGGATACCTTCCATGTGCGCGCCATGATCGAGACGGCGCGCGCGCTCAATCCGGGGATTCGGACGCTGGTGCGCACGCATAACGAGGAAGAGGCGGAGTTGCTGCGCAAGGAAACCGGCAGCCAGGTGTTCGTTGGGGAGCGGGAGCTGGCGCGCAGCATGGCCGAGAGAATCAGCGTGGATCTGGCGGCGCTCAAGCCGGGCCACTAACTCGTCGTTCCCGCGCCAAGGCGGCCCTCGGCGGGAACGACGGAGCATATTTAGCGAGTACTAAAGTGTGGCGCGGCTATTAAACCGCCGCAGCCTCGGTACACAGCTTCAGGTTACCCAAACGCTGGCCGGCCACGTGAAACGCCAGCAGGTCGCGGCGCTCTTCCAGCAGCGCGAACACGGCATCCTTGGACAGCACGTACTGGTCCAGCAAGGTATCCTTGAGCGACTCGATCACCGCCTTGTAATCGCGGATCGCGCCCAGGGTGTAGCTGTACAACTCGTCGGACTTTTCTTCCACCTGGCGGATCGTGTGCTCGCCGCCGCCTTCGTTCTTCAACTGGGTGTAGTCGATTTTCGAGCGCGAATACATCGACAGGCGGTTGACCATCAGATTGAGCATCTTGGTCGCTTTCTCGATGTCGTTCTGGCTACCCACCGAAATCCCGCGCGCTCCGTAAAACAGCTCCTCGGCCGCCACGCCGCCGTACAGCTGGATCACGTCCTGCTCCAGTTCTTCCAGCGTGCGCAACGACACGTCGTCGCCCGACTGCAGCACATACCCCAGCGCGCCCAGTTTCGACACCGACTCGGTACTGATCTTGAGCAGGTGCGATTTTTCCTTCACCTCGGCCAGGGAGAGGCCCTGGCGCAGGTACGGGTCGATCTGCATGAAGAAGTGACCCAGTTCGTGCAGCGCCACGCGCTCGCGCTGCTTGTGCTTTTCGGCCGTGGTGGCGCGGTCGGTCAGGCCCAGGGTGGCGCGCTCGAACGCGCGGAACATCAGGTCGGTGTTGATGATGGCCTTTTCCTGGATCGAGATCATGCTGGCGCGTTCGACCACGGTTTCAAGCAGCGCGGGACTGAGGTTGGCGGTCATTTCGGCGACCTGGCCCAGATCGAGGTCGTTCCAGTCGACCAGGCCATCCTTTTTGCGGCCCAAGAAGCTCTTGAGCAGCTGGCCGCGCTCGCCCTTGTTCGGCAGGCGGAAGTTGATCTTGACCGAGAAACGGCGCAGCATCGCTTCGTCCATCTCGACCGAGGCATCGTCGAAGTTCGAGGCCACCACCCAGATCACGCCGGCGCCCTTGTCGCTCTTGACGCCGTCGAGCAGGCCCAGAAGCGTGTTGGCGGTGTCGTCTTCCCACTTCTTCTCGCCGCGCCCGCGCGGCATGAACAGGGTTTGCGCTTCGTCCAGGAAGATAATGCAGCTGCCGCGCGCGCAAGCCTTGCGGTACAGGGCATTCAGGGCCTTGGAGCCGCCGCCCACGTAGCCTGATTCGAGCGCGGAGCCGGAGGCCTGGATCAGCGGTACATTGAGTTTCTTGGCCAGGTAGCCAACCAGCTTGGTCTTGCCGGTGCCGGCGGGGCCGGTCAGCATCACATTGAACGGCTTGTCGATATTGTGCGACTTGTATTCGCTGCGGTTGCGGATCATGTCTTCCAGGTGCAGCACTTCCTGCTTGATGTCGTCCATGCCGATCAGGTCATCCATGCTGCCTTTGAGCTTGTCCGGCATGATGATGGCGGCGCTCATGCCCATGCCGGGGATGCCGAACTTGATCGCGTAGAGAATCAGCAGGATCAAACAGATATCGAGCGCGTGGCGCTTGAGGAACGCGATTGCTTCGGCGCTGGCGGGGTTCTGGCCTTCGTCGAGCAGGACCGCCTTGTGCGAGGCCAGGTAGTCTTCCTTGGCGATCGAATACGGAATCGCGTTCTTGAGCAGTACTTCGCGCTCCAGGCTCAGGTGCGAGGTGCTCGGCACCTTGATCACGTGCAGCTGGGGCGCATCCTTGAACTTGAAGATGTAGCGCGGCGACTCCGACAGCGGCTTGGCCACCATCAGGTATTCCAGCTTGTCCTTCTGCGAGGCCAGCGCGGTGATGCGCGAAATGTCCTGCGAATGGACCAGCGGGCTGGTGTCCTGCTCTACATCGGCATTGTAGATGACCAGGCCGACGAGCAGGACGAGCAGGAGTCCGGCGCCGATGCGCACGTAGACATTCTTGAGGGCGAGCTGGAGCTTGGCAAGATTGGGCATGTGGTTACTCTATGAATGGTGGCTGCGGACGGATTACCAGCACTTACTATGACTATGCAAACATCGTTCTTCTGCCGCGCAATGGTGGGGAGCGGCAGTGACAGCGACGTTCGATATGTGACCATGACAATTTCCGCAAACCATGTGGCCAATCGATGTCGCCTGACAGTACATCCGCACGCCGGGCGATGTGGCCCAGGCGTGCTCCTTTGCCATCAGTTTGATGCCTGAGGGCAATTGATTAGGGAGACTATACCGCCAAAAAAAAGCCAGGTATACCTTGATCTGCTGAAAAAAATTTGCGACGCAACACCTCTGATCAACTCGACAATGCGTCATGTGACGGACCTGAGCCACCTCAAGACCCGCTTGGGAAATGCCGGTATGTTCGTAACATTTCGTATCAGCCCTTGATGGTAAATCGCGATCATTAGATGATCCTTAAAACCCACGACTGGACAATGTGACATGCGTCGACTCTTCGCCTATTTCGCCAGCCTGTTCGGCGCCCGCTGCCCCGCCGACGAAGACCACCTGACCGGCGCAGTCGACCTGTCCGATACCGCCTACTGCCACGGATTGCTGTCGCGCGACAGCGAGCTGTAACACGGGCAAGCCTCGTGTCTTTTTGACAGCTTCCTTGCTTTTTTCCGCAGTGCAGCATTTGCCGAGAAATGTTAATTCCTCTGGTCAATAAAACATCAAAAAAACGACGTTTAGAGCGGAATGGCTTGGAAATCGGTGGTGAGCGTGGTTAAATACAAAGCCGGGTGATTCGCATTTAGTGCTCATCTGGTTGCAATGCAGCATGAGTAATCATGCTCTTGCGGAAACCAAAAAGAAGAGGAACCACCGTGAAAAAATACGCAGTCGCAGCAGCTTTCATGCTCGCCCTGGCCGCCGCCGCACCAGCGAGCGCGATCGAGGTATTGGATAACCAGCAGGCGGCCGCCGCCCATGTGGACAGCCAGCCGCGGATGAACGCCATGCAAATGGCCACGATGCCCGCCCCGCACATGTCGGAATTGCCCGAGCCTGAAGTCTTCGCCATGATGTTGCTTGGCCTGGTGCTGATCGGTTACCGCGCGCGCCGCGAAAGTGGCGAGAAGTTCCAGTAATCACCGAATTGCATAAAAAAATCCCGCTGACTGCGGGATTTTTTTTGCCTGCCTGCGCCCGCACTACCAGGGGCGTCAGCCTTTGGCCGGCTCCGCGCACAGCGAGCGCAGCTTGCACAGCGTATTCCAGTTGCGCGACGTGAGCCCGTCGCCGAGCAGCCTGGTCATCGCGGCCATCGCCTTGCTGTCCAGCACGCCAGCCGGACACCACAGGTAAGCGGCATGTTCACCCACGGACAGTACTTCCAGCCCCCAGTCGCTGGCGGCCAGGGGCGCCAGCAAGGCCGGCGCGTCCGGATCGCTGAAGACAAACACCAGCAGACGCGCATGGTCGGTCGCCACTTCCAGCAGCGGATTGGCGGCGATCACGCGTTCAAGTTCGTCGCTGCCGAGCACGATGACCCTGGACACCACACCCAGCTTGAGCACCATGGCATCCTGGATGCGCGCGGCGATCTTCGCGCGCGCCCGTGCTGGCGCAGTAAACACCACATTCCCGCTGTTGAGCAGGGTACGCACGTCCGTGCAGCCCAGTTCGCCAACAAGCTGGCGCAGATCGGCCATCGCGATGCGCTTGGCGCGCCCGACGTTAATGCCGCGCAGCAGCGCGATACAGCGTTGTCCCGGCATCGAGCGCGGCTTACTTGAGCAAGCCTTCGTCGCGCATGGCCTGCTGCACCATCGGCCGCTCGCTCACGCGCTTGTGGAAAGCTTGCACCAGCGGAAAGCCGGAGAGATCGAACTTGAGCACGCCGGCCCAGTTAAGCACGGTAAACAAATAGGCGTCGGCCACCGTGAACTGCGATCCGGTCAGGTAGTCGCGCCCGTCGAGCATGCGTTCGACATAGCCCAGGCGCAAGGTCAGGTTGCTGTGCGCATAGTTCACCAGGTCGGCGCCGGCGTTCGGGCGGAACAGCGGGGAAAAATTCTTGTGCAGTTCCGTCGAGATAAAGTTGAGCCACCCGGCCAGCACATAGCGCTCCGGAGTGCCGGCGGCGGGCGCCAGGTTTTTCTGGGGGGCCAGGTCGGCCAGGTACTGCACGATGGCCGGGCCTTCGGTCAGCAGGACGCCGTGGCCGGTTTCCAGCGCCGGCACGTAGCCCTTGGGATTGATGGCGCTGAAATCGGCCCCGCTGGCAGTGACCTTCTTGCGCAGATCGACCGCTTCGGTCGTAAATGGCAGCCCTGCTTCGAGCAGGACGATGTGGGGAGAAAGGGAACAAGCACCGGGACTGAAATACAGTTTCATGATGGTCCTTTGAGATGGAAGGGGCGCAGCGACTGGCAATGCGTCGCCAGGGCGCCGGGGCGATCCGCGCGCTGGACGGCGGCGCGTTTCAAGAATGGCAAGCGTACAATAAAACGAGCGCTCGCGCTTGGGCGCACGCAAGCCGCGTGACTATGCCACGTCCTCGGGAGCGCCATCGACCGGCGTCACGCGCGGGATGCGCAGGGTGAAATGGGTGCCCTGGCCCAGGGTGCTGCTCACGGCGATGGTGCCGACAAATTGCTTGACGACCAGGTTGTACACGATATTGAGGCCCAGCCCGGTGCCGCCCTGCCCGCGCCGGGTCGTGAAAAACGGGTCGAAGATGCGGTCGAGCACGTCCGGCGCGATGCCCCGGCCGTCATCCTTGACGTGCAGTTCGACCACCTCGCCGTCGAGACGGGCGCTGATCATGATTTCGCCGGCGGTGTCGACCTCGAAGGCGTGTTCCACGCAGTTGAGGGTCAGGTTGGTGATGACCTGGGCGAAGGCGCCGGGGTAGCTGTCGAGCACGATGTCATCCGGGCAGTTCAGCACCAGCGCGATCGGGGTTTTCTTGAGCTTGGGCTGTAGGCTGGAAACAATTTCCTCGATGTATTCGTGCAGGCCGAAGGGACGGCGCGCCTCGCTGGTCTGGTCGACCGCGATCTGCTTGAAGCTGTGGATCAGGTGCGCCGCGCGGTAGGCGTTGTTCATGATCAGGCGCGCGCTTTCGCTGGCCGTTTCCACATAGCGCAGGATGTCGGATTTTTTCAGGCCGGCGCCGTTGACGGCCAGTTCCAGCTCGTCGGTGGCGGCCTTGAGCACCGAGGCGCTGGTCAGGGCGATCCCGACCGGGGTGTTGATTTCGTGCGCGACCCCGGCCACCAGGCTGCCGAGCGAGGCCAGCCGTTCAGCCTGGAGCAAGGACTCCTGGGTCTGGCGCAAGTCGTGCATCGCCTGGGCGGTCTGCTGGGCCGAGCGGCGCGCCGCGTCCTCGGCGTCGCGGATGCGCCCGATGGTCGATTTCAGGCGGCGCTGGATCTGGTTGAAGCCGCGGATCACCTCGCCAAGCTCGTCGCGCCGGTTCTCGGGCAATTCCTCCACCTCGTCGGTGCCGCGCGTGGCCAGGTCGAATAAGCCGTCGCGCAATTGCTTGAGCGGCTCGAACACCACCCGCAAGGACAGCGACAGCGCCGCCACCAGGATCAGGTCGAGCAGCAGCACTTCGATCACCTTGCGCATCAGTTCGGAAGCGAGCGCCTGGTCGATCTGGGCGCGGCTGAAATTGATCACCACCCGGCCCACCGAGACCGGCTTGATCGAGGCGCTGGCGGTGCCACCTTCGTGGAACACCAGCTGGGCGTCGACCGCCTGGCCGCCCGGCCCGGACGCGCCATCGACCGCGACCAGCTTGCCGTCGGCCGCGCGCAGCTTGCCGGCGAACAGGCCGACCGAGCTGTCGTAGACGCGGATCGCCACCACTTCGGGCGGCAGCATTTCGGCCTCGACAATGCTGTCGACCTTGGACTTGTCCAGGTCCCACAGCGCCGATGGCAGGCTGATCTGCAAACGCGTGATCACGCCCTTGCGCAGGCGCTGGTTGCTTTCCTCGAGCGCCTTGCCCAGCGAATACTGGGTGTAACTGCCCGAAATGGTCAGCACCAGGGTGACGATCACCACGAACAGCAGTTTCAGCCGGCCTTGAATACCAGACATCCGATTCCTCCGCTAAACAGCGCCTTCCGACAACCAGCGTGCGCGATGCATCTCCGAATGTACGGTAAGCCCTTCTCCTTGGCAAGAAATTGCCGTGCATGGACACGCAAAAAGTAAAGCTTTTTCCGTGGCGCACACGCTCCGGTAGCAATGGTAAGATCGTAGCCTTACGAGGGAGGATGCCTATGAGCGCAGCTTACCAGCACCTGGCACTGGCCGAGGTGGTACCGGGAATGGTCTTGTCCGACAATCTGCTCGACCGGCAGGGACAGATCCTGTTACCCAAGGGAGCGATACTGACCGACCGCACCATCGCCTTGCTGCCCAGCCACGGCATCGACGCCGTTCCCGTGCTGCGCAGCGGCGCCGCGCCCCCCGCCGCTTGCGCACCCGACCACGCCGCCAGCGTGCAGCGCCTGGCCGTGCTGTTCCGCAAGCACAAGCCGGACGAGCCGCACGACTGGGCCACCAGCGCCCTGCGCCGCTATATAGAAGACTACCGCGCCGCGCGCGAGGCCGCCTTATGAGCGCCATCGTCCTCGACGACGTCTTGAAGCGCCTGGCCGACCTGCCTTCGCTGCCGGCGGTGGTGATGGAACTGCTCACCAGCATCGACCAGGAAGACATCGACATCACGGTGCTGGCCAAAAAAGTCTCGCACGACCAGGCCCTCACGGCCAAGACCCTGCGCCTGGCCAATTCCTCGCTGTACGGCTTGCAGGTGCGCGTGACCACCATCCAGCAGGCGATCACCTACCTCGGTTTCCAGACCACGCGCAACCTGATCACGGCCTCGGCCCTGACCGGCTGCTTTGCCGAAGGCCGCTGCGCCGCTTTTGACCACAAGGCCTTCTGGCGCCACTCGATCGGCACCGCCTGCTGCGCCAAGGTGCTGGCGCGGCGCGTGCGTTTCAACCAGGATTACGCCTTCACGGCCGGATTGCTGCACGATATCGGGCGCCTGGTGCTGGTGAGCAGCTACCCTGATCTGTATCAACAAGTGATGGAATACCGCGCGGCCAACGATACCTACGTGCAAGACGCGGAACTGGCGGTGATGGGCGTGGACCATGTGCTGGCCGGCGTGGCGCTGGCCGAACACTGGAATTTTTCGGATACGATGAAGATGGCGATCGCCTTCCACCATGATCCGGGCGCGCCGGACGCAGGCTTGCTGGCCACCATTGTGCATGTGGCCAACGCCATCGTGCATGCGCTCGACCTGGGGCGCGAAAGCGACGATCTGGTGCCCGCCGTGTCACCGGTCGCGTGGACCGCACTGGGACTGAACGAAGAATGCTATCTGCAAGTGTTCCGCGAAACCGAACTGCAGTACGAAGAAATCACGATGATCCTGATGGGCTGACCGACCCGCCTCTGCATGCAGAGGCGGAATCAGGCGCCCGGTTCCGCTGGCATGACAGCTGAAACTGCCATGCCGGAAGACTTAGTGCGCATAGTTTCCGGACGTCGATGCGTCTGGTGCCGCCGGTTTTTCCTCGGCGCTCGCTTTTGGGCGGCCCTGGGCGTCGGACAGGCGATACTTGGTGCGGCGGTCGCCCATCAGGTCGCGCAGGTCGCGGATGCTCATGCCGGTCACTTCGTGCATGCGGATCAGCAGCGAGGCGCCGACCGGCAGGCGGTGGTGGCGGATCTTGCTGATCACCGGTGGTGCGACTTCGAGCATGCGCGACAGCGCTGCATCGTTTTTCAGCTGCATCTTGCCAAGCAGAATGTCGAGCAGGTGGTTGGGGTTGTAACTTTCCTGTGATGCCAGAGCATGGTGTGCCATGATTTTACCTCGTGGTGAGTGGTTGAAATAATGCCGTTACGAACTATGTTAAAGACCCATACGCGTCTTAATAAGTTCCCGGAAAATCGCCCTTGAGCGTGATTAAACAGAACAAATCTGATAACTGGCTTAAAAGCACGTTTCCGGATCGTATGCGCTCTGCGCTACTCACTTCCAACGCACTTGAAACTCCAAACACATTATTAGACTCATATGCAATAAGTACAACTTATCTTTGCATATGTGACATTGTTTGAAATCAAGCTAACCGCCAGAAAGCTTGTCACATCGTCATTTCAACACAGCGAGACAAATTGTGGCGCACGCAAGAACATTTTTTGTGCTCAGTTCGTTCACAAAGTTCCCTCGGAACCCATTGATTTACAAGAAGAAATAGGTAGTGTGCAATCAAGCAATTGTAAAACATTTTTGAGGGAAACTTTTCCCGGTCACATGGAAGAATGACGGACGGCTAGTCTGGCGGTTGACACGCCGCAATGTCGGCAATGCAACATGGTCCGCCGAGCGGCTGCCGTCGCGAACATGGCCGCCCCCGCTGATTTACGATAAACTGGCAACCCCGCCTGAAACCAGGCTGCAGCGCCACGTTGATCATTCCATGCAGAAAAAAGTCTTCATCAAAACCTTCGGTTGCCAAATGAACGAGTACGACTCGGACAAGATGGCGGACGTGCTCGGCGCCTCCGACGGCCTGGTTCGCACCGACACGCCGGAGGATGCCGATGTGATTTTGCTCAACACCTGCTCGGTCCGTGAAAAAGCGCAAGAAAAAGTCTTTTCCGACCTCGGCCGCCTGCGCGAGCTCAAGCTGGCGCGTCCCGACCTGCTGATCGGCGTCGGCGGCTGTGTTGCCTCCCAAGAAGGCGCAGCCATCGTCAAGCGCGCCCCGTATGTCGACATGGTGTTCGGCCCGCAAACCCTGCACCGCCTGCCGCAGATGATGCGCGAACGGCGCGCCAGCGGCGACGCCCAGGTCGACATCAGCTTCCCCGAAATCGAAAAATTCGACCACCTGCCGCCGGCCAAGGTCGATGGCGCCTCGGCCTTCGTGTCGATCATGGAAGGCTGCAGCAAATATTGCAGCTACTGCGTGGTGCCGTACACGCGCGGCGAGGAAGTCTCGCGCCGTTTTGAAGACGTGCTGACCGAAGTGGCCGGCCTGGCCGCCCAGGGCGTGAAGGAAATCACCCTGCTCGGCCAGAACGTGAACGCCTTCCGCGGCGTGATGGAAGGCGGCGACGTGGCCGACTTCGCGCTGCTGCTCGAATACGTGGCCGACATTCCCGGCATCGAACGGATCCGCTTCGTCACCAGCCACCCGAAAGAATTCACCCAGCGCCTGATCGACGCCTACGCCAAGATCCCGCAGCTGGTCGACCACCTGTACCTGCCGGCCCAGCATGGCGCCGACAATGTGCTGGCCGCCATGAAGCGCGGCTACACCGGCCTCGAATACAAGTCGATCATCCGGCGCATCCGCGCGGTGCGTCCGAACATGTCGATTTCGTCCGACTTCATCGTCGGCTTCCCGGGCGAGACCGAGGCCGATTTTGCCGCCATGATGAAACTGATCGCGGATGTCGGTTTCGACACCAGCTACAGCTTCATCTTCAGCAAGCGCCCCGGCACCCCGGCCGCCAACCTGGCCGACGACACGCCGCACGCGGTCAAGCTGGCGCGCCTGCAGCAGTTGCAGGCGGCGATCGACGCCAACACGCGCAAGTACAGCGCCGCCATGGTCGGCAGCGTGCAGCGCATCCTGGTCGAAGGGCCATCGGTCAAGAACGCCGCCGAACTGCAGGGCCGCACCGAAAACAACCGGGTCGTCAATTTCGAACCCGGCATGAATGCGAGCGCATTGATCGGCCAGATGGCCGACGTGCGCATCACCGAGAGTTTTAACTACACCCTGCGCGGCGAACTCGTTGCGCGCGGTGACACTTTAGCCTGCGCCAGTTGAAAACCAAGACACCCATCCAGCCTCACTACTTCATCCCCGAGCCGCTCGACAACACGCGGCTGGCCCACCTGTGCGGACCGCTCGACGAGAACCTGCGCCAGATTTCGTCGGCGCTCGACGTGACCATTTTCCGGCGCGGCGAAAAATTCATCGTCAGCGGCCATAACGCCGAACACGCAGTCCAGATCCTGGAACGCTTCTACGCGATCGCCAACAAGATCGTCCCGATCGAGGAAGTGCAACTGGCCCTGGTCGAACAGCGCTCCGGCCTGCACAGCCAGCAAAGCCCGGACAGCACCCCGACCGAAGCGCTGCCCGACATCGAGATCAACAGCCCCACGCTCAAGACGCGCCGGCACGACCTGCGCGGGCGCACGCCGCACCAGATCCAGTACCTGCGCTCGATCCTGGAGCACGACATCAGCTTCGGCGTGGGCCCGGCCGGTACCGGCAAGACTTACCTGGCGGTGGCCTGCGCGGTCGACGCCCTGGAACGCGACGCCGTCAAGCGCATCATCCTCACGCGCCCCGCCGTGGAAGCGGGCGAGCGCCTGGGCTTTTTGCCGGGCGACCTGACCCAGAAGATCGACCCCTACCTGCGCCCTCTGTACGACGCGCTGTACGACCTGCTCGGGTTCGACCGCACCCAGAAGATGTTCGAGAAACAGGTGATCGAGATCGCCCCGCTGGCCTACATGCGCGGACGCACCCTGAACCACGCGTTCGTAATCCTCGACGAAGCGCAGAACACCACCGTCGAACAGATGAAGATGTTCCTGACCCGGATCGGCTTCGGCAGCAAGGCCGTAGTCACCGGCGACGTCACCCAGGTCGACCTGCACAAGACGCAAAAGAGCGGCTTGAGCGACGCCGTGCATGTGCTCAAGGACGTGCGCGGGATCGCCTTTACCCAGTTCTCCAGCGCCGACGTGGTGCGCCATCCGCTGGTGGCGCGCATTGTCGACGCCTACGAGTCGGCCGCCTCGGTCGACGAACTGGCCGCCCTGCCGAAACCCGTGATGGCTAAAAATGTCCGCAAAAAATAAGTTGTCGCTGTCGGTCCAGTATCCCGACGCCCGCCTGCAGGCATCGATCACGCGCCCGAAAATACGGCGCTGGGTGCAGGCGGCGCTGTTCGCGCCGGCCGAACTGACCATCCGTTTCGTCGACGCCGAAGAGGGCCGCGTGCTCAATCGCGACTACCGCGCAAAGGACTACGCCACCAACGTGCTCACCTTCGCCTACAACGAAGGCGACGACATCGCCGGGGATGAACCAACCCGCGCCGACATCATCCTGTGCACCGACGTGCTCGAAAAAGAAGCGCTGGACCAAAAAAAGACCGTGGAAGAGCACAGCGCCCACCTGATCGTGCACGGCGTGCTGCACGCGCAAGGGTACGATCACAACGACGACGCCGAAGCGACCGAGATGGAGCAGCTCGAACGCGACATCCTCGCCGTGCTCGGCTACCCCGATCCGTACGCTTCCTGATCGCCCGGGCGCCGTGCGCGCTTGTCACTTTCTTTCCACAATGCTAACGCTTTGATGGACCCGGAACAGGGCTCTGAAGTACCATACGGCAAATATATAAATCGTATGTACGGTGCGCGTTGACGTGCCTTTGCACCTTTCCGGGATTTTCGTGACCACTTTTCTTTACTTGCAGCGCTTCGCCGACGGCGAAAGCGCTGTCATGCCTTTCGATGTCCTGCTTTCCATCCTTGCGCGCCACGGCAAACCCGGACGCGGCGCGCACGATACCGAAATCACTTTCGCCAACGGCCTGGCCGCCGGCGCCACCCTCATCGGCGGGCGCACCGGCGGCGCCCTGTGCATCGGCTTCGAACGCCCGCGCTTCGACGCGCCGCTGCGCGCGCTGGTGTGGGAGTGCATGCGCGAGCTGGGCTGCGTCGCATTCGACGACGCGCTCGAAATGGTCTACGCCCCGCTGCACGGCGCCACCGGCCTGCCGCCGGCGTTCATCAGCGCCTGCGCCAACGGCGTGCGCCGCGTCGACAGCGTCCAGCAGCTCTGGCCCGACCTGCTGGAAACGCGTTTTCCCGAGGTGGTGCCTCCCGGCCTGTCTTATGCCAACGGCGTGCAGCTGTTCGACGAGGGCAATGTCACCAGCAAGGAAGTGACGATCGACCTGGCCATCCGTCCCGAAGCCTGCAACAGCGCCACCCTGCGCGTGCTGCGCAACCTGACCGCGCGCGTCGATACCGCCATTGTCGCCAATCCCGGCTACCAGCCGTTCTACCGCTTCGTCCACGACGACAGCGCGCAGTTGTTCCTCGCCTCGGCGCAACTGGGGCCGCTGGCGCACAGCGCCACCATGATCAGCCCCGGACCGGGCCTGTCCACGCATCGCCCGGGCTTTGCCAGCGAACGCGAGGTGCATGCCGGGGCAGAGGCAGAACAGGCCAGGCTGGTCGCCTTCGTGCGCGACAAGTACCAGCTCGCGCTCGACGGCAGCGGCGCCAGCATCACTGCGCTGTCGGCCCTGCTCGACAAGCTGCACGCCTGGTACGTTCTCGAACGCGCCAGGCAGCCGGCCGGCAGCGCCTTCAGCAGCCCGACCGTCACCAGCTGGGCGCTGCGCGCCGGCTATTATCTTGGCTGCGTGCTGGCCAGCCAGGTTGGCGGCCAGTGGGGCACCGTCACGCGCGGCGAGCGGCGCCTGGCGGTGGTGCGCACCCATCGCGGGCGCATCTGCCATCCGCACCTGCAGGTGCTCGACCACATCATCAACGGCGCCCATGACAGCGTGGCGCGCTGGTACGCGCAGCTGGCCGTGAGCGACGCCAGCGCCTGCGCGCGCGCCGACGATATCGCCAGCCGCATCCCGCACCTGTGCGCGCTGCTGCCCGCAAGCGGCGACGACGCCCTGCCGCTCGCGGCGCAACTGGCGCGCGGGCAGCTCGATTACAGCGTCGCCTCGCTGCGCCACCTCGACGCCTGGCTCGCGCTGTTGCGCCAAGAAGGCGCGGCCATCCCCGCGCAGGAACGCGAACGCGTCATCGACGCGGCCGGCGCGTATTTGGGTGAAGTCGTGCGCTGCAACACGCCGGACCGCGGCCAGTGGCAATGGATGAACTACGACGACATGGTGCGCGCCTATCCCGCCTTTGCGCGCCAGCGTCCGCGCGCGCGCGGCTTCATGGCGTTTCTCGACAGCGTGGAGCACACCACCTACCCGCTGGCCACCGTGAGCACGCTGCTGGCCGATGCGCGCGCCGAATCGCTGCACGACTACGCGCGCAAGCTGCTGCCGCAGGCCGCCGACGATCGCGCCGGGCCGCTGGAGCCGGGCCAGATCGAAGAATGGGCGGCCGACCCCACCATGGCGCTGGCGCTCGACCAGATCCGCAACGCCATCATGAAGTGGCGCCGCTATGCCAAGCCGGAAGAATACCCCGCCATGTGCGCCGACAACCCGGGCTGGATGGGGAACGACAGCCTGACTGAGATCTATCGCCGCCAGCACCTGCTGCTGGAAAAGGGCATGGTGGTGTGGGCCTCGCTGGTCCAGGCCAACAACGCCCTGTTCGCGGAAGGTCCGCACGACATGCCGGCGCTGCTGGCGTACAGCCTTGAGCGCCATTTCGAAGCACGCCCGCAAGCGCTGCACCGCATCGCGCAGGAGCTGGTGTCGTACAAGGGCAAGGAGATGCCGCCCGCGCTCCAGCACATCGGCCAGTTCCTGGCCAGCGAACAGCAGCGCGCGCAGGACCTGGCGCTGCCGCACATGCTCACGCGCCGCCGCGTGATGGTCTCGTCCTTTTTGGCGATCCGCAAGCACATCCCGGACGATGTGATGAAGGGCGCCTGGTTCCCGCTGCTGACCCACCCCGACACCTTGTGCCTAATGATCGCGCCGCACAAGTTCTGGCCGCCGGAACTGGTCAACGCGTGGAAATCGGGCGCGATGATGTAAGCGCGGCATGCTGTTCTTGCTTGAAGGAGCTCATGATGCACAAAGTACTTAAGGTAGTTGCGGTTCTTTGGGCCTGGGGATGCTGGGCGTGGTCAGCCTGCAGCCGTCAGTGGTACTGGTTCCCCCTGTCTTTTGTCCCGTACTTGCTGTTGAACGCCTTCGGTCATCCCCTTGAAAAAAAGAAGGACTGAACGGCAAGAGCGCGCGCAATCGCCGTCGTATTTTCGCACCCACGCGCGGCTTGCGGGCCTACGCAAAAAAGGGTACTCCGCTCACCCGCATTGCTACATCATCGCACTGTAGCCGACTCAATAACGTCGCCCCCGCCAAGGCGGCCCTCGGCGCGGGGGCGACGGTGGGTGTACGGATCTCATCGACACAAGCATACATACCCGCCACTCCGCTTAAAAAACAGGCAACCGCGCTTTTGGTGTATCCTACGCTTATCGCAACAACGGCTCACGCCAACTATGCCAGAGCACCCTAATGACGTCCGAACGGACGCCAAGACCCACCGGTCACTGTTTGAACGCCTGACCGCACTGATCTCTCCCGAGCCCGAAAACCGCGCCGAGCTGCTTGAAGTGCTGCACGACGCCCATGAACGCAACCTGATCGACGCCGATGCGCTGTCCATGATCGAAGGGGTGTTCCAGGTCTCGGACCTGTCCGCGCGCGACATCATGGTGCCGCGCTCGCAGATGGACGTCATCGACATCAGCAAGCCGATCGAGGAATGGATGCCGCAGGTGCTGGAAACAGCCCACTCGCGCTTCCCTGCCATCGAAGGCGAACGCGACAAGGTGATCGGCATCCTGCTGGCCAAGGACTTGCTCCGCTATTACGCCGAAGAAACTTTCGACGTGCGCGAGATGCTGCGTCCCGCCATCTTCATTCCCGAATCGAAACGCCTGAATGTGCTGCTGCGCGATTTCCGCGCCAATCACAATCACATGGCCATCGTCGTCGACGAATACAGCGGCGTTGCCGGCCTGATCACGATCGAAGACGTGCTCGAGCAGATCGTCGGCGACATCGAGGACGAATACGACTTCGATGAAGAAGAAGACAACATTCTGTCGATCAAGGAAGGCCAGTTCGGCCCGCGCTGGCGCATCAAGGCATTGACCGAGATCAGCCAGTTCAACGAAGAACTCGGCACCAGCCTGCCCGAAGACGATGTCGACACCGTCGGCGGCCTGGTGGCAAGCCACCTGGGCCGTATGCCGCACAAGGGCGACACCTTCGACGTGGCCAACATGCGCTTCGAAGTGCTGCGCGCCGACGCCCGCCAGGTGCACGTCTTGCTGGTGGAAAAACTGCCGCTGGCCGAAGACGAACACGATTGATGCTGCGCCGCACGACCGTTGCGCGCGATCCGGCGCTGCGCTATCCGGCGGGGCGCCCTCCCCGCACCACGCTGCTGCCCATGCTGTTTGCCGCCCTCGCGGGCGCATCGAGCGTGCTGGCGTTCGCCCCGGTCGGCTGGTGGCCGCTGCAAATTCTCGCGCTCGCCTTCCTGTTCTACCAGGTCGGGATGGACACCAGTGTCCGCCGCAGCAGCCTGATCGGCTGGGCCTTCGGCTTCGGCTGGTCGGTTGCCGGCATGCACTGGCTGTATATCACCATGAATCGCTTCGGCAACATTCCGGGACCGATGGCGGTGGCGGCCGTGTGCCTGCTGGGCGCGTACATGGGCTTGTTCGGGGCGTTTGCCAGCGGTGTCTCGACCTGGCTGCGCCGCCGCTGGTCCTTGCCGGTCGCCAGCTTTTTGCTGCTGGTACTGCCCTTCATGTGGGGTTTGTCGGACTGGATGCGCGGCTGGATACTCACCGGTTTCCCCTGGGTTGCCACCGGCTACGCCCATAACGCCAGCCCGCTCGGCGGCTACGCGGCCATTGTCGGCGTGTACGGCATCGGCGTGATCGCCGCCGTGTGCGCCAGCTGCATCGTCATGCTGACCCAGCGCGCGCGCTGGCCCGGCCTCGGTCTGCTCGGCGCCATCCTCGGGATTGGCTACGGGCTCAGCTTCGTCGCCTGGACCACGCCGCAAGGCATGCCGATCAGCGTGCGCCTGCTCCAGGGCAACGTCGCGCAGCAGAAAAAATTTGACCCGGATCACGTATTGCGCGCGCTGGAGATGTATCGCGGCATGATCACCGCCCAGCCGGCCGACCTGATCGCCCTGCCGGAAACAGCCATCGCCAGCCTGCCCCAATACCTGCCGCCCGACTACCTGCCGTCGATCCAGAAGTACGCCGCCGACACTGGCAGCCACGTGCTGTCCGGCATTCCCATGTCCGACGGCCCCGGCAGCTATGCCAACAGCGTGATCGGTTTCAGCCCGTCCGGCCAGGCCTACCGCTACGACAAGCATCACCTGGTGCCGTTCGGCGAATTCGTCCCGGCCGGTTTCCGCTGGTTCGTCGACATGATGCGCATTCCGCTGGGCGACATGAGCCGTGGCGCCGAAGTCCAGCCGGCCTTTGCCGTCAAGGACCAGCTGGTGCTGCCGAATGTCTGCTACGAAGACGTATTCGGCGAAGAAATCGCCATGCAGCTGCGTACCATGCCGCGCCCCGCCACCATGTTGCTGAACGTATCGAACCTGGCCTGGTTCGGCGAATCGGTGGCGATTCCCCAGCATGTGCAGATGTCGCAGATGCGTTCCTTAGAGACCGGGCGTCCGATGCTGCGCGCCACCAACACCGGCGCCACCGTCGTGATCGATGGGCGCGGCAAGATCGTCAATGCCTTGCCGATGTACACCCAGGGCAGCCTGGCGGCCCGGGTGCAGGGGATGGGCGGCATGACGCCATTCATCCGCATGGGCAATTATTTGTTCCTGGCTCTAGCGGCGCTGGCGTTCGGCGTCGCCTGGTTCTCGGGCCGTAACTTTGTAAAAACGCAGCAAACATGACGTTGTCAATCACTTGCCCCCCAGCGTCCCGCTAAAACCCGCTAAAATTGGTCGTTTTAGCAAACTCATTCGTTCGCGCCGTCAGCCGCGCGACAGCCACCAAGATGCTCACATTTCAACAAATTATCCTGACCTTGCAAACCTACTGGGACAAGCAGGGCTGCGCCTTGCTCCAGCCATACGATATGGAAGTCGGCGCGGGCACCTTTCACACGGGTACTTTCCTGCGCGCGATCGGACCGGAACCCTGGCGTGCCGCCTACGTGCAGCCGTCGCGCCGCCCGAAAGATGGCCGTTACGGCGAAAACCCGAACCGCATGCAGCACTACTATCAGTATCAGGTGGTCCTGAAACCGGCGCCGGAAAACATCCTCGACCTGTACCTCGGCTCGCTCAAGGCGCTCGGCCTCGACCTGCAAAAGAATGATGTGCGCTTCGTCGAAGACGACTGGGAAAGCCCGACACTGGGCGCCTGGGGCCTGGGCTGGGAAGTGTGGCTGAACGGCATGGAAGTAACGCAATTCACCTATTTCCAGCAAGTTGGCGGCCTGGACTGCAAACCGGTGCTCGGCGAAATCACCTACGGCATCGAACGCCTGGCCATGTACCTGCAGGGCGTCGAGAACGTCTACGACCTGGTCTGGACCGAGTGGGAAGAAGGCGGTGAAAAGAAATCGCTCAGCTACGGCGACGTGTTCCATCAGAACGAAGTCGAGCAATCGACCTATAACTTCGAGCACGCCAACACCGACCTGCTGTTCACCCAGTTCGCCAACCACGAATCGGAAGCCAAGCGCCTGATCGGACTCGAACTGACCCTGCCGGCCTACGAACAGATCATGAAGGCTTCGCACAGCTTCAACATGCTCGACGCCCGTGGCGCCATTTCGGTCACCGAACGCGCCGCCTACATCGGGCGCGTGCGCACGCTGTCACGCCTGGTCGCACAAGCCTATTACGACTCGCGCGAAAAGCTGGGATTCCCGATGGCTCCCAAAGCGCCGCTCGCCGCCTGAAAGATAAAAACAGAATGATGACTCAAACTCTCCTCGTCGAACTGCTGACCGAAGAACTGCCGCCGAAAGCACTGGCCAAACTGGGCGCCGCTTTCGCCGCCGGCATCAACAACGGCTTGAAGTCGCGCGACTTCCTGTCCGACGACAGCGTCGCGACAAGCTACGCCTCGCCGCGCCGCCTGGCCGTCTCGATCACCGGCGTGCGCGCCATGTCGCCCGATAAATCGGTGCGTGAAAAAGTCCTGCCGGTCAGCGTCGCGCTCGACGCCGACGGCAAGGGCACCGCGCCGCTGGCCAAGAAGCTGGCCGCGCTGGGCGTGCCGGACCTCGATATCAGTACCCTGGAACGCGCGGTCGACGGCAAGGCCGAAAGCCTGTTCTACACCCGCAGCGTGGCTGGCAGCGCGCTGCAAAGCGGCCTGCAAGCGGCGCTGGAGGAATCTTGTGCCAAGCTGCCGATTCCAAAGCTCATGAGCTACCAGCGTCCGGACGGCACCACTGTGCAGTTCGTGCGTCCGGCCCACAAACTGGTCGCGCTGCATGGCGACGCGGTCGTGCCACTGACCCTGCTGGGCCTCGCAGCCGGCAACCAGACCCTCGGCCACCGCTTCCTGACCGATGGCGCGCCGCTGGCGATCGCGCATGCGGACCAGTACGCGGCCACGCTCGAAGAAGGCGGCAAGGTCATCGCCAACATCGACGCGCGCAAGGAAAAAATCCGCGCCGCCCTGCTGCAAGCGGCCGGCGCCGACCAGGTGCTCATGCCCGAATCGCTGCTGGACGAAGTCTCGGCCCTGGTCGAGTGGCCGGTGGTGTACGAATGCCGCTTCGAGGAAGAATTCCTGGCCGTGCCGCAGGAATGCCTGATCCTCACCATGCAGACCAACCAGAAATACTTTGCGCTGACCGATGCCGGTGGCAAGCTGCGTTCGCGCTTCCTGATCGTCTCCAACATCGCGACAAGCGATCCGCAGCACATCATCGGCGGCAACGAGCGCGTGGTGCGTCCGCGCCTGTCCGACGCCAAGTTCTTCTTCGAGCAGGACAAGAAGAAAACGCTGGAGTCGCGCCTGCCGCTGCTGGCCAATGTGGTCTACCACAACAAGCTGGGCACCCAGGCCGCGCGTTCGCAGCGCGTGGTAGCCATCGCCACCGACATCGCCCACACCATGGGCTACGACGAACAACTGGCCGCGCGCGGCGCGCAACTGTCCAAGGCCGACCTGCTGACCGACATGGTGGGCGAGTTCCCCGAGCTGCAAGGCATCATGGGCACCTACTACGCGCGTCACGACGGCGAGCCGGAAGAAGTGGCCTTGACCGCGACCGAGCACTATCAGCCGCGCTTTGCCGGCGACACCCTGCCATCGACCGACACCGGCACCGCCGTGGCCCTGGCCGACAAGCTCGAAACACTGGTCGGCATCTGGGGCATCGGCCTGCAGCCAACCGGCGAAAAAGATCCGTTCGCACTGCGCCGCCACGCGCTGGGCGTGCTGCGCATGCTGGTCGAAAAGCGCATGGATGTGTCGATCATCGAACTGCTCGGCTACGCCAACGCGCGTTTCGAGGGCATCGCCGGCTTCACCGATCCGGTGCTCGACGTGCGCGCCTTCATGTTCGAGCGCCTGCGCGGCGTGCTGCGCGAGCGCGGCTTTTCCGCCAACGAAGTCGAAGCGGTGCTCACCTCGCACGTGGACCGCCTGCACGACATCGTCGAGCGCCTGGAAGCGGTAAAAGCCTTTGCTGCCCTGCCGGAAAGCGTCACCCTGGCCGAAGCGAACAAGCGCATCACCAACATCCTCAAGAAAAACGGCGCCGTGGCGGAAGAACCGCTTGAGGCGCTGCTCAAGGAAGACGCCGAGCGCACCCTGTTCGCGGCTATCAAGCGTGTACGCCCCGAAATCGACGCCGCTTTTGCGGCGCGCGATTTCGCCGGCACGCTCAAAACGCTGGCCCAGCTGCGCGACGACGTCGCCAGGTTTTTTGACGACGTGATGGTGATGGACGAAGACCTGGCGCTGCGCAGCAACCGCCTCGCGCTGCTGTCGGTCCTGCACGGCATGATGAACCGCGTGGCCGACATTTCGAAGCTGGCGGCCTAGGAGAAACCCGCATGAAGATGATCATCCTCGACCGGGACGGCGTGATCAACCACGATTCGCCGGCCTTTATCAAGTCGCCGGCCGAATGGATTCCGATCCCCGGCTCGCTCGAAGCGATCGCCCGCCTGAACCAGGCGGGGTATCGGGTGGTCATCGCGTCGAACCAGTCGGGCATTGCGCGCGAACTGTTCGACATGGCGATTTTGAATGCCATCCACCAGAAGATGCACGCCAGCGCGCAGCAGGTGGGCGCCGACATCGACGCCATCTTCTTCTGCCCACACGCGGCGATCGACAACTGCGACTGCCGCAAGCCCAAGTCGGGCATGTTCGACGAGATCTCCAAGCGCTTCAAGGTCAGCCTGAAAGGCGTACCGACCGTGGGCGACTCGCTGCGCGACCTGCAGGCGGGCTTCATCAGCGGCTGCACGCCCTACCTGGTCCTGACCGGCAAAGGCGAGAAGACCCGCGAAACCGGAGGCCTGCCGCCCGGCACCCAGGTCTTCCCCGACCTGGCGGCCATGGTCAGCGCGCTGCTCAAGACCAATGCCCCCGCCGCCGCCCCCGCCGGCGCAAGCTGACACCACCCCTTACGCATTCCCGGAGACTTCTTTGCGTCATACCATTCTGTTCCTGCGTTCCCTGCTGTTTACCGTGATCATGGTGGTGGCCACCATCGTATGGGCCTGCGTGTGCTTCCTCGCCGCGCCGCTGCCGTACAACCAGCGCTTCTGGGTCACCTCGCGCTGGAACGTCTTCGTGATCTGGTGCGCCAAGGTCATTTGCGGCATCCACTACCAATTCAAGGGCTACGAAAACCTGCCCGACGCACCGGCCATCGTGCTGTCGAAACACCAGTCGGCATGGGAGACGATTTTCCTGCTGCCGAACCTGACCCGCCCCCTGGTATTCGTCTTCAAGAAGGAGATTTTGTATATCCCCTTCTTCGGCTGGGCCATGGCGCTGCTGCGCATGATTCCGATCGACCGCAAACAGGGCAAGAACGCCTTCAAGCACGTTGTCGCGCATGGCAAACGGCGCCTGGCCACCGGCCAATGGATTATCATGTTCCCTGAAGGGACCCGCATCCCGGTCGGACAAAAAGGTAAATACAAAAGCGGTGGTACGCGCCTGGCGATTGAAACCAATGCGGTGGTGGTGCCGATCGCGCATAATTCAGGCGAATGCTGGCCCAAGAACTCTTTTCTGAAACGCCCCGGTGTGATCACGGTCTCGGTCGGCAAACCGATTTCTCCCGATGGACACACTCCCGACAGCTTGATGCAAGAGGTAGAAAATTGGATAGAATCAGAAATGCGCGTCATTTCGCCCCACGTCTACAGCGCTGGCTGAGCGGCGTCGGCGCCCTGATCCAGTCATCGGCGCCGCACAAGACCGAGTCCTCGCCCAAGCTCGATGGCGACCAGCTCGAACTGTTTGCCCAGGATTTTTTTGCGGCGCTCGAACCGGCCGCGAAGCAGTCCATTGCGCCGCAGCCGCTGTTCAAGGCGCCGCCGGCGCCACCCAAAGTCGTTTTCCCCACGCCGGTGCGCGCACCGGACGCGCCGCCGCTGCGGCGCATTCAGCTCGGTCCCCATAGCCTCGAATTCGAACTGCGCCGCTCGACCCGGCGTTCGATCGGCTTCATGATCGACGACCAGGGCCTGCGCGTCACGGCCCCCAGGCGCATCGCCCTGGCCGACATCGACAACGCCATCCGCGCCAAGCAGCGCTGGATCCTCACCAAGCTGCGCGAACGGGGCGAGCGGCGCGCCACGCGCCAGGAGCGCGCCCCCGTGGTCTGGGTCGACGGCGCCCAGCTGCCCTATCTGGGCGCCAACATCACCCTGCGCCTGGAAGACGCACCGCGCAGCCGCTGCGAGTTCGATGCCGAAGCGCGCGTGCTGACCGTGGGGGTGGTGGCCGGGCTGGCCGAATGGCAGTTGCAGGAGCGGGTGAAAATCTGGTTCCAGGCTGAAGCCAAGCGCCTGTTCGCCGAACGGCTCGACCTGTATGGAGAAAAACTGGGGGTGCGCCACGCGTCCCTCACGCTCTCGTCGGCCGGTACGCGCTGGGGTTCATGCACGGTCGATGGCCGCATCCGCCTGAACTGGCGCCTGGTGCACTACGCGCTGCCGCTGGTCGATTATGTGGTGGCGCACGAACTGGCGCACCTGCTCGAAATGAACCACAGTGCGCGCTTCTGGGCCAAGGTGGAATCGGTCTATCCCGACTACGACGGCGCCAGGCTGGCGCTGCGCCAGCGCTCGCAGGAGATGCCGGTGGTGTTCAGCGCCTGAGCCAGGCGGCAGGCTCAGAGCCGCGCCAGGGCCCGTACCGATTCGCCGAAGCGCGCCATGCTCTCGCCCTGCGCGTGGCTCAGGCAGCGGAACGGAATCGGCAAGGTGCCGCGCTTGAGCACCATCATGAAGCCGCGCGAATAGCGCCGGATCGAACACACATCGCCCCACGGCACCAGGGTCACGCCGCTGCCGCTGGCGCGCACGATGCCGTGCGTGTCGATCGTGAATTCATAGGTATGGCGCGAGCGCCCCTGCGCGACGAAATGCAGCGCGGCCGACGAGGTACATTTCGCCTGCATCCAGTAAGTTGCGAGTGTACCGATGCGGCGCCGCCGGATGATGTAGCCGCAGTGCTGCCACATGAAGCTGACGTATTCCGGCAGCGCATAACGCACCGAAAACTGCACCGTCTCGGGCGCGCTGGCTGGCACCAGCCCCGGTCCCAGCGTCGGCAAGGGCATCAGAGGCGCATCAATGGTGATACCGCCGGAAGGATCGAGGCGTTCGCGTTGAACCAGCACGGCGACGCTCTTGCGGCTGCCCACCTGCTTTGGATGACTGAACCACATGTGCTTCCCCAGTTATTATTTATTGTGGGGACATGTTACCAAAGCCTAATAAATCAGTCGTCGTAATAAACCAACTGTGCGCGCGGTCGCGCCGCGATGGCGCTGCGCATACGCGGCGGCGTGCGCGCCCATACCAGCGCGGGCCTCGGGGTCGCCCAGCAGGCGTGCCGCTTCGCTCAGCAGTGCGGCGGCATCCGGCACCCGCAGCGCGCCGCCGTCGGCGATGGCGTCCTCGGTGGCCAGCGCAAAATTGAAGGTGTGCGGACCGACCAGCACCGGCTTACCCAGCGCGCATGGCTCGATCAGGTTCTGGCCGCCCAGCGGCAGCAGGCTGCCGCCCACAAAAGCGACATCGCAGGCGGCGTAGTAGGCGAACATTTCGCCCATCGAGTCGCCCAGCAGGACATCGGCATCGACGCCCTGCTGCGCCAGGCCCGAGCGGCGTTGCAGCGACAGGCCGCGTTCCAAGACCTGCGCCGCCACGTCGTCGAAACGCTGCGGGTGGCGCGGCACGATCATGAGCAGCGGCGCCCCCTGCGGCCAGACCATGCGCTTGAAGGCGTCGAGAATCAGCGCCTCTTCGCCATCGCGCGTGCTGGCGCACAGCAGCACCGGGCGCGCGCCAATGCGCGCGCGCAGCCAGGCGCCGGTTGCCAGGGCCGCCTCGGGCACCACCACGTCGAACTTGATGCTGCCGGTGACTTCCACCTTGGATGCGCCGAAAGAACGCAGGCGCGCCGCGTCAGCCTCGGTCTGCGCGGCCACCAGGGCGATGCCGCGGCCGGCGTCGGTCATGAGTTGACCGAAGCGCTGGCCGCGCCTGAGCGAGCGCTCCGACAGGCGCGCATTGACCAGCGCGACCGGAATGCGCTCGCCGCAGGCGGCAATCAGGTTGGGCCAGACTTCGGTCTCCATCAGGATGCAGATGCGCGGCGTGAACTGGCGGATGAAGCGGTTCACCATGGCCACGGTGTCGTACGGAAGATAGGCCTGGATCAGGCGCTCGCCATGTTTGGCGAACAGCGCTTTACCGGTGGCGCGGCCGGTGGGCGTCATGTGGGTGAGCAGGATGCGGCTGTCGGGATAGGCCTCGACCAGCGCATCGATCAGCGGTTCGGCGGCGCGCGTTTCGCCCACCGAGACCGCGTGCACCCAGATCGTGTGCCAACCCGGCACCCGCTCGCGGTAGATGCCGAGCCGCTCGCGCCAGTGCTGGCGGTAGCCCGGCTCCTTCATGCCGCGCCACCACAGGCGCAGCAGCACCAGCGGCAGGGCCAGGTACCACATCGCGCTGTAGAAGGTGCGCATCAGGCCATGCCCCGCAACTGCTTCACCGCAGCGAGCACCTCGGCCACCGCGGGCGGCGCGCCCTTGTCGCCCAGGTTGATGATCTTGTCCGACCAGTTGCCTTCGGTCTTCCACTTGGGCGAGTCGCAGTAAATTTCGATCACCGGGCGCATGAAGGCGGCCGCGATGTGGGTAAGACCCGTGTCGACGCCGATCGCCAGCGCCGCGTTGCGCGCGAGAGCCACCGCTTCATCCATCGACAGCTTGGGCAGCACGCTGGCATTCGGCAGGCTGGCGGCCAGCGTCTCGGCTTCGAGTTTTTCGGCCGCCGAACCCCAGGCCAGCAGCACCGGCATGGGCGCCAGTGCGCGCCCGGTGGCGATCCAGTTCTCGGGCGCCCATTTTTTTGCGTTGCGCGCCGTCCCGTGGAAAAACACCGCGTAATCGCCGGCCGGCATCCACGCCGGGCGGTTGGCATGATCGGGGCCCGGCAGGCCGAAGTCGGGCTGGGTAGTGAGCGCGTAGTTCAGCGCCGCGCCGGCCACCAGGCGCCCGCGCGCCACCGCATGCGTGCGTGGGTCGGTGGGTATGCTTTCTGTGTGGAAGATGCGCGAAATGCCTTCGTAACCGGAGCCTTCGCTGCCGTTGGCAAGACCCACCTTGCGCCCGCCCTTTGAAACGCGCGCCGCGCCCATGATGATGCCGGTCTTGAGCAGGCCCTGGGTGTCGAACACGTAGTCGTATTCTTGTTCGCGCACGGCCTTGAAGAAGCCGCGAATCTCGGCGCGGGTTTCCTTCTTGCCCAAGCTCTTGCGCCAACGTCGCAAGGCGAATGGAATGATGCGGCGCACGCGCGGATTCAGGCGCACCAGGCTGACATAGCCCTCCTCCACCACCCAGTCGATATTGGCGTCGGGATGGTGGCGCAGGATGTCGGCCACCATCGGCAGGTTGTGCAGCACGTCGCCCAGGGACGACACGCGCACCAGCAGGATGTTCAGGCGCGCCAAGCGGGGCTCGCGCTCAGAACGGCAGTTCGGCGTCGGGGCGCACGGCCACGATCACGCGCCGGAACTCGCCCTGGATGCGGCGCAGCGCTTCCGGCGTTTCCGCTTCAAAGCGCATCACCACCACCGGCGTGGTGTTGGACGAACGCGCCAGGCCAAAGCCGTCCGGATATTCAACGCGCAGGCCGTCGATGTCGATGATGCGCTCGGAGCCCGGAAAGGTCGCTTCATTGCGCAGGCGCTCGATCAGGACCACGTTCTCGCCTTCGGCCAGGTGCAGGTGCAGCTCGGGCGTGCTGTCGGACTGCGGCAGCGCGTTCATCATGGCCGACGGATCGCTTTCCCTGGTCAGCAGTTCGAGCAGGCGCGCGCCGGAGTACAGGCCGTCGTCGAAACCGTACCAGCGGTCCTTGAAGAAGATATGGCCGCTCATTTCGCCGCCCAGCGGAGCGCCCGTTTCGCGCAGCTTGGCCTTGACCAGCGAGTGGCCGGTCTTCCACATCAGCGGCCGCCCGCCATGTTTGGCAATCCAGGGGGCCAGGTGGCGCGTGCATTTGACGTCGTACAAAATCTCGGCGCCCGGGTTGCGCGACAGGACATCGGCTGCGAACAGCATCATCTGGCGGTCGGGATAAATGATCTGGCCATCCTTGGTGACCACGCCCAGGCGGTCGCCGTCGCCGTCGAAGGCGATGCCGATTTCGGCGTCGGTCTCTTGCAGGCAGCGGATCAGGTCCTGCAGGTTTTCAGGATGAGCCGGATCGGGATGGTGGTTCGGGAAGGTGCCATCGACTTCGCAGAACAATTCGATCACTTCGCAGCCCATGCCGCGATACAGGTCGCCGGCAAAGGCACCGGCCACGCCGTTGCCGCAGTCGACCGCGATCTTCATCGGGCGCGCCAGCTTGACGTCGCCGATGATGCGCTCGAGGTAAGCGGCGCGGATGTCGTGGGTGCTGTAGGCGCCCGCAATGGCGGCGACGCTGCCGTCGTGCGCGGCGATGCTGTGATACAGCGCTTGAATGGTTTCGCCGTGGATCGCTTCGCCCGCCAGCACCATTTTAAAACCGTTGTAGTTGGGCGGATTGTGGCTGCCCGTGACCATGATGCCCGAGGCCGCGCCCAGCACATTGGTGCCGAAGTAGACCATCGGCGTGGCCACCACGCCCAGGTCGATCACATCGACGCCGGCGGCCTGCAAGCCTTGCGCCAGCGCTGCCGCCAGTTCCGGGCCTGACAGGCGGCCATCGCGGCCGATGACGACGGTGCGCTCGCCCTTGGCCAGCGCGGCGGCCCCGAAGGCCTGGCCGATCTGGTGCGCGATGCCGGCGTCGAGCGTGCTGCCGATCACGCCGCGAATGTCGTAGGCTTTGAAAATGGTCTTGGAAAGTGGAAGCATGGGGTAGAAACCTCAGGTAAGTCGCGGCGCGGCGGGATGCTGGCGTGCGCCATGCGGAACAGGCGGTACCGGGCTTGCAAACAGTGCGTCGGGATGGTGATGGGGGGAAAGCGCTTAAATGAATGCCTGATATTGTAGCGGCAAGCGGGGCCTTTGGGAATTGCCCGCCGATCCTGCCGCTACATGCGCTGCACGAAAAACAATTACACGCGCAGCTTGTCGATATCCTTGCCGCCCTCGACCCATTCTTTGACCCATTTCGGCTGACGGCCGCGGCCGGTCCATTGTTGGGCTGCATTGTCGGGATGACGATAACGCACGGCCACGCTGCCGGTCTTGGCACGGATGCCGGTACCAATCAGATCCTTTAGTGGCACACCAACGCTCTGGGCAATTGCCAGGATTTGTTCGCGGGCTTTGGCCACTTCCTGGTGCTCGCGCTTCTTCATTTCTTGCTTGATTTGATCCTGCAGGTTGCGCAGATCACCGATCGACATATTTGACAGATCCATCATCGTTCCTTCAAAGTGGGTTGAAACAGATTAAGTGAAAACTCACCAATTGTCGCAATATACTACATCCGCGCATTAATGCTAGTCCTTCTTGCGAAGAATGAGCCAGCGGGGTGACTTAAATCGAACAATACGCGCATACAGCCACACATAACTGACGACGAACAATAAGCAGAAGAAAATCAATACTCCGGTATCTTTCCAGAACACCGTGGCCGGGATTACCGCCATCAGGGAAAACATCCACAGGTACGGCGATGTCAGCGAATTGCGGCGCATCAGGGCGCGCGCTTCTTTGCGCCCGACCGCCCATTGCACAATGCGCCGGAAAATCAGGCTGTGCAGGTGTATTCCGTCCGGCATTGCCGGGGATTTGCCGCGCAAGAACATGCGGCGATAGGCCGAGAAAATCGTTTCGAAGGCTGGATATATCAGCAGCAAAGCCGCGTACCAGGTCGACACGTCGGGGTTGCGCATTACCAGCAGCAACGCCAGTTCGCCCAGCATGAAGCCGATAAAATACGCCCCGCCGTCACCCAGGAATATCAGTCCGACCGGGTAATTCCAGATCAGGAAGCCGGCCGTGGCGCCCGCCACCATCAGCGCCGCCACCAGCACGAACACATCGCCCACCTGCCACGCCACATAACCGAGCGAGATAAGCATACAAATGGTTACCACGCTGGCCAGACCATTAAATCCATCGATGATATTAATCGCGTTGGCGATACCGGCCACCGCCAGCACGGTCAGGGGAACGGCCACCCAGATATACATGATGCGCCAGGAACTGAACGGAAAATCAATGCGGTCGAGCTTGGCGCCGAGCAAAAAATAGCCGAGCAAGGCGGCCGCCATCGTCAATACCAGGCGCCGCAGCGCACTGACGTTGCCGGTATAGTCTTCCACGATGCCGCCGACAAAGGCCACCCCGGCGCACAGCATCAGCGACATCAGCCAGACGGCCATGGCCGGCACGCGCCAGATCGAAATGAGCGCGCTGATCACGACCGCCATGAAAATCGGCAGCCCGCCAATGCGCGCCACCGTATGCGAATGGACTTTTTGAACACCGAAGAAATCGGCATCAAGCGCGGGACCATGCAGCCTGGCCTGCTTGATTACAAGCAGGGTCAGCAAGGCGGAAGCGACGAAACTCACGAGAAATGAAAACATTATTATTTATATATGCAAAAACGCGGGCAGGCTCGTGCCCTACCCGGCGGACCAACGCATGCGGTGAGTGTTGCGGTCGCCATGATCTGGTATGAAGGTAATCCATGATTGTACCGGATTACCTGCCCTCCAAAGACGCCAGGAGGGGGCCCAGCGGCTGACGATACGCAGGTTTTATGCAAAAAAGAGCGATTTCGGCGCCTGTTGCGGCACTTTTGCTTAGTCCGGGACAAGGCCCTTGCTTGCATCCGCTGAAGAAAGGCAGCCGGCCAGGGCGGTTTGCCAGTCGGGCAAGGGGCCGCACAGCGCCATCAGCTTGCTGCAATCGAGACGGGAATTGGCCGGCCGGGGGGCCCTGGCGCCATATTCCGCCGCAGTGATCGGCACCACCTCGCAGCCCATGCCGGCAGCGCTGAAAATCGCCTCGGCAAAGCCGGCCCAGCTGGTGCAGCCCTGGCTGGTCAGGTGATACAGGCCGCCGTGCCGCTCCCACCACGGGGCGCCGCCCGCCAGCGCCAGGCCCAGCAGATGCGCGCTGGTATCGGCCAGGGTGCGGCTCCAGGTGGGCGCACCATGCTGGTCCGCAACGATGCGCAACTGCGCGCGCTCACGTCCCAGGCGCAACATGGTCAGCAAAAAGTTATTGCCGCGCAGGCCAACCACCCAGCTGGTGCGCAGGATCAGGTGCCGGATGCCGGCGGCGGCAATCGCCTGTTCGCCGGCCAGCTTGCTCTGGCCGTAGACGCTCAGCGGCGCCGGGGTATCGGTCTCGGCATACGCCCCGGCCGCGTTGCCGTCGAACACGTAATCAGTGGAATAGTGCAGCAGCGCGGCGCCCAGCTCGCCCGCCTCCTGCGCCATCAGGGCGGGCGCGTCGGCATTGATGCGGATCGCCAGCGCGCGCTCGTCCTCGGCCCGGTCCACCGCCGTATACGCGGCCGCGTTGACGATCAGGCCCGGCCGCACGCTGCGCAGCACGGCACGCAGCTGGTCGAGGTCGGCCAGGTCGCAATCGGCACGCGCAGGCGCGACCAGCTCGCCCAGCGGGCGCAGGCTGCGCGCCAGTTCGTGGCCGAGCTGGCCGTTGGCGCCGGTAAGCAGAATCTTCATGGGAATACGTCTGACTGCGCCAGCAGCGCGCCCTTGCTGTCTTTACCGGAGAGCATAGGCAAACCGGGCAAGGGCCATTCGATGCCGATGTCGGGATCATTCCATAGAATCACCCGTTCCAGCTCGGGCGCCCAGTAATCGGTGGTTTTATACTGGACTTCGGCGCTATCGCTGGTGACCATGAATCCGTGCGCAAAACCGGGCGGCACCCATAGCTGACGCTGGTTTTCGGCGGATAAATCCAATCCGATCCAGCGTCCGAAAAAGGCCGAGGATTTGCGCAAATCAACGACCACGTCATACACCGATCCGGCCGTCACCCGCACCAGTTTGCCTTGCGGCTGGCTGATCTGGTAATGCAGGCCGCGCAAGACGTTTTTGGCGGACTTGGAGTGGTTATCCTGGACAAAATGCGCGGACACGCCGGTCAGTTGCTCGAATTTGCGTTCGTTAAAACTTTCGAAGAAAAAGCCCCGGTCGTCGCCGAACACGCGCGGCTCCAGGATCAGTACTTCGGGAATGGCGGTGGGCGTGACTTTCATCAGCAAATCCTATCATCGAAGATGGCAGCAAATACTGCCGGCAAGCATTAACTCTTATCCGCCGGAGCAGTGCGGACCGGCTGCGGATCGGCATATGATACGCAAATACGGCGGCGCGAACGAAGCACATATTGGCCAGGCTCAATTCATCAACATGTGCACCAAAGCAAACCATGTTGTAACTCAAAGCGGCACCCCTGGTTACAAAAATGATTTAGTATGCGCCGGGCCCGGAATGCCGAACCCCGATTTTATGTGAAACCTGCCAGTACTGGAATTGAATTGTTAAGAACTTATGTCATCGGCGATCTGCAAGGATGCGCCCACGAAACCGCTGTCCTCCTGAACCGCATCGAGGAAGATGCCGGCGGCCCCGCGCGCGTGCTGTTCGTCGGCGATCTGATCAATCGTGGCCCGGCCTCGCTCGACGCCCTGCGCCGGGTGGCGGCGCTGGTGCGCGCGGGCGTAAGCGAAGCACTGCTCGGCAACCACGACCTGCATCTGCTGGCGGTAGCCGCGGGTGCGCAAAAAACGGCCAGGTCCGATACGCTCGACGCCATTCTCGCCGCGCCCGACCGCGCTGACCTGATCGACTGGCTGCGTCAGCGCCCGCTGGCGATGATGGCCGAAGGCCACCTGCTGGTGCACGCCGGCGTGGCCCCGCAGTGGGATGCGGCGCAGACCATGGCGCTCGCGGGCGAAGTCGAAGCGGTGCTGCGCGGGCCGGGCTGGATCGATTTTTTGCGCGACATGTACGGCAACGAGCCGGCGCGCTGGGACGATCGCTTGCGCGGCATGGCGCGCCTGCGCTGCATCGTCAACGCGCTCACGCGCATGCGCCTGTGCGCGCCCGACGGCACCATGGATTTCAAGGAAAAGGAAAGCGCGGGCGCGCCGCCCGGATCGTCGCTGCTGCCCTGGTTCGACCTGGCGGGCCGCCGGAGCCTCGGCACCACCGTGGTGTTCGGCCACTGGTCGGCCCTCGGCCTGCTGCTGCGCGAGGACGTGGTCGGCCTGGACAGCGGCTGCGTGTGGGGCGGCAAATTGAGCGCGCTGTGCCTGAACGACCGCAGCCTGCTGCAAGTGGACTGCCCCGAGTACAAGGAACCGGGCAAGCAGAAAGGCTAATCGGGTTTGTGCCCGAGCGCCGCGCCCACGGCCGCGTGGGCGGCCGCGCAAATGTCGCGCCGGTGCGCGCCGGCGGCGTCGATCGGCGCCATGCAGACCAGGCGCGCGCTCACGGCGGGACCCGACAGGATCGCCACCATGCTCTCGGCAAAGCTCATCTCGCCGATGAATTCAATCGAGGGATGCAGCGCGCCGCTGGCGTCCACATAGCTCACCGCGTACGGCTGCACCATCACGCCGGCGTCGACCGCCGCTTCGAACAGGTTGGCGTGGAACGGCAGCAGGCTGCCCTGGGAAGCCGTGGTTCCTTCCGGGAAGAAGGCGACGCGCTCGCCCTGCTCGAGCTTGTGCACCAGCCCCTTGAAAATCTGGCGCAGGTCGCGCCGGTTGCCGCGCGCGAGGAACACCGTGCCGGCCTTGTCGGCCAGCCAGCCGAGCACCGGCCACGCGCGGATCTCGGACTTGGCCACGAAGCGGCACGGATAGAGCGCATTGATCACAAAAATATCCAGCCACGACACATGGTTGGCCACCACCATCGCGTGCGCCAGCGCCGCCACGCCGGTGGACGGCGTCACGGTCACGCCGCAGATGCCTACCAGCCGGCGCGACCAGCTTTGGGTGACGCGGTCGCGCAGCGCATGGCTGGCCCACGGGAACACGAATGCGCACGCGGACAAGCCGGTCAACAGGTGGAAAAACACGCGGCACAGCCGGAAATAGAGCTTGATCTTCAAATGAATCCAGAGGAACGGGAAAGCCGGGAGTGCGAACTACCCGATATGCATGCGGCGTCGCGCGCCGCATGCCCTGTTAGCGTTCAAGCGCCTGAACTAGCGCTGAAACGCGATGCGTCCGCCCACGATGGTCGCCTTGACCTGCCCGGCCAGTTCGTAGCCGAGGAACGGCGTGTGCTTGCCCTGGCTGGCCAGCGCCGACGCTGCCACCGTCCAGCGCGCGGCCGGATCGAACACTACCACATCGGCGGGAGCGCCCGGCGCCAGCTGGCCTACTTCCAGGCCGGCGATGCGCGCCGCGTCGATGGTGATCTTGGCGATCGCCCGCGCCAGCGGCGTGCTTGAGGCGGCGGCGCCGTGCTGCATGCCGGCGTAATCGTCGGCCCATTTGATCGCCAGCGACAGCAGCAGTTCCAGCCCGGTGGCGCCGGGCGAGGCTTCGCCGAACGGCAGCAGCTTCTCGTCGTCGTCGACCGGGGTGTGGTCCGAGCAGATGGCGTCGATGGTGCCATCGTACAGGGCGGCGCGGATCGCATCGCGGTCGCGCTGGCTGCGGAACGGTGGCGTGACGCGCGCGTTCGAATCGAAAAAGCCGATGTCGGCGTCGGTCATGTGCACATGGTGCACCGCCACGTCGCAAGTGATCGGCAAGCCTTCCTTCTTGGCCGCCTTGACCAGTTCCAGGCCGGCGGCGGACGACATGCGGCACAGGTGCACGCGCGCGCCGGTGGCGCGCACCAGTTCGAACACGGTGTGCAGCGCGATGGTTTCGGACATGACCGGCACGCCGGCCAGCCCCAGGCGCGAGGCCAGCGGCCCGCTGTGGGCGATGCCGCCGCGCCCGATGTGCGCATCCTGCGGACGCACCCACACGGTAAAGCCGAAGGTTTTCGCGTACTGCATGGCGCGCAGCAGCACGGTGGTGTCTTCGATGACTTCCTCGGCCTGCGAAAAGCCGATGCAGCCCGCTTCGGTCAGCTCCATCATTTCGGTCAGGGCCTTGCCCTTCAAGCCCATGGTCAGCGCACCCAGCGGATGCACATTGGCCTGCCGCAGTTTGCTGGCGCGGTGCTTGAGCATTTCGACCAGGCCCGGTTCGTCCAGCACCGGATCGGTATCGGGCGGGCAAATCAGGCTGGTCACGCCGCCCTGCATCGCCGCCTGCATCTCGGACTTGAGGGTAGCCTTGTATTCGTAGCCCGGCTCGCGCAGGCGCGCCGACAGGTCGACCAGGCCGGGAGCGACCACCAGGCCGGTGGCGTCGATGCTATTGCCGGCATTGAAGCCGGCCGGCGCGCTGCCGACCGAAGCGACCTTGCCGTCGATGATGTACAGATCGGTGACTGTGTCGATGCCGTTGGCCGGGTCGATCAGGCGTCCGTTTTTGATATGAAGATGGTTGTTCACGTTCACCCTTGCGCTCCTGCCAGAATACTCATTACCGCCATGCGTACCGCGATCCCGAACGTCACCTGCGGCAAAATCACCGCCTGCGCGCCATCGGCCACGGCCGAATCGATTTCCACGCCCCGGTTCATCGGGCCCGGATGCATGACGATCGCATCGGGTTTGGCCAGCGCCAGGCGCTCGGGCGTCAGGCCATAGCTCTTGAAATACTCCTGCGCCGACGGCAGCAAGGCGCCGCTCATGCGCTCGTTCTGCAGGCGCAGCATGATGATGACGTCGACGTCTTTCAAGCCCTCGTCCATGTTGGTAAACACCCGCACGCCCATCTGTTCCAGCCCGCCCGGCAGCAAGGTGTGCGGGCCGATGGCGCGCACTTCCGGCACGCCCAGGGTGGTCAGGGCATGGATGTCGGAACGCGCCACGCGGCTGTGCAGAATGTCGCCCACGATGGCCACGCGCAGGTTGGTGAAGTCTTTTTTGTAGTGGCGGATCGTGTACATGTCGAGCAGGCCCTGGGTCGGGTGCGCGTGGCGGCCGTCGCCCGCGTTGACCACGTGGACGTGCGACTGCTTCGTGTCGATCAGGTGCTTGGCGATCAGGTAGGGTGCGCCCGACTGCGCGTGGCGCACCACGAACATATCGGCGTGCATGGCCGACAGGTTGTCGATGGTGTCGAGCAGCGACTCGCCCTTGCTGGCCGACGACGCCTGGATATTCAGGTTGATGACGTCGGCCGAGAGGCGCTTGGACGCGATCTCGAAGGTGGTGCGGGTGCGCGTGGAGTTTTCGAAGAACAGGTTGAACACGCTCTTGCCGCGCATGAGCGGCACCTTCTTGACTTCACGGTCCGAGATGCCGACGAAGCTCGACGCCGTGTCGAGGATATGATTGACGATCGATTTTGGCAGCCCTTCGATGCTTAACAGGTGCTGCAGTTCGCCATTTTTATTCAGTTGCGGATTAAGCATGGTCTTCTTCTATGGTGAGCGAAAATTGCCCGTCGCCGGCACGCGCCAGCGCAAGCGACTGATTGGCTTCCAGCGCCACGCTGGTGGCGACGAAATCGGCCGCCACCGGCAGCTCGCGCCCGCCGCGGTCGGCCAGCGCCGCCAGCATGATGCGCGCCGGACGGCCATAATCGAACAGCACGTTGATCGCCGCACGCGTGGTGCGCCCGGTGTAGAGCACATCGTCGACCAGCACGATGTTGGCGCGGTCGACGTTGAACAGGATGTGGGTCGGCTTGACGTCCGGATGCAGGCCCTTCTTGGCAAAGTCGTCGCGGTAGAACGAGACATCGATGAAGCCCAGGCGCTCTTTCAGGCCCAGGTCCGCCGCGAGGCGTTCGGCCAGCCAGGCGCCGCCCGAATGGATGCCGATGATGGCCGCGTCCTGCACCCCGTGCAAGCCGCCCTTCACCTGGCCGAGCAAGGTTTGATACAGCGCCTCGGCGTCGAGCTGATTAGTTGTTGTTGGCATGGTCGTCAAAGTATTGTTGCAAAATGATGGAGGCGGCCTGGTCGTCGATGATCTGGCCGCGCCTGGCGTTGATCACGGCCGACGAATAGCGTTCGTCTACCAGGGTGACCGGCAGGTCGAAGCGTCCATGCAGCTGGTTGGCGAAGCGGCGGCAGCGCAGGGTCATCTCGTGTTCGGTGCCGTCGGGGTGGCGCGGTTCGCCCACCACCAGGCGGGCCGGCGCCCAGGCGGCGATCAGCTCGCCGATCTGCTTGAAGCGGGCCGCGTTGTCGATGGCGTTGACCACCGCGAGCGGCTGCGCCTGGCCGGTCAGGGTGTTCCCCATGGCGATGCCAATACGCTTGATGCCGAAATCGAAGCCGAGTACGAGTTCAATCACCGCTTCAGCCACGCGTGCGCTTCCCGCGGAGTTGATCACGCATGGCCGGCCTCGGAAGCGAGCATCATCGGGTCGATGCCAAGCAGTTTGATGGCGGCGTTGTAGCGTTCTTCGATCGGCAGGTCGAACAGCACGCGCGCGTCGGCGCCCACCGTCAGCCAGCCATTGCGGCCGATTTCATCTTCCAGCTGGCCCGGGCTCCAGCCTGCATAGCCGATCGAGACCAGCAGCCGTTGCGGGCCGTCGCCGTTGGCCACCGCTTCGAGCACGTCGATCGAGGTGGTGAAAGCGACGTCCTCGGTCACGGTGAGCGAGGACGAATAGCGCGCGCCTGGCGTGTGCAGCACGAAGCCGCGGTCGTCCTGGACCGGGCCGCCGAACATGATCGGCTCGTTGACCACGGTGGTGCGCAAGCCGTCGGCCAGTTTCAGGTCGATCCGTTCGAACAGCACTTCCATGGTCATGTCGGTCGGCTTGTTGATGACCACCCCGAGCACGCCTTTATCGTTATGCTCGCAAATGTAGACCACGGTGCCGCCGAAAATCGGATCCTGCATCGACGGCATCGCTATCAAGAAATGATTTGCCAAATTCAATGTGAACGCCGATGCCGCGACGTTGCCTTCGTCGGGACGAAGCGCCTCGTCCTGCGACATGCCGGGCACGGGCAGAGTTTTGTCGATTTTGCTTTTCTTCATATTCGTCACTCTCTCTGCTCGCTCTCTGATGTTCCGCTTCGCTGCTATTATCCAAGCTTGCAAACGATGGATTTGTCGATAGTTTACACTGAATTGCGGCCGCCACCATGGGAAGCGCCATCACGCGCGCAGCTAAAGCGATGGTAGCCGATAATCTCCCCACCTTCCTTGATACCGAACACCAACAACATTATGAGTAAATCGCTCGTCTGGTTTCGCCGCGACCTGCGCGCCTTCGATCACGCCGCGCTGCATCATGCACTAACGTCGTCGAATAGCGTCTATTGCGCGTTCATTTACGATAACACAATCCTCGACAGTTTACCGCGCGCCGACCGCCGCGTCGAATTCATTCACGCCTGCCTGGCCGAACTCGATGCCGAATTGCGTCAGTTGGGCGGCGGCCTGATTGTGCGCCATGCCGACGCGGTGGAGGCAATTCCAACACTGGCCGCCGAATTGGGCGTGGAGGCGGTGTTTGTCAACGGCGACTACGAGCCGCAGGCGATCGCGCGCGACGCCCAAGTGGCCGCGCGGCTGCAGGCCCAGGGCCGGCGTTTTGTCAGCTACAAGGACCAGGTCATTTTTGAAAAGAGCGAAGTGCTCACCCTGGCGGGCCAGAACTTCTCGGTCTTCACGCCGTACAAAAACGCCTGGCTCAAACGCATGGCGGCCGAACCCGATTGCGTGGTGGCGTATGCGGTCGAGCCGCATGCGGCGCGCTTTGCGCCCCCTGTTGGCGAGGAGCGCCTGCCCACCCTGGGCCAGATCGGCTTCGAGCCGACCAACCTGTCGGCCTTGTCGATCCCGACCGGCATGAGCGGCGCGGCGCAGCTGTTCGAGGACTTCATCGGCCGCATCGCCGACTATGGCGAAGCGCGCAACTACCCGGCGGTGAAAGGGCCTTCGTACCTGTCGGTGCACCTGCGCTTCGGCACCCTGTCGCTGCGCCACCTGGTGCGCACGGTGACGCAACTGATCGCGCGCGGGGCCGGCGGCGAAGGCGCGCCGGTGTGGCTGTCGGAACTGATCTGGCGCGATTTCTACGCCATGATCCTGTATAACCATCCGCATGTGGTCGAGCGCGCGTTCAAGCCGGCCTACGATGCGATTGCGTTCGAGACCGGGCCTGATGCCGACGAGCTGTTCGCCGCCTGGTGCGAAGGGCGCACCGGCTATCCGCTGGTCGACGCGGCCATGGCGCAGTTGAACCAGACCGGCTACATGCACAACCGGCTGCGCATGGTCACGGCCTGCTTCCTGATCAAGGACCTGGGGATCGACTGGCGTCGCGGGGAGGCGTATTTTGCGCTGCACCTGAACGACTTCGACCTGTCGTCGAACAATGGCGGATGGCAGTGGGCGTCGTCGTCGGGATGCGATGCGCAGCCGTATTTCAGGATTTTCAATCCGGTTACGCAGTCGGAGAAGTTCGACGCCAAGGGCAAATTCATCCGGCGCTATCTGCCGCAGCTCGATGCGCTGTCGGACAAGGAGATCCACGCGCCGTGGACCGTGCCGCCGATGGTGCTGGCGCAAAAGAAGATCGTGCTGGGGAGGGATTATCCGGCGCCGCTGGTCAGGCATGACGAGGCGCGCGCCAGGACGCTGGAGCGCTATGCGGTGGTAAAGGCATCGTAATGGCGCGAGCATAAAAAAACGCCCTGCACCGTTTGACCGGTGCAGGGCGTTCTTGTTTGTGCCGCCTGTCGCTTAATGCGCTACCGGCATCTCGCGATTGAGCAAACCGGCGATTGCGGCCAGCAGCATGTCTTCCTGGAAGGGCTTGCCGAAGTAGGCATTCACACCCAGGTCGAGCGCGTAGTTGCGGTGCTTGTCGGCGGTACGCGAGGTGATCATGATGATCGGGATCTCTTTGGTGCCGCTGTTGCCGCGAATGTTGCGGGTCAAGTCGAAACCATCCATGCGCGGCATCTCGATATCGACCAGCATCAGGTCGGGCACGGTCTCTTGCAGATGCTCGAGCGCGTCCACGCCGTCCTTGGCCAGCACCACCTGGTAGCCCTCGCGCTCCAGCAGACGCTGGGTCACTTTGCGCACGGTCAGCGAATCATCGACCACCATGACCACAAAGTCGGCCGCACGCGTCTCGGGCACCGCCGCCACCGTTTCCACGACAACGCGCTGGCGCTGTTGCGGATGATGGTCGAGGTGATGCGACAAGGCCACCGGGTTCAGGATCAAGACGATATCGCCCGAACCGAGCACCGTCGCACCCGAAATACCGATCATGCGCGAGAGCTGCGGGCCGATGTTTTTAATAACGACCTCGCGGTTACCCTGCACATCGTCGACCTGTACCGCCAGGCGGTCGGTGCCGCTTTTAAGCACCATCACCGGGCACGAACGCTGCGACATCGGCCGCGCTTCGGTATCGCCCAACAGGGTTGGCAGGTAATGCAGCGCCACCTTCTGGCCCTGGAATTCGACAAACCCTTCGGCATGCGCGGCGTTGACTGCCGCTTCTTTCATCTGCAAGACCTGCTCCACCAGGATCGATGGCAGCGCAAAGGTCTTGGTGCCGCTGGTGGTCAATACGACCTGGGTGACCGCAAGGGTCAGCGGCAGGTGAATCGTGAAGCGCGCGCCCTTGCCGGCTTCGGTGGAAATCGCCACCCGGCCGCCAAGCGCCTGCGCTTGCGAGCGCACCACGTCCATACCCACGCCACGGCCGGCCAGTTCGGTCAGCGCATCGGCGGTCGAGAAGCCTGGTTCGAAAATCAGGTCGGCCGCTTCGGCGTCGGTGACGATCGCATTCGGCGCCAGCAGGCCGTTTTCACGCGCCTTGGTGCGAATGCGGGCCAGGTCGAGACCTGCGCCATCGTCGTTGAACTGGATGACTACCTCGTTACCTTGCTGGCTGACCTGGATCAGCAGCTCGCCCGTTTCGGCCTTGCCGGCCGCGCCACGGCGGGTACGCGACTCGATACCGTGCACGATGGCGTTACGCAGCAAGTGCTCGAACGGCGCGGCCATCTGTTCCAGGACGCTGCGGTCGATTTCGACCGCGCCGCCGCGAATATCCAGGTTGACCCGTTTGTCGATCTCTTTTGCGGTCTGGCGCGCCACGCGGAACAGACGCTCCGACAGGCTGGCGAACTGCACCATCCGGACGCGCATCAGATCCTGCTGCAAGTCGCGCGTCAGGCGCGACTGCACGTTCAAGTCGTCGGTGGCGCCATCGACCGTGCGCGTCAGGCTTTCGTGGAACGACGCAACGTCGTTCACCGATTCGGCCATCATCCGCGTCAGTTCCTGCAGGCGGGTAAAGCGGTCGAATTCGAGCGGATCGAATTCGCGTTCGCTGGAAATCGACATGCGCGACGAAATCTGCGATTCCGCCTGCATCTCGACTTCGCGCAACTGGCGCCGCAGGCGGCCCAGATTGTCCGAGAAGTCGGAGAGCGAGGCCTTCAGGGTCGAGACCTGGCTTTCCAGCTTCGAGCGCGTGATCGACACTTCGCCTGCCTGGTTGACCAGGCGGTCCAGGATGTCGGCGCGTACCCGCACCAGCGGCGAACGGGCCGTCGCCGCATGCGCATCGTCCACGCTGCCGGCGACCGCCGCGGCCAGGCCCGGCACCGGCACGACGCCCAGTGCTGGCTGCTGCAATTGTTCGAACAGCAGGAGCGCGTGATCGTAGTTGGCCATCAGTTCGTCGAACGCGGCTGGCGTCGACGTTCCGGCGTGGACCATGTTCTCGATCTGCGTTTCGATCTCGTGGGTGTGCTGGCCGAGGCGCATCGCACCGGCCATCCGCGCACTGCCCTTGACCGTGTGCAGGGTACGCAGAAGCTGCGCTACCGGCGTAGTGTCGGACGGATTTTGCTGCCACTTGCGCAGGTTGTTGCCGATTTCCGGCAGCAGGTCGGTGCCCTCTTCCAGGAACACCGGCAGCAAGTCGACGTCAAGGTCATCGGCGAACGACGTTTCGGGCGCCACCGGCACAGCGGCCGTCTCGGACTCCGGTTGCAGCAAGGCTTCGAGCAGCGGTACGTGCGCCGTCATCGGCTGCATTGGCACCGGTTCCGGTGCGGCTGCGACGACCGGCTCTTCGATCACCGGTTCTTCGATCACCGGTTCTTCGACAACTGGTTCGGCTTCGAGGACTGGCTCTTCGAGCACAGGCTCTTCGACCACCGGTTCGGCTTCAAGAACCGGTTCGGCTTCGATGACTGGCTCTTCAAGCACAGGTTCAGCTTCAAGCACTGGCTCTTCGACTACCGGCTCGGCTTCGATGACTTCTTCGGCCTCGATGACTTCTTCGGCTTCGACGACTTCTTCGGCTTCGACGACTTCTTCGGCCTCGACGACTTCTTCGGCTTCGATGACTTCTTCGGCTTCGACGACTGCTTCGGCCTCGATGACTTCTTCGGCTTCGACGACTTCTTCAGCGTCGAGCACCGGCTCGGCTTCGAGCACCGGCTCCTGTGCTTCTTCCAGCACCGGCTGCGCCGGTTCCGGATTGGCCAGCAGCGGAATGTCGAACGGATCGTCCTCGCCGAACAGGGCGTCGATGGCGTCGATTTGGGGTTCGGACGGGGCGTCGGCCACGGCCGATGCGCGTTCCGGCATCACCGGTGGCGAGGCCACCAGCTCGTCCAGCGTTTCGGCAAACAGGCCGTCCAGGCGGCGTGCCAGATCTTCGTCGGCGCCCGCAAACACGGCGGCCGCTTCCTGCGCCGCCAGCTGCTCGCGCAGGACGTGCAGGCGTGCCACCAGATCCGGCTCGGCCGGCGCCAGTTCGCCCAGCGCGAAGCGCTGCAGCATGTGGCGCACGCGCTCGATGGTTTCGTCGAGCAGGTCGCGCTGGGCGTCGTCGAACACCGGCGCGGGGCTCTTGAGCACCATTTCGACTTCGTAGGCGATTTCGCGCAGGGCGTGGAAGCCCACCGTGGCCGAAGTGCCGGCCAGGGTATGCGCGGCTTTTTCGGCTTCCGGCGTGACCTGGCGCTGCGGTTCGTGACGCCATTCGGCGAAGTCCTGGCTTAACAGGCGAACCAGCTCGTCGGTCTCGGCGAGGTAGATGTTATACAGCGGCAGCGGGATTTCGAGTTCGCCAATGCGCTTGGTATTGTCGTCGTCGGCGGCGATGGTGCCCGGTACCGGGAACTCGATCACATTGCCAGGCGCTGCGCTCTCGGTCGCAGGCAGGGCGATGATGTCGTCGAGAATCATCGGTTCGAACGAATCGTCGATCGCAAAGTGTTCGTCGTGATGCTCGTCCACCGGCGCGGCTGCCACGATCTCTTCGACAAGCGGCGCGGCCGGGGCCTCGTCCGCGCTGTCGCGTGACCCTGCGTCGACCGAGAACGCTTCGCCATGCTGCACGCGTTCGGCGGCGGCGACCAGTGCTTCGCTGGTGCGCTGCGAGCTGCCGCTAGCGGCCAGCTGCTCGACCCAGGCGGTCATGTCGGTGGTGGCGTAGGTCAGCAAGGCCAGCAGGTTGGCGTCGGCGGCGCGTTCTTCCGACAACCACAGGTTCATCACTTTTTCGACGGCGGCTGCGCCTTCGGCAAAGTTGTTCAGGCCGACCATGCGTCCACTGCCCTTGAGGGTGTGGAAGGAGCGCCGCAGCATCGTCAGCGTTTCCAGGTTGTTCGGCATGCTTTGCGCGGCCGGCAGGGTCGAGCCGACAAAGGCCAGCACTTCCTGCGCTTCGGAGATGAAAATTTCGAGCAGTTCGGCTTCGATTTCGTCGTCGCCCGGTGGCGCGGGTGCGGCCACCACGACCGGCATCCTGACTTCTTCTTCGACCACTGGCGCGACTGGCGCAGGGGCGTCGATCACAGAGATAGGCTCGATCTCGAGCACCGGTTCCTGGTCGAATTGCGATTCGCCATGCGCCGGTTTTTCGAACGGAACGGCGCGCAGCATGCCCTCGCTGCTATCGAAGGTGAAGCGCTCGCGCGCTTCGTCGACGTTCTTGGCCAGCATGTCGACAAAAAAGCCCAGCGCGCCGATGTTCTGGGCGATGTTTTGCAGCGAGGCCGCTTCCAGTTCCGGATTGCCTTCGGCCGCGGCCAGGGTGCGTACCGCATCCTTGACGTGCAGGGCGGCGCGCATCGCGTCTTCCTGGTCGAGGATGGCCACGGCGCCCTGCAACTGGTGCAGGACCGGATCGATCTGGGCCAGGGTGGCGCGCTTGCTGGTGTCGGAATAATAGTCGTCGAGGACTTTTTCGACCTGGCGCAAGCCGTTTTTCATTTCGGCGGCCAGCACGGCGACGGTCTGCTCGTGCTGGATGCGGCGCGACAGGTCGCCCTGCCATTGCGGCGCTTCGGGCGGCGTTTCGCCGGCGCCAATGGCGGTCAGGCGCGCGCCGATGATGTCGGCGTGGGCCTCGAAATCGTCGGGCAGCTGGCGGATTTTATCCAGGCTGTTCTCGATGAACAGCATGGCGGTCGCCATTTCGAGACTGAACACGCTGTTATGCTTGGTCGCGGCCGTGGCGGTGGCCACGTGCACCATCTGCCGCTGCAGGCGCGCCAGCGCCGGAGCGCCCAGCTTCTCGCCGGCGGCTGCCATGGTATTGAGCAGTTCGACAAATTCGGTTTCCAGCGCCGGCAGCGGTTCGACCGACAGGCGGTCCCAGTGGCTCTTGGCCTTGGCCAGGGCTTCCTTGGCCGTTTTCAGCGCGTCGGCGTCGATGCGGCCGTAGCGGCGCGTATCGTAATCGGCCGGCACCATGCCGTCCAGATGATAGGCACGGCGCAGGGCCAGCGCCGTCGGCGGCGGATTGGGCACGGCGGCCATGAAGAACAGGGCGTCGCGCAGCATCGTTTCGGGCAGGCTGACCTGGCCTTGCGAGAGGCGGCGGATCTGCAGATTGATCAGGCCGAAAAGCTGTTTGACATACAGGTCGCTGGCCAGGTGGCCCTGGGCCACCAGTTCGGCGAAGCCCTGCATCGCCATCCAGAAGGTGCGCGGCAAAGGCTGGTCCTGGGCGTCGGCCACGTGGGCGATCGCGTCCAGTAACACCTGGGCGTGCTGCTGCTGGCTGGTTTTGTCGGCGCTTTTCAGGAACGGCAGCAGCGCTTTTTCGAAACGCGTGCGGCAGGCCGCGTAGTCCGGCGCCGCGTCGCTCGCCACATGGCGCTTGAGCGACACCGGCGCCGACAGGTCGGCGAAAAACAGGTCGGCCGGGTGGATCCGGTCGGCGCCCAGCATTTCCTTGAGCGCGCGGTAGTAAGGGAACAGGCGCGCCGGCTGCTGTGGCGCGCCCGAGAGCAGTTCTTCGAGATACTCGATCACCGCCTGGTAGGCGTGGGCGATGACTTGCGCGCGCTCGGGCGTGCAGTCGAGCAGGCCATCCTTGAAGCGGTCCAGCGCGCTCTCGGCGGCTTCGGTCATGGCGCCGGCGCCGTCGACATCGACCATCTGCAAGGCGCCATGCGCCTGGTGCAGATAGGCTTTCGCATGTTTGAGCGAACTTGCCTGGGCTTCCGCCGTATGCTCCGCCGCCTCGGACAGCGCGGTGTTGGAGCGGCCCAGCGCATCGCGGATCTCGCTCATGACCCAGGACAGGGGTCCTGTGTCGAACTGCGGCACGTGCGAATTGTCAGTAGTGGTCATGCTTACCTTGATAAATCAACCGGGTTCTCAAGCCACCACGCGGAAGCGCGATACCGAGTTTTTCAGTTCCTGCGCCAGCAGCGACAGTTGGCGAATCGATTGGGCGGTTTGCTGCGTACCGTCCTGGGTATTTTCGGTCACCGACAAGATGTGCTGAATGTTGTGCGCCACATCGTTGGCCGATGTCGCTTGCAGCTCGGTTGCGAACGAAATGCCCTGAATCAGTTCCGCAAGACGGTTCGAAACGCGCGAAATGTCGGACAGTGCGGCACCCGCGGCATCGGACAGCCTGGCTCCCTCGACCACACCCTGCGTCGATTTTTCCATAGCGGCCACCGCGTCGTGGGTATCGGTCTGAATGGTACGCACCAGCGCGCCGATCTGTTTTGCCGCTTCCGCCGAACGTTCCGCCAGTCGCTGGACCTCTTCCGCAACCACCGAGAAGCCGCGACCGGCTTCGCCGGCCGATGCCGCCTGAATCGCCGCGTTCAGCGCCAGTACGTTGGTCTGTTCGGTAATGTCGGAAATCAGTTCCGTGATCTCGCCAATCTCCTGGGACGATTCGCCCAGCCGCTTGATGCGTTTCGAGGTTTCCTGGATCTGCTCGCGGATCTCGTGCATACCCTTGATCGAGTTTTCCACCGCCGTCGAACCTTGCAATGCCGCCGCAACCGACTGGCGCGCAACCTCTGCCGATTCATTCGCCGACTTCGATACGTCGGTAATTTCGTTCGCCATTTTCAGAACCGTCTCGGACGCTTCCTGGATCTCGCGCGACTGCTGCTCGGTCGCCGCCAGCAGGTCGGTCGAAATATTCTGCGCGTTGGTCGATGCCGACGTCACCTGCTCGGCCGTTGTCGTGACGCGTTCCACCAGGCCGCGCAGCTCTTCGACCGTATAGTTAACCGAGTCGGCAATCGCGCCGGTAATGTCTTCCGACACCGTTGCGTGCACGGTCAAGTCACCGTCCGCCACTTCCTGGAGTTCGTTCATCAGGCGCAAAATAGCTGCCTGATTCTGGTCGTTGGTCGCTTTCGCTTCTTCTTCCTTCGACTGCGCCAGCTGGCGCATCGATTCCGCTTCCTGGCGACGCACATCGGCGCCGCGGGCCCGGGTACGCGAGTCTTGCAGCATGACGCGGGCGATACTGACGCCGACGCCCAGGGTGAACATGGTGGCTACCGCCATGATCCAGAACCATACGGTGCTCGAATCCTGCTCGTTACGGAAGCCCACCTGCACTTTGGTCAGCAGCGATTTGACTTCTTCGTTCTCGTAGAAGATCGACTGTTCGGCGCCTTTGGCGGCCGTGAATTTCGGCAGGTTGTCGAGGATCGAAGCCACCAGTTTCTGGTAGGTGTCGAATTTCGATTTGATCTGTTCGAGCTTGACGCGCAGTTCCGCGTCCTTGGTCGCCGACAGCTGCATGGTCTCGTTCCCGTTCAGGAAGCCTTCGACCGTGGTACGGAAGGTGGTGGTGTCGCGGCCCAGCTGGAACGCGGTTTCGGGACGAATACCGCCCGAGGTCAGGAACTCGCTGGCGCTGCGCGAGAGGCGCTGGGTCAGCATCATCAAACGGCCGATCGCCGCCAGTTCACGTGGCGTGCCGCCGCGCTGGACTTTGTCGTTGAGCAGTTCTTCGGTCATCGTCAACAGCTCTGGCGAGAGCGTGTCGAGCTGGCGCAGGGTCTTTTCGAAGCCCGTCAGTTCCGGCTTCATCTTCATGATGGTGCCGGCGGCATTGTCGGTGCTGACCCACTTGGTCTTGGCCGCGGCGATCAGGCGGTTCATGCTCGCCGGTGGGGTCGGCAGCTGCACGCCGCCGATCTTGCCGCCACGCTGCAGCGCGGTCAGGTCGGCGTTGAGCTGGGCACGGCTTTGCTCGAGCTGCGCGAACGCTTCCGGGTTACCCTGGATCGCGTTAGGCGCCGCTTTACCGATACGCTGGGAGTGCATCAGGGCGTCCGACGCGATCTGCGTCTGGGCAGATGCGTCGGAGCTACTGGCCGCGTTGCGCCACAGCGCCAGCACGGTGACCAGGATGCCGGCCACGAACACCATCAGCAAGATACGCAGCTGGCGCGGCAACGACAAATGGCCGATGAACGGCAGGCGCGCTTCCACCTCGCCGTCGTCATCGTCGTCGCGCCGCTTGCGGCCCATGATATTGGCCAGGCGCAGCTCGTCGTGCTGATCGAGTTCGGCGCGATGGCTGTCGTCGATCACGTTCTGCACGCCCGCCGGCGCGTCGTCCTTGTTCAAGGCCGCAGCCTCCAGGTCGGGACCGAATTCAGTATCCGGTACCGGCTCACCCTTTGGGGTACTCTTCCATGCAAATCCCATTCCAGCTCCCAGTTTCTTAAGGTATGGCCACTTATGACTGCGGCTTAAAATCCAACGTGCAAAAACCGCGCATCGGTGACGAGGGCCGCCAGGTCGAGCGGGATCCATTCGTTCGCGTCGGTATCGCGTAATCTGTCGCCAATGACTTCCATGTCGCCGGCGTGGCGCAGGCCGTAGACGCGGGCCACCAGCAGGCCGCAGTTAAAGCCCAGGTGGCTGGCCAGGGTGACGATGCGGCTGTCCGGGCCAACCTGCGTTTCGGAGCCTCCCTGGAAGCGCGCGAAATCGATCAGGCCAACCAGGTTGCCCCGGATATTGGCCAGGCCCAGGTACCACGGCTGCGTCAGCGGCACCACCGTCACCGGCGGCACCGGCACGATCTCGCCGGCCTGGGTGAGGTCGAGCAGGAAGCGCTCGGCGCCGATCAAGACCCCCAGCTGGTTGACGCGCGCACCGCTGTTGGTGCGCGCCGCCTGCATGCGTTCGAGCAGCTGCACCTGGTACTCGCGCAGGCGGGTGCGGCGTCCCGCGCCATCGCTGGGCGCGGAAGCGATTGGGGCAACTGGGGCGAAATCGACGTCGCTCACGATTTAGGCGCCGCCGAGGGCGGCGATCTTCGCCAGCAGCAGTTCGGCGTCGACCGGCTTGACCATGTAGTCGCGCGCGCCCTGGCGCAGGCCCCAGACACGGTCGGTTTCCTGGTTCTTGCTGCTGCAGATGATGATCGGCACGTCGCCCAGCTCGGGGTCGCGCGCGATGGTGCGGGTGACCTGGAAGCCGTTCGCGCCAGGCATGACCACGTCCATCAGGATCAGTTCAGGTTTGTCTTCCTTGATCTTGAGCAGGGCTTCCTCGCCGTTTTCGGCGGTGGTCACGGTGAAGCCGGCTTTGACCAGGATGTCGGTCAGGTAGTAACGCTCGGTCGGGGAATCGTCGACGATCAGGATTTTTTGTATGGCCACGGGAGGCTCCAGTAATTATTTTGAAACGGTATCGGCAGTGTGCTCGCGCACGGCGCTAAGCAGACTGTCTTTGCTAAAGGGTTTGGTCAGATAGGCGGAGGAGCCGACCATCAGGCCGCGCGCCCGGTCGAACAGGCCGTCTTTCGACGACAGCATCAGCACCGGGGTGGCATGAAAACGCGCACTGCGCTTGATCAGCGCACAGGTCTGGTAGCCGTCCAGGCGCGGCATCAGGATGTCGCAGAAGATCAGCGACGGATGATGGTCGTTAATCTTGGCCAGGGCATCGAAGCCATCTTCGGCCAGCACCACCTGATATCCTGCCTGGGTGAGGAAAATCTCGGCCGATCGACGAATCGTGCTGCTGTCGTCGATCACCATGATTTTCAGTACGTTCGGTTGCGGCAATGTCGTCATATTCAGTTTCACTCGGCATGAGCATGAACGATATCATAGGGCAACCCTTTTGTCCCCTTAATGTTGCGGCTAGTCAACATGTGTCGGCAATAAGCCTCATGCCAATCAGATAACTGTCATTTCGAAGTCGTCTTTACGGGCGCCGCACTCCGGGCAGGTCCAATTCATGGGCACATCGGCCCAGCGGGTGCCGGGGGCGATGCCTTCGTCGGGCAGGCCGGCGGCCTCGTCGTAGACCCAGCCGCAGATCAGGCACATCCAGGTCTGGAAAGCGGCGCCTGGTGCGCCGGTTGATTCATTGCTGCTCACGTTGGACTACCCTTCTATCTAGTAAAATGCCGAATCAGGCATCTTAATCTACCGGCCGTGCAAATCCAAACTTCTCCTCTGATCTTAACGTTCGGCGTGTCCGACCCCATAGGCGCTATCGGCATCCAGGCCGACCTGGCGTGTTTTTCGGCCCTTGGCTGCCACGGCCTGTCGGTCATGACCGGCATTCTCATTTCCGACACCGCGAGGGTCGAAGACGTGCAGGAGGTCGACGCCGACTGGGTCTGCGACCAGGCCCGCGTGGTGCTCGAAGACATGCCGGTGGCGGCCTTCAAGGTGGGCGCGCTGACCAGCATCGAGCAAGCCTCGGCGATTGCCGAAATCGTCTCCGACTATCCGGACGTGCCGCTGATCCTCGACCCGTTTTTATCGAGCCTGCCCGATTCGGGCCTGGCCGACGACGACATGCTCGGCGCGATCCGCCAGATCCTGGTGCCGCAGGCGACCGTGCTGCTGCTCACGCAGGTGGAACTGGCGCGCATGGCCGAGACCTGGCGCGACGGCGGCGGCGACATGCTGAAAGAAGACGTGGCGGAACTGACCGGCATGGGCTGCCAGTATGTGCTGGTCAAATGCACCGGTTCGAGCGGCACGGGCGCCGGCGCGCAGCTGGCCAACACCCTGTTCGACGAAAACGGCGTGGTCGGCACCTTCAACTGGCAGCATTTTCCCGGTCCGTTCGTGGGCGCCGGCAGCACCTTGTCGGGCGCGCTGGCCGCGCTCATGGCGCGCCAGTTCGAGCCGATCGACGCCATCCAGGCGGCCCAGGAGTTCACCGTCGGCGCGCTGGCCAATGCGCAGCGCTTCGGCATGGGCAAGCTGGTGCCCAACAAATTTTTCGCCCACCCCATTTCCTTATCGAGCAAGCCATGAACCAAGACTCCCTGAATAACACGCTGTTCGCGCGCGCCCAGAAAACCACCCCGGGCGGCGTTAATTCGCCGGTGCGCGCCTTTAAATCGGTGGGCGGCACGCCGCGCTTCATCACCCGCGCCGAAGGCCCCTACTTCTGGGATGCCGACGGCAAGCGCTACATCGACTACATCGGCTCGTGGGGTCCGGCCATCGTCGGCCACGCCCATCCGGAAGTGGTGAAAGCGGTGCAGGATGCGGCCGCGCGCGGGCTCTCGTTCGGCGCGCCGACCGAAGGCGAAATCCTGATGGCCGAAGAAATCTGCCGCCTGGTGCCGTCGATCGAGCAGGTGCGCCTGGTCTCGTCGGGCACCGAGGCGACCATGAGCGCGCTGCGCCTGGCGCGCGGCGCCACCGGACGCGACAAGATCGTCAAGTTCGAAGGCTGCTACCACGGCCACGCCGACTCGCTGCTGGTCAAGGCCGGCAGCGGCTTGCTGACCTTCGGCAACCCGACCTCGGCCGGCGTGCCGGAAGATTTTGTGAAGCACACCCTGGTGCTCGACTATAACAATGTGGCCCAGCTGAAAGACGCGTTCGCCTCGATGGGCGACACCATCGCCTGCGTGATCGTCGAACCGGTGGCCGGCAACATGAACCTGATCAAGGCCACGCCGGAATTCCTGCGCGCCATGCGCGCGCTGTGCACCAAGCATGGCGCGATCCTGATTTTCGACGAAGTCATGTGCGGCTTCCGCGTGGGGCTGGGCGGGGCGCAGGCGCTGTACGACATCGTGCCGGACCTGACCGCGCTGGGCAAGGTCATCGGCGGCGGCATGCCGGTGGCGGCCTTCGGCGGGCGCGCGGAACTGATGCAGAACATGGCGCCGATCGGGGCCGTGTACCAGGCCGGCACCCTGTCGGGCAATCCGGTGGCGGTGGCGGCCGGCATGACCACCCTGAAGCTGATCCAGCAGCCGGGTTTCTACGAGAAGCTGACGGCGCAGACGGCAAAGCTGGCGGCCGGGCTGGCGCAGGCGGCCAAAGAAGCGGGCGTGACCTTCTGCGCCGACTCGGTGGGCGGCATGTTCGGGATTTACTTCAGCGAAGAAGTGCCGGGCAGCTATGCCGAGATGATGGCGGGCGATAAGACCCGCTTCAATGCCTTCTTCCACGCGATGCTGGACGAAGGCGTGTACTTCGCGCCGGCCGCGTTCGAGGCGGGCTTTGTGTCGGCACAGCACGATGACGCGGTGATCGAAGAAACCATCGCGGCGGCGCGCCGGGTGTTTGCCAAGCTGGCTTGATCAGTCAGCGTATTGCACCTGGCTGGCCCGGTGCGGCCAGCCGGCGCACGGGGCCGTGGTCAGGATGAACGCGCTGTGCGCAGTGGCTTGCGCGGCGACAAACCGCGCCGCTTCTTGATTGTTTGCACTGGCCCGCTCCTGATCGAGCGGCGGGTCTTGCCCATCCCAGATACAGTCGAGCCGGGATTCAAATCCGGGCGCATGCCAGATTCCACCTTCCACGCGGGCGACAACAAGCCCCTTGCGCGCGGCCTCGGCGCAGACCTCGATTGCGGCGCGTGGCGACAGGCGCATGGTGACGCTGCCGTTCATTTCGAAGAAGGCAGCCGGCGATTCGTAAAGACGGCTTTTGTCGATGTTCATGGCAATGTCCTCATGACTCCCAAATAATACGACTATCAGGCATCCAGTAGGGATCGTTCTTGTCGCTAACATGAACCACTTCCCCAGTGCGGTCGTTCACGACGACATGCCCACCATCTTTGGACCCGTACACTGTAGCGGTGTCCCGCCGCGCCCGTCGATCCCCAGTTTTTTGAGGCGTCCGATGATCGATCGAGCGGCCAATCGGCTCGGTCTCGATTAAATCCAGTACCTCTTGCTCGGTCCAACCGCGATCCGCAAGTTGCCGTATTATCCGGTCGCCAAGGATCATGGCAGCGCGCCCGGAAGATACTTCATCTTAGTATTGAGATGTGGGACGCGCAAGACAGCTTTCGTCGCTATCGGCCCGATTGAATCCCTTTGCAACCAGTCACAAGTGACGACAACGATAGAACTATCGCTGCGTCGCAACTGGGGGAAGACGGGAAAAAGAATAATCGCACGCAGCAAAGGCGGGATGGGCAGCGAAGGCATGATCGTCGATCCGGCTTGATTGAGGTCAAGCCAGTCTAGCCCTGCCAATGGCTGCGTTCAGACCCGGTCACGCCATGACTGACACCAGTCAAGCATGCGAAACAAGGTCGGAACTTATGAACCTTAGCGCAACCAGCCCCTGCGCAAGAACACCCACACTGGCGTAATCATCGACGCCACCATCAGGGTCAAGGCGAGCGGATAGCCGTACTGCCACTCCAGCTCCGGGAAGGCCTTGAAGTTCATGCCGTAAATACTGGCGATCAGGGTCGGCGGCAGGAACGCCACCGAGGCCACCGAGAAGATCTTGATGATCTTGTTCTGGTTAATGTTGATGAAGCCGACCGTGGCGTCCATCAGGAAGTTGATCTTGTCGAACAGGAAGGAAGTGTGGCCGTCCAGCGATTCGATGTCGCGCAGGATCTGGCGCGCTTCCTCAAACTGCTCGGCGTTGAGCAGGCGCCCGCGCATCAGGAAACTGACGGCGCGCCGTGTATCCATCATGTTGCGCCGGATGCGGCCGTTCAAGTCTTCCTCGCGCGCGATCGCGTTCAGGGCGTCGGCCGCGTCTTTATCGGTGAATTCCTTTTGCAGCACCAGCCCGCTGACTTCTTCCAGGTGCTGGTAAATCCCTTCCAGCGCATCGGCCGAGTACTCGGCGTCGGTGGCGTACAGGTCGAGCAGCACGTCCATGTAATCGGCAATCGAACCGGGCCGCGAGCGGGCGCGCATGCGCACCAGGCGAAACACCGGCAAGTCGTCGGTATGCACCGAAAACAGCATCTTGCGCGCGAGAATGAAGGCGACCGTGACCACGCGCGAGGGGCCGTCGTCTTCTTCCAGCAGGAAATCGGTGCGCAGATGCAAGTCGCCGTTTTCCGCTTCGTAATAGCGGGCCGACGCTTCAATATCCTTGACTTCGTCTTCGCCCGGCAAGATCACGCCGTAGATGGTCTTGACCCAGGCCCGCTCGTCGTCATTGGGATCGGTCAGGTCGACCCAGACCGGGTCCACGTTTTCGAGATCCGCCCGCGACTCGATCGGTACCTGATTGAGTCGGCCATTTTGTAGGACAAATACGTTGATCATGCGCTTTCTCGGCCGGATTCAAAACAGCGCAAGTGTACCCGTTAGCCCTCTACCCGGCCACCCCGAAACACTTAAATTGACTCAGCGCAGCTGTTTTTCGATCATTTTGTCGAGCATCGGGTTCGACCCCGGCGCGGCCTGCTCCACCGGCGGCTTTTTCGGCGCTTCAAAGCCCTTGGTGTCGTGAATCTGGATCACCTTGCTGCTGCGGTTGTCAGGCTTGCAATCGGTGTTGGAAATGATGATCTTGCCGTTGATGACGCACTTGCGCATCTGGCCGTCGCCATTGCCGGCCGCTTCGCTCACGGCTTGCTTGGCCGAGTCGATCACCTTGCCAGCCGGACTGGCGGTGACGGTCTTGCCGAGTTTGGCAGCGCCCTCGGCGAACAGATTGCGCTCGTAGCGCATGGAAAACAAGGCGGCCATGGCCAGCGCCGCCAGGGCGACCGAGCCGGTGGCGACCCACAACAGCGAGATGGCGCCCTGTTGGTGACGAGAAATCATGGACATTTTCCAGTAAAGAATCAGGGCAAGTCTGCCGAACTCATGCGGTTGACGATGAGGGTGGTGCGGCGCGCCAGATAGCTCGAGCTGCGGTTGCGGTCGTAATAGCGCGGATTGGGCAGCATCACGGCCAGTTTGGCGGCCTGCGCCACGCCCAGGTTGGCTGCGGTGGTGCGGTAGTAATAGCGCGCCGCGGCCTCGGCGCCGAAGATACCGCGCCCGAATTCGGCCACGTTCAGGTAAATTTCCAGGATGCGCTGCTTGCTCATGACCGTTTCGAGCATGAAGGCAATGATCATTTCCTGGCCCTTGCGCAGGTAACTGCGCGAGCCGGTCAGGAACAGGTTCTTGGCCAGTTGCTGGGTGATGGTGGAGCCGCCGCCGACCACCTTGTGGCGCCGGTTGTTGCGTTCGTAGGCTTTTTGCAGCGCTTCCCAGTCGACCCCGTCATGCTCGGAAAAATTCGCGTCTTCCGAGGCGATCACGGCCCGTTTCAGGTTCTCCGAAATACGCTCGTACGGCACCCACTGGTGTTGCAGCACCGCCTTGGGTTTCTTTTCGCGCATCACGGCCAGCTGGTCTTCCATCATGTTGGTGCTCGATGGATTGACCTGGGAATACCAGCACACCATGAAGAAGAAATACAGCTGGACCACGATGAAGATCAGCAAGGGACCGAGGAACAGCCAGGTGATCCAGCGCCTGCGTGCGCCACCCTTGGCGGCCTTGCTCATATGGCCAGGCGCAGGCGGTCCAGGATGGCCGCGGTGTCGGGACGGGCGCCGCGCCACAGCAAAAAAGCTTCGGCGGCTTGCTCGACCAGCATGCCGAGGCCGTCGCGGGTAAGCGCGCCGTGGGCGGCGGCAAACAGCATGAAGCGGGTCGGGTCCTTGCCGTACATCATGTCCAGCGCCAGGGTGCCGGGGCCGAAGGCGCTGGCCGGGACCGCCGGCATATCGTCCGCCAAGCTGGCCGAGGTCGCGTTGATGACCACGTCGTAGGGGCCGCCAATGTCGTCAAAAGCGCAGGCGGCCAGGCGCTGGTCCTGCGCCAGCTGGGAAGTAAAGCGCTCGACCAGGGTGTCGGCCGTGGCCAGGGTACGGTTGGCGATCATCAGTTCGGCCGGCAAGGCGGCCAGCAGCGGCACCACGGCGCCGCGCGCGGCCCCGCCGGCGCCCAGCAGCAGTACGCGCTTGCCTTCGAGGTCGATGGCGGCGTTGCGGGTGATGTCGCCCACCAGTCCGGCGCCGTCGGTGTTGTCGCCAATGATGCCGCCGCTGCTGTTAAAGACCAGGGTATTGACGGCGCCGGCCGCGCGCGCGCGTTCGGTCAGGCGGTCGGCCAGGTCGGCGGCCTGGAGTTTGAAGGGCACGGTGACGTTGGCGCCCTTGTAGCCGGCGGCCACCAGGGCGCGCACGGTTGCATCAAAAGCGTCGAGCGGCGCCAGGCAGCGTTCGTACACCATCTCTTGCCCAGTCTGCCGGGCAAAGTCGGCGTGGATCTCGGGCGACTTGCTGTGGGCAATCGGGTTCCCGATGACGCAGTAACGCTCGCTCATTTGGTCTGGCCGCGCAACTCGGCTTCGAGCTTGTCTTCCCGCGTGAACTTGAAGCTCGTGATCATGATCCACAAGTCGTCCTTGTCGCTGGAACGCATGTTTTTCGGGAACTGGGTGAACGGCGCGGCACGCCGCACGATGGCCAGCGCCGCCTTGTCGAGCGCGGGATTGCCCGAACTCTTTTCGATGCGTACGCCGCCTTCTTTGGTGTAGATGGTGCCATCCTGGAAGATCGGGATGTACACGATCAGCTCGCCGTACAGCTTCTTGCCGTCTTTTTGCGGGAAGTTCAGCGTACCGACGTCTTCGATCTTCTTCTGCGTCGTTTTATAGTAAACGGCGTAGCCGACTGCCTGCGTGCTCGGCGTAAAGAAGGTCTTGCGCGGACGCTTGTTCTGGTCTTCGATGCGCTGGGCAATCTCGGCCTTCTGGCGCGCGAGGGGCTTGGTGCTCTCGATCAGGTCGTTGCCGTCCTGCTCGGGATCGGGCGTTTCCTTGTCGGTCACCGGGGCTGCGTGCACCTTGGAATCGTTGGCCTTGGTCAGCAGGTTCTTCTGCATCTGCTCCAGTTCCGTGATGCGGCGCAGGGTCGATTTGACGCTCTCGCCGGTCTCGTCCTTGCGCATATCGGGCAGGGGCGAGGCGGCGCGGCCGGTATCGGCATTGCCGCCGCCATCGAGGTCGGCCTGGGCCAGCGCGTCCGCCTTCAGCGGTTTGCTGGCGTGCTTGGCGTTGACCAGGATGACTTCGAGGCCGGGATCGGTCGGGGTCAGGTTGAACGCCTCGGGCGCGACAAAACGGACCGCCAGCAGGGCCGCGTGCACCGCGACCGAAACGGCCACGGCAATGGACAGGGAGCTTATATTTTGCAAGTGCTTCACACGATACCGGGAAGAATTTTGTTGAATCAGGGAACGGCCATTCTACATTCTAATGGCCGCCGTGGCGATGTTGGCAACGTCAGCCGGCCGCCGGCTCGCTGGTCACTACCGTTACCGATCCCTCGGCTTCGACTGCCTCGGTGGCGGCCGCTTCGCCGGTGTCGGCCGGGACCGCCGCCGGCTCTTCTTCCTCGTAGTCCAGGTCGGCATCGGCCGCGATCTCGGTGCTGGAAGGCAGTTCGAGCAGGCGCGCTTCGATGGTCAGATCGAGCTCATCCCAACGCAGGATGTCGAGTTTGACCTGCGCCCCGCGCGCCACCTGCGGCATGCCGGGCAGGCGAATGATCAGCGGAATGTCGGCCAGACGCAACACTTCATCCTTGAGCACCACCGCCTCGACCTGGCGCTGCTCCTGCTGGCCGAGCCAGCGCAGGCACCAGTAGCGCTCCATGTTCTGCTGGTGGTCGTTGTAGGCGCCATAGGCGGCGTCAAAGGCCGAGACGATGGCGAACAGGTTGGCGTCACGGGGCTTGAACGGGGCCACCAGCGGGGCCGTCACGCCATGTTCGGCGCAGGCCAGGATCTGCCACTGGTTGACCAGGTCGGTATACCGGCGCAGCGGCGAGGTGCTCCAGGCGTACTGGTCCACGCCAAGGCCCTGGTGCGGCGCGGCATGAGTGACCATGCGCACCTGCATCTTGGCGGCCCAGCCGGCGCCGCTACCGGCGCCTTGCGAGCGGTAAATACCCGGCACGCCCGAGTCGTGCATCAGCTTGCCCCAGGTGCTGTTGGCGAAAATCATCAGCTCGGCCACGATCTTGTCGAGCGGCGCGCCACGCTTGCGGCGCAGCACCGTCACGACATCGTCTTCGACGTAGAAATTGAAGTCGACCCGGTTGTTCTGCTCGGGTTTCAGCCCGAAGCCTTCGCGCTTGACCATGCGCGCCGCTTCCAGGGTGAGCGCCCACTGCCACAGCACGGCCAGCTCGGCCTTGTGCGGATACTCGCCGCTGCCCGCCGCCAGCGCTTCTTCGCTGACCACCTCGTCCAGGTCGTTGTTGCGCAGGTTGCTCTTGATCGGCACCAGTTCGGCGCGGGTCACGGTCGACTTCACGCTCCAGTCGGCCGGGTCGATGGTGGCGTACAGCGACACCGCCGGGCAAGTCTTGCCTTCGGCCAGGGTGAAAGCGGCGACCAGTTCGTCCGGCAGCATGGTGATTTTGTCGCCCGGCATGTAGACGGTGGACATGCGCGTGCGCGCCATTTTGTCGATCGCGTCGTCGGGACGAATGCCCAGGCCCGGCGCGGCGATGTGGATGCCGACCTGCACCATGCCGTCCGCCAGGGTCACGACCGAGAAGGCATCGTCGATCTCGGTGGTGGTGACATCATCGATCGAGAACGCGGCCACCTCGGCGACCGGCAGATTGGCCGGCATTGGCGGTACCGCGACGGCCGGGAAACCGGCGCCGCGCGGGAAATTCTCGAACAAAAAGCGTGCCATGTGCAGCTCTTTGGGCGAACCGAAGCCGCCGGCGGCCAGCATCAGACGCTGCGGCGTGGTGTGCAGTTCGTTGCAGGCGGCGTCCAGCGCCTTGAATTCGATGCTGTTCTTGTCCGGCTTGAACAACAGTTGCTGCACCAGCGGACGCATCGATTCCGGCAACTTGTTGGCCTTGAGCTCGTCCACATAGCCGGCCTGGATCAAGCCTTGCTGTTTCTTTTTCTCGATGCCGGCCTGGGCCGCGCGCAAGGACGCTTCCGGGGCCGCCTTGTAGCGTCCGCGTCCCTTCTTGTAGAAATAGATTGGGGCGCCATGCAGCGCCAGGATCAGTCCGGCCGCTTCGGACGGCAGCGGGGTGTGGCCGAAATACTCGGCGCCCAGCTCGGCGAAACCGAATTCGTCCTGGCCGGCAACTTCCCACAGGAATTCGAAATCGACATCGGCGGCAACCGCTTTGGCCGCTTCCAGCAGGTCGGCCGCGGACGGCTTTTCGTACTGCAACAGGACGTCCTTGACCTTGACCTTGGTGCGCTTACCGCTTGGCATTTCGACCTGGTAAGCCTCGCCCGCTTGCGACAACACGGTGCCGACCTTGAAATCGCCGGATTCTTCAAAAAATAGGTTCATGTGAATGCTTTGTCTTTACTTGGATATATATTTTTACTTGGTATTGTTTGTTGGCGCGGGGGTCGGGTCGCGCCTGGCAAGCGCCAGGACCGGGGGCAGAAACACCTCGGTCACGAGCAAGATGCCCCGGTGGCGGCGATACAGGCAGCGCCGCGCATATAAAACAGTATCGCCGTCCACGCCGAGCGCCGCCCGGGCGCGTTCCATTAATGGATGACCGGCGCGGATGCGCGCAAATTCGAGTTCGCCGCGCAGCACTTGCGGATCGTAAAACAGGGTACTGCCCAGCGAGCGTTCGCCCAGGCCGCCAAACAGCGGCCAGTCGCTGGCGCTGGCCGACAGCGGCACCACCGTGTGCGCGAACACCACCGGCGTCTCGTCGCAGCGCAGCAAGACTTCGCGCTCGAGCACCTGGACCGTGCGCGGCAAACCCAGCGCGCCGGCTTCGTCCGCCAGGCACGGGGCGCGCCGCTGGTGCAGGCGCTGCACGCGGAAAGCCTTGCTGTGCGCCACCAGGCGCGCCGTCAGCGAGCCGCCGCTGGTGAGCCAGTCGCGCAGCGGCGGCGGCGCGTTGAGCCGGTTCACATGCCGATGCCACGATGCCTGGCGCAGCGAGGCGCCCCTCACCGCGCCGGGCTCGCGGCGCCGTCCAGGCAAAACGCCAGGACCTCGTCCACGTACTGCCCGAATTCGGCGATGGCGTGGTCGCTGCCCTCGATCACATGCTGGCGCGCGCCGGCGTAATGCATCGTCATGTCGCGGTAGTCGAGCACTTCGTCGCCGCTCGCCGCCAGCAGGAAATAGCGCTCAGGACGGGTAATGGCGGGCACGGCCAGCACGCCCAGTTCCTCGATATACGCGCGCTTGAATTCAAAAACTTTGTCGGAATGATACTCGGTCGTGACGCCGACATGCTTGTCGAGGTCTTTCAAGGGGTACACCGCCGGGTTGAGCAGCGCCGCGCGGCAACCGAGATGCTCGGCCAGCCAGGTGGCGTAATAGCCGCCGAGCGAGGAGCCGATGATCGCCAGGTCGGCCGCATGGTAGCGTTCGACCAGGGTCAGCGCCAGGTCCATCGCCTCTTTTGGCGAGGCCGGCAGTTGCGGGCAGATCAGTTCATGCGCGCGCCCCAGCGCCGCCATCTTCTCGCCCACCATGCGCGCCTTGCAGGAGCGCGGGGAGGAGCGGAAACCGTGCAGGTAAAGAATCATTGGGCCAGCGCCTCAAGCAGTTTCTGGTGTACGCCGCCGAAGCCGCCGTTGCTCATGACCAGGATATGGTCGCCCGGCTGGGCCGCGTCGGCCACGGCCTTGACCAGGAAATCGAGATGGTCGAAGCTGTGCGCGATCGCGCCCAGCGGCGCGAGCGCATCGGCCAGGCTCCAGCCCAGCGCTTGCTGGCTGCCGAAGCCGAACACCAGGTCGGCTTCGCGCAGGCTGCCCGGCAAGGCGTCTTTCATCGAGCCGAGCTTCATGGTGTTCGAGCGCGGTTCCAGCACGGCCAAAATGCGGCCCTGGGCCTTGTCGCCGCTGCCAATCTTCTGGCGCAAGCCATTGACAGTAGTGGCGATCGCGGTCGGATGATGAGCAAAGTCGTCATACACGGTCATGTTGCGCACCACGCCGCGCACTTCCATGCGCCGCTTGACGCTCTCGAAACGGGCCAGCGACTCGGCCGCCTGCGCCACCGGCACGCCCACATGGCGCGCCGCGGCAATCGCCGCCAGCGCGTTCAGGCGGTTGTGCTTGCCGGTCAGGCCCCAGGCCACGGTGGCCACGACCGCGCCCTTGAAGACGACGTCGAAATCGCCGCCGGCATGTTCCGCCATGCTCCAGTCGGCGCCGTCGCTGGCGCCGAACATTTCTTTCTCGCTCCAGCAGCCGCGCTTGAGCACGCGGCCCAGCGAGGCTTCGTCGCCGTTCACGATCAGCCGGCCAACGCCGGGCACGGTGCGCACCAGGTGGTGGAACTGGGTTTCGATGGCACCGATATCGGGGAAGATGTCGGCATGATCGTATTCGAGGTTGTTCATCACGGCGGTTTTGGCGTGGTAATGCACGAACTTGCTGCGCTTGTCGAAGAACGCCGTGTCGTACTCGTCCGCTTCGATCACGAAGTAGCCGGACGGCTCGCTGCCGGCCAGACGCGCCGAAATGCCGAAGTTCATGGGCACGCCGCCGATCAGGAAGCCCGGCGAGTAGCCCGCGTCTTCCAGGATCCAGGCCAGCATGGCCGAGGTGGTGGTCTTGCCGTGCGTACCGGCCACGGCCAGCACCCATTTATCGTGCAGGATATGTTCGCCGATCCACTGCGGACCGGACATGTACGGCAGGCTGCGGTTCAGGATTTCCTCGACCAGCGGATTGCCGCGCGCCACCACATTGCCGATCACATACAGGTCGGGATTGAGCTTGATCTGGTCCGGGCTGAAGCCTTGGATCAGTTCGATGCCCTGGGCTTCGAGCTGGGTGCTCATTGGCGGATAGACGTTGGCGTCGCAGCCGGTGACCTTGTGGCCGGCTTCTTTCGCCAGGACCGCGAGGCCGCCCATGAAGGTGCCGCAAATGCCGAGGATGTGAATATGCATGGTGTCGAAGCCAAATGAATGAATACGCGATTTTACCCGACCCGATCGCATTTGCCGTTCCAGAGTATCATCTCGCTCATGATGCCTACCCCGATTGACGATCTCTCCCTGCTGCGCGCGGAAATCGCCGCCGTCGCCGCGCGCATGATTGCCCAGGACGGCGCCGACTACGCCAGCGCCAAGCGCAAGGCCGCGCTGCAGGTGCTCGGCGAGCGTGCCGACGCCGCCAACTTGCTGCCCGATAACGTGCAGATCGAAACCGCCGTGCGCGATTACCAGGCACTGTTCCTGGCCGACACCCAGCCGGCGCGCCTGCTGGCGCTGCGCACGGCCGCCCTGCAAGTGATGGATGCGCTGGCCGAATTTTCGCCCTACATCACCGGCGCGGTACTCAATGGCACCGCCGGCGAGCACGACGACATCGAGCTGCAACTGTTTGCCGACAGCGCCAAGGAAGTGCAGATTTACCTTCTGAACCGCAACGTCACGATCGACATATCGGAGACGCCGCACTTCAAGGGCGCGCGTTTCGACCCGGTCGAAACGGTCAGCTTCTTGTGGCATGGCGAAGGCGTGCACGCCGAACTGTATGAAAAGCACGACCTGCGCGGCGCCCTCAAGCCACGCGCCGACGGCCGCCCCCAGCGCGCCGACGCCGCCACCCTGCGCAGCATGATGACAACTTCCGACACCACACCGACTTCGCCCCAGGACCCGACATGAACAAGCAAACGATTTTCACCTTCGCCGGCATCGCCGTGCTGGCCGGCGCGCTGGGCGCCTGGTTCGGCATGCACAACAAGCAGGACCCGGTAGTGGCCTCCACCACCCCGCCTGCGGTGCAGCCCGGTCGCGCCGGCGCCACCCCGGTCGAGGCATTGTTTGCGGAAACCCTGAACAACCCGGCCGGCACGCCGCAGGCGCTGGCCCAGTGGAAAGGCAAGGCGCTGGTGGTCAATTTCTGGGCGCCATGGTGTCCGCCTTGCGTGGAAGAAATGCCGGAGCTGGCCCAGGTAGCCAAGGACCACAGCGCCAAAAATATCAATATCATTGGCATCGGCATTGATTCGCCGTCCAACATCGCCGAATTTACCGGCAAATTCAATATCAGCTACCCGATCTACGTGGCTGGCATCAGCGGCACCGAACTGTCGCGCAAGCTGGGCAATAGCGCCGGCGGCCTGCCCTACACCGTGCTGATCGGCGCCGACGGCCAGGTCAAGAAAACCTATCTGGGACGCATCAAGTTCGACGAGCTCAAGGCCGACCTGGCCGCACTCAAGTCCTGAGGCACAAACCCTTGGCGCAACCATGCTTGACGGTACGGAATGCACCAGCCAATAATTTTTAGCAATTTTTTTCGCTTGCCAATGCCCACAGTTGGCGGCAAAATGCGTGACTTTCGCGTAATAACGACCCTTCAACCATGGCAAAAAAGCTCCTTCTGCTCAACGGCCCCAACCTGAATCTGCTGGGGACACGGGAGCCTGAGGTGTACGGCAAGGCAACATTAGCCGACATCGAGAACGCTGCGACAGCCCAGGCTGCTGCGGCGGGCGCCACGCTAACTTGCTTTCAGAGCAATCATGAAGGCGCCCTGATCGATGCCATCCATGCCGCCCGCGGCGACGGCGTGGACGCGATTGTCATCAATCCGGGCGGGCTGACGCATACCAGCGTGGCCCTGCGCGACGCGCTGGCCGGGGTGGCGATCCCGTTTGTGGAGGTCCATATCTCCAATATTTACCAGCGCGAAGCTTTCCGCCATCATTCTTTTTTGTCCGCCATTGCGCAGGGCACCATTTGCGGGCTCGGCATTGATGGATATCGCTTTGCCATCGACTTTGCGCTTAAAAAGCGTTAATCTACTGGCATCTTCAAGCATTATGCGCGGTTATGCTTATATCATGAGCACGCCGCATACTCTTAAAACACAAACAATTCCAAGGGGTTTCACATGGATTTACGAAAACTCAAGACCTTGATCGATCTCGTCGCCGAATCGGACATCGCTGAACTCGAAGTAACCGAAGGCGAGAGCAAGGTCCGCATCGTCAAGTCATCCGCAATCCCGCAGAATCAGATGGTCATGATGCAGCCGCAAGGCATGCAGCAGCACTACGCCGGCGCCCAGGCCCCGGCACCGGCCCCGGTCGCCGCCCCTGTGGCCGTGCCGGCCGAGCCGACCGGCCACACCGTCAAGTCGCCGATGGTCGGCACCTTCTACCGTTCCTCGGCACCGGGCTCGGCCGCCTACGTCGAAGTCGGCTCGACCATCAAGGAAGGCGAGACCCTGTGCATCATCGAAGCGATGAAGCTGCTCAACGAAATCGATTCCGACGTGTCCGGTGTCGTGACCAAGATCCTGGTCGAAAACGGCCAGCCTGTCGAGTTCGGCCAACCGCTGTTTGTGATTGGCTGATCGACCACTATGTTTGAAAAAATTCTCATTGCCAATCGTGGAGAGATCGCGCTTCGTATCCAGCGCGCCTGCCGCGAGATGGGCATCAAGACCGTGGTGGTCCACTCCGAAGCCGACAAAGACGCCAAGTACGTGAAGTTGGCCGACGAATCGGTCTGTATCGGACCGGCGCCATCGGCGCTGAGCTACCTGAACATGCCGGCGATCATCAGCGCGGCCGAAGTCACCGATGCCGAAGCGATTCACCCCGGCTACGGTTTCTTGTCCGAAAACGCCGACTTCGCCGAACGTGTCGAAAAATCCGGCTTCGTCTTCATTGGTCCGCGTTCCGACTCGATCCGCCTGATGGGCGACAAGGTCTCGGCCAAGCAAGCCATGATCCGCGCCGGCGTACCGTGCGTGCCAGGCTCGGACGGCGCCCTGCCGGACGATCCGAAAGAAATCATCCAGACCGCGCGCCGCGTGGGCTACCCGGTGATCATCAAGGCAGCCGGCGGTGGCGGCGGACGCGGCATGCGCGTGGTCCACACTGAAGCTGCCTTGCTCAACGCCGTGGCGATGACCAAGACCGAAGCCGGCGCCGCCTTCGGCAATCCGGAAGTGTATATGGAGAAGTACCTGGAAAATCCGCGTCACGTGGAAATCCAGATCCTCGCCGATGAACACAAGAACGCCGTCTGGCTGGGCGAGCGCGACTGCTCGATGCAGCGCCGCCACCAGAAAGTGATCGAAGAAGCACCGGCGCCGGGCATTCCGCGCAAGTTGATCGAAAAGATCGGCGACCGCTGCGCCGAAGCCTGCCGCAAGATCGGTTATCGCGGCGCGGGTACCTTCGAATTCCTGTACGAGAACAACGAGTTCTACTTCATCGAGATGAACACGCGCGTGCAGGTCGAGCACCCGGTCACCGAAATGATCACCGGCATCGACATCGTGCAGGAACAGATCCGCATCGCCTGCGGCGAAAAACTGCGTTTCCGCCAGCGCGACATCATGCTCTCGGGCCACGCTGTCGAGTGCCGCATCAATGCCGAAGACCCGTTCAAGTTTACCCCGTCGCCGGGGCGCATCGTGTCCTGGCACGCGCCGGGCGGTCCTGGCATCCGCGTCGATTCGCATGCCTACGCCGGTTATTATGTGCCGCCGCATTACGATTCGATGATCGGCAAGGTCATCGCTTACGGCGCCACCCGCGAGCAAGCCATCCGCCGCATGCAAATCGCGCTGTCGGAAATGGTGGTTGAGGGTATCCTGACGAATATCCCGCTGCATCGCGAATTGATGATCGATGCGCGCTTTATCGAAGGCGGCACCAATATTCACTACCTCGAGCAGAAACTGGCCGACAAGCCGGACCTGCCGAAAGGCCCGACCAGCCCTAACAAATCGGAAACGAAGGCAGACGCATGAGCTGGACAGAAGTTGTCATTGAAATTGCACGTGAACACGCGGAAGCCTTGTCCGACGCGTTGATGGAAGCCGGCGCCCTCTCGGTGTCGGTGGAAGACGCCGACGAAGGCACCGACCAGGAAAAGCCGCTGTTCGGCGAACCCGGCATGGAACCGACCGAAGCGGCGTGGGACCACAGCCGCGTGGTGGCCCTGACCGACGTCGACGCCGACCAGGCCGCCATCGTGGCCGAAGCGGCTGCGGCGATTGGCATCGACACCACACCCTCGTTTACCACGCGCGCCGTGGCCGACGAAGACTGGGTGCGTTTGACCCAATCGCAGTTCGCGCCTATTCATATCGGCAAGAACATCTGGGTGGTTCCGAGCTGGCACGAAGCACCCGACCCGGACGCCCTGATTCTCGAACTCGATCCGGGCCTGGCTTTTGGCACCGGCAGTCATCCGACCACGCGTTTGTGCATGGAATGGCTGGAGGCGCATCCGGCCCCCGGCAAGACCGTGCTCGACTACGGTTGCGGCTCCGGCATCCTGGCCATGGTGGCCAAGAAAATGGGCGCGGGCGACGTGGCCGGTGTCGATATCGATCCGCAAGCGATCGAATCGGCGCGCGACAATGCCGCACGCAACCAGTGCGAGATCGATTACTACCTGCCGGACAGCTTCGCCGCCTCGGCCAAGCCGCATCACGCCACCGGCAAGTTCCACACGGTTGTCGCCAATATTTTGTCGAGCCCGTTGAAACTGATGGCGCCGATGCTGGCCGGCCGCGTGGCGCCAGGCGGTTCGCTGGTGTTGTCCGGCGTGCTGGCGCGCCAGGCTGAAGAAGTGGCCGAGGCGTATGCCCCGTTCATTACTCTCGGCGTGTGGGCTGAGCAAGATGGCTGGGTAGCACTGCACGGCCAGCTTGGCAGCAACGTTCCACCTACCCCTCGCGGTCAATAAAGGCATGGCGCTCGCCACTCGATGCCCCCATTGCAGCACGACTTTCCGGGTCGCTTCCGACCAGTTGAAGTTACGTGGGGGCATAGTGCGCTGCGGCGCCTGCAATGAAATTTTCGACGGCAACGCGGCCCTGGTCGAACTCGACGCGCTGCCGCCAGTCATCCCCACCCCTGTTGCCCCGCCGCCCGCCGCGACGGCGACCGGTGCGCCGGTGGATAACGGCACTCCCGTGTCCACCTTGCAGATGGAGAACTCGGTCGAGCCAGCGTTCGTTCCGGTGTGGCTCAGGCCCCAGCCGGCGCCGCAGCCTGTTCCCGAGCCAGTTCCCGAGCCGGAGCCGGTGTTTGTAGCGGAGCCAGAGCCTGTTCAGATGGCCGAGCCCGAGCCCGAGCCCGAACCGGAGCCCCCGCGTACAAAACCTTTCATCCCGCTCTCGATTGCCATGTTCGTCGAGCCCGAGGATATGTATGACGAGCCGTACGCGGCGCCTTACGTCGAGCCCGAACCGCAACCGAAAGTCTGGCGCGGCAAGTCCACGACGCCATGGCCGACGATCGATATCGGCGCCAGCGGCGACGCAACGTCCGGTTCGAATGCGGCGCCATTTTCGATCGACATGCCGATCGATGAAGAAATCGTCGCGATTGCTCCTCCGGAAGATTCTTCCGAGCTGGACTTCGGCGATCTGAGCTTCAACGAGCCGCTGCTCGACCTGAACTATCCATCAGCCCCGGTAGCGGAGGCGAACGCGCGGATCGAGCCGGTCTTCTTCGAGCCCGAGCGCAGGGAGCCGGACTTTGCCGAGCCGCTGTTCGTCGAGCCGCGCTTTGCCGAGCCGGCCTTTGAAGAACCGCGTTTTGCCGAACCCGCCCTTACGCAAGCCCCACCTGCCGATGCAGCGCCGGAACCGGTATTGCCCGAGCCCGCATTGGACGAGCCGGTCGCCCTGGACGCGCCCATCGACGAGCCGGCCCAAGTCGAACCTGCCGTAGCCGAGCCAGCCCAATTCCTGCCACCGCTGGCCGAACCTGACCTGGACGAGCCAGTCCACGTCGAACCGGCCGTTGCCGAGCCAGCCCAATTCCTGCCGCCGCTGGCCGAGCCTGAGCTGACCGAACCGGTCCACGTCGAACCGGCCGTTGCCGAGCCGGCCCTGTTCCTGCCGCCGCTGGCCGAACCCGTCCTCGACGAGCCTAATCCGGCCGAGCCTGATCCGGCCGAACCTGATCCGGCCGAACCGGCCCACGTCGAGCCGGCCGTTGCCGAGCCCTCCCAATTCCTGCCACCACTGGTCGAGCCAACCTTCGACGAGCCCGTGCGTGTCGAGCCGCCCGCCGCCAGGCCGGGCCGCACCGAGCCGATGCTGGTCGACCATGCGTATGACGAGCCCGGTCACACGGTGATGGTGCTGTCCTACGCCGAGGAAACGGATGACCACGCGCGCAGCGACGCCTTGCTGAACCCGAACACCGAACCGCTGGTGCGCGACCTGGAGCATGCCCCGCTGCCGCTGCTGCGCCAATCCTCGGGCGACAAGCCGGCCAATGTGCCGCTCGCGCCACCGCCACCGCCGCCGGCGCCCGTCATCCCCGAGCCCGAAAACGACGAGCCCGATTTCCTGCGCCGCAGCCGCGAACTGGAAGAAAAGCAAGGCTCGCGCCGCATCGCACTGATGATCGGCTCGCTGGTACTGGCGATCCTGCTCGTGGCCCAGGGCGTCACCACCTTCCGCAACATCCTGGTGGCGAAGTTTCCGGCCGTCAAACCAATGCTGGTAGCGGCGTGCGCCACATTGGGCTGCAAGCTCGAACTGCCGGCCCAGATCGATAGCCTGAGCATTGAGACGGGTGAGCTGCAATCGCTCGGCTCGAATGCCTTTACGCTCTCGACCCTGCTGCGCAACCAGAGCGACCTGACCCAGGCCTGGCCGAATATCGAACTGGCGCTGACCGATGGCAACGACAAGACCTTGCTGCGGCGCGTCGTCGTGCCGGCCGAATACCTGCCCAAGGGCACGGTGAGCGCCAAAGGCTTCACGGCGCGCTCCGAACAAGCGATCAAACTGACTTTTGAAGTAAAACAGATCAAGGCGTCCGGCTACCGCATCGCCATCTTCTATCCATAAGGCACTCTCATGACCAAGACCACACTGATCTGCGGATCGCTCGCATTCGACAAGATCATGCAATACAACGGCCGTTTCGGCGAAACGCTGCTGGCCGACCAACTGCACAAGGTCAACGTCTCCTTCCTGGTTCCCACCTTGCGCACCGAATACGGCGGCTGCTCGGCCAATATTGCCTACAACCTCAAGATGCTCGGTGGCGAGCCGCTGATCATGGCCGCGATCGGCCAGGATGGCGGCGAGTACCTGGAGCGCTTCGACAAGCTCGGCATCGACACGCGCGGGATCCGCAAGATCACCCACTCGTACACCGCGCAATGCTTCGTCACGGCCGACCTGGACAACAACCAGATCAACGCCTTCCACCCGGGCGCGATGGAATTCGCGCATGAAAACAATGTCGGCGACCAGGGCGAGCTGCGCGTGGCGATCATCGCGCCGGACGGCCGTGGCGGCATGATCAAACACGCGCGCGACTGTGCCGCCCTGCAAGTGCCGTTCATGTTCGACCCGGGCCAGCAATTGCCGATGTTCAGCGGCGACGAATTGATCGAATTCATCGACCAGGCCACCTACGTGGCCGCCAACGACTACGAATTCGAAATGTTGATGGACCGCACCGGCCTGACCCTGGCCGAGATTGCCGGGCGCCTGGAAGCGCTGATCATCACGCGCGGCGAAAAGGGCTCGGAGATCCACACCGGCGGCAAGCGCCACGAGATTCCGTGCGTGCAAGCGGCGGCCGTGGTCGATCCGACCGGTTGCGGCGACGCCTACCGCGCCGGCCTGCTGTTCGGCATCACGAACGACCTCGACTGGCCTACCACAGGCCGCCTGGCGAGCCTGATGGGCGCCATCAAGATCGCGCACCAGGGTGGCCAGAACCACGTCGTCACGGCCGCCCAGATCGCCGACAAGTTCGAATCCGAGTTCGGCTACCGCTTCTAAGTTACACAACCGAAAGTTGTAAAACCGGGGACAGACCCCGGTTCAAGTTGCAAAACCGGGGACAGACCCCGGTTCGCCGGTCGCCGGTTTTGCGACGCTTACTTCAAGAGTATCTGCGCGACCTGTTCCGGCGTCAGGCTGCCTGACACCACTTCAATCAGCTTGCGCTTGCTGGTCAGGCCGTGCGTGATCGTGAGCGCGCTTTTCGGCACGCCCAATTCTCCAGATAAATATTTGATCAAGGCCTCGTTGGCCTTGCCTTCGATCGGCTGCGCCTGCAACTTGAGCTTGAGCGCGTCGTCGAGCACGCCGATCACCTCGGTCTTCCTGGCGTTCGGCGTGATCTGCACCGCCAGACGCAGCGCGCCCGGCAAGGCCGAGCACCAGGCACGGCTCATCGCAGCCCGAACATCATCTGTACCAGAAGATGCACGATCTTGATCAGAATCAAGGCCACCATCACCGACAGGTCGATCCCGCCGATCGGCGGCACCACCTTGCGCAAGGGGCGCAGCAGCGGCTCGTTGAGTGCCTGTATGAAGGGCGCCATGGGCGCCTGCGGGTTGACCCAGCTCAGGATCACCTCGACCAGCAGCGTCCCCATGAAGCCGTACAGGATCCAGGTCAGGAAGGTGTACAGGGACATGAGGGCCACCAGCTCATACGGCGCCCCAAAGTAGACGATGGCCGAGGCCAGTGCCACCACCAGGAAAGCGCCAACCAGGCTGGCCCAATCGTAGCCGCCCACGCCGGGAATGACGCGCCGCATCGGCAACACCATCCAGTCGGTCAGGGTAAAAATGAATTGCCCGATCTGCGGCGGCGGACGCACGCGGATCGCCTGCATCCAGAACCGGAGTAACAGGACCCCGCCGAGAATGCTGGCGATGGTGTCGACGATCAACTGAACAATACTGTGCACGTGCTCTCCTTAAAAAAAAACCGCTGTGTGAATCAAGTCACACAGCGGTATTTTGCCTGATCCAGGCCCAACAACCTGTTACGGACGGCTGCTGGTCGGGAATGGCCATGCGGCGGCCGGAACCACCACGGTTTTCACCGTTGCCGCCGGAGCCGGTGCTGCCGCTGCTGCTGGTGCAGGAGCTGCCGCTGGCTTCGATGCTGCGTCGGCTTTCGGTGCCGCTGCCTTTTTAGGGGCTGCCGCTTTCTTTACGGCCGGCTTGGCTGCCGCGACGGCAGGAATCGCCGCTGCTGGAGCTGGTGCTGGCTTGGCTGCTGGCGTTGCCGCAGCCTTAACCGGCTTTTTTGCTGCTGGCTTAGCCGCCACCTTTTTTGCTGCTGGCTTTGCTGCTGCTTTCGCTGCTGGCTTTGCTGCTGCTTTAGTTACTGCTGGTTTCTTGGCGGTCGACGTCGCTGCTGCTTTTTTGGCGGCTGGCTTGGCTGCGGCTTTGGTCGCTGCTGGCTTTGCTGCTGCTTTCTTTGCGGCAGGTTTGGCGGCGGCTTTCTTCGCTACCGGCTTGGCTGCTGGCTTGGCTGCCGGCTTGGCCGACGATTTTGCCGTGGCTTTCTTCGCTGCTGGCTTGGCTGCTGCCTTGGCTGCTGGTTTAGCTGCTGCCTTCGCTGCTGGCTTCGCTGCTGCCTTTTTGGCGACTGGCTTGGCCGTCGCTTTTGCCTTGGCTGCCGGCTTGGCTGCTGCCTTGCTTGCTGCTGGCTTGGCTGCCGCTTTTTTGGCGACTGGCTTGGCTGCCGCTTTTTTAGCGACTGGCTTTGCCGCCGACTTGGCTGCTGCCTTTTTCGCTACTGGCTTGGCTGCGGTTTTTGCAACGGCTTTTTTCGCTACTGGCTTGGCTGCGGCTTTTTTGGCTGCTGGCTTCGCTGCGGTTTTCGCTGCTGGCTTGGCTGCGGCTTTCGCTGCAACTTTTTTCGCTGCTGGTTTCGCTGCAGGCTTTGCTGCGGCTTTCGCTGCTGGCTTGGCTGCGACTGCTTTAGCGGCGACTGCTTTCGCGGCGACTTTCTTCGCTGGTTTCTCGGCAGTGGCTTTCGCGACTGGTTTCTTTACTGCGGGTTTCTTAGCGGCTGTTGCCATTTGGGTTCTCCTTCATCTGCGATGGGAAAAAATCACGCTACAAGATTTAAAACCCGTCCGACCCGTAACTGGAGGTCAGGCGAATTATTCATCGGCACAAACGTGTTCGGTGTTTATGCTAATGAATTCGGCACCAGCTGAACTGCTGCAACTCCTCAAGTTTGCAGCGCTTCAGCTATAGTCGTTTCTGAAAACAGAGACGACGGATACGGTGTTCATGGTTCGCTGTCCGCATCAAGAGCCCACAACCGTAAAAGAAAAAGCCGCCATGCCTGAACCGGATCAGGCAGTGCGGCTTTGTCTTTTGCAGAAGTTTAAGCGCATATCTGTTTGAATCAGCGTCCCATTTTGATCGATGATTTTGTCGTCGCGCGCGGCTTGCATCTTCGCGTTCACGTTTTGACAAATTCAATCACGTAAAGTACACGAAAACCTTGTCAGTGCGCAACCTGCACACAGCATTTGTTTGACTTTTTTTTTCAAACGATGCAGGCAGCTGCGCACGATCATCGCGCGCGCATGCGTGCCGGTGCACGCGCCACGCCGCCGCGCGTGCTCTCCGTACGGCCCGAGCGCGCCGCGCATGCGCCCACGCGCTACGCAGACATGGCGTACCTAAAGGCGCTATGCAAAATACAGCGGAACCGGCGAGCGCGCATCGGCGACGTGCGGCGCGTGCCGCCGCAGCGCTTGCTGCGACGCCGCGCGTCGAATACGTCGCGTGCGCAGCGAGGTGCGCACTGCACGCTGTTCGTTGCTGCTGCGAGACGTATTCGCACGAGCATGCACGCGATGTCCGCAAGCGTGCGCGCTGTTTGCCTCTCGTTCGTCGCTCGTTCGTCTCTCGCTGTTCTCGCGCCGGACGCTCGTTTGTCTCTTGAGGTAAACAGTTTGACGCGCGCCGCCAGCGCATCTCGCGCTCCCCCTTGTGCGCAAGCGGGTGACGGCATAGGATCATTTCAGGCGCCGCGTGGCGACCACAACGAGACGGAGAGAATCGATGAACAGACTAGTCAAGTGGCTCGCCATGATCGGCATGGCATCGCTGATGGCGGCGGCGGCGGGAGCGGCCGGCGCGGCCGAACGCGGCACCAGCGAGGAAGCGGTGGCCCTCGTGAAAAAGGCGATCGCCTTCTACAAGGCGAACGGCATGGAGAAGACGGCGGCCGAAATCAATGGCAAGACCGGCATGTTCGAAAGCAAGGACTTGTATCTGTTCGTCGCGCCCGTCGCGCCGGGGCCGGTGACGGCGCATGGCGCCAACGCCAAACTGGTCGGCAAGGAGCTGGGCGACCTGCGCGACGTCGACGGCGTGTACTTCACGCGTCGCTTCCGCGAGGTGGCCGGCAAGGAGGGCAAAGGCTGGGTCGACTACAAATGGCCGAACGCGAAGAGCGGCGCGCTCGAGGCCAAGAGCACCTACGTCGAGCGGGTCGACAATGTGTACTTCGCCTGCGGGGTTTACAAGGCGGGCAAGTAGACAGGCAAACAAGACCTGCGGGCGCGCTGCGGCGACGCCCATCATGCAAAAAGCTCCCGAGGGAGCTTTTTTAATGGAGGCAGCCGGATCGCATGCCGTCCGGGGTCGCTGCCGGCGCGGCGCCGTCCAGCGCAGCGCCAGGCAGTGGCGCGGCTTATTCCCAGTTCAGGGCGCCACCGGTCTGGTACTCGGTCACGCGCGTCTCGAAGAAGTTGCGTTCCTTTTTCAGGTCGATCATCTCGCTCATCCACGGGAATGGATTTTCTTCCTGGGCGAACATCGCGTCCAGGCCGATCTGCTGCGCGCGGCGGTTGGCGATGAAACGCAGGTAACCTTTGAACATGGTGGCGTTCAGGCCCAGCACGCCGCGCGGCATGGTGTCTTCGGCGTAGGCATACTCCAGGTCGACCGCTTTCAGGAACAGCTGCTTGATCTCTTCCTTGAAGGCCGGGGTCCACAGCAGCGGGTTTTCCATCTTGATCGTGTTGATCAGGTCGATGCCGAAGTTGCAGTGCATCGACTCGTCGCGCAGGATGTACTGGTACTGCTCCGCCGCGCCCATCATCTTGTTCTGGCGGCCCAGCGCCAGGATCTGGGTGAAGCCGACGTAGAAGAACAGCCCTTCCATCAGGCAGGCGAACACGATCAGCGATTTCAACAGCTTCTGGTCGTTTTCCACGGTGCCGGTGGTGAAGGCCGGATCGGTCAGCGTGTTGATGAACGGAATCAGGAACTCGTCCTTGTCGCGGATCGACTTGACTTCGTTGTAGGCGTTGAAGATCTCGCCTTCGTCCAGGCCCAGCGACTCCACGATGTACTGGTAGGCGTGGGTGTGGATCGCTTCTTCGAAGGCCTGGCGCAGCAGGTACTGGCGGCATTCCGGCGCCGTGATGTGGCGGTAGGTGCCGAGCACGATGTTGTTGGCGGCCAGCGAGTCGGCGGTCACGAAGAAGCCCAGGTTGCGTTTCACCAGGCGGCGCTCGTCATCGGTCAGACCGTTGGGATTTTTCCACAACTCGATGTCGCGCTGCATGTTGACCTCTTGCGGCATCCAGTGATTGGCGCAACCGGCCAGGTACTTGTCCCACGCCCATTTGTACTTGAACGGGACCAGCTGGTTGACATCGGTCTTGCCGTTGATGATGCGCTTGTCGTCGGCGTGGACGCGCTTGGCGACCGATGCGGCGTCGGCTGCGGGTTCGGTACCCGCTACGGCGGCGCTTGGCGCCGCAGGGCGCGCGGCTGGCGCGCTGGCTGTTTCATCGTCCCAGGACAACATGGTGATTCCTCTTTTCGTCTGTGTTCAATTCGGTCTTGCGCGGAGCGCCGCAGCGCTCCGCCTCGGTACCAGCTATTACTCTTACTGGCAGGCTTCGCATTCCTCGAAACCATCGTCGCCCGGACGCAGGTAGCACGCCGCGCCCTCTTCCTCGGCCGCCGCCGCAGCCACCGAGGCCGCCGTCGCCGCGGCAGCTGCCGCCGCCGTATCGGCCGCCGCACCCATGGCGTGGGCCGACATGCCGCCGTCCACCGCCACCGCGTTCAGGGCGCCGGTCTTGGAGGTCGATTTCTCCATGTGGGTCGCCGCGATGGTGCGCAGGTAGTACGTGGTCTTGAGGCCGCGCAGCCAGGCCAGCTTGTAGGTTTCATCGAGCTTCTTGCCCGAGGCGCCAGCCATGTAGATGTTCAGCGACTGGGCCTGGTCGATCCACTTCTGGCGGCGCGATGCCGCTTCCACCAGCCAGCTCGGCGAGACTTCGAAGGCGGTGGCGTAGATGTCGCGCAGGTCTTGCGGGATGCGGTCGATCTTGGCCAGCGAGCCGTCGAAGTACTTCAGGTCGGCGATCATGACTTCGTCCCACAGGTCGCGCGCCTTGAGGTCGCGTACCAGGTACGAGTTGATTTCGGTAAATTCGCCGGACAGGTTCGACTTCACATACAGGTTCTGGAAGGTCGGTTCGATGCAGGCCGACACGCCGATGATGTTCGAAATGGTCGCGGTCGGAGCGATCGCCACGCAGTTCGAGTTACGCATGCCGAACTGCTTGATGCGCTCGCGCACCACGGTCCAATCCATGGCCGACGACATGTCGACTTCCAGGTAGCCGCCGCGCTCGTCTGCCAGCAGCTTGACTGAATCCTGCGGCAGGATGCCACGGTCCCACAGCGAGCCGCTGTACGACTCGTAGCGGCCGCGCTCTTCGGCCAGCTCGGTCGAGGCCAGGTAGGCGTAGTAGCACACCGCTTCCATCGAGCGGTCGGCGAATTCCACCGCCTGGTTCGACGAGTACGGCACGCGCATCATGTGCAGGCAATCCTGGAAGCCCATGATACCCATTCCCACCGGACGGTGGCGCATATTCGAATTGCGGGCTTTTTCGACGGCGTAGTAATTGATATCGATGACGTTGTCGAGCATGCGCATCGCGGTGCGCACGGTTTTCTGCAGCTTGACCGGGTCCAGCTTGCCTTCTTTCATGTGCGCCGGCAAGTTGACGGAACCCAGGTTGCAGACCGCGATTTCCGACTCGTTGGTGTTCAGGGTGATCTCGGTGCACAGGTTCGAGCTGTGGACCACGCCCACGTGTTGCTGTGGCGAACGGATGTTGCATGGGTCCTTGAAGGTGATCCATGGGTGGCCGGTTTCGAACAGCATCGAGAGCATCTTGCGCCACAGGTCGAGCGCGGCGATCTTCTTGAACACGCGGATCTCGCCGGCGGCCGCTTTCGCTTCGTAGCCGGTGTAAGCCGCCTCGAAGGCCTTGCCGACCTTGTCGTGCAGGTCCGGCGTTTCGGATGGCGAGAACAGGGTCCAGTCGCCCTTTTCCATCACGCGCTTCATGAACAGGTCGGGAATCCAGTTGGCCGTGTTCATGTCGTGGGTGCGGCGGCGGTCGTCGCCGGTGTTCTTGCGCAGGTCGAGGAATTCTTCCACGTCCATGTGCCAGGTTTCCAGGTAGGCGCAGACCGCGCCCTTGCGCTTGCCGCCCTGGTTGACCGCCACGGCGGTGTCGTTGACCACTTTCAGGAACGGCACCACGCCTTGCGACTTGCCGTTGGTGCCCTTGATGTGGGCGCCGAGAGCCCGCACCGGGGTCCAGTCGTTGCCCAGGCCGCCGGCGAACTTGGCCAGCAGCGCGTTTTCTTTAATGGCGTCGTAGATGCCTTCCAGGTCGTCCGAGACGGTGGTCAGGTAGCACGACGACAGTTGCGAGCGCAGGGTGCCGGAGTTGAACAGGGTCGGGGTCGAGCTCATGAAGTCGAACGACGACAGCAGGTTGTAGAACTCGACGGCGCGCGCTTCGCGGTTTTCTTCGCGCAGCGACAGGCCCATGGCCACGCGCATGTAGAACGCCTGCGGCATTTCGATGCGCACGTCGCGCACGTGCAGGAAGTAGCGGTCGTACAGGGTTTGCAGGCCGATGTAGCCGAACTGCAAGTCACGGTCGGCGACCAGGGCTTTCGCCAGCTTGGCCAGGTCGAAGGTGGCCAGGACCGGGTCCAGCAGCTCGTTCTCGATGCCCTTGGCGATGTATTTCGGGAAGTACTCTATATAGTGTGCTGCGGCCTGGGCTTGCGGCACTTCTTCGCAGAAGACTTCCTTGCGGATCGTGTGCAGCAGGATGCGGGCGGTGACCTGCGAGTAGGCCGGGTCCTTTTCCATCAGCGCGCGCGCAGCCAGGATGGCGGACTTGTGCAGCTCTTCGACTGGCACGCCGTCGTACAGGTTCTTGACCGTTTCGGCCAGGATGGCGTCGGCGTCGACGTGCTTTTCCAGGCCGACGCAGGCGGCGGCGATCAGGTCGCGCACCTGGTTCATGTCGAGCAGGCGGCGCTGGCCGTTTTCGAGCACGTGGATTTGCGGGGCTGCCACGTCGGCCGAACCGCCCAGCGCTTCCTTCTGCAGGCGGCGCTCTTCCATGTGCTTGGCGCGGTACAGCACGTAGGCACGCGCCACGTCGTGCTCGCCCGAACGCATCAGCGACAGTTCGACCTGGTCCTGCACATCTTCGATATGGAAGGTGCCGCCCGATGGCTGGCGCCGGATCAGGGCCGACACCACGTTCTCGGTCAGCTGCTCGACCAGTTCGCGCACGCGCGCGGAGCCGGCTCCCTGACCGCCGCTCACGGCCAAAAAGGCCTTGGTGACGGCGATCGAGATCTTCGATGGTTCAAATGCGACGACGGCGCCGTTGCGGCGGATGATGCGGTAGTCGCCGCGGGCGGCGACAGCGGCGGCGCTGGTGGCCGTGGCCGGAGCGCCTGCTCCAGGTGTGACGTGCAATTGGTTAATCGAAGAATCTTGGGATGTTTGCATGTGGGACCTCCTGGAGCGGCGGGCTTTGGTCTGCCGCCGGTTGTTATCAAGTGGACGGCGTCAATCAACCGTCCCCAACAAATATAAAAACAAAAAACTACCCCGCCGGCCTGGAATCCGAGGCCGGCGCCGTGACGCGCGATGGTGGGTTGAATGCGTTAAAAACCTGGGCTTGCCGATACTGAATCAAGGGGGCGACCAATCGGTGGCGGAGCGCCAAGAACCACTATATCTAGTCGATTGCTCATTTCTGGGACTAATTGTAGTGCCTCACCGGGGTAGTGGCAATAGAATTACTGGCAATTTTTTCCGGTGTTTCCCTTGACTTTTTTGAGGCATGCCACAGGCGGGACTGCCCGGTTAGCGGGTACTAACGGGTGCCGGTTTTTAAAGCAGCCGCAAGTTCGCACGCTTGCCGTTTCCGGGTCGCGGGGCAGCATTATAAACCGTGGGGGGAGCGGGCGTCGGAATCGGTTCCAGCGCCCGCAGTCTTCATCATGTAGCGGTACCGGCTGCTTTAACACCGTCTCCCCCGCGAAGGCGGGGGTCCATAGCACCTTTGCTCATAGGTGCCATGGCCCCCCGCAAAGGGGGCCGCCCAGGCCGGGGGAGACGGCTTGAAGTGTATCGAAGAAAGTACACGCAACCGTGCGGAGCCGACCTACCCCTCCGGCTCCTGGATATCGAGCTTCTGCATCTGGTAGCGCAACTGGCGGAAACTGATCCCCAGCAGCATGGCCGCCTGGGTGCGGTTGAACTGGGTCTGGGTCAGCGCGCGCAGGATGATCTCGCGTTCGACCTGTTCCAGGTAGTCGGGCAGGCTGCTGGGCAGCTGCGCTGGCGCACCGGCGCTGACCGGCAATGGCGCTGCCACCGGTTCCGGCGCCACCAAAGCCGCCGCCACCTCGGCCGGCGCCGTCCCGGCCACCCGCGCGCCCTTGAGCGACAGGTCGCCCACCTCGATCACGCCGTCATTGGCAAACGCCAGCGCCCGTTCCAGCACGTTTTCCAGCTCGCGCACGTTGCCCGGAAACGAATACGTGCGCAAAGTCTCCAGCACCTGCGGCCCCAGCGCGGCCGGCTGGCCCGCTCCGGCCAGGCGCGCCAGCATTCCGTTTACCAGCACGCCCAGGTCGTCGAGCCGCTCGCGCAGCGGCGGCACGCTCAGTTCGATCACATTCAAACGGTAAAACAGATCTTGCCGGAACTTGCCGGTTTCGACGCACTGGGCCAGGTTCTGGTGCGTGGCGCTGATAATGCGCACGTCGACCGGCTCTTCGGCAGTCGCCCCGATCTTGCGCACGCGCCGCTCCTGGATCGCGCGCAGCAGCTTGACCTGCATCGCCAGCGGCAGGTCGGCCACTTCGTCGAGCATCAGGGTGCCGCCGTTGGCCGCATGGAAAAACCCGTCGCGCTCGTCGGCGGCGCCCGTAAACGCCCCCTTGCGGTAGCCGAAAAACTCCGCTTCCATCAGCGCTTCGGGAATCGCGCCGCAGTTCACGGCAATAAAAGGCTTGCCCGCGCGCGAGCTGCGGGCGTGGATTTCGCGCGCCACCAGTTCCTTGCCGCTGCCCGACTCGCCAGTAATGGCGATCGGCGCCATCGAGCGCGCCAGCCGCTCGATCTGGCCGCGCAGCGACTGCATCACGGCCGATTCGCCGATCAGGCGCGAGCCGCTGCCCCCCGCCCCGGCCGCACTGGCACCCGGCGCGGCCGGCGCCGACAGGCGCAAGGCCGACTGCACCATCACCCGCAAATCTTCCAGCACCACCGGCTTGGAGACGTAATCGAAGGCGCCCGCCTTGAGCGCCACCACCGCGTTTTCGGCGCTGCCGTAGGCGGTCACGACCGCGATCGGGGTCGACTTGCTGGAGGCGCCCACTTCCTGCACCAGTTCCAGGCCCAGCCCGTCGGGCAGGCGCATGTCGGTGAGAATGAGGCCGTAATCGTTCTGCGCCAGGAAGGCGCGCGCCTCGCGCAGCGTTTCGGCGCTGTCCACATCGAGCCCCATCCTGACCAGCGTGATTTCCAGCAGTTCGCGTAAATCAGCCTCGTCATCGACGACCAGTACGCGGGGTGATGTCATGTTGTTGCCTTTCTGTTACCGTTACCAATGGCGCCGCGCGCTCCCAGCGGCTGCGCGAACGAAATCACAAAACGGCCGCTGGCCGCGCGCACGCCGAAGCCGCCGGCATCGAAGCGATATTCGTAATCGAGCATCGCCGCGTTGTTCAGGCACAGCTCGCGCGCCAGGTACAGCCCCAGCCCGGTCCCCTTGCTCGAGGTCGTGTAAAACGGCTCGAACAGGTGGGCCCGCACGTCCGGCGTGATGCCGGGACCGTCGTCCTGCACGTGCAGCTCCATGCCGCCGGCCGTATCGGTGACGACGTAGACCCGGATGCTGCCCACCCCGCCGCTGGCGTAGCGCAGCGCGTTGGTCAGCAGGTTGATCACCACTTCGCGCAGGTGCAGCGCGTCGAAACGCACCGGCACGGCGCCAGTGTTGCCTAGCCACACTATATCATCGGCAACCCCCTGGGTTTCATCAAATTCGGTCTTGAGCTCATTCAAAAAGGGGCCGAGCAACAACGGTGCGCCATTGGGCTGGACCTTGCGCGACAACTGGAGTATGTCTTCCACCATGCGGTTCACGCGCGTGACGTTGTCGCCGACAATCTTGAGCAGGCGCGCCTGGCCCGGCTCGTGCAGGTCTTCGGCCAGCAGCGCGGTGGCGTGGCCGATGGCCGAAAGCGGATTGCGCACCTCGTGGGCGATGCTGGCGGTGAGCCGTCCCATCGAGGCCAGTTTCAGTTCCTGGGCCTGGTTTTCGATGGCGGTCACGTCCTGCAGGAAGATCACGCAGCGCTCGGAAGCCTCGTCGACCGTGTCCACGCGCGCAAAGCGCAGCTTGAGGTGGGCCGCCAGGTCGCGCCGTCCGCTCCAGGCGGCCGTGCCGGCGGTGCCACCGCCGCTGTCGCGATACGGCTTGACGGTCACAAAGGCGGCGCGCGCGGCCGCGCTTGGTGCGGCCGGCCCGACCTGCTGCTGCCACTCCGAAAACGCAAACGCCACCGGTTCCAGCGCCGCCACCTCGGACAGGGCGAAGCCGCTGTCGCCATTGGCCAGCCCCAGCATCTGCTGGGCGGCCGGGTTGCCGGCAAAGATATGGCCGTCGCGGTCGACCACGAGAATGCCGTCGGCCACGTCGGCGATGACGATCTGGTTGATCGCCAGCTGGATCTGCAGATCGGCGCCGTGGCGCGTGGCCAGTTCTTCCTGGCGGATCAGCTTGCCGGCGAGGTGGCTGACCACCAGCACGATGGCGAAGAAGGCGCCGCCGTACAGGCCGGCCTGGGTGATCGGCATGCCGTTGATGCCCATGAACGCCTGGTAGAGCGAGGCCAGCAGCAGGAACAGGGTGACCAGCGCGGCCGAAAACAGGGCCAGCACGCGCGGCGCCAGGATCGCGGCGCCGGCCAGCGGGAACAGGTACAGGATCACCAGGCTGCCGCGGCCCTCCTCGGCGGCCATGTACAGCACCGAGATGACCGCGATATCGACCGCGATCTGGATCACCACCTGCCCCAGGAAACGGGTGCGTACGTACAGGCAGGCCAGCGCGAAGGCGCCGGCCATGACCAGGTAGGCGATGCAGGTTTCGGTATACAGATACAGGCCGGCGGTCGGCACATCGCGCCGGTCGAACATCAGGTAGGCCAGCAGCACCAGCGAAATGACGATGCGGGTGGCCGAGAGCGCCTGCAGGGAGCGCCAGAATGTCTCGCGCGACTCGGCCGACAAGCCGCTCCAGAACGACATCGGTCAGGCCGGCGGCAGATTGACGTGCTCGGGGCAGCAGTAAGCGCGGCCGTTGGCCGTGACCGCTTCCGACTCCGGAAAATACACGTGGCAGTGCGCGCACTCGACGGTAGCGCCCAGTTCGCGCATCGGCGCCTGCGGCCCGGCGCCGGGATGGCCCGGATGGCCGGGCGGCGGCGTCATCTCGCGAATCTTGGCGCGGATCTTGCTGCGAATGGCGGCGATGACCAGCACGATCAGCGCCACCCAGAACAGAATGCGCATCATGCCAGAGCCCGGTGCAGAATCACTTCAAGAACAAAACGGCTGCCGACATAGGCCAGCACCAGGGTGGCGAAACCGGCCAGGGTGAAGCGCAGCGCGGTCTTGCCGCGCCAGCCGCGCCAGCGCCGTCCGGCCAGCAGCGCGGCGAACAGGAACCACGACAGCAGCGCGAACACGCTCTTGTGATCCCACTTGAGCACGGTGCCGAACAACTGTTCCGAGAACACGATCCCCGACAGCACGGTCAGGCTGAGCAGCACGAAGCCGATCCAGATCAGGCGAAACAGCAGCTTTTCCATGGTCAACAGGGCCGGCAGCTGGTCGAGCGCGGTGGCCAGCCAGCCGGCCTTGGGGTTGCGCGCATGCAGCCGCGTTTCCTGCAAGGCCATCAGGACTGCGTGGAAGGCGGCAATGGTCAGGGTGCTGTAGGCCAGGATGGCGACCGCGATATGCCAGCCGAAGGCCGGCGCGCGCCCTTCGAGCTGCAACACGCTGCCCGGGAACACGGCCGGCAGCAGCGCCGCGGCAGCCGCGCACGGCATCACCAGGCGGCGCAGGCCGTCCAGCGCGAAATTGCGGTTTTCGATCCAGTAGGCCGCCACCGAGATCCATAGCGCGGCCGAAATCATCAGCGCGAAGCCGATCCGCACGCTGCCGGGCGCCATCATGTCGAGCCACAGGGCGGCGCCGTGCAGCAGCCAGGCCACGGCCGTGACGGCGGAAATGAGCGAACCCCGGGGCGAGGGAAGAAGGGCGCACACCGCGTACAGCAGCGCCGCTGCGATAAGTAAGTAAGTCTGCATGCTGCAAGTTTACACTATCGGGGCGTGCTGGCGGGGACGGCGTGCCGCCGGCCGCGCCGGCGGCATCTTAATCGCCGGCCGCCATGCGCAACTCGTCGTTGTGGTGGCGCTGCTGCTCCTCCATCACCAGCTGGCCCAGTTCGCGCTTGAGGGCATTGAAGGCGGGCGCGGACGGATCGCGCGGGCGCGCCAGCTCGACCGCCACATCGCGCTTGACGGTGCCGGGCCGGTAAGTCATCACCACGATCCGGTCGGCCAGGTAAATCGCTTCCTCGATGCTGTGGGTGACGAACAGGATGGTCTTGCCGGTAGCGGCCCAGAGGCGCAGCAATTCGTCTTGCAGGTTGCGCCGGGTCAGGGCGTCGAGCGCGCCGAACGGCTCGTCCATCAGCATGATCGGCGAGTCCAGCGCCAGCACGCGCGCGATCGCCACGCGCTGGCGCATGCCGCCCGACAGGTCCTTCGGATAGCGCTGGCGAAAATCCGTCAGCGCCAGCGTCTCGAGCAGCGCGCCGACGGTGGCTGCGATGGCCGCCTTGCCGACGCCCTTGATCTCGAGGCCGAAGGCGATGTTCTGCTCGACCGTCATCCACGGGAACAGCGCGTACTCCTGGAACACCATGGCGCGCTCCGGCCCCGGCCCGGTCACTGCGCGCGCGCCGGTGCGGATGGTGCCGCGCGTAGGCGGCGCAAACCCGGCCACGGCGTTGAGCAGGGTCGACTTGCCGCAGCCCGATGGCCCCAGCAGGCAGGTGAACTGCCCGGCCGGGATGGCCAGGTTGATGTCGCGCAGGGCGACGATGTCGCGCCCGGCGCTGCCGAACACCTTGTCGACGCCCTCGATATGGATCGGTGCTGCGCTCATCTCAGTGCTCCAGGCCGCGGTGCCAGCGCAGCAGATAATTGTTCAGGCGGTCCATGCCGGCGTCGATCGCCAGCCCTAGCATGCCGATGCTGATCATCCCGGCCATGATCTTGTCGGACCAAAAATACTCGCGCGCTTCCAGGATGCGAAAACCCAGGCCATTGTTCACCGCGATCATTTCGGAGACGATCACCACGATGAAGGCGGTGCCGATCCCGATCCGCACGCCCGACAGGATATAGGGCACGGCCGCCGGCAGGATCACGCGCAGGAACAGGGTGCGGCGGCCCGCGCCCAGGTTGCGCGCGGCGCGCAGGTAGATGGCGTCGACCTGGCGCACCCCGGCGATGGTATTGACCAGCACCGGGAAAAACGCCCCCAGCGCGATCAGGAACACGGCCGGCGGGTTGCCCAGCCCGAACCACAGGATGGCCAGCGGAATGTAGGCGATCGGCGGAATCGGGCGCAGCAGCTGCACCAGCGGATTGAGCCAGGCGTACACGCGCGCGTTCGCGCCCATCGCCAGCCCGAGCGGCAGCGCCAGAGCGGCCCCGATAGCAAAGCCGAGCAGCACCCGCACCATGCTGGTGAACGCGTCGAGCACCAGTTCGCCCGACAAAGCCCAGGACAGCCAGCTGCCGCCCGCGTAGGGCTGCAGCGGCAGCAGATACTCGATCCACTTGCGCAGCACCGCCAGCGGCGACGGCAACACCTGCGGATTGACCAGCCCCTGCACGGCCGCCAGCTGCCACAGGCCGATCACCACCAGCGGCGCCACCAGGCCGATGCCCTTCTCGCGTAAACGCCTGCCGTCCATGCCGCCTCCGGATCGGGTTGTCGGATTGCCTGCCAGCGCGCGTCCCTTACTTGGCAGGGACGCTTTTCTTGGCCGCCTCGAGCAGGTCGGTACGGACCCAGTCGGTCGCGCGCGGCGGGCGCACCATCCGTCCCACCCCGGTCTTGACCATGGTGTCGGTGGTGACCTGGATATGCGCGGCCGTCACGTCGAGCGCATACGGCGAATTGGCGATCGCGTCCTCGAAATCGTCCTTGCTGATCTGGCCCTTGAAAAGGGTCTCGCGCACATATTTTTCAGCCACTGCGGGCTCGCTGATGAAGGTGCGCGTGGCCTGCACGAAGCAGCGCATGAATTTTTCGGCCAGCGCCCGCTTGCCGCCGTAGAACGCTTCGGTCATCACCAGGGTGCGCACCGGCTCGCCGATCGGGGTATCGTAGGGTTTGAGCACCTCGACCCCGAATCCCTTGTTGATCGCTTGCGAGGATTGCGGTTCGGACTGCATCATGGCGTCGATGTTGCCGCCCATCAGCGCCTGATTCAGGTCGGCGAACGGCAGGTAAATCAGTTGCACGTCCTTGCCGGGGGCGCTGTCGGCGCTCATGCCGTGCTGTTGCAGTTCGGCCATCAGCAGCACTTCCTGGATGCCGCCGCGCGTCACCCCCACCTTCTTGCCCTTGAGCTCGCGCATGCCCTTCACGCCCAGCCCGTGGCGCGCCACCAGGCGCGCGCCGCCCCTGGCGAAACCGGCCACCACCACGATCGGCGCACCGCTGGCCCTGCCCGAAATGGCCGCCTCGGACGCCGTCGCCCCCACATCGAGCTCGCCGGCGATGATGGCCTGCATCACGTCCAGTCCCTTGGCGAAGATTTTCTCTTCCACCTTGATGCCGCAGGACGGCGCAATTTCCTTGACGTAGGCGACGGCGCCGAAATGCGCGAACTTGAGGTTGCCGAGGCGAACCACTTCCTGCGCCTGGCTGGCGCCGGCGGCGCACAGCACCGCCAGTACCAGGGTCTTGCAAATGAGCTTGCCTGTCATGCCAATCTCCGGTCAGTGCTGCAGCGTCGCTGGGGGCGCGGGTCCGATTGCCTTATGGAAAAGTATCGCGGCCAAACGGCGCAGTCCCACGACTGGCGCAAGCTTTGTGCGAAAAAACCGGGCAGGCGCATGAGAAAGAGACAATTGCCGGCCCGCGCCACCCCGCTGTCGGGCCTGCGGGCAGCCTTGCGGCGCTGGCCCGGCCGCAGTCTTTTTTGCCCGTAACATAGGGTAAAATGACGCCACAACCGGCGCGTGCCGGCATCGCCCTATATATTAGTCAGGTCTGCCATGCTAGATAACTTAACCCAACGCCTTGCCAAGGTCGTCAAGACCATGCGCGGTGAGGCGCGTCTGACCGAATCGAATACCGCCGAGATGCTGCGCGAAGTGCGCCTGGCCCTGCTCGAAGCCGACGTGGCCCTGCCCGCCGTGCGCGAGTTCATCAGCCGGGTCAAGGAAAAAGCCCTCGGCGAAGAAGTACTGGCCTCGCTCAGCCCGGGCCAGGCCCTGGTCGGCGTGGTCCAGCGCGAGCTCGGTGCGCTGATGGGCGCCGATCTGGGTCCCGAAGCGTCGCAGCTGAGCTTTGCCCAGCAGCCGCCGGCGATCATCCTGATGGCCGGCCTGCAAGGTGTGGGTAAAACCACCACCGTCGGCAAGCTGGCCAAGTACCTCAAGGAAGAGAAGAAGAAAAAAGTCCTGACCGTCTCGGCCGACGTGTACCGTCCGGCCGCGATCGCCCAGCTCGAATCGGTGACCAAACAGGTCGGCGCCGACTTCTTCCCGTCCGCCGCCACCGACAAGCCGGTCGACATCGCCCTGGCCGCGCTCGACTGGGCCAGGAAGCACTACCACGATGTGCTGATCATCGACACCGCCGGCCGCCTGGGTATCGACGAAGCGATGATGCAAGAGATCTCCGCCGTGCACGCGGCGGTCAACCCGATCGAAACCCTGTTCGTGGTCGACGCCATGCTGGGGCAAGATGCGATCAACACCGCCAAGGCCTTTAACGACGCGCTGCCGCTGACCGGCATCGTGCTCACCAAGCTCGATGGCGACTCGCGCGGCGGCGCGGCGCTGTCGGTGCGTCACATTACCGGCAAACCGATCAAGTTTGCCGGCGTGTCCGAAAAGCTCGACGGCCTCGAAGCCTTCGACGCCCAGCGCATGGCCAACCGTATTCTGGGCATGGGCGACATCCTGGCGCTGGTCGAAGAAGCGCGCAAGGGCGTCGACAGCAAGGCGGCGGCCGACCTGGCCAACAAGATCAAGGTGGGCGGCCGCTTCGACATGAACGACTTCAAGTCGCAGCTGGGCCAGATGAAAAAAATGGGCGGCATGTCGAGTCTGATCGACAAACTGCCGGCGCAGTTCCAGCAGGCGGCCGGCGGCGCCAACATGGACCAGGCCGACAAGCAGGTGCGGCGCATGGTCGGCATCATCGACTCGATGACGCCGGCCGAGCGCGCCAAGCCGGAACTGATCAAGGCCACGCGCAAGCGCCGCATCGCCGCCGGGGCCGGCGTGCAGGTGCAGGAAGTGAACCGCATGCTGGCGCAATACGACCAGATGCAGGCCATGATGAAGAAATTCAAAGGCGGCGGCATGATGAAAATGATGCGCTCGATGAAGGGCATGATGCCGGGCGGGATGCGCTAAAACGTCCTTCGGCTGCTCGTGCAAAGTCAGCGCAGCCGCAGCCGTTACCCGCGAAACCGTCTCCCCCGCGCCAAGGCGGCCCTCGGCGCGGGGCGACGGTTCAACGGTTCTTCTCCCCGATCCGTCAAAATCGCCCTTCTCGGGCCATCGTTCTGGCTTTTCCCTATGAAAACGCCGAAAAATTCTTGAAAAACACTTGCGTCATCGGTAAATCCCCACCAATATAAGCCGTGCGATGAATTGCGCAATTTCCCATGTGTTCGTTAAGGAGGCTTGAAGATGGCAACAGCCAAAAAAACCCCAGCAGCAGCGCCAGCAAAAAAGGCCGCCGCAGCTAAGCCAGCCGCAGCGGCAAAGCCGGCAGCAGCGAAGAAAGCCGCCCCAGCAAAAGCTGCGGCAGCACCAAAAGCAGCAGCCGCAAAAAAACCCGCAGCAGCCCCACGCAAGCCGAACGCCGCCTTCATGAAGGCGATGACTCCGTCCGCCGTCCTGGCAGCCGTGGTTGGCGCAACGCCGCTGCCGCGCACCGAAGTGACCAAGAAAGTCTGGGACTACATCAAGAAGCTCGATCTGCAAGACGCGGCCAACCGCCGCATGATCAATGCTGACGACAAGCTCAAAGCAGTCTTCGGCGGCAAAGCGCAGGTCTCGATGTTCGAAATGACGAAACTCATTTCCGACCATCTGAAATAAAAACAGTTCGCCTGTCCAAGCCGGATTACAAAAAGCCCCGTTCTCGCGAACGGGGCTTTTTGTTTATGGGACGCGTTCAGCTCCGCGTCAGAAGCCGAAGGCCGCCTTCATCAGGTGGAACACCCTGGTGTTTTCCATCGTCCCCTTGAACACCCCCGCGCCGGCGCCGGTGGCGAACAGCTTGACGTCGCCGCCGCCGTGGGTCTCGCCTTTCAGGCGCACCCCGGTCTCCTGGTGATAGTCGCCGGCCTGCGCCTGCGCGCTGTCGACATCGCCCCGCTGATGCGGGCGGTTCGGGCCATTGCCGAACACCAGCGCAGTGTAGGTCTTGCCATCGGCATCGCGCGCCGGCGCGCCATCGTCCACATTGCGCACGATATCGAGGATCGAGCTGCCGCGTTTGGCGTAACCGTTCATCACGATCGTGTGATCATGGTCGGCGGTGACCACCAGCAGCGTATTGCGCAGGCCCGGATCGAGCGCCTCCATCTTGTCGAGCGCGGTCTTGATGGCGTCGTCGAAGTCGACCGTTTCGGCCAGCGCGTTCCTGACGTTGGTATCGTGCAGCGCATGATCGATCTTGCCGCCTTCGACCATCAGGAAAAAGCCCTTCGGGTTGGGCGAGAGCAGGTCGATCGCCTTGGACGTCATCTGCGCCAGGGCCGGCTGGCCGGCGCGCCGCGCCGTCGCATAATCGAGGTGGCTCACGTCACTGTAAATACCCACCAATTTTTTACCAGGCGGCGCGGCCCGCATCTGGTCCGCATTGGCCGCCACCGTGTAGCCCTGCGCCGCCAGTTCGGCCATCAGGTCGCGGCCGTCGGCGCGGCCCGCGGGATTACGCGCCGCGTCGAACGGCGTGAAGTGATTGCGCCCGCCGCCCATCAGCACATCGACGCCATCCTTCAGGGCCGGGTTGTAGCCGGCGCCGCCCGGCACCACCTGCGCCGCGATCTGGTACGCCATGTCGCGGTCGCACACGTGCGAGAAGGTCGACGCCGGCGTGGCGTGGGTCAGCTCCGTGGTCGTGATCGAGCCGACCGACTTGCCGGCCGCCTTGGCCAGTTCCAGGATAGTGGCCGCCGCGCGCCCGTTCCCAAGCGGACAGGCATCGATGGTGGCGTTGCCGTTGGCGTCCTTCTTCGGGCCGAAGGGCTTGGCATCGGCCATCGAGATCACATCGTTATTGATCTTGATGCCGGTCATGTAGGAACCCATCGACGGCGCGCTGTCGGTGGTCTGGGCATCGTTCGAATAGGTCTTGATGCGCGCCGAATGCGGCATGCGCTCGAAGTGCAGCAAGCCCTCCTCCTTGTAGCGGTAGATGCGCGCGGCGGTGATAGTGGTCGGCCCCATGCCGTCGCCGAGGAAGAAGATGATGTTTTTGGCGACCGGCGCGGCGAACGCCAGGGATGGCGCCAGCGCGCACGAAGCGGCCAGCAGGAGCGAAGGAAAACGGGATAGCGTCATGGTGACTCTCATTAGGGTGACTTTACAAAGGACGCGCCGCTTACCAGCCGGCGGCCGCCTTGATCAGTTCAAACACGCGGGTGTTATCGATAGTGCCGCCGAAGCGCGCGGCGCCTGCGCCGACCGCGCCCAGGTACACATCGGTGCCGCTGTGGGTTTCGTAACCGGGCTCGGTGCGCACCACCGCCTCCTGGCGGTAGTCGTCGGCGCTGACCTGGGCGCTGGTCAGGTGCGGCGCCGCGCCGCGGCTGCCCTGCACCCGGTTTTCGCCGGCCCCGAAGCCGATGATGGTAAACGGCGCGCCGTCGGCATCGAGCTTGATCTCGTTGTTATCGACCCGGCGCATCAATCCCAGCACACCCGCTTCGGTGGGGGTGGTCTTGCCGGTGCGGCGCGCATAGCCGTTCAGGAGCAGCGCATGATCGTGGTCGGCGGTGGCCACGATCAGCGTGTTTTTCAGGTCCGGATCGATTGCCCGCATCTGCGCGATGGCCGCCTTGAGGGTATTGTCGAAGACCACCGTCTCCTGCAGCGCGCGGCGCGCGTTCGAATTATGCAGCGCCAGGTCGATCATGCCGCCCTCGACCACCAGGAAGAAGCCTTTCGGGTTGTTGGCCAGGATGCCGATGGCCTTGCCCGCCATCTCGGGCAGGGACGGCTGCCTGGCCGCGTCGCGCATCGAATCGAAGGCGAGGTCGTACGGGGCGAACAGGCCGACCAGTGGCGCGCTGGCGGAGGGATCGACGGCGCGCAGCTGGGCGCTGTCGGCGACGCTGCGCACGCCCTGCGCGGCCAGTTCGGCCAGCAGGTCGCGGCCGTCGCTGCGCTTGCCGCCTTTGGCGGTAGGCGTGAAATGGGCGCTGCCGCCGCCCAGCAGCACATCGAGGCCGCGCGCGCCGAGGGCCGCGTTATAGCCGGCGCCGCCGGGAACGAGGGCGGCGGCGATATCGTTCTCCATGCCGCGATGGCACACGTGCGAAAAGACCGCGCCCGGGGTGGCATCGGTAACGCGGGTAGTGGTGACCACGCCGACCGACATGCCGCGCTGTTTGGCCAGTTCGGCCAGGGTGGCGACCGGGCGACCGCCGCCGCAGCGGCCGGCCAGCCTGTTGCCGAAGGCGTCGAGGGCGGGCGCGCTGGCCGGCGTATCGGCGCTCATCGACAGCACATTATTATTCACTTTCACCCCGGTCATGTAGGCCGACATGGACGCGGCGCTGTCGGTGACCTGGGCGTCGTTGGAAAAGGTCTTGACGAAGGCCGATTCGGGCAAGGTATCGAGGGTCAGCTCGCCCTCTTCGCCGACGGCATAGATGCGGGCCGCGGTCAGGGTATTGATGCCCATGCCATCGCCGAGGAAGAAGATGATGTTCTTCGCTGGCGCGTGGGTGTGGGTAAGGGCGGGGGGCGGCGGCTGGACGCTCGCGCATCCCGACAACACCGCCAGCGCGGACGCTGCGGCAAGAAGAATCAATCGCATATGCACTTTCGTGAGCTCTGGAAAAAAAGGCAGTCTACACCGCCGACTGCCGCCCGTGCTACCAGCATCAGAATTGCAAAACCGGGGACAGACCCCGGTTTTGCAATACCCCAACCGGGGTCAGAGCTCTGACAAGCAACATTTTGCACAAACTCGGCACAAATTCCGACCGCCAGCGCCCAACTTCCTACAACCGGGGTCAGAGCTTTAATTCAAAATCTTTCTATTGGCTACAACCGGGGTCTGACCTCTGATTAGAAATCTTGCCTCCCCACAGCGAAATGGCAGGTGTCATTTGCCCATCATTTTGTGCATCCAGCGCTTCTTGAGAACCGCGCACTCGTCAGGTGTGTTTCCCTTGCGTGCGGCGCGCCACTCGGCCAACGCGGCCCGATCGCTCAAGCAATGGTAACCATGACCGTCCTTCTGCATGGCCCAAACGTTGCTGACCTCACGTTCCACGACAGGCAAATGGGCCTCCAGGGCCTCCGGCGTGGCCGTGCCCAGCGTCTGGCGCTCGCTTTGACGGAAACGGCGATGCCAGGTCTTCTTGCACCAGCTCGCTGCTCGAGATACAGATGCCCCAGATGGGATTGCGGCGACGGCTACGGCTCATGATTGATTGTTCCTTCGCATTGGTGGGCCGGCAAACGAGCGGCTCTTTTAACATTGAAACCCGTTGCAGCGCGTGCCCCGCAGGCCACCCATCGGTAGGCCAAATTGGCAACTAATTGCACATTAAAGCTCTGACCCCGGTTTTGGGTAACGGAAAATGTTTCGAGTCAGAGGTCAGACCCCGGTTGTAGGCGGGGTCTGGGTTTTTAGATAGGAAATTTCCACTTTTCCCAGGCGGAGAGGACCGCGTTGGGGTAGGCGGGTTTGCCGCGGCTGCCGTTGTAGCGGCCCAGCGCCAGGTACAGGTTGCCGTTTTCGATGTCGAGGTACATGCGCAAAATCGAGCAGCCGTAGCGCAGGTTGGTTTGCATGTGGAACAGCTTGCTGCGGTCGCTGTCGCCGATCGCGTTGGTCCAGAACGGCATCACTTGCATGTAGCCGCGCGCACCCACCATCGAGACAGCGTACTTGCGGTATGCCGATTCGACCTGGATCAGCCCCAGCACCAGCCCCGTATCGAGCCCGGCCCGGTTCGATTCGTACCAGACCGATTGCAGGAATTCGAGCCGCACCTGGTCGTCCGGCAGCTTGCGCTTGAGCCGGTCCGACATGGCCGTCAGCCATTGCTGGTAGCGCACCCGCGCCGCTTCGTCGCGAAACACCGGCTGCGGCGGGCGCGTGTCCTTGATCGCGTTCGACAGGGCCACCCGCACCGAGTCGGCCATGGCCTCCTCTTTCTGGTTGCCCGCCCACGCGGCCCAGGACCAGAGCAGGCCGGCCGCCAGCACCGCCTGCGCCAGTCCATTCACCATGAACGACATGCTCACTGGCTTAATTTGCCCTTGATGAACTCGGCCATGCCGGCCACCGGCACGGCGGTCGCTTCAAGATCGCGCCGGCCCTGGTATTCGAGGTTGCCTTCTTTCAGGCCACGCTCGCCGATCACCACGCGGTGCGGCACGCCGATCAGTTCCCAGTCGGCGAACATGGCGCCCGGACGCAGGCCGCGGTCGTCGACGATGACGTCCACGCCGGCCGCTTGCAGCGCCGCGTACAGGCTTTCGACTTCGGTCTTGACCATCTCGCTGCGGTCCATCCCCATCGGGCACAACACCACTTCGAACGGCGCAATCGCGGCCGGCCAGATGATGCCCTTGTCGTCGAAATTCTGTTCGATCGCCGCGCCCAGGATGCGCGTGACGCCAATCCCGTAGCAGCCCATCTGCAGCGGCGCAGGTTTGCCGTTTTCGTCCAAAAAGGTCGCTTTCATGCTCTCGGAGTAGGAAGTCCCGAGCTGGAACACGTGACCGACTTCGATGCCGCGCTCGATCGCCAGCACGCCTTTGCCGTCTGGCGAAGCGTCGCCTTCGACCACGTTGCGCAGGTCGGCTACTAACGCTTCCGGCAGGTCGCGCACCCAGTTCGCGCCCGTGTAGTGGAAGCCTTCTTCATTTGCGCCGCAGACAAAATCGGCCATGTTGGCCACCGTGCGGTCGGCCACGATGGTGACCGGCTGTTTGGTGCCGATCGGTCCCAGGTAGCCGGGAATGCTGCCGTAGCAGGCCAGGATCTCGGCTTCGGTGGCGAAGCGGTGCCCGGCCAGGCCCGCAACTTTGCCGGCCTTGATTTCGTTCAGTTCATGGTCGCCGCGCAGCAGCAGCATCCAGTTTTCCAGCACCTGTTTGCCGGCGACTTCTTTTTCGACCGTCAGGGCGATGGTCTTGACGGTCTGGTTCAACGGCAGCTTGAGCATCTCGGCCACGGCGTCGCATTTGGTCGCGCCAGGGGTGGCGGTCTTGGTCAGCGGTGCGCTAGCGGCGGCGCGCGCTGCGGCCAGCGGCAGCGCTTCGGCCGCTTCCATGTTGGCCGCGTAGTCGGAGGTCGGGCAGTAGACGATGGCGTCTTCGCCGGTGCTGGCGATGACGTGGAATTCGTGCGAGCCGGAGCCGCCGATGGCGCCGTTGTCGGCCGCCACCGCGCGGAACTTCAAGCCGAAGCGGTTGAAAATGGCGGTGTAGGCGTCGTACATGATCTTGTACGAGGCCTTCATGCTCGCTTCGTCGCGGTCGAACGAATACGCATCTTTCATCGTGAATTCACGGCCGCGCATCAGGCCGAAACGCGGACGGCGCTCGTCGCGGAACTTGGTCTGGATGTGATAAAAATTGAGCGGCAGCTGGCGGTACGACTTGATCTCGGAGCGCACCACGTCGGTGATGACTTCTTCCGAAGTCGGCTGGATCGCGTATTCGCGGCCGTGGCGGTCTTTCACGCGCATCAGTTCCGGGCCCATCTTTTCCCAGCGGCCGGTTTCCTGCCACAGCTCGGCTGGTTGCACGAGCGGCATCAGCAGTTCGATGCCGCCGGCCTTGTTCATTTCCTCGCGGATAATCGCTTCGACCTTGCGGATCACGCGCAAGCCGGTCGGCATGTAGGTGTAGATACCGGAGCCGAGGCGCTTGATCATTCCTGCGCGCATCATCAACTGGTGACTGACGATTTCAGCGTCGGAAGGTGCATCTTTTAAAGTTGAAATAAAAAAACGGGAGGCGCGCATATCGGTGAATTCTTTTTAAAAAGAGAGGGTTATAATCAACCTAATTTTAAAGGATTAGCTGGCTGATGCGTCCAAATCTTATACAAATGGACCCGTTTGACGCGGTTCCTGCCGTTTTCGTACCCCGAAAGCCGGGCGGGGACCAGAATTTGTGGGTAAATATGTAAAGAAGGCGCGCGCTGGCAGAAAGTTTCGAGGTGCACTATGCTCGATCGTGAAGGGTTCCGGCCCAACGTCGGCATCATCCTGCTAAACGCCCATAACGAGGTGTGGTGGGGCAAGCGGGTGCGCGAGCACTCGTGGCAGTTCCCGCAAGGGGGCATTAAATACGGTGAGACACCGGAACAGGCAATGTATCGCGAACTGGAGGAAGAAATAGGGCTGCGTCAGGAGCATGTGAAGATTGTGGGCCGTACCCGCGACTGGCTGCGCTATGAAGTACCCGACCATTTTATCAAGCGCGAGATTCGCGGCCATTACCGCGGGCAGAAGCAGATCTGGTTCCTGCTGCGCATGTGTGCCCGCGATAACGATGTCAACCTGCGCCTGACCGACCACCCCGAGTTCGACGCCTGGCGCTGGCACGATTACTGGGTGCCGCTCGATGTGGTCATCGAGTTCAAGCGCGATGTGTACCAGCGCGCCTTGCAGGAATTGTCGCGATTCCTGACCTGGCCGGCTAACGGCGGAGGCCACACGCACGAACGGCGCCACACGGCGCGCTACCTGCGCCAGCCGCACGCCCCGCGCCAGCCAGCCCCGGACCAGCCCTGCGCCCCGGAGCCGCAACTGGTGCTGGTGCCGAGCAAGGACTAGCAAACCACCCGAAACGGCGCTTCACGGCGCCGTTTTTTCGTCTGCCACCTTGTATTTTCCGCAAGTGGGCAGCGTACAATCCGTCCCATGCCACTCTTTCGCTCCTCCTGCCGCGCCCTGCTGCTGTCGGCCCTGTGCCTGGCGGCCCCCGCCAGCGCCCTTGCCGCCCCGTCCACCACCTGCAAATTCGTCCAGCAGCAGCAGGTGCCCATCAGCTTGCGCGGGCTGGCGCTGCAACCGGCCGTGCAAGGCAGCATCAACGGCAAGCCGGCGCTCATGCTGCTCGATACCGGCGCCTTCATGACCATGCTGACCCGCACCGGCGCCGAGAACCGCAAACTGGCGCTGCGCTCGGGCGGCGGCCGCAAGGTGCTGGGAACGGGCGGCAGCAGCGCGCTGTATCTGGCGAGCCTGGACGACTTCACCGTGGGCCCGAGCGGCGGCGGCAAGATCACCCTGCCGGTGCTCGGCGAAATGGGCACCACGCCCTGGTACGACGCGATCGTCGGCGCCGACTTCCTGATGCAGTCCGATCTCGAAGTGGCGCTGGCCGACAAGGTGGTGCGCTTTCACCGCAGCGACAACTGCAATGACGACAACCGGCTGTCGTACTGGGACGCGCAGGCCATGATGGTGCCGATGACAGGCGCCAGCCGCAAGGCGGCCACGCCGCAGGTGGACGTGCAGGTCAACGGCGTGACCCTCTCGGCGATTCTCGACACCGGCGCGGGCGTCAGTTCGATTACCGAGAGCGCGGCGCGCCGCGCCGGCGTCACCACCGACATGCCGGACGTGAAGCGCAACGGCTTTTTCATCGGCGCCGGCGGCGGCAGGGCGGCGCGCTGGAACGCCGTCTTCAAGACCTTCGCCATCGGCGACGAGACGGTGCGCAATGCCGATATCGCCATCGCCGAATCGCTCAACCGCGAGTACGGGCAGGTCGATGTCATCCTCGGCACCGACTTCCTGCGCGCGCACCGGGTCTTGTTTGCCAACAGCCAGCGCCGTATTTACCTGAGCTACCTGGGCGGCGAGGTGTTCGCCAAACCGGGCAGCGGCAACCTGGCCCTGGTGCGCCAGGAGGCCAACGCCGGCAACCCCGACGCCCAGTACATCCTGGCGCGCGACTACTTCAATGGCGCGCGCCTGCCCAAAGACCAGATCGAGGCCCGTGCGTGGCTCGACAAGGCGGCCGCGCAGCACCATCCGGCCGCGCTGCTGCTCACGGCGCGCCTGCTGCGCGAAGCCGGCAGGCCGCAGGAGGCGGTCACGCGCCTGCGCGCCGTCCTGGCCGCCAAGCCCGACAAGATCGAGCTGGACCTGGAACTGTTCCTGGCCCAGGTCGAAGCCGGCGAGCGCGAGGCCGCCAAACGCGCGCTGGCGGCAGCGACCGACACGCGCTGGCCGGCGCCGGTGGCCGCCTTCTACCTGGGCCGGATCGACGCCGCCGCGCTGATGGCCGCCGCCCGCGACGGCAGCACCCAGGAGCGGGCGCGCGTCTGCCAGGCCGGTGGCTACGTCGCGTCGCTGCAGCGCAGCTCGGGCGAGCTGGCGCTGGCGCACCAGACCATGGAAAGCATCGGCGACGCCTGCAAGCCGAGGAAGAACTAGCAGTCTTAAGGCGGCGGCGGCGACGGCGGCGCGGCGATGGCGGTACAATGTGGCCTACCTCATTTGCCCGCCCCGCCAATCATGTTTACCCCCTCCTCCGACGACGTTCGCCGTTTTTTCTGCGAAGCCTACCGCAAGCAGCGCAGCGGCGAGATCCTCAGCCCGATGGACGCCATCGCCGCCGACTGGATCGTCCAGCATCCCGAGTACGCCGATGTGCTGTCGAACGCCGAAGCGGCGCTGGCGCGCGATTATTCGGTCGAGGGCGGGCAAGCCAATCCGTTTTTGCACCTGTCCATGCATCTGTCGATCGCCGAGCAGGTCTCGATCGACCAGCCGCCGGGCATCCGCGCGGCCTGCAACGCGCTGACCCAGCGCCTCGGCGCGCACGACGCCCATCATGAAATCATGGAATGCCTGGGCCAGATGATCTGGACTTCGCAACGCAACGGCGTGCCGCCCGACAGCGTGGCCTACGTCGAGTGCGTGCGGGCGCGCTGCGCCTGATCCGGCCAGCTTGCTCTACTTATAGTCGGCGGCCAATGCCTCGCGCGCCGTCTGCTGCCCGCGCACCCAGACCGTCACCACGCTGTCGTAAGCGCTGATGTCGTCCAGCGGCGAGGTTTTCAGCAGCAGCAGATTGGCCGCCTTGCCCACTTCAATCGACCCCAGTTCCCGATCCAGCCCGAAGGTGCGCGCATTGTTCATCGTGGCCGCCTTGAAGATCTGCGCCAGCGACATGCCCGCCGCGTGCAGCTGGCGCATCTCGCGATACCCGTTCAATCCCGGCAAATTGCCGTACGTCGGGGACGATGGCGTATCCGACCCGAACACGAAGTTGGCGTCGCGCCCGGCCAGGTAGGCCACCACCGCGCGCTGGCGCCGCAGCGGCCCTTCCATGCCCTGCATGACGGCGGCGTCCTCCTCGCCATCGGTCACTTCCGGCTTGAACCACTGCCCCTGCGGCGTCGAAAACCAGGCCAGCAACGCCGCCGGCACCACCTTGCGCAGCGCCGGATCGTCCAGATAACCCGGTTCCACGTACGCGCGCAAGCCATACAGCACCTGCATGGTTGGCTGGTAGCCGGTGCGCTGGTCGACGATCTTGTCGAGCAGCGCCTTGATCTCCTGCGGCAGGCCGGCCTGCCCGTTCAGCGCGCCCCAGTGCCACATGCCGTGCGCCAGCACGTCGGCGCCCCCGGCCACCGCGAACGACTGCGCTTCGAACGAATTGGCGTGCGTGATCAGCACTTTGCCTGCCTGCGTGACCGCAGCCCGCACTTCGGCAAATTTGGCGCGGCTCATCACCGGCAGGTTGCGCTCGGCCCCGAAACCGCGCTCGAAGTGGGTCTTTACGCAGATGCCGCCGGCCTTGGCCACCCGCGCCACCCCCGCCGCCACGGTGTGGGCCGAAGGCGCAAACTGCGCCGGCACGACGGTCGGCATGGCCGGATCGAACAGGTAGTTGCCAAAGCTCTGGAAGCGTTTATCGGGCGAAAAGAACGACATCGGGTAGCCGTTGGCCAGCACCAGCGCCTCGCCGCAATGGAATACGTCCGGGTGCAGCGGCTCCTTGCGCAAGCGCTCGATCATGCCGTAATCCGACACCGCCAGGTCGATCACGGTGGTAAAGCCGTAATACAGGAACGAGCGTGGCAGCTGGAGAAAGTAGGCCCGGGCCAGGCTGTCGCCGGACGCGCCCTGCTCCATGCTCATGCCCGGCACGACGTGCAGGTGCACATGGGAGTCAATCAGGCCGGGGGTGAGGTAGTAGCCTTTGCCATCGACTACGCTGGCGCCGGCCGGGGCGGGACGGGACGGGCCGCGCTCGACCCGCGCAATGCGCCCGCCCTCGATCAGCACACTGCCCGTTTCGATGCGGTCGAGCCTTTCGGGCGAGACCAGTTTGACGTTCGCAATCCAGGTTTTGTCGGCGCCAAAGGCCGGGGTGCACAGCATCAGGGTGGCCACAAGGGCCGGTAAAAGGGCCGGTAAAAGGGCAGGTTTCATCAAATCTCCGTGGCGTTAAGTGAAGGGGCGAATGGACCCATTTTCACGATTTAGCCCGGGAGAGTCGTGCCAGATGATGATTCGGCACCTGTCCCGGCGCCGCCACGGCGACATTCGGACGGGGTCAGGCCGGTCTGCTTCTTGAACGCCCGGTTCAGGGTGGTCTTGCTGTTAAAGCCACACGCCAGCGCCAGGTCGAGGATGCTGGTGCTGGCCTGCTCCGGCGCGAGCAAAGCCGCCTTGAGCGCGTCGACCCGGTAGCGGTTCAGGTATTCCTGCAGGTTGACGCCGCAGGCATCGTTGATCAGCTGCGACAGTTCGTGCGGCGTCATGGCCAGCAGCGCGGCCAGTTCGTCGAGCGTCAGTTCGCCGTTGCGATACACCTGGTCGACTTCCATGCACCGTTTCAGTGCATCGAGAAAGCCGGCGCGGTCCGGTTCCGACAGCCGTTTGTTGGCGTAGCGCGGCGCCGGTTCCGGCAAGGGCGCCGGCAAGGTCGCCGGCGCCGGCGGGAGATACCCGAGCGGCAGGCGGATCGCCAGGAACGCGGTCGCGTACACAAAACAGGCCAGCGCGATGGCGCCCACCGCATCCGACGACAGCGGCAGCGCCACGTCGGCAAACTCGATGCCGAAGGCGGCCACGCTGCCGGCAGCGCCGAGCACCCAGATTTTCGCCAGCCGCGCCAGGCCGCCGGCCAGCGGGCCGCTGGCGGCGCCGCGCATCAGGCGGTAGCTGGCGACGACATAACAGATGAACATGAGCGACTTGACCAGCACCGACAGCCCGATATACCAGGGCAGCAGCGGGCGCTGAAGCATCCAGGCCAGCTTGGCCTCGGCGCTTTGCAGGTAAAACGGCAGCATGGCGCCGGTGGCCAGCAAAAACGGCGCGCCATGGAGCCAGTCGCGCGCGGCCAGGCGCCGCCCGGTGAGCGCAGTGCGCAGATATAAATACAGCAGCGGCCCGCTCAGCAAACCAATGGTGGCAATGGCCAGGGCGCTGTGCGGATAGCTTGTATACAGGTGGTTGATACCCAGCCAGGCATGGCCGATGACCGCCACGCTCCCCAGCAGCAGCCCGGCCAGCAGGCGGTTGGCCCCGCGCAGTTCGGCCTGGCGCGCCGCCAGCAAGGCGATTGCCAGGAACACGCCCTGCCCCATCGCCAGCAGCAGGATCAGGGAGAGCGCGGTCTGCATCATCAGGCTCAGGCCAGTTTGTCGTCGGCGATGCGGTAGCGCGGATCCTCGGCCAGGTTCACCTCGATCATGTCGCGCGCATTTTCCAGCAGCTCGCGGCAGTCGGGGCTCAGGTGGCGCAGGTGCAGGCGCTTGCCGGCCTGGCGGTAGCGCAGCGCCAGCGCGTCGATGGCCTGGATCGCCGAATGGTCGACCACGCGCGCGCCGGCAAAGTCGACCACCACGTCCTGCGGATCGTCCCTGGGCGTAAACAGCTGGTTAAACTGCGCCACCGAGGCGAAAAACAGGGTGCCTTCCAGTTGGTAGACCTTGGCGCCCTGCTGGTCCGGGTGGATGGCGACCCGGATCCGCTTGGCGTGCTCCCATGCGAACGCCAGCGCCGAGACGATCACGCCGGCGACCACCGCAATGGCCAGGTCGAAGATCAGGGTCAGCACGGCCACCAGCAGGCCGACCGCGATATCGGCGCGCGGCACCTTGCCGAACAGGCGAAAACTGCCCCAGGCGAAGGTTTTCTGGCACACCACGAACATCACGCCGATCAGGGCGGCCAGCGGAATGCGTTCGATCCATGCGGAGGCGAACAGGATGAACGAGAGCAGGAACACGGCGGTGGCGATGCCCGACAGGCGCCCGGTGGCGCCGTTGTTCACGTTGATCATGCTCTGGCCAATCATGGCGCAGCCGCCCATGCCGCCGAACAGGCCCGTGACCACGTTGGCCACGCCCTGCGCCATGCTTTCGCGGTTCGGCTGGCCGCGCGTGTCGGTCATCTCGTCGATCAAGGTGAGCGTGAGCAGCGACTCGATCAGCCCCACCGCGGCCAGCACCAGCGCATACGGGAAGATGATGCGCAGGGTAGCCCAGTTCAGGGGCACGTCCGGCAGGTGAAACGCCGGCAGGCCGCCCTTGATCGAGGCCAGGTCGCCCACGGTCTTGGTATCGATACCAAGCGTGGCCACCAGCACCGACACCAGCAGGATGCCGGCCAGGGTCGAGGGAATGGCGCGCGTTACGCGCGGCAGCAGGTAGATCACCGCCATGGTCAGCGCCGCCAGGCCCAGCATCGTATACAGCGGCGCGCCGCTCATCCAGTGCTGCGCGCCGTCGGCGCCCGTCACCTTGAAGTGCCCGAACTGCGCCATGAAGATCACCATGGCCAGCCCGTTCACAAACCCCAGCATGACCGGATACGGCACCATGCGGATGAATTTACCGAGGCGCGCGGCGGCGAACAGCAGCTGCAAAAGCCCCATCAGCACCACCGTGGCGAACAGGTATTGAACCCCGTGCGAGATCACCAGCGCCACCATCACCACCGCCAGCGCACCGGTCGCGCCCGAAATCATGCCGGGCCGCCCGCCGATCGCCGAGGTAATCAGGGACACCATGAACGCGGCGTACAGGCCGGTCAGGGGCGAGACGTGCGCCACCAGCGCAAAGGCGATCGCCTCCGGCACCATGGCCAGCGCCACGGTCAGGCCGCTGAGCAGGTTCGATTTGAGGTAGTGGGGCGACAAGGTGGGCAAACGCAGCTCCGTGGGCGGTCTATAAATACAAAACGCCCTCCCCTTCCCGATAAAGAGAAGGTGGAAGGCGCTCGGGGTGCTGCGGGTGCGTTCTGCTTAGCGCTGCAGCACCAGTCCCGAAGGAAGGCTGTGCAGGTACGCTGCGATGTCGTCGATTTCCTTGTTCGACAATGGCTTGGCAAAGCCGCCCATGATGGCGTTGTTACGGCCGTTCGGGCCTTCGCCGCGCTTGTACGCGATCAGCGCGTGCTTGAGGTACTCGGCGTGCTGGCCGGCCAGCTTGGGGTAGCTCGGGTCGGTCGACTTGGTAAAGTCGGCGCCGTGGCACGACGCGCAGTTGTACTTCTTGGTCAGGGCTTCGCCATTGGCGATATTGCCGCCAGCGGTCGCGCTCAGGGATACAGCGCCGCAGAACAGGGCGATCATCAGTTTTTTCATGGCTCTGTCCTTATTTCTTCACTTGCTGCGAGTAGTAGGCAGCGACATCGGCGATTTCCTGGTCGGTCATGGTGCCGGCCACACCGCGCATCGAAGGATGCTTGCGGTCGCCCTTTTTATAGGCATTCAACGCGTTTTCGATGTACTTGGCCGACTGGCCGCCAATCATCGGCACCGGATAGACTTCGGGGAAAGTCGCTTTGTAACCGGGGATGCCGTGGCAGCCGATACATTGTTCAACTTTGGCAGCCTTGGCGTTTCCAACGATGTCCGCTGCGGCGGACACGTTCGCGACGCAGGCGAGCACGAGGAGTGCGATGAGTTTTTTCATGGTGGCGAGGGTAAGTGATAATCGGGTATCGCACGTGCAAACTTATTATGTTTTGCACTATCAACCTGAGAGTTTAACCGAACTGACGTGACGCGTCCACTTCACTGTGTTGCAGTGCCGCCCTTCCGGTTCTGGCATATACTCGAAATAATTCCACTTTTGACCACACACGCACATGCACGCATCGACTTCGCAGGCGCACCGCTTCCAGGGTTCGGATAGTTATGTCGCCACCGCCGACCTGAAACTGGCGGTCAACGCCGCCCTCACCTTGCAGCGGCCCTTGCTGATCAAGGGCGAGCCGGGTACCGGCAAAACCATGCTGGCCGAAGAAGTCGCGGCAGCCCTGAACATGCCGCTGATGCAGTGGCATATCAAGTCCACCACCAAGGCCCAGCAAGGCCTGTACGAGTACGACGCGGTGTCGCGTTTGCGCGACTCCCAGCTCGGCGACGAGCGCGTGCGCGACATCCACAACTACATCGTCAAGGGCGTGCTGTGGCAGGCCTTCACCGCGCCCGAGCCGGTGGTGCTGCTGATCGACGAGATCGACAAGGCCGACATCGAGTTCCCCAACGACCTGCTGCGCGAACTTGACCGCATGGAGTTCTACGTCTACGAGACGCGCGAAATGGTCGTGGCCAAACACCGCCCGCTGGTGATCATCACCTCCAACAATGAAAAAGAGCTGCCGGACGCGTTCCTGCGCCGCTGCTTTTTCCATTACATCAAATTCCCCGACAAGGACACGATGGAGCAGATCGTCAAGGTGCACTACCCGACCTTGAAACAGGACCTGCTGGCGCAGGCGCTGCAAAGCTTCTACGAAGTGCGCGACGTGCCGGGCCTGAAGAAAAAGCCGTCCACCTCTGAATTCCTCGACTGGCTCAAGCTGCTGCTGGCCGAAGACATCCCGGCCGAAGCGCTGCGCAGCCAGGATACCAAGGCTATCGTGCCGCCGCTGCACGGCGCCCTGCTCAAGAACGAGCAGGACGTGCACCTGTTCGAGCGCCTGGTGTACATGTCGCGGACCAACCGCTGATGATCCAGGTCGACGCCCTCACCCTCGAATTCAACGGCGTGCGCCTCGAGCCTTTGTCGCTCGCGCACGCCGGGGGCCTCTGCGCGGCAGCAAGCGACGGCGAACTGTGGAACATCCGCGTCACCTCGGTGCCGGAACCGCACAACGTGGAGCAGTACATCCGCCACGCGCTCGAGATGCCCGACCGGCTGGCGTTTGCCGTGATCGACGCCTCCAGCGGGCTTGTGATGGGTTCGACCAGCTACCACGACATCTTGCCCAAGGTCGACCGGCTCGAGATCGGCTGGACCTGGTACGCCAAAAGCCGCCAGCGCAGCCATGTCAATACCAGCTGCAAACTACTGCTGCTCTCGCACGCCTTCGACACGCTCGGCTGCGCGGTGGTCGGCCTGCGCACCGATAACTTCAACCACGCCTCACAGGCGGCCATCGAACGCCTCGGCGCCAAAAAAGATGGCGTGATCCGCCACAGCGCCGTGCGCCGCGACGGCACCGTGCGCGACACCGTCATGTACAGCATCGTGCGCGGCGAATGGTCCGAAATCAAGTCGCACCTGCACTACCAGCTGCAGCGCGCGGGAGCCTGATGTGCTGATCGACTTCTTCTTTACCCTCAAGGACGCCAGGATCCCGGTCACGATCAAGGAGTTCCTGACCTTGCTCGAAGCGATGGAGCGCAATGTCGTCGGCGCCTCCATGGACGACTTCTATTATGTAGCGCGCCTGACCCTGGTCAAGGATGAAGCCCACTACGATAAATTCGACCGCGCCTTTGCCCAGTACTTCAAGGGCATCAACGCCGCCTTCGAGACCAATGCCGCCATTCCGCTCGACTGGCTGGTCAAGCGCATGGAGCGCGAACTGTCGGACGAACAGAAACGCCAGCTCGAAAAATTCGGCTACGACAAGCTGATGGACCGCCTGAACGAACTGCTCAAGGAACAGAAGGAGCGGCACGAAGGCGGCAGCAAGTGGATCGGCACCGGCGGCACTTCGCCGTTCGGGAACGGCGGCACCAATCCGGAGGGCGTGCGCATCGGCGGCAAGGGCGGCAACCGCACCGCGGTCAAGGTGTGGGAGCAGCGCGCCTACCGCGACTACGACGCCGAGCGCGAACTGGGCACGCGCAACATCAAGGTGGCGCTGCGCCGCCTGCGCAAGTTCGCGCGCGAAGGCGCCGAGGACGAACTGGCGCTCGACGCCACCATCCACGCCACCGCCAACAACGCCGGCTTCCTCGACATCAAGATGCGGCCCGAGCGCCGCAACAAGGTCAAGGTATTGATGCTGCTGGACGTGGGCGGCTCGATGGACGACCATATCGAACGCACCGAAGAACTGTTCTCGGCGGCCAAGACCGAATTCAAGAACATGGAGTTCTTCTACTTCCACAACTGCGTCTACGATTACCTGTGGAAGAACAACCGGCGCCGCAACGCCGAGCGTTTTCCGACCTGGGACATCCTGCGCAAGTACCCGGCCGACACCAAGCTCATTTTCGTCGGCGACGCCACCATGAGCCCTTACGAAGTACTGCATCCGGGCGGCTCGGTCGAATACAACAACGAAGAAGCCGGCGCCGCGTGGCTGGCGCGCTTTTGCAATGCCTTCCCCAAATTCGCCTGGCTCAATCCCGAGCCGGAAGGCGTGTGGCAGTACCGCCAGTCGATTGCGGTGATCCGCCAGATTATGAGCAACCGCATGTTCCCGTTGACGATCGAGGGCCTGGAGCGCGCCATGCGCACCCTGAGCAAATAGCCCTGGGTGGCGCTACCCGGAGCGCATGCTTGCGTTTTGGGTAACATTTTTCGTTATGCGGAATCGTGCGCGCGGGCTCGTCTTGTAGAATCTTGGCGCACCCATCGACCGGTGGAACGAAAGGAATTCATGCCCGATCTGCTGACGATCCTCACCAATCTCTCCTGGCCTTTTGCGATCTGCATCGCCTGGATGGCCGGCGAATTCGGCAAGCGCTGGACCGGCCTGCCGCGCATCAGCTTTTACGGCATTGTCGGTTTTGCGCTGGCCAGCACCCAGATCGGCGTACTGCCGGCCACCAGCGGCGGCACCATCCTGCTGATGGCCGACGTGGCCTTCGGCTTGATCCTGTTCGAACTTGGCTACCGCATCAACCTGCGCTGGCTGCGCACCAATCCCTGGTTCGCCATGGCCTCGCTGGTCGAAGCGCTGGGCACCTTTGTCGCCGTGTATTTCGTCGCCCTCTGGTTCGGCGTGACCACCATGACCGCGCTGATGCTCGCCTCGCTCGCCATGTCCACCTCGCCCGCCACGGTGGTACGCATCATCAATGAACAGCGCAGTTCCGGCCAGGTGACCGAGCGCGTGCTGCACCTGTCCGCGATCAACTGCGTGCTGTCGGTGTTTACATTCAACGTGATCGTCGGCTTCTGGATCTTCCACAGCTCGGCGGACATTGGCGACGCCACCATCAGCAGCCTGGTTGCGCTCTTGATCTCGGGCGTGGTCGGCGCCGTGTTCGGCGTGGTGGTGCCGGCGCTGCTGCGCCACCTGGGCAACCTGTCGCAGGACGCCACGGTCGCTTTCGCGCTGGCCGTCATTCTGCTGGTCTCGATCACCTACACCATGAACCTCTCGCCGGTGGTGGCCACGCTGGCCTTCGGCCTGACGGCGCGCCACCGCAGGGTGGCCTTCAGCGGCGCACAGCGCAACTTTGGCGCACTGGGCGAACTGCTCACCGTGCTGCTGTTCGTGTACGCCGCCTCGACCCTGGAATGGCGCGAAGTGCTCGCCGGCGGCGCACTGGCGTTCGCCGTCGTGATCGTGCGCCTGATGACCAAGACCCTGGGCGTGACGGTGTTCTCGCAACTGTCCGGCATTTCGTGGCGCAAGGGCGCGCTGACCGGCCTGGCGCTCGCGCCGGTATCGGTGTTCGTGATTTTGCTGCTCGAGCATGCGCGCCTGCGCGGCATCGACATACAGGAGCTGAGGTCGATGGCCGCGGTCACCATGCTGCTCGAAGTATTCGGCCCCATTATCATCCAGCGCGCCCTGATCTGGGCCCGCGAAACCACGGAGGCCTGAGATGGCGCTTGAACCGTTTGCCAATTCCAAGGCACTGACCTTTGGCGTGGAACTGGAGCTGCAATTGGTCAGTCTGTCGGACTTTGACCTGACCGCCGCCAGTCCCGACCTGCTGCACCTGCTCGCGCAAAAACCCTTTCCGGGCAATGTGACGCCCGAAATCGCCGAGAGCATGATCGAGATTAATTCGAGCGTGCATTCGAGCCACCTGCCGCTGCTGGCCGAACTGCTGGAAATCCGCGACATCCTGGTGGCGGCGGGCGACCGCCTCAATATCGGCTTGTGCGGCGGCGGCACGCATCCGTTCCAGCACTGGTCGGAGCAGAAAATCTATCCCAAGCAGCGCTTCCAGGAACTGTCGTCGCTGTACGGCTACCTAGCCAAGCAGTTCACGGTGTTCGGGCAGCACGTGCACATCGGCTGCGCCTCGGGCGACGATGCAATGTTCCTGCTGCATTCGCTGAACCGGTATATTCCGCACTTCATCGCGCTGTCGGCGTCGTCGCCGTTCGTGCAGGGGCATGACAGCCTGTTCGATTCGGCGCGCCTCAATTCCGTGTTCGCGTTTCCGATGAGCGGACGTGCGCCGTTCACCCTGAGCTGGGACGAATTCGCCAATGTCTATTTTGCGAAGATGGAAGGCACCGGCATCATCAAGAGCATGAAGGATTTTTACTGGGATGTGCGGCCCAAGCCGGAATACGGCACCATCGAGCTGCGCGTGTGCGACACGCCGCTGACGGTGGAACGGGCGGCGGCGCTGGCCGGGTATTTGCAGGCGCTGTGCCGGCACCTGCTGGAGCGGCGCGAAGAGCCGCCGGTGGAAGACGACTATCTGGTGTATAACTTCAACCGCTTCCAGGCGTGCAGGTTCGGGTTGGATGGGGCGATTACGCATCCGAAAACCTACGAGACCATGTCGCTGCGCGAGGATATCCTGACGACCCTGCGCAAGATGGAGCCGCATGGCGAGGCGCTGGGGAGCCTGGGGGCGCTGCGGCATTTGTCGACGGCGGCGCAGGAGGCCAGCGACGCGACGTATTTACGAAGGCAGTATGAGGAACAGGGGAGCGCCGAGGGGATGGTGAATGCGGCGATCGGGCGGTTCAGGGGCAAGCGCTAGCCTGTCCACACCCCATTAGCCGGTGCGCCGTCTCCCCCGCGCAGGCGGGGGCCCATAGCACCTATGAGCAGCGGTGCTATAGACCCCCGCCGAGGGCCGCCTTGGCGCGGGGGAGACGGTAAAGCTACAACCGCGTCTCGCGCGCCGCCCGCAAGAATTCATCCAGGATCGGCGTGCAGTCCAGCAGATCGACCCCACCGGCCCGGTGAAACTCCGGGTGCCACTGCAATCCCATCACGAAATTCGCCCTTTGATACCGGATCGCTTCGATGATCCCGTCCGGATCGGACATCGCTTCCACCACCACATCGCGCCCCAGGTCCTTGACCGCCTGGTGGTGAATCGAGTTCACGACCGGCCGCCGCACATCCGGGAACATGCGTCCCAGCGACGACCCGGACGGAAAAATCACCTTGTGCCGGTGCGCGTCGTAATCGCTGTGCACGTGCGCGTGCGCGGCCGGCACATTGGTCGCCACGTCCTGGTACAAAGTCCCTCCGAATGCCACGTTGATCAACTGGCACCCGCGGCAGATGCCCAGCACCGGTTTACCCGCATCGACGAATTCGTGCAGCAGTTCGAGCTCGTACACATCGCGCGCGCGGTCGCCGCTCCATTCGGGCCGGGTCGGCGTTTCGGAATAGGTTTGCGGCGACACGTCGGCCCCGCCCTGCAGCACCAGCCCGTCGAGATGGCGCGCGTAATGGCGCAAGGTGATGTTACTCGGATGGAGCAGGCCGTTGGTATTGACCGTCGGGATCATAAACACCAGCACATCGCGCGACATGACCCACTGCGCGATCGACTCTTCCAGGTACTGCAAATTCTTGCTGCGCAGTCCCGTCGATCCGGGCTCGGGATGGAAAATGCGCGCCGAGACGCCGATGCGCAAGGTACGGCGCATGAAGTCGCGGCCGATCTTGTCGCGCAGGTTGCGCCAGCGCGAAGCGATCACGCGGCGCGCCAGGGCCAGCGGCGTGTCGCTGTCTTTCTGGTAGCGCGGCAGGGCGTCGGCGGCGCGGCGGTCGGGAACGCGGGGGGCGTGAACACCGCCGTCGGCATCCGTTCCGGGCACGGGCGCGGGGACAGGATCGGGTACAGCGGCTGGCAACAGGGGCTTGTCGGTATCGGGCATGCCTTAAATATAGCGCTCCCATGCGGGCGCACGATTCAAAGTTGTAACAAAATTGTGACTAACACGTCCTAGGGCGGCAGCGACAGCAGCTTTTTCAGTGCCCCCAGCAGATGACGGTCGGCCATCGGTTTGTCGAGCAGGCCGCGCACTCCGGCCGCGCGCGCGCGCGCCGTATCGTAGCCGGAGGCCTGGTTCACCAGCAGCACCACGGCGATCCGCTCGGCCCCGTCCTGGCGCTTGATCTCGCTGCACAGCGCATACGGATCGACGCCGGGCGTGGAGGTATTGATCATCACCACCGCCACCGGCGTCTCGGCGCACAGGCGCAGCGCCGCCGCCGCGCTCTCGGTCCATTCCACCGCCACCTGGTGCGGCGCCAGCAGGCGCGCCACATGGTCGCGCAGCGCGCCGCGCTTGTCGACGATGAGCACCGCGCCGCCCGGGGCCTGGCGCCGCATCTTGATAAAGTCGGCCGGGTCGGTGATGTCGAGATCGAGGCGGATGCGGCGGCGCCGCTCGTGCTGCGGCGCCGCCGCCGGCGCCGGCGCGTTATTGACCGCCTCGGCGCGCTTGCGCCCCATCTCGGCGAGCAGCTTGAACATCTGGAACATGTCCAGTGGCCGCGACAGCTGCGCACAAGGAAAATCCATCCCGGCCGAGCCGATCACCATGCCGGGACGGAGCGCGTCCGGCTGCCACGCCAGCAAGGCGGCCAGCGCGCTCAGGTCGTCGCCGTTGGCGATCATCAGGTCCGGCTCTTGCAAACTGTCGCCCAGCAGGCAAGAATACGACGGCCCGTCGCGCGGGGGATGCGCGAGCGCCGTCCCCAGCTCGGCCCCTTCGGAAGAAGGAAAGCCCAACAGGCGAACACTCAGAGACTGCCTTTTTGCATGCATTTTTATTAACTTATGGAATTGTTTTGACCACACCTGTTGGCGTGCGTACAAATCTAACCACAATTGCCCGGGCTGGCAAGTACATTCAGCGCGCTCAAATTTGGCTTCTTTTCCGGCTGACAAGATAGAATGCGCAGGCATCCGCATAAAGAACTTAGATATGGCCACCAAAAAACCTGCATCCGACTACAGCGAATCCTCCATCCGGGTCCTCAAGGGACTCGAACCCGTCAAACAGCGTCCGGGCATGTACACCCGCACGGAAAATCCGCTGCACATCATCCAGGAAGTGATCGACAACGCCTCCGATGAAGCGCTCGGCGGCCATTGCAAGAACATCGGCGTGACGGTCAATGCGGACGGCTCGATCATGGTCGAAGACGACGGCCGCGGCATCCCGGTCGGCCTGCATCCTGACGAAGGCGTGCCGACGGTGGAAATCGTCTTTACGCGCCTGCACGCGGGCGGCAAATTCGACAAGGGTTCGGGCGGCGCGTATGCCTTCTCGGGCGGCTTGCACGGGGTCGGCGTGTCGGTCACCAACGCGCTCTCCTCGCGCCTGGAAATCACGGTCTGGCGCAAGGAAGACAACGGCAACGGCTTGCACAAGATGGTGTTCGCCGACGGCGAGGTGATCGAGCCACTGGCCTCGATCCCGGCACCGCGCGACGGCAAGAAGAGCGGCACCCGCGTGACCGCCTGGCCGAACCCGAAGTATTTCGACTCGCCCGCGATCTCGCAGGTCGAGCTTGCGCGCCTGCTGCGCTCCAAGGCGGTGCTGCTGCCCGGCGTGACGGTCACCCTGACCATCGCCAAGACCGGCGACGTGACCACCTGGAAGTACGACGAAGGCCTGCGCGGCTACCTCAATGAAATGCTCGCGCAAAGCACCAACGGCGACACCGTGATCCCGGTGTTCGAAGGCGCCCAGTACTCCAACGGCGAGTCGGACGGCTTTGCCGAAGGCGAAGGCGCGGCCTGGGTGGTGGCGTGGACCGAAGAAGGCGCGGTGGTGCGCGAATCGTACGTGAACCTGATTCCCACCTCGAACGGCGGCACCCACGAATCGGGCCTGCGCGACGGGCTGTTCGGCGCGGTCAAGAGCTTCGTCGAGATGCACGCGCTGCTGCCCAAAGGCGTCAAGCTGATGCCCGAAGACGTGTTCGCGCGCGTCTCGTTCGTGTTGTCGGCCAAGGTGCTCGACCCGCAGTTCCAGGGCCAGATCAAGGAACGCCTGAACTCGCGCGACGCGGTGCGGCTGGTCTCGACCTTCGCCAAGCCACCGCTCGAACTGTGGCTGAACCAGCACGTCGAATACGGCCGCAAGCTGGCCGAACTGGTGATCCGCCAGGCCCAGTCGCGCCTGCGTTCGCTGCAAAAAGTGGAAAAGAAGAAGTCCTCGGGCGTGGCGGTCTTGCCGGGCAAGCTGACCGATTGCGAATCGAGCGACATCGGCCGCAACGAACTGTTCCTGGTCGAGGGCGACTCGGCGGGCGGTTCGGCCAAGATGGGGCGCGACAAGGAATTCCAGGCCATCCTGCCGCTGCGCGGCAAGGTGCTCAACTCCTGGGAAACCGACCGTGACCGCCTGTTCGCCAACAACGAGATCCACGACATTGCCGTGGCCATTGGCGTCGACCCGCACAGCGTGGGTGACACGCCGGACCTGTCCGGCCTGCGTTATGGCAAAATTTGCATCCTGTCGGATGCGGACGTGGACGGCTCGCACATCCAGGTACTGCTGCTGACCTTGTTCTTCAAGCACTTCCCGGCCCTGTTCGCGCCTGGCCACATCTGCGTGGCGCGCCCGCCGCTGTACCGGGTCGACGCCCCGGCGCGCGGCAAGAAGCCGATCCAGAAACTGTACGCGCTCGACGATGGCGAGCTGGTGGCGATCCAGGACAAGCTGATGAAAGAAGGCCTGAAAGAAGGCAGCTGGAGCATTTCGCGCTTCAAGGGTCTCGGTGAGATGAACGCGGAACAACTGTGGGAAACCACGATGAACCCGGATACACGGCGTTTGCTGCCGGTATCGCTGGGCGACTTCAGCCACATCGACGCCTCGGCGCGCTTTAACATGCTGATGGGCAAAGGCGAAGCCGCCGCCCGCCGCGCCTGGATCGAAGAACACGGCAACGAAACCGAAGCCGACATCTGATGTTGTTGCAAAGCCGGTGAAAAATTGGGGTCAGACCCCGGTTTTTCACCGGCTTTGCAACAGTTAGTGCACTTTCTGATTGAGTTGTAAAACCGGCTGTCGCGACGCTGGCGATATGTTGCAAAACCGGGGACAGACCCCGGTTTTGCAACATATCGCCGGTCTCCGGCAGCACAAACGGACACTGAACCATGATTATCGGAATCGACCTCGGCACCACGAATAGTCTCGCGGCAGTGTGGCGCGACGGCAAGGCGCACCTTATTCCCAACGCATTGGGCAGCTTTCTCACGCCGTCCTGCGTCGGCATGGATGACGATGGCACCGTGCTCACCGGCGAAGCGGCGCGCGCGCGCCTGCAGACCCACCCGCACATGACGGCGGCGCTGTTCAAGCGCTACATGGGCAGCGAGCGCGAAACCCAGCTCGGGGCGCGCAAGTTCCGTCCCGAGGAATTGTCGTCGATGGTGCTGCGCTCGCTGAAGGAAGACGCCGAAGCCTGGCTCGGCGAACCAGTCACGGATGCCATCATCACCGTGCCCGCCTACTTCAGCGACGCCCAGCGCAAGGCGACCCGGGTGGCCGGCCAGCTGGCGGGCTTGCGCGTCGAGCGCCTGCTCAACGAGCCGACCGCCGCGGCGCTGGCCTACGGCATCCAGGACACCAAGCGCGAAACCAAATTCCTCGTCTTCGACCTGGGCGGCGGCACCTTCGACGTCTCCATCCTCGAACTGTTCGAAGGGGTGATGGAAGTGCGCGCCACCGCCGGCGACAATTTTTTGGGCGGGGAGGATTTTGCCAGCGTGCTGGTGGACGCCTTCCTGTCGCGCAGCGGCCTGTCCAAGGACTTGAACGGCACTGAACTGAACGGCACCCAGCGCCAGCGCCTGCGCGAAGAAGCCGAACGCGCCAAGCGCGCCCTGTCCGACAGCCTCACCGCGCGCATGGTCTACACCAGCGCCGGCAAGGAATACAGCCTGGACCTGACCGAGGACTTGTTCGTGCTGCTGTGCGACCACCTGGTGCAGCGCCTGCGCGGCCCGGTCGAACGGGCGCTGCGCGACGCCACCATCAAGGCCTCCGAACTCGATTCGGTGGTGCTGGCCGGCGGCGCCACCCGCATGCCGCTGGTGCGCAAGATGGTCTCGCGCATGTTCGGGCGCTTCCCGTCGATCAGTCTCGATCCCGACCAGGCGATCGCGCTGGGCGCCGCCGTGCAGGCCGGCCTGATGGCGCGCGACGCGGCCCTCTCCGAAGTGGTGATGACCGACGTGGCGCCCTACTCGCTGGGCATCTCGATCGCGCGCGAAATCGGCCCGAACCAGTACGAGGGCGGCCACTACCTGCCGATCATCGAGCGCAATTCGACGGTGCCGGTCTCGCGCGTGGAATCGATCACCACCATCAACGACTACCAGAACGAACTGGTGGTGCATGTCTACCAGGGCGAATCGCGCCGCGTGTCGGACAATGTCTTCCTGGGCAAGCTGGCCTTCCCGATCGAGTCGAAGCGCTCCGGTGAAATCAGTGCCGACGTGCGCTTCACGTATGACATCAGCGGCGTGCTGGAAGCGGAAATCACGCTCCAGCCAAGCCTGGAGAAGCACACCCTGGTCATCACCGAGAACGCCGGCGTGATGACCCAGGAAGAAGTGGCCAAGCGCCTGGCCGAGCTCAATGAACTGAAAATCCACCCGCGCGACAAGATCGAAAACCGCACCCTGCTGGCCCAGGCCGACCGCCTCTACGAGCAGTTGCTGGGCCAGGAACGCGCCTACCTGGCCGAGCACATCGCCGCTTTTACGGGCGTGCTCAATACCCAGCAGCCGGCGGCCATGCGGCGCGCGCACGAAGTGCTGACGAAAGTCATGCGTGAACTGGGCGGGAGTTCCTTCCTATGAATATCTGGAGCGTGCTCGGAATGACGGCCACCCGCGATGAGCGCGCGATCAAGCGCGCCTACGCGGCCAAGCTGAAGGTCACCCGTCCCGAGGACGATCCGGCCGCCTTCCAGATCCTGAATGACGCTTACCAGGCCGCGCTGCAACTGGCGCGCCAGGCCAATGACCTGGACTGGCCGGATGACGAGCCGGCCCCGCGCGCTGAGCTGCGCGAAGATCCCCGCGAGCAGCCGGTCTACGTGGCGGCCTACGAATTCGACCCGGACGCGCCGGTCTACGTGGCCGCCTACGAATTCGATCCGGATGCGCCGGTGTACACAGCGTGCTACGAATTCGATCCGTCCGCGCCGCCGTCCGAGGCAGGCGCGCCGGCGCCGGCGTTCGAGCTGCCCGCGCCACCGCCGTTGCCGTTGCCGGAACCACCGCCACGCCCGCAGCCCAAGCCCGAACAGTACCGCCTGCCGGAGATCCTGCCGCCTCCCCTTCCCGGCACCGGTCCCGATAGCACGATCATGCAGGCGCGCCGCATCTGGGCCGCGTTCCTGACGCGCGCGCACCGCAGCCCGCGCGAACAGCTGGCGCAGCTGTTCGCCGGCGACGAGCTGCTCAACATCGACGTGCGCGACCACTTCGAAGAGTGCGCTGTCCAGTACTGCGCCGGCGAAGGCTGCGACGACGAGTTCCGCGAAGCGATGGCGGGCCATTTCAACTGGGCCGACGACGCCAGCTTCGTGGACCGCCAGATGCCCGACGAAACCGGCATGATGCTGGCGCGCCTGCGCGCCCAGCGCTCGTACGCCCACTTCTGCCAGCTCGCGCTGGAAGACGAAGTGGTGCGCGCACTGCTCGACGGCGACCCGCGCGGCGTCATCGGCCGGTATCCCGACGCCGCCTTCACGCAGCGCATGCGCGAACTGCTCGAAAACGTCCACTGCCACCATGGCGAGATGCTCGACCTCAAACTCGATGCCGATATCGTCGAACACTGGATCGCGGTGGTGCGCGGCAGGGGCTGGTCGGCGTAGCAGCCGCCCCCCGCCACGCACACCCGACCAACCAACACACTCCTTTTACCCAGCACCTACGCATAAGCACCTACGTACATGTCCTCACAAACCAATCTGTTTGACCCGCCACCGCCGCCACCGCCGGAAGACACCGAAACCTTGACCCTGTCGACCTTCGCCGAGCGCGCCTATCTCGATTACGCCGTCTCGGTCGTCAAGGGCCGCGCCCTGCCTGACGTGTGCGACGGCCAGAAGCCGGTGCAGCGCCGCATTTTGTACCGCATGAACGAGCTGAAACTGGGCGCCAGCGCCAAGCCAAGCAAGTCGGCCGCCGTGGTCGGCGACGTGATGGGCAAACTGCACCCGCACGGCGACCAGTCGATCTACGACGCGCTGGTGCGCATGGCGCAGGACTTCTCGCTGCGCTATCCGCTGATCGACGGCCAGGGTAACTTCGGCTCGCGCGACGGCGACGGCGCGGCGGCGATGCGCTACACCGAGGCGCGCTTAACGCCCATCGGCAAGCTGCTGCTCGAGGAAATCGACGAAGGCACGGTCGACTTCCAGCCCAACTACGACGGCGAACACGCCGAACCGAAAACGCTGCCGGCGCGCCTGCCGATGGTGCTGCTCAATGGCGCCTCCGGCATCGCGGTGGGCCTGGCGACCGAAATCGCCTCGCACAACCTGACCGAAGTGGCGCGTGCCACCGTGGCCATGATCCGCAATCCGAAGATCACCCACGCCGAACTGATGGCGATCATTCCGGGACCGGATTTCCCGGGTGGCGGCCAGATCATCACGCCGCCGGCGCAGATCGCCGACATGTACGCCAGCGGACGCGGGTCGATGAAGGTGCGCGCGCGCTGGAAGATCGAAGAACTGGCGCGCGGCCAGTGGCAGGCGGTGGTGTCGGAACTGCCGCCGGGCGTGTCGTCGCAAAAGGTGCTCGAAGAGATCGAGGAACTGACCAATCCGAAGATCAAGCTCGGGAAAAAAGCGCTCTCGCCGGAACAGCTGGCGCTCAAGCAGACCATGCTCGGCTCGCTCGACTCGATCCGCGACGAATCGGGCCGCGCCGCTGCCGTGCGCCTGGTGTTCGAGCCGAAGTCGAAGAACCAGGACCAGGCCGAGTTCATGCTGATGCTGCTGGCGCATACCTCGCTGGAGTCATCGAGTTCGATCAACCTGGTGATGATCGGCGGCGACGGCCGTCCGCGCCAGAAGGGCTTGAGCGAAATCCTGCAGGAGTGGATCGACTTCCGCTTCGTGACGGTACGGCGCCGCACCGAGTTCAGGCTGGGCAAGGTCAACGACCGCATTCACATCCTGGAAGGACGCGAAGCGGTCCTGCTCAATATCGACAAGGTGATCCACATCATCCGTAATTCGGACGAGCCGAAGGAAGCGCTGATCGCCGAATTCCGTCTCTCCGACATCCAGGCCGAAGACATCCTGGAACTGCGCCTGCGCCAGCTGGCGCGCCTCGAAACCATCAAGATCCAGCAGGCGCTGGCGGAACTGCGCAAGGAAGAAGGCAGCCTGCGCGACATCCTCGAGAACCCGTCGACGATGAAGCGCCTGATCATCCGCGAGATCGAAAGCGACGCCAAGCAGTTCGGCGATGCGCGCCGCACCCTGATCGAAGAAGCGCAGCGCGCGGTGGCCGAGCAAAAAGTGGTGGACGAGCCGGTGACGGTGATCGTCTCCGACAAAGGCTGGGTGCGCGCGCGTACCGGCATCGGGCACGATGTGGCGCAGTTCACCTTCAAGGCGGGCGACTCGCTGTACGCGGCCTTCGAATGCCGCACCACCGACGCCCTGCTCGGCTTCGGCGACAACGGCAAGGTGTATTCGGTGCCGGTAGCCGCCTTGCCGGGAGCGCGCGGCGATGGGGTGCCGATCACCACCCTGGTCGATGTGCCGAACGGCGCGCGCATCCCGCACTTTTTCGCGGGCAGCGCCCAGACCATGCTGCTGCTGGCAACGACTGCGGGCTATGGTTTTTCGGCCAAGGCGGGCGATATGGTCAGCCGTCTCAAAGGCGGCAAGTCCTTCATCACGCTCGACGAAGGCGCGCAACCGCTGCCGCCGCGCGTGATCGCGGCCAATGCCAGCGCGGTGGCCTGCCTGACCGAAAAAGGCAAGCTGCTGGTGTTCGGCATGGATGAACTCAAGACCTTGACCAACGGCGGGCGCGGCGTGATCCTGATCGAGCTGGAAGACAAGGAAAAGCTGCTGGCGGTGCAGCCGATCTCGCAAAAAGGCGTGACCGTGCACGGCACCTGGGCCGGCGCCAAGCCGCGCGCGGTGGACTTGTCGGCATCGGGCCTGGCGGTCCACTTCGGCAAGCGCGCGCGTAAGGGCAAGCCTTTGGCGGCCAAAATCAAGGTGATCTCGCTTCAGCCGATCGGCTGATCCTTGCCCTCCCGCGCAAGGTGCGCGGGAGGGCACAAAACAAAAACGGGGCAAATGTTGCATAACCGGGGTCTGTCCCCGGTTATGCAACATTTGCCCCGCTTTTACATCCATCACCCCGCAAGCGGGGTGATCAGATAATTACTTAGCAGCAGCTTTTTTCACGTCCGAAACGGCTTCAACTTTCGCTTCGTGGGTTTTTGCAGCAGCGGTTGCCTTGTCGGCACCGGCTTCTACAGCAACTTTTTCAGCTTTTTCGTCGGCCTTGATCATTTTTTTCTCGGCTTTCAGATTGGCTTTAGCGACTTTTTTCTCGGCCTTGGCTTCGGCTTTCATTTTGTCTTCCGGATCGGCTTTAGCCACGTCGGTGCTCGCTTCAGCGTGCGCTTTGACTGCTTTCGAGTGGGCTTTGACTTTTTTCTCGGTAGCGTCAGCGGATGCTTTGGTTACTTTTTCGTCCGACTTGGCAACAACTTTGGCTTCCTTGGCTTCGGCTTTGGCGATGTCCTTGTTGGCGCTGGCTTCAGCTTTGACAACCGCTGGGGTTGCTGCTGGTGCTTGTGCGTAAACCGAAGTAGCGAACAGGCCGGCGATCAGGGTAACGAGTAATTTGTTCATGGTGGTAGTCCTTTAGAAGAATGGTTGGGGTTTCTTATTCGTGGACGTTCTGGACCGCAGTCCATTCGCCATCTATCGTTCTCAACTTTATATTTCGTCAAGGAACGGTGTCCAGAATATGTCTTACTGGACACGTGGTCTGTTCGCTAGCGCACGCTGAATAGAGCTAACCAAAAGCAACTTACAATTAGGCGCGCTGAACGCTGAAATGCGCAGATCGCCCGCCGTTGCAGGCCCCAGCCTATTTTGCCGCGCCCTTCTTCGCATACAAATCGATGATCGTGGTGATGCCGTCGTTACAGACGTTACAGAATCTTTCACTTCGGTCGAACATCAAACACTGCATTTCCGACCGGTAATAGCCCGTTGCCTCGTAATTCGCCCCTTCGAAGGCGCCAACGTCATGCCGGTGCGTGGCCTTGGCGAACAGGGTATTGGTGTGGCTCAGGTCTTCGCGGAACAGCGCGCTCATCTCGGACTCGGGCCGGTTGGCGCTGCGCAGCGCGGCGCGGCGTTGTTGGTAGGCGCGCGCGTACTCCTCGTACTGCGCCTTGGGCCAGGCGGTCGGCAGCGGCGTACCGGCCTTGACGTGGCGCTGCCATTTGAGCTTTGCCGGGTCGCGCAGCGCCGTCACGTTCGGCTCCCACGGCTCCATGCGCGCGGAACCCGACTGGTAAGCCACCGGCGAGGTGTAGTACTCGTCGGCCAGGCCGGCGAAGTGGTGGCCGAATTCGTGCACGAACAGGTAGTTGGCCCAGTCGTTGCCGGCCGCCGCGGTGCTGAACTGGCCGAAGATGCCGCCGCCGCCGTAGGTATCGTTGTTGACCAGGATTTCGATGAACTCGTACGGCGCATGCTGGGCGATGTCGCGCAGCGCGCGGTTGTCCAGGGTGAGCACGTAACGCTCGCTGCCAAAAATATCGTAGCGCGTGCCCAGCGGCGAGGCCTTGTGCGCGCCGGTCGACGGGCGCGACACGCCGGACTCAATGGTCGGCACCGCGATGCCCCACACATTGAAGTCGCCGGCGCGCTCCTTGAAGGGCGAGACCGTAAACAGGTGATCGGCCAGGCGGCGCGCATCGGATTCGAATTTTTTCATTTCACCGGCGGTGTAGCCATCGCCCATGACCAGCAGGTCGACCTTGGCCGGCGATGGCCCGCTAACGCGGATCGGAATCGGTTTGGCCGGCGCGGGCGCCTGCTTGCGCACCACCTCCGGCGCGTCCGGGTCCACCTCGACGCTCCACGCCACCGAAAACTGATTGCGCTCGTCGCGCTTGAGCACCCGCACCCTGACCGGTTTGCCGAAGGCCGGAAAGCGCACCGACTCCTGGAAGCCGCGGCTGATGCGGTTGGCTTCCTCGGTGGTGCGCCATTCGCCGAAAATGGTGGAGAACCCGCGCGAATACAGCAGGTCGCCGGTTTTGGCGTCGACCACTTCGACCATGTTCTGGCCACGGTTGGTGGTGTCGAGATTTTGCGACAGGTCGCCCGGCCACGGCAGCGGTTCGATCACCACGCGCTCCAGGGCATATTGATCCGACAGGGCATTGCCGCTGTGCTGGTAGTCGACGCGGACGGTGGCGGGCAGCTGGGCAGACGCGTGGGCGGCGGCGGCCAGCGCCAGCAGGCCCGCGAGGCGGCGCATGAAGCGTACGGGGGACAGCGGGACGGGGGACAGCGGCATGGCGGTTCCTTGCAAGCGTGGATCGTCCCGCATTGTAATACTGCGCGCAGTGGTTGCGGCCAGCCCTGCGTGGTAGCATGTCGCTTCCTTTGAAATCCCAGCCAAGATGGTCACAACGATTGAAAGCCAGGCAGAGTCACTGATCCGCGATACGGGCGCGCGCCTCACCAAGCCGCGCTCGCGCGTGCTGGCGTACCTGCTGGCGCAGAACAAGCCCCTGACCCACCACGACATCCAGGAAGGCCTGGCCGGCGACGCCCTCGATTCGGTCACTCTGTACCGGGTGCTGGAATGGCTGACCGAGCACGAACTGGTGCACCGCATCGCCGGCGCCGACCAGGTATGGCGCTTCAACGCCGGCGCCGGCCAGCACGGGCACCAGCACGCACACTTCCAGTGCACCCGCTGCGAAATGGTGACCTGCTTTACCGACATCGCCCTGCCTGCGCAGATCACCCTGCCCGCCGGTTTTACGAGCCAGCAGGTCGACTTCCTGATCAAGGGCGTCTGCAGTATCTGTAACGCGACAAAGTAATATCGGCTTCACCGTGTCGCCGGCGCCATTGGCCGGACTACTAACGCAACCCTATTGCATTAAAGGGTCATTCGGCCTAATATAGCAACTCAGTTGCATTAACCCCTGCCCTGCCCGGCCCTCCCACGCCTGAAGACATCCCCCGCATGGACATCAAAACCGTCACCGCCGCCCTCCTCGCTACCATCACGCCGCTGGCCGCTGCCGACGACGCCGCCCCGGCGCCCACCGGCACCGTCGTCATCGGCGGCCAGCGCGAACACTATCGCAGCCTGTCGGCCACCGGTGCGACCAAGACCGACGCGCGTCTCCTGGACCTGCCGCAAAGCGTGCGCGTGCTCACCAGCGAGGTGCTGCGCGACGCCGGCGTGAGCACCCTGGCCGGTGCGCTCGACCTGGCCAGCGGCATCTCGCGCCAGAGCGACCTGGGCGGACTGTGGGACAGCTACGCCATGCGCGGCTTCACGGGCGACCCCAATTTCGGCTCCGACTTCCTGGTCAACGGCTTCAGTTCCAGCCGTGGCTACAACGGCCTGCGCGACACCGCCAGCACGCAGTCGGTCGAAGTGCTCAAAGGTCCTTCGGCCGCCCTGTACGGACGCGGCGAGCCGGGAGGCACGGTCAACATCGTCACCAGGAAACCGCGTTTCGCCCCGCAGCGCAGCATCAGCGCTTCGGCCGGCAGCTTCAATACCTGGCGCGCCGCGGTGGACGTCACCGGTCCCGTGAGCGACACGCTGGCCTACCGCCTCAACGCCGCCTGGCAGCAAGGCGAGAGCTTTCGCGACACCGCCCGGCGCGACACGCGGCTGCTTTCGCCGTCGTTCGTATGGCTGGCGAGCGAGCACACCACCGTCTCGTACGAGATTGAAGCGACCGAGCAAAAAGCCCCGTTCGACCGTGGCGTGCCGGCGGTGAACGGCAAGCTCGGTGCGGTGCCGGTGTCGCGTTTTCTGGGCGAGCCGGGCGACGGCCGCATCACCGTCAAGTCGCTCGGGCACCAGCTGTTCGTGCAGCACGCCTTCAACGACGACTGGTCGCTGCAAACGGGCCTGTCGTACCGCGACAGTGAACTGGTGGGCTTTTCGACCGAGGCCAACAACCTGCTGGCCGACGGGCGCACCATGCGCCGCCAGCGCCGCCACCGCGATTTTTCGGCGACCGACATGTCGGGCCGGATCGAACTGCTCGGCAAGCTGACCATCGGCGGCCTGCGCCACAGCGTGCTGTTCGGCGTCGACGCCTACCGCTTCGACGACCGCCGCGTGCAGCTGCGCCGCAATCCCTCCAGCGCCAATCCGTATGCGATCGATATTTTCCAGCCGGTGTACGGCGCCGTGGCCGATCCGTTGACGCTCTCGATCGACACCCTGGAACGCCAGCGCGCCCACGGCTTTTACGCACAGGACCAGATCGACCTCGCTAGCCAGTGGAAGGCCCTGCTGGGCGTGCGCTACGACAGCGCCAACCAGACCGTCACCAACAACCGCCTCAAAACGGGCAGCGCGCAAAGCCTGGGCGCCACCAGTCCGCGCGCGGGCCTGGTGTACCAGCCGACCAGGGCGCTGTCGCTGTATGCCACCGCAGCGCGCGCGTACCGCCCGAACAGCGGCATCAGCATCGACAACAGCGCCTTCGAGGCGGAAAAGAGCCAGTCCTATGAACTGGGCGCGAAATTCGACGCCCTCGATGGGAAGTTGAGCAGCACCGTGGCGCTGTACAAGATCGACAAGAAGAACGTCCTGACCACCAACCCGGCCAATGCCGACTTTGCGATTCCGGCCGGGGAAGTCGGCAGCCGTGGCCTGGAACTGGACGTCTCGGGCGCCGTGGCGCGCGACCTGCAGCTTTCCGCCGCCTACGCTTACACCGACGCCACCGTCACCAAGGGCGACAAGACCATTATCACCGGCAGCCGCTTCCCGAACGTGGCGCGCCACAGCGCCAACGTGCTGCTGGTGTCCAGCTTCAAGGTGGGCGCCGCCGCCGCCAGCATCGGGGGCGGCGCCAGCTACGTGGGCAAGCGCATGGGCGACGTGGCGGCGTCGAGCAGCTTCGCGCTGCCCGCCTACACCACCGTCAAGCTGGTGGCGGCGTACACGCCGTACCGCAAGCTGCGCATCGCCCTCCATATCGACAACCTGTTCAACAAGGCCTACTATACGAGCTCGTACAATCAGGTATGGGTGGCGCCGGGCACCGGGCGCGCCGCCACGCTGACGGCCAGCTACAGCTTCTGAGGCACGCCATGACCGCTCCCGCCATCGCACCCGCCAAGCGCATCGCCGCCATCGATGCGCTGCGCGGCCTGATCATCCTGATCATGACGCTCGACCACGCGCGCGAGACCTTCTTCCTGCACCGCCAGGTGAGCGATCCGATGGACCTGGCAACGACCGAGCCGTCGCTGTTTTTCAGCCGCGTGGCGGCGCACTTCTGCGCGCCGATGTTCGTGTTCCTGACCGGCCTGTCGGCCTGGCTGTACGCCAATCCGCCGTCCGGCCCGCGCAGCCCGCGGGCTTTCCTGCTCAAGCGCGGCCTGTTTCTGATCGTGCTGGAACTGGTGTTCGTCAGTTTTGCGTGGTCGGGGCGCTTTCCGCCGCCGGTGCTGTATTTGCAGGTGATCTGGGTGATCGGGCTGTCGATGATCGCGCTGGCCCTGCTGCACAAGCTGCCGCTGCGGCAGCTCGCGCTGCTCGGCGGCGTGATCGTCGCCGGCCACAACGCCTTGTCCTTCCCCGGCCTGGAACCGGGCAGCGTTGCGCATGCCGCCTGGACGGTGCTGGAACAGCGCGGCTTTCTGGTGACCGATGGTCCGGTGCGCGTCAAGATCAGCTATCCGCTGCTGGCGTGGATCGGGGTGATTTTGCTCGGCTACGCGGCCGGCCCGCTGTTCTCGAACAAGGTGGCGCCAGGCGCGCGGCGCCGCATCCTGCTGCTCGGCGGCGCGGCCTGCCTGTCGCTGTTTGCGCTGCTGCGCGGTTTTAACATCTATGGCGAAACGCTGCCATGGACCGTGCAGGCCGATCTGCTGCACACGGCCATGTCGTTCCTGAACCTGACCAAGTACCCGCCCTCGTTCAACTTTTTGCTGATGACGATTGGCGTGGGCTTGAGCGCGCTGGCGTGGATGGAAGCAGCCAACGAAAGGGTGGTGGCCTTTTGCGCCACCTTCGGCGGCGCGCCCCTGTTCTACTATCTGGCCCACCTGTACCTGCTGCTCGCGCTGCGCGGGCTGACAGCCGCCCTCTCCGGCGGGCAGGCGCACCAGGCGGGCGGGATCGGGGAAGTGTGGCTGTGGTCGGTGGCGGTGATCGCGGCACTGTACTGGCCGTGCCGCTGGTTCGGGCGCTACAAGCGCGCCAGCACCCAGGCCTGGGTGCGCTACCTGTAAGCCAGGCTTGGCTGCGCTACCTGTAAGCCAGGCTTGGCTGCGCTACCTGTAGCGTTTTACTTGTACTGGTACAGCGGCTGGCGGATCAGGATCGGCAGCACGTCGAGGCGGATGTTAAACACCGAGTACATATCCGAAATGGCCGACATGTAGCCGATGCTTTCCTTGGTGCGGCTGAAGCGGAACTCGAAGCCGAGTTCCGGCTGCAGGTCGCGCGGGCTGCCCAGGGTCAGGCCGATGGCGTCGGTCTGGTCGCTGTCGATCAGGCGGTGCATCAGGTCCACCACCGTCGTGTTACCGAGAATATCGGCAAAGAACAGCGGACCGCGATAATACGGCTTGGCCGGATCGAGCTTGTTGGCCAGCTTTTCAGGCGATGGCGTAAAGACACCATTCTGCAGATTGAAGCGGTCGCCGTTATCGAGGTAACTGAGTCTGGCGTTACTGACGTTGAAGTCGCCCGGCGTGAACGTGGCGCCGCTCAAATCGATCATCAGCGCGCCCTTGTAGCCGAGCACTTCCACGTCGCGGTTGCCGTGAATGATCATCGAGGTATTCTCGTCGATCCCCAGTCCCATCTTGTAGCCCTTGGCCAGCATGGCCGGCAGCATGCGCCCGAAGCGGCCGCGCACCAGCAAGTGCTGGTCCACGAAGACATCCTTGCCCACGAAACCGAGGCCCGGCGACAGTTCCATGCCGTCGGCCACGCCGCGCTTCAGGGTCGAGAGCACCGAACTGGCATCGTAGAACATGGTTTCGCTCATGATCGCCGCGCCCGCGCTGGTGCCGGCGATGACGCCGCCATTACGGTACATGGCCCACAAGGCGTCCAGCACGCGGGTGCTGCTGCCGTCTTTTTTACGCAGCGCTTCGGTGATGCGGGCCTGGTTGCCGCCGACGAAATAGGCGCCATCGGCGTGGCGCACCGCGTCCGCAATGGCCTGGTCGTTGGCGGCGATGCGGTAGTCGCTGTCTTTCAGCTTGACCGCCACCGGCACGAAAAAGGCGTCGGCACCGTAGGAATTGAGTACTTCGATATTGTTCTTGCCCGCGACGTCCGGACTGGCCGAGGCCGAGCCGAAAACGGCGATGCGCGCCCCCGGGCCGCCCGCCAGTTCGACGATGCGCTTCCACACCGCCGCGTTCTCGCCGCGCAGCGCGCCGCCGATGATCACCAGCGAGCCTTTCGGCCCGCCCGCCGGCACGCTGGGCGCGGCCGCTGCCTGCGCCTGGCCCGCCGCCAGCAGGACGAGGAACAGGAACTGTAAGTATCGGCGGGCCAGGTTCAGCATCGGTGGTTCTTCCTTTATTCGGTAGGTCGGGCTGCGCAGGCAGGGACGGGCCAGCGCAGCCGATGTTATGTGCAGGCAAGATGATACCCCGCTCACAAATAATATGTCGTATTCCAGAAATGGACCCGGCGCGGCGGCGTTTTTTTATGCCACACTTCCGGCTGACTTCATTTCACGGTCCTGATCATGCAAGCAAACACCCATCGCATTTCCCTCGAAGACAGCAGCATGTCCTCGCAACTGGCCAGTTTCCATTACGGCGCGCCGGGCACCGGCAAGAAGGTGTACATCCAGGCGGCGCTGCACGCCGACGAAGTGCCGCCCATGCTGGTGGCGCAGTTCCTGCGCAAGGAACTCGACGCGCTCGACGCGGCGGGCAAGATCCGCGGCGAGATCATTCTGGTCCCGGCGGCCAATCCGATCGGGCTGTCGCAGGCCATCCATGGCGCGCCGTTCGGCCGCTTCGACCTGTCGACCGGGACCAATTTCAACCGCGCCTACAAGCACGTGGCGGAGGACCTGAAAACCTCGCTGGCCGGCTTGCTTGGCCGGGATGCGGACGCCAACGTGGCCCTGATCCGCGCCCACGCGCGCGACTCGGTCGCCACCTGGGAGCCGAAAACCGACGCCGACACGCTCAAGAAAATCCTGCTCGGGATGGCCATCGATGCCGACATCGTGCTCGACCTGCACTGCGATAACGAGGCAGTGCTGCATATTTATGCGGGCACCCCGCTGGCGGACGCGGTGGCGCCGCTGTCGGCGCTCATGCAGGCGCACAGCGTGCTGCTGGCCCTGGAAGCCGGCGGCGAACCGTTCGACGAAGCCTGTTCGCGCCTGTGGTGGGACCTGGCGGCGCACTTCGGCCCGGACTTTCCGATTCCGCCGGCCTGCCTGTCGACCACCGTGGAGCTGCGCGGCGAACGTGACGTGAACTACCAACTGGCCGAAGGCGACGCGCGCGCCCTGCTGGCGTTCCTGGCGCATGCCGGCGTGCTCGATATGCCGCTGCCGGCGCTGCCCGCGCCCCTGTGCGCGCCGACCCCGCTCGAAGGCGTGGAGCCGATCGCCGCGCCGCATGCCGGCGTGCTGGTGTTCCTCAAGAACCTGGGCGAGAAGGTGGCGGCCGGCGACGCCATCGCCGACCTGGTCGACCCGGTCAGCGGTCGCACCACCACCCTGCGCTGCAGCGTCGACGGCGTGTTCTTCGCCCGCACCGCGCACCGCCATCTGCTGCGCGGCATGGCGGTCGGTAAAATTGCGGGACCCGTGGCTTACCGCGCCGGAAAGCTGCTCAGCCAATGAAACTGCGCATCCCCAATACCTTCGTCCTGCTGTTCCTGATCCTGGCGATGATCGCCGTGGCCACCTGGCTGGTGCCGGGCGGCCAATACGGCACCGTCATGGTCGACGGCAAACCGCGCATCGACCCGGGCTCCTTCCAGTACGTGCAGAGTAATCCGCAGGGCTTCGTGGCGCTGATGATGGCGCCCATCAAGGGCTTCGTCGAGGCGGCCCAGATCATCGGCTTCGTGCTGATCGTCGGCGGCGCTTTCGCGGTGCTGCAAAAGACCGAGGCGCTCGACGCCATGATCCGCAGCGTGGCGCGCGCGCATACCCACTCGGCCTTCGTGCGGGTAATGCTCATTCCCGTATTCGTGACCATCTTTTCGCTGGGCGGGGCCACCTTCGGCATGAGCGAGGAGTCGATTCCGTTCGTGCTCATTTTCGTGCCGCTGGCGCTCGCGCTGGGCTACGACTCGATCATCGGCGTCTCGATTCCGTTCCTGAGCGCGCAGGTGGGCTTCGCGGCCGCCTTTTTGAATCCGTTCAATGTCGGCGTGGCGCAGAAAATCGCCGGCATCCAGATGTTCTCGGGTATCGGCTACCGCCTGGTCGTCTGGTTCGTGGCCACCGCGCTGACCATCGCCTTCCTCATGTGGTACGCGGCGCGCATCAAAAAAGACCCGACCCGCAGCCCCTCCTACGCGCTCGATATCGAAAAGCGCAAGGAAAGCAGCGCCGCCCTCACCGAACTGACCGGCATGACCACCACCCACGCCATCGTGCTGCTGCTGTTCGTCGGCTTCATGACGGCCATGGTGGTCGGCGTGATCCACTTCGGCTGGTACATCAACGAGATCGCCGCCCTGTTCATGGTGATGGCGATCGTGGTCGGCGTCATCGGGCGGCTCGACAGCGACGAATTCGTGGCCGCCTTTTTGCACGGCGCGCGCGATCTGGTCGGCACGGCACTGGTGATCGCCCTGGCGCGCGGCACCATGATCCTGGCGCAGGATGCCAAGATCATCGACACCATGCTCCATTCGCTGGTGCCGCTGGTGCAATCGGCCAATCCGGTGTTCGCGGCGCAGAAGATGTTCATTATCCAGACGGTGATTAACTTCTTCATCCACTCCGGGACCGGGCAGGCCGCGCTGACCATGCCGATCATGGCGCCGCTGGCCGACCTGGTAGGCATTTCGCGCCAGACCGCGGTGCTGGCGTTCCAGCTCGGCGAACTGACCTTGCCGATGATTCCGACCTCGGGCGTGACGGTGGGGGTGCTGGCACTGGCGCGCATTCCGTGGATTACCTGGGCCAAGTGGATGGTGCCGCTGCAACTAGCGTATTTTGTGATGGCGCTGCTGTTGCTGATTCCGCCGGCGTTGACGAATTGGAGTTGAGCTTTATTGTGGTGGCCAACGATTAAGCGCCTTGGCCACCAAACCAAAAACCGTCTTTCCTGCCACTGGCAGAAAAGACTTCCCGCGAAGGCGGGAATCCATAGCACCTTTGCTAATCGTAGGTGCTATGGATTCCCGCCTCCGCGGGAAAGACGGTCTTAAAGGTAACGGTGATTTTAACTCACGTAGATATTCGGGAAATACCGCTCCATGAGCGACTCCGGCCTTTGCGGCGGCGTGAATCCGAACTGCGCATACAAGGCATGCGCGTCACCGGTCGCCAGGGTCAACCTGCGCAGTCCCTTCAGGCTCGGATGCGCCAGCACCGCCTTCATCAGCTCCTTGCTGAATCCGCGCCCGCGGTATTCGGGAATCACAAACACATCCACCAGATTACCAAAAGTCGCAAAATCGGTAATCACCCGCGCAAACGCCACCTGGCGCCCGTCCACATAGCCCCCGAAACACAGGGAATTCTCGATCGCCCGCTCCACCACCGGGCGCGAGATGCCGACCGCCCACGTCGACTGCTCGCTCAGGAAGCGATAAATCATCGGGACATCGAGCTGCGTGCGGTCGGTACTGATCTGTAAATTGGACATGGCTGGACGCATCCCGTGAAAAGAAACAATTCTACCTTCGTTCGCCGCCAGCGCAAGGCCCACGCGCGAATTCGGAACGGCCCAACAACCCCCAACAGGAATTGCCCGCAGCCCGCTTTCCTTGTTTATAATCAGGTAACGTAAAGGAACTATTCACATGACCGCACAACTTTCAAAGAAGGGCGAAGCCTGGTCGGCACGCTTTTCCGAACCCGTCTCCGACCTCGTCAAACGCTACACCGCCTCCGTCTTTTTCGATAAACGCCTGGCCCTGTTCGACATCGCCGGTTCGCTCGCGCACGCCGAGATGCTGGCCGCCCAGCAGATCATCAGCGCCGACGACCGCGCCGAGATCGAACGCGGCATGGCCCAGATCAAGGGTGAAATCGAGGCTGGCAGCTTCGAATGGCTGCTCGACCTGGAAGACGTCCACCTGAATATCGAAAAGCGCCTGACCGAACTGGTTGGCGACGCCGGCAAGCGCCTGCACACGGGGCGCTCGCGCAACGACCAGGTGGCGACCGACATCCGCCTGTACGTGCGCGCCGCCATCGACGACATCGTGGTGCTGCTGAACGGCCTGCGCGCCGCCCTGCTTGAGCTGGCGGAACAACACGCCGACACCATCATGCCCGGCTTTACCCACATGCAGGTGGCCCAGCCGATCACCTTCGGCCACCACATGCTGGCCTATGTCGAGATGTTCGGGCGCGACGTCGAACGCATGCAGGATGCCCGCAAGCGCGTCAACCGCCTGCCGCTGGGCGCCGCCGCGCTGGCCGGCACCACCTTCCCGATCGACCGCGAACGGGTGGCGCGCACGCTCGGCTTCGACGATGTGTGCCACAACTCGCTCGACGCCGTCTCTGACCGCGATTTCGCGATCGAGTTCTGCGCCGCCGGCGCCCTGGTCATGACGCACATCTCGCGCATGTCGGAAGAGCTGGTGATCTGGATGAGCCCACGGGTCGGTTTCATCGACATCGCCGACCGCTTCTGCACGGGGTCCTCGATCATGCCGCAAAAGAAAAACCCGGACGTGCCGGAACTGGCGCGCGGTAAAACCGGCCGCGTGTACGGCCACCTGATGAGCCTGCTGACCCTGATGAAAGGCCAGCCGCTGGCCTACAACAAGGACAACCAGGAAGACAAGGAGCCGCTGTTCGACACTGTCGACACCCTGGTCGACACGCTGCGCATCTTCGCCGACATGGCCGGCGGGATCACGGTCAAGCCGGACAACATGCGCGCCGCCGCCCTGCAAGGCTACGCCACCGCGACCGACCTGGCCGACTACCTGGTGAAAAAAGGCTTGCCGTTCCGCGACGCCCACGAAGCCGTGGCGCGCGCCGTGCGTGCCTGCGACGACCTCCAATGCGACCTGGCCGAGATGTCGCTCGACCAGCTGCGCGCGTTCTCAAGCCTGATCGGCGACGACGTGTTCGCGGTGCTGACCCTGGAAGGCTCGGTGGCGGCGCGCGACCATGTGGGCGGCACCGCGCCGCGCCAGGTGCGCGCGGCGATCGCCCGCGTGCGCGCCCAGCTGGCGGGGTAATCCACCGCCAGCAGTGACCTGTATTGAAGTCGACCGGCGCGCAAGACGCCGGCGACCGTGCTTGTTTTTGAACTTTTTGTTTGAAACTACCGGAGATACCAGCACCATGCTCATGTCACTTTTCATCCCGCTGTCGCGCGCGATCGATACTCTCAATGAGAAGATCGCCAACGCCGTCAGCTGGGCCTTGCTGGCTGCGGTCCTCATCTGCGCCGGCAATGCCCTGATCCGCTACACCTTCAATATCAGTTCCAACGCCTGGCTCGAAATCCAGTGGTACCTGTACGGCGCCATGTTCATGCTGGCTTCGGCCTACACGCTCAAACGCGACGAGCATGTGCGCATCGACGTGATCGTGGGGCGCTTCTCGCGGCGCACCCAGGCCTGGATCGAACTGTTCGGCTTCTTGCTGTTCCTGATGCCGGTCTGCCTGCTGATCCTGTGGTACGGCATTCCGTTTGCGCGCATCTCGATCGTCAGTGGCGAAATGTCGAGCAACGCCGGTGGCCTGATCGTCTGGCCCGCCAAGCTGCTCATTCCGGTCGCCTTTGCGCTCATCATCCTGCAGGGCCTGTCCGAAATCATCAAACGCATCGCGTTTCTGGCCGGCCGCATCGACGCCAGCTCGTTCACCAAGCAGGCCACCACGCCGCAGGACGAGATCGACGCGATCAAAGCCGCCAATAATCTCGGTTAAGCCAAGCACACAGCCACTTCGGTCAGGGACACATGGAACAATTCATCATCGCCAACCTGGCGCCCATCATGTTTGGGGCGCTGGTCATCTTCTTGCTGTCCGGTTTTCCGGTCGCATTTTCACTGGCCGCCAACGGCCTGTTTTTCGGGCTGGTCGGGATCGAGCTCGGTTTGCTCAAACCCGAACTGCTGCAGGCGCTGCCCAACCGGATCTTCGGCATCATGGGCAGCGAAAACCTGCTGGCAATCCCCTTCTTCACCTTCATGGGACTGATCCTGGAAAGGTCGGGGATGGCGGAAGACCTGCTCGACACCATCGGCCAGCTATTCGGGCCGATTCGCGGCGGCGTGGCGTATGCGGTCATTTTCGTCGGCGCGCTGCTGGCCGCAACCACCGGCGTGGTGGCCGCATCGGTCATTTCGATGGGCCTCATTTCACTGCCGGTGATGCTGCGCTACGGGTACGACAAGCGCCTCGCGTCGGGCGTGATCGCCGCCTCCGGCACCCTGGCCCAGATCATCCCGCCCTCGCTGGTGCTGATCGTGATGGCCGACCAGCTGGGCAAATCGGTGGGCGACATGTACAAGGCCGCCTTCATCCCCGGCCTGATGCTCACCGCGATGTACGCCGGCTATGTGCTGGCGCTGTCGATCTTCAAGCCGCACCACGTGCCGGCGCTGCCGCTCGAAGCGCGCAACCTGCGCGAGCCGAACGGCGACAGCGGCGCCACGTCGCTGCTGTCGCTGGTGGTAGGCACGGTCGTGGTGTCGTATGCGTTCTCCCTGCTCTGGGGCGCCAGCCACCCGCAACTGAAAAGTGACGAACTGGGTATCTATTCCGGTGCGGCCGGCGTTGCCCTGACGTTCGCGTTCGCCCTGGCCAACCGCCACCTGAAACTCGGCCTGCTCTCGCGCATGGCCGAAAAGGTGGTGTTCGTGCTGGTGCCGCCGCTGGCGCTGATCTTCCTGGTGCTGGGCACGATTTTCGTCGGCATCGCCACCCCGACCGAAGGCGGCGGCATGGGCGCGCTGGGCGCGATCATCCTGGCCATGCTCAACGGGCGCCTGTCCTGGAGCCTGCTCAAGCAAGCCATGAATTCGACCACGCGCCTGTCGTGCTTCGTCATGTTCATCCTGATCGGCTCGACCGTGTTTGCGCTGGTGTTCCGCGGCGTCGATGGCGACCTGTGGGTCGAGCACCTGCTGACCAGCCTTCCGGGCGGCGTGACGGGCTTCCTGATCGTGGTTAACATCATGTTCTTCGTGCTGGCCTTCTTCCTCGATTTCTTCGAACTGGCCTTCATCCTGGTGCCGCTGGTCGGCCCGGTGGCCAACAAGCTGGGGATCGACCTGGTCTGGTTCGGCGTGCTGCTGGGCGTGAACATGCAGACCTCCTTCATGCATCCGCCGTTCGGCTTCGCGCTGTTCTATTTGCGGTCGGTGGCGCCGAAAGAGGTCAAGACCTCCGATATTTACTGGGGTGCGATTCCGTTCGTGGTGATCCAGGTGATCATGGTCGCCCTGATCATCGCCTTCCCGCACCTGGTCTCGGTCGAGAAAAAGGTCGACATGGACGAACAGATCGAACTGAAGATCGACGCCCCGGCCAGCGAGGCCGGAAAAGCGGGCGACGACAGCACGCCGGACTTGAACTTCTCGACCGACAGCGAGGCCGGCGCCAAAACGACGGGCGGCGACGCCGCCAAGAAGGACGATGACACCACCCCGGAACTGAACTTCTCGACCGATACTGACACGGAACCGAAAAAGAAATGAGCGCATTGAACATTGGCGGTAAAAGCATGGACGAGGCGCTGGCCGCCTTGTCCGACATGACCGGCGGCATGGCCCCGATCGGCAAGCAAGAACACGAACAGCGCATCGCGCGCGCCCAGGCCTTCATGGTCGAACAGGGCGTCGCTGCGGTGTTCCTCAACGCCGGCACCAATATGCGCTACTTCACCGGCACCAAGTGGTATGCCAGCGAACGCATGGTCGGCGCGATCTTGCCGGCTGTGGGCGCGCTCGAATACATCGCACCGGTGTTCGAAGAAGGCTCGCTGACCGACTTCATGCTCGTCAAGGGCAAGGTCAATTGCTGGGAAGAGCACGAGAGCCCCTACCAGCTGTTCATCGACGTGCTTGGGCGCATGGGCATCAAGCCGGATGCGGCCAGTGCGCCGCGCATCGGCATCTGCGAGAGCGCGGCGTTCTTCATCGCCGACGGCATTCGTCCGCTGGCGGCCGGCTACGCGCTGGAAAACGCCAAAAGCGTCACGGCGTTCTGCCGCGCGCGCAAGTCGCCCGCCGAAATCGCGCTGATGCAGCGGGTGAAGGACATGACCCTGGAAGTGCACAAGGCCGCCGCCAGCATCCTGCACGAGGGGATCACCACGGTGGAGGTGAGCGACTTCATCGCGCGCGCGCACCGCAAGGTCGGCGCGCCGGGGTCGTACTTTTGCATCGTGCTGTTCGGCGAGGCGACCGCCTATCCGCATGGCGTGAGCTACGCGCAGACCTTGACACCGGGCGACGTGGTCCTGATCGACACCGGCTGCCAGGTGCACGGCTACATTTCGGACATCACGCGCACCTACGTGTACGGCGACATCAGCGAGCGCCAGCGCTTCGTGTGGAATGCCGAAAAGGCGGCGCAACTGGCCGCGTTCGCGGCGGCGCAACTGGGCGTGCCGTGCCGCGAGGTGGACGCCGCCGCGCGCGCCTCGCTCGAATCGAACGGCTTCGGTCCCGGCTACAAGCTGCCAGGCCTGCCGCACCGCACCGGCCACGGCATCGGCATGGATATCCACGAATGGCCCTACCTGGTCGGCAGCGACAGCACGCCGCTCGATGTGGGCATGTGCTTTTCGAACGAGCCGATGATCTGCATTCCGGGCGAGTTCGGGGTGCGCCATGAAGACCATTTCTATATGACGGCGGCCGGGCCGACGTGGTTCACCGAACCGGCCCATTCGATCGACGATCCGTTCGGCATGGGGCGCTGAAACACATTGCCCAATAATTCAATTCGTACAATCCGGCCAAGCGGTCGCCTTGCTCATATATCAACACCCCGCCGCTTCGCGGCATAAAGCAGTGTTGCAAACAAGGCGAAAATGATGCCCTTGTTACAAAATAAACAAAACCCAACGTTTATTTGTTTCCGCTAATCACCTATTATCTGTGGTCGTGGACACACCGGGAATATCTTCATGCAAGAGCAACAACTACTCGACGCAGGTGTCGAGGATGACGCTAGCGTCGAACTGAACGCCGACATGCTGACAATCCAGCTTGATGTTGCTGGCGATGAATCAATTTCCATGGTCAGGCTGGCCACGGCGGGCACCGCCCTCCTCTCCAGCGCGGCGCTGGCGGCCTGCGGCGGCGGCAGTAGCGGCTCCGCGATTCCTGCGATTCCTGCGGGTAGCGTATCGGCCCCACCGGTGATCGTGCCGACACCGGTGTTGCCGGCGCCCGTCGTGCCGACACCAGTGGCGCCAACGCCGGTCGTGCCGACGCCGGTGCCGACACCGGTCGTGCCGACGCCGGGCGTGCCCGGTCCCGCACCGACGCCGCCCGTGCCAACGCCCCCTGTGCCGGCGCCAACGCCGGTCAAGCCACCCCCGACCGTCCCGACACCGGCCACCCCGACGCCAACGCCGACCGCGCCCAACCCAACGCCTACCGCTCCGACGCCGACGCCGACGCCGCCAACGGCGCCAACGCCCACTCCGACACCGACACCGACGCCAACCCCGGCGCCTACTCCGACGCCCACCCCGACGCCCACTCCGACGCCGACGCCGACGCCAACCCCGACCCCCACGCCGGTCGCTACAAAAATCACCCCCGCCGAAGCCTCGCGCTTCCTGGCCCAGGCATCGATGGGCGCCACGCGCGAGCAGATCGCGCGCGTGCAGCAGGTGGGCTACGCCGGCTGGATCGACGAACAAATCGCCATGCCGCGCGGCGAGTCGCGCTGGGACTATCTGGTCGGCAAAAAGTACAACACGGCCGATCTGAAGAACACCGAAAACGGCCACGACGCCGCCATCTGGCGCAAGATGATCAGCGCGCCCGACACCCTGCGCCAGCGCGTCACCCTGGCGCTGTCCGAAATCGTGGTGGCGTCGATCACCGGTTTCAGCGCCAGCTGGAGCAATTTTTCGGGCGTGGCGCACATGGACTTGCTCGAGTCCCAGGCCTTCGGCAACTACCGCACCCTGCTCCAGCAAGTCTCGCTGAGCGCACCGATGGGCGAGTACCTGACCTATCGCGGCAACGTCAAGATGAATCCGGCCACCGGCGCCCTGCCCGACGAAAACTACGCGCGCGAAGTCATGCAGCTGTTTACCATCGGCCTGGTCCAGCTGAACATCGACGGCACGCCCAAGCTCAGCGGCGGCCTGCAGCAGGAAACCTACGGCCTCGACGACATCAGCGGCCTGGCGCGCGTGTTCACCGGCTTCGGCTACGACCTGGCCGGCGGCGACATGAACTCGCCCGACTACAAACGCCGTCCCATGGCCGTGTCGGCCAACCGCCATGAATCGGGCGCCAAGGAATTCCTCGACAGCAGCATTCCCGCCGGCACCGACGCCCTGACCAGCGTCACCCGCGCGCTCGACATCATCTACGCGCATGCCAACGTGGCGCCCTTCATCAGCCGCCAGCTGATCCAGCGCCTGGTGACCAGCAACCCGTCGCCCGCCTACGTGACCCGGGTCGCCAACGTGTTCAATAACGATGGCAAAGGGGTCAAGGGCAACCTGTCCAAGGTCGTGACCGCCATCTTGCTGGACGACGAGGCGCGCAATCCGAACCGGCTGAGCGACCCCAGCTTCGGCAAGCTGCGCGAGCCGGTGCTGCGCTTTACCGCCTGGGCGCGCGCCTGCAAGGCCAGTTCGCCGTCGGATGCCTGGGCGATCGGCAACACATCCGACCCCGGCACCCGCCTCGGGCAGAGCCCGGGCCGCTCCGGCACGGTATTCAATTTCTTCCGTCCGGGCTACGTGCCGCCCAACAGCGAAATTGCCAATGCGAAGATGGTGGCGCCGGAATTCCAGATCACCAACGAATCGACCGTGGTCGGCTATGTCAATTACATGCAGGGCGTGGTCAGCCGGGGCGTGGGCGATGTCAAGGCCGACTACAGCGCCCTGCTGCCGCTGGCCGAGGTGTCCGAGAACCTGGTCAACGAGCTGAACCTGCTACTGGCGGCCGGACAACTGGCCCCGGCCACGCTCAACCTGATCAAGGGCGGGATCGACTCCATGCCCAAGACTACCGAAGCGCACCGCCTGAACCGCATCTACGCCGCCCTGGTGCTGGTGCTCGCCTCACCCGAATTCATCGTCCAGAAATAGGAAGCAGCCATGCACGAAAAAAATGGAACAAATGCATCGCGCCGCGCCTTCCTGCAACGCGCCTCGGCCCTCTCGGTGGCCGGCGTGGCCGCGCCCTGGGCGATCAACCTTGCCGCCATCTCCGAGGCCAGCGCCGCCACGGCCACCGACTACAAGGCACTGGTGTGCGTGTTCCTGTACGGCGGCAACGATTACGCGAATACCGTCACGCCCTACGACCAGACCAGCCACGCGCTGTACCAGTCGTACCGGCCCGGTTTTGCGCACTCCCGCGCCGCGCTGGCCGCGACCGCACTGACCCCGACCGTGGTGCCGGTCGACTCGGCCGGTTTCCAGCATCAATACGCGCTGGCACCCAACCTGGCGCCGCTGATGCCGATCTTTAATGACGGCAAGCTGGCCGTGATCCTGAACGTGGGCAACCTGGTGCAGCCGACCACCAAGCTCCAGTACACCCAGAAAACCGGGCGCCTGCCGCCCAAACTGTTTTCGCACAACGACCAGCAGTCGGTATTCCAGTCATCAATGCCGGAAGGCGCCACCTCGGGATGGGGCGGACGCATCGGCGACCTGTTCCAGGCAAGCAATACACACTCGACCTTTACCTGTATCAATGTCTCGAACAATGCGGTGTTCTTGTCAGGCAATAACGCTGTGCAATACCAGGTATCGACCAGTGGCTCGGTGCCGCTGGCGGGGCTGAAGAATTCGCTGTTCGGTTCGGCGGCGGCCTCGACGGCGCTGCGCACCCTGATGACGCAGCAGCGCAGCAATGTGCTGGAAAACGAATACAACCGCATCGGCAAGCGCTCGATCGAAGCGAATGAAGTGCTGACCGGGGCCCTGACCTCGACGCCGGCGCCGACAACCCCGTTCCCGACCGGGAACAACCTGGGCGACCAGCTGAAACTGGTGGCGCGCATGATCGCCGCCGGTCCGACTTTGGGCGCGAAACGGCAGGTGTTTTTTGTGTCGATGGGCGGCTTCGACAATCACGACGGCATGGCGACCAACCATCCGGTCTTGATGACTAGGCTGGGCGACGCGATGGCGGCGTTTTACGCGGCGACGGTGGAACTGGGCGTGGCCAACAAGGTGACCACCTTCACCGCCTCGGACTTCGGCCGCACCATGGCGGGCAATGCCGACGGATCGGATCATGGCTGGGGCAGCATGCATTTTGTGATGGGCGGCGCGGTCAAGGGCAAGCGCTTTTACGGCACCGCCCCGATCGTGGCCAATGGCGGCCCGGATGACGTGGGCCAGGGGCGCTTGCTGCCGACCACCTCGGTGGACCAGTTCGCAGCCACCATGGGCGCGTGGCTGGGCGTGTCGAACAGCGAGTTGCTGGCACTGCTGCCGAATCTGGGGAATTACAACGCGAGTACGCGCAATATGGGGTTTGTGTAAGGCCACAGCCCCCCATACCGTCATTCCGGGCCTCGGCGGCCCCCTTGGCGGGAATCCAAGGCACCGTGGCTTAGCAACGACATTGGGTTCCCGCCTCCGCGGGAACGACGGTTTCTGAGCTAGCGCTATTTCACGCCCATCACCCCTTCTTCATCACCAGCGTCAAAATATCGTAACTGGCTACCAGCTCATCATGCTGGTTGGTGACCTGCACATCCCACGCCACCACGCCCTGCCCCACGCCCTTGTCGTCGGTGCGGTTGCGGTCCACCTTGCGCTTGCACGTCAACCTGGCGCGAATGGTGTCGCCAATCGCCACCGGCGTAATGAAGCGCAGATTATCCAGCCCGTAGTTGGCCAGCACCGGTCCCGGCGCCGGCGAGACGAACAAGCCCGCCGCCGCCGACAGCACAAAGTAACCGTGCGCGATGCGCTTGCCGAACTGCGAATCCTTGGCCGCAATCTCGTCGAAGTGCATGTAGAAATAGTCGCCCGAAATCCCGCCGAAGTTGACGATATCGGCCTCGCTCACCGTGCGCCGGTGCGTGAGCAGCGAGTCGCCCATCTGCAGTTCTTCGAAATACTTGCGGAACGGGTGCAGGTCGCTCTCGCGCACTGCCGCGCCGCGCACGTACTCGCCCGTGATCGCGGCCAGCATGGTGGGTGAACCCTGGACCGCGGCGCGCTGCAGGAAGTGGCGCACCGCGCGAATCCCGCCCAGCTCTTCGCCGCCGCCGGCGCGTCCCGGACCGCCGTGCTTCAACTGCGGCAGGGGCGAGCCGTGGCCGGTCGAATCGACCGCCGCTTCGCGCTCGAGCACCAGCACGCGGCCGTGCGAAGCCGCCGCTACCGGCACCGCGCGCGCCGCGATCGCCGTATCCCTGGTCACCAAGGTGCTGACCAGGCTTCCCTTGCCGCGCGCGGCCAGTGCCAGCGCTTCGTCCAGATCGGAATAGGTCATCATCGTGCTGACCGGGCCGAAGGCTTCAATATCGTGGACGGCGTCGTTGTTCATGCCGTCGCGGCACAGCAGCAGGGTCGGCGAGAAGAACGCGCCATTGGCCGCACCCTCGCCCAGCGGATTGAAGCCATCCCTGGCGCCGAACAGAATCTCGTTGCCGCGCGCGAGCAATTCGAGGCGCTCGCTCACATCGCGGTGCTGGTCCATCGACGCCAGCGCGCCCATGCGCACTTCTTTCACCGACGGGTCGCCCACCACGATTTTCGCCAGGCGTTCGCGCAGGCGCTCGCCCACCGCGTCCACATGCTGCTTGGGCACGATGATGCGGCGGATCGCGGTGCACTTCTGGCCGGCCTTGCCGGTCATCTCGCGCGCGACTTCCTTGACGAACAGGTCGAACTCCACATCGTCTGGCGTCACGTCCGGCCCCAGGATGGCGCAGTTGAGCGAATCGGCTTCGGCGGTGAACGGCACCGAGTGGGCGATCAGGTTTTTGTTCACGCGCAGCTTGGCGGCGGTATCGGCCGAGCCGGTAAACGTCACCACGTCGGCGCCGGTGAGGCGGTCGAGCAGGTCGCCGGTGCTGCCGATGACCAGTTGCAGCGCCCCCGCCGGCAACAGGTTCGATTCGTGCATCATGCGCACCACGGCTTCGGTCAGGTAGCTGGTGGCGGTGGCCGGTTTGCCGATGCACGGCATCGCCGCCAAAAAGCTCGGCGCGAATTTTTCGAGCAGGCCCCAGATCGGGAAGTTGAAGGCGTTGATGTGCACCGCCAGGCCGCCGCGCGGCACCAGGATGTGGGTGCCGGCAAAGCCGCCGTTCTTGCCCAGCGCGAGCGCCGGGCCTTCATGCAGCACATTGCTCGACGGGAGCTCGCGGCTGCCCATGCTGGCGTAGGCGAACAGGGTGCCGATGCCGCCTTCGATATCGACCCAGCTGTCCGGGCGGGTGGCGCCGGTCAGGTGCGAAATCGCGTACAGCTCTTCCTTGCGCTCCATCAGGTACAGCGCCAGCGCCTTGAGGCAGGCGGCGCGCTTCTGGAAGTCGAGCGACATCAGCGCCGGCACGCCGGTGCTGCGCGCATAGGTGACTGCCTCGTCGAAGTCGATTTTTTCGGCGTGGGTGTGGTAAATCAGGCTGTTATTAAGTGCGCTGTGCAGTGGCACCGACGCTTCGGCGCCGAGCCAGCGGCCGCCGATCAGGCTTTGCAGGGTCGATATGGTTTGCATGGTGTCTTCTCCTAGTTCTCTGTTCTATTCTTTATGCGTATGCGGGTCGGGGCCAAGGTCGATCCGCGCGCGGTTCGGCTCGACTTCGGTCAAGGCCTCGACTTCGCGCATGGTGTCCATCGAACGCACCGCCAGGTCGTGGTACTGCCTGGTGCCGAAGCTCTTCCAGTTCACTTCCTGCTCCGTCAGTTCGCGCATGATACGCGCGGGCATGCCCATGACCATGCTGCGCGGCGGGATGACCATGCCGGCCTTGACGAAACTCATGGCGGCCACGATCGATTCCTCGCCCACTACGGCGCGGTCCATCACCACAGCGTTCATGCCGACCATGGCATTGCGCTTGATGCGGCAGCCGTGCAGCACCGCGCCGTGGCCGATGTGGCCATCGGCTTCGACCACCGTGTCTTCGCCGGGGAAGCCGTGCATGACGCAGGTGTCCTGCAGGTTGGCGCCTTCTTCCAGGATCAGCCGGCCAAAGTCGCCGCGCATCGAGGCCAGCGGGCCGACGTAGCAGCGCGCGCCCACGATCACGTCGCCGATCAGCACCGCGCTCGGATGCACGTAAGCGGTGGGATGCACCACCGGCGTGACGCCATTGATTGCGTAGACCTTGACCATGGCGCGCACCTTATACTTTTTCGATGACCAGGGCAATGCCCTGCCCGACGCCGATGCACATCGTGCACAGCGCATAGCGCCCGCCGGTGCGGTGCAGCTGGTTGACCGCCGCCAGCACCAGGCGCGCACCGGAGGCACCCAGCGGGTGGCCGATGGCAATCGCCCCGCCGTTCGGGTTGACGTGGGCGGCGTCATCGGCCAGGCCCAGGTCGCGCGTGACCGCCAGGCCCTGCGCGGCAAAGGCTTCGTTCAACTCGATCACGTCCATCTGGCCGATGGAGAGGCCCGTCATCGCCAGCACCTTTTTGGTGGCCGGCGAGGGGCCGAAGCCCATGATGCGCGGTTCCAGGCCGGCCAGGGCCATGCCGACGATGCGGGCGCGCGGCGTGAGGCCAAAGCGCTCGGCTGCGCTGCCTGAGGCGATCAGGATGGCGCAGGCGCCGTCGTTGATGCCCGAGGCGTTACCGGCGGTGACGGTGCCATCCGGCGTGACCACGCCTTTGAGCCTGGCCAGCATCTCGATGCTGGTGTCGGGACGGGGATGCTCGTCGGCGTCGAACACGCGCGCTTCACCCTTCTTCTGCGCGATGGTGACGGGGACGATTTCATCCTTGAACACGCCGGCGGCGTGGGCCGCAGCCCAGCGCTGCTGGCTGCGCAGGGCGAATGCATCCTGGTCGGCGCGGTTGATGTTGAATTCCTTCGCCACGTTTTCAGCCGTTTCGGGCATCGAGTCGATGCCGTATCTGGCCTTCATGAGCGGGTTGACGAAGCGCCAGCCCATGGTGGTGTCTTCGATTTTTGCTGCGCGCGAGAACGCGCTGTCGGCCTTGCCCATGACGAAAGGCGCGCGCGTCATGCTTTCCACGCCGCCGGCAATGATCAGGTTCGCTTCGCCGGCCTTGATGGCGCGCGCGGCGATGCCGACCGCGTCCAGGCTGGAGCCGCACAGGCGGTTGATGGTGCTGGCCGGGACTTCCGGTGACAGGCCCGCCAGCAGCGCGGCCATGCGCGCCACGTTGCGGTTGTCTTCGCCGGCCTGGTTGGCGCAGCCGAAGAGCAGGTCGTCCACGGCCGTCCAGTCCACGCCGGGATTGCGCGCGATGAGGGCGGCGATCGGCAGCGCGGCCAGGTCGTCGGCGCGTACGCCCGACAAGGAACCGCCGTAGCGGCCGAATGGAGTACGGATGGCGTCGCAGATGAAGGCGTCGTTCGGTTTGTTCACAGGTGCTCCTTGATTCAATGCGATTTTGGACGCTGGTCGATCACGCGCCGGGCCTTGCCGGTCAGGGTGCGCTCGATGCCGTTGGCGGGCAGCAGGTTCACGCGCGTGGTCACGCCAACGTAGGTCTTGATGCGGTGTTCGAGGTCGCGCGCGAGTGCTGCCGCGCCATCCTGGGATTGAGACCCGTCGCGCAGTTCGGCCACCACATCGAGCTTGTCCAGATGGCCGTCGCGCGAGACCACCAGCTGGTAATGGGGCGCCAGCAGCGGCATCTGCAGGATCAGTTCTTCGATCTGGCTCGGGAACACGTTCACGCCACGGATGATCAGCATGTCGTCCGAGCGGCCGTTGATTCTCCCCATGCGGCGCATAGCGCGCGAGGTCGGCGGCAACAGGCGCGTGAGGTCGCGCGTGCGGTAGCGGATGATAGGCAGCGCTTCCTTGGTCAGCGAGGTGAATACCAGTTCGCCCTCCGCGCCGTCGGGCAGCACTTCGCCGGTGTCCGGGTCGATCACCTCGGGGTAGAAATGATCCTCCCACACCACCGGGCCGTCTTTGCTCTCGATGCATTCGCTGGCCACGCCCGGCCCCATGACTTCGGACAGGCCGTAAATGTCGACCGCGTCGATCCCGGCGCGTTGTTCGATCTCGCTGCGCATGCCATCGGTCCACGGCTCGGCCCCGAAGATGCCGACCTTGAGCGAGGACGCCGCCGGATCGAGTCCCTGGCGCGTGAATTCCTCGATGATGTTGAGCATATACGAGGGCGTGACCATGATGATCTCCGGCTTGAAGTCGCAGATCAGCTGCACCTGCTTTTCGGTCTGCCCGCCCGACATCGGGATCACGGTGCAGCCAAGCCGCTCGGCGCCATAGTGTGCACCAAGCCCGCCGGTGAACAGGCCGTAGCCGTACGAGACGTGCACCATGTCGCCCGCGCGCCCGCCGGCGGCGCGGATCGAACGCGCCACCACATTGGCCCAGGTGTCGATATCGTTCCGGGTGTAGCCCACCACGGTGGCCTTGCCGGTGGTACCGGACGAAGCGTGGATGCGCACCACCTTTTCGCGCGGGACCGCGAACAGGCCGAAGGGATAATTGTCGCGCAGGGTTTTCTTGTCGGTGAAGGGGAATTTGGCCAGGTCCGCCAGCGTGCGCAGGTCGTCCGGATGCACGCCGGCGGCGTCGAACGCGGCGCGGTAGTGCGGCACGTTGTCGTAGGCGTGTTTCAGCGACCACTTCATGCGTTCAAGCTGCAAGGCTTGCAGTTCGTCGCGGCTGGCGCGTTCGATCGGCTCCAGGTCGCCAGGGACTGGTGTGCGTTGGACCATGGTGTTCCTCCTTTGCAGCAGTTATGACACGAGCGGCAGTTCAGCCACGTTGCCCGTCACGCGATGCGATTTACCTCGGAACAGGGCGACCGTGCGGCCGTCCTGGTTGGTGACGGTGATGTCGTAGACGCCGGTTTTACCCGACAGCGCCTGCTCGATCGCGACAGCCGTCAGCAGATGGCCTTCGCGCCCCGGCGACAGGTAGTCGATGGTGCAGCCCGCGCCCACGGTGTTGAGGTTGTGCGAATTGCAGGCGAAGGCAAAGGCGCTGTCGGCCAGCATGAAGATGTAGCCGCCGTGGCAGGTCTGGTGGCCGTTGAGCATGTCGCGCCGCACCGGCATGGTCATGCGCGCGTAGCCGGGACGGATCTCGGCGAGCAGCATGCCGAGCGCCTGGCTGGCCGGATCGCGCTCGAACATGGTTTTGCCGGCCAGTTCGGCCAGCGTCTGAGGATCAATGTGCATTTGTCAGAAGGTGCTTCCATTGGCGAGTTTGCGGCGCAGCAGCGGCGACACGCGGTAACGGTCTTCGCCATACGCGGCGGCCAGGTTGGCCAGCACCGTGACGATGTGTGGAATGCCGACCGTACTGGCCCAGGCCAGTGGCCCGCGCGGGTAGTTGACGCCCTTTTGCATGGCAATGTCGACCGCTTGGGCGGTGCAGACGCCCTGGTTGACGGCGTCCGCCGCTTCGTTGGCCAGCATGGCCACCGTGCGCATGACCGCCATGCCCGGCACGTCGTCCAGGCGCGTGACTGCGAAACCGGCCGCCTGGAACAGGCCGACCGCCGCGTTCCAGGCCGCATCGCTGCATTGGTCCGCGCGCGCCAGCGCGATGCGGGTGGCCTTGCCGTAATCGAGCGCGAGGTCGAACAGCACCGTATCGGGATGGTGGTTGGCGCTGGCGCGCTCGGTGGCGCTGCGCCCGTCGGTCAGGAAAATGGCGGCGCCGTTGCAGTGGAAGGCCGGCGCTTCGTTTTCGCCGGCGTGCGACAACGGCGTGCGGTGGCCGACCGTGTAGCCCGCGCCAGCCAGGCGCTGTTCGAGCGGCTGCGTGAACGAATCGGCCACGTCGGCGTCGATGCTGATGCTGACCACTTCCGGGCGCACTTGCGCCGCCTCGTCGACAGCGGCCGCCTTGGTCGCGCCCTCGCCATACTGGTAAAAGCCACGGCCCGATTTGCGGCCGAAGAAGCCGGCGTTGACCATCTCTTGCTGTAGCACCGACGGCGTAAAGCGCGGGTCGCCGAAGTAGGCGTTGAACACCGACTGCGTCACCGAGAAATTGACGTCGTGGCCGATCAGGTCCATCAGCTCGAAGGGGCCCATGCGGAAACCGCCGCAGTCGCGCATCACCGCGTCCAGCGTGGAAGCGCTTGCTGCCTGTTCCTGCAACAGGCGCAGGCCTTCGGCATAGAACGGGCGCGCCACGCGGTTGACGATGAAGCCGGGCGTGGACCTGGCGTGCACCGGGTTCTTGCCCCAGGCCGCCGCAGTGGCGTACACCGTGTCGGCCACCGCCGGATCGGTGGCCAGGCCGCTGATGACTTCAACCAGCGCCATCAGCGGCACCGGATTGAAGAAGTGCATGCCGACCAGGCGTTGCGGGCGGCGCAGCGGCGCGGCGATTGCCGTCACCGAAATCGACGAGGTATTGGTCGCCAAAATGCAGTCGTCGCCAACCACGTTTTCCAGGTCCGCGAACAGCATGCGCTTGACGTCCAGGTTTTCGACGATGGCTTCGACCACCAGGGCGGCATCATTCACTTCTTTGAGCGTGGCCACGCTGTGCAGGCGCGCGCGTGCCGCAATGGCCGCCTCGCCGCTCATGCGGCCTTTTTCGACCAGCGTGGCGTACACCTTGCCGATATCGGCAATCGCCTTGTCGACCGCGCCGGGGCGCGTGTCGAACAGCTTGACCTGATAGCCCGATGCCGCCGCCACCTGCGCGATGCCGGCGCCCATGGCGCCACTGCCGATGACGGCGACGATGCTGCCTTGTTCCAGTGCTGCCATTTCATTCCCCCATAAAGTGCGGCGCGCGCTTTTCGATGAAGGCGGTCACGCCCTCGCGGTAATCGTGGCTGTAACCGAGTTCGCGCATCATCTCGCCTTCGAGCTTGAGCTGTTCCGGCAGGCTGTTGGCGTAGCTGGCCTGGATGGCGCGCTTGGTGAAGGCCAGTCCTTTGGTCGGCGCTTGCGCAAAGTGTTCGGCCATGGCGATCGCGTCTTCCATCAGGGCGGTGTCGGGCACGCACTTCCAGATCAGGCCCCACTCCTCGGCCAGTTCGGCCGGGATTTTTTCGCCCAGCATGGCCATGCCCATGGCGCGCGCGTGGCCGACCAGGCGCGGAAGGTGCCAGGTGCCGCCGGTGTCGGGAATCAGCCCCAGTTTGCAGAACACTTCGACAAAGCTGGCCGATTTGGCGGCCAGCACGATGTCGCAGGCCAGCGCCAGGTTGGCGCCGGCGCCGGCGGCCACGCCGTTGACGGCGCAGATGACCGGCATCGGCAGCGAACGCAGGCTCAATACCAGCGGTGCGTAGTAGGTTTCGACCGAGTGGCCCAGGTCCACGCCTTCGGCGCCCGGTTCCACCGCGCGGTCCGACAAATCCTGGCCGGCGCAAAAGCCACGCCCGGCGCCGGTGAGCAGCAGCACGCGCACGGTGGGGTCGGCCTGCACCGCCGCCAGCGCCGAGCGCACTTCCAGGTGCATCGCCTGCGTGAAGCTATTGAGCTTGTCGGGACGGTTCAGGGTCAGGGTGGCGATGCCGCGGTCGATCTGGAACGTGATGTTTTCGTAGTTCATGGCGCGTCCTGTTCTTTCAGTTGGATTATTCGGCCTGGTCGAAATCGACGACCACTTTGTCTGTCACCGGAAAACTCTGGCAGCTCAAGACGAAACCGCGCGCGATTTCGTAGTCTTCCAGCGCGTAGTTCACGTCCATGTCGACCTTGCCGTCGACCAGTTTGCAGCGGCAGGTCGAACACACGCCGCCCTTGCACGAGTAGCGCATGTCGATGCCGGCGCGCAGGCCGGCGTCGAGGATCGATTCCTTGTCCTTGTCCATCGTGAAGCTGGTGTGGTTGCCGTCCAAAATGACGGTGACCTCGGTCTCGTGGCGCACCAGCGCGTCGAACTGGCGCGGTTTGTGCTGGTGCTTGGGGATGCTGGCGGCGAACAGTTCGACCTTGATATTCTGCTTGGGCATGCCGGCTTCCTGCAATGCCGCCGAGACGCCGAGCATCATGTCTTCCGGGCCGCAGATGAAGGCGATGTCCACATCCTCGATGCGGATCCAGTGCTTGATGAACTGCTCGACCTTTTCTTTGGTGATGCGGCCGTTGAACAGCTCAATGTCCTGCTGCTCGCGGCTCATCACATAGGCCAGGTTGAGGCGCTCCATGTAACTGTCTTTGAGGTCGGTCAGTTCTTCCTTGAAGATCACCGACGACGAGGCGCGGTTCCCGTAGAACAGCGTGAAGCGGCTTTTCGGCTCGGTGAGCAGGGTGGTCTTGATGATCGACAGGATCGGCGTGATGCCGCTGCCGGCCGCAAAGGCAAGGTAGTGGCGCGCGTTATCCGCCGCCAGCGGCACGTTGAAGTGCCCCATCGGCGGCATGACGTCGAGCACCGCGCCGGGTTTGATATGGTCGTTGGCCCAGCTCGAAAACAGCCCGCCCGGCGTGCGCTTGATGGCCACGCGCAGCGCGCCGTCCTGCACCGCCGAACAGATGGAGTAGGAGCGGCGCACGTCTTCGTCGCCGATCTGCGCGCGCAGGGTCAGGTGCTGGCCCTGCTGGTAGGCGAAGCTGGCGGCCAGTTCGTCCGGCACGGTGAAGGTGACGGCGATGGTGTCGCGCGTTTCGTTGCGCACCCTGGCGACGGTCAGTGGGTAGAATTTGCTCATAGTCTGCCTTAGTGGCACTTGAAATAGTCGAAAGGTTCGCGGCAGTCCAGGCACTTGTAGAGCGCCTTGCACGGCGTCGAGCCGAATTGGCTGGTCAGCTCCGTATGGCCAGAACCGCAATTGGGGCAGATCACGATCAGCTTCGGCGCCGCGCCGCGCTTGACGCCTGTATGCAGGACGCTGCGCAGTCCACTGATATCGATCACCTGCTGCGCCGGCGGCGCAATGCCGTAGCCTTTCAGGGCGAGCTTGCCGGCCTCGCTCATCCAGTCGGTGGTCCACGCCGGCGAAAGCTGGTTCACCAGCCGCACATCAAGCACGCCATGGCCATGCAGCGCGTCCTTCACCGAGTCGGCGATGACCTGCATCGCCGGGCAACCCGAATAGGTCGGCGTGATGGTGACGACGCACGTGGCGTCGTCCCAGTCCACGGCGCGCACGATGCCGAGGTCCACGACCGAGATCACCGGGATCTCGGGGTCGCTGACCTCGCCCAGCCAGGCCCAGACCTGTTCCGTGCTGGCCGGCTGCGTGCTCATTACCACTCGGCCCCGGGGTAGGAGCGCTGCAGGAACTGCATCTCGGCCAAAATGAAACCCAGGTGCTCGCTGTGGCGGCCCGTTTTACCGCCGCGCTGCATCCACACGGAAGGATCGGGCATCGCCAGCGTGGCTTCGGCAAAAATCTCGGCCACGTGTTCGACGAAGGCGGCGCGCAAGCCCTCGCTGGCGGGCGCCACACCCTGCTCCACCATGGCGTTGTCGACGGCGTCATAGAGGAACATCTCGCCGCTGTACATCCACAGTTCGTTCACCGCTGCCTGGGTCCTGGCGTGGCTCTCGGGCGTGCCGTCGCCCATGCGCACGATCAGGTCACCGCTGCGGCGCAGGTGATAGGTGATTTCCTTGATCGACTTTTCGGCGATCTGCGCGATGCGTGGGTCGCTCGACTTGGTCAGGCCAAGCATCAGGAAGTAGTGCCAGGTGTCGAAGTAGAACTGGCGCACCATCGTGTCGGCGTAGTTGCCATTGGGCTGTTCGACGATCAGGCAGCAGCGCAGGTCGTGGGCGTCGCGCAGGAAGGCCAGCTGGTCTTCGGTGCGGCCGCGCCCTTCCAGTTCACCGGCGTAGGTCAGCCACATGCGGGTCTGGCCGAGCAGGTCGAGGGCGACGTTGGTCAGCGCCATGTCTTCTTCGAGCGCCGGGCCTTTGCCGCACAGTTTGGAGAGCTGCTGCGACAGGATCAGGGCGTTGTCGCCCTGGCGCAGCAGGTAGTCGATTTTTTGATCCACTGGCGCGCTCACAGGTTCTTGACTTCTTCCGGCATCGGGAAGAAGGTCGGGTGGCGATAGACTTTGCTGTTGGACGGCTCGAACAGGGCCGACTTGTCGCCCGGGCTGCTGGCGACGATGTCGGCGGCGCGCACGACCCAGATCGACACGCCTTCGTTGCGGCGCGTGTAGACGTCGCGCGCGTTATTGACCGCCATTTCGGCGTCGGACGCGTGCAGGCTGCCCACGTGCTTGTGCGCCAGGCCGTGCTGGCTGCGGATGAAGACTTCCCACAGGGGCCATTCTTTACTCATGTTGTTCTCCGTGAAAGTGCTTCCAGTGCTTCGATTACGCGGCGGCGCGCGCGGATTTCTTGTCAGCGTAGGCGACCAGCGCATCGCGGAACCAGGCGCCATCTTCATAGGCCTTCACGCGGGTGCGCAGGCGCTCGCGGTTGCACGGGCCGTTGCCCTTCAAGACGTTCTGGAACTCGCTCCAGTCGATCTCGCCGAATTCGTAGTGGCCCGTCTCGGCGTTGAACTTGAGGTCGGGATCGGGCACGGTCAGGCCAAGGTACTCGGCCTGGGGCACGGTCTGGTCGACCATGCGCTGGCGCAGTTCGTCGTTCGAGAACAGCTTGATGCGCCACTGCGCCGACTGCGCGCTGTTGACCGATTCGGCGTCCGACGGGCCGAACATCATCAGCGACGGCCACCACCAGCGGTTGAGCGCATCCTGCGCCATCGCCTTTTGCTCGGGCGTGCCCTGGGCGAGGCTCAGCATGATGTCGTAGCCCTGGCGCGCGTGGAACGATTCTTCCTTGCAGACGCGGATCATGGCGCGCGCGTACGGTCCGTACGAGCAGCGGCACAGCGGGATCTGGTTGATGATGGCCGAGCCATCGACCAGCCAGCCGATCGCGCCCATGTCGGCCCACGACAGGGTCGGGTAATTGAAAATGCTCGAATACTTGGCCTTGCCCGAGTGGAGAGCGGCGAGCAGTTCGTCGCGCGAGACGCCCAGCGTTTCGGCGGCACTATATAAATACAGTCCGTGCCCGGCCTCGTCCTGGATCTTGGCCAGCAGGATCGACTTGCGCTTGAGCGTGGGGGCGCGCGTGACCCAGTTGCCCTCGGGCAGCTGGCCGACGATTTCGGAGTGCGCATGCTGGGAAATCTGGCGGATCAGGGTCTTGCGGTAAGCCTCGGGCATCCAGTCCTTGGCTTCGATCTTGACGCCGGCATCGATGCGCGCCTGGAACTCGCGCTCCTGCTCATCCATGTCCTCGGCGCTCTGGACTTTCTTGAGGCCGGTTTCTACGAGTTGTGCGTACATGGTGCTTCTCCCATTGCAAAGGCGATCAACCGATAATACGATACGTAAAATCAGATGTACACAGTTTAATTGAGTCGTATTGTATACCTGTATCCGATTCCAATTAAACCGATGGCAAAAAACCATGCTGCGCCCAACACGCGCTAAAGTAAACGGCTGCTTTGCTTGACAATCACCCCACCGCGCCAGACCATGCATCCATGAAACAACTTACCAGCACAGCATGGATCGCCGATTTTCTCGCGAGCGATCCGCCCCGTTCCAAGTCGCTAGTGATGACCATCTTCGGCGACGCCATCGCCCCGCACGGCGGCACCATCTGGCTGGGCAGCCTGATCGAGTTGCTGGCGCCCTTCGGCGTCAACGACCGCCTGCTGCGCACCAGCGTGTTCCGGCTGGCGCAGGAAGGCTGGCTGGTGGCCAACCGCGACGGGCGCCGCAGTTCGTATGCGATCCTGCCGCAGGCCCTGCCCCGCTTCGAACGCGCCAACCGCCGCATTTACGCGCCGCTGGCGGCGCACTGGGACGGCAACTGGACCCTGGTGCTCTCCGGCGCCGGCAACATCGACGCGCCCGAACGCGCGCTGCTGCGCAAGGAGATGCTGTGGGAGGGTTACGCCATGATCGCGCCGGGCATGTTCGGGCATCCGGCCAGCGACGCCGGCGTGCTCGAAGAACTGCTGGCGCGCGTGGGCGTGAAGGACAAGCTGTTCGTGTGCCGCGCCAGCGCGCTGCCGGGCGTGTCTAGCCGCCCGCTGCAGGACCTGGTGCACGATGGCTGGGATTTGTCGGGCGTGGTCGAAGGCTACCGCCACTTCATCGCACGCTTTGCGCCGCTGCTGGACCTGTTGACAAGCGATGCCGCGCTGGCACCCGAGCAAGCCTTCGTGATCCGCACCCTGCTGGTCCACGCCTACCGCCGCGTGCAGCTGCACGACCCGATGCTGCCGATCGAACTGCTGCCCGATCCCTGGCCCGGCAGCAGCGCGTACGAACTGGCGCGCGCGGTCTATGCGCGTACATACGCACTCGCCGAAACGCACATCATGGCGACCATGCGGCGCGAGGACGACAGTGCGCCGCAGCTTGACGCCGGCTTCTTCCAGCGCTTCGGCGGGCTGGCCGGCGAGGCGCAGCGAAATGTAAAACCCCTGGTGCGTTAGCGACGCTACAATTACATGAAACTTTGGCGCGAACAAGCGGCTACAATGGGTCGCACGTCCCTCAGATAGTTTAAAAAAACTCGGAGACTGTCATGCAACGTCGTTCCTTCCTTACCAAAAGCGCCATCGGCGCGACGGCCGGCGTCATCGCCACGCCGGCGTTCGCGCAAATTAATCCTGAAGTCAAATGGCGCCTGGCGTCGAGCTTTCCCAAGTCGCTCGACACCATCTTCGGCGCGGCAGAAGCCTTCACCAAGCGCGTATCGCAACTGACCGGCGGGCGCTTCCAGATCCGCCAGTTCGCCGCCGGCGACATCGTGCCCGGCTTGCAGGTGATGGACGCGGTGCAGGCGGGCACGGTGGAGATGGGCCACACGCCGTCGTACTACTACTTCGGCAAGGACCCGACCTTCGCCTTCGATTGCGCGGTGCCGTTCGGCCTGACCTCGCGCCAGCAGACCGCGTGGTTCGACCAGGGCGGCGGGCGTGAACTGATGCGCGATTTTTTCAAGGACTACGGCATCATCAACTTCATGGCCGGGAACACCGGCACGCAGATGGGCGGCTGGTACCGCAAGGAGATCAAGTCGCTGGCCGACGTCAAGGGCATGAAGATCCGCATCGCCGGTTTCGCCGGCCGCGTGATGGAGCGCATGGGCGCGGTGCCGCAGCAGATTCCCGCCGGCGACGTGTATGCGGCGCTCGAAAAAGGCACGATCGACGCGGCCGAGTGGGTCGGCCCGTACGACGATGAAAAACTCGGCCTGGCCAAGGTGGCGCCGCACTACTACACGCCGGGATGGTGGGAAGCCGGACCGCAGCTGTCGTTCTACATCAACATCAAGGAATGGGAAAAGCTGCCCGCGCAGTACAAGGCGGCGGTGGAAACGGCCAGCTTCGAGTGCCACGTGACGATGCAGGCCGCCTACGACACCAGGAACCCGCAGGCGCTGGCGCGTCTGATCAAGAACGGCGCCAGGCTGCACAGCTTTTCCAAGGCCATCATGGACGAGGCCTACAAGATCTCGACCGCGGTCATGGAAGAGGAGGCTGCGAAGAATGCGAAGTTCAAAAAAGTGTACGAACCATGGAAGCGGTTCCGGCAAGACCAGAACATGTGGGCCTCGGTATCCGAGCAGACGATGCAAAACTATCTGATTTCGATAGGACGGAAGTAAATTCAGGGTCATTTGAGCCAGGTCAAAGGAATTACCTGGCGCATTTGATACCTTCGATGCGGGCAACCCTGCCTGGGTAACATGCTTAACGGGGATTGACTATGAATGGCATCTATTTTTCATGCGCCGAAGTGACGAGCCTGAGCCCGCACGGCTTCTGGCTGCAGTGTGGCGAGGAAGAGTTGTACTTGCCGTTCGTGGAGTTTCCCTTGTTCGAACACGCGACCATTGCGCAGATCTGCCGGGTCAAGTGCGTGAGCACCGGGCGCGTGTACTGGCCGGAGCTCGACCTCGATCTGACGCTGGAGGCGATCCGCAACCCCATGGCGTATCCGCGCGACAGCATGAATTACGATTGCTGAGAAGGACCGGCGGCCCCGGCGCGGGAGCGCGGACCTTGCCGGTCGAACCCCTTCCTACAAATGCCGCGTCTCCGCCGGCGGATTGCCCCAGTTATCGTTCAAGCCGTCCAGATACGCCACCGGCGCCGCGAGCAGCTCTTCCGGCGTCACATCGTCGAGCGCGGCCATATTGACCGATACCAGCGCCCCACCGAGAAACTCCACATAGCCGCGTCCGAACGAGTGCACGCCGCACTGCCTGCAAAACAGATAATGCCCGGTCCTGGTCGCAAACTGGTACGTGGTCAACTGATCCTCCCCGGTGAGCAGGCGAAACGCGTCGGGCTTGATGACGGCGTTCCAGTTGCGCGTCTTGGCGCAGATCGAGCAGTTGCACTTGCTGGTGCCCCGGCTCAGGTCGATATCGGCTTCATAGCTGACCGCGCCGCAGTGGCAACTGCCGTGATAGGTCTTGTTCATCGTGGTTCTCCTTCGCTGTTTTCAAAACAACAGGGTAAGGCGCAATGCGGGCGATTTTCGCCCTATTAACCGGGTTTAATCCGAAGGCGTATCATGACGCCTCGCGCGCGCAGCAGCCGCGCCTCTCATTCACCAGCCAAGGACACACCATGTCTATCAAAATCAGCAGCCAGTTCGACGCTGGCGCCATCGAACTCGTGAGCGCCACCAGCGCCTCCTCGATCGACCTGAACATCCGCCGCGACTCGCACGCCGACATCAGTCAGTGGTTCTACTTCCGCCTGCAAGGCGCGCAGGGACAGGCCAGCACCATCCGCTTCCTGAATGCGGGCAAAAGCGCCTATCCGGCCGGCTGGGACGGCTACCAGGCCATGGCCAGCTACGACCGCGTGGAGTGGTTCCGCGTGCCCACCAGCTTCGACGGCGAGGTGATGACGATTTCCCACACGCCCGAGATGGACAGCGTCTACTACGCCTACTTCGAGCCCTACTCGTGGGAACGCCACCTGGAACTGCTGGACCGCGCGCAGCTGTCGGAACAGGTGCGCATGCTCGATCTGGGCAGCACGGTGGAAGGGCGCGACATGAACGTGCTGGTGATCGGCGACCCGGCCGCCGGCTCCCCGGACGGCAAGAAAAAAGTGTGGGTGATCGCGCGCCAGCATCCGGGCGAAACCATGGCCGAGTGGTTCGTCGAGGGCATGCTCGACGCCCTGCTCGACCCGGCCGACGCCTTTGGCCGCCAACTGCTCAAGGAAGCGGTGTTCTATGTGGTGCCGAACATGAATCCGGACGGCTCGGTGCACGGCAACCTGCGCACCAACGCGGCCGGCGCCAATCTCAACCGCGAGTGGAATACGCCAACCATGGAGCGCAGCCCCGAGGTATTCGTGGTCAAGAACAAGATGCTGGAAACCGGCTGCGACCTGTTCCTCGACGTGCATGGCGACGAAGGCTTGCCGTATGTGTTCGTGGCCGGCAGCGAATCGTTGCCGACCTTCACGCCGGCCCAGGCCGCGCAACAGAAGCGCTTTTCCGACGACTTCAAGATCGCCAGCCCCGATTTCCAGGACATGCACGGCTACGGCGACTCGCCCTACACCGACGAAACCCTCACCATGGGCTCGCCGCACATCACGCACGCCTTCGGCTGCCTGTCGCTGACCCTGGAGCTGCCGTTCAAGGATAACGCCAACGATCCCGATCCGATCTGCGGCTGGGACGGCGCACGCAGCGCACGCCTGGGCGCGGCGGTGCTGCAACCCATCTTGCAGGCGCTGCGCAACCCGGCTTGAGGCGATACGGCTTTTCATCATTGCTTCGATTTTTTTGATTCACATCAACGATTTTGTTGAGGTCAATCAATAAACTTCAGTCATACCCAATGACAAACGAAGAAGGAAGTTGTGATGAAGAGCAAATTGTTAGCAGCAGTAGCAGTCAGCATGCTGGGCCTGGTGGCCGTTGAAGCGCACGCGCAAGATGGACAATGGCTGGTGCGCGCACGCGCCGCGCATCTGAGCCCGGCCGACAAGTCCTCGCCGGTTGGCGGCGTGGGCGCATCGGACCGCATTTCGGTGTCCGACAAGACGATTCCGGAACTCGATGTCAGCTATTTCTTCACGCCGAACCTGGCGGCCGAACTGGTGCTGACCTACCCGCAAAAACATGACGTGATGCTCGACGGCGCCAAGATCGGCACCTTCAAGCACCTGCCGCCAAGCCTGCTGGGCCAGTACCACTTCAACCCGATCGGCCAGTTCAAGCCTTACCTGGGCGCCGGTATCAACTACACGCGCATCTCGAAGGTGAAACTGCTGAACGGCGCGGGCGACCTGGAAAACGACAGCGTGGGACTGGCCCTCCAGGCCGGCGTGGATTTCAAGATCGATAAAAACTGGTCGCTCAACCTGGACGTCAAGCGCATCAATATCCGCAGCGATGTGATGATCGCCGGCGCCAAAGTGAGCAGCGTGAAAGTCGATCCTGTGCTGATCGCCGTCGGTGTCGGTTACCGCTTCTGATTGACCTGGGCGTCCTGCGGGACGCCCTCTTTCTTTGGCCCGTTCGCGCTCAGCGCAGGCCGGCCTGCGGCTTGTCCTTCAGTTCCTTGATGGCCGCCAGGATATCGTCTTCCCGCAATCCGTCGAAACGCCGGTAGCCCACGTAGGTGAGCGGATAACCGCTGCCTGCGAGCGCGTTGTAAGCCATCAGGCCCGCTTCGGAGGCCTCGACGTCGACATCGTCGAACGGGATATTCTTTTCTTCAAACAGTTCGCGCTGCGCCTTGCAGTAGCCGCACCATTTGGTCCCATACAGCACCACCTTGGGCTTGTCCTGCTCGTCGAAGTGATTGGCCAGCACGATGCGTTCGCGCCGCGTCAGCGCCTCCTTGCCCAGCACCTCGCCCAGCATCCCGGCCAGCTTGTGCACATCGTCGCCCACGCTGCGCTGCTTGCCGGCGATGACGGTGGGCATGGCGTTCACACGGTATTTGCTGTTCGGCTCGGTGAGGATCACTTCCTCGAAGCTGGCGACGCGCTTTTTCAGCTCAGCACGGATCTTGTCGCACGGATCACCGCACTCGGCGCTGGTAAACAGCATCACGGCCGGCTTGCCGTCCTTGTCGAACGCGCCGTCACCGCCGCCGCCGAGGCGCCCGGTCTTGTAGGCATAGAAGGCGCCGCCGGCGATGAGGGCGAGGAAGAGGATTCGTTTCATAATTTTTTTCGTACGCCCGCCGTCACCGGCTTTGCCGGAAACAACGGGACGCTTCAGCTTATTTCCGCCCGGCCTTGATCATATAGTCAAGCATGGCCGCTTCCGACACCGAGGCCCACATGTTCTGGTCCTGGCGGAATCGCTTCCATGGCTCGTAGATGGTCTTGAACTTGGCGTTCTTGGCCGCTTCCTCGTTCATCACGTCCTGCGCCGCCTTGTAGCAGCCATCCATGATGTCTTTCGAGAAGGTGCGCAGCTTGACGCCGTTCTTCATCAAACGCGCCAGCGCGGCCGGGTTCTTGGCGTCGTACTCGGCCTGCATGCCGATGTGCGCCTCGTAGGTGGCGCATTCCAGCGCAGCCTGGTATTCCTTGGGCAGCTTTTCCCACTCCTTGATGCCGACGTAGAACGAGAAGCTCGCGCCCGCCTCCCACCAGCCCGGCGCGTAGTAATACGGCGCCACTTTGTAGAAGCCCAGTTTTTCGTCATCGTAGGGACCGACCCATTCGGCCGCGTCGATCGTGCCTTTTTCCAGCGCCGGATAAATGTCGCCACCAGCCAATTGCTGCGGCACCAGGCCGAGGCGCTCGAGCACCTTGCCGGCGAATCCGCCAACGCGCATCTTGGTGCCCTTCAAGTCTTCCACCGACTTGATTTCTTTGCGGAACCAGCCACCCATCTGGGTGCCGGAGTTACCGCCCAGGAAGTTGACGATGCCGTAGCCCTTGAAGAAGTTGCGCGTCAGTTCGCGTCCGCCGCCTTCCTGGTACCAGGCGGTGTGCTGGCGCGAGGTCAGGCCGAACGGGACCGCGCAGTCGAAGGCGAAGGTGGCATCCTTGCCGAAGTAGTAGTAGGACGCGCTGTGGCCGATTTCCACAGTGCCGGCCTGGACCGCGTCGAGCACTTGCAGGCCCGGCACGATTTCGCCGGCCGCGAACGAGCGGATGTTGAACTTGCCGCCGGTCAGTTGCGCGACACGTTTGGTAAGGATGTCCGACGCGCCAAAAATGGTGTCGAGCGATTTTGGAAAGCTGCTGGCGAGGCGCCAGTTGATGGTAGGCAGCGACTGTGCCAGCGCCGGTGCGGCGACTGCGCCGGCCGCAGCGCCGACTGCCGCTTTTTTAATAAAGGAACGACGTTCCATATGTCTGTGTCTCCTGAAGGGTTTACGTCACGGAAATACCACCAGTGTCATGGTGCCTGGGCTAGTGTATTTGCGTCTAGGCAAGCATGCAACGTAATTTATCTTACAGGAGTCTTACAGGGCAAAGCGCGGGATGCGTAAGGGGTAAGGCGTGGGCACTGCGGCCCACGCGCGAACAACAAGGCCGGTCAGCCGCCGGCGACGACCATCTTTTCGATCAGGATCGAGCCGGTCTGCTTGTTGCCACGGATGAGCACGTCATTGCCGATGGCCACGATCTGCTGGAAAATATCCTTCATGTTGCCGGCGATGGTGATTTCTTCGACCGGATATTGAATTACGCCATTCTCGACCCAGAAACCGGAGGCGCCGCGCGAATAGTCGCCGGTCACGTAATTGGTGCCCTGGCCCATCAGTTCGGTCACCAGCAGGCCGCGCCCCATCTTCTTGATCATGCCGGCAAAATCGTCGCCGCGCTTGGTTTGGGTGGAGCTCATGGTCAGGTTGTGCGACCCGCCCGCGTTGCCCGTGGTTTTCATGCCCAGCTTGCGCGCCGAGTACGACGACAGGAAATAGCCCTGCACCACGCCATCCTTGACCACGTTGCGGCGCACGGTGCGCACGCCTTCTTCATCGAACGGGGCCGAGCCGACGCCGCCGATCACGTGCGGGTCTTCCAGGATCTGGATATGCGACGGGAATACCGATTGCCCCAGCGAATCGAGCAGGAAAGTCGACTTGCGGTACAGCGCGCCGCCCGAGGTGGCTTGCACGAAGGAACCGAGCAGGCCGGCCGCCAGCGGCGCTTCAAACAGCACCGGGCAGGTGCGCGTATCGAGCGTGCGCGCGTTCAGGCGCGCCAGCGCGCGTTCGGCGGCGTAACGGCCCACCGCTTCGGGCTGGGCCATTTTTTTCGGGTCGCGCACCGAGGTGTACCAGTCGTCGCGCTGCATCTTGCTGCCCTTGCCGGCGATCGGCGCCACCGACAGGGTATGGCGTGAAAACGGATAGCCGCCCGCGAAACCGCGCGAATTGGCCGACACGAAGTGCGACTGCTGCACGTGCACGCTGGCGCCTTCGCTGTTGGTGATGCGCGGGTCGACGTCGAACGCGGCCGCTTCGGCGCGTTGCGCCAGCACCACGGCCTCTTCGGTCGAGATCATCCACGGGTAGCACAGGCGCAGGTCGCGCGGCTTGGTTTCCAGCATGTCGGGGTCGGCCAGGCCGGCGCAGTCGTCGTCGGCCGTGAAGCGGGCGATGTTGTAAGCCGCGTCGACGGTGGCGCGCAGGGCCGCCGGGGAAAAGTCGGACGTGCTGGCATTGCCGCGTTTTTGACCGATGTACACGGTCACGCCCATGCCTTTGTCTTTATTTTGCTCGATCGTCTCGATTTTGCCACGTCGCACCGACACCGCAAGCCCGCTTCCCTCGCTGATGTCGACGGCGGCATCGGTGCCGCCCATCTCCCTGGCAAAGGCCAAAACGTCGCGCGCCAGCTGTTGCAGCTGATCCTGGGTGTGGATAAAGACGGAGTCGTTCATGTGTGGTTTTCTTCGGCTGTCCGGTTAAACGGGTATGATAGCAGTCGTTTACAGTTTTCACTGATCGGCTTTACGCCTATCGGAACCATATCATGCCAAATCCAAACCGGGGCGCCTGCGGCTTCCAATCCTCCGAGTTCGAACAAGAATACGAACGCCCTTCCAAGTCCGAGCTCAAGCGCCAGATGAGCGAGCTGCAAAAGCTCGGCGAAGAACTGGTCGCCGAAGCGCGCGACCGCGTCAAGCGCGTGCCCATGCCGGAAGACGTGCGCGACGCCATCCTGGCGTGCCAGCTGATCACCAACCACGAGGGACGCCGCCGCCAGATGCAATTCGTCGGCAAGAAGATGCGCACCCTCGACGAGGAAGAAGTGGCCGTCATCCAGCGCACCATCGATAGCTGGAAAGGCATGTCCAAGGCCGATACCGCCGCCCTGCACGCGCTCGAACGCCGCCGCGACAAGCTGCTGGCCGACGACAAGGCCCTGACCGTGTTGCTCGAAGAAAATCCGGAACTCGACGTGCAGCACTTGCGCACCCTGATCCGCAACGCGCGCAAGGAACAAGCCGAGAGCAAGCCGCCGAAGGCTTACCGCGAGATCTACCAGATCCTCAAGGATATCGACAAGAAGCGCAAGGCCGCCGCCAAGCCGGCCGGCCAGGACGAGGACGAAGACGGCGAGCCGATCGATGACGAGTCCGACGACGCGTAATCTGCCCGGGCTGGCGGTTGAGCTCGTGATCGGCCTGGTGTCGGTCTCCGACCGCGCCAGCGGCGGCGTGTACGAAGACAAGGGCTTGCCGGCGCTGGCCGACTGGCTCGCCAGCGCCCTCGCCACGCCGTATCGGCTTGAAACGCGCCTGATTCCCGACGAACGGGCGCGGATCGAAGCAACCCTGGCCGAGCTGGTCGACGTGGCGCGCTGCCACCTGGTGCTCACCACCGGCGGCACCGGCCCGGCGCGGCGCGATGTCACGCCCGAAGCGACCATCGCCATTGGCACCAGGGAAATGCCCGGTTTCGGCGAGCAGATGCGCCAGATCAGCCTGCAGTTCGTGCCGACCGCGATTCTGTCGCGCCAGACCGCCGTGATCCGCGAAATCGAGGGCCACGCGGCGCTGGTGATGAACCTGCCGGGCCAGCCCAAAGCGATCAAGGAAACCCTCGAAGGTCTTAAAGATGCTGACGGCAAGCAACTGGTCGGCGGCATTTTCGCGGCCGTGCCCTACTGCGTCGACCTGATCGGCGGACCGTATATGGAAACCAACCCGGCCGTGTGCAAGGCATTCCGGCCGAAATCGGCGCTGCGTCCGGCGCCGCCAACCGAGAACAACGCATGAGCGAACTGTTAGAAACCATCGAAGTCCTCACCGCCCCCAACCCGACGGTGGCGATCATCTGGATGCACGGCCTGGGCGCCGACGGCAACGACTTCGTGCCGCTGGTCAATGAGCTGGATCTGGCCGGCCTGCCCGGCATCCGCTTCGTGTTCCCGAATGCCAACACCATGCCGGTGACCATCAACAATGGTTACGTGATGCGCTCGTGGTACGACATCGTCCACGCCGACCTTGGCCGGCGCGAAGACGAAGCCGGCCTGCGCGCGTCGCAGCAGCAGGTCGAAGCCTTGATCGCGCGCGAAAAAGCGCGTGGCATTCCGGCCTCGCGCATCGTCCTGGCCGGTTTTTCGCAGGGTTGCGCCATGACCTTGCAGACCGGCTTGCGCCATCCTGAAACGCTGGCCGGGCTGATGTGCCTGTCAGGTTACGTGCCGCTGGCCGACAAGGTGGCCGGCGAGCGTTCGGAAGCGAGCCTGGCGACCCCGATTTTCCAGGTGCATGGCCAGCACGACGGCGTGATTCCGATCTCCCGCGCCGTGGCCTCGCGCGACTTGCTCGCCGCGCTGGGCTACCAGGTCGAGTGGCACGATTACCCGATGCAGCATTCGCTGTGCCAGGAAGAAATCGACCACATCGGCGCCTGGCTCAAAAAAGTCCTCGCCTGATCAAAAAGTTGCAAAACCGGGGACAGACCCCGGTTTTGCAACTTCCGTCCGCCGACCGCCAGAGAGCGTAGAATGCGTTCTTTGATAGCAAAGGCAGACAATGAAAAAAACCGGCATGGCAAAGAGTGACGCCAAAAAATTGATGGGCAAGATGGTCGCCCCTGGCGCAGCCGGCTTCGGCAACGCCGACAACGCCGTCGTCGACCGCCGCGAACAGCGCAAGCGCGACCAGGCACTCGGCCTGGTTCCCTTCGCCGTCAAGCTCAACAGCGACCTGGTGCTGCAACTGCAAACCCTGGCCAAGGAACGCGACGCCGACCTCAACGACGTCGTCGCCGAATTGCTGGCCAAGGCCCTCGCAGCCTGATCCACCCAGCATGAAAACGGTCGTTCTCGGCGGATACGGTAACTTCGGGGCCCGCATCTGCCGTGCCCTGGCGCCCAGCCCGGGCATCGAACTGATCGTCGCCGGGCGCGACCTGGACAAGGCCAGCGCCCTGGCCCGCGCCTGCGGACACGGCGCCACCGCCGCCCGCATCGACATCCACGATCCCCAACTGACCCAAGCGCTGCGCGCCCTCGGCGCCGAGCTCGTGATCCATACCGCCGGCCCGTTCCAGCAGCAGGATTACGGCACCGCCCTGGCCACGGCCGCGGCCGGCGCGCATTACATCGACCTGGCCGACGGACGCCGCTTCGTGTGCGACTTTCCAGCCGCGCTGGACGCTGCCTTCCGCCAGCAGCAACGCGTGGCGATCACGGGCGCGAGCAGCGTGCCGGCCATGTCCTCGGCCGTGGTCGACCATCTCACGGCGCTCTGGCGCAGCATTGACTCGATCGAGATGTGCATCGCCCCGGCCCAGACCGCGCCGCGCGGGGTGGCGACCATGTCCGCCGTGCTGAGCTATTGCGGCGCGCCGATCCAGGTCTGGCAGGACGGGCGCTGGACCACCCAGCTGGGCTGGGCGGCGCCGGTCACGGTGGCCTACGCGCGCCTGCGCCCGCGCCTGGCGTCGCTGTGCGATATTCCCGACCTGGAACTGTTTCCGGCCCACTATGCGGGCGTGCGGACGGTGATGTTCCGCGCCGCGCTGGAAACCGGCATCAGCCAGCGCGGCATGGCGGCGCTGGCGGGCCTGCGCCGCTTCGGACTGGTGCGCCATCCGGAACGCTTTGCCGGCCTGCTCAACCGCGCCGCCGACGGGCTCAATTTCCTCGGCTCGGCGCTGGGCGGGATGGTGGTGCGCGTGCAGGGCGTGGACGCGGCCGGCGCGCCAGCGCAGCGCGCCTGGCATATCGCGGCCGACAACGACCACGGGCCGGAAATTCCGTGCATGGCGGCGGTGCTGCTGGCGCGTCGCCTGGCTGCGGGCACCTTGGAGGCGGTTGGAGCGCATACCAGCGTCGGCCAGCTGACCCTGGCGGAGTTCGAACCGGAGTTCGCCAAGTGGGGCATGGTCACCGACCTCGGCGAGTGATCGGTTATCATCCTTTCTCGGACAACAAACGCTGAAAGAGGTGGCAACATGGCCAAGAAAGAAGAACTCGACGAGGAAACCCTGGCGCTGATTCACTGGTGCATCGAGGTGGAAGGCTTCCTGGTGGCCGGCGGCGCAACCCAGAAGCAGGCGCAGGACCATATCGAGGAACAGGTCGAGTGGTTTACCGACCAGTTCTATGATGGACTGAGCCCGGAAGAAGCTGCGAAGGAAGCGCTCGCTTAAAGCGGCGCTTCATTGTTTGACGCGGCCGGTGCCACGCATCGGCCGTTTGATTGTTCCCCTCCACGGCACCACTGCGAACCGCAGGCCGCATAAGTTCCCTATCCCCGCTCAATCCTTGAGCCATATCCAGCAGGCGCCGCCTGGCATACGGGCGGCGTGCCAACTCGATGCCTGATTGCCCTGCCCCCCGACGATGCTGCGAAAGATGCGTTCGCTTAACGAGGCGCCAGGTCCTCCAGGGCGTCCGGCGCCTCGCAAGGCGTCCACTGTACGCGCTGGCCGTCCCACAGGTCAGCCGGGTCGGCTGGCGCTGCCGGCGGCCAGAAATCGGCCTTGAAGCGCTTGCGGTTATCCGGGTCGGTCGTGAGACGATCCCCAATGGCCAGTTCGAGCGCGTCATGCCGCTCGCGATCGCAGGCCAGCGCCGGATGCTGCGCAGCGGCCGCTTCCGGTGTTCCGCTCGCCGCAAGATAGCGGCGCCAGATGGCCCAGTCTTCCATCACCAGCGCCAGCAGCTCGGGCCCGATCGGCGACAGAAAATACACCGACGCGTCGTCATCGAGCGCGTATATATAGCCATTCTGGTAGATGTGCGGTACCCCGTCGAACTCCGCGATACCGAGCAGCGCGCCGTCGTAATATGCGTCGACGGTCAGAAGACGATCCAATTTCATTTATCCCTTTTCCTTAGCTTGCCCATAGTCCTCCAGCGCCGGCCGGTGCCACTCCCGACGCCGATTGCCGGTCGCCTCCGCTGCGCCGCTTTTTTACTATCCCCGACCGCCGCACTGCCGGGTCCGGATGATGGCGTATCGGTACTGGAATGACGAAAGTTCCATATGACAGGACGAAATTTTCAATAATCGGGCAATCATTGACCACGATACAGTGACCGCCGGTTTCCTTCAAAGCGCCCTGTGCGCCCGCGCCAATGGCGAGTACGCTGGGTGAACTCATCCCTGCAATCCGCGCTGCCGCGAACTCGCTTTCCTACGCTGACGTTCGCACCCGAGCGTTACGGTCTTGCGCTGATGAACTCGTCCATCAACACCACATCAGAGGACCATCATGATTATCGAGCCACGGTTCGACGAATACAATATCAGGAAAATCGAGACCCTCCTGCTCGCCCATCCCATCGCACGCGACTACTTCCAGGGCGAACTGTATGACAGGCGAGGCCAACGGCTCGATGGTTTCACGCTGGAGCGACACGATGGCGAACAACTTGAACTGACTGAACAACAGAGCGCACACCTCTTCATGATTCCGGACGGCTCGACTGCATGGGCCTTGCGGGTAAACGAACATGGCAATGCACCACCGGGCATGAACGTTCAGTTCATCAACCCATTCATCAAGGGCGGTGGGCAGAACAGTGTGATTGCGTTTCGCTCGGAACCAACGCCGGGCGTGGGGAGCGATGCCCTGCATATCGGCAGCATGATGCTCTCTCCCGACACCCCGCCCAGGTTTTGTACTGTGGCGTTCGCCTTGATGGCGATCGCGGCGTATCGCCTGGGCTTCTCGCATATCCAGTTGTACGGCGCCGGCTACGGCCCTTTGCAGCCCGGGGATCCGGACGCGCTGATCGGCTACTGGGTCTGGCCCAAGCTCGGTTTCGATGCCCCGGTGCACGTGGCGGAAATGACCCGGCATCCCGATACTGCGATGCACGGCCTGAGTACGGTGCAAGAAGTCTTGGCGTGCTGTCCCGCGTGGTGGAAAACATACGGTAGCGCGCGGCCAATGCAGTTCCATTTGCGCGCGAACAGTCCATCATGGTCCATTTTGCTAAACTATATTTGGAAGACGCTGGCAGCACGTTAGCCGCTTTTACAAACACAAAAGCAATTTTCCTGCAACGACACTTAAAGTGAACACGATGAAGACACCGGGTAAACAGCAAGCTGATGAGCTCGCTACATACAAGCGTGCTTCGGCGGCCTTGCGAAAGAAAACAGCCGCCGCCGCGATTCCTGACGAGCGCGAAATCCTTCCTGTGAACGGAAGAATTCGCCTGACCCTGACCGGCCAACCTCTAAATTTTGAGCAGCAAAAAGCCCTGTTCGGCGAATCGACATTTTCCCCGGCAGTGATGCGGGAACTGGCCGACGACGGCACCTGAAAATGGTGTTGCCCGCTTCGACTGCCGTTGCAGCCTGGCTACGGCGCGTCCCCACGGCGGACGCTGCTTGCCAGTCGAAGAAACGCGCGTGGAAAATTTCAGCGACCATTCATGCACTCATGCTCATCCAATCGCGTTCAATCCCGGACTAGTTGCGCCGCCGGCCTGCCCGGGCCCTACACCGGCAAGGGCGCTGCCGTCGATGCCGGCGCCGGCGTCTGCGCCGCGTTCATCACCATCGCCAAAAAAGTGTAATAGCCATTGATCCCCATCAAATCGACCACCCCTTGTTCGCCGAACAGCGCCAGCGCATGCGCATAGGTCGCGTCGCTCACCCGCTTGCTGCGGTGCAGCTCCACGCAGAAATCGAACACCACCGCTTCATCGGCCTGCAGCGCGGGTGACTTGCGGCGCTGGGCAATGGCGTCGATGACGTCCGGCGCGATCCCGCTGCGCCCGGCAATCGGCGCATGGATCGCCCACTCCACCTGCTGGTCCCACTCGCGCGCCGTGACCAGGATGGCGATTTCCGACAGGCGCGTGCCGATCGCGCTGCGATAGCGCAGGTATTCGCCCATGCGCTGCGCGCACTCCATCAGCTCCGGACTGCGCAGCAGCGGCACGAACGGGCCGACCAGCGCGCCCCTCGGGCCATCGATGACCGCCTGCGCCGCCGCCCGCTGCGCCGCCGTCAGTTGTTGCGCTGCCAATGGTCCGAGCCGGTCGATCATGCGCTTCCCCTTTTCATGTGTTGCGTTTTTTCCGCAGGCAAAAATATTCGCACGCGGCCGGAGTTAGATCAACAGAATGGCGACGTTCTCCGCTTATTGTTGATCATCAACAATTTTCATGATGAGGACAGTATGAGCCACATGATGCACCGCAACCTCCGGCAAACCCCGCGCGTTGCCGTCAGCGCCCAGGGGATGCTGGTGCGCGACAGCGAGGGCAGGACCTATATCGACGCCTGCGGCGGCGCGGCGGTGTCGTCGCTCGGGCACGGCCATCCGGACATCCTCAGTGCGATGCACCGCCAGATCGACCGCAACGCCTACGCCCACACGGCCTTTTTCACCACCGACGTGGCTGAGGAACTGGCCGACCGCCTGACCGCCGGCGCGCCGGAAGGCTTGACGGAAGTGTACCTGGTCTCGGGCGGATCGGAGGCGATGGAAACGGCGATGAAGCTGGCGCGCCAGTATTTTGTCGAAACCGGGCAAGCCGGGCGTACCAAATTCATCGCGCGGCGCCAGAGTTACCACGGCAATACGCTGGGGGCGCTGGCCGTGGGCGGCAACGAATGGCGCCGCCGCCATTTCGGGCCGCTCCTGATCGAGGTGGCGCGCGTTGCGCCCTGCTACGAGTATCGCGACCGCCTGCCCGACCAGACCCAGGACCAGTACACCAGCGCCCTGCTGCGCGAACTCGACGAACAGATCCAGGAGGCCGGCCCGCACAACATCATCGCCTTCGTGGCCGAGCCGGTGGTGGGCGCGACCGGCGGCGCGATTGCCCCCACGCCCGGCTACTTTCGCGGCGTGCGCAGCCTGTGCGACCGCTACGGCATCCTGTTCATCGCCGATGAAGTCATGTGCGGCATGGGCCGCACCGGCACCATGTATTCGATCGAGCAGGATGGCGTTTCGCCCGACATCATCACCATCGGCAAGGGACTCGGGGCCGGCTACCAGCCGATCGGCGCGGTGCTGGCCCAGCGCGCGCTGGTCGACCAGTTGCGCAAGGGCAGCGGCGCGTTCCAGCACGGGCACACCTACATCGGCCATCCGGTGGCCGCCGCCGCCGCGCTGGCGGTGCAGAAGGTGATCGAGCGCGACGACCTGCTGGCCGCGGTGCGCCTGCGCGGCGAAGCGCTGCGGCGCATGCTGCAGGCCGAATTCGGAGCGCACCCGAACGTGGGCGACATTCGCGGACGCGGTTTGCTCATCGCCCTCGAACTGGTGCGGGACCGGCCCAGCAAGGAGCCCTTCGATCCGGCGCGCAAGCTGCACGCGTCGGTCAGGAACAAGGCCATGGCCAATGGCCTGATGGTCTATCCGATGGGCGGCACCATCGATGGCGTGCGCGGCGACCATATCTTGCTGGCGCCGCCGTTCATCGCCACCGATGCCGACTTGTCGGAAATCGTCTCGCGCCTGTCCGATTCGCTGGCGGCGGCGCTCGACTGAGCCGCAAGACCCGCGCCTTAATTGGCCGGCGTCTTGACGATCAGGTCGACGATGGTCCACGAAAAGTCGGAGCGCAGCGTGTTGTCGAATACCGGATCGGTAATGCTCATGTAAAAGTCCGTGGCGTACGGCATCATGGGTTTTGGCGCCGGCACGTAGGCCGCCATGTTGTGGCAGGTGATGCAGTTCGACTGGATGCCGGTATTGGCATTGATCGTGCCATTGATCGGACGGCTGATGCCGGCGAACACATCCGGCCCGAACCCGGCTTCCAGGTAGGGGTTGTAGCCATACACCGGCGCGCCCACGTTCTTGCCCCTGGTGATCGGCTGCGCCGGGGTAACACTGGAGTACGCCAGCGACATCGCATAGTGGCGCGCCGCCCCGTCCAGGTAAGCCAGCGGACGCGCGCTGGCAATCGCAGGCGAACTGGGCGCGAGCGGACGGTCGGGATCGGCCACCCACCAGAAGGTTTGCCAGGTCCACATCTTGTTTTCACGCGAGGTGATGTGCATGCCGATCAAGATCGCGATGTCGCCCGCCACCACCGGCTTCTTGAGCTGGGCCGACAGGAAGGGCGCGTTCTCGGCCGTGATACGCGTGTGGATGAAGTCGCTCAAATAGAAGGTGTTGGCCGGCGTGCGGCGGTCGCACCCGGCATCGTTGCTGTTGCCGCCGATGCCGATCGGACGGTTGATGTCCACATACACGCAGCTGTTCCAGGCCTCTTCGCCAAAGCCGCTGTTCGGCCTGGCGCCGCCCGGCCCCGGCCAGCCCGGAAAAGCGTAGATGCCGCGATCCACGTTCTTGGGAATGATCTTGAAAACGGGCTTGATCACAATCGCGTTCGCCGGAAAATTCGGCACTTCCGAGTAGCCCTGCGCCATCAGTTGCTTGAGGGTGCTCTCGTAGAACAGGCGGTTGCTGATCGCGTGCTGCGCGGCCGGCGGATTGTAAGCGACCGACACCACGATCGCCGTGTCCGGTCTGCCGGGGCCGGGGGCCGCGGCCGATACCAGGTTCGCGTTCCTGTCGGGCCGGTGGCCATGCTGGAACTGGCGCGGCAGGTGCAGGTCGAGCGTCGGACGCTCAAGCGGCCCGATCTTGCTTTCCTCGCGCTTGCGCTCGGCCGCGCTGCGGAAAATGATGTTCCCCGGCGAGGTCCAGGTTTCGAAAGCGCGCACCACGGTGCCGTCGACGCTCCCGACCGGCTGGGTCAGCCCGGCCCACAAGCCCCAGCCATGCTGATGGATCTGGCTGTCCTGGCCGCTGAAAATCCAGTTGTTCAGCTGGGTCTCGGCCTTGGGAAACACAAACGCCGGATTCGGGCGCGGCAGGTCCGGCAGGCACACCAGGTTGCCGTCGAGGTTGCCGATATCGCCGTACTGGCGAATCGCGTTCATGCAGGTATCCAATTTGTCGAGCGTGGTGCTCTGCTGCACACCGCTGAGTTTCCTGCAGTTGGCCCTGAGCTTGTCGCCGTTGACCGAAATATTGCTACAGGAAAGTTGATAACTACCGTTAGGAATCGTCTGGGCACTGGCGGACAGTGGCAGCGCCCAGCTCGCGAGGGCGAGCAAGAGGGAAGTGCGATAGCTGGTCATGGTCTCTTTCTTCCGGGTTGAAAGGAGAAAGACCGGCATGGCGGGAACAAGCCGTCCATGCAGGCCGCGCACGCCGAATGTTGGCATGCTGGACTGCATGGTGTGCCCTTTTTCGCATTGCAATCTTACGAAAAGTCACCGGGCATCAAGCTGCGCCTTGACGCAGCAGAAGCATCCTCGCCAGCGTTGCACGGGCGGCGCCGGCACTGCCTGGCTCAGGTTTTTGCGTAGGCAATCACGTCCTGCTGCTGCTCGCCCAGACCAGCGATACCCAGGCGCAAGGTGTCGCCCTTTTTCAGGAAGCGCTGCGGGCTGCGCGCCACGCCCACGCCCGGCGGGGTGCCGGTGGCGATGATGTCGCCCGGTTCGAGCGTCATGAAGCGCGACAGGTAGCTGACGATCTGCGCCACGCTGAAAATCATGGTTTCGGTGCAGCCGGTCTGCATGCGCTTGCCGTTCAGTTCCAGGTACAGGTCGAGGCGCTGCACGTCGATCACTTCATCGCGCGTGACCAGCCACGGGCCGACCGGGCCGAAGGTGTCGCAGCCCTTGCCCTTGTCCCACTGCGGGCCGCGTTCGAGCTGGAACGAGCGTTCCGAGACATCGTTGACGACGCAGTAGCCGGCCACGTAAGCGAGCGCCTCTTCTTCGCTCACGTACTGCGCGCGGGTGCCGATCACCACCCCCAGTTCGACTTCCCAGTCGGTCTTCTTGGAACCCTGCGGCAGCATCACCGGATCGTCCGGGCCGGACAGGCAGGTGACCGCCTTCATGAACACGATCGGCTCAAGCGGTGGCGTGGCGCCGGTTTCGGCGGCGTGGTCGGCGTAATTGAGGCCGATGCCGATGAATTTACCGACGCCCTTGATCGGCACGCCCAGGCGCGGCGTGCCGCGCACCAGCGGCAGCGTTTTGTAATCGATCTTGGCCAGCTTGCGCAGCGCCTTGTCCGACAACAGCGACGCATCGATATCGGCGACGACGCCGGACAGGTCGCGCAGGCGTCCTTCTTCATCGAACAAGCCGGGTTTTTCCTTGCCGGGACGGCCGTAACGAACCAGTTTCATGTGTATTCCTTCAGTGGGGGACAGCGTAAAGTCGCCCGCGATTGTAGCGCAGGCCGGCCCACAGGCCTGGCGCAGGGTCAGCGCAGGGTGTGCAGATAGGCGCTGATGTCGACCGCGTCGGCCTCGCTCACGTCCTGCACCGGCATGGCGGTGAGCGGGTCGATGGCGTGCGGATCGCGGATCCAGCGCACCAGGTTTTCCTGCGTGTTGGGCAGGTGGCCGGCGATGAAGCGGCGCTTGCCAAGGCCGTCCAGGGGCCGCCCGACATAGGTCTCGGGGCCGGTCACGCCGGGTACCACGTGGCAGGCGTTGCACGCGTACTGGGTCAGCGCGATGCGCCCGCGCTGCGGGTTGCCCGGCCAGCGCGCCGGCGGCGCGGGCGCCACCGCTGCGCGCGCGGGCGATGCGGTCATGGCGGCGTAAGCGGGCGGCGCCAGTTCCGGCAGCTTGACCATGAAGGCCACCAGCGACCAGATTTCATCGTCGGCCAGGTGGTACTCCCAGGCCGGCATGCCGCTCATCTTGATGCCGTTCCTGGTAATCCAGTATAACTGCGCCGGCTGCCAGCGGCGCGCCGCGTCGACCAGCGGGCCTGGCACCGGCTGCATGCTCTTGCCAAAGTCCTGCTGCGCCACGCCGGGCGCGCCGTGGCACTGCACGCAGTGGTCGCGGTACACCAGCGCACCCTGGGCGATGCGCGCCGCGTCGAGCCTGGGCACCGTCACCTCGCGCGCGTGAAAGCGCACCGAGTCGCGCATGCCCTGCTCGAGCAAGGTGTGCACGAACTGGAAATGCTGGTCGGTCGCGGCCACGTTGTACCAGCCGCTTTTGAGCACCAGCGCGGCGCCGGTGGCGCCTGCCACGGCGGCGATAAGCACAGTCGCGGCAGCGGTCTTGAAGATGAGGCGGACGCGGTTGGAAGGCATGGTCTAGCGCCGCCGGAGGGCGCGTTCTGTTGAAAAAATGATAGCAAATTTTCTTGTATTATATCGGTCCAAGTCGCTTTCGCAGGATCGTAACGTGCGCGTGTTTCCCCTTCCGATCGCCGTGGCGGCCGTGCTGTGCACGGCCCTGGCAGGCTGCGACAATCGCGCCGAACCCCTGCCCCTGGCGCTGGCCGGCGGCGACGCGGCCCTGGGCAAACGCCTCATGGAGCAGTACCAGTGCGGCGCCTGCCACGCCATCCCCGGCGTGGGCGCGGCCACCGGCAGCGCCGGCCCGCCGCTCGACAAATTCGGCCGCCGCAGCTACATCGCCGGACGCTTTCCCAATTTGCCGGGGCCGCTGGCCGACTGGCTGGTCGATCCCCCCGCCATGAAACCCGGCACCACCATGCCCAACGCCGGCGTCTCCAAAGCCGAAGCGCGCCACATGGCGGCCTACCTGTATACCTTGCGATGAGCGCAGCCTCGTCGCCGCCCGTGCTGGCGCCGGTCCTTCAATCGGTGCTGCACCCGGCCGGCCCGGACGCGGCCATCATCAGCCAGTTCGCCTGGGTCCTGTTCGGCGGCGGCGCGCTGGTGTTCGCGCTGGTGATGGTGCTCACCGCGCTGGGCCTGGGGCGGCGCGCGCGCACGGTGCGGCCGATGGCCTGGATCGCCGGCGCCGGCGTAGCCTTTCCGGTGGCGGTGCTCACCGTGCTGCTGGCGTGGAGCACCTGGCGCAGCGGCCAGATGGCGGCCCAGACCTCGCAGCACGCCACCCGCATCGCGGTCAGCGCCAACATGTGGTGGTGGGAGGTGCGCTACCCAAACCCGGCCGGCGGGCCGGACATCGTCAGCGCCAATGAAATCCATATTCCCACCGGGACCCCGGTGTACCTGGGCCTCACCGCCAGCGACGTGATTCACAGTCTGTGGGTGCCGGCGCTGGGCGGCAAGATGGACATGGTGCCGGGGCGCGTCACCGGATTGACCTTGCAGGCCGACAAACCCGGCGTGTACCGCGGCCAGTGCGCCGAATACTGCGGCGAGCAGCACGCGCGCATGGCGCTGCACGTGATCGCCCACGCGCCGGCCGATTACGCCGTCTGGCTGGCGCGCCAGGCCAGGCCGGCCAACCCGGCCAAGCCGGCCAATGACGCCATCCTCGCGCGCGGACGACAAGCCTTCATCGACCAGCGCTGCGTGGTGTGCCACACCATTCGCGGCGTGAGCGACGTGACGCGCCTGGGGCCCGATCTGACCCACGTGGGCGGACGGCTGCACATCGCCGCCGGCACCCTGCGCACCCATCGCGGCACCCTGGCCGGCTGGATCGCCGACCCGCACAGCATCAAGCCCGGCGCGCGCATGCCGCCGGCCAGCATGGACGGCGGCACCCTCAACGCGCTGGCCGCCTACCTCGAACAACTCAAATGACCAGCACCGCATCGCTTCCCAACGCACTTCCCAACGCTTTGCCGCGACCTCCCGGCGAACTCGAACGCCTTGAAGCGGCATGGAAGACGCCGACCGGCTGGCGCTATCTGACCACGGTCAACAACACCAATATCGGCCTGCTGTACATCGGCACCTCGCTGCTGTTCTTCCTGCTGGCCGGTATCCTGGGCCTGTTGATGCGCATGCAGCTGGCGGTCCCCGAAAACACTTTTTTAAGCGCCTCGACCTACAACCAGGTGTTCACCATGCACGGCACGGTGATGATGTTCCTGTTTGCGATTCCCGTGGTCGAAGCGATCGCGGTCTACCTGCTGCCCAACATGCTGGGCGCGCGCGACCTGCCCTTCCCGCGCCTGTCGGCCTATGCTTTCTGGGCCTACGCCATCGGCGGGCTGGCGTTTTTCTGCACCCTGTTCGTCGGGCTGGCGCCGGACGGCGGCTGGTTCATGTATCCGCCGCTGACCGGCAAGGCCTACTCGCCCGGCCTGAACGCCGACTTCTGGCTGCTCGGGATCGGTTTCATCGAAATCTCGGCCATCGCCGGGGCGATCGAACTGATCGTCGGCATCCTGTTTACGCGCGCGCCGGGCATGACGCTCGGCCGCATGCCGGTGTACGCGTGGGCCATGCTGGTGGTCGGCCTGATGATCGTGTTCGCCTTCCCGGCGATTATCGCCGGCACCGCGCTGCTCGAACTCGAACGCGCCTACGACTGGCCGTTCTTCATCGCCGACCGCGGGGGCGATCCGATCCTGTGGCAGCACCTGTTCTGGTTCTTCGGCCATCCCGAGGTGTACATCATCTTCCTGCCGGCCGCCGGCATGGTCTCGACCATGATTCCGACCATCGCCGGGGTGCCGCTGGTGGGCCGGCGCGCAATCATCGTGGCGCTGGTGGCGGTGGGCTTTTTCAGCTTTGCGCTGTGGGCCCACCACATGTTCACGGCCGGCCTGGGCGTGCTGAAAATGAGCTTCGTGTCGGCCGCCAGCATGGCCGTGGCGGTGCCGACCGCGATCCAGGTGTTCGCCTGGATCGCCACCATGTGGCGCGGTCGCGTGGCCATGACGGCGCCGGCGCTGTTCCTGCTCGGCTTCATGTTCATTTTTGTTCTCGGCGGACTGACCGGGGTCATGGTCGCCGTGCTGCCGTTCGACTGGCAGGTGCACGACACCTACTTCATCGTCGCCCACCTGCACTACGTGCTCATTGGCGGCATGCTGTTTCCGGTGTTCGCGGCGCTGTATTACTGGATCCCGCTGATCAACGGTAACCAGCTCTCGGAGCGCCTGGCGCGCTGGGTGTTCGGACTGATGTTCGGCGGCTTTAACGTGGCCTTCTTCCCGATGCATATCACGGGCCTGTTGGGCATGCCGCGCCGGGTGTACACCTACAACAGCGAGATGGGCTGGGATGGGCTGAACATGCTCTCGACCGTGGGCGCCTTTGTGTTCGCCTCCGGGGTGCTGCTGTTCCTGTTCGACCTGGCGCGCACCCTGCGCATGGCCGGCAAGGACGTCGGCAACCCGTGGAACGCGGCCACGCTCGAATGGCTGCCGTCGGAAGACTACGGCAACCGCAGCATCGCGCGCATCACCTCGACCGATCCGCTGTGGGAGCAGCCGACCCTGGCGCGCGAGGTCGAGGCGGGAGAGCACTACCTGCCGGGCACCGTCAGCGGACGGCGCGAGACCATCGCCACCAGCGCGCTCTGCGCCGTGCCGCGCTACCTGATGATCCTGCCCGGCGACAGCTGGTGGCCCCTCATCGCCGCCACCGGCACGGCCGGCTTCTTCCTGCTGCTGACGGTCAAACTGACCTGGACCGCCTGGGCCTGCGGCATCGCGGCCATTGTCGGCATTGTGGCGTGGCTGTGGCAGTCGGACCGCCCGCCGCCGCTGGCGCATGCCAGGGTGGGCGCGGACCTGACCCTGCCGGTGGGCGCGCGCGGCACCGCCTCGCATTCGTGGTGGGCGACCCTGATCATGCTGGTGGTCGATGCGACCATCTTTGCCTCCTTCGTGTTCGCCTACATTCATATTTCGATGCGCCTGACCGTGTGCCCGCCGCCGCAGGCCGCGCTGGCCGCGCCTTTGTGGCCGCTGCTATCGAGCGCCCTGCTGATCGCCAGTTCGGCGCTGATCTGGCTGGCCAGCCGCGCGGTGGAGCGGCGCCGCCTGACCCCGCTGGTGCTGGCGGCGCTGGTGTGCATGCTGGCCGCGTTTGCGTGCGACTTCAACGGCCAGCGCCTGGCCGGGCTCGCGCCCACCGCGCAGGCCTGGAGCGCCACGGTGGCGACCCTGCTCGCCTACCAGGGCCTGCATGTGCTCACCCTGGTGCTGGCGGCGCTGTATCTGTGCGCGCGCGCCTGGCGCGGGCATGTGACCAGCGCCAGCCGGGCGACCCTGGATAACACGGCGCTGATGTGGCATTACACCAGCCTGCAGGGCATCGTGGCGGCGGCCGCGATCCACGTGGTGCCATGGGTGATGGACTGATCATGCGCGAACGCCTTTTCAGCAAACTGCTGCACGCCTGCGCACCGCTGCTGGTGTGGGCCCTGCATTTTTTCTTTTGCTATGTGTGGGTGGCGGCGCTGTGCGCCCCAGGCCTGATCGACGGCGAGGCGCCGCGGCGGGCGGTGGTGGGACTGGCGTCGGCGCTGGCGCTGGGGGGGGGCCTGTGGCTGGCGTGGCGCGCGCGCCATGTGCTGGCCAACGCGTCGGAGGCGACGCGCTTGCTGGACTGGGCCAGCGCCGGCAGTGCGGTGCTGGCCGTGGCCGGCGTGGCCTGGACCAGCCTGCCGGCCTTGATGCTGGACGGCTGCGGCTAATTGGCCGCGACGGGCGCGGCCGCCGGTGCCGCCGGCGTCACGCGCCAGATGACATTACCCACATCATCGGCCACCAGCAGCGCGCCGGCCTTGTCGACCGCCACGCCGACCGGACGCCCATAGGCGTCGCCCGCTTCGTTCACGAAGCCGGTCAGGATCTTGACCGGTTTGCCTTTCGGCGCACCGTTTTCGAACGGCACGAACACCACGTTATACCCGCTCAGCGGTTCGCGATTCCACGATCCGTGCTGGCCGATAAACGCGCCGCCCGCGTACTGCGCCGGGAACAGTTTGCCCTCATAGAATACCATGCCGAGCGGCGCCACATGGCTGCCCAGCGCGTAGTCGGGCACGATGGCCTTGGCCACCAGCTCCGGCTTGGGCGGCTTGACGCGCTCGTCCACATGCTTGCCGTAGTAGCTGTACGGCCAGCCGTAAAACCCGCCATCCTTCACCGAGGTCAGGTAATCGGCCACCAGATCGCTGCCCAGCTCGTCGCGTTCATTGACCACCGTCCACAAAGCGCCGCTCTGCGGCTGCCAGCCCATGCCGTTCGGATTGCGCAGGCCCGAGGCGAACAGGCGCGTGGCCTTGCTGGCCAGGTCGACTTCGAGGATGGCGGCGCGGTTGACCTCGTTCTCCATGCCGTTTTCGGCCACGTTGCTGTTCGATCCGACCGTCGCGTACAGCTTGCTGCCATCCTTGCTGGCGATGATGTTCTTGGTCCAGTGGTGGTTGATCGGCCCGCCCGGCAAGGCGGCCACCGTTTCGGGCGCGGCGGAAATCGCCGTCTCGCCGCTGCGGTAAGGAACCTTGACGATGGCGTCGGCATTCGCGATGTACAGCACGTCGCCCACCAGCGCCATGCCGAACGGCGAATTGAGGCCCTTGAGGAATTCGGTGCGCACTTCGGCCACGCCATCCCCGTCGGCGTCGCGCAACAGCGTGATGCGGTTGGCGCTGGGCACGCCCGCGCCGGCCTTGGCCATCACCTTTTTCATCACGAAGCCCTTGATGCCCTTGCCGTCTTCGGGCTTGGGCGGGGCGTTGGTTTCGGCCACCAGCACGTCGCCGTTGGGCAGCACGTACAGCCAGCGCGGATGGTCCAGCCCGCTGGCCATGGCCTTGACCGCCATGCCGCTGGCGGCGCGCGGGGTCACGCCCGCCGGCCAGCTCTTGGCGGGTGCGATATTGACAGTGGGAATGAGCGTCTTGTTCGGCGCGGGAATCACCGGGGCCGGGCCGACATCGGCGGTGGGCGGCAGGGTGGACTTTTCGCCGCAGGCCGCCAGGCCCAGCAGCATGCAGCCTGCGAGCAGGCGAACGGACGGATGGTCGCGCATGGGAAATCTCCTTGGATTGGAACGGAAAGCGGTCCCGGCGATTCTAGACGAATCGTCCAGTTTTGCTCGCCCGTTACGCCGCGCCATCCTCCCCTTCAGGCCGTCTTGCCGAAATCCTCCTCAACGACCAGGATCGGCGCCACGCCGCTGGCCGCGCGCCGTTCCAGCGCATACATCACCAGGCCCGGCAGTTGCAGCAGCACCAGCACGCCGAACCCGACCCGGTAGGCGATGGCCGGATAGTGGCCTACCGCGTCCGGCGCCCACAAGCCGATCAGCTGGCCGAAACCGGCCTGCACTAGGAAGGCGCCGATAAAGATCAGCATGTTCAGGCAGGACGAAGCCGGTCCGGCCAGCTCGCGCGGCAGGCTTTGCTGCACGATTGTGTATTCGATGCCGGTGATGGTGCCCACCAGGGTGAACAGCACGGCCAGTTGCGCAAAGGTCGGCGAATGGTTCAGCACGACCGCGCACTGGACCAGCACGAACCCGGCCACCCCGACCGCCGCCACGTCGAGCGGAGCGATCCCGCGCCGCTTGGCCCATTCGGTAATCATGCCGACCGCGATGGCGCCGAAGATGACAGCGGCCATGCTCAGGTACAGCAGGTAGGCCACGGTGCCCTCGGGAAAACGGGCGACGTCGGACAGCCAGCGGCCGATCCACAGTCCCTGCATGCCCCAGTAAATGGTGTGCGACAGCAGCACCAGCATGATGGTCTTGCGAAAGGCGCGGTTGCGCCACACGTCCAGCAGCGCCTGTGCGGTCGGCGCCTTGCCGGTCGGTGCGGCGCTTTTGCGCGGCCTGACCATCCAGGCGAACACGGCGATGGCGGCGGTCAGCACGGCCAGGGCGATGAACAGGCCGCGCCAGTCGGTGAGCTCGAGCACGCGGCGCACCGGCAGCGTGGCCGAGGCCGAGCCCAGGCCGCCGAAGGCGATCAGGAAGCCGACCGACGATGGCAGCCGTTCCGCCACCACCCCGGCCGAGATGGCCTTCACCGCCACCATCATCGTGCCGCCCACGCCAAAGCCGATCACCGCGCGCGCGGCTACCAGCTGGGTCAGGGTTTGTCCGTAGGCGAACATCAGCGCGCCGAGGGCCGCCAGCAGCAGCATGGCCAGCTGCACCTTGTGCGGGCCGTGACGCTCCAGGGCGTAGGCGGTGGGCAGCTGGGCCAGCACCACCGAAAAAAAGAAGGTACTGGTGAGCAGGCCGAGCTGGCCCGGGTTGAGCGAGAGCGACGCAACCAGGTCCGGCACCAGCACCGCATTCACATTGCGCAGCAAGGCATGCATGTACTGGCCGAGTGCGAACGGCAGGAATACCGTGAAGAACAGCGCGGCACGCGGTTGCCAGGCCGTTTTTTGCACATCGCTCGTGGCAGGTTCCAAATCCGGTGCCGGGCTGGCGGCCGGGTCCGCGTCCTTGCCGCGCCAGAAAATGCTGCGGATGGTCTCAGTGCGCATTGCGGACTCCGGTGAACGATGAATAGGTTGCAGGCTCGCCGCCAACGACTTTTCGCTTCAAAAAATTGTCGACAGGAATTAATACTAAAAGCCTGCACCCGATCCAAATTGTCTTGCGTCAACTTACCCGGCAAAAACTTCCCCAGAGGAATCTATTTCCCAGAGAAATGCCCAGTGTTGTCTTTGGGGCGTGCCGGGCCTGGCGGATAGCGCTGGCTTGACCTGGCGCAATTGGCAGCGCGGTCGCGGGCGTACATTGGGAAATGCGTCAAGGCAATATTCACCCAATGAAATTCTCCCTGAAGGAAGTCACCATGAAGCTGCTGTTCACCGCTACCACCCTGGGCCTGGCCATTGCGGCCGGGCATGTCTGCGCTGCCGAGCCGGCCGAAAAAGATGCCATCGCCCTGGTCGAAAAAGGCGTCGCCCTGGTCAAGTCGGATGGCAAGGCCGAGATGATCAAGCGCATCAACGCCAAGGACCCCACCTTTGTGCAAAGCGCGCTGTATATCTATATGTCGGACGCCAAGACCGGCGTGATCCTGGCGCACCCGATGAACCCGGCCCTGGTGGGCAAGGACCTCATCGACGTGCCGGACACCAACGGCAAGCCGTTCCGCCGCGCGGGTGTCGATCTGGTGGCCAAGCAAGGCAAGGGCTGGATCGACTACACCTACAAGAATCCCGCCTCCGGCAAGATCGAGCCGAAGACCACCTATCTGATGCGGGTCGACGATGTCATCTTGCAGGCCGGCATCTACAAGAAATAAGTCAACATCCTCACCTGACACGCGGGCCGCGCCGGAAGGCGGGCGCGCCGTGTCCAGCCCGATGCCGGCGGGCGCCCCGCTCGATCCGGCGCGCTGCCCGGCAATCGATGCATTGAGCCAATTCCTCGCACACCCGAACGCGCCGGCAAGGCCGCCGCGCTGAAGGCGGCGGCCCTGGCAAGGCTTACTGCCGGCAGCGGCCGGCGTCCGCGCGCAGCGCCTCCCTGATCGGAATCACCTTGGCGGACCGCGCCTGCACGATGCCATCGTCCGCGCCTTCGAAGAAGAACTTGCTCTTGCCAAAGGCCGGCACCAGGTGATCCAGCCAGGTCGCCCTGTCATCGTATTTGGCGAAGAACGGTTTGCGCACCCAGTCCGGATTGCGCGCCTGCAAAAATTGCAGCGCGAACAGTTTCTCGCCATTGATGGTGACCACGCCATCGATCACGACCTTGCCGGGAAAGGCGCTCATGGAGGGCCCGCGCACCGTGCGCGACAAGCCCGAGACCATCTGGAACGCCGCCTGGAAAATATCGTGCGCGCGCGCCAGCGGCAGCGAAAAATACTCGCTCGGCCCGGTATCGCGTTCGACGAACATATAGTAAGGAATCGCGCCCAGGCGCACGCCGGTGGTCCACAGCTCGGCCCAGCTGGCGGGGTCTTCGTTGATGTGGCGGATCAGCGGACCTTGCATGCGCAGGGTGGCGCCGGTCGAGACGATGCGCTTGACCGCCTTTTGCGCCATCTCGTTGCGCAGTTCGACCGCGTGGCTGTAGTGGCCCATGATGGCCAGGTTCTTGCCGGCGGCGACCACTTTTTCGAACAGGCGCATCAGGTCGTCGGCATCGCGGTCGGTAACGAAACGCTGCGGCCAGTAGGCCACCGCCTTGGTGCCGATGCGGATGTTCTGGATGTGGGCCAGCTCGGGCACCAGCAGCGATTCGAGGAACACCGCCAGCGAACGGGTATTCATGATCATCGGGTCGCCTCCGGTGATGAGCACGTCGGTGACCTCCGGGCACGTTGCCAGGTAAGCCACCAGTTCGGTCGTTTCGCTGGCATCGAACTTCAGGTCGTCCATGCCGACGAACTGCGGCCAGCGAAAGCAAAAGGTGCAGTAGGCGTGGCAGCTCTGGCCGGCGCTGGGAAAGAACAACACCGTTTCCTTGTACTTGTGCTGCAAGCCGCGCAGCGGCGCGTCGTTGACGCGCGGCACGTTGTGGGTCATCTGCCCGGCCGGATGCGGGTTCATGCGCATGCGGATCGTCCGCACCAGCTTGTCGATGGCCGCCTCGTCCTTCTTGAACAGCACCAGCTCGCGCAACTGGGCGTACTCGTGCGGCTGCAACATGTCGCGGTGCGGAAACACCAGGCGGTAGATCGGATCGTCCGGAATCTTGCTCCAGTCGATCAACTGGTCCATTACATACGCATTGGTGCGAAACGGCAGCACGCGCGAGACCACTTCCACCGCTTCGCGCAGTTCGGGCGACATGAATTGCCACTGGCGCGCCTGGGCGATCGACTGGCGGGTATAGGGCTTGAATTTGGGGGGCACGGCATCGGTCACGGTGGGCTCCTGGAGAAAGGCGGAAAGGGGATGCCATCAGCGCTTTCAGGAACGGAATGGCAGGCAGGAAACCATCATATGCTTGCATTATGGAACTAAATTGTCATAGATCAACATGACGCGCCGCCCCGTCCCTTGGGGCGCCCGCGCGGCTGCGGAGTGTGGCGTGGACGCATCCTTTACCTCGATGTTGATGTGGCGCAACCGACGCCATGAGGGAGGGCATAAATTACGCCATACACGAAAGCGTCCGCCGGACGTTCTGTCGGGAGTCAGGCATGTTGAACAAATTGCGTATTGGGCCCAAGCTGTTGTTGGCCCCCGGACTGGTACTGATTCTGCTGATGCTGGTGGCCGCGGGCGCCTGGTACGGCATGGTGCGCCAGAATGAATCACTGGAAAAAATGGTGCAGGTGCACGCCACGCGCCAGAAAGCGGCGGCCGACGTGGCCGGCGACACCAAGCATGCGCACGCCAACATCTATCAATTGCTGGCCTGGATCAACGGCAGCTTCGCCCAGGCGCGCGTCGATGCGCTGAGCGCCGACATCGGCAAGAAGCACGCCGCCATCGCCGCCCAGCTGGGCGCGCTGGCGCGCACGGCGCCCCCGTCCGGGAAGAAGCTGATCGACGCCTCCACCGTGGCGCTGGGCGCCTACCGCAAGAGCGTGGTCGAGACCATCGAAATGGCGCAGATGGACCAGTCGATCGCGACCAATTCGATGCAAAAGGCGGAGAAGGAATTCGTCGCCCTGAGCGCGGCCCTGGGCCAGCTGGCCGACCTCGAAAAGCAGTTGGGCGAGCGCGCCTACGCCGACGCGCGCGAGGAATTCCGCGCGCTGGTCGGGGCGATGGGCGCGCTGGTGCTGCTCTCGATCGGGCTCTCGCTGCTGGCCACGATGCTGGTGCGGCGCGCCATGCTGGCCGATATCCGCGCCATTGCCGGGGTGGTGGGCGCGCTCTCGAACGGGCGCCTGACGGTGGGCGCGCCCAACCGCGGCCGCGACGAAATCGCCGACACCTCGCGCGCGCTGGACCAGACCATCGGCACCCTGAACCAGACCTTGCGTTCGGTGCTGGACTCGGTGCGCTCGATCGACACCGCCTCGCACGAAATCGCCACCGGCAACATGGACCTGTCGAACCGCACCGAAATGCAGGCCGGCTCGCTGGAACAGACCGCCAGCGCCATGGAAACACTGACCCTGGCGGTCAAGCAGAACGCCGGCAACGCGCGGCGCGCCAACGAACTGGCCTCGCGTGCCGCCACCCTGGCCGCCAGCGGCGGCAAAGCGGTGAACCGGGCGGTGGATACGATGGCCCAGATCAAGGCCAGTTCGGCCAAGATTGTCGACATCATCAGCGTGATCGACGGCATCTCGTTCCAGACCAATATATTGGCGCTGAACGCGGCGGTGGAAGCGGCGCGCGCCGGCGAACAGGGGCGCGGTTTCGCGGTGGTGGCGGCCGAAGTGCGGATCCTGGCACAGCGCTCGGCGGCGGCGGCCAAGGAAATCAAGGCCCTGATCGCCGACTCGGCCGCCATCATCGACGGCGGCAGCGCCTCGGTCAACGAAGCGGGCAGCAGCATGGGCGACATCGTGGCCTCGGTCATGCAGGTCAACGAGATCATCGAGCGCATCAGCCTGGCCAGTTCCGAGCAGGCCGAAGGCATTGCCGAGGTCAACATGGCGGTCGGCCAGATGGATTCCATGACCCAGCAGAACGCGGCGCTGGTCGAGCAGGCCGCGGCGGCGGCCGAGAGCCTGCACGAGCAGACGGTGAACCTGTCGAAGGCGGTATCGATCTTCCAGATCGATGCCGATCCGCAGGACGCGGCGCACGGCGAGCCCCCGGCGCTGCATGGCGACCCGGACGCCGCTCACCGCACACCGGCCGAGCGGCGCGCGGCGGCCAGCCGGATGCGGGCGGTGGGCGCGCGCGGGCTGTCGCCGGCGGCGCGCGGGGCCGCCGGAAAGCGCGTCAACTGAGCAAGCTGCTGGCGGTACCGGTCTTAGCGGAACGGTTTGCTGAGAAAGCGCGAGCCGGCCAGGCCGAAGCGCCAGGGCACCTCCATGGCCTTGGAAATGCCGATGCGCGGCCCGGCCACCACGGTGGCCGGCGCGGCCGGGGCGATGAGGGCGAACGGCGGCGCATCCAGCGCCAGCGCGTTGTGCAAGCGCGTGATGCCCAAAGCCTGGCTCAGCTTGCCGGGACCGGAGCACAGCAGGCGCACATCGTCCAGGCCGCGCCGCGCGCGCATCAGGGCGATGCCTTCGAGCGGCTCGATGGCGCGGATCAGCACCCCGGCGCCATGACCATCCTCGCGGCACACGAAGTTCAGGCACCAGTGGATCCCGTACGAACGGTAGACGTAGGCATGCCCGGGCGGGCCGAACATGGCCAGGTTGCGCTCGCTGGGGCCGGAAAAGCTGTGCGACGCCGGATCATCGCGGTCGTAGGCCTCGGTTTCGACGATGCGCCCGCCCACGCCATCGACCAGCAACTCCACGCCGATGAGCTGACGCGCCACCTCCTGCGACGGCGCGCCAAAATCGACGCCCGCCAACTGTGTCATTGTCTGCATTTTCATAAGAAACAATTCTACTACTGCGGTGTCTGACACCGGCGCTTGGTTTTGCGGCAAGCCTGCCGCTTTGCCCACGCCGGGTGTGACGGCGGGCCAACACTGAAGAAAGATTCCTTTTGGATTGAGAGAAGATGAGCCGCTGCACGGCATCCTGGTTTATAGTGATGCACTGCAAGAGATTCCACACGGAAATTAATCTTCGATATCATATGAGCAACCCAGCCCTAGCCAACCCTGCCGACGACCCGGTCGATGCCCTGATCAAGTCGATCCGGATACCGCCGCGTCCGAGCCTCTTGGCCGACCTGCAGCGCGAACTGATGTCGGAAGATCCCTCGCCGGCGACCATCGGCCGCATCATCGCCAGCGATGTCGGCATGTCCGGCGCGCTGCTCAAGCTCGCCAATTCTTCCTTTTACGGCGGCAAGCGCAAGGCCAAGTCGATCGAACAGGCCATTTTGTTCCTGGGCATTAACCAGGTCGCGGCCCTGATGACGGGCCTGCTGGCACGGCGCAGCATCGGCACCGACCACGCTTCGCTGGCCAGTTTCTGGGACCTGTCGACCCGGCGCGCCCAGGCCATGGTGTACCTGTCGCGCCGCCTGCGCATCGGCGAAGCCGACGTGGCCCATACCTTCGGCCTGTTCTGCGACACCGGCGTGCCGCTCCTGATGCAGCGCTTTCCCGCCTACGCCTCCACCTTCGCCGAAGCGGCCAACGACCCGCTGCGCCCGTTCACCGCGCTCGAAGATGAGCGCCACAGCACCAACCACGCCGCCATCGGCTGCCTGCTGGCGCGCAACTGGGGCCTGTCGAGCGAAGTGGCCTGGGCCATCCTGCACCACCAGGATTACACCGTGCTCGAAGACGAAGCCACCGACGACGCCGTGCGCGCCCTGGTGGCGCTGTCGCTGCTGGCCGAAAGCGCCATCCAGCAGTACCAGGGCCACGGCGGCTCGCTCGAATGGGACAAGGGTGGTGCCCGCGCCAGCGCCTATCTGGGCCTGTCCGACGACGACATCACCGACCTGCTCGACGAACTGCACGATTCCTTTCACGGCGAACACGAGCACTAGACTTTCGGCCTGCCGGCGACGATACTGAAAGTCAGACTTCAGGAGGCTTCGATGCGACACCTTGCCAGCTTGGCCATCCTTACCTTGGCGCTGCTGGGCAGCGGCTGCGCCAGCATGCGCGTGCCGCTGCCGCTGCCGGCGGTCCTGAGCGACACCTCGTTTGCGCCAGCGCCGGCGCCGGTAGGCCCGGACCAGCTGTTCGCGCTCAGTCCCGCCATGCGCGCCTATCTCGACAGCCCTGAATTTCGCAGCGTGCTGCGCCGGCTCGGCCCCGAACGCGGCCTGGTCGAGGCGCTCTACACCAAGGGCGAGCTCAAACTCGAATACGACGCCAGCGTCACCCGCAACGCCGCCGAAACGTTCGACGCGCGCATGGGCAACTGCCTGTCGCTGGTGGTCATGACCGCCGCTTTCGCCAAGCACCTCGGTCTCGAAGTGCAGTACCAGGACGTGATGATCGACGAAACCTGGACCCGCAGCGCCAGCCTGTATTTCGCCAGCACCCACGTCAACCTGTCCATGGGCAAGCGCCGCACGGCGCAGGCGCGCACCATCGGCGGCGAGGAGCGCATGCTGACCATCGACTTCCTGCCGCCCGAAGACAGCGCGCGCTACAACACGCACGTGATCGAAGAGCGCATGATCGAGGCCATGTTCATGAATAACCGCGCGGCAGAAGCGCTGGCCGAGAACCGCCTCGACGAAGCCTACTGGTGGGCGCGCGCGGCGGTGCTGCACCTGCCGACCTACTCGACGCCCTACAACACGCTGGGCGTGATCTACCAGCGCCACGGCGACCAGCTGCTGGCCGAACGCGCCTTCAAGGCCACATTGACGCTGGAACCGGAGAGCACGATCGCCATGCACAACCTGGTGCCGGTGCTGTCCAAACTGGGCAAGAAAGAGGAATCGGCAGCGCTGGCGGCGCGCCTGGCCACGCTCGAACCGACTCCGCCCTACCACTACTTTCACAAGGCGATCAAGGCGCTGGAAGAACTGCGCTACGCCGACGCGCGCGATTTGCTGAACAAGGAAGTGCGGCGCGCGCCGTTCAACCACGAGTTCCACTTCTGGCTGGCGATCGCGCACTGGCGCCTGGGCGAAGCCGGTCCCGCGCGCGACGAACTGGCGCTGGCGCTCGACAACAGCACCACGCACGCGGCCACCGAACGCTATTCGGCCAAGCTGGCCTTCTTGCGCTCGCAGACCGGAAAACGCCAGCGCGCTTACTGAATCCGGCGCTACGTAGTAGTCGCAACTGGCGCGCCCCACACGGCCGGCCTATACTCGTTACTCGTCCATTCTTAACGAGCCTCCATGCGCTGCGACCTGCCCGCCCTGATCATCATCGATATGCAAAAAGCCATGGCCAATCCCCACGCCGGGCACCGTAACAACCCCGAAGCGGGCGAGTGCATCGAACGCCTGCTCGCTGCCTGGCGCGCGGCCGACGCGCCGGTGGTCCACGTGCGCCACATGTCGCGCACGCCGGGCAGCCTGTTCTGGCCAGGCCAGGCCGGCGCGCAATTCCAGCAAGCGCTGGCGCCCCTGCCGCGCGAACACGTGGTCGAGAAAAACGTGCCCGACGCCTTCGTCCATTCAGGGCTGGAACGCTGGCTGCACGTGCGCGGCATCGAACGCGTTGTCATGGCCGGCGTGAGCACCAACAATTCGGTCGAAGGCAGCGCGCGCAGCGCCGGCAACCTCGGTTTTGATACCACGGTGGTGGCCGACGCCTGCTTCGCCTTTGCCTGCACCGACTACGCCGGCCAGGCGCGCAGCGCCGACGAGGTGCACGCCATGGCGCTGGCAAACCTGGCTGCCGACTACGCCACCATCAGCGACAGCGCCAGCGTCCTGCACGCCCTGTTCGACGCAACATGATTTGCCAATTAGCAATTCATCAATAGGTAACAAACAGGCTCTAGACTTCCAGCCATTCTTCACTGGAGCCTTCATGACCTCAACACTTTCACGCCGCGGTTTCCTCACGCGCGGCGGCATCATCGCCGGCGGCACCGCCCTCAATGGTTCGCTGCTGCTGTCGGCCTGCGGCGGCTCGGACTCCCCGGCCCCGGCCATCGTCCCGAGCGAAGCCGAACGGCCCAAGCTGCCCTCCGGGATCCAGTTCGGCGACGTGACCGGCGAGCGCGCCGTGATCTGGAGCCGCAGCGACCGCAATGCCCAGATGATCGTCGAATACGACACCAGCGAGCGCTTCACCAACGCCAGCCGCATTATCGGCCCCACCGCCACCGAGGCCACCGACTTCACCTCGCGCGTGGATTTGTCCGGCCTGCCCGCCGGCCAGACCGTGTTCGTGCGCGTGAAGTACGTCGACCCGGCCAATGGCCGCATCGAGAGCGAAGCTGTGTCGGGCCAGTTCCGCACCATGCCGCAGGCCGACGGCAAGCGCGCCATCCGCTTCCACTGGAGCGGCGACCAGGCCGGCCAGGGCTGGGGCATCAACACCGACTTCGGCGGCGTGCGCATGTACGAATCGATGCGCAAGCGCGATCCGGATTTCTTCATCCATAACGGCGACACGGTCTACGCCGACGGCCCGATCGCGGCCGAAGCGAAGGCCGAAAACGGCCAGATCTGGAAAAGCATCGTCACCGAAGAAGTGAGCAAGGTCGCCGAGACGCTCAAGGAATTCCGTGGCCGCCACTCGTACAACACGCTCGACCTGAATTTCCGTAAATTCGCCGCGCAGGTGCCGCAGATCTGGCAGTGGGACGACCATGAAGTGACCAACAACTACAGCGGCGCCAAGGACCTGACGTTTGATGCCCGCTACAAGGAAAAGAACGTCGCCACCCTGGCCGAACGCGGCCGCCGCGCCTTCCTGGAATACGCGCCGATGCGCTTCTACAAACAGGCCGAACCCCAGCGCATCTACCGCAGCATTGGCTACGGTCCGCTGCTCGACGTGTTCGTGATCGACATGCGCAGCTACCGCGGTCCGAACAGCACCAATCTGCAAACCGAGGAAAACGCCAGTTCGGCCATCCTCGGCTCGGCCCAGGTGGACTGGCTGATCGCCGAGCTGACCGCCTCGAAAGCGACCTGGAAGGTCATCTCGTCGGACATGCCGATCGGGCTGGAAGTGGCCGACGGCAAGGACGCCAAGGGCGTGGCGATGTGGGAAGCGGTGGCCAATGGCGTGAGCGGCCCGGCCTCGGGACGCGAACTGGAAATGGCGCGCCTGCTCAAGGGCATCAAGGCGGTGCCGAACGTGGTCTGGATCACCACCGACGTGCATTACTGCGCGGCCCATTACTACGACCCGGCCAAGGCGCACTTCACCGACTTTGCGCCGTTCTGGGAATTCGTGGCCGGCCCGATGAATGCCGGCGCCTTCGGTCCGGGCAAACTCGATATGACGTTCGGCCCGACCGAGGTGTTTGCCAAGGCGCCGCCGATCCAGAACTCGTCGCCGTTCGCCGGCTACCAGTTCTTCGGCGAAGTCAATATCGACCCGCAGTCGAAAGCCATGAAGGTCGACCTGTTCGACTTGAATGGCGTATCGCAGTTCAGCAAAACGCTGCCGGCAGCGGGGGTTTAAGCAGCTGCCGGTTCCGCTGCCGGTTCCGTGCCGGCGCGCGCCAGCTGGTGGCGCATCAGGTGGAAGTACAAGCCCTCCTGCGCCACCAGTTGCGCGTGCGTGCCCTGCTGCGCCAGCCGGCCCTGCTCCAGCACCAAAATGCGGTCGGCCTTGACGATGGTGGAAAAGCGGTGCGCGATGATGATCGTGGTGCGCCCCTGCATCAAGGTGTCGAGCGCGCGCTGGACTTGCAGTTCGCTGGCCGAATCGAGCGCGCTGGTCGCTTCGTCCAGAATCAATATGCGCGGATCGCGCAGCAGGGCGCGCGCAATCGCAATGCGCTGTTTCTGCCCGCCCGACAGTTGCGCGCCACGCTCGCCGACCACGGTGTCGTAGCCATCCGCGAAGGCGCTGATGAAATCGTGGGCATAGGCCAGGCTGGCCGCCGCCTTCACTTCGTCCAGGGTGACTTCCCGTTCCGCCACCGCGAACGCGATGTTCTCGAAGATGCTGCCCGAGAACAGCGATGGCTCCTGCTCCACGATCGCCAGCTTGCTGCGAAGGCCCGCCAGCGGCATGGCGCGCGCGTCGACGCCGTCGAACAGGATGCTGCCGCGCTCGGGCTGGTAGAAACCGAGGATCAGGCTGGCGATGGTCGATTTGCCGGCGCCCGATGCGCCGACCAGCGCAATCGTCTCGCCGGCGGCGATGGAAAAATCGATGCCGTTCAGTGCCGCCGTATCGGGCCGCCCGGGATACGCGAACACCACGTTCTCGAATGCCAGCCTGCCCTGCACATGCACATCGGCACCGGGCGCGGCCTCCTGCGCGCGTTCGCTGTTGATGACCTTGAAGATCCATTCGGTGGCGCCGATGGTGCGCATCCACGTATTCCAGAATTCGCCGATGGCGCCCGCCGCTTCGGTCACCATGCTGGCGTACAGGATGAAGGCGGTCAGCTCGCCCACCGTCAGCGCGCCCTGCCCGATCAGGCGCGCGCCGAACCACAAGGTGCCCAGCAGCGCCAGGTACACCAGGAACGACGAGCCGCCGCGAAACAGTGCAAACAGCGCGCTGCTCGATACCGATAGCGACAACGCGTTTTCGGTCGCGCCGGCGTAGCGTGCGCGCGCGGTACCTTGCTGGCTGAAGGCGTGCACCAGGCGGATATTCGACAGGTGTTCGTGGGCGACCTTGCCGCAGTCGGCCTGGCCGTCCTGCATCAGGCTGGCGCGCTTGCGGTACACCTTGCCCGTCATTTTGCCGATGAACAGGGTCGCCGGCAAAAAGACCACCAGCATCAGGGAGAGGACCGGCGAAATCGTCAAGAGCATCACCACGCCGCCGATGAACACGCACAGGCAGCGCAGCGACACGGCCATGCCCATGGTCAGCGTGTCGTGCAGGATGTCGACATCGGCCGTGAGGCGGTTGGTCAGTTCGCCGACGTGGTGCTTGTCGTAGAAGCGGATCGGCTGCGCGATCAGCGCCGCATACAACTGGCGCCGGATGCGCGTGACGATCATGTAGCCGGTCGACTCGAAAATGTAATAGCGCGCGGTGGCCGCCACGGCCTGCAGCGCCAGCACGGCCAGCATGGTCAAGGCCAGTGAGCTGAACCACGCCATGTCCTTCCTCATGTTGATGTTATCGATGAAGTACGACAGCGCCTTCGGGTAGGCCAGCTGGATCAGCACCGTCACCGCCATGCACGCCAGGCCCGCGCACAGGCGCCCGGCGAAGGGGCGCAGCAGGCGCAGGCGGTCCAGATGGGGCGACGGCCTGCTCACGCGTTTGCCTCTTGCGCCATCGGCAGCTCGTCCATCTGTTCGCAAAAGCTGCGCCAGTCGTCGTCGCCGATCATGCCGCGCGCGTCCAGCGTGCCGGCCTGGCTGACGAACAGGTAGGAAGGCGACGACATGAGCGGGTTGAGCATCTCGTAGTCGGCGCTGGAGACGCGCACGGTGCTGCCGGCCAGCGCGGTCGCTTGCAGGAAGCGGCGCAGGCGCCAGCCCGGCTCCAGGCTGACCAGCCAGAGCGCCACGCCGGCCTCGCGCGCCAGCGGCGCCAGGCGCGCGATTTCGGGCAGCTTGTGGCGGCATTTGGGACAGGCGCTGGACAGGAACAGCAGCACCGCCGGCTGGCCGTCGTCGCCCACCGTGAGCGGCGCGCCGTTGGCCAGGCGTTTGCCGCTGAAGGCGTCGAGCGCTTCGCCCAGCGGCAGCATCGATGCCGCCTTTGCGGCGGCACTCAGACCGTTCACGAGGTTCAGGAGTTGCAAGGACAGCTTGAGGTTGAGGGCCACGCTCAGCGCCAGCAGCAGCAGGATGACGGCCAGGACGTCGCTATCCATCAGGCGCTCCGCTTGAAGGTACGGGCAAGGTCGTGGAAGCCGATCGCGCCGATGGTGGCAATTGCCGCCAGCGCGGCGGCCAGCACGCTTTCCTTTTTGCCGAAAACGGCGCCGCCGGAGAATGCCAGGCAGGCGCCGATGCTGGCGATGACCAGGCCATTACGCAGCAGATCGTAGCCCGATACCGGCCGTTCACTCTCGCCGAAGCAGCTGCATTTGACGCTGCCTTCGACCACGTAACGGTAGCCGACGAGCGCCGTCAGCAGCACGAACAGCACCAGGGCGGCCGCCATGCCGAAGCGGCCGATGCCGCCGCCGGCCAGGATCAGGCCCGCCAGCAGGGCCTCAAGCGCGATGACGGCCGGTGCCAGCAGCGCGGCCGCCTGCCGCTTCACGCCGAACGACTCGACCAGATTATGCGCGAACGCGGCCAGGGTGCGCAGTTTGCCGATGGCGGCGCACACCAGAAAAAACGCGGTGAAGAAGCGGATGATCTCCGCCAGGTAGGCTGCGGCGGTCATACGGCCAGCTTGCTCCAGCGCGGCAGAAAGGCGCCGCTGTGCTGTTCGCGCAGCATGCCGCCGTCGCGCGTGGCCAGCAGCACATCGTTCCACGGTGCCTCGGCCGATTCGCGCAGGCCGCCGCCGACGATCGTTTGCAGCACGCGCGACATGCGCCAGGCGCAGTCTTCCACCTGTGCTTCGCGCCGGATGTTCAAGCCAAGTTTCGCCAGCTCCTCGCGCGTGAGCGCGTAGTTATGCGAGTAGTAGCCGAACATCAGTTCCTTGACCACATCCTGGCGGAAGGCCTCGGGTTTGTCGGGCATGTGAAAGCGCAGCAGCTCTTCGCCGATCCGCATGACTTCCTGGGTGCTGCGGTAAAACGCGGTGAGGGTCGGCGGGAAGATGCTGCTGCAAAGTAGACCAAGCGACTGCAGGCGCGCTTCATCGGAACTGACGCCGAACCACTCCTCGCTCATGGCGCCGAACATCTTGATGTCCTGGCACGAAAACGACGAGGCGGCGCTGTCGTCGCCGCTACCGCCGTGCAGGTGCGGGTCGATCGGCGAAAACATGGCCAGGTCGCCAGCGATGATTTCATCGGCCGCCAGCGCCAGGATGGTGGCCGAGGACTCGCAGTGATACGGCACGATGAACGCCAGGTGCTCGCTGAACTGGCGCAGCAGCAGCGCGATGCGGCGCGCCGCGTTGACGATGCCGCCGCGGCATTGCAGCACCACGTCCAGGCGCGCCACCCGGCCAATGCCGCGGCACTGTTCATACAAGGCCGGCAGGATTTCCATGTCCAGGTTCGAGGCCGCCAATACCAGCACGCGGCTGTTGCGCAGCGCTTCGATCTCCTTGATCTGCTCACGCACGGGAAAACGGTGTGACTGGGTCATGCGCACTCCTCAATGAGTCGGTCGGCCAGCGCGTCGAGCATGGCGAATGCGGGAATCAACTGTTCGATGTAGAGAAACTGGCCGACCGGATTATTTTCCAGGAAAACGATGTCCTCATCGGGCGTGACGATCAGGTCCAGCGCACTGTATGGCAAGCCGTAGCTGCGCACGAACGCCAGGCAGCGCTCGCGCAGCGCGTCCGGCAGGACGGTCGCCTCGTACAGGATATCGGCCGACATATCGCGCGAATCGATGGCGGTGCGCTCGTCGTCCTGCGAATGGATCCTGGCCGCGAACACGCGCTCGCCGATGATCGTCACGCGCAGTTCGTACAGTTTGGGAATGTACTCCTGAAAATGGCAGGCCAGCTCGCCCACCGAGTCCAGTTGTTCCAGCATGGCGTCATCGACCAGGGTGGTGCCGATGCCCTGCGCCACGCGCTCGTCATCGTCCAGGTCTTCGCCGCCCAGATTGGGGCTGGACAGGGCCTTGAAGATCATCGGGCCGTCAATACTGGCGCGGAAGGCTCTTACTTCGGCGGGCGAATTGGTGGTCAGCGACGCGGGAATGCGAAAACCCATGCGCGCGGCGCGCTGCAATTGCTCGCCCTTCCACATGGCGCCGCGCAAGGCCAGCGGATGGCTCATCCAGAAGCAGTCGAGCGTGTAGAGCATGCCGAACAGCGCCTGTTCGGTTTCGGCCCTGGCGTAGATGCGTTCCTGCACGCCCAGGTCGGGACTGAGAAAACTGAATTCGGCCGGCTTGCGGCTCCAGATCGCGCCCACCTCGGCCAGGTCGAGCGCCACGCCCGAGGGCAGGTGGCGGATCCACTGGCGCAGGCTGCCTGCGGCAAACCATTGCGCGCTCTGGTAATCGCGCGGGAAGCAATCGAGGTCGATGCGGAAGGCCGCGCATCCCTTCGCGTGCAGGATGGGGATGAGCAGGTCGACATGCAGGTCGGCGCTGTTACTGACAATCAAAACCTTTTTCGCCATATACCGCTTTGAAGAGGTCAACGGAAAACGCCCTGCCCGAGAGAGCAGGGCTTGCTGCGATATCAGGCGATCAGCACCAGACGCCCAGATCGCGGCCCCAGTAACCATCGGCACGCTGGTCTTCGCCCGAGCAGCCGGCGCTGGCGACGCCGTCGCGCAGTTTCCATTGCGGGGCTGGCTTGGCTTCTTTGGCTTTCTTTTCAGCGAGCTTGAAGGCAAACAGCTTGGTGTTCTCTTGCTTTTCCATGGATCGGTCTTTCAAAAAGTGATGTGGAGGACAGCAGTTCGGATAAAAAAAGCCTTGCGGTGAGCAAGGCTGTTTATCCAGCGAATCTGTCAGCAATAGATACCGTTGTCGCGGCCTGGACGGCGGTCGCCGCGGGCATCCGGACCGGAGCAGCCGGCGCTGGCGACGCCTTCGCGCGCTTGCCACTGTGGTGCGGGTTTTGCTTCCTTGGTTTTTTTCTCGGCCAGCTTGAACGCGAACGTTTTCATTCCATTTTGATTTTTCATTTTCGTATCTTTCAAAAAATAGCGAAATTCAATCCAACGGTGTACCGCTTATAGCGGCAAGGAAATCCTAGTCGCATGTCAAAATTGCGTCAAGATAAATATTATTCTATGGTTAATGCAAATTGCATAAGTGGTATTGTGGCGCGACACGTAAGAGCGAAACGCCATTGCGGCGCGTGCCACTCAGGTCTAGCATAGGTAGACCTGATCAAGCGAGACCATCATGCGAACGAGCATTTTGATTGATGAAAAGTTGTTGGAGGAAACGCTCCAGTTGACCGGACTGAAGACCAAACGTGAGGTGGTGGAACCAGGATTACGAACGATTCTACGCCTTCATCAACAGGAAAAAATACGTCAACTTCGCGGGAAGCTGATGTGGGAAGGCGACCTCGATGCCATACGGACTGACCGGTGACGCTGGTCGATTCAAGCGTGTGGATTGATTATTTCAGGCTGCTGCTGGCCGGGCGAGTCACATCATCTTCCAGCGTCCGCCACACCAGCAATTTCTCCGCATACGGCGCCGTGTACGCCGGACTGCTCGACGGCAGGTTGACGATGCGATAGCGCTGCGCCAGGTCGCCCAGCGCCTTGATGCCCAGGCGCGCCGCCGTGCCGCCATTGAAAGCAATCGTCGTCAGCTGCGGCAGGCTCAGCACCAGCCCCGCCAGGTCGTTGCCCACATGGCCGCGAATCTGGCTGTCGAGACTGCCCTCGCGGCGGGCTTGCGCCACCACGTCCCACAGGCCGATGCCGTGCGCCAGCAAGGCCGCCAGGCGCGCCTCGTAATCGCGCGCCACCAGGTCGACGCCGGTGACTTCCGACATCAAGGCCCAGAAGCGGTTCTGGCGATTGCCATAATATTGCTGCTGCGCGAGCGAGCGTTCGCCCGGCAGGCTGCCGAGCACAAGAATACGGGTGTTGGCATCGGCCACCGGCGCAAAACAGCGCTTGAGCGCATCGCCATCGGCTTCGACATTGGCAGGCTGAAAATCGTTCATGGCGCGATTCTAGCAGGCCGCAAGAGAGGTGTAGAATCGTCCGGCAAGCCAACCACAACAACAAAATCCGGAGACTCCCATGGACCAAGCTTCCCAGCCGCGCGCCATCGATACCTTGCTCGCCAAATACAGCGAAAGCCACCTGAACCACACCAACGAGCTGATTCACTTCGTCTGCGTGCCGGTGATCGTGTTCACCCTGCTCGGCATTATCTGGTGGGTCCACCCGTTCGCTGCCGTGGCCGTTACTGTGCTGTCGCTGTGCTATTACTTCCAGTTATCGAAGCCGTTTGCGGCCGGCATGCTGGCGATGTCGGCCCTGATGCTCGGGCTGCTCAGCCTGATGCCGCCGGCCACCGTGCTGCCGCTCTCGCTGGCGATCTTCGTACTGGCCTGGATCGGACAGTTTATCGGCCACAAGATCGAGGGCAAAAAGCCATCGTTCTTTGACGACCTGCGCTTCCTGCTGATTGGCCCGCTGTTCGTGCTGAGCTTCCTGTACCGGCGCCTCAACCTGGCCTGGTAGGCATTTTTCCGCGCCCGATGGCGAATTGAGGATGACCGGCAGAAAGTTCCGAATCACCGTATACTTTCCGCATGTCATCTCCACTCCTCTTCGCGATCGCGGCCCTGATCTGGGGCTCCACCTTTTTTGCCATTACCTTGCAGCTGGGCGAAGTCGCGCCGGCGGTGTCGGTGGTGTACCGCTTCGGGCTGGCCTCGGCCACCCTGTTCACCTGGTGCCTGCTGCGCGGCGACAAGCTGCGCCTGCCATGGCGCGCCCAGCGCTGGGTGATGCTGCAAGGGTTTTTCACCTTCGCCCTGTCCTACGTGTGCACTTATGGTTCCGAGCAATATTTGGTGTCGGGCCTGGTGGCGGTGCTGTTCGCGCTGATGGTGTTCTGGACCCCGATCTGCAGCCGCATCGCGTTCGGCACGCCGATTTCCTGGCGCACCTGGGCGGCGGGCATGATTTCCGTTGTCGGCGTGACGATGCTGTTCTACAACTCAATCGCGGGCGCCTGGAAAGAAATCGCCGGCGGCGGCACCGGCCATTTCCTGCTCGGCCTGATCCTGGCGCTGGTCGCCACCATTGCCAGCTCGGCCGGCACGGTGGTGGTCGCCAAAGTGCGCGAACAATCATCGAACCTCATGCTGACCATGGCCTGGTCGATGTTCTGGGGCACCGCGATGGTGGTCGCCTGGGCGCTCGCCACCGGCCAGCCATTCGTACTGCCGCGCGCGCCGCGCTACTGGATGGCGCTGCTGTACCTGTCGCTGTTCGGTTCGGTGATCGCCTTCAACGCCTACTTCACCCTGATCAACCGCATCGGCTCGGCGAAAGCCGTGTACATCGGCGTGGTCACGCCCGTCATTTCCGTGCTGCTGTCGATCCAGCTTGAACATTACCGCCCGGGTCCGGTCGAATGGCTGGGCATGGCCGTCTGCCTGGCCAGCGTGGCGTGGGCACTGCGCGCGCCTGCCGCAGCGTCGGCCCCTTCCCCTTCACCCCAACCCGCGCCAGCAGCAAGCCTGGCCGCCATTCCCGAGGTTCCATGACGACCGATCACACTTTTACCATCCGCCCGGCGCAGCCGTCCGACGTTGCCCACATTTACGGCATGATTGTCGAGCTGGCCGTGTTCGAAAAACTCGAGCACCTGGTCGTGGCCACCGAAGCGCAGTTGCACGATGCGCTATTCGGCCCGCATCCATCGTGCGAAGCGCTGGTCGGCGAGGAAGATGGCGAGGTCGCCTGTTTCGCCTTGTTCTTCCACAATTTTTCCACCTTCCTCACGCGCAAGGGCCTGTACCTGGAAGACCTGTACGTCAAACAAGTCCATCGCGGCAAGGGCTACGGCAAGCAGATGCTGGCCGCGCTGGCGCAACTGGCGGTCGAACGGCAGTGCGGGCGTTTCGAGTGGTCGGTGCTGGACTGGAACGAGAATGCCATCAACTTTTACAAGAACGTCGGTGCGCAGATCTTGCCGGACTGGCGCATCTGCCGCGTCGACGGCGAGGCGCTGGCCAAGCTGGCGGCGGCCTGAAAAAGAAAAAGCCCACGGGATAACATCACCGTGGGCAAACCCATTTGTTTAGAATGGGGAGGGGAGACTGGAGACAATCTACGGCTTCACTATAGTTGCCGCTTGCAACGATTGGGCGGGCCTTTACAATTGCTTACCTCTGTTTAGATACGTAAGGTGTTGTAAGCAATTATTACCCTCTGAGATTCTTCGCATTTGACGCCGCGCAAGCCGCAGCGCTGATGGAACAAGCCCGCAACACTAATTGCGGCGCGCAATCAAGCGTTCTCCTGCTTCAAACAGGCCCTGCGTCAGCAAGGCCAGCAGCGCCGCCGGAATCGCCCCAGCCAGCAACATATCGTTATCGTTGAGCGCGAGGCCAATCGTGATGCGCTCGCCAAAGCCGCCCGCGCCGATAAAGGCCGCGATCGTCGCCGTGCCCACGCTCATCACCGCCGCCGTCTTGATGCCCGCCAGGATCACCGGCAGCGCCAGCGGCAGCTCGACATCGATCAAGGTGGCGCGCCGGCCCAGTCCCAGCGCCTGCGCCGCCGTGCGCAAGCCCTGTGGCACGCCCAAAAGGCCAGTGCAGGTATTGCGCACGATCGGCAGCAGCGCGTACACAAACAGGGCGACCAAAGCCGGCACGGTGCCGATCATGCCCAGCACCGGAATCAGGATCGCCAGCAAGGCCAGCGACGGCACCGTTTGCAGCACCCCGGCCAGCGCCAGCACCGTTTGGCGCAGGCGCGGCGCAAAGGCGGCCACGATCCCGAGCGGAATGCCGACCAGGCAGGCCAGGATGACGGACGCCAGCACCAGCAGCACGTGCTGGCGCGTCAGGGTCCACAGGCTGGCGTCGAACATTTTGGCCATCAGCCCAAGGCGTGCAGGACCTTGCGCGGGACCTTGCGCAGGACCTTGCACAGCGCTGGCCGGGGTCAGCCAGTTCTTCGCCACGGCGGCAAAACTCTTCCCTTCCAGTTCGACCTGCGCGTTCATGGCGATCATCTGTTCGGCGCTGATGCGCCCTTCCAGCCTGGCGATGGCGGCCCACTGCGTCGGGAAGCGCTGCGGCGCGTCGAGCCGGTACAACAGCATGGCGTCGTAGCGTGGAAAATAGCCCAGGTCGTCCTTGAGCACGCGCAGGCCGTATTGACGGATCTTGGCGTCGGTCGAGTAGATGTCGATCAGGTCGACCTGGCGCTGCGCCAGGGCTTCGTAGGCGATGCCGTGATCGAGCCCGCGCGGGGTGTGCGGCAAGCCATAGCGCTGCCTGAGGCCCGGCCAGCCGTCGGCGCGGCCGATGAATTCGTGCGACAGGCCCAGCTTGAGCCCCGGCTGGCGCGCCAGGTCGGACAGGCTCGCGACATCCTTGCTGTCGGCGCGCATGGCCAACGCGTAGGTATTATTAAACCCGAGCGGCACCGCCACGCCCAGGCCCATGGGTTTCAAAGCGGCGCGCATCTCGTCGAGCGAACTGGCGCTGGCGTTCTTGAGGATTTCGAGGTCGATCGTGCCCATATATTCGGGGTACACGTCGATGCTGCCGGCCTGCAGCGCGGCCAGCACGATGGCCGTATTGCCCAGGCCCTGGCGGTGTTCGGCCTTGCCTTGCGCGTTCGCAGTCTGGGTCAGCACTTCGCCCAGGATGTACGACTCGGTAAAGCGCTTGGACCCGACGCGCAGGGCGTCGCCGCCGGCCGCCGTGGCGGCGCCCCCGACGAGGAGCGTAAAGATGGATAGCGACCGCAAGGCCGTGGCAAAAAAGGTGCGCACGGCACTCTCCCGACAAAATTAATCGGGCAAGCTTACCACCGGTTTGCGCAGCACGCCCGCATTGACGACAGCGCGGCAGGGGTTAAAGCCGATCGCGTATGACAGGTCGGCCGGGCGCGCGATGTCCCACAGCGCGAAATCGGCGCGCTTACCGGGCGCCAGCGAGCCGATCTCCGCCTCCAGGCCAAGCGCGCGCGCGGCGTGGATGGTGGCGCCGGCCAGCGCTTCCCGGGGCGTGAGGCGCCACAGGGTGCAGGCCATGTTCATCGCCAGCAGGATCGAGGTCATCGGCGAGGTGCCGGGATTGCAGTCGGTGGCCACCGCCATCGGCACGCCGGCCGCGCGCAGCGCCGTCACGGGCGGCTGCACGGTATCGCGCAGGAAGTAGTAAGCGCCCGGCAGCAGCACCGCCACCGTGCCGGACGCCGCCATGGCGTCGATGCCCGCCAGGCTCAGATGCTCCAGGTGATCGGCCGACAGGCCGCCGAAGCGCGCCACCAGTTCGGCCCCGCCCTGGTCCGACAACTGCTCCGCATGCAGCTTGACCGGCATGCCGTGGCGCCGCGCCGCCTCGAAAATGCGCTCGGTCTGGGCAGTGGTGAAGCCGATGCGCTCGCAAAAGGCGTCGACCGCGTCGGCCAGGCCCAGGGCTGCCAGTTGCGGCAACATGCGCTGGCAGATCTCGTCCACATAATCGTCGGCGCGGCCGGCAAATTCGGGCGGCAGCGCGTGCGCGCCCAGGAACGTGGCCGACACGCTAACCGGCAGCACCTGCGCCACGCGGCGCGCCGCGCGCAGCATCTTGGCCTCGTCGTCCAGGGTGAGGCCGTAGCCGGACTTGATTTCGAGCGTGGTCACGCCTTCGGCCAGCAGGCTTGCCACGCGCGGCAGGCTCTGGCGCAGCAGCTCGTCTTCGGAGGCGGCGCGGGTGGCGCGCACGGTGGACATGATGCCGCCGCCGGCGTTGGCGATGTCTTCATAGGTGGCGCCGTTCAGGCGCGCTTCGAATTCGTCGCTGCGGTTGCCGGCGTGGACAATGTGGGTGTGGCAGTCGATGAGGCCGGGCGTGAGCCAGCAGCCGCCGCCATCGTGCACGCTTGTCGCCGGCGGCGCGTCGGCGCGCGGCCCGAGCCAGGCAATCCGTCCATTGGTTACCGCAATGGCGCCGTCGCGCAGTTCGCCGTAGCCCTGCTCCATGGTGGCCAGGTGTACATTGGTATAGAGCGCGTCGCAAAGCGTCATCGGTCAGTCCTCGTGAAAGTAGATATCGACGATGAAGATCGTCGCCTGGCCGGCTTCCAGGGTCCAGGTGGCGTCGCCATCGAACAGCATGGCGTCGTAGCGCACCATGCCGATGCGCTGGTCGTCGCTGCTCACTTCCAGGCTCTCGCCCTCGGCCAGGAACAGGATGGTCAGGTCGGCGCGCGTGGCAAAGCCGGACATGCCCGACAGGCTGCGCTTGCCCAGTTGGTGCGAGCAGCGCGCGCGCCGCGTCATGACGTTAAAGTCGGTGGTCGGCTGCGCGCCGACGGTGGCGAGCACCTGTGCTTCGCCGGCGAATTCGAGCACCGGTTCGTCTTCGCCGAGCACAAAGCGGCCGTCGCCCTCGATATCGAGCGTCACGCCCGGGCCGTCGACCAGCGCCAGGGTGCGGTCGATGCCCTCGAAGACCGAGAACGGCCCGCTTGCCGCGATGGTGGCCAGGCTGATGCGCCAATCAAAAGAGTCGAGCCCCGCGCCAGGGGGCGAGATGGCGATTTCGGTGGTGCTGCCGCCGCCGTTCTTCCACGGGGTCGCTTGCAGGCTGGCGTAGGGGATCAGGATTGTCATGGTCGTAGCTTGCGCAGTTCGGCGATGGTCTGTTTGTAGCGCTGCGCAATCGCCATTTGCGCAATGTGCTCGCGATGGCGCACGACCCAGCGGCCGCCCACCATCACATCCCTGACCAGATTGTCGTTACCGCAGAAGACAACAGTGCCCAGCACATCGTCCGCGCCGATGCCGGCCAGATTAGGATGCTCGCTGTCGAGCACCAGCAGGTCGGCCCGTTTGCCCGCCGCCAGCACGCCGACCGGGCGTCCGCTGGCTAGCGCGCCGCCCTGCAAGGCACTGTGCCACAGAAAGTCGCCCACGCGGCGCTGCGTTGGCGACGCCGCCACGTTGCGCTTCTGGTGCAGCAGGCGCTGGCCGTATTCGAGCCAGCGTAATTCCTCCACCGGCGACTGCGACACATGGCTGTCGCTGCCGATGCCGATGCGCCCGCCCGCCGCCAGGAAAGGCGCGAGCGGAAACAGGCCGTCGCCCAGGTTGGCCTCGGTGGTCGGGCACAGGCCGGCCACGGCGCCGCTGGCGGCCAGCGCGGCGGCTTCGCCCTGGTCGAGGTGGGTGGCGTGCACCAGGCACCAGCGCGCGTCGAGCGCCACCTTGTCCATCAAATAGCGCACCGGGCGCTGGCCGGTCGCCGCCAGGCACTGTTCGACTTCGCCCTGCTGCTCGGCGATGTGGATGTGCAGCGGACGGGCCGCCGGCAGCGCCGCCAGCACCTCGCGGATCTGGCCCAGCGAGGCCGCGCGCAGCGAATGCGGCGCCACCCCGACTTCGACCTGGCTGCCGCGCAAAGGTTCAAGCGCTTCCACGATGCGCAGCACGTCGGCGGCATCGGTGCGAAAACGCTGCTGCTCGGGCGCGAGCGGCTTGTCGCCGAAGCCGGCGTAGCTGTACAGGACCGGCAGCATGGTCACGCCGATGCCGGTGATCTGCGCGGCGGCGACCACGCGTTCGGCCGTGTGCGCCGGACGCGCATACATCGCGCCACCCTGGTCGCGCTGCACATAATGAAATTCGCACACCGAGGTGTAACCGTGGCGCAGGCATTCCGAGAACAGCTGCGCGGCGATGGCCTCGATATGCTCCGGCGTGATGTTGCGCGCGAAGCGGTACATCAGCTGGCGCCAGGTCCAGAAGCTGTCCGGGCCTTCGCCGGCGGTTTCGGTCAGGCCGCCGAGGGCGCGCTGGAAGGCGTGCGAATGCAGGTTGACCATGCCGGGCAAGACGATGTCCGCCACCGGCTCGTCCTCGTGCCGCGCGCCCGGCGTGACCGCCAGCAGCGTGCCGCCGGCATCCCATTCCAGACGCACGTCACGCTGCCAGCCATCGGCCAGTAACGCCTGGCGCGCAAACAGGACGCGCGGCTCGCTGATGGCCACCTTCACTTGCGCACCCAGCCCACCGCCGCTTCGGTCAGTTTGCGCAGCAGCGGCTGGACCGCGGCCGCGACATCGGGCCGGTAGGCGAACGGCGCGCTTTCGTCCATGTACAGCACCTGGCACATCTCCAGCTGGATGGCGTGCACGTTGACGTCCGGCTGGCCGTAGTGGCGCGTGATGTAGCCGCCCTTGAAGCGGCCATTGACGGCCACCGAAAAACGGTCCTGCGTTTGCGCCACGCCGACCACGGCCTGCTCCAGCCCCGGCGCGCAGGACGTGCCCTGGGCGCTGCCGAAATTGAGGTCCGGCAGGCGGCCCTCGAAAAAGCGCGGCACCCTTGATGCGATCGAATGCGCATCCCACAGCACCACCTTGCCGTGCAGCGCCAGCAGGCGGTCGATTTCGGAGCGCAGCTGGCGGTGGTAGGGCTGCCAGTAGCGCACCAGCCGTCCGCGCACGTCGTGTTCGTCGGGCGCCTGGCCTTCCAGGTACAGCGCCGTATTGGCGAAGGTGTCGACCGGACACAGCCCGGTGGTGTCCAGACCCGGATACAGGTTGGTGTCTTCGGGCGGGCGATTGAGGTCGATCACGTAGCGCGACCAGCGCGCCGCCAGGGTCGAGGCGCCCATCTCGCCCAGGAAGCCATACAGCTGCGCCAGGTGCCAGTCGGTATCCGGACGCGCCAGCGCGTCGGGCGAGAGGCGCGCCGCGATATCGTCCGGGATGTCGGTGCCCACGTGCGGCATCGACACCAGCATAGGGATACTGCCCGCCTTGAAGTCAAAATCCATGATCGCCCACCTTTACCTTTTTTGCATGTTTGCTTGATTAGCAGCTCAAGTGTACAGCGCCGCGAACAGCACCTTGCAGGACGCACTCAACTCGCCGTTCAGCACCATCTGGCGCGCGGCCTCGATATCGGGCGCGAAGAAACGGTCGGCATCGAAGAACGGCACTTTCCGGCGCAATTGCTGGTGCACGTGCTCCAGGTGCGGCGAGGAGGTGAGCGGCCGGTGGAAATCGATGCCCTGCGCCGCCGCCAAGAGCTCGATGGCGACAATCACCGCCGTATTGTGCGCCATCTCGTCCAGGCGGCGCGCCGCGAAGGTCGCCATGCTGACGTGGTCTTCCTGGTTGGCCGAGGTAGGCAGGCTGTCGACGCTGGCCGGATGCGCCAGCGACTTGTTTTCCGAGGCCAGCGCGGCGGCGGTGACGTGGGCGATCATGAAGCCCGAATTGACGCCCGGCTCGCGCACCAGGAAGGGCGGCAGGCTTGACAAGGTGGCGTCGATCAGCAGCGCGATGCGGCGCTCGGCCAGGCCGCCGATTTCGGCGATCGCCAGCGCCAGCGTGTCGGCCGCAAAGGCGACCGGCTCGGCGTGGAAATTCCCGCCCGAGATGATCTCGCCCGTGTCGGCGAAAATGAGCGGATTGTCGGTGACCGCATTCGCCTCGATCAGGAGGGTGCGCGAGACGTTCGCGATCAGGTCCATGATCGCGCCCATGACTTGCGGCTGGCAGCGCAGGCTGTACGGGTCCTGCACGCGCTCGTCGCCGACCAGGTGCGAGGCGCGGATCGCGCTCGAGGCCACCAGCTGGCGATAGATGGCGGCCGCCGCAATCTGGCCCGGCTGGCCGCGCACTTCATGCACGCGCGCGTCGAACGGCGCGTCGCTGCCCCTGGCCGCGTCCAGCGACAGGGAACCGGTCACCATGGCCGCTTCCAGCAGGCGCTCGGTCATGAACAGGCCATGCAGCGCCAGCGCGGTGGACACCTGGGTGCCGTTGATCAGCGCCAGGCCTTCCTTGGGGCCGAGCACCACCGGCGCGATGCCGGCCGCCTTGAGCGCATCCGCCGCTTCCACCAGCTCGCCATTGACGCGCACCTGGCCCACGCCCAGCATGGCGAGCGTCATGTGCGCCAGCGGCGCCAGGTCGCCCGAGGCGCCGACCGAACCCTTGGCCGGGATGGCCGGCATGATGCCGGCGTTGTACAGCGCGATCAGGGTGTCGATGATGAGCGGGCGCACGCCGGAAAAGCCGCGCGCCAGGCTGCCGATTTTCATCAAGACGATCAGGCGCACCACCGAATCCGGCAGCAGCGCGCCGGTGCCGACCGAATGCGACAGGATCAGGTTGCGCTGCAGTTCTTCCAGCTTGTCGTCCGGGATGCGGGTCTTGGCCAGGATGCCGAAACCGGTGTTGATGCCGTAGGCGGCATCGCCCTTGGCGACGATGGCGTCGACCGCCGCCGCCGAGGCCAGGATGGCGGGGTAAGCCGATGGCGCCAGGGTGAGCGCGCCCGGCGCGGCCCAGACGGCGCGCAGGTCGGCCATGGTCATGGCGCCGGGAGTGAGGGTCCAGCCCTTGTTCGAAGTCGTGTTCATGTGTGCTCTTCAGATGTCGTCGGGATTAGGGAACCATCGGCAGGTTCAGGCCATTGCGCTTGGCGCAGGCGACTGCCGTCTCGTAGCCGGCATCGGCGTGGCGCATGACGCCCGAACCGCTGTCGTTGACCAGCACCCGCGCCAGCCGCCTGGCGGCGGCGTCGGTGCCGTCGGCCACGATGACCACGCCCGAATGCTGCGAGTAGCCCATGCCCACGCCGCCGCCGTGATGCAGCGACACCCAGGTGGCGCCGCCGGCGGTATTGAGCAGCGCGTTCAGGAGCGGCCAGTCGGAGACCGCGTCGGTGCCGTCGCGCATGGCTTCCGTTTCGCGGTTCGGGCTGGCGACCGAGCCGGTGTCCAGGTGGTCGCGCCCGATGACGATGGGGGCTTTGAGTTCGCCGCTGCGCACCATCTCGTTGAACGCCAGGCCGGCGATGTGGCGCTCGCCCAGGCCCAGCCAGCAGATGCGCGCCGGCAGGCCCTGGAAGGCGATGCGGTCGCGCGCCATGTCGAGCCAGTGGTGCACCTGTTTCTGCTCCGGGAACAGCTCCTTGATCTTGGCATCGGTCTTGTAGATGTCTTCCGGGTCGCCCGACAGCGCCACCCAGCGGAACGGACCGCGCCCTTCGCAGAACTGCGGCCGGATATAGGCCGGCACGAAGCCCGGAAAATCGAAGGCGTTGGCCACGCCCTGGTCCTTGGCCACCTGGCGGATATTGTTGCCGTAGTCGACCGCCTTCACGCCCATGGCGTGGAAGTCGAGGATCGCCTGCACGTGCACCGCGCACGATGCTTGCGCGTCGGCGGTCAGGCGCGCGTGCTGCGCCGGGTCCTTCTGGGCGGCCTTCCACTGCTCGACCGTCCAGCCGCGCGGCAGGTAGCCGTTGATCAGGTCATGCGCCGAGGTCTGGTCGGTCACCATGTCGGGCACCAGGCCGCCGGCTTTGGCGCGCCGCACCAGCTCCGGCAGCACGTCGGCCGCGTTGCCCAGCAATCCGATCGACACCGCTTCGCGCGCCGCCGTGTGCTGCTTGATAAGGGCGATGGCATCGTCGATGTCCGTGGCCTGCTTGTCCAGGTAGCGCGTGCGCAGGCGGAAGTCGATGCTGCTTTGCTGGCACTCGATATTGAGCGAGACCGCGCCGGCGAAGGTGGCCGCCAGCGGCTGCGCGCCGCCCATGCCGCCCAGGCCCGCGGTGAGAATCCAGCGCCCGCCCCAGTCGCCGCCGAAATGCTGGCGGCCTGCTTCGGCGAAGGTTTCGTAGGTGCCCTGCACGATGCCCTGGGTGCCGATGTAGATCCAGCTGCCGGCGGTCATCTGCCCGTACATGAACAGGCCCTTGCGATCGAGCTCATTGAAGTGCTCCCAGTTGGCCCATTTGGGCACCAGGTTCGAGTTCGCGATCAGCACGCGCGGGGCGTCGGGGTGGGTCTGGAACACGCCGACCGGTTTGCCGGACTGGATCAGCAAGGTCTGGTCGTCTTCCAGTTCGCGCAGGGATGCCAGGATCTGGTCGTAGCAGGCCCAGTTGCGGGCCGCGCGGCCGATGCCGCCGTAGACCACCAGGTGCTTCGGATTTTCCGCCACCTCCGCATCCAGATTATTCTGGATCATGCGGTAGGCCGCCTCCGTCAGCCAGCTTTTGCAAGCCATTTCGGTGCCGCGCGGGGCGCGGATCGTGCGGCTGGCGTCGAAGCGGGGATCATCATCGAAACTGGTCGGATCGGTGGTCATGGCATCTCCTTCAAGAGTTTAGGGGCAGGCGCATGCGCAACCGCCACGCGCCTGCGTGCAGCTTCAAAGTCTAAGTTGTATATACAACCAAGTCAAATCATTTATGCGCCCCGCCGTCCCCCGTGCCGGCCTACTCTTTTTTGAACACCTGACGGCCCCCGACCCAGGTTTGCAGCACGCCGACCTTGTGAATATCGGCCGCAGGCATGGTGAACAAGTCCTGGTCGACGACGATGAAATCGGCCCACTTGCCCTTTTCCAGCGAGCCGGTGGATTTTTCCTGGTGGCCGGCCCAGGCCGCGTCGAGCGTGAAGCAGCGCAGGGCCTCCTTGAGCGTCATGGCTTGGTTGGCATACCAGCCGGCGGCCGGCCGGCCCGCCGCATCCTGGCGCGTGACGGCCGCGTGGATGCCGAAGAACGGGTTGGACGACTCGACCGGGAAGTCCGAGCCGCAGGCGATGCGCGAACCCTGCTTGAGAAACGTGCGCCAGGCGTAGGCGCCCTTGATGCGTTCCGGGCCGACGCGCTGTTCGGCCATGTTCATGTCGGACGTGGCGTGGGTCGGCTGCATCGACGGCACGATGCCGATGGTCTTGAAGCGCCCGATGTCGGCGGGGGCGACGACCTGCGCGTGTTCCATGCGGTGGCGCAGGGAAGCACCTTTGTAACGTGGGAGCAGCTGCTGGTAGCCGTCCAGGATCTGGCGGTTGCCGGCGTCGCCGATGGCGTGCACGTTGACCTGGTAGCCGCGCTGCATGGCCTTGTCCATCATCGCGACAATATCGGCGTTCTGGCGGAACAGCAGGCCATGCGACTTCGGCTCGTCGCTGTAGGGCGCGATCAGCGCGGCGCCGCGGCTGCCCAGGGCGCCGTCCGAATACAGCTTGACCGCGCGCAGCGCATACAGGTCGTTGGCGTAGCTTGTCAACGGGCCCTTGGCCGAGAGCTGGTCGAAGTCGGCGCCGACCTCGCCGATCATCGCGTACACGCGCGCCGTGAGCTTGCCCTGGTCGGCGTAGCTGCGGTAGAGCGCATCCTGGCTGACGTTGATGCCCGCATCATGCACGCTGGTCAGGCCCATGTGCGCGATCTGCCTGAGGGCGCGCTCGAGGACGACCCGGGCCTGGGCTTCCGCTTGCTTGGGCAGGACCTTGGCGACCAGGTCCTGGGCGGCGTCGATCAGGACCCCGGTGGGATTGCCGTCGGCATCGCGCAGGATTTTTCCACCGGCCGGATCAAGCGTGTCCCTGGTGATGCCGGCCAGTTGCAGGGCGCGCGTGTTGGCCCAGCCGGCGTGGCCGTCGACCCGTTCGAGCCAGATGGGGCGGTCGGCGACGGCGCCATCGAGTTCGGCGGCGGTGGGGAAGCGGCCCAGCTTCCAGATTTCCTGGTTCCAGCCGCGCCCGCGCAGCCAGGGGTGCGAAGGATTGGCGCGCGCGTACTCGGTGGCCGCTTTGAGGGCGTCGGCCAGGGTGGCGCTGCCGGCCAGGTCGAGCTGGGTGAGCATCTCGCCGAGTCCGAACACGTGGCCGTGGGCGTCGATCAGCCCGGGGAGGACGGTTTTGCCCTGCAGGTCGATGTGGCGCGCCTTGGGCGCCCTGGCGCGGGTCTGGGCGGCGCTGCCGACGGCCAGGATGCGGCCCTTGTCGTTGAACGCCAGGGACGTGAAGCGCAGCAGCTCGTTGCGGCTGTTGAGGGTGTAACCGTTGGCGTTATCGAGGACGGTGTCCGCCTGCGCCGGCGCGAGCGCCCCGAGGGCGGCGAGGATGGCAAGGGAGCACTGCAGAGGGATCGGACGCATTATTACTCCATTCGGTGGGCAAGGCCAAAGTGTAGCGCGCTTTGCCTGCTCGTCAACGTGTTGCTTAACCGGGAATATGATGCAAAAGTGAACATGTTGCAAAACCGGGGACAGACCCCGGTTTTGCAACTTCAGATGCATGACTTTTGATCATGACGGACGTAATGCACCGGAATTTACGATAGCGTTACTTCCCATGTTTCCGGCTGGAGAATCCTGTGTCCCGACAAGCTCGCTTAGTGTTGAGTGATGTTCCACTGCATATCATCCAGCGGGGACATAACCGCTTGAATTGCTTTTTCACAGAATCCGACTATCTTGTTTACCTGGATCTGCTCGCGCTGTACGCCAGGGAAAGCGGCTGCAAAGTGCATGCCTATGTGTTGATGACCAACCACGTCCATTTGCTGATTTCGCCGACAAGCCAAACGGCGCCAGCGATGATGATGAAATTTCTTGGCCAGCGTTATACGCAATACGTCAATCGGCGTCAGCAGCGCTCCGGGACACTGTGGGAAGGGCGATTCCGCTCATGCCTGGTTGATGAGGCGCGCTACCTACTGGTTTGCCACCGCTACATCGAACTTAATCCTGTACGTGCGCACATGGTGGCGCATCCTGGCGACTATCGCTGGTCCAGCTACGCTGTCAATGCGCTGGGAGCGCCGACATCACTCATCACGCCCCATCCCCTCTATCTGGCGCTCGCTGGAACAATCGCCGAGCGCCGGACGTCATACCAGGCACTATTTAACGACGAGCTTCGCACTGACGATTTACAGGCCGTCCGACGCGCCACAAACGGCAATTTCGTACTTGGAGACGAATGCTTTTCCGATGTCGTATCTGGCGCCCTCGACCGCATCGTCGTGCCTCAAAAAGGTGGACGGCCAGAAATTTGAATGGGCGATGTTGCAAAACCGGGGTCTGTCCCCGGTTTTGCAACTATTCGGCGTCGTGGAAGATGATGCCGAGGGTGTGGCGTTGCCCGGAGCGCAGGCGGCTCACGCCATGGCGCATGGCGACGCGGTAGACGCCGCGCGTGCCGTTGACCGGCCGCTGGTTCACCGGAAAAATCACGGCGTCGCCCTGCTCCAGCCCCACCACTTCGACCCGCGATTGCATGCGCGGGCGCTGTTCGGTCAGCACGAATTCGCCTCCCGTGAAGTCCTGCCCCACCCGCGACAGCAATACCGCCACCTGCAAGGGGAACACGTGTTCGCCGTACAGATCCTGGTGCAGGCAGTTGTAGTCACCTTCGCCATAGCGCAGGATCAGGGGCGTGGGCCGCTGCTGGCCGGCCGCGTGGCAGCGCGCCAGGAACTGGCCATGCTGCGCCGGAAAGCGCTCGCCCAGCCCCATCGCTTCATGCCAGCGGTTGGCAATGCGCGCCAGCGGTCCATATAGCGCGTTACGCAGCGCGGCGAGACCGGCCGGCAGCGGGTAGCCAAAGTAGCGGTACTCGCCGCGCCCGAAGCCGTGCCGCTCCATCACCACCCGGCTGCGGTAGCGCGCGTCGTCGTCGTACCCGGCGGCATAGGCACGGCAGGTCGCGGCGTCGATCAGGCCCGTCACCACCGCGCAGCCGCGCGCATCGAGAGCGGCGCCGGCCTGGTCCCAGTCAATCGCAGCGACGCTCATGCCCCGCCCCCGCCTTCCCTCTCGCGATCGAGCAGGATGCGCTTGCGTTCGACGCCCCAGCGGTAGCCGGACAGCGCGCCGTCCGTGCGCACCACCCGGTGGCAGGGAATGGCGACCGCGACCGGATTGGCGGCGCAGGCCCCGGCAATGGCGCGCGCCCCCGTCGGCATGCCGATGCGCGCGGCCAGTTCGGCGTAGCTGAGGGTCTGCCCGGCCGGGATCTCGCGCAAGGCTTGCCAGACGCGCTGCTGGAAGGCGGTGCCGCGCACGTCGAGCGGCAGGTCGAGCCCCAGAGCGGGCGCTTCGACCAGGCCGACCACGCGCGCCACCGTCGCCTCGAAGCCGGCGTCGGCGCCGCGCAGGTCGGCGGCGGGAAAGCGGTCTTGCAGGTCGCGCGCCAGCAGGTCGGGGTCGTCGCCGATCAGGATCGCGCAGATGCCTTTGTCGGTGGCGGCCACCAGGATCGCGCCGAGCGAGCAGGCGCCGATGGCGAAGCGGATCACGGCGCCGCTGCCGCCGGCGCGCCAGGCGGTGGGGGTCATGCCGAGGCGCGCGGGGGCGCTGGCGTAGAAACGCGCGCTGGAGTTGTAGCCGGCCGCGTAAATGGCTTCGGTGACGCTGGCGGCGCCGGCCAGCTCAAGATCGATCTTGCCGGCGCGGCGCGCGGCCGCATACGCCTTGGGGGTAATGCCGGTGTGCTGCTTGAAGACGCGGTGAAAATGAAAGCGGCTCATGCCGCAGGCGAGCGCCAGACTGTCGAGATCGAGCGCGGCGTCGCTGGCGTCGATCAGGCGGCAGGCTTGCGCCACCACCTGCGCGTGGCGCTCGGCCAGCGGCGGCTGGTCGGGCTTGCAGCGCAGGCAGGGCCGAAAGCCGGCCCGCTCGGCGGCGGCGCCGCTGGCGTGGAAGGCGACGTTGGCGCGCAGCGCGGCGCGCGCGCCGCACGAGGGCCGGCAGTATACGCCCGTGGTGCGCACCGAGTAGTAAAAGCGGCCGTCGGCGCCGGCGTCGCGGCGCTGCACGGCGGCCCAGCGCGCGTCGTCGTTATCGAAGGCGTCAATAGTATTGTCGACGCTGACCGGGTTAATTGCTGTTTTCATGGCTGTGCTCCTGCTGTCGTTCGCGATCGGTTTCGCAGGCATCCATCGTAGGCGGCGCGCCGCGGGCGGTCATCCCGCTGCTTGCTTTTGAATCCGGGCACGCGGCCACGGTGCTAAAATCGGTGTTTGAGCCGGCTTTCGGAGAGTAGTTTGGAACAGCAGATTGCGCAAGACACGACGCCGATTTTCCAGCGCATCAAGGATTATCTGCTCGGCGAGATCGCCGCCGGCCGCTGGAAGGAGGGCGATGTGGTGCCGTCCGAGCAGGCCCTGGTGCGCCAGTTCGGGGTCTCGCGCATGACCGTCAACCGCGCCGTGCGCGAGCTGACCGCGGAACAGGTGCTCACGCGGCGCCAGGGTTCGGGCACCTACGTGGCGCCGCAAAAGTACCAGGCCACCCTGGTCGAGATCAAGAGCATCGCCGACGAGATCCGCGCGCGCGGCCACGCGCACCGCAGCAGCCTGCATCTGCTCGAAAAGGGCCGCGCCAGCGAGCTGCTGGCGCTGCAGTTCGCACTGGCGCCCGGCCAGCCGCTGTTCCATTCGGTGATCGTGCACTTCGAGAACGAGGTGCCGATCCAGGTCGAGGACCGCTGGGTCAATCCAGCCTGCGCGCCCGATTACCTGGCCCAGGATTTTTCGGCCATCACGCCCAACGAGCACCTGACCCAGGCCGCGCCGCTGCAAAACGCCAGCTACAGCATCGAGGCCCTGCCCGCCCCGCGCGAGATCGCGAACATGCTGGCGGTGGGGCCGCGCCAGTGCTGCCTGGTGCTCAAGCGCCAGACCCGGGCCCTGGGCCAGGTGGCGTCGGTGGTGACAATGTGGCATCCCGGTCAGTTATATCAGTTCACCGGCAAGGTCGGCTGAGCGGCACAAGCGCGTCCGCGCAGCAGAAATACGACACTTTTACCCGCACGATAGGCGAAGATTCCTATTGGTAAATTGCCTGCGCCGAAAAATGGCTACTATGGAGCTTAGCCTAAACCTCGTCGATGGCCCCGCCATGCCCGTTCCGATCTCGTTCACCCGTCACCGCGCCGCGCTGCGCTGCTGGCGCGCGTGCGCGCTGCTGGCGGCGGCGCTGGCCGGGGGCGATGCGCTGGCGCACGCGCTGCGCTGCTGGCGCGCGTGCGCGCTGCTGGCGGCGGCGCTGGCCGGGGGCGATGCGCTGGCGCTCGAAAAGGTGGTGGTGCAGCTGAAATGGCAGCACCAGTTCCAGTTCGCCGGCTATTACGCGGCCCAGGAGCAGGGCTTTTACCGCGAGGCGGGGCTGGAGGTGACCTTGCGCGAGGCCGAGCGCGGCGACGACGCGGTGTCGGCGGTGACCTCGGGCGCGGCCGAATACGGGGTGGCCAATACCAATCTGCTGGTGGCGCGCGGGCGCGGCAAGCCGGTGGTGGTGCTGGCGTCGGTGTTCCAGCATTCGCCGGCGGTGCTGCTGGTGCGCGCCGACGCGGCCGGCCAGCCGCAGCTACCCGCCAGCGGCACCGTGATGATTTCGCCCAACAGCGTGGAGCTGCTGGTGTTCATGAAGAAGTTCGGCGCGCCGCTGGCCGGCTATGCGCAGGTGCGCCACAGCTATAACGTGGGCGACCTGGCCAATGGGCGGGTGGCGGCCATGTCGGCTTTCAGCACCGACCAGCCCTACCTGCTGGAACGCGACCATACCCGTTTTGCCACGCTCACGCCGCGCGCGGCGGGCATCGATTTTTACGGCGACCTGCTGTTTACCAGCGAGGCCGAACTGCGCGAGCATCCGGCGCGGGCAGCGGCCATGCGCGCGGCCACCCTGCGCGGCTGGCAGCACGCGCTGGCGCACCAGGCCGAGACGGTGGACCTGATCCGCGCGCGCTATCCGCATCGCCTCAGCCGCGAGCATTTGCTGTACGAGGCGCACGGGATCGTGCCGCTGATCGAGGCCGACATGCTCGAACCGGGTTACAGCAATCCGGCGCGCTGGCGCGCCATCGCCAGCGCCTACGCCAGCCTTGGCCTGCTGCCGGCCGATTTTTCGCTCGATGGTTTCCTGTACCAGGAGGCGCGGCCCGATGCGCGCTTCGCCTTGCCCGGCACGCTGTCGGCGCTGGCGCTGCTGGCACTGCTGCTGGCGGCAGCGGCGGCGTGGTGGCGCGCGCGGCGGCTGGCGGCGGCCTTGCAAGCCGAACGCGCCCTGCTGGCCGACACCCGCGCGCGCCTCGAAAGCAGCGAAAACCTGCTGCGCTTTGCGCTCGATGGCTCGGGCCACGGCACCTGGGAGTGGACCCAGCAAAGCGGCGCGCTGGCCTTGTCGGCGCGCTTCAAGGAGCTGCTGGGCTATGCGGCCGATGAATTCGCGGTCGATTTCAACGCCTGGCTGCTGCATGTGCACCCGGAAGACGTGGCGCGCCTGAAGGCCGACCTGTCGGCTTGCCTCAAGTCGCCGGCGGCCGGCAGCAATGTGCTGGCGTGCGAGTTCCGCATGCGCTGCAAGGATGGGCGCTGGAAGTGGATGCTGGGCCGCGGCATCGTGATCGGGCGCGATGCCAGGGCGCGCGCGCTGCGCGTCTCGGGCACCATGGCCGATATTGGCGACCGCAAGGAAGCCGAGGATGCGCGCGTGCGCGCCGTGCTGGAAGCCTCGCCCGAGGCCATGCTGATCCTTGACGCCGATGGCCGCATCCGCTACGCCAACCATTTGTGCGCGAGCAGTTTCGGCTATGCGCTCGAAGCGCTGGTGGGCATGCCGGCCGAGCGCCTGGCGCCGGGCGTGCGCGAGCCGGGCGCGCCGAACCGGGTGATCACGGCGCAGCGGCGCGACGCCAGCCAGTTCCCGGCTGAAATGAACCGCACGCCGATGCTGTCGCAGGGCCATACGCTGACCATCGTGTCGCTGCGCGACATCAGCGAACGCCAGCGCGCCGAGCAGGCCCTCAAGGCGCTGGCGGCGCGTCTGCACGAGATCTTGCAGATGATGCCGATCGGCCTGTACATCAAGGATACCGAGGGCCGCGTGACGCTCATGAACAGCGCCTGCGAAACCCAGTTCGGCCTGACCCTGGCGCAGTTGAGCGGCGACGGGCAGGGCGCCACGGGCACCCTGAACGCGCGCGAGCGCGCCGCCTTTGCCGGCGGCGCGATGCTCGACGATGTGGAGACGGTGTACAACGCGCGCCTGCAGCGCGAGCTGCATGTGCGCACCATCCGCAAGACCGTGTGCAACGAGCAGGGACAGTGCGAGTACCTGATCGCGATGATGATCGATATCAGCGCCAGCATCGGCACCGAGCAGCAGTTGCGCGAATTGAACGAGCACCTGGAAGAACGGGTGCAGCAGCGCACCGCGCAGCTGGACCAGGCCAAGCAGGTGGCCGAGGAAGCGAGCATGGCCAAGGGCCAGTTCCTGGCCAATATGAGCCACGAAATCCGCACCCCCATGAATGGGGTGATCGGCATGGCTTACCTGGCGCTCAAGACCGACCTCAATCCGCGCCAGCGCGACTACATCGAAAAAATCCGCTTCGCCGGCGAGCACCTGCTGGGCATCATCGACGACATCCTCGATTTTTCCAAGATCGAGGCGGGCAAGCTGGAAGTGGAGATGGTCGCGTTTACGCTCGACCATGTGATCCAGACCCTGTCGACCGTGGTCGCGCCCAAGGCGGCCACCAAGGACCTGGCGCTGGTGTTCGAGCTCGATCCGGCACTGCCGCGCGCGCTGCAGGGCGATCCGCTGCGCCTGGGCCAGGTGCTGATCAACTATACCCATAATGCCATCAAGTTTTCCGACAGCGGCAGGATCACGGTGCGCATCGACAATATCGACGACCGCCCGGACGATTGCCTGCTGCGCTTCCAGGTGTGCGACAACGGCATCGGCCTGACCCCCGAGCAGACGGCCAAGCTGTTCCAGTCGTTCCAGCAGGCCGACACCTCGACCACGCGCGAGTACGGCGGCACCGGCCTGGGGCTGGCGATCTGCAAGCAGCTGGCGCAGCTGATGGGGGGCGAGGTTGGCGTCGAGAGCCATCCGGGCAGCGGCAGCTGCTTCTGGTTCACCGCGCGCGTGGGCAAGCTCGATCCGGGCGCCGTGCACACGGGCGCCGTGCACACGGGCGCCGTGCAGGCGGCGCAGGAGCAGGGGCCGGATGCGGCGGCCGGCGCGCGCGCGCCCGGCCAGGATGCGCTGCTGCGCGGCGCCCGCATCCTGCTGGTCGAGGACAATACCTTCAACCAGCAGATCGCCCTCGAAATGCTGGAGGAAGCCGGCTGCGTGGTGTGCCTGGCGCAGAACGGCCTGGAGGCGCTCGACCTGCTGGCCAAGACCGGCTTCGACGTGGTGCTGATGGATGTGCAGATGCCGGTCATGGACGGTTTGCAGGCCACGCGCCTGATCCGGCTCGATCCGCGCCTGGCCGGCCTGCGCGTGCTGGCCATGACCGCCACCGCCACCAGCGAGGACCGGGCGCGCTGCATGCAGGCGGGCATGGACGATTTCATCAGCAAACCGATCCAGCCGGCCCTGTTGTGCGATGCGGTGGCGCGGGCCATGCCGGCACGCGTGCCGGACGCCAGCGCGCCGGCGGCCTTGCCGGCCCAGCCGGGCTTTCGCACCGTGGCCGGCGACCCGGAGGTGATCGACCTGACGGTACTGGCCAAGCTGCTCAGCTACAACCAGGACAAGGTGCGCAAGTTCGCCTTCAAGTTCCTGCAGACCACCCAGGCCGGCTTCGAGGAGATGGAAACGGCGCTGGCGGCCGGCGACGTCGCCCGCGTGCGCGAACTGGGCCACCGCATCAAGTCGTCGGCGCGCACGGTGGGGGCGATGGGCATGGGCGAGCTGTGCCTGCGCCTGGAAAACCTGCCTCGCGGCAGCCCGGCCAGCGAACGGGCCGAGGCGGCAGCCCTGGTCGCACAGCTGTGGCCGCTGCTGGCGCGCATCACCGAGCAGATTATGCAAAACACCACGTTTGCCAGCGAGGCCTAAAAAAACCTGCGCACAGCTGCCGCTGGCAGGCGTTCTCCATGATAATAGTGGCGCACGCGCGACGACCTTGAGCCTAGCGCGCTGCCAATAACGACAATAACAGCTGCTAAAGACAACCATGGACGAGAGCGCAACACAGGCCCCGCCGCCACGCATCCGCGTGCTGCTGCTGGACGATGATCATTTCATGCTGGAACTGCTGACCGACATGCTGGCCGATCTGGACGGCGCCGACAGCGCCCGCGCCTTCGAGGTGCGTACCGAATCGGATGCGCGCCGTGCCCTGGCCAGCCTGGCGCTCGACCCGCCGGGCCTCTTGATCTGCGACCTGTCGATGCCGGACATGGATGGCATCGAGTTCATGCAGGCGGCGGCCGCGGCCGGTTTCGGTGGTGGCGTGATGCTGCTTTCGGGCATGGACAGCGGGGTGCGCAAGGCGGCCGAACGGCTGGCCAGGGCGCACGGACTGAACGTGCTGGGCGCCTTCAAGAAGCCGATCAGCGCGGCCGAACTGCAGGCCGCACTGGCGCCGCTGAGGGGGCAGGAAGCCCTTGGGCACGAGAATTTGTACAATCTCTCTCCCCTTTCGGAAAAATAGGTTATTATTTCGGCTAAATCCCCGCCTGATACCCTCTGCCGCCCTTCCCTATATTGAATTTGTGCACACCGTCACCACCATAGTGTTGCAAGATAAAAAGGAACTGGCTGGTGACAGCGATGGTCCCCGAAGCAGGGTCGGCTTATCCTCCAGGCGTTATTGACCCCCTACCTCATTTAGAGGAAAACATGAGCGAAAATATTAAATACATTAGCGATGCATCTTTCGAAGCGGACGTCCTCAAGTCGGACCGTCCCGTGCTGGTCGACTTCTGGGCTGAATGGTGCGGTCCGTGCAAGCAAATCGCTCCGATCCTCGAAGAAATCAGCCAGGAATACGACGGCAAGGTCGTCATCGCCAAGATGGACGTCGACGCCAACCAGCAGGTTCCGGCCAAATTCGCCATTCGCGGCATTCCAACCCTGGTTCTGTTCAAGAACGGTGTTGAAGCGGCCCGCATGGTCGGCAACAATGGCAAAGGCAAGCTGACCGCTTTCCTCGACAGCAATATCTGATTATGTAAGTACAACGTGACGCCGGCGCGCCCGCGCTGCCGTCTTGTCCGGCCGGGAATCGAGTTGGCCTCGACTGACTTCTTCCCGGATGATTAACCCACGCAGTTCCCTCCCCTACCTTTACTTCCCGTCACGGGACTCAACTCATGCACTTATCTGAACTGAAGGCCATGCACGTCTCCGCACTACTGGAGATGGCGATTGGCCTCGATATCGACAACGCAGCCCGCCTGCGCAAACAAGAACTGATGTTCGCCATTCTCAAGAAGCGCGCGAAATCAGGCGAACAGATTTTTGGCGACGGCGCTCTCGAAGTGCTGCCGGACGGCTTCGGCTTCCTGCGCTCGCCGGACGCCAGCTACATGGCCTCGACCGACGATATCTATATCTCGCCGTCGCAAATCCGCCGCTTCAACCTGCATACGGGCGATTCGATCGAGGGCGAAGTGCGTACCCCGAAAGACGGCGAGCGTTATTTCGCGCTGGTCAAGGTCGACAAGGTCAATGGCGAATCTCCGGAAGCGAGCAAGCACCGCATTCTGTTCGAGAACCTGACCCCGCTGCACCCGAACGAGCCGCTGCGCCTCGAGCGCGAAATGAATGGCCAGGAAAACATCACCGGCCGCATCATCGACCTGATCGCCCCGATCGGCAAGGGCCAGCGCGGTTTGCTGGTCGCTTCGCCAAAGTCGGGTAAATCGGTCATCCTGCAGCACATTGCGCATGCGATCACGGCCAATCACCCGGACTGCACCCTGATCGTGCTCCTGATCGACGAACGTCCTGAAGAAGTGACCGAAATGCAGCGCTCGGTGCGCGGCGAAGTGGTTGCCTCGACCTTCGATGAACCAGCGACGCGCCACGTGCAAGTGGCCGAGATGGTGCTCGAAAAGGCCAAGCGCCTGGTCGAAATGAAAAAAGACGTGATCATCCTGCTCGACTCGATCACCCGCCTGGCGCGCGCCTACAACACCGTCATTCCCGCCTCGGGCAAGGTATTGACCGGTGGCGTGGACGCCAACGCGCTGCAGCGTCCCAAGCGTTTCTTCGGCGCCGCGCGCAATATCGAAGAAGGCGGCTCGCTGACCATCATCGCCACCGCCCTGATCGAAACCGGTTCGCGCATGGATGACGTGATCTACGAGGAATTCAAGGGCACCGGCAACATGGAAGTCCACCTCGAGCGCCGCCTGGCCGAGAAGCGCGTCTATCCGGCCATTAACCTGAACAAATCGGGTACCCGCCGCGAAGAATTGCTGATCAAGGCCGACCAGCTGCAGAAGATCTGGATCCTGCGCAAGCTGCTGTACTCGATGGACGAGATCGAAGCGATGGAGTTCATCCTCGACAAGATGAAGGCCACGAAGAACAACAATGAGTTCTTCGACATGATGCGGCGCGGCGGGTAATTTCCGCTGAAGGCATCAACAAAAGGACAGCTGCGGCTGTCCTTTTTCGTTGTTGGTTCGCTGGCGCTGACGCAGGAATATCGTAAAAGCAACACCGGGGTCAGACCCCTCACTGAAAAACCGCGGTCTGACCCCTCCTGCCCCCTAAAACGCTGTATAATCGCCGGTTGCAGTATTTAACCCCTGGCAAGTGAGCGGCAATCGGGTCACGAGGCAAGACGACCGACGAAGTGCAGTTTGGCTACCAAACTAACCGAGGCAAGACCATGCGTAAAGATATCCATCCAGAATACCGCGACGTTGTATTCCACGACCTGTCGTGCGATTTCAAATTCGTTACCCGTTCGACCATCCAGACCCGCGAAAAAATCACCCACGAGGGCGCAGAATACCCACTGGTGAAGATCGAGGTATCGGCTGAATCGCACCCGTTCTACACCGGCAAGCACAAAATCGTCGACACCGCTGGCCGCGTCGAGAAGTTCCGTCAGAAATTTGGTGCCGTCGGCTCCAAAACCGCAGTTGCAAACGGCTAAGTTTTTGCCTTGCACTCCTAAAAAGCAGCCACGGCTGCTTTTTTTTCGTTGATACTACCTCCTTTCCCCATTGCCGATGCCGCCGTTATCGATGAAACCCGTCCGTCTTTCCGCCGCCGCCACCCTGGCGCTCCCGCGCTGGGCCCTGTTTGCGCTGGGCCTGCTGTACATCCTGCCCGGCCTGATCGGGCGCGCTGACTGGAAAGATGATGCCGGCAGTTTCGGCATCATGTGGACCATGGCCCACGGCAGCCTGTCCGACTGGCTGCTGCCGAATATTGCCGGCATGCGGGTGCCGGACGACGGACCGCTGGCCTTCTGGCTGGGCGCGCTGTGCATCAAGCTGTTCGGCTGGTTGATGGGCGACATGATGGCGGCGCGCATGTCGACCATCGGCATCTTCGTGGCCGGCACGGCCTCGGTCTGGTGGACCGCCTTCCACCTGGGGCGGCGCCAGGATGCGCAGCCGCTGCGCCTGGCCTTCGGCGGCCAGCCCGAACCGGACGATTACGGCCGCACCCTGGCCGACACCGCCGCCCTGATCTATCTCGGCTGCCTGGGCCTGCTGATGTTCAGCCACGAAACCCTGGCCGTCACCCTGCAGGGCGGCCTGGTCGCCTACTTCCTGTACCGCGCGGTGCGCTACGTGGAAGCGCAGACAGTGCGCAATGCGGTCCTGATCGGCCTGTCGCTGGGCGCGCTGGTGCTCACGCGCGGCCTCTTGACCCCGATCACCCTGCTGCTGGCCCTGTTCGCATGCACGCGCTTCCTGTCGGTGCCGCTGGCGCCGACCCTGCGCCATCTCGGCCTGGCCGTGCTGACGGCAGTGGCGATCAGCATGCTCTGGGTGCTGCCGGCCGTGTCGATCCAGCCCTACGGCGTCAATCCCGTCAGCGGCTGGCTGGCCTGGACCGCCAACCAGATCGGCCTGCCGGGCTGGGTCTCGATCAAGACCTTCTTCCGGGTCGGGATCTGGTTCTTCTGGCCGGCCTGGCCGTTCGCCGGCTGGGCCATTTACGCGTGGCGCCGCCAGGACCACCTGCTGCACATCGTGCTGCCGCTGTTTTTCGTCGGCGCCCTCACCTTGCTGATCCTGTGCGATCCGCTGCCGGAAAACGGCGACCTGCTCAAGCTGCTGCCGCCGCTGGCCATCATGGCCGCGTTCGGGCTGCCGACCATGAAGCGCGGCGCCATCAACGCCATCGACTGGTTCTCGGTGATGGTGCTGACCATGCTGGGCGCGATCGTCTGGCTGTTCTGGATCGCCAAGCTGACCGGCTGGCCCGCGCAGCTGGCCAAGAACGCGCTCAAGCTGCTGCCGGGCTTCCGGCCCGAAGTCGAGGTGCTGGCCTTCGTGGTGGCGCTGGGCGCGACCATTGGCTGGATCGCGCTGGTCCACTGGCGCATCTCGCGCCAGCCGGCGGTGCTGTGGCGCGCCGTGGTGCTGTCGTCGGGCGGTCTGATTTTACTGTGGGTGCTGCTCATGACCTTGTTCCTGCCCGACTTCAATTACAGCAAGAGCTACGCGGTCGTGGCGCGCCAGATCGCCAGCTCGCTGCCGCCGGGCGCGGGCTGCATCAATTCGAACGTGGGTGCGCCGCAACGCGCATCGCTGGCGTTTTACGGCAAGCTGCCGTTCGATCACATCGGCGCCGGCAAGTGCGACCTGATCCTGCTGCAGGACAGCGTGAAAGTGCACGACGAGCGCGAACTGGCCAAGCCGCCGCCGGGCGCCGAGTGGCGCCTGCTGTGGGAAGGCCGGCGCGCCGCCGACCGCGACGAGCGCTTCCGCCTGTACCAGCGCGCGCCCTGAGTCGCCAGCCGCGCAAGTAAGCGCACGCTTACCCCGTACAGCGCCGCATCAGCCACTCGACCGGGCCAAGCGCGAAACGGCGGCGCCACAGATGCGCGCCCAGCACCGCGCCGGCCGAGAACACCAGCGCACTGCCGACCGCGAAGGCAAGCGTGCGGCCACCAAGCAGGCCGAGCGCTTCGAGCACGCCCATGCCGATGACGACGTGGGCGATGTACAGGGTGAGCGCGAGCTGGCCGGTATGCACCAGGGGCGCCAACCAGCGCGCGTCATGCCAGCGCCGGCCGGCCCAGACGCAGGCCGCGATCACCGCCATGGCGTCGCCGGCGGCGGCGATCCAGTACAGCGGCAGGGGCGGCAGCGGGCCGGATGACCACAGGTGCGACCAGACGCCGCTGCCCGGCGCGCCCAGCAGGACGCCGGCCGTCATCGCCAGTTCGGCCACGATGCCCATGAGCAGGCCGCTGATGAAGATCCGGTACAGCACGGTGCGCGACTGCATGTCGGCGCGCCCGAGCGCCATTCCCAGCAACAGGAAGCCAGTCCACGGGAACACCGGGTGAAAACCGTTGAAGAACAGGTTGCGCACAAAGCCGGCGGGCGTCCAGAAGCCGGTGTAGGCGAGGGTTTCCCAGTTCCAGCCGGCGCCGTAGTCGAGAGTGGCGGCCAGCACCACAAAGCCGGCCACCATCGCCAGCGCGGCGGCAACCAGGGCGCCGCTGCGCCACGACAGCGCCAGCGCGCCGATGACCATGTAGGCGCCGTAGTAATGGAGAATGTCGGCCGGCCACACCTGCACGTACAGCAGGCCCGCGCAGAACAGGAAGGCGGCGCGTTTCAGGATGCCGGCGCGGTCGGCGCGCAAGGCGGCCGGGTCGCCCGCTTCGCGCGCCCGCTTCGACAGCAACGACAGCCCGACCCCGGCCAGGATCACGAACAGGGCCGAGGCGCGTCCGTCGAGCGCGTCGAAGATGGCCAGCCACCACGGCGCATCGGGCGCGCTGGCGTGCATCACGACTTTGAAATTGACGATCACCATGCCGATCACGGCAAGGGCCCGGGCCAGGTCGAAGCCGGCGATGCGTTGTTTCATGGAGGACCATATTGAAAAAAACATAATGTAGCATGGGGCCTGGCGCCTGTTGAAAGCGGCGCTTCGATCAGCTTGGACTTATGAATCGCCGAGTGTTGCAAGCAGCTTATCCGGCTGGATGAGCAAAGGCGCCCTGCAAATTACTCGCTGGGGGAACCCGTTCATCAATGAGGCTTCACATGTTGCGGAACAAACGGCTGCGGCGTATGTCTGCATTCGTGACGGAGTTGCTCCGAATTCGCTTCCGGCGCCAACGGCTTGAGCCGGCTTAACTAAGGAGCGAGGAAAGAACCGAAGGAATGTCTGGATATGGAAGAGCGCATCGTCAAACTTGAAGATGTTGCCGTGGACACGCGGGAGCGGCTGATGCGCATAGAGACGCGCCGGCGCTGAAATAGCCTGCAACGCGAAATAGTTGCCTGAACCGGGCAAATGGGCCATAATGCGGGTCGCGTTGCCGGGATGGCGGAATAGGTAGACGCACGGGACTCAAAATCCCGCGCTGGAAACAGCGTGCCGGTTCGATTCCGGCTCCCGGCACCAAAACCTTGTTTTACCCTGTATCACCCCATATCAGAACCCGCATGCCTCATAGGCAGAGCGGGATTTTTTTCGTCGAATAGTGTCGCACCCGATATCATTTCATCGCAACAAGATACCGTAACTTTTTACGGTATCCCGCAGGATGAACTTTTTAGATACCGTAACAGGGGTGGAAATGGCACTGACAGACACGTTCGTAAAGCAAGTTAAGCCGATCAAACTTTCGGGCGACAAGTACGCCGATGGCCACAACATGTACTTGTTCGTGAAGGGCGCGGGCAAATACTGGCGCATGGACTACCAGCACCTGGGCAAGCGCAAGACGCTGGCAATGGGGGTGTACCCTGCTGTCAGCCTCGCGAAAGCGCGGGCCCGGCGCGCGGAAGCGCGGGAACTTCTCGCCGACGGCATTGATCCGGCGCAGGCAAAACGTGAGCATAAAGAAGCGCTCACCATCGCGGCAGTACATACATTCGAGGCAGTCGCACGTAGCTGGCTGACGAAGACGGCGGCTGAACGTGCAGACACCACGCAGATCAAAGTGACCGGGTGGCTGGCGAAGGACGTTTTTCCATACATCGGGGCGATGCCCATCTCCACTATCAAACCGCGTGACGTGCTCTCTGCTGTTCAGAAGATGGAAGCTCGTGGCGCGGTTGAATCGGCGCATCGGGTCAAGCAGGTCTGCGGCCAAGTCTTTCGATTTGCGGTCGCGACTGGTTTGGCAGAGCGCGATGTGACTGCCGACCTCAAAGGGGCACTGTCCACGGCGGTCAAAACCAACTACGCGTCAATCACCGAACCTAAGGAAGTCGCGAGCCTGTTGCGCTCGATATACGGCTACAGCGGCCACCCTTATGCCGTTGCCGCATTGAAACTGTCCCCACTCGTTTTCGTGCGGCCGGGCGAGTTGCGGGGTGCGGAATGGATGGAAATCGACTTGGACGGAGCAGAATGGCGCATTCCCGGCCACAAGATGAAGATGAAGAGCGATCACATCGTCCCCCTGTCCGAGCAGGCAGTTGCGATTTTGCGCGCGGTCCATCCGATGACGGGCCATCGCAAGTACGTTTTCCCGAGCATCCGCACGGACGACCGATGCATGAGCGAAAACACGGTGAACGCTGCTTTGCGGAGCATGGGCTACGCCAAAGACGTGATGACCGCGCACGGGTTCCGCGCGATGGCGCGCACTATTCTTGATGAAGTCCTTGAGGAGCGAGTGGACTTGATCGAACACCAACTGGCGCATGCTGTGAAAGACCCAAATGGCCGCGCTTATAACCGTACCGCTCACCTGCCGGCCCGCCGAGTCATGATGCAGCGATGGGCTGACTACCTTGATGAACTGCGCAGCGGCGCAAAACCCATCCCGTTGCGGGCAGCATAACCTCTAGATATTCAAAGAATAGAATGGCTCATAAAAAATCCCTTGGCCGGAAAGCCTCCGATGAGGCTCGCCGGGCAGCACAGGAACTCGTTGACACCTATGGCCCCGCATTGAGCAGTCCAGATGGCCAATATTGCATTAACCCGAGCGACCTTCCCGAAGATCAAACCGTTGTCACTGCCGAACAAGCCGCCCATGCGCTTCTTGAAGCGCTGACGCTCCTGGCAAGTACAGGTTGGCTGGTCGACACAACAGTAAGTTTGGACCGCTTTGTGATGAGGGAAGACTACCAGTCTATTCGGAAAAAAACTCAAACGACCAAGGAAGCACTTGAGGAACTGGGGAAGAAACATCATCGCAGCGTTCGGGACCTCCAGCGCCAAGTGGGTAGCGCCAAACGGTGACACCGGCTGTCGGTGTTTTTAAGAAGGAAATTTGAAATACTTCAGTATCGTCATGAGACGTCATACCGGAGTAAAAGATGGCACCACGCGTTATGCGGGTCGCAGACATTGCGACCACAAAAAATAAAGTCGGCGTTCTGCCCGTCAGCCCTGCAACCATCTGGCGTTGGGTACGCGACGGGAAGTTCCCGAAGCCTTTCAAGATCGGCGCCAGTGTCACTGTGTGGCATGCAGCAGAAGTAGAAGCATTTGTCGCGAACTGCGCCGCATCGGCCCAGCCGAGGGTAGTTGCATGATCGCTCACGCCACTCCAATCGCAAACTTACCGCGAATCCCGGACGGCGTGAGCAGCGCAAGCGGCGACTTCGTCGCCAAGTACGATCCCACGTCGCCGGACCGGGCGACTTACCCATGCAGCCACAGTCATCCGATCCGGGATCGTGCATTCGCCCCATCACGGCCGATCCCGGCAACCCACACCACGTCCGCCGATGCGCTCGAAGTCGAAAAAGCCGTCGCTGGTGAGATCAGTGTTCAATCACCCGTACAAACACGCGTGCATGGCTTTGTCGCCCCACAGGTGAACAATATCCCCGAAGCCCTTCGCGTGCTGCCACGATGGATGACTTGGCGTGCAGAACAGCGCGACGGTACGAAGTCGACGAAAGTGCCGTATAACCCAACCTTGCACAACTCGCGCGGCAGCTCGACTGACCCCGACACTTGGGGGACACTCGATCAAGCGGTAACCGCTTATGAAGAAGGCGATTACACAGGCATTGGATTCGCGCTGAACGACGATGGCCTCGTTGGCGTGGACATTGACCATTGCGTGCTCGATGGCGAAATCCATCCTGACGCCTTGGCATTGCTCGATGCCTTGGGCGCAAGCTACGTAGAACTCTCGCCATCCACTACCGGCTTGCGCGCCTTCGGCTACTCGTCAGTCTTGGAAAAAGGATGCGCGGGCACTGTCAACGGTCTGAAGGTGGAACTCTACTCCTCGAAGCGTTTCTTGACCGTCACGGGCAAGGTCATTAAGGACGGGGCTGTTTCCGGCTTGCGCGGGTTCGTCGAGCTTGCAGAGCGCATCCGCGCTGACCGCAAAATCGACCCGAACACGGGCGACCTGAAAGCGGCGTCACAAAGCCAGCATCACGCTGCGCTGGTGAGTCGCATTCACGCAGGCGACAATTACCACGATAGTCTGCGCGACCTTGCAGCCTCCCTCGCGGCAAGTGGAATGAACGGCGGGGCAGCGGTAAATCACCTGTACGGCTTGATGGATGCATCGGCTGGGTCGCACGACGAGCGTTGGGCTGCCCGCCGTGCGGATATTCCCGCCCTCGTTAGCAGCGCAATGGGAAAATTCGCGCCAAGCAGCGTCGATATCTCCGCGATCATGCACACTCAAGCGCCACGGGCCATGTCGAACCCATGCACCGAGCTCGGCACCAATAAGACCCGACACGTACCAGAACATCTGCTGACCGTTCCGGGAATACTCGGCAAGATGGTCGATTGGACCAATCGCACAGCAAACAAGCCACAGCCCAATTTCGCAGTACAAACCGCGCTCGCACTTGGCAGCGTCGTCCTGGGGCGTAAATTCTGCACAACGCAGCGCAACTGGCCTAATCAGTTCTTCTTGAACATTGGCGTGACTGGCTCTGGCAAGGAACATGCGAAGACGGCGATTGAAGAATGCTTGCGCCTCGCTGGTCTGGGTCAGTTGATCGGCGCTTGCGACTACACCTCAGACGCGGCCGTCGACTCGATGTTGTTGGCTAGGCCAACGCACATTTCGATCATGGACGAATTCGGCATGCTGATGGAATCGTCACGCTCTAAGAGTAACCATCTCGGCGCAACGGTACGCAGGAGGCTGATGGAGGTGTTTGGCCGAGCTCACTCGACGCTACAACCGAAGGCATACTCCACTGCGGGCCTTACCGCAAAGCAGCGAGGGGAACTTGGGACCCGCGAAGTAGTGAATCCGTCCCTGACGCTCGTCGCGATGACGACACCGGGCACGTTCTTCAATGCTATCGGGTCTGGCTCTATGCAGGACGGCTTTCTGAACCGCTTCATTATTGTCCAGACTGACCTCGGCCGCCAGCTCAGCCAAGATATCGACAACGCTCCGCCTCCACAGGAGTTGACCGACTGGGCGAGATCGCGTCGCGTCAGCGGCGAGGGAAACATGAGCGAGTTGGACATTGACGGTCTGCACAACGAACGTGCTACGCCGACGATTGTGCCGTTTGATGAAGCAGCCAGTGTCATGTTCAAGGACCTTGAACAACAATGCCTCGTCCGCATGGATGAACTGGAACAGGATGGCATCGCGGATATGTACTCGCGGGTGCGTGAGATCGCCATGAAAGTGTCATTGATCGTGTCGCAATCGTGCGAGTCCAACACTATCACGGCCGAGCATGCCCGCTGGGCGATTGATTATGTTACGTACTGGGCGGATCGTTCGCTGAGTGACCTGATGAACCATATCGCCGACAGCCCGTTCGGAGCGCTCTGCAATGATGTTGCAAGGTTTATCAATGCAGCAGGTCCCAACGGCCTGACAGAGGCAGACTTGGCGCGCAAGACCGCGCGCTTCAAAGAAGCCGACGAACGCATGCGACAGCAGGTCTTCAAGAACCTCATCGGTGATCGTGGATTCCAGAAGGTTGACTTCCTCCCACCGTCCGGGCGCGGTAAAAAACGCGTGGCCTATGTCGCGGCGGAGTTCGGCGACCAACCGCAATAAAATCAACGAAACAAACCTCTGTCCTTCCGTAGTGTAAATAAGAAATAGTATGGAAGGGGGGGTATCTCTTTATATTGAATTCTCTTGAAAGCCGCCTCCAGTCTGGGTTTCAGCCCGCAAGACAAGTTGTTTTTGGTTGCGCTTTTAGAGACATTACCCTTACAAAAAAGGACCCACACATGTTTGCTAATCGCATCCGCCTCACCCCACACCAAGCCCTCAGCTTCATCAAGGAGTTCCAGCACGTCTATGGCATCGTTGCCGTGAAAGCGGACCGAGGCTTGCGCAATTTGACATACGCAGATGTCAGTGGGCTGGACCACTTTGATCTAAGCACTGCCATCTTCGCCATGTTCAAAAAGCGGAAGAAGTGTGCGGATCAGTCCAAGGTGTTCCCCTTCCCGCTCTACGAAGAAAGCGCCTTGTGGACGCGATTCGATGCCTCCTTCGGCGATATCACTCAACACCTCACCGTCCAGATCGGCAAAATTCAGCGCGACTGGCACCCGATGATGTTGATCTCGTCGTAACAACGTACATATGCGCTGCCTGCTACTCCCCAGCAAAGTGGGGTGCAGCGGGCACTTTGATTTTTATTTCGGTACGGGGAGCAAAACAGCAATGAAAGATATCCGAGTTCCAGTCCTCGAAGATGCGTTCGAGATCAACTTGGCGAAATTGATGGCCGTGTGGAGCAGCACAGGGCAGTCGCTACTGGCAGTCGGCGACGGCGCAACAACCGGCCTGATAATGCTCTGCCCAGACCGTTTGACAGCCTTTTTGGACGGTGCAACGTACCGAGTCGATATTGTGGCCATACCATGCCTAAAAGGACGGGTACGCCCCCTCCTGAAGTGCCCTCGCGCGCACGAGGGGAATTTCCAGTCCTTGTATTGGTCAGGCAGCGAAGTGGCATGCCGCCATTGCCTGGGCCTGCGGTATCGCTCCTCAGTGGCAGCTACCGCGACGGACCGGGCTCGCTTTGCCCGGCACAAGCTCTTGAGAAGGCTTGGAGCTACCCCGGAGGCCACGATCCCCTTTCGGCAGCCCTACAAGTGGCGCAAGCGCCATCGGCGCCTCACGGCGCGCTTAACCGGACTGACAGACATTCACTACGCCTCACTGCGGAAGTGGTTAGAGCGGAACAACATTGGCTGACATCGATTAAAATTTTCGGTAGCCGCTTGGTTTCGACCTACCGTGCGACTGTAGGTAAATGTCACGTCGAGGAGGACCAATTAACCCGTATTTAGACGTAACTACTCTGCCGCATGTCGCATCACCAGCCCATGCAGCACGGCAGAGTACGTTTACTGAGCGGCAGTATCGTCTCGCACAAATATTGTCGTTAAACATGCTCCTAATGGGGTGAGAAAATCTGGATCATTTTCCAGTAGCCAAGTGATTAGAGAAGGCACATCACGTGTTTTACGGAACTCATGCCTTGCCTCAGAAATAACCAAAAATACTCTAGCAAGCGTGTTTGCAGCGGTCTCCTCTACACTTGCTTGACTCAGCAGGGACTCGACTTGACCGTCGGTGCAAGACTCGCCGAGCGAATTTAGCCTGGCAGTGATCGCTGGTGCATTCAATACGTAATCTTCCAGCATCGCGCGATCAAGGAGACGCAGTACTCCTTTGCATTCGGCAATCAATCGTTGGCACTCTTTCTCGCTGCGACTTTCACGATCAAGCAAGATTGCGACCATCGGCGGGACAAGCGCCGACGATTCACTGAGACGTCTATATATGTTTGCCACCTCAGAAACAACGACGCCTTTTTTCTCGAAAGTACCAGTGTGTTCGACTCGAAGCACGGCAGTGCCGGCAGCTAGTTCTGGACAAAACCGCCGCAACAATTCGGGCAATACTAGCTCTTCTGTTTGGCCCTCAACCCAAAGAACGCGATCGCGACCGTGTAGATCGGTCATACGGATTCCAAGATCTGATAGGTCTTCGCGGAGATGGACAATATCGCCTCCAGCAACCTGTCGGATGGTTGTCCGCCCGTCCGGAGCTGAAAACATTGTTACAAAACTCGGAGATACAGCAGTAAGCACATCAGGTGAGTGGGCCGTCAAAATGTATTGATGCTGACTCCCTTCAACTGCCAGAATTTGAAGAAGTTCGCGCAAGGCTCGCGGATGAAGAAAGGAATTGGGTTCGTCTATCGCGATAACTTGAGGCTGCCGTGATACGAGTACTATGAAAAGGATAGCTATTACGTTTCCAATGCCAGTACCCATTTGATCCAGCGTTACCGCGAGGTCGTCACGTCTCTCCACGGGAGGGCGGGGCAGGCACTGGATGTGCCACTGATTGTTCGAGACTGCCGGTGCCTGCACCCATCGAACGGATGGAAATACTCGATGAACCCAGTCGCATAGCAGGCTATGTCCGTGCGCGTCGTTCAATTGAAGTTGGCTTAAGCAAAAGGCGAGATTTGAAGCGTCAGGTGACAGGACGGCTGGAGCGCCGGTGAATCCAGATTGCACAGCAGGGTTTCGCTGAGCCGAAAAACGGTAGAAAAATCGTTTGAAGAAATCGCTAAGTCGAATCCCCGTTGGCTGTCCTACCAGGTTAACAATGTGACACTCGGGAATTGTTGCTTGGCGATCCGGGAATCGAAGTTGCAAGACGTGGTTGGCAGTGCTCTCATGTTGCAGTGTCAGTGCGGACTCACCAAAGATGGTTCGGGCTGACATGTATTGTTGTTCATTTCCATTTTCCCAAACTAGAGTGATTTCTGGGGCATCTAGAAGTCTCTGATATGCCGCCTTGGCAACATCGTTAACTCCAGTAGGAAGCATGTTCCGAAAGTTTTCCGGAATTGGTATTAATACCGTCGTTCCCAGCAGTTCTTTTAGTTCCTGAAGCGAAGTTTTGACAGAAATCTGGAGGCTGCTTCGTCCTTGTGTCTGATCGCCGTATTCCGGCAAGCTCCAGATAGAGCGGTGAAGCATCGTTTTGTCTGTACGGAGGTCGAGTGCTTCTAGCATTGTAGTCTTGCCAGAATTATTTGCTCCTATAAATAGATTGAAGCCAGCTCCAATCTCGACAGTTCCAGCGTCCATGAAGGACTTATAGTTGCTTACGGTAATTGACGTCAGGCGCATGAAGGAAAGTGAAAAAACCTAACCATATCATCGCCCCCCAAAATAGACCAGCTGCACAGAAACCGACCGATTTCCAACAGGGAATAACAAGCCTAAATTCAAACGTTGGAAATATAGGGTTTACACATATCAACATGTTGATATATAGTTGCACCGTTTTTCAACACAACATGGAGTGATTGATGGCAGTATTTGGGTATGGACGGGTATCTACAGCGGAGCAGACTGTTGACAATCAGCGACTTGAGGTGGAGAGAGCCGGCTACGCAGTAGAGTATTGGTTTGCCGACACGGTTAGCGGGAAGGCGCACGCTGCTCAACGTAAGCAGTTCGCGGAAATGCTGAGCAAACTGCGCGCGCGCGATACTGTTGTGGTTTCCAAGCTTGACCGATTGGGCCGGGATGCGCCTGATGTCCTGTCAACCATCAAGGACCTTGCAACTATGGGCGTGGAGGTGGTTGTTCTTCAACTTGGCAAACTCGACCTGACCTCGCCAGCTGGCAAGCTCATGCTCGCCATGCTGGCCGCCGTCGCCGAAATGGAGCGGGATTTAATCGTTGAACGGACTCAGGCGGGCTTGGCTCGGGCAAAAGCGGAGGGAAAGATTCTGGGCAGACCATCTAAGACCACGCCAGAGCAGCGCCAAGCAATGATTGACGGCTATACGAAAAACGAGAGCGTGAGCGCCTTAGCTCGGCGCTACGGAATTTCCAGGGCCACGGTTTTGACCGTAGTAAAGCCGTCCGATTAGGAGCACTCCGACGCGAGGGATACCAGGACAGGGTACTGAAGCTGCTGCGCCGGCAAACTCAAAGCTCATGCACTTAGGGATGTAAATTTGTGCCCCTATGTGCCCTTCGTTTGGCGTCTTCAGCACTATTACTGTAAGCTCACGAAGCAAAAAACGCGGGAAATTTCCCAGTAGATAAATTTATGAAAGACCGGATGAACTTGACAGTTGAGGCCACGAGCGACCTCTCCGACGAAGCCATTGACGCGCGGCGGGAGGCAGTCGCGCGGGTGACCTCCCAGAAGCACAAATCGGCTTTTGGACAATTCATGACGCCAAGTGTCATAGCAACGTTTATGGCCTCCATGTTCCACCCGCTCGCAGAGAAGACCGTACGGCTCCTCGATGCTGGTGCCGGCATAGGCTCGCTGACGGTAGCGCTCGCAAAGAGGGCGGCAGCGGAGCACGCGTCGTCGCTGGAATGCACCGCTTGGGAAATCGACGACCTGCTTCACGAGCAGTTGAGCACAACCCTCGACGCCTGCGGCGATCTGATGCGAGCGACAGGAGCGCAGTACAGTTCGACTATCAAGTCGACCGACTTCATCCTTTCCTTCTCTGACGAGCTAACCAGTCGCGGCGAGACGCTTGGGCCAACTCATGCCATTCTCAATCCGCCGTACAAAAAAATTAGTTCGGCGTCTGCACATCGTAAAGCACTCCGTGTTCTTGGAGTTGAAACCGCCAACCTGTACTCCGGTTTCGTCGCCTTGGCATTGAAAAGCTTAGCCGACGGTGGCGAAATGGTAGCGATTACACCTCGTAGCTTTTGTAACGGCCCTTACTTCAGGCCCTTCCGTGAACTATTACTTACAACGTCAGCAATCACCCGGATTCACGTTTTTGAAAGCCGTACCCATGCGTTCAAAGGCGACGAGGTGTTACAAGAGAATGTAATTTTCCATCTCGTCAAAGGTCGCAGGCAAGGCCCGGTCGTCATATCGTCAAGTCAGGATGCTACGTTTTCAGAAGTCCGTGAACGAACAACGCCATTTGATAACGTCGTCCTTCCAGAAGATCGGGAGCAGATATTTCACCTTGCCACGGAGGACGAAGGAACTGAAACGGGAAAGGCGATGGCCCGCTATCACTTTACTTTGGAGGAACTTGGACTGGGCGTAAGCACTGGGCCTGTCGTGGATTTTCGCATGAGGGACCACCTGCGAGTAGCACCTGGGCCTGGAACCGCCCCGATGATTCATTCGCACCACTTCGAGAGCGGTTTCGTTGTCCATCCAAAGCTCGACGTAAAAAAGCCCAACTATATCGAGGTAAATGACGATACCCGGAAATGGATGATGTCGACAGGTTGCTATGTAGTCGTCCGCCGACTGTCGTCGAAGGAAGAAAAACGGCGCATAGTTCCAGCGGTTTTTACCCCGGTTGCGGCCCCCGGCTCGCTTGTTGGGTTCGACAACAAAACCAACATCGTGCATCAATCAAAGCAGGGCATGGAGGATACTTTGGCAAAGGGGATGGCAGTGTACCTCGCATCGACGTTTGCAGACAGATGGTTACGTCGATTCAGTGGACATACGCAAGTCAATGCGGGTGACCTCCGGGCTTTGCGATATCCCAACGCCGCGACACTACACGCTTGGGGCAAAGAAGTGGGGACGGCTCTACCGTCACAAGAACAAATTGATAAATTCGTAGGGGGTGTGGATGGGTAAAATTGACGAGGCCATTGAGATCATTGCTGCGCTCGGCTATCCGCGCACGCAGCAGAATGAGCGTTCTGGGCTCACGCTTTTGGCACTCGTGCAGTTAAAAGAGGAGGGCTCGTGGCAGACACTAAGTGAGCCGCTATTAGGTGTGCGGGCTATTCTCGACTACTGCCGCAACGATTACAACAAACCGTATGCGGAGAATTCTCGCGAAAGTTTCCGGAAGGAGACGCTTCACCAATTCGTTTCAGGCGGCCTGGCACTCCAAAACCCTGATAAGCCGTCACGGCCGCCCAATAGCCCGCAATGGAACTACCAGATTGCCCCCGATGCAAAACAGCTGCTCTTGACCTACAAGACTCCCGCATGGGACGAGGCATTAGCCGCCTACCTATCTCAAATTGGTTCTCTGGCAGAGAAGTACAAAGCGCATCGCGACCTCGCCATGATCCCTTGCAGATTGCCAGACGGTAGCCTTTTTGAAATGTCGCCGGGTGGTCATAGCGAGCTTATCCGAGACATCATTCAAGAATTCGCGCCGCGCTTCGCACCTGGCGCGCAAGTCCTATATTTGGGGGATACTGGCAATAAAGGCGTAGTAATGGACCTTGCAGCGTTAGAACTGCTCGGCGCGCCCCTGCACGAGCGTGGGAAGATGCCGGATGCGATTCTCTATGCGAAGGATAAGGACTGGCTTTATTTGGTAGAGAGCGTGACCTCGGTCGGCCCAGTAGATGGGAAACGACACGCCGAACTATCCTATCTGTTCCGCAACGTTAGCGCTGGATTAGTGTTCGTAACCGCGTTTCCCAACCGCCAAATAATGGCACGCTTCCTTCCAGTAATTGCATGGGAAACCGAGGTATGGTGTGCAGACAACCCCACCCACTTGATTCACTTCAACGGTGATCGTTTTATGGGGCCTCACTAGCCACTGGCTACACTAGTTTGTTCTTAATCGGTTCACTTACCAAAATCTCTTATCGATACCCCCCTCCGGGGGGGAGCAGAAGTGCCCCCTGCTCTTCTTGCAATACATAGACACGGTCGTCAAAAAAAATTTTGGGACGGAAAACATAACGCATTGTTTCACATTTAACAACCATTCCGCAGTAACATATTGCCCCAGATAATTAATATGCTGCACTTGCCAGTAAAGAATACGTTCTCGATTTGAGAAAGTATTTCGCCTGCGCCCATCCCAGTTCCAAGTCTAAATTGCGGAGCGTCGCCTACTTGACGGTTTGTTGTTTCCGCTCGTTTTCGTCGGAATTTTTTACCGCATTGAGTTCGGCCAAGATCGACATCGCCCGTAGTGGCATGATAACCCGGCACACAAATAATCGTACCAAAACAACAACAAATGTTTAGTTTAAACATTTGTATTATGATAATAATGGTAAAATGAAACCGTTGTTCTAGCGTTCACATGAGTGCTTGTGTAAAACGACTTCGATCCCGTCTTGCAATATAGGAACCAGTATGAGCATAGCTATGAGTGCTTTTCAAAATATTGTCGCTGAAAGACAGCATCGGCGTCTGTTGCGGATATCGTTTCCCAACCAAGATGGACCGGCCGGCCAGTTGCTCGTGAACAAGCTCGATGCGTTTGAGAGCTTGTCTAAGCCCTTCGAGTACCGGGTCGAACTGCTATCAGACAATCCCGATATCCCGCTCAAGGATATGCAGGGCAAGATGCTGTGCGTTCACTTGGTGCGCGGGGATGGAACACTGCGCTACTTCACGGGGATCGTTTTCAACTTCGCGTTGAAAACAGTCGATGGAGGGGTGTCGTATTACGAAGCATTGCTCGGTCCCTGGTACAAGTATCTTCAGATGCGCAAAGATAATTACCTGTTCCATTACACGACTATGTACCAGCAGACCGCAAGCATCTTCGGCGACTATGGCAGTCTTGCCGATTGGGACTGGCGCGTGAGGGGCGCGGCCGATGTGCTCACAGACTGCTGCCAGTTTGACGAGAGCGACCGCAATTTTCTTGAGCGACGCTGGGTCGGCAACGGCATCGTATATTGGTTCGAGCACTCGGAAAACGGTCACAAGTTAGTCCTGTCGGATGATACAACCAGCGTCGAGCCAATCGATGGCGGCCCTTCCGTACGCTTCCAGCGCCATGGCGGCGTGACCGAAGAGGACGGCGTGGGCGAATGGTCGCCATCGCGGCAAATCATGCAGGGAGCCGTATCGCTCGCATCCTTTGACTTCAAGTCACCTAAGCCCGTTCACAGTTCATTGCCAACGGTGAGCCAACAGGGAAACGTCTTGGCCATTGAATCTTACGAATACACTGGGGCATATGGTTTCACAGGTGGAGGCAGATCCTTGGCGCAGTTGCGAATGGAAGAATTCGAGGCTGCTGGCAAGCAGTTTGAAGGCTCCGGAAATAATCGCTACATGCTGCCGGGGCGTTGGTTCAGGCTGATCGATCACTTCGACGTTAGCGCAACCGGAGACGACACTCAAGCGCGTGAGTTTTTGATTCTTGAAGTGATTCACAGCGCGTCGAACAACTATCACGTTAAAAACGCGACCGAATCTCATTACGAAAACCGACTGCGCGCAATCCGCAAGATCATCCCTTATCGAGCCGGGCGTGACCATAACAGCGTCGAGACGAAAGTCCACGGCATCCAGACCGCAACAGTTGTGGGGCCCCTAGGAGAAGAAATTCACACAGATGAATTTGGGCGCGTGCGCGTGCAGTTCCATTGGGACCGGGCAGGTAGCAACGATGAAAAGAGTTCCGCATGGATTCGCGTGGCCACGCCATGGGCCGGCGCTAACTTTGGCATGACCTCGATTCCCCGAATCGGAACCGAAGTTCTTGTGCAATTCATGGACGGAAATCCAAATCGCCCCATTATCACCGGTATGGTGCCCAACGCAGACACGATGCCGCCATGGACACTGCCAGCCAACAAGACTCAAAGTGGCATCCTCTCACGTTCCACGCCGGGCGGAAGCTATGACAACGCCAATGCACTGCGTTTTGAGGACAAGAAAGGAAGCGAGCAGCTCTGGCTGCATGCGGAGAAAGACCAGCTCACCGAAGTCGAACACGATGAAGACAAGTGGGTGGGCAACGACCGACGAAAAACGATCGATAGGGACGAAACCACGCTGGTCAAGCGCGACCGGACCGAGACGGTCAATCGTGACGAGACCATCACAGTGCACCATGATCGTACCGAAACTGTCGACAACAACGAATCGATCACGATCCATAACAATCGCAGCGAACGGGTCGACCACGATGAAAAAATCAGCATCGGCGACAACCGCGCGGAGGATGTGGGAAAAAACGAAACCATCGATATCGGTGGTAACCGTTCCAAGTCGGTCGGGAAGAATGAGAAGGACACGATAGGAAAAAACTGGTCGATCAATGTAGCAAAAATGAAGACGGAGACGATTGGCATGGCCTACATGCAAAACGTTGGCATGGGGCGGATGGAGAACGTGGGAATGGGCTATAGCCTGAACGTTGGAATGATTATGGCGACGGTCGTTGGCCACAACCAAACAACCAATGTCGGAAACACTGTGACCATCTCCGCCGGCAGCAAGATTGAGCTCGTTTGTGGCACATCAAAAATCGTCATGACCCCAGATGCCATTTTTTTAAACAGCAAAGACATACACATTAAGGCTGGAAGTAAGGTCCACGTTGATGGGCCGGACGACGTGATGCTCAACTCTGGAGGGGCGAAAAGTCCACCTGGGAGCAGCAGCGAATCGGAGGAGTAATGGCTGAAACTACCCGCGTAGCGAATGAAACACTCCGTTCAAGTAATCACCGCGAGGCCAAGATAGAGAACCATACTGGACTACCGCATTTTTGGTTTGAGCAGTCCGGCCCTGAAGGGCAAAGGCTGGATGTACTTGTTGTACGCGGCACGTTCAATTTTGCGAGCGGTGGGTCGCCCCTCACCTTAGCTCGGCATCAAAGCGAAATCGCCTATGGAGATCAGTTTGATGGAGCGTTGGAAAGCGAAGTCATGCGGGCAATCATCGCTAACGATGGCGATTTGGTACCGTACAAGCCAGGCACGGATATCCTGGTCTATGGCCATGCTTCCGCACCGGGTGGCAAGCCGCACGCAAGTTGGATCGCCGGGCTTCGAGTAGGCCCATGCCAACAGTTCGTCCGGCTTCATGGTCCTCGTTCGTTCAGACGCGGCATTTTTGGATGGAGCGTGACTTCACCAAAGGCAGTAACGCGCATCAAGATGGATTTTCGCTTGGCCTACGGAGGGTGCGTTGACGTCCCGGCCAATTTGACTTCTGACGGGCAAGCGGACTGGGTGAGGTTGCCATCAAATCCGGCGGGTCGCGGGTGGTTGCCCGACTCCCAATCCTATGCCCATCTACCAAGCAAAGCCCGCAGATTCGTCGCTAAATGGGTCCGTGACCAGCACGAAATCCCTGCGCCCCAGATCGAGGATGCCTTAACTCCAGTGCGCACCCCGTTTTGCAATGTCCCCGCGCGTGGACTAGGTCCGATTGCACGGTGGTGGCAACCACGGATCGCGTATCAAGGGAAATATGATGAAACCGTTCTGAAGTCAGGTATGGCTCGCCTTCCAGTGAATTTCGATACGCGTTTTTTTCAAAGCGCAAATGCAATGATGGTCGCGACCCCACATTTGGTCGGGGACGAGAACATATCATTCGTTGGCTTACTTGCGGACAAGACTGATATGCGTCTCCCTGGGTGGAAGATCATAGCGGTCACAACGCATGCTAGCGGTGCCTGCAATATAACTTTTCCTCTTCTTGACACCTTACGCCTGGATCTAGACCGTACTTTAGTGTCCTTAGTCTGGCGCGCACACTTTAGTTACAACGATCCCGTTATCAACGTCGTTGTGGGCGCTACGACAGCTGCAATTGTCAATACTGAGCCCACTAGTAGCTCTGGCGAGGAGATTATATGAGCGGCAATGGAGCTGACAAACTAAGGCTTACCACCCTTAAGACCCCACTTACCGGTGTTCTTACAGAGGAAGAAAAAATTGCGGCTAAAAGGTTTGTTGAGGAAAGTAAAAAGAGGATCAAAGAGCTGGAACGCAATATCTCGGATATAGAAAAAATTAATGCTAGTAAAACAACCCTCCCGCCCAAAAAAAGTCCGCCTCAACACGGCTCACCACTTCATGTCGCACACGCGAAAGGATGGCTAGCTCTTGCGACCGAGCCGGACCTGTGTCGAGTGGGGAAGGATATCGTTGCCTTTAACAGCTTTGCGACATTGGATCGGAAGCACTGTGCATCGGAAAATGTAAAGGCGCAAGGAACATCGGTCTACCGAAAGGGCGATCTTTTTCGGAACATTCAGGCGGATGCCGGGGCACACATTATTTCCCAGACGTCACTAAGCTCAGGGTACGTATTGATTTCCGAAGGGCACGATAACGTCGAGGCAAATAATAGGCCGATTGCCCGTCACGATAGCCGATGCCGCATTAATACTGACGCGGCGGGAAGTGGTGGATGCGCGGGAAAACTGGTAACGGAGAAAAAAAGCGCACTCGCAGTAGTCGCCGCCCCACCCGAAAGCGAGGTTCCGCCTGGTAAGAGAACTAGCGAGCTGCTTGAAAAATTGAAAGCCCAAGCAAAAGAGATCAAGGATCGCCAACTTGACTTAGATGCGCTAGACGAGTACGTCCCCTTCAAAGACGCCAACGCAACGCTAGATGACTTGATTGCATTGGATGAGGGAATACCGGGCACACTCGGAGACTACCAGGCACAAGTTAGACGAGGACTTTTCGGCTTCGTCAAAGACGCGGTTATGGGTGTTGGGGAGCTTACCTATGAAGGTATAAAAGGTATTCCGAAATATTTCCGAAGCCAAGTTACACTCGACGGTAAGATGCTGGGTAGTTTAAACGGGCAGATACTTGCCGAGAATATTAGGCTAGGAAATATCTCTGCGAGCACAATTGGAAGTGATATTGTAAATATAGCCGGTGCTGTGGTGAAGCCAGTAGTAACTCCGTGGAAAAAGGGTGACTACGTTGAGGCTATAACGCGTGGCGGTGCAGAGATCGGCACGGCGCCCTTTGCATACATTAAGGGGGTACGCGCTGCAAGAGCTGCGAAGGTCGCAGAAGCTTTGGAGCAAGCTAAGGCTGTAGAGGCTGCTGCCGAAGCTGCAAGAGCAGCAGAGGCGGTCGCTGACGCGGCAAGGGCGGCAGAAGCTGCGGCGCAGACCGCAAGAGCGGCTGAGGCGGCTGCTGAAGCTGCTGCCGAGGCCGCTAGGGCGGCTGATGCTCTTGCCGATGCGTCAAGAGCTGCTGAGGCGGCTAGAGCGGCGGAGGTTTCTGCTGAGGCTGCGAGGGTGGCAGCGGCAGAGGCAGCGAGAACTGCGGAGGCTGCTGATGCGGCCCGCGCCGCTCTACCGCAGCCTGATCCAACAATCATCCCACGAGGACCTGACGACGGCGTCTACGTAAAAGCGCAAGGTGGAGGCTGGAACCAAGCCCCCAACAGAAAAAAATGGATTGAAGAAAAAGGTGGATCTGTTATTGACCATCCTGACGGCTCTGTCACTTACGTAAATAGGGACGGCGTGAGGGTTACCTATGACCCTGCGGGCTACCCGGATTTTTCACCTTTTACGAGCCATCCTAGTGGGCTCACGGATGTAAAAGTGGATGGATTGATAGGCGATCACTACCACGACTTCAAGAATGCAAATCAAGCTGCGCATGAAGCCTTGGGCGGAGTGGGGGATTTCAACACGTATGGTGGAAAGTCTCCGCCCGGATGGACTTGGCATCACATGCCAGACGGTGAGACAATGCAGCTCGTCCCGTACGGCATTCACAAGGAATTTACCCATTCTGGCGGAGCATCAATATTGAGAGGGCAATAAGCATGAAGTTTGAACAGAAAAACTTAACGCAAATTAATCCAGACGACGTGATTGCGTTTGAGAATCGGATAGACCGTGATCTCCCGGCGGATTACAAATCTTTTTTGCTTTTAAATAACGGTGGGCGTACCGATCTGTGTGTGTTAACCGTGGAAAAATTTGGGACGGTTATAGTCAATGATTTTTTTGGCTTGGAAGACGGATCATCGTTAGATCTTGACGATAATCTGGAGACGTTTCGAGGCCGGATACCTGATGGCTTCCTTCCTTTCGCAAACGATCCAGGAGGCAACTTGTTTTTGCTGACCCTAAACGGCACTGCGCCGGGCGGCGTTTTCTTTTGGGATCACGAGAATGAACCTCATACCGCACCTCTTCATTGGAACGAATTTAAAAATGTGTATAAAATTGCAGATTCTTTTCAAGATTTCGTACAACAGCTCAAACCGGATAATTAAGTATGCAGAATAAACTATCAATTATCAGAAAAGGAATGGACTTAGCTAAGGTTCAGTCAACGGCCAACATTACTTCATCGCCGATTTCGGAGACTATCGATTCACGCACGTTTTCTGTAATTAAATTCCCAGCCGATGGCGTTCAGATCTTTTTCGATAAAAACGTTGTCTCATCCGTGCGCTTTGAGCGCCCATTCAGTGAGGCTGTTGAAGGAGTTCGTCTTGGCTCTTCAAAAGATGAAGTTGTTAATATAATGGGAAAACCAGACAGACTTTGGCCCATCGATGATGGGGTTGAACGTTGGCTATACGACAAACCAACTTTCATGCGCCTTGATTTCGATCCACTGACTAATGTTGTGAGCACTATTTTTCGCTAATGTGGAATTGTGCCATTTTTGATTCGATGCGCAGTTCACGGTTCACGGTTCACCAAGACCGTAAAGCAAAATTTGAAGGCGCTATCGGTATGCGAGAAACGCTGGCTCGACAGGCGCATGACGTCATTATCATTCGCTCCAACCGATTAGCATTGGTTGGCCTCCTTCGATAGCACTGGTTTAAAACCTAGATATTTCACGCTTCGGGTCCGCTGGCGAGGACTTTTAGCTGTTTGACCGTGTTACTTTTAGATTTCTATCACTGTCCAATATCCAGGATTGGATTTCAAGGTTTTTCCCAACAAGCCGACCTATTGGATTTGCCGTGTGCTTCAGAAGCGCGATTGCCTCATCGAACCTGCCCAACATCCGCAGGAGTTCTACGCGGAGAATTGGGGCCTGGTCATTCGCTTCGAGCAATTCCAAGAGCGCCATCATGTTTTCCTCACGTGCGGTATTGGACATCGCAGGCTCACGCCTGCAACGCGTTCCGTCATCGAGCACACGCTCATGATCGTTACTCAGCCACCAAAGATGGCGCCGTAGAAATAGTCCGCGGGAGTGGCTAAGCATATGCGCGAGTTCTATCTTGCTATCCACACTGAGCTCCCGCAGTGGCCTGCCAGGCTCTACGACTTTCCACTCGGCCGGAACATCGCGCCACGTCTGCTCGGCGTTAAGGTGGCCGTGCTTATCCCCGTTCCACTTCGCGATCACGCGCGCGAGAGGCCCAACTTCAGGCGGCTTGCGGGGCAAAATTCCCACAGGATCGTAGTCATCAGTCCACAAAATTATCGAACATTCGGGGCAACCTATAACCGAGCACATATCAACCAAACCGCTCTCTGCCTCGCCACCATCTGACCATGTAGTGCCCGCGCCCATAGGGCGAAATGAAGCGAACCGTGCCCAGGTGAAGAGACTCCCGCACGACGGGCATTTATATACAGCCGGAGGTGCAAAGCGAGTCATGGTGATGTGGATGAGAGCAAGCAAAAAGACAGCAGCAGGTAACGAACCTGTCTTTGACGGTACATCATCACGATGGGACCTTTTTTTCCTCATATCGTTCTAGCCCTGCCCGCAGCGCAAACCCGTCAATAACTGCGCGAAGTCGTGGGACAGTGCCTAATACCCATTCAGGATAAGACCACAATGGTTCGACGCCCAGGCTTCCACCCTTCTGCGAGAGAGGGGTGAGAATCTTGCGCGTGCTTCCAAGCGTATTAAAACCGTAAATGGTGACCGTAGTGCCCCGTAGTTCGAGCTGTGGCATCGGCCGCAATTGACCAGCTTTTCCCTGCTTACAGTCGTGCAAGAAAACGGGCTGATTTTGTTGCCAAATCGTTGCAATCTCTGTGTTAAGCGCGTCAATTAATGCCGGCCCATCACGTTTGACAAGAAGACCGAAGAATTCTTTATCACGGACGTGTTCTCTGAGCAGTGACTTCTGGCGAGCCTGCCGCTCTATGTAGGCTAAGCGATCCTGCTCCTCACGCTGTTGACTGGCAAGCCGATGAGCTTGGGCTTCCTGACTGTTGTCGAAAACACCACTAACGTAAGCCGGGAGCGGTCCATCCCAACTGTCTTCTTCCGTTTGACCGTCAGTTAGCCGATCATCGGAGACAATAAAAGCGCGGGAGTCGGTTCCATCGCTGACATTCAACTCCGCGTCGACGGGCGTGCGCGACGATGTTGTGGGCACGATGGTCAATTCGCCCTTTACCGAACACGTGATGGACCCCGCGTGCGCTCGCATGAGGTCTAAGGCCTCAACTAACCGCTGTTCCGTCAAGAATCCTTCCAACCGAATCTTCACTGCTACCCCCTCGATAAAAGCAATGCCGCACTAGCCAAATGGGGAAGATCACCCGTGGAAAGATTGGCATCATAGCGGGACTATGGCAACATGCCAATAGCCTCCCCGAAAACCCACGAGCCTGCGCTAGTAGCTTTCGGTGCGGCAGTGCGTGCGGCTCGAAGAAACGGTGGGGTCTCCCAAGAAGAACTCGCCCATCTTAGCGGCATTGATCGGTCGTATCTTGGGGCGATTGAGAGAGGGGAGCAAAATGCAGGGCTACTGCATTTGGTGCGCATCGCTGACGCGTTGAATATGACGCTGGCGGAGTTGATGACCATTGCGAAACTTTGACAGTTACGCTTGTAGGCAAAGGAACAGATGCGTTCTTGTCTCGCCGTTGCGTCCGGCTTCCAGACATCAACCCATGGTCGCTCAGGTGCGGCGTTCGGCGCACCGCAAAAAGCTTGCGATTTCCCTTATACGTTCTTGCGGGACCCCGCTGACCGATTTCGCGAGCATCTAAGAGTGCAGAAAAACAACACTAAGCAAGCCGATCATTCTAGCGGTATTTTTCCCGGTATATGAACTTTTAAAAACGCCAAGAGTGAGCATCCATGCGGGTCTTGAGTAGAAATTCGATTCCGGCTCCCGGCACCAAAGAACAAGCTTCAGCAAGTACAGCAAGGCCCACTGACCCGCGATTCTCGCCTTGAGAACGCGGGTTTTTTGTTGTCTGCGCGTGCTTGAGGCGCGCCATGCCGGCGCGCCAACAACAGCGCCGCTCTGCCGATACCGGCCACCATGATGGTGGCCCACGCTCAGCCGATCAATTATCTCCCTTCACGCCACCAGCGGCGCACCAGGGCCTTGGCCTTGTGCCGGAGCGGCTGCGGCCAGCGGCTTTTCTGTCCGATCTCGATCAACAGGTCGACCAGTTCCTGGTCGAGCGGCACCCCCTGTTCGATCCATGAGACTGCCAGCGAAGGCCAGGAATCGGTAACCCACGTTAACCCGGCGATGACCACCTCGCGTGCCGGTGCGGGCACGTCGCGATATCCGGCCAGCGGATGTTGAAGCAGGACCACCAGGGAACGCTGATCGATCTTTGTACTCATTGGGTCCGTTGGGCCTGGCTGGCGCCATGAATGGATGATGAGGGACTCTACCATGCTGCCAGCGCGGCCTCCATCCTCCCTCGCCGAGGCAGACGACAGCCGGTTTACCCATCAATTAACCATTTCAAATTGAAAATATTTCTTACCTGTCGGAATTTTTTACATATAGCAGGCAATATTTTTTGTGATCTCAGTAAAAACAAAGAGTTACGAAACTGGCACGATCCATGCTCGCCCATGCAATAAGAATAATCACAAAGGGATGCCTGAAATGAACTCGATCACACGTCGTTGCGCCGCACTTGCGTTGCTGGGATTGGCCGGCAGCGCCTCGAACGCGGTATTGGCAGGACCGCTGCCAAGCTACTCCAGCACCTACCCCTCGCCCAACGCCGCCTGCGCGACCTACGGCAATTTTGTCTCGTGTTCGACCGGCGTACTGAACTACCTGTCCGGCAGCGGCGCTGGCGGATTCACGGGCGACTACACCTTCAGCGCGGCACAGGGCGCGCTGCACGATGCGATCGTGGTCGCATCGAACGGCGGCGCCACCCTGGCCAATGGCGATGCGGCGCTGCCATCGGAAAATGGCTTCACGACCATCAACGGCGGCCAGAAGGATTACTTCTTCACGGGCGAGAGCAACGATCCCGCCAACAACGGCGCGCTGGCCAACGACACCGCGTTCAGCTGGGACATGGGCCTGTCCACGCTCAACAGCAAGCTGACCTTCGACGGCGATTACCACCAGATGATGATCGCTTTCGACTTCAATAATCCGCAGAACAGCACCGCCAGCCTGCCGATCTGGGCGCTGGTAACGATACGCGATAGCGCAGGCACGCTGGCCAACCAATATTTTGAAACGCAGCAACTAGACGCCCTGGATATTTTCAAGGATCCTTCGCTGTTTCAATCGACCAAAACCTTTAACGGCAGCGGCGTGACGACGCCAGGCTCGCTTGACTTTGCGCTGACGGTCGGCGCAATCTGCGTGGTCAGCGACACCGTATCGTACCCGTCCCCGAACGGCAGCAGCTGCCCCACGGGCGGGCAGCTGATCAACACGAACCAGGCCTCGAACGCCGTGGAATTCATCAATTACATCCCGAGCCTCGACCTGAAAGGACTCGAAGGCGCCGGCTACGACACGCTCTCGGTGCAGGTGTGGATGGGCTGCTTCGGCACCGGCGGACCTGCTTCCGGCCCGACCCTGGCCGACGCCAGACCGGTCGGTCCGTGCGACACGGGCGGCTACGGCGATATCTTCCTGATCGCAGGCGCCGCCCTGCCCGACCGCAACACCGTGCCGGAACCGGACATGCTCGCGCTGGCCGCGCTGTCCTTGTGTGGCCTGTACGCTGCACGCCGGCGCGGTGCACTACGCTGATCCGCGTTCCATGGCGGGTAGCGCCGACCCGCGACGGTGCCCGGCCAACACAAGCCTGCCGCCCGCCCTACATGGTCACCATCGTCGCCTCCTCTCCGCACCGTGATCGCGCCGCCTGAAAAGGCCGCGCGATTTTCTTTTGGGACAGCTCCTGTCCCGTTCAAATTTCCACGCGCCAGTATTGATTTTTAGCAAGCCGAAGCGCTTGACATCCGGTCCTTGAATTTTTGACAGCCATCAAAGCCAGCGGGGTCTCGCTCGATAAACTCACATCTCATCAGCACCGTCATCACCGATTTTTCTGGCCACAACACAAGAACAACAAACCGCGAGGCCGTATGCCCAAGACCACCCATCTACTCGCCCTGTGCGCGCTGTCGCTCGGCTGCGTGCCCGGCGCGGCAGCCCGGCACGCCGCGCCGCAAGACGCGACGGACGCTATCCACCAGGCGCGGCGCGCACTTGTTGCCGACACCGACGGCGGGGTCGTCACGAGCCAGGCCATCACCGTTGCCGGTCACGATTTCTGCCAGTATTTCATCGCCGCATGGCGCGAAAAAGAAAGCAGTGAACGCTTTACCCTTGCCATCGTCGAGCGCCCGTCGGCACGACGCGGCAGCGAAGTGCGCATCGACTTCGCCCAGCGCCGCGTGTTCGAAACACGCCTGCCCGCCGCCCGCGCGGCCATCAAATCGCTCAGCGAAGACGCCGTCGAAAGAACCTGGCAAGCGGTGCTGGACGCCGATGCCGAACGCAAGCGCATCAACGACGCCGACCTGGCGCCCGACGAACTCTGACGCTGTCTCCATCCACGCTGTATCTCTGAATATGTAAGGAAATCAGCCATGTACCTCCCTGTCATTTCTCGCGCGGCCACGCTGTGCCTGGCCCTGCTGGCGGGCAGCGCCAGCGCGACCGAACTCGTGTATCAGCCGGTCAACCCGTCGTTCGGCGGCTACCCCGCCAACGGTCCCAACCTGCTGGCCAGTGCAACGGCAACGACCAAGCACAAGGAGAGCTCGGGCCTGGGCGGCTCTTCCTTGTTCGACCAGTCACCGCTCGCACAGTTCAATCAAACGCTCGAACGCACTGTGCTAAGTCAACTCGCTTCGGCGGCCACCTCGAAATTGCTGGGGCAAGATGGCAAGCTGGTGCCTGGAACGTTTTCAACCGCCAACTTCACCATCACCGTCATCGACCTCGGCGGCGGCATGTTGCGCATCACCACGACCGACAGGACCACCGGCGCCACCACCACCTTCGAGGTGGCGCAATGAACGCCCGGCACTGGGCCATCGCCGCCGCCAGCGCCAGCCTGCTGGCCGGCTGCACCTTCCGCCATCCGCCGTCGGCGGTGACGGCCGGGGCGCAGCTGGCGCCCGCCACCCCGGTCACGCGCGACCTGCTGAACCTGCCCGCGCCTAAGGGCAAGGTGGCCGTGGCCGTCTATGGCATCCGCGACCAGACCGGGCAGTACAAGCCGGCCCCGGACAGTTCGTTCTCCACCGCCGTCACGCAGGGCGCCTCGTCGATGCTGGTCAAGGCCCTCAAGGAATCGGGCTGGTTCATTCCGGTCGAACGCGAGAACCTGCAAAACCTGCTGACCGAACGCAAGATCGTGCGCGCGCTGGAAATGCCGCAGCCGGCCGATGCGGCGCCGGTGCAGATTCCTCCGCTGCTGGCGGCCTCGCTGCTGATCGAGGGCGGCATCGTTGCCTACGAAAGCAATGTGCGCACCGGTGGCGCCGGCGCGCGCTTCCTGGGCATCGGCATGAGCACGCAGTACCGGGTCGACCAGGTCACGGTGAACCTGCGCAGCATCGATATTCGGGGCGGACAAGTCCTGCAAAGCGTCTCGACCACCAAAACCATCTACTCGTATGAGATCCATCCGAGCGTCTTCAAGTTCGTGAATGTGAAAAATTTACTTGAGCTGGAAGGCGGCATGACCCGTAACGAGCCGACCCAGCTGTGCGTGAGCGAAGCGATCGAAGCCGGCGTGGCCCACCTGATCGTCGAGGGCGTGCGCGAAGGCAGCTGGGCGCTGCAGGACGAGTCGCAGTGGAGCAATCCAGTGCTGCAACGTTACCTCGCCGAACGGGCGCCGTACGCGCCGGCGAAACAGGCCGCCAGCGGCGCCGGAGCGCAGCCATGAACGCGCCGCTCACCACATGGTGGCGCGCCGCGATCGCCCTGGCCAGCCTGTGCGCGGCCAGCCTGGCGGGCGCGGGCACGGGTGCGAACGACCTGGCGCCGTCCGAACTGCCCGCCGCGGCGCCGCAAGGCCATGCGCTGGCACTGCGCCAGCAAGGCACGGGTAACGGCGCCGCCATCGAGCAGTCCGGACAGCAGCACGTGTTCGATGGGGTCCAGGCCGGCGCCGCCCAGCGCATCAAGGTCGCGCAGCGCGGATCGCTGCAGCGCGCCACGCTGCTGCAGGAAGGCAGCGCCAACACGCTGGACTTGCTGCAAAGCGGCGACGGCAACCACGCCAGCGTCGCCCAGGTGGGGCAGGACAACCAGGCCAGCATCGTGCAGGATGGCATCGGCCACCGCGCCGATGTCGACCAGCACGGCAGCCTGAACACGGCGCGCGTGGCGCAGTACGGGCGCGAAGGCAACGCGCGCATAAGCCAGTCGGGCAGTGGAAAAACCGCCACGCTGATCCAGCACCAGGGACGCTGAACGCAGCGCACCGCCCTTTCTTTCCCGGAGCACCTTCATGAAAACCATGTTCATCGCGCTCGCCGTCAGCTGCGTCGTCTCGTTGCGGTCCGATCCGGCCCATGCGGAGCGCAGCGTCGTCGCCAGCCAGACCGGCAACGCCAATACCAGCCGCATCCGGCAGGATGCGGAAACGTTCACCAACGCCGCCGTGCAGCAGCGCGGCAATGCGAACGGCGGCGCGCTGGTGCAGGATGTCGTGTATTACACCGTGGCGCGCCTCGGGCAGGACGGAGCAAGCAATAGCGCGCGGCTCGCGCAAAGCCATGCCGGCCATACCCAGCTAGGGGCCGTGCAAAGCGGCAGCGCCAACCTGGCCGACATAACCCAGCGCGAAGGTTGCCATTACTCCGGCATGCGCCTGATCCAAACCGGCACCGTCAATATGGCAGCGCTGCAGCAGCACTATTACCTCACATTTTCCCAAGTCCGCATCGAGCAGTCGGGCCACGCAAATCGGGCCGCGGCAAGCCAGTTCTTCACAGAGCGCACCGACCTGGCGCTCTGGCAAAGCGGCACCGGCAATCGCGCCAGCAGCGAGCAGGACGGCGTCGACAACAACAGCACGATTGTTCAGAACGGTACCAATAATACCGCCGTGCAAAGCCAAAGCGTGGGCGCCAACGACGCTGGCATCCTGCAGGCAGGCAGCCACAACAAGGCAAGCGTCAACCAGGGCGGCGCAAGCCCGGACGGCGACAGATTCATGGCGGCGCTGGCGCAGACCGGCGTTGCCAACATCGCCGGCGTGCACCAGTACTGACAGCGCATCGACCGTATTCAGCTACCGGGGTCGCTGAATCGTATCCATCCTGACCCCGTCCACTCTCGGAGGCATTTCATGAAACTTCATTTATCCGCCCTGGCAAGCGCACTGACGCTGGCCTTTGCCGCTACCTCGGCCCAGGCTGAACTGAACGCCGTCACCGCCCAGAAAGGCGCCGGCAACAGCGCCTATACGGTGCAGCAAAATTCAACCGGCCTGATCAAGGCCTCGATCTCGCAAACCGGCGATAACAACAAGGCCGGTGATGCTGCTGCGAAAACCGGCGGCATTGTCCAGATCGGGGTCAACAAGGATATCAGCGCCTCGATCGCCCAGCAGGGCAACCAGAACAACGCTGGCATCCGCCAGGAAAAGGCGTTGACGACGACGGCATCGCTGGCGCAAACCGGCAATCAGAATACTGCCACGGTGCGTCAGAACAGCGCCAGCAAGGCGAATGCCGCGCTGTCGCAAAATGGCCAGAAAAACAGCGCCACGCTCGACCAGCAGGGTGTGACCGACTTCGAGATCCTGGCCAAGCAGACCGGTAGCGACAACAAGCTGGCCGTCAACCAGCTCAACTCCGCCAACCAGGGTGCGTATGTGACCCAGAACGGCGTGAACAACGGCGTGACGGTGTCGCAGTCGCAAACCGCGTATGCCGGCGTGACGGTCAACCAGTCCGGCACCGGCAATAACGTCAAGGCGACCCAAAAGGACGCCAACAACGTCAACTCGACCATCGCCCAAAACGGCACGGGCAACAATGCGCTGACCGACCAGTCGGGTAACAAGAACCTGAGCGCCATCAATCAGAAAGGCAATAACAACCTGACCACGCTGACCCAGAATGCCAACGCCAACCAGTCGCAAGTGACCCAGGACGGCCTGGCCAACAAGGCGACCGTGTTCCAGACCGGCACCAATGCCAACAATTCGCTGGCCAACGTGTCGTCGATCATTCAAACCGGCAACGGCTATACCGCGAGCCTGACCCAGAACGGCAGCAATAACCAGTCGGGCATCGTGCAGTACTGATGGCCGCGCGGCGGCGCGGGCAAGCGGGCCATCGTCACCGCTCCTGTGCATCGCGTTATGCAATAAAATAGCGCGATGCAACTTACAACGATCCGCCAGCGCCTGCGCGCCCTGGGCGCCCTGCCCTTGCACGAACAACGCATCCTGCGCGACTGGGTCCAGGGCCGCCCCTACGACCAGGGACGGCGCCGTCCCAACGATTTCCTGCCGCTTGGCGTACGCACTGCCCTGCCCGCGCTCGACGCCGAGCTGCACGGCATGGCGCGTCTGATTTCCTCGCATCCGGGCGAAGATGGCTCGGCCCGCTTGCTGGTCGGGCTGGCCGATGGCCAGGCGGTCGAAAGCGTGCTGCTGCCGCGCGACGGGCTGTGCGTGTCGAGCCAGGTCGGCTGCGCGGTCGGCTGCCAGTTCTGCATGACCGGGCGCGAAGGCTTGATCCGCCAGGTCAGCAGCGGCGAAATCATCGCCCAGGTAGTGCTGGCGCGTACCCAGCGCCTGGTCAAAAAAGTGGTGTTCATGGGCATGGGCGAGCCGGCCCACAATCTCGACAATGTGCTCGAAGCCATCGAGCTGCTCGGCACGGAAGGCAATATCGGGCACAAGAACCTGGTGTTGTCGACCGTCGGCGATGCGCGCGTGTTTGAACGTTTGGCGCACGGCGTGGTCAAACCTGCACTGGCTTTGTCGCTGCACACCACCAAGCCTGCCTTGCGCGAGCAGTTGCTGCCGCGCGCGCCGCGCATCACGCCCGAGCAACTGGTCGAGGCGGGGGAAGCGTATGCGCGCCTGACCGGCTATCCGGTGCAGTATCAGTGGACCTTGCTCGACGGCGTGAATGATGGGGACGACGAAATCGACGGCATCGTGCGCCTGTTAAAAGGCAAGTACGCGGTGCTGAACATGATTCCGTACAACACCATCCCGGACCTGGCCTTCAAGCGGCCCAGCTGGGAGAGCGCGCGCGCCATCGCCGCCACCTTGCATCAGCGCGGGGTGCTGACCAAGCTGCGCGATTCGGCCGGACAAGATGTCGACGGCGGCTGCGGGCAATTGCGCGCCCGCGCCGCGGCACCGGCTCGCCGCACCATTGCGCTCAAGCGCGCCGACGGCCCCTGACCGTCTCGCTCGCCCCGTTCGCGATGGCGCCGGCCCGCGAAGGCGCTTTCAGCGCGCCGGAGCGGCCTGCGCGCCCTCACCGTCGGCCGCCTTGCGCGGGGTCCAGTTGTCGTACTTGCGCTCGATCCGGCGCGCAGTCCCGTCGCGGTTCATGGCGTCGAGCGCGGCGTTCATCTTGTCGATGAGCGCGTCGGGCACGGCGCGGTTGCAGGCAAGATATCCCTTGACCCGGTTGAATATCAGGACAGGAACAATCTTGCCGGCAAAGCCGTGTTGTTCGAGCATGCCGCCACCGGGACGCAGGCCGGTGGCCCACAGGTCGATCCGGTTCATCAGCAGCTTTTGCGGGTTGAGCAGGTCGCTCGGCGCCGGATCGACCGTAAAGCCGCGCGCGCGCAGATAATCGTCGCGCACATCGCCATTGTAGGTGCCGATGCGTAGCCCGCGCGCATCTTCCAAGGTGGTCAGCTGATAGTTGCGGTCGGCCCGCCCCAGCAGTACCCAGGCGCCCTCGTCGGTCGGTCCCACCCATTTGAACAATGCCTCGCGCTCGGGCGTGCGCGTGGTTGCGTAGACGCAGCCGTTGGGACGCTGCACGGCCGAGGTATACGCGCGTTTCCAGGGCAACACGTCAATCGAATAGGTCAGCCCGGTGCGCGCCATGATCTCGTGGATCTTGTCGGAGGAGTAGCCCAGCACGCGCTCGCCTTCCGCCATGATGGCCGGCGGCGCATGTTCGGTCGTGATGAAGAGCTGCGGCGGCGCGTCCGGCAAGCCGGCATGGCCATGTGCCCCGGCCAGCAATCCCGCAACAAGTAATAACTGCTTCACCATGGCCGGCCTTTGCGAATCCTTCGTCAAAGCATACCAGTTCCCGGGATTTGGCGGCAATCGTGCTGCTGAGCACGAATTTGTGCGATGTCGATACAAAAAACCTGTTGCAGGCCGCCCCAGTACGCACAAAGCGCTTCATTCCCGCGGCGGCGCGCACGACTGATGCAGCGCAAAAGCAGGGCGGATTCGCTGGCTAGAATGCCTCATGCCCGCCTATAACGACCTCGGTTACCGTGCGCTGTTCGCCCACCCGGAGATGGTGCGTGAACTGGTCACGATGTTTACGCCATTCAAGCTTTTCGACAATATTGCGCTGTCGTCGTTCGAGCCGGCCGATCCCGTCTACGTGGGCGACGGTCCGGCGGCGCGCCAGAACGACATCGTCTGGCGGGTGCGCATCGGCGAAGAATCTCTGTATGTCTATATTCTGCTCGAATTCCAGTCCGGCGTGGACCGCTGGATGGCCTTGCGCATGCAGAGCTACGTCGGCCTGCTCTGTCAGAAGCTGGTCAAGCAGCATGCGGTGTCGCCGCCCCTGCTGTTGCCGCCGGTGCTGCCGCTGGTGCTCTACAACGGCGTGCCGGAGTGGAACGCCAGCCGGAATTTGTCCGAGCTGCTCATGGAAGCACCGGCCGAACTGCTGCCGTTCCAGCCATCCCAGCGCTACCTGCTGATCGACCAGCAGCGCCTGGACGCGGCGGCGCTGGAAGCTAATTCCACCCTGCTGGCGCTGCTGTTTCGGATGGAACTTTCGGGCGCGCCCGCGGTCAGAGACAAGGTCTTGCCCGCGCTGGTCACCTGGTTTGCCGATGCGCCCCAGGCCAGCCTGATGCGCTCGGTGGAAGTATGGCTGGAGTGCCTGGCGAAGCGGCGCGGCGAGCCGGCATCGTTCACGTTTGACAGTGCAAAGGAGTTTGCTGACATGGGACGCAAATATGCAACCTGGGCCGAGGAGTTCGAAGATATCGGCTTTCAGAGAGGAACTGAAAAAGGAAGGGAAGAAGGCAGGACAGAAGGGCAATTAAGCGCCCTGCGTGGCGTTCTCACGCACCTGTTGTGCAAGCGCTTTGGTCGCCTGCCGGAGCCGGCTGCACAGCGCATCGGCCAGGCGACCGCGGCGCAGCTCGAACACTGGTGCGGGCGCAGCCTCGACGCGCCTGGCCTGGATGCGGTATTCGGCGACGACGCGTTGTCGACCCAAACGGGTCCGGCCTAGCCGGTATGGCCTGCTTGGCCGGGCCCGGCCAAGCCGCCCGCCGGGTAATCTTAAGCCTGCACCTGCGCCAGCGCCACCGTTGCATGGCGCGCCACCAGCTCGTGATACAGCGCGGTGTAGCTCTTGGCCATCTGCTCGGCGGTAAACAATTCCCAATAGCGCGCCTCGGCGCGCTTGCCCATCGCTTGCGCCAGCTCCGGGTTGTCCCACAGCTTGCGCATGGCCTCGCCAAACGCTTGCGGATCGCTCGGCGGCACCACCAGCCCCGTTTCGGCATCGATATTGATATACGTCGTGCCCGTGCCGATCTCGCTCGAAATCATCGGCTTGCCGTACATAGCCCCTTCCAGCAGCGAAATGCCAAACGCTTCCGAGCGCAAATGCGACGGAAACACCAGCGCGTAGCACAGGGTCAGCAGCGCCACCTTGTCGGCCTCGTCGAGCGCGCCGACGAACAGCACATGCGTCAGGCCCAGCCGTTCGGCGTGCGCCTTGAGCTCGTTCTCGATGGGACCGGCACCCACGATCACCACCGGATAATCGGTATTGGCGACCGCGTCGAGCAAAATATGCAGGCCCTTGTAATAGCGCAGCACCCCGACGAACAAAAAGAAACGCTCGCCGATCTGGGTGCGCCATTTGTCCATGCGCGCCTGGTCCGGTTCCGGATAAATGGTCTTGTCCAGCCCGTAGGTGATCACGCGCGTCTTGTCGCGATAACGGTCCAGCACGGCCGACGACGCCATGTAGTTGGGCGAGGTGGCGACGATGGTGTCCACGCTTTGCAAGAAGCGGTGCTTGAGCGGCTGGTACAGGCGCAGCAACTGTTTCTGGCGCACGATGTCGGAGTGATAGGTCACCAGGCTCGGTTTCTTGATGCGCGAAACAAAATGCGCCAGGTCCATGAAGGGCCACGGGAAGTGGTAATGCACCACGTCGGCGTCTTGCGCCATGCGCGCCAGTTCGCGGAACGCGGCCACCGAAAACCCGGTCGACGAAATCTCGAAGTCGAGCGGCAGCAGGCGTACCTTGTGGCCTTCGAACTCGACGTCGCGCCGTTCTTTCTGGCGGGTCAGGGTCAGCACTTCATTGCGCACGCCGAGGCGGCCGGTGCCGACGCACATTTGCCGGATGACCTGCTCGACGCCGCCCACCGATTCCGGGAAATAGGTTTTATAGAAATGTAGGACACGCATAGTTTCGCAAATGGCAAAGGACGACGTCGGATTATTGGGAAAGGACGGCACGATACACGGCGGCGGTCTGCAGCGCGGTGTCGTGCCAGGTCAACTGGGCTGCGCGAGCGCGGCCCGCCGCAATGCATTGCTGCCGCAGCGCGTCGTCGCGCGCCAGCGCCTGCATCGCCGCGGCGATCTCGCCGGTGTTGCCCGGATCGACGTCGAGCGCCGCGCCCCGGGTTACTTCCGGCAAGGAACTGCTGTTCGAGGCCACCACCGGCACCCCCGACGCAAATGCCTCGACCACGGGAATACCGAAACCTTCATACAGGGAAGGAAACACAAACACCCCCGCGCCCGCATACACATGGCGCAGGCCGTCGGCGCCGGTCAGCTGGTTCAGCCACACCACCTGCTCGCCATCGTGCCGCGCCGCCGCGATGCGCGCGATCAGTTCGTCGCAGCGCCAGCCGGCGCCGCCAACGATGACCAGCTGGCGCTCGGCGCGCAAGGCGTCCGGCAAACTCAGATAGGCACTCAGCAGGCGCTCGACGTTCTTGCGCGGCTGCAAAGTACCGACAAACAGAAAATAGCCCGCGCGCAGGCCGTTCTCGAGCAAGGTGTGCGCCACGGCCGCCGCATCGGGTGCTTGCAGCCACGCCGCGTCGACGCCGTTGGGCACCACGCTGATGCGCTTTTCATCGACCCCGAAGCATTCGACCAGTTCACCGATCGCAAAGTTCGACACCGCGATCACATGTTGTGCCTTGCGCGCGGCTTTTTGCTGCATCCAGTTCTTGGCGCGCCGCATGCCGGGGCTGCACCACTGCGGATACTTGATCGGCAGCGCATCGTGCAGGGTCGCCACCACCGGGCAATCCATGCGCACGATGCGGTAATCGGTCGCGTGAAACAGATCGGCCGGCATGTGCACCCGGTGCGCGTGCGGCGTGAGCAGGTCGGTCAGGCTGGCCGCTTCAAACGATTGCGGCATGGCCTGCCCCACGCTGATCGCGCTGGCGTCGCCGCGCGCAGGCGGATACGAATACGCGGCCACATCGCAGCCGGCCTGCGGCAAGTGCCGCAGCAGCGCCTGGGTGTACACGCCGATCCCGTCCAGCCGGCCGCCGGTCAGGCCCGGTTCGATCATGGTCGTTCCCAGGCCGACGCGCAGGCGGCTCACGCCTGGCGGGATCACGCTTGATACATCCAGCGCAGCGTGTCCGCCAGCGGAATCGGGGACAGGCCACCGATCGCGCCGCGCAGTTTTTCATTGTTGCCCATCAGGACCAGCACATCCTTGGCGCGCACGAAGGCCGGGTTGACCTTCACTTCGATCTTGTAGCCGGCAATCGACGCCATCAGCGCGATGACGTCGCCCAGCGAGTGCGCCTGGCCGGAACAGATATTGAAGGCCTGGCCGGCCACATCAGCCACCAACAGGCGGCGGTAGCTGGACGCCACCATGCGCACATCGGAAAAATCGCGCGCGATGGCCTGGTTGCCCAGTTCGATCACGGGCGCGGCCTTGCGGAAATGGGAAACGATCTTCGGCAGCAGGAAGTTCTCGTCCTGGCCGACACCGGTATAGTTGAATGGCCGCGCGATGATGACCGGCAGCTTGTCGCTCCACAACTGGGCCATGTGTTCCATGGCCAGCTTGCTGACGGCGTAATCGTTGGCCGGCGCGGGCGCGAGCGACTCGTCGATCTGGCCGACGCTGGCGTTGCCGTAAACATTCGCCGACGACGCCAGCAGCACCGCCGATGGCGCCTGGCGCTGGGCGGCCAGCGCTTCGAGCAGGTGACGGGTGCCGACGATGTTGACGCGGTAAATCAGTTCGGCGTTGGCATGCGCCACGAACGCGATGCCGGCCAGGTGCACCACGACATCGGGCTGCACCTGTTCGACCATGGCGGCCACGCCGGCGCGGTCGAGCAGGTCGACCGCGAACACATCGGCGTCAAGGGGACTGTCGCCATGGCCCGGCACCACGGTACCGAACACGCGGTAGCCGGCGGCGGCCAGTTCGCGCGCCACGTAGCGCCCCGTGAAGCCGTGCAGGCCGGTGATCAGGGCACGCTTGCCCTGCCCTTCGACGCCAGGGGCGGGGGACGTTTCCGTGACCATGGCCGTCATATCAGAACGAAAAACCCTGTTCGTTGCGGCGCATGTCGGCCTCGACCATCATCTGGCACAACTGCTCCAGCGTGGTTGTCGGGGCCCAGCCCAGCTCGCGCAAGGCCTTGCCCGGATCGCCGATCAGCAATTCCACTTCGGCCGGACGGTAGAACTTGGGACTGATGCGCACCAGCAGCTTGCCGGTGCGGGCGCAATGGCCGGTCTCGGCTTCGCCCTTGCCCGTGTATTCGATGTCGATGCCGGCGCCCTTGAACGCCATGGTGACGAAGTCGCGCACGGTTTCGGTACGGTTGGTGGCCAGGATGAAGGTGTCAGGCTGTTCGGCCTGCAGGATGCGCCACATGCCTTCGACGTATTCCTTGGCGTAACCCCAGTCGCGCTTGGCGTCGAGGTTGCCCAGTTCCAGCACGTCGAGCTTGTTGAGCACGATCTTGGCGACCGAATCGGTAATCTTGCGGGTAACGAATTCACGGCCGCGCAGTGGCGACTCGTGATTGAACAGGATGCCGCTGGAACCGAAAATGCCATACGACTCGCGGTAGTTAACCGTCATCCAGTGGGCGTACAGCTTGGCCACACCGTACGGGCTGCGCGGATAGAACGGGGTATCTTCGACTTGCGGGATAGCCTGGACCTTGCCGAACATTTCGGAAGTCGATGCCTGGTAGAAGCGCGCTTTCGGATTGACGATGCGGATCGCTTCCAACAGGTGGACTGCGCCCAGGCCGGTAATGCTTGCGGTAGCGACTGGCTGCTCGAACGACACGCCGACGAAACTCTGGGCCGCGAGGTTGTACACCTCGTCCGGTTCGGCGCTCTGGATCAGGCGAATGCTGGACGACAGGTCGGTCAGGTCGTATTCGACCAGGCGCAGGTTCGGATGTGCCTGGATGCCCAGCTCTTCGATACGCCAGAAGTTCACCGAGCTCGTGCGGCGATAGGTTCCGGTGACCTCGTAGCCCTTTTCAAGCAACAACTGCGCAAGGTAGGCGCCATCTTGCCCGGTGATTCCGGTAATCAGGGCTTTTTTTGTTGTTTTTTGCATAATTCGTGATATTCGTGTGTAGTTGGAGTGCCGTAATCTGCACGTCCGACTCGCAGTTAACAACTCAGCATTGTAACAGAAGCGCTTTGACTATTCTTTACGCAAACCGATTTCGTGCAATATAAACAACGACTTGCGTGCATATTATGCCTGTTTTCTATGCACAATGGCAGTACCTTACGGATTGTTACGCCTATCTTGAACTGTAATGAAATGTAGTAATGCACGTCAATCCGCATCATTTTTACTACAAAAAAGAACGGCCGCGATCAGCAACGATGGCGGCCGTTCCAGCGAAAAAACGCGCTCTTTTACAGGACGATCAGCGCTCCGACACCGCATCGACCACGCACAGCGCGGTCATGTTGACGATGCGGCGCACGGTGGCCGATGGCGTCAGGATATGCACCGCCTTGGCGCAGCCGAGCAGCACCGGGCCGATCGCGATGCCGTTGCCGGCCGCGGTCTTGAGCAGGTTGTAGGCGATGTTGGCGCTGTCGATATTCGGCATCACCAGCAGGTTCGCTTCGCCCTGCAAAGTCGAGTGCGGCATCATCTGCTTGCGCAGCTTGGCGTCGAGCGCCACGTCGCCGTGCATTTCGCCATCGACTTCCAGCTGCGGCGCCTTTTGCTGCACCAGCGCCAGCGCCGCCCGCATCTTCTGCGCCGAGGCGCTGTTGGCCGAACCGAAATTCGAGTGCGACAGCAAGGCCGCGCGCGGGATCAGGCCGAAGCGGGTCATCTCGTCGGCCGCCATGATGGTGATCTCGGCCAATTGCTCGGCGGTCGGGTTTTCGTTAACGTGGGTGTCGACGATGGCCATCTGGCGTTCCGGCAGGATCAGGAAGTTCATGGCCGCGTACACATTGGCGCCGTCGCGCTTGCCCAATACCTGGTCGATATAGTGCAGGTGCAGATTGGTGGTGCCGAAGGTGCCGCAGATCATGCCGTCGGCGTCGCCCTTGTGGATCATCATCGCGCCGATCAGGCTGTGGCGGCGGCGGATTTCCAGCTTGGCGTATTCCTGGGTCACGCCCTTGCGCATGGTCATCGCGTAGTACGTCTGCCAGTAATCGCGGTAGCGCTCGTCGTGGTCGGGGTTGATCACGTCGAAATGCTCGCCTTGCTTGAGGCGCAGGCCGAACTTGACGATGCGCTGCTCGAGCACGCTCGGACGGCCGACCAGGATCGGACGCGCCAGTTTCTCGTCGACCACCACTTGCACGGCGCGCAGCACGCGCTCTTCTTCGCCCTCGGCGTAGACGATGCGCTTGAGTTCCGGCGGCGCCGCCTTGGCCACCGCGAACAGCGGCTTCATGAAGGTGCCGCTGCGGTAGACGAACTGCTGCAGGCTGTCGGCGTAGGCTTCCAGGTTGGCGATCGGACGCGTCGCCACGCCGGACTCGAAGGCGGCCTTGGCCACGGCCGGGGCGATGTGGATCAAGAGGCGCGGATCGAACGGCATCGGGATCAGGTATTCCGGGCCGAACGAGAGGTTGCTGATGCCGTAGGTGGTGGCGACCACGTCCGACTGCTCGGCGTGGGCCAGGTCGGCGATCGCGTGCACGACCGCAATTTCCATCTCGCGCGTGATGGTGGTGGCGCCGCAATCGAGGGCGCCGCGGAAAATGTACGGGAAGCACAGCACATTGTTCACCTGGTTCGGATAGTCCGAACGCCCGGTGGCGATGATGGCGTCGCCGCGCACGGCCTTGACTTCTTCCGGCAGGATTTCCGGGGTCGGATTGGCCAATGCCAGGATCAGCGGATTGGCCGCCATTTCCTTGACCATCTCCTGCTTGAGCACGCCGCCAGCGGACAGGCCCAGGAAAATGTCGGCGCCCGGCATGACTTCGGCCAGGGTGCGGAATGGGGTGTCTTGCGCGAAACGCGCCTTGTCCGGGTCCATCAGTTCGGCGCGGCCCTTGTAGACCACGCCAGCCAGGTCGGTCACGTAGATGTTCTCGATCGGGAAACCGAGGTCGACGATCAGTTCCAGGCAGGCCAGCGCCGCCGCGCCCGCGCCCGACACCACCAGTTTGCACTCGCGCAGATCCTTGCCGACCACCTTGATGCCGTTCAGGATGGCGGCGCCGACGATGATCGCGGTACCGTGCTGGTCATCGTGGAAGACCGGAATCTTCATGCGGCTGCGCAACTGGCGCTCGATGTAGAAACACTCGGGCGCCTTGATGTCTTCCAGGTTGATGCCGCCGAACGTCGGTTCCAGCGAGGCGATGATGTCGACCAGCTTGTCCGGGTCCTGCTCGTTGATTTCGATATCGAACACATCGATGCCGGCGAACTTCTTGAACAGCACGCCCTTGCCTTCCATCACCGGCTTGGATGCGAGCGGACCGATATTGCCCAGACCCAGCACGGCGGTACCGTTGGTGATGACCGCCACCAGATTGCCGCGCGCCGTGTATTTATAGGCGTTGCCCGGATCCTTGACGATCTCTTCGCACGGCGCGGCCACGCCCGGCGAATACGCCAGGGCCAGGTCGCGCTGATTGAGTAACTGCTTGGTGGGGGTGACGCTGATCTTGCCGGGACGGGGGCACTCGTGATATTCGAGCGCGGCGAGGCGCAGTTGCTGGCGCAATTCTTCCTTCTTGTCTGGTGACGAATCCATGCTGGTACGGCCTTCCTGTGTACTGTCGGGGACTGACGATTTTATCAGACGTGATCTTTCAACAAGGTACGTATTTTCACCAACACCGGGTCAATTGCCGTAAAACATGACTTTTTTGCGTCCAGAAAAACAAAGCGAACGCTCGCTCGGCGTCTCGTGGCGGTACAGATTGCCGACAGTTGATACAAATCCAAGACAGAAACGCAATAGACCCCGGGCCTGGCTGGCCAGAAAATGCAGGGCATCGCGGCCGCGGTCACAGACCCGCGGCGCGCCCTTGCCAACCCAGCCGAAAAGAGTGCCCCATGAACGATATCCAGAAATGCCTACCCGCCGGCCTGATCACCGCCGGCCTGATCGCCGCCACCCTGCTTGCCGCCTGCGGCGGCGGAGGCGGCGACGCGGGCAAGCCGGCCCCTCTGCCGACGCCGGATCCGGTGGCCCGCGTCGACGTCCTGATGAGTAACGAGCGCGGCATGAAAGCCATCACCATCGACGACAAGAACGCTTATGTTGCGCTGACCAATACCGAAGCCGAGGGCAGCGCGGTCATCGCCACCGCGCGCGGCGTGAGCGCCAGGTCGGCCTGGCAAAACGTGGCGCTGGGCGCCTGCAAGCTGCCGGCCAGCGCGCAGGTCGAAGTGCGGCGCGCGGCCGACCTCAAGCAGGTGGATGGCAAGACCGTCCTGGTGCAGCCGGCCTGGGGCAGCGCCGAGGAACACACTTTATGCGAGCTCGACCAAGCCAAGATGACCTTCGTTCCCAAGGACAAGGACTTCCGCATCTGCTACGCCACCTATTGCGAACGCATGGAGGTCAACGACGTCAAGGCTGTCGGCAAGCGCTGGTTCGCCAATGGCGGCGCCGGCCAGAACGTGCAGGTGTCGAACGACCAGGGCCTCACCTGGAAGCCGCTCATGGGCAGCATGGACAGCATGAGCTGCACGCACCAGGCCTTCGAGGTGGTGGGAGGACGCCTGCTGACCGGCGGCGAATGCCCGCTCGACATGGCCTACGTGCGCGCCTACAGCATGAACGCCGACAATTCCGCGCTGGCGTCCGCAGTCCCGGTGCCGATCAACGTGCCGGAGCTGGAAAACCGCAATGTGCACCTGATCACCACCCTCGGCAAGAGCGAGCGCGTGTTCATCGGCGTCGAAGGCGGCCTGCTGCGCAGCGACGACAGCGGCAAGAGCTACAAGTTCGTGCTCAAGCAGCCCTTGTCGGGCGGCGCCGGCTATCCCTACATCACCGAATTGCTGTCGCCGGCGGGCAAGCCAAACGTGATCGTCGCCGCCGGGTTCGACAAGGCGCATGGCCTGCCCTACCTGGCGTGGTCGAACGACAACGGCGACAAATGGACCGACCTGTCGAGCCTGCTGCCGGGCTACAAGCGCGCCAATGCCGACGCCACCAGCGAAGTGACCTCGATGGCGGAAGACGCCCAGGGACGCATCCTGGTGACGGTGAATGAAGAGTTCAAGAAAAAAGGCCGGCTGGTCGAAGTCACCCTGGGCAAGCTGTAAGCACCACACCCGGTGTCAGGTCTGATACCGGGGTTGGCACCGGGGGTTGGCACCGGGGGTTGGCAGAGTGCCGGAGTACAATTGTGCATGCTCTCTGAATTCGACCTTATCAAGCAATACTTCAAACGTCATCGGCCAGGCCGGGCCGCGCTCGGCATCGGCGACGATTGCGCGCTGCTCGCGCCCTCCCCCGGCATGCAGATGGCCATCTCGTCCGACATGCTGGTCGAGGATCGCCATTTCTTCGCCGGCGCCGATGCGCGCATGCTGGGCCACAAATGCCTGGCGGTGAATCTGTCGGACCTGGCGGCGATGGGCGCAAGGCCGGTCGCGTTTACGCTGGCGCTGGCGCTGCCGGCGGCCGAACCGGCTTGGCTGGGGGCGTTTGCCGCCGGCCTGTTCGCACTGGCCGACCTGCATGGCTGCGAACTGATTGGCGGCGATACCACCAAAGGCCCTTTGACTATCTGCATCACCATCTTCGGGGAACTGGCGCCGGGTCATGCGCTGCGGCGCGATGCGGCGATCGCCGGCGACGATATCTGGATCTCGGGCACCCTGGGCGATGCGCGCCTGGCGCTGGCCGGATACCGCAAGGAATATGCACTCGACGATGCCGCACAGCGGATGGCAGGCACGCGCATGCACATGCCCACGCCGCGCGTGGCGCTGGGCCTGGCCCTGGCAGATGCGCGCCTGGCCCACGCCGCGATCGATATCTCCGATGGGCTGGTGGGCGATCTGGGGCACATCCTGGCTGCGTCGAACGCCGGCGCCAGCTTGAATGTGGATGCGCTGCCGGCCGGCCAAGTGCTCGCCGCGCAGCCGCAAGCGCTGCGCCGACAGTTCTGCGCCGCCGGCGGCGACGATTACGAGTTGTGCTTCAGCGCTGCGCCGCAACAGCGCGCGGCGATCCTGGCCGCGGGCGCGGCGAGCGGCACTGCGGTCACGCGCGTGGGCACCATCGATGCCGCGCCGGGCCTGCGCCTGATGGACGCGCAGGGGCGCCCGCTCGATTTGCAGCTGGCCGGTTTCGACCACTTCGCCAATGCCTGATTACGCGCCTTCCGCTTACTCCGCCGCCACCTGCGCCGCATCGGCAAAGTGCGCATTATGCGGATCGTCCTTCGGCCCGTTCATCAGCCAGTAATGATGAAACGCCAGGCGCACGTTGTCGCGCAGCTGGGTCTCGTCCCACGGCTTGGTGTAGAAGCGGTAAATCGCCCCGCGGTTGATCGAGTCGAGCACCGCTTCGAGCCCGGTGTAGCCGGACAGGATAATCCGTATCGTGTCCGGATACAGTTCCTTGACCTTGCTCAAAAACTCGGTCCCGCTCATGACCGGCATGCGCTGGTCGCACACGATCACCTGCACCGTATGCAGCGCCAGTAGCTCGAACCCTTCGGCCGGCGACACCGCCGTCAGGATCCGGTAGTTATCGCGCTTGAACAACCGGTGCAGCGCCGACAGCACATTGACGTCGTCGTCGACGATCAGCAAGGTCTGGCGGTGATCGTCGGGCGCATCAAGCTCCTGCGGCTGCGCCAGGTTGGCCAGCACCATGGCGCCGAACTCCTTGACCGGCAGCGGGCGGCTGAAATGAAAACCCTGCACTTCGTCGCAGCGATGACGCCGCAAATAGGCCACCTGCGCCGGCGTTTCCACCCCTTCGGCGATGACCTGCATGTGCAGCGAATGCGCCATGCCGATGATGGCCAGCGCGATGGCCGCGTCGTCCGGGTTGACCGTCACCTCGCGCACAAAAGCGATGTCGATCTTGAGTTTGTCGATCGGGAAGCGCTTGAGGTACGCCAGGCTCGAATAGCCGGTCCCGAAGTCGTCGATGGCGATCGTGATGCCAAGCTGCTTGAGGTTGCCCAGCACCTTGATCGTATGTTCGGCGTTGGACATCAGCGCGCTTTCGGTCAGTTCCAGTTCGAGCAGCGAAGGCTCGATACCGTGCCTGCCGATGGCCGCGCGGATGTCGCCTTCGAGGTCGCCCTCGACGAACTGGCGGCTCGACACATTGACCGCCACGCGCACGTCGCCAACCTCGCTGGCCGACCACTGCGCGATCTGGCGGCAGGCTTCTTCGATCACCCATGCGCCGACGCGCACGATCAAGCCGGTTTCCTCCATCACGGGCACGAATTCGGCCGGAAACACCAGGCCGAAGCCGGGCCGGTTCCAGCGCAGCAGCGCTTCGGCGCCGGCAATGCGGCCGGTGCGCAAATTGACCTTGGGCTGGTAGTACAGCAAAAACTCATTGTGTTCGAGCGCGTGGCGCAGCGCCAGTTCGAGGTCGAGCCGGGCCAGCACCTGCACGTTCATGCCGGCGGTGAAGAAGCGGTAGCCGTCGCGCCCCGCTTCCTTGGCGCGGCCCATCGCGGTATCGGCGTACTTGATCAGCGTTTCGGGGTCAAGGGCGTCGTCCGGATACATGGCGATGCCGATGCTGGCCGTCAGGCCCGCCTGGCGGCCGTGCAGGTCGAACGGCGCGCGCAGGGCGTCGCGCACTTCGTTGGCGACGTTGACGGCGTCCTGCTGGTTGCGCGTCATGGTGAGAATGAGCGCGAATTCGTCGCCGCCCAGGCGCCCCACCGTATCGCGGATGCGCACGCACTGCACCAGGCGCGTGCTGAACTGGCGCAGCAACTCGTCGCCCAGCGCCGAGCCGAGCGAATCGTTGATGGTCTTGAAGCGGTCGAGCGCGATGAACAGCACCACGATGCGCCAGTGCTTGTCCTGCGCCAGTTCGATCGCTTCGCGCAAGGTCTGGTAGAACAGGGTGCGGTTGGGCAGGCCGGTCAGGCTGTCGTAGCTGGCCAGGTGCTTGAGGCGCTGGCGCGCGGCCAGCCGTTCGCTGATGTCGCGCGCCACCGCGATCAGCATGCGCATGCCGCCCACGCTCTGGGTCTGCCAGTAGATTTCGACCGCCACTTCGCGCAGGTCGGCGCGCGTGAGCTGGTCTTCGACCAGGTCCGGGTAGCGCAGCACGTCGCGCGCCGGGTCGGCCTGGCAGGCCAGCTGGCCGCGCGCGGCCAGGCCGTACACGGTGGGGTCGAGGCGCAGCAGTTCGGCGCGCCGGTAGCCGAGCATGCGGCAGGCGCCGTCGTTCACATCCACCACGTGCATGGCGACGATATCGATCAGGAAAATGGCGTCGTCGGTGGCGTCCATGGCGCTGCGAAAGCGCTGCAGTTCGGCGGTGCGCTCGCGTACCGTCTGCTCCAACAGGGTGCCGTAGTTCTTCGATTCGCGGTGCAGCAGGCGCACTTCGAGCATGTTGCGGATGCGCGTGAGCACCTCGACCGGGTCGAACGGCTTGCCGACGAAGTCGCGCGCGCCGGCGTCGAGCGCGGCCAGCTTTTTGTCCGGTTCGGCCGTCACCACCAGCACCGGCAAATACGCTTCGGTTTCCATGGGCGCGAGCGCCTCCATCACCTGGAAGCCGTTCATGCCCGGCATGTGCAGGTCGAGGATGATCAGGTCGTAGCGGTGCTTCATGTGCAGCGCCGCCACCTCGCGCGGGTCGGTGGTGCTGCTCACGTTGGCGTAACCGGTGGTGGTGAGCAGGTACTCGAGCAGCTGGACGTTGACCAGCTGGTCGTCGACGATCAGGATGGCGGCGTTATGGATGTCATCGAGAGATATCATGGATTCCGCGCTTTCTGCGCAAGCTGCCGCGTGTCGGCGAATGCGAGGGTGGTGTCGATCGCCTCGTTGAATTCGTCGATGTTGATCGGTTTGGTGAGGTAACGTGCAAACCCGCTGGCCAGCCCGCGCTCGACGTCGCGCGGCATCGCGCTGGCGGTCAGCGCAATGACAGGAATGTGGGCCGTGCGCGGGTCGCTGCGCAATTCCTTGAGCGCGTCGGACCCGCTCACGCATGGCAGGTTCAGGTCCATCAAAATCACGTCCGGCAGGTGCGCCTTGGCCAGTTCGATGCCGATGTGGCCATCGGGCGCGGTGAGCAAATGCAGGTCGGGCCGGTAGCGCACGATCTCCTGCACCAGTTTCAGGTTGGCCGGGTTGTCTTCGACATACAGCAAGGTATGCTCGGCCAGCGGCGCGGACGCCGCCTTGGGTTCGAGCGCCAGCACCGCCGCCTCCGGCGCCACCGACGGCACGGGCTGGGTCAGCCCCAGTTCGATCCAGAACACGGTGCCCACGCCGACGCTGCTCGAGACGCCGATTTCGCCGCCCATCAGTTCGACCAGGCGGCGCGTAACCACCAGGCCGATGCCGGTGCCTTCTTCGCTGCCGTTTTCCTGGCCCAGGCGGTTAAACGGCTGGAACAGCGCATCGATCTGGTCGGCGCGCAGGCCCATGCCGGTATCCTGCACCGACAGGCGCACGCGGTTGGCGGTGACGACGCTGCAGTCGCACACCACCGCGCCCATCTCGCGGTTGTACTTGATGGCGTTCGAGAGCAGATTAAGCAGCACCTGTTTCAGGCGCGTGCGGTCGGCCTGCACCACGGCCGGCGGCGCGTCCGGGAACAGCATGCGGATCTTGCGCTGCTGCGCCAGCGGCTCGGTCATGTTGCGGCACTCAACGAGCATGTCGGCCAGCGCCACCGGTTCCATCGACAAGGTCACGGTGCCCGATTCGACCTTGGCCAGGTCGAGGATTTCGTTGATCAGGGTAAGCAGGTGGCGCCCCGACTTGAGAATGTGGCCGGCGAATTCCTTCTTTTGCGGCAAGGTCGAGGGCAGCGATTCGGACGTCAATATCTGGGCGAAGCCGAGAATGGCGTTGAGCGGCGTGCGCAGTTCGTGGCTCATCGACGACAGGAAGGCCGACTTGGCCTGGTTGGCGTTCTTGGCCGCGGCCATGGCCACTTCCAGTTCGGCGTTGGTCAGTTCCAGCTGCATGGTGCGTTCGTGCACCCGCACTTCCAGCCGCTCGTTGAGGTCCATGATTTCCTGCTGCGCGCGCGCGCGTTCCTCGGCTTCGCGCGCAATCGCGTGGTGCGACGTTTCGAGCGCGCCGGTGCGCTGCTCGATCTCGCCCAGCATGGCGTTGAAGGAGTCCACCAGTTCGCCCGCTTCGTCGTCGCTGATGCGCGGGGCGCGGCGCGAGTAGTCGCGCGTGCTGACCACTTCGCGCGCGGTTTCGGTGAGCGCGACGATCGGCGCGGTGACGATGCGCCCCAGGCGGCGCGTCATCAGCCAGGCGATCAGCATGGCCAGCGCGATCACGCCGGCGGCGATGCTCAGGTAGTCGACCGCGCGCGCCACCAGGGTGTATTCGGCGCGCAGGTACACGGTGCCGAGCAGTTCGCCGTTTTCGACCACGCGCCGGTACAGCAGCAGGTCGTCGCCGGAGACGCGCAGGTCGTCGTTCTGGGGGCTGACCGGGAAGGCCTGCTGCTCGCCCGGCGCGCGGTAGGAAGCGAACAGCGCGCCCTTGGCGTCGTAGATGGCGCCGGCCCGCACCGACGGGCGGATGCGCAGCAGCGCCAGGTTTTCGGTGGCCAGGCGGGCGTCGTCAAACGTCAGCGCGGCCGAGGTCATGTGCCCAATCAGTTCGGCCTGGGTGGCCATGTCGCCCAGCAGGGCCTTGTGGTAGTTGCGCAGGTCGTAGGCGATCACGGTGCCGATCGAGACCAGCAGCGCCGCCAGGGTGGTGAGCATGACCACCGTGACCAGCTTTTCACGGATCGAGCGCACGATCATGAGGCCCCCTGAACACGGTTGGCGGCGGCCAGCATGCGCGCGCTGATGCGCAGGCGGCTGGAGTTGACCTGGCCGAGGGCGACGTCGAAGCGCAGCCGGTCTTGGGCCACCACGAAGGCGATCATGCAGCCCAAAGCGATGCTGTCGTCGGCGTCGGAGACGGTCAGCACCGACTGGCCGCGCGCGGCGGCCAGCATGTCGATCACGGCGGCGCGTTCGCCGGCGCCGATAAACAGCATGTGGATGCCGCTGACGGCGTCGCCGCGGCGCAGCTTGCGCACGGAAATGGCGTGCCCGCCGACGGTGCGCCCGGCCACCATTTGTTCAAGCTGGTCGGCCAGGGCGTCATTGCCGCTCACGCCGATCTGGAGCGGGCTGTCGGCGCGCGCAAAGGCGCCGTCGGGCCACTCGACGAAGCCGGCGAATTTGAACAGGTAGGCCGCCTTGACCTGGTTTTCGACGCTGGACGGCGCCTGGGCCGCGGCAACACCGCTCCAGGCCAGCAGGGCGAGCACGATCGGCAGCGCCAGCACCCGTCCCGCGCGCCGGCGCACTGCGAACCGGCTCAGGCCCGCCATGGCAGTTCGGCCAGCAAAAGAATCGGGGACATGGGACTCCAATCCGGATCAGACAAAAAGCAAACTCAGCGGTAAAGGCCAGCATATCAGAGCAACAGGCCGGTGGCGCACGGCAGGACGGCCGGGCCGGCACGACGATTTCCCCAGATCTACTCTACGCTTTTTTAGCTCACTTGGATATCCCTTGTGAAACATTGCAACAGGGTGGACGACCAGTGTTGCAGAGGGCATGGTAAAGTAGAATCGCAGGGCCGCGCGGTGGCGCGCGCCCTCCCCTGATCCGCATTCCGATCCCCGATCACCGTCCAAAAGGAGCAACACGTGACGAACGACATTCTCGATCTTTCCGCCAAAGTCGGCCGCGCGCTGCAAGCGAAAGGCTTGCTGCTGGTAACCGCCGAATCGTGCACCGGCGGCGGCGTGGCGCAGGCGGTCACCGAGGTGGCCGGCTCGACCGCCTGGTTCGACTGCGGCTTCGTGACCTATTCGAACGCGTCCAAGACCGAACTGCTCGATGTGTCGGCCGCGCTGATCGCGCAGCTGGGCACGGTGAGCGAGGAAGTGGCGTCCGCCATGGCCACCGGCGCATTGGCAAACAGCAACGCGCACGTGGCGCTGTCGACCACCGGCATCGCCGGCCCGAGCGGCGCGGTGCCGGGCAAACCGGTCGGCACGGTCTGCTTCGGCTGGGCCAGGGGCGACACGGTCCAGACCGAGCGCCTGGTGTTTGCCGGCGACCGCCAGTCGGTGCGCGAGCAGACCGTGGTGCATGCGCTGCAAGGGCTGCTGCGCATCATCGAATAGCGCGAACAAGACCCGGATGGCTGCGGTTCCATCGCCATCTTCACCCCTTAGTCTGATGCAAACGCCGCTAACTTAAGCGCCGTCATTCCTGCGCGGGAATGACGGGTGAGTCATTTTCTGGAGCAACTCGATGCACAATACGGTTCATTTCATCTTGCAGGGCAAGGGCGGCATCGGCAAGACCCTGGTCTCGACCATCCTCGCGCAATGGCTGGCGGGCAAGGACGAGGAGCGCCCCCTGCGCTGCTACGACACCGACCAGGAAAACGCCACCTTTTCGCGCTACAAGGCGATGGACGTGAAACACGTGCCGGTGATGACCGACTCACGCAACATCGACCCCAAGCGCTTCGACGCGCTGATGATCGACCTGCTGGAAGAAGAAGGCAACTGCGTCATCGACAACGGCGCCAACACCTTTTCGCCGCTGATGGGTTACCTGCTGGAAAACGATTGTTTCGATTTGCTCAAGGAATCGGGGCGCAAGGTGTATATCCACACCATTGTCGGCGGCGGCGACACCCTGCACGATACGGCCATGGGCTTTGTCTCGACCGCCAAGTCGACCAGTGTGCCGCTGGTGCTGTGGGAAAACGAGCACTTTGGCCCGCTGCAATCGGCCACCGGCAAGATCTTCACCGAGTCGCAGACCTATGCCGATCATTCCGCGCGCGTGTGCGGGAGGGTGGTGCTGTCGCAACGCAATGCCGATACCTTCGGCGCGGATATCAAAAAAATGAATATCGCGCGCCTGACCGCCAATGAAGTGCGCGAAAGCGACAAATTCAACGTCATGGAAAAGCAGCGCATCAAAGTCGTGTTCCGCGACCTGTTCGAGCAGCTCGACAAAGTGCAGTGGTAGGCCGGCATGGACCAGCAAAAACTGCGCACCCTCGTCTTTGAAAAAACCGGCGTGCGGATCGATATCGACGATCCGATTTTCGCGCTGGTGGCATTGAACGACGCGGTGCTGGCCGAAGCGGTCGAGCGCCACGTGGCATTGTTAGACGACGCGACCGCCGACCTGGCCGACCAGGTCCAGGCGCTGCAGGAAAGCGGCTACCTGGGCAACGGCGCCACGCCCGCCGCGCGTCCGGCGGCGCTGGTCTCGACACCGTTACCCGTTGCGCACGGCGTGCCATTGCAGGAAAAACGCATCATCGCCATCGCCGGCGGCGCCGCGCTGCTGTGCGCGTTCATCGTGCTGGCCGGCCAGGCGCTGCTGCTGCGCCCGCTGCCCGCCCCGGCACCGGTGAGCGTCGCCAGGGAACTTACGCCGGAGCAAAGCAGCGCCCTGCGTGATGGCGACAAGCTGGCCCGCGCCGTGGCCAAACTCGATTCCAAAACCCGCGCGGCGATTGCCGCCGAGATGCAAAAACCCTAAATTCCGGCGAGCGCAGCCGTGTGCGCCAAATATGCGCTATCATATCTACATATCTTCACATGTTGACTATGAAACCTTCTCCCGATAACGACGCCTCGATCGCCCAACTGGCCGACCTGTTCCATCTGCTGGGCGACCCGACCCGGCTGCGCATTGTATTGTCCTGCCTGCCAGGTCCAATTGCGGTGGGCGACATTGCCGCCGGCCTGCAACTGAGCAGCTCGCTGGTCAGCCACCACCTGCGCCTGCTGCGTGCCGCGCGCATCGTCAAGGCCGAGCGCCAGGGCAAGCAGGTGTTCTATTCGACGGCGGACGCCCACATCAGCGGCGTGCTGACCGACATGCTCGAACATATCGCCGAACCCACCAATGGAATCGACCCATGACCAGCGCCCACGACCACGATCACGACCATGACCACGCCGGCCACGGCCACCCACACCCGCCGGCCAAGGCGGCGAAGGCGGAACCTAAGCACGACCACGGGCACGACCATGGCCCCGGCCACCATCACCACCAGCTCGATCCCAACGGCAACGGCCGCGCCTTCGCCCTGGCGATCGGCCTGAACACGGTGTTTGTCGGCATCGAATTCTTTTATGGATTCCTGGCCAACTCGACCGCCCTGATGGCCGACGCCGGCCATAACCTGTCCGATGTGCTGGGCCTGATGCTGGCCTGGGGCGCGGCCATGCTCACCAAGCGCGCGCCGGACGGACGCTACACCTACGGCCTGCGCAGTTCATCGATCCTGGCGGCGCTGCTCAACGCCCTGCTGCTGATGCTCGCCTGCGGCGCGATCGGCTGGGAGGCGCTGCACCGCTTCGCCAATCCGGCGCCGGTGCAGGGCATGACCATGTCGGTGGTGGCCGGCATCGGCGTGCTGGTCAACGGTTTTTCGGCCTGGCTGTTCATGGCCGGCAGCAAGGACGACCTGAACATCCGCGGCGCCTACCAGCACATGGCGGCCGACGCCGCCATTTCGCTGGGCGTGGTGGTGTCGGGCGTGGCGATCATCTTCACCGGCTGGACCTGGCTCGACCCGGCGGTCAGTATCGTGATCGTGCTGCTGATCCTGGTCACCACCTGGGCCTTGCTGCGCGAGTCGCTCGACCTGGTGCTGGCGGCGGTGCCGGCCAATGTCGATGCCGCCGCGGTGGGCGATTTTCTGCTGGCGCGGCCGGGCGTGGCCGGCATGCACGACCTGCATATCTGGGCCATGAGCACGACCGAGACGGCGCTGACCGCGCATCTGGTCATGCCCGGCGGCTATCCGGGCGACGCGGCGCTGGACGCCATCGTGGCGGCGCTCAAGGCCGATTACGCGATCGCCCACTGCACCTTGCAGGTGGAACTGGGGACGAGCGATCACAGCTGCGCGCTGCATGCGCAGGAGGCACAGGCTTAGAACAGGTGCGCGGCCAGGCTGAACTGCTGGTCGGGCGCGCGCGCGATAAAGCAGTCGGGTGCGATGGTGTCGCCATAGGCGACGTTGTAGATCACTTCGGAATATTCCTGGCCGATATACGACGCGTGGCGGCCGTTGAGGATCAGGCGCGCAGTCTGTCCGGGGGCAAGCCGGAGCGCCGTGCCGGACGCCGGACGGCGCGGCTGGCCTTCGGACGGGTCCCATTTCAGGCCGAGCACCAGCACGCCATCGTCGCGCGGGCGCAGCACCAGGCTGCGCTCCTTGAGCGGGGCATGGTCGACCTGTTTTTCCTTTTTTAGAACAGCGGCAAAACCGTCGCGCTCATGCATCAGGTAGTTCTGGTAGACATACTGCGCGCCGGTCTGCAACAGCGCAAAGGCGCGTGGCAGCACCGCCCGCTCGTTGGCGCGCGGGGCGCCACGGGTGGCTTTGGTCCAGCGGATCTCGATGACCTGGACGGCAATCATCGCGCGCCTTCGGCCTGCAGGCGCAGGTAGTCGAGGAAGTGGGTGGCGCCATACGGGCCCACATTCGCGAGGCTGAACCCGTCGTCATACTCATCGACCATCTCGTATTCGCCGTTTTCGTACAAGCCGAGCAGGCTTTCCAGGAATGGTTCCAGGCTCGCGCCGGCCTGCACGCGCGTGAACTCGCGGCATCCGAACGAGATCACCTGGCCCACGCTGCCCGCCGCGTCCGGGTCGAGATCGATGCCAAGATAGGCGCCGCCGCCATCGTCCGCCAGCGGAATCCAGTCCCTGCTGGCGGCGCACTGGCGAATGGTGCCGGACGGCAGGCAAGTGTAGTTGGCGGCGTAAGCGGTGAGTTGTTCGGCGGTACATTCATCGAGTATATCGGTGTCTCTCTTCCAGTGACGCAAAGCGTCGTCCAGACTCAGGAAGGGCAGGCCAAAGAACAAACCAAGGACATAGTGGCCGCCCGCGCCGGCGCTGCCGTCATGCCAGCGATACAGCGCGCGCACGGATGCCGGCAGCGGCCGGCCGATGGCGTGCTCGAAGGCATCGATGGCGGCCTCGCTGGCGCCCGGATTCAGGTTCGCTGCCATGGCCGGGAAACGTGATTCGATGCAGCTTTGCAGCCGCTCCAGCAAGTCGTTCATGGTGATTTTTCACTCCGGTACATGGTGGATGGCGTGCCCGCCTCAGGTGCAACAACGCGGCGGCAGGCTTCGGCCGGCGACATATCGATATCGCCCAGGCGCACCGTGCGCGGGCTGTATTCGAACCAGGGCAGCACGGGCGACTGGCGCTTGAGCGTGACCTCGTAGGCTTCCTGGCTGGTTTCCCGGTCGTCGACCAGATCGACATAGCAGCGCAGGCGCGGCGCCAGCTGTTCGGCATGCCGCGCGGTGATGCCGGCAACGGCGCCCATCAGTCCCATCGCGCCAACGGTGGCGAACAGCACTCCGGCGATGGCGGGAATCGCGGCAAGCGAGCCAAGCAGGTAGCCGAGCAAGCTGGGACGCAGGCGGAAAGCCGACATGCCGAGTACCGCGAACGCCAGCCAGGCCACCATTGACAAGACCGCGTTGAGCGCGACGCTCGCCGTGGACAGATTGAGCGCCAGCGCGCCCACGACCACGACGACACTGGCGGCGAGCAGCGCCAGCATGCGGCGCTGCAGCGGCGGCGCCTGCCGCGACACACACCACGCCGCCAACGCGCTGCCAAACGGCGTCGCGAGCAAGACGCAGAAAAACAGCCAGAACACGCAGCGCGCGCCGGATCAGCTAACGCTGGCGCCGCTCGCCACCTCAGCCCGCCAGATTGGCAAACAGCGGCGTGGACAGATAACGTTCGCCGAACGACGGGATGATCGTCACGATCACCTTGCCCGCATTTTCGGGACGGCGCGCCACCTGGATCGCGGCCCACAGCGCCGCACCCGACGAAATGCCGACCAGCAGCCCTTCTTCGCGCGCGGCTGCCCGTGCGGTCTCGAAGGCATTGTCGTTGCTCACGCAAATGACTTCGTCGAAGGCGGCGCGGTTGAGCACCTGCGGCACGAAACCGGCGCCGATGCCCTGGATCGGATGCGGCCCCTTGGTCCCCTTGGACAGCATGGGCGAGGCTTCCGGCTCGACCGCGATGGCCTGGAAGCCCGCTTTGCGCGCCTTGAGCACTTCGCCCACGCCGGTAATGGTGCCGCCGGTGCCGACCCCGGCCACCAAAATATCGACCTTGCCGTCGGTGTCGCGCCAGATTTCTTCAGCCGTGGTGCGGCGGTGCACATCGGGATTGGCGGCATTGTTGAATTGCTGCGGCATGAAGTAGTTGGGATTGGCCGCCACCAGTTCTTCGGCCACCCTGATGGCGCCGAGCATGCCTTCAGGACCCGGCGTGAGCACCAGCTCGGCGCCGTAGGCACGCAACAGCATGCGTCGCTCGCTGCTCATGGTTTCGGGCATGACCAGCTTGCAGCGGTAACCGCGCGCCGCGCACACCATGGCCAGCGCGATGCCGGTGTTGCCGCTGGTCGGCTCGACGATGACGGTGTCCGGGCCAATCTTGCCGGCCGCCTCGGCCGCTTCAACCATGGCCAGGCCGATCCGGTCCTTGACGCTGTGGGCCGGATTGTAGAACTCCAGCTTGGCGAGGATGTCGGCCCCGGCGCCGTGCGCCAGTTTGCGGATCCGGACCAGCGGCGTGTTACCGATTAACTCAGTGACGTCGTTTGCGATTCTCATGCTTACTCTCCCGCTGTCATGGTTGGATTTACTTGACGTTGACAAGTTCCACGTCGAAGATCAAATCGGCGTCCGGCGGAATGCCGCCGCCTGGCGCGCCGCGCTTGCCGTAGGCCAGGTAGCTCGGAATGACCAGGGTGCGTTTGCCGCCCACTTTCATGCCCAGTACGCCCTGGTCCCAGCCCTTGATCACGCGCCCGGTGCCGAGCACGAATTCGAGCGGCGCGCCGCGCGAGAGCGAGGAGTCGAACTGGCGCCCGCGCTGGCGCGTCGCCATCGGCTTGTACAGCCAGCCGGTGTAGTGCACGAAGACCTTGCTGCCGGCGGTCGCTTCGGCACCGGTGCCGACCTTGGTGTCGGTGGCGACCAGCGGATCGAGGACCGGCTCGGCCAGCAGCACGGTGCCTGGCGGCGTGGCAGGCTGGGCTTGCGCGGGCGGCTGGGCCGCCGGCGTCGCAGGCACTGCCGGCGCGTCGGCCGCCGCTGGGGTAGCCGGCACGGTCGCCGCCGGCGGCGTCTCGGGAGCGGGCGGCGTCTGGCCGGCGGCCTGGGCCATCGATGCCGCGGCGGCGCACATCAGGAATACGGAAATAGGACGGCGCATGATGTGATCTCTTTCAGTAAGATTCAGTGAACAACGGTCAAACTGGGTAATTCTGCAACGCTATGATAGCAAGGCCTCGGGCGCCTGCACAGAAGGCACGCCAATGGCACCGTCGGCAAGACGGCGCAGCAGGTGGCCGGCGGCCAGCATGCCGAAGGTGGCGGTGACGACCATGCTCGAGCCGAAACCGGCGCAGTTCAGGCCGGTGATGCCGTCGCCATCGCCATCTACGCCGCAGCTCTCGCCCTCGGGCATGCTTACCGGTTCCATCGAGAACACGGCATCGACATTGAACTTGGTTTTCAGGCTGCGCGGAAAGCCGTAGTCGTTGCGCAAGCGCTTGCGCACCAGTTTCAGCAGCGGCTCCTGCTCGGTTTTGGACAGGTCGCGCAGTTCGATGCGGGCCGGGTCGGTCTTGCCGCCGGCGCTGCCGATGATCACCATCGGCAACTGGTGGTCGCGGCAGTACGCGATCAGCGCCGCCTTGGCCTTGACGTTGTCGATGGCGTCGACCACGTAGTCGTACTGGTGGGCGCCGATCATCTGGTCGAGGTTGCCCGGATCGATGAACTCTTCGATCAGGTTGACCTTGCAGAAGGGATTGATCTGGGCGATGCGCTCGGCCAGCGCGCCGATCTTGGCCTGGCCGACAGTGTCCGACAGGGCCTGGATCTGGCGGTTGATGTTCGATTCGGCCACGTTGTCGAGGTCGATCAGGGTGAGCTGGCCGATGGCGGAACGCGCCAGCGCCTCGACGATCCAGGAGCCGACGCCGCCGACGCCGATCACGCACACATGGGCGCAGCGGAAGCGCGCCAGCGCGGCGGCGCCGTACAGGCGGCCGATGCCGCCGAAGCGGCGCTCGAAGTCGACCTCGCTGGTATCGACGGGAAGTGAGGAGGTAGTGATGGTATTCATGCCGCCATTTTAACGGACGCGGCCGGACAGACTGCTCTAAAATGAGCGATATGTTCCCATCAGCCACAAGCGAGAAATCTCCATGAGCAACCTCCTGCCCGACAGCGCCCCCGGTTTCGACCAGCCGATCGCGGTGCTGAAACACTGCCACGACCGCATCCGCAAACAGCTGGCCACCCTGGAAAAATTGCTGCCGCACCTGGCCAGCCATGGCGCCGACGAGGAAGCGCGCCAGGCCGCGCGCGCGGTGATGAAATATTTCGACCAGGCGGCACCACTTCATCACGAAGACGAAGAACAGAACCTGGTGCCGATGCTGCGCAGCAGCGCCAGCGGCGCCGACGCCGACCTGCTGGCCGAACTCTTGCCCGGCATCCTCGACGAACACCGCCAGATGGACGGCATGTGGCAAGACCTGCACGAGCAACTGGCCGCCATCGCCGACGGCAGCGCCGCCGTGCTGCGCGAGCACGACGTGCAGCGCTTCGCCGCCATGTACCGCGCCCACATGGAACGCGAAGAAGGCCACATCGCGCCGATGGCCAAGCGCCTGTTCAGCGCCGATCAGATGGCAACCCTGGGCCAGGCCATGCAGCAACGGCGCGGCATCACGCCCAGCGCCGCCCCGGCAGCGCCGGCGGCATCGACCGGCGACGCCGTGGCCAGCCTGCGCAAGGATTACGGCCAGGCCAGCCTGAGCGAGAACGACGTGGCCGGCGATCCCTTCGTGCAATTTACGACCTGGTTCGAGGAAGCGCTCAAGGCCCAGGTCAACGAGCCGAACGCGATGAGCGTGGCGACCGTGGACGAGCAGGGCCGGCCCACCTCGCGCATCGTGCTGATCAAGCAGTTCGATCCGCGCGGCTTTACCTGGTACACCAACTACAACAGCCAGAAGGGCCGCCAGCTGGCCGCCAACCCGCATGCGGCATTACTGTTCTTTTGGACGGAACTCGAACGCCAGATCCGGATCGAAGGAAGGGTAGAGCGCACTTCTGCGGAAGAAAGCGACAAGTATTTCCACAGCCGTCCGCTGAAAAGCCGGCTGGCCGCGATTGCGTCCGCGCAAAGCGAGCCAATCGCCAACCGGGATGCGCTGGAACAGAACTATGACGCTGTAGCCAAGCAATACGGCGAGGAGCCGCCACGTCCCGAGAACTGGGGCGGCTTCCGTCTGGTACCCGAACGCATCGAGTTCTGGCAAGGACGCCGCTCGCGCTTTCACGACCGCATCGTGTACACGCTGCAAAGCGACGGCAGCTGGGCGCGCGAACGGTTGCAACCTTAACCGGCCAGTGTGCACGCACACAGGCCGGCAACCATCGTCCGGAGGTGTGCGTGTTCAACCAGATCAGACTGAGGGCCTGGAGCGAAGGATTGCGCAGCCAGCCCTCGCTTCCTTTGCGGGTGGAGCTGTGGAACGGGCAGCGCTTCGATTTTTCGCCCGATCCGCCGCGCGTGACCGTGCGCGTGCCGCGCGCCAGTGCGCTGCGCTACCTGCTGTCGCCATCGCTGTACAAGCTCGGACGCGCCTACGTGGAAGGCGCGATCGAGGTCAGCGGGCGCGCCAACGACATGATTGCCGTGGTCAATGCGCTGGCCGCCAATTCACTGGCCGGCAATATGCGCGGCGTGCTGCCCGCACTCGGGCTGGCGCGCCTGTCCGGCATGCTCGGCCTGCTCGGCAACGCCATCGGCGGCGGCCATACGCGCCAGCGCGATGCGCAGGCGGTGCGCTATCACTACGATGTGTCCAACGAGTTTTACGGCGCCTGGCTCGATCCGAACATGGTGTATTCGTGCGCCTATTTCGAGAACGGCAACGAAACGCTGGCCGAGGCGCAGCTCAAGAAAATCGACCATATCCTCAACAAGATCGGCGTGCGGCCCGGGCATCGGCTGCTCGACATCGGCTGCGGCTGGGGCGCGCTGGCGATCCGGGCGGCCCAGCGGCACGGGGCGCGCTGCGTCGGCATCACCCTCTCCGACAACCAGGCCCGGCTGGCCCGCGAGCGGGTCGAGCGGGCCGGCCTGGCAGGGCAGGTCGAGATCCGCGTGCAGGACTACCGCGACGTCGGCGGCCAGTTCGACCGCATCACCAGCGTGGGCATGTTCGAGCATGTGGGGGTGCGCCAGCTGCCCGCGTACTTTCGGCGCATGGCAACGCTGCTCACGCCAGACGGGGTGGCGATGAACCACGGGCTGACCAGCACCGATCCAGACAGCCATGGCGTGCCGCACGGAGGCGGCGACTTCATCAGCCGGTATGTGTTTCCGCACGGCGAGCTGGCGCACCTGGGCACGGTCATCAAGACCATGCAGGAAGGCGGGCTGGAGGTGCGCGATGTGGAGAACCTGCGGCGCCATTACGCGCGCACCTGCGCCCTGTGGACCGACAATTTCGAGGCCAACAGCGAGCGCATCAAGGGCTTGACCGATGCGCGCCGCTTTCGCATCTGGCAGGTGTACCTGGCCGGGTGCACGCATGCGTTCACGCATGACTGGATCAGTTTGTACCAGATCGTATGCGGCAGGGCGGGGCGCGATCCGGCGGCGCTACCGTGGTCGCGGCGCTACATGTATGCGCACGCATGAAGGCGTTCGGCTACCTGTAGCCTGTCCCGCAGATGCCCGACAGGAGCGGCATGGTGCCACTCCCACCGGGCGCAGTCTGATTACTTTTGTTTGAGTTTCGCGTTCCTGGCAGCGTCGTCGTCGCCCTGGCGCGCCATCGACCTGGCATCGGGATTCACGGCATTGCCGTCATGCGCATCACGCGACATGTCGCCCTGCAGCGCACGCGCCTGTTGGCCGGGCGCCCCGACCTGCCGGTAGCTGTCCTCATGCACGACCAGGCATGCCAGTCCGGGCACCACGTTCAAGGGCTGATAACCGTTGTTCGCGCCACGCGAGATGACGTTGTACACTGGTACGGCGCTGACCTCCTGGCCCAGCACCGACTTGATCTGCGCCGACTGCTCGCTGCTCAGGGCCAGCCATCCGGCGGGAAAAAATACCTCTGATGAATTCACAATAATGCTCCCTTGTTGACTCTGTGGGGTTGAAGTAGAACGCTGCTGGCGCGCGCGGCGCGACGCCGCAGAAACGGCCTGGGCAATGCCGGATCCCCCAGGCCATCGGACACGTCCGCTAGCCGGTCAGCTCAATAACGCTGATACCCTTGCGAACCGGGGAACGCCTGGAAGCCCTGGCCGGGGAAGCCCTGGCCCTGGAAGCCGAACGGTCCCTGGAAGCCCTGTCCACCTTGATAGCCGAAGTTGCCCTGAGGTCCCTGGTAGCCCTGCTGTCCTACGAAGCTCTGGAATCCAAGCGGCCCGATGAAGCCTTGCGGCCCCTGGAAGCCGAACACCGCTTGCGGCCCCTGGTAACCTTGCTGTCCCTGGCCGCCCTGGAACCCGAACGGGTTGAAAAAGCCCCCCTGCCCCTGCGCGCCCTGGAAGCCGAACGGTCCGAAGAAACCTTGCGGTCCCTGGAAGCCGACCATTGCCTGCGGCCCCTGGAAGCCGATCGGCCCGACCGAGCCCTGGAAGCCGAGCGGGCCAACGACAGCCTGCGTCCCCTGGAAACCACCGGACACTTGCGGCCCCTGGTATCCCTGCCCGCCCTGATAACCCTGCACCGACTGCGCACCCTGCCCACCCTGCACGCCAGGGAAGTCGGGGACGATGCGGATTGACGTCATCCGTTGTCCGCTCAGGGCGTGAATTTGACGAATCTGTTCTTCGTTCAGCGCTAATACCAAGCCTTGTTCATTCATGTCCGTGCACTCCTCTGGATTTGAAAAAATCAACAATGACGCGTTGAGAAAAATTGCTTGCGACGACCGGCAGGCGTGAACCAGAATAAGCTGGCGCCGTTGCCGCAGTACCTGACGATTCGAATAGTGTCCGCCCTATCCGAAACAACAGGCGACAAACGGGCAGGCGCGGCATCGCGCGCGCAGCGGTCGTGGAAAAGAATGGAAAGGGGAATCAGGCGTTGACGGGGACACACCGCCGGCGGCGCGTCAGGCGCCGCCCAGATGTTCGCCCAGCGCGGCCATGACGTCTTGCAGTTCGGCGGCCAGCTCATGCGCCAGTGCATGCGTCAATCCAGGCGCCAGCGCGCCTGGCGCGCCATCATGCAGGCTGTCGGCCAGCCGTTCGGTGCAGGCGATGGCGCGCTGTGCGCCAAAATTGACCAGCACACCTTGCAGGCTGTGCACGGCGCGCTGCGATGCTTCGCGCTCGCCCGCGGCCAGCGCCTGGTCGAGCGCGGCCAGCAGTTGCGGACCGTCGCCGATGAACAGCGCGGCCAGTTCGAGCAGCAATTCGCGGTCGCCGTCGAGGCGCAGCAGGGCGCCGCGCCAGTCCAGTACCGCGCCGGCGACCCGGCCATGAAAGCGCGCCACCACCTCGCGCAGGCGCGCGCTGTCGATCGGCTTGGACAGGTAATCGTCCATGCCCGCCTCCAGGCAGCGTTCGCGGTCGCCCTGCATGGCGCGCGCCGTCATCGCCACCACCGGCACATGGCCGCCAGCGGCCGCTGTCGCTTCCCACTGGCGCAGGATGCGGGTGGCCGCAAGGCCGTCCAGGCCGGGCATCTGCACATCCATCAGCACCAGGTCGACGGCGCCGTGCAGCGCGTGTTCGAGCGCGTCGACACCGTTGTCGGCCAGGGTCACCCGGTGGCCCATTTTTTCCAGCAGGCGCAGCGCCAGGCGCTGGTTGACCGGGTTGTCCTCGGCCAGCAGGATGTGCAGGCGGCCCGCCTTGTGCGCCGGCGGCGCGGGCACCGGCGGCGCGCTCGCCACCGCGTCGGTGACAGGTGCTGGCAACGCGCCGCGCGCCTCGGGCACGGCGCCCGCCACCCGCCCCAGCGGCACGCTAAAGCGGAATACGCTGCCGCTGCCAGGCTCGCTGCTGACGGCGATATCGCCCTGCATCAGGATCACCAGGCGGCGGCAGATGGTCAGTCCCAGGCCGGTGCCGCCGTACTGGCGCGTGGTGGAGCCGTCGACTTGCGAAAAGGCGTCGAAGATCAGTTTCTGCTTGTCGGGCGCGATGCCGATGCCGGTGTCGCGCACCGTAAATTCGACCTCGCAGCGCTGTGCCACAGTGGGCCGCATGGCCACGCCGAGCGTCACCCCGCCCTCGCTGGTGAACTTGATGGCGTTGCCGAGCAGGTTGATCAGCACCTGGCGCAGCCGCCCCGGGTCGCCCTTCAGCATCGGCGGCAGCTGCGGCGGCAGTTCGCACTCCAGCGCCAGCCCCTTGCGGCGCGCCGGCAGCGACAGGGAACGGACCGTGTCCTGCACCAGCGCGCGCAAGTCGAAAGGCACGTCTTCGATCTCGAGCTTGCCGGCTTCGATCTTGGAAAAATCGAGGATGTCGTCGATGATGGTCAAGAGCGCGTCGGCCGAGCCCTTGACCAGCGCCAGGTCGTCGCGCTGCTGCGGATCGAGCTGCGATTCGAGCACCAGTTCGGTCATGCCGAGGATACCGTTCATCGGCGTGCGGATCTCGTGGCTCATGTTGGCCAGGAACTCGCTCTTGGCGCGGCTGGCCGCCTGCGCCGATTCGACCGCGTGCTGCATGGCGTCGCGCGCGGCGCGCTGTTCGCTCACATCGATCGAAAAACCCAGCAGGTAGGGCTCGCCGCCGCTGCGGATCACGACCCGGTTGACCACCACGTCCATCGGCGGATCGCGCTGCGCCAGGCGGCGCTCGCTGGTGACCATGCGCCCGCTGCGCCAGGCGCGTTCATCTTCCTCGTGGGTCAGGCCGGCCCAGGTGCGCGGGACGATGTCGTCGATGGTGAAGCCCTCGATCTGCGCGCGCGGGCGCTGCGCGAACTGCTCGAACTGGCGGTTGCAGCGCACAAACCGCCCCTCGCGGTCTTTCAGGAACACGGGAATCGGCAGCTGGTCGAGAATCTGCTCGGTCAGCTCGCGCGCGCTTTCGCGCTGCTGCACCAGCTGTTCGAGCGCGTGCGTCAGGCCGAGCAGGTCATCGGTAACGTCAGCGCCGGCGGCGAAGGCGGCGAAGGCGGACGGCATGGCCAGGCGGTCCAGGCTCGCTTGCAGCGAGCGCAACGCCTCGCCCTGGCGCGCCGCTTCCGCGCGCAGCTGGTCGTTGGCGCCGGTCAGCTCTTCCGAACTGATGTCGAGCATGCGGGTGCGCACCTGCAGATCGCGCTCGTCGTCCTGGTAACTGCGCGAGACGGCGTCGAGCAAGGCGGACAAGCCCTCGGCCAGGGCCGCGTCGCCCAGCGCGCGCAAGCCGCCCAGGCGCTCCTGCAAGGCGCGTTCGCTGTTCACGCCCAGCGTGCGCCGCAGCTGGCGCAGCAGTCGCTTGTGCCGCATGGCGCCTTACGCCGCGTCCTGGCGGGCGCAATCGCGGAAGCGCTCGCGGATTTCGAGCACCGCCGGCCAGCGCCGCAGCAGCGCGTCCACGCACTGCGGGTCGAAATGGCTGCCGCTGTTATCCATCAGGTAGGCGCGCGCCGCGTCCAGCGTCCAGGCGTTCTTGTACGGGCGCACGCTGGTCAGGGCGTCGAACACGTCGGCCACGGCGACGATGCGCCCGACCAGCGGAATGGCCTCGCCCTGCAAGCCGTTGGGGTAGCCCTGGCCGTCGAAGCGTTCGTGGTGGGTGTGGGCGATCACGGCGGCCAGTTGCAGCATGCCCGCTTCGCTGGCCTTGAGGATGTTGTAGCCGATCGCCGCGTGCTGGCGCATGATGTCCATCTCGTCGGGCGTGAGGCGGCCGGGTTTAAGCAAAATGTGGTCGGGCGTGCCGACCTTGCCGATGTCGTGCATGGGCGCGGCGTTGAGAATACAGGCCTGCTCCTCGTTCGACAGCCCCAGTTCGGCCGCGATCAGGCAGGAGTAATGGGCCATGCGCTGGATGTGGGCGCCGGTTTCGGGGTCGCGGTATTCGGAGGCGCGGCACAGCAGCAGGATGGTTTCCTGCTCGCGCGCGCGCAGTTCGGCGGTGGCCTTGCCCACTTCGCTGGCCAGCCAGCTGGCGCGGCTTTGCAGGGCCAGGGTGGCGCGCCGCAGGTCGAGCATGTTGCGGGTGCGCGCCAAAAATTCGACCTTGTCGATCGGCTTGATCAGAAAATCGTTGGCGCCGTTTTCCAGCGCGCGGTGGCGCACTTCGACGTCCTGGCTGGCCGTGACCATCAGCACCGGCGGGCGCTCGCGCGCCTCGCCCCCGAGCGCGGCGATGAAATCGAGCCCGTTCAGGTCCGGCATCATGTAGTCGAGCACCAGCAGGTCGCAGGGGTTGGCGCGGCACCACGCGAGCGCTTCGCGCGCCGACTGGAAGGCCACCGTCTCGACGTCCGGGAGCTTGTCCATCAGGCGCGACATCAGTACCAGGTTGATGTGCGTGTCGTCGACGATGACTACCTTCATGGGCTCTCCGCGCGGCTCAGGCCAGGCGCCCGGCGTAGGTCGCCAGGAACTTGCTGACCTTGGGCGCCACGACCAGGGCGCAATAGCCTTGCAGCGGATGGCGGCTGAAGTAATTCTGGTGTTCGTCTTCGGCCTTATACCAGCTTGTCGCCGGCTGCACGGCGGTGACGATGGGCGCGTCCCAGACGCAGGCCATCTGCGCGATCACCTGGCGCGCGCTCGCTTCCTGCTCGGGCGAATCGACGAAAATGACCGAGCGGTACTGGGGGCCGGCATCGTTGCCCTGGCGGTTCAGGGTGGTCGGATCGTGGATCGTGAAGAACACTTCGAGCAGGTCGTGGTACTCGATGGCGCCCGGATCGAACACGATGCGCACCACTTCGGCGTGGCCGGTGGCGCCGGTGCTGACCTGTTCGTAGGTCGGATTCTCCTCTGGTCCGCCCATGTAGCCGCACTCGACCTTCAGCACGCCGCGCGCTTCCAGGAAGACCGCTTCCAGGCACCAGAAGCAGCCGCCGCCCAGGATGGCCACCTGGGTCGCTGATTGGTTTTTCATTGCTCGCTCCGGTTACGGATAGATATAAGAATCACTGTAACGCAAAGCGTGCCCGCATGCACCTGCAATCGACGCGGCTGCCTGCGCGGGAAAAGCCGGAGGACGCCAAAATTTGGCATAATGTCATAAACCACAGGGCAACAATGAACACTAGCTCCCCCCGCGCCGATACGCGCGCATTCGACACGGCGCAGTTTCGCCAGGCACTGTCGCAGTTTGCCACCGGCGTGACCGTGATCACGACGCGCCTGGCCGACGGCACCTTCCGTGGCCTGACGGCCAGCTCCTTCAACTCGGTCTCGCTCGACCCGCCGCTGGTGTTGTGGAGCCTCGGCAACGTTGCCAACAGCTTGCCTATCTTCAGCGGCAATTCGCACTACGTCATCAACGTGCTCGGCGCCGACCAGGCGCACCTGGCGCAGCGCTTCGCCAAGCGCAGCGAAAACCCGTTCGGCGACATCGAGTACGAGCTTTCGCGCACCGGCCAGCCGATTTTGAAGGGTGTCTCGGCGTGGTTCGAGTGCCACAACCGCAGCCGCTATCCCGAGGGCGACCACGTCATTTTCGTGGGCGAAGTCGAAGAGTGCGCGGTGCATCCGCAAGCCTCGCTCATTTTTCACGCCGGGCAATTCGGCAGCACCCAAACGCGGTAAAATCCGGACCACCCAAAAAGCAGTCTATACAAGTTTGGTGTATCCAGCCATTCGCACCATTTTCCAATTTCCAATACTAAAACAGAGACAGGAACCGCCATGACCCGATCCGATGCGCCGAGCAAAGCCAAATTTCACTGGGACGACCCGCTGCTGCTCAACCTTCAACTGAGCGACGATGAACGCATGGTGCGCGACGCCGCCGCCGCGTACTGCCAGGACAAGCTGGCGCCGCGCATCCTCGAGGCCTTCCGCCACGAGCGCATGGACACGAGCATCTTCCGCGAAATGGGCGAGCTGGGCCTCTTGGGCCCGACCATTCCGGAACAGTACGGCGGCCCTGGCCTGAACTATGTCGCCTACGGCCTGATCGCGCGCGAAGTCGAGCGCATCGATTCGGGCTACCGCTCGATGATGAGCGTGCAGTCGTCGCTGGTGATGGTGCCGATCTATGAATTCGGCACCGAAGAACAGCGCCAGAAATACCTGCCGAAGCTGGCTACCGGCGAGTGGATCGGCTGCTTCGGCCTGACCGAGCCGAACCACGGTTCGGACCCGGGCTCGATGATCACGCGCGCCAAGAAAGTAGCCGGCGGCTACGCCCTGACCGGCTCCAAGATGTGGATCACCAATTCGCCGGTGGCCGATGTGTTCGTGGTCTGGGCCAAGGACGATGAAGGCGCGATCCGCGGCTTCGTGCTGGAAAAAGGCATGGCCGGTTTGAGCGCGCCTGCGATCCACGGCAAGTTCGGCCTGCGCGCCTCGGTCACCGGCGAAATCGTCATGGACAATGTGTTCTGCCCGGAAGAAAACGCCTTCCCGGACGTGCGCGGCCTGAAGGGACCGTTCACCTGCCTGAACTCGGCCCGCTACGGCATTGCCTGGGGCGCGCTGGGCGCGGCCGAAGCCTGCTGGCACACCGCGCGCCAGTACACCATGGACCGGGTGCAGTTCGGCCGTCCGCTGGCCGCCAATCAGCTGGTGCAAAAGAAACTGGCCGACATGCAGACCGAAATCACGCTCGGCCTGCAAGGCTGCCTGCAACTGGGCCGCATGAAAGACGCCGGCACGGCGGCGGTGGAAATCACCTCGATGATGAAGCGCAATTCCTGCGGCAAGTCGCTGGACATCGCCCGCGTGGCGCGCGACATGCTGGGCGGTAACGGTATTTCGGACGAGTTCGGCGTGATCCGTCACATGGTGAACCTGGAAGTGGTCAACACCTACGAAGGCACGCATGACATCCATGCGCTGATCCTGGGACGCGCGCAGACCGGCATCCAGGCTTTCCAGTAACTTCCCGATCGCATTGCCGACGCGCCGCACCGGCAGCGTCGGCGTGCCCACGGGCCGCCTGCGGCCTGTGACGTCCCCGTCTACGCGAACATCACCATCGTCCCCATCAGGGCGACGACCGCCACCACCACAATCAGGATTCCCAGAATTCCCCGCTGCCAGCTCCGCAGGCTGTCCTATTGCGTCGACACCTGCTGGAACGGCCAGCGCCATCACCCTGGGGCGGGAGACCTGCCCCCCAAGCAACACCAGAGCACCATTCCAGCCGCACCTGCCGTTCGTCGTTGCGGCCACATCGGTCCACGTGCACGGAGCGTGACGCAGATTAAGCGCCGGACGTCGTCCTTTTCTATGATTTGCTATCGGCCTGTCCTACCGGCCTGAACATTTCAATGGAGAAGACATGGACACAATCATTGCCAAAAAAGATGCCCTGGAACGCTTGCACGGTGTGCGCTTCGACGAGAAATACCTGGCCATCTGGGTCACCTCGACCGGTTGCACCGGCAAGGAAGACTTCGAGATACGCGTGGGCAAGGGCACGACGGGGAAAATCAGCTTCAGCATGGAAATCTTGCGTATCACGCCAGACCTGTGCAAGACGACCACGCATGTGGTCGAACTCAATTTTTCGTGGGAGGAACTTGGGCTTGACCCGGCGCAGCTCAAGAATGCGTCGGTCAAGGTGGCGAACCCGTTTGGCGTCTTGCGGTAAGAACGGCCCGGCCAGAAAAAAACCCGCCGAGGCGGGTTTTTTATTATCAGAACTTGTAGCCAATCCCGACACTGATCACCTGCGGATCGAGCGTGATGTCCTGCGTCTGGCCGGACGAGAAGTCGACCTTGGTCTTCAGGAAGCTCTTGATGTACGCCACGTCCGCGAACCAGCGGTCGTTGATGTTGTACACCAGGCCGGCCTGCAGGCTGGTGGCCAGCTTGTTCTTGACCTTGAAGGTGGTGGCCGGACCGCCGATGTCGCTGATCGCGGTCAGTTGGCCCGATCCGGTCTCCTTGGCGAAATACGCATAGGTCACGCCCGCGCCCACGTACGGACGCAGCATCGCTTCCGGCTTGAAGAAGCGGTACTGCACCAGGAAGGTCGGCGGCAGTGCCTTGACCGTGCCCAGCTTGCCCGTGCCCTTGATGGCCCCGTCGCCGTACAGGGTGTGCTTGAACGGCATGCCCAGGTCGAGCTCGGCCGAGACGTTGTCGGTCAGGCTGTACGAGAACGAAAAGACCGGCTTGGTGTCGGAACCGATGTCCGCCTTGGTGCCCGGCAGCGCCGGAGCGCTGACGTCGCCGCTCTTGACCTTCGGCGTGATTTCGGCAACGCCGACCTTGGCCGTCCACTGGCCGGCCGATTGCGCCGATGCGCCCGACGCGAGCGCCATCACGGCTGCCGTGGCAACTGCCTTGCCGACACTACTCATACGTAATTTCATTTTTTCTCCAGATTCTTATTATGGGTGCGTCCGGCTTACAGCCAGCCTTTGACGATCATCTGCTCGGCCACGTATTTCGCGATCAGCGAATTTTCGAACGGGGTCGGATGGACGTCGTCGGCGAACATATAGCGGCTGACGTCGCCAGCGATCGTGTTCGCGGTGGTGCAAGCGAGCGAGGTGGTGCCCAGCTTGTTGGCAGCGCACGCGGCCTGGGTGGTGTTGCTCAAGCCGTAAGGCGCCGGATTCTTGATCTGGTCGTGGCTGATCGCGTACAGATCGACGTACAGCACTTTCGACTCGCCTGCAACGCCGGCCTTGAGGTGGGCATTGAAGTTGTCGACCATGGCGATGATCAGCGCCTGCGGCGAGGTCGGCTTGGTCGAGGCCGGAGCGTGGCCCAGGTCAGGCAGGTTGTTCAGGACCACGTAGTTGGCGCCCTTGCCGACCATCTGGGTCTTGACCAGTGCGGCCAGCTCGTCGCCCGCCACACCCATGGCAGCGATCATTTTCGGGCCTTCGGCGGCAGCGAAGGCGGCACCGGCCTTGGCGCCGGCGGCTTCGCCGTCGGCGGTGGCGGTGGCCTTGGCCTTGGCGGCCATCGGCAGGTACACGCTTTCCGACGCGGCTGCGACGTTACCCTGGGCAACCGCTGCCTGCACGGCCGCGCCGATGATGGTCTGGTCGTTGGCGCCCGGACGCTGCGATGCGGCCAGGATGGCGCCGCCGATGGCGGGTCCCGCCGCGGCAGGGTTGGTCGCGCCAGCGGCGAGCTGGGCGGCGAAGTTGGTGGCGAAACTCTGGGCGCCCACCTTGGCGCCTTCGGCTGCGCCGGCTTGCTTGGCGTGCACCGACAGTTCGGCCAGCAATTCGAGGGCGTCGTTGCCGCCGGCGATGACGATCACCACTTCATCGCCCTTGAACTTGCCGCCATTGCGCGACAGGTGATTGGCGACCTGGGTGACGACCGGCACGGTCAGCTGGCCGATCGAGGCACCGGTGGCCTTGTTGCCAGGACCGACAGGGTTGGTCACGCGCGCGCCGCCCTGGGCATAGCTCAGGCAGGAATTGTTGTTGACCACGGCAACCGAGAAGCCGAGGCTGGCGTCGCCGTCGAGGCCGCTCTGGGCCGGGCATGGCGCCGGCAGGCCGAACTGGGCGGCCAGGTATTCGGTGAAGTTCTTGCCGGTCAGGGCAGGATTGGTCGCGCTGCCGTTGCCGTTGATGGTGTACTTGCCGCCGCCGAGCAGTTTGACGGTGCCGACGTTGTAGGTGCCGAGGTCGGCCAGGCTGTCGCCGAACGAGACCTGGGACGAGAATGTGGTTTTCAGTTCCTGATTACCGGTCTCGCTGCCGCCGCAGGCAGTCAGGACGGCTGCGGTGAGCAAAGTCAGCGCAAAATTGATGTGACGCATTGTGTCTCCTGGTGAAATATATAGTTTTTATAAACGAACGGCCGTGCTATTCCCTACCCAACTAATATGCCAGTCTTCCACCTACTTGTATAGGAAAACACCTTAGCAAAATGTCAGTTGAATGCAACAGATCGCGCCATAAAAAAAGTTGCCGGATTATATCAATCGTATCCGGCAAGCGTGCGGCATTGTAAGGCGGGCTTACCTTGGGATCAAGGCGCGAGGGCAGCGTTGAAGAAACCGCGCGCGGCGCTCAGGCAAAACGGCGGCACCAGGCCGGCGTGGTAGTTGCCGGCCACGGCGCGGTCGCCCGACTCGCCGCTTTTGATGGCGTTGAGCTTGACGGCCAGCTTGGCGGCGGCGAAGTTGGTCTTGACCGAGCGGTAGGGATCGGTGCTGCCCGGGGTATCGTCGACGTCGACTTCGGTTACCAGCGCGCTGCCTGCGCCGGCGCGGAAATAATCGACGGCGGCGCGCGTGTTGCTATACGCCACGGTGCGGTCTTCATGGCCGCCGCACAGCAGCAGCGGCGCGCTCGGTACGAAGGTGCGCAGGTCGTTCTTGACGAACAGTTTGCGCAACGGATGCCCGGGTGCGCAGGCCAGCGGCGCGCCGGCCGTCACGTTGCACGGATGGGCCTTGAGGTCGGCCAGGTAATCGTTGCGGTAGCTGGTCTTGAACAGGTTGCCGGCGCCGAAATAATCGCCGTAGCCGTCCGCCTGCGGTTGCGACTCCTTGGCGAACAGGGCATTGTCGGGCCAGCCCGGGGTTTTCAGCAATGCTTCCACGGTGATGGCGCCGCTGGCGAATTTGTCGACGGCGGCGGCGAACGGGGCTTCGTACAGGTCGCTTGATGCGGCATACACGCCGGCGCCGGCGCGCTGGCCGGCGTTGACCAGGGCCGGCAGGAAGCCGGTGGCGCCCTGCCCTGGCTTGCCGTTGAACATGTCGTCACCGAACTGGGCCAGGGCGTACGGGCCTGACATGCCGGCCACGGCGCGCACTTTGAACTCGCCGGCCAGGCCCTGCATGGCGCGCTGGGTGGCGAGCGCCACGTAGCCGCCCTGCGAGTAGCCGGTCAGGAACAGCTTGCCGGAGTCGGCGGTCTTGATGGCGCCGAACACGCTGCGCGCGGCGCGCAGGCCGTCGATCATGTCGTTCGATTGCTGGGCTGCGTCAAGGTAAGGATGGTAGGCCAGCGCGGAATCGGCGTAGCCGACGTAGTTCGGGGCTACCACGATGTAGCCGCGGGCGGCGAACATGGCGGCGATCAGGCGCGATTCGGTATTGGCCAGGGTCGACATGTCGTAGTTGCGTTCGGGCGAGGTGCCGTGCGCATACAGCACCACCGGGCGCGGTCCGCTGCACTCCGGGGCGCTGCCGGACGGCACCATGATGGCGGCGCTGGCGTCGGCCGCTTCATTGGCGCCGCCGACGGTGTTGTAGCGCACCTTGTAGGTCGTCACCGAGCACTTGAGCTCGCCAGTGACAGCGGTGGTGCCGGCCTGGAGCGAGTCGAGCAGCTTGCCGAACACGGCCGGGTCGAGGGTGGTGACGTTGGCGCCGTTGGCGCTGACCGGCATGACGGCCGCGCCGCCGCCGATGACGCTGCCGCGCGCCGCCGGGGTCGGCGTGGGGACTGGCGTCGGGGTCGGGGTGGGCGTCGGGGTCGGGGTCGGGGTTGGCGTCGGTGCAGGCGCGTCGTCGCTGCCTCCACAAGCCGTTAATGATAGGGTGAGGAGTGCAGCGAAAGCGAGGCGCATGGTGGAGTCCGTCAGGAAAAGGGTTCGTGGTTGAGCAGGCCGTGCACGATGCCGGTCGATCCATGCGCTGCGCGGCGCAAACGGTCGTTTACACCCAGCCAGGCGTCGTCCTGCGGCGGCGCCTCGACCAGAATCAGGTCGGCCCCAGCCGCATCCATCGCGCGCAACGCCGCATACAGTGCGTGTGCGAAACCTTCCGGGCTTGTGGGAAGCTGGTTTTCAGCGAACACATCCGGGAAGTGCGAGTAGTGTATCAAAGCTACTTTCTTTCCCGCATTCTTCAATCGTGCGAGGGTGTCGCCAATCCCGGCGCTGGCCTGCATCGCCACCGGCGTATGGGGCGCGTAGTGCGATTCCAGGGTGCCGGACGCGCGCGGCGCGGCGGCGTCGGGCGCGGCCGGCATGGCGTCGATGACGGCCGCGATCGCTTCGGCGCTGATGTGGCCGGGGCGCAGCAGCACCGGGCCGTGGGTTGCCAGGCGCGACAGGTCGACAATGGTCGATTCGATCCCGACCGCGCTCTGGCCCCCGTCGAGCACGGCGTCCACCGTGCCGTCGGCGCCGAACTCGTCGATGACGTGGCGGGCCGTGGTCGGGCTGACATGGCCGAACTTGTTGGCCGACGGCGCCGCCACCCCTCCCCTGCCGCCCTTGAACGATCGCAAGAGCGCAATGGCGACCGGGTGCGAGGGGCAGCGCAGGCCGACCGTATCCTGGCCGCCGGAGACGGCGTCCGGAATGTTGGCGGCGCGCTTGAGGATCATGGTCAGCGGGCCGGGCCAGAAGGCGGCCGCCAGTTGTCCGGCTTCGGCGGGAATGTCGGTCGCCCAATAGCCAAGGTCGGCGTCGGGCGCCACATGCACGATCACCGGGTGGTCTTGCGGACGGCCCTTGGCCTGGTAGATGCGGGCCACGGCGTCCGGGTTTTCGGCGTCGGCGCCGAGGCCGTAGACGGTCTCGGTCGGCAGGGCCACCAGGCGGCCCTGTTCCAGCAGACGGGCGGCGGCGTCGATGGCGGCCAGGTCGAGCGCTACGTCACTCATGCCGCGATCCCGAGAATGGCGCAGGCGGCGGCCAGTTGGCTTTGCGCTTGCGCCAGGGTCGGGGCGATGAAGGTCACGTGGCCCATCTTGCGGCCGCGCCGCGCATCTTCCTTGCCGTACAGGTGCAGGCAGGCGCCGGGCAGCGCCAGCAGCTCGGCCCAGGCCGGTTCGGCCGGGATGTCCGAACCGTCGGCAAACCAGATGTCGCCCAGCAGGTTGAGCATGACGGCCGGCGAATGCTGGCGTACATCGCCCAGCGGCAGGCGCGCCATGGCGCGCACCTGTTGCGCGAACTGGCTGGTGACGCAGGCGTCCATCGTGTAGTGGCCGCTGTTGTGCGGACGCGGCGCCATTTCGTTGACCACCAGCGAGCCGTCGGTGAGCACGAAAAATTCGATGCACAGCACGCCGACGTAGGCAAGCTGGTCGACGATGACCCTGGCGGCCTGCTGCGCCCTGGCGGCGCTATCAAACGACACGTTCGGGCCGGGAACGGTGGTGGTGAACAGGATGCCGTCGCGGTGCACGTTTTCGGCGATCGGGTAGACCACCGACTCGCCATCGGCACCGCGCGCGGTCAGGACCGACACTTCGTAGGCCAGCGGCAGCATTTTTTCGAGCAGGCAAGTGACGCCGCCCATGGCATCGAATGCCGCGCGTACATCGTCACGAGTGCGGACCACGGACTGGCCCTTGCCGTCGTAGCCCATGCGCACGGTTTTCAGGATACCCGGCAGCAGCAAATCCTCGATGCTGTCGATATCCATCAGCGTGGCGATGGTCTTGTGCGGCGCCGGAGGAACCCCGGAATGCGCCGCGCAGCCGGCCAGGAAACGCTTTTCGGCGATGCGGTCCTGGGCGACCGCCACGCAGTCGGCGCCGGGAGCGACAAAGGCGTGGCTGGCCAGCAGGCGCAGGCTGTCGGCCGGCACGTTTTCGAATTCGGTGGTCACGGCCACGCACGACTGCCCGAGCTGGGCCAGCGCCTGCGGGTCGCTGTAATCGGCCGCGATCAGGCTGTCGGCGGCATGCCCGGCGGGACTGTCGGGCGCCGCTTCCAGCACGGCCACCTTGAAGCCCATGGCCTGGGCGGCGTGCACGAACATGCGGCCGAGCTGGCCGCCGCCCATGACGCCGAGCCGGGCCGGTGGCAAAAATGGAAAATGCTGTTGCGTCATACCGGCAATACCGAAGCCTTGGCGGCGGCTGTCTGGCGCGCGCGGAATTGTTCGAGCTGCGCGGCCAGGGCGTCGTCGCTGCAGGCCAGCATGGCAACGGCGGCCAGCGCCGCGTTGGCCGCGCCCGCTTCACCGATGGCGAAGGTGGCAACCGGAATGCCCTTTGGCATCTGCACGATGGACAGCAAGGAATCCTTGCCCGAAAGATAGCGCGACGGCACCGGCACGCCGAGCACCGGCACGATGGTCTTGGCGGCGATCATGCCAGGCAAGTGGGCGGCGCCGCCGGCGCCGGCGATGATGGCGCGCAAGCCGCGCGCGCGGGCGCTTTCGGCGTAGGCGAACATTTCATCGGGCATGCGGTGGGCCGAAACGACCTGGGCTTCGAACGGCACGCCGAAGTCCTTGAGCATGTTGACGGCGTGCTGCATGACTTCCCAGTCCGACGAGGAACCCATGACGATGCCGACCACGGGTTTGTTTTCAGTAGCGCTCATCATCAAGCCTTCAAGGTGTCGCCGGTGAGGCGCTCAAGCGCTTCGACGTATTTGGCGCGGGTGTTGGCGATGACCTCATCGGGCACGCTCGGGGCTGGCGCGGCCTTGTTCCAGTCGGTCAGGGTTTCCAGGTAGTCGCGCACGAACTGCTTGTCGTACGACGGCGGCGACATGCCGACCTGGTAGCTCGACATCGGCCAGAAGCGCGAGGAGTCGGGCGTGAGGATTTCATCGATCAGGTGCACGGTGCCGTGCTGGTCCAGGCCGAATTCGAACTTGGTGTCGGCGATGATGATGCCGCGCGTGGCCGCGTATTCGGCGGCGGCGGTGTAGAGCGTGATCGCATAGTCGCGCACCTGGGTGGCGATGTCGGCGCCGACGATCTTCTGCGCTTCTTCGAACGAAATATTTTCATCATGCGCGCCGGCCGGGGCCTTGGTCGATGGCGTAAACAGCACACTCGGCAATTTTTGCGCTTCCTGCAGGCCAGCCGGCAGGTCGATGCCGCAGACCTTGCCGGTCTTCTGGTAATCTTTCCAGCCGGAACCGATCAGATAGCCGCGCACGATCGCTTCGATGCCCAGCGGGGTCATTTTCTTGACCACGATGGCGCGCCCTTCGACCTGCGCGCGTTCCTCAGGCGAGACCAGCGAGACCGGGTCGATGCCGGTATCGTGGTTGGGCATCAGGTCCTTGTACTTGGCGAACCAGAAATTGGACATGGCCGTCAGGATCTTGCCCTTTTCGGGGATCGGCTCATTCAAAATGACGTCGAAGGCGGACAGGCGGTCGGTCTGGATGACCAGCAGTTTGTCGTCGCCGACGGCGTAAATGTCGCGTACTTTCCCACGGTGCAGGAACGGCAGGGACTTCAGGTTTGTTTCGAGAACGCCAGACATGTGAATCCTTGAGGTGGTTAGGGCAGCCAGCCCGGCTTGCTTTCGGTGTGCAATTCATGCGTTACCCGGCCTTCGTAGGGCGTGTCGAAGGTGCCGAGGGTAACGGCGATACGGTCGCTGTGATCCATCATCTGCCAGGTCAGGTTCGATCCGCACACGCCGCAGAACGCGCGCTCGACACCGGGCGAGGACGCGTAGCGCGTGATCGCATCGAGTCCGGCGACGATGCGCAGGTCGCTTGACGCCACGTTGACGTAGGGGCCGTTGGCGGCGCCATGCTGCTTCTGGCACATGGTGCACCAGCAGATGCTGGCGTAGTCAACGTCGCCGTGGATGTCGTAGCGGACCGCGCCGCAGAGGCAGCTGCCTGTGTACATGATGAAAGATGGTCAAAAAAACAGCAGTTGTGACAGGACAAAAACACACGCGCCCAAAAGGCGCGTGCGGGTACTACGTGTGTTCAGCCTACAGTTTACTTGTTTACTTCACGATCTGTGCCAGCTCGCCTTTTTTGTAACGCTCGGCCATCTGGTCCATGGTCATGACCTTGATCTTGGCGGCCTGGCCTTCGCAGCCGAACGCCAGGAAGCGCGCCTTGCAAATCTCGGTCGCCGCTTCGCGGGCCGGCTTGAGGAAGTCGCGCGGGTCGAACTTGGACGGGTTCTCGAACATGTACTTGCGCACGGCGGCGGTCATGGCCAGGCGGATATCGGTGTCGATGTTGATCTTGCGAACGCCGTGACGGATGCCTTCCTGGATTTCTTCAATCGGCACGCCGTAGGTTTCTTTCATGTCGCCGCCGAATTCGCGGATGATCGCCAGCAATTCCTGCGGCACCGACGAGGAACCGTGCATCACCAGGTGGGTGTTCGGGATGCGCGCATGGATTTCCTTGATGCGGTCGATGGCGAGGATGTCGCCGGTCGGCTTGCGCGTGAACTTGTAGGCGCCATGCGAGGTGCCGATGGCGATCGCCAGCGCATCGCACTGGGTGCGCTGCACGAAGTCGGCGGCCTGGGCCACGTCGGTGAGCAGCTGCTCGCGGGTCATCAGGCCGTCGGCGCCATGGCCGTCTTCCTTGTCGCCCTTCATGGTCTCGAGCGAACCGAGCACGCCCAGTTCGGCTTCGACGGTCACGCCGATCGAGTGCGCGAACTTGACCACTTCACGCGAGACATCGACGTTGTACTCGTAGGAAGCGACGCTCTTGCCGTCGGCTTCGAGCGAGCCGTCCATCATCACCGAGGTGAAGCCGGAGCGGATCGCGGTCATGCAGACCGCTGGCGACTGGCCGTGATCCTGGTGCATGACGACCGGAATGTGCGGATAGGCTTCGACGGCGGCGTCGATCAGGTGGCGCAGGAAGGCTTCGCCGGCATACTTGCGCGCGCCCGCGGACGCTTGCATGATGACCGGGGAACCGACCGCGTCGGCGGCAGCCATGATGGCCTGCACCTGTTCGAGGTTGTTGACGTTAAACGCAGGCAGGCCATAACCGTTTTCGGCGGCATGGTCCAGCAGTTGACGCATGGATACGAGGGACATGGTAATACTCCAAACAATAGAAAGCTGTGTGCCGCCAGGGGAGCGCAGACCGCGCGGGTAGCGCGCAACGCCTCCAGGCGGCGGCGGGGGCTGTGATTCAGCCGCGGCCGCAAATTCGATGCTTGCCGCGCCCATGAGGGACGCGGCCAGATTACATTAACTAAATTCGCCGACGCGCACGATCTTCAGTGCATTGGTGCCGCCGACCTGCCCCATCGGCTCGCCCCAGGTGACGACGATCATGTCACCTTTTTTGACGATTCCCTTGGCGACCATCAAATCCTCGGCCTGCTTGAGCACCGCCGTGCTGTCGCCTTCCTGCATCAGGTTGTAGGCGCGCACATTGCGGTACAGCGCAGCCTTGCGGTGCGTGGTGGTGCTCGGCGTGAGCGCGTAGATCGGGGTGTCGATGCTGTGACGGCTCATCCACAAGGCGGTCGAGCCGGACTCGGTCAGCGCCACGATGGCTTTTACGCGCAGGTGGTGCGCGGTAAACAGGGCGCCGTAGGCGATCGACTGGTCGATGCGGGTAAACGTCACGTTGAGGAAGTCGGCGTCGAGCTTGTTGTACTCGGACTGCTCGGCTTCCAGGCAGATCGCGGCCATCATTTCGACCGTTTCGATCGGGTAGCGGCCAGACGCGGTTTCGGCCGAGGTCATGACCGCATCGGTGCCGTCCAGCACGGCGTTGGCGACGTCCGACACTTCGGCGCGGGTCGGCACGGCGTTGACGATCATCGACTCCATCATCTGGGTCGCGGTAATGGCCAGCTTGTTGGAGGCGCGCGCCATGCGGATCATGCGTTTTTGCAGCGCCGGCACGGCAGCGTTGCCAACTTCCACGGCCAGGTCGCCGCGCGCGACCATGATGCCGTCGGAGGCGTCCAGGATTTCCTGCAGCACAGGAATCGCTTCGGCGCGCTCGATCTTGGCGATCATCATCGGCTTGTGGTGGAACGGTTCGCCGGCGATATTGGCCAGCTGGCGCGCCATTTCCATGTCGGTTGCGCTTTTCGGGAAGGAAATGGCCAGATAGTCGGCCTGGAAACTCATGGCCGTCTTGATGTCTTCCATGTCCTTGGCGGTCAGGGCCGGCGCGGTCAGGCCGCCGCCCTGGCGGTTGATGCCCTTGTTGTTGGACAGCTCGCCGCCGACCTTGACCACGGTGAAAATCTCGTGCGCCAGGATGCGCTCAACCACCAGCACGATCAGGCCGTCGTTGAGCAGGAGCTTGTCGCCGGTGCGTACATCGCGCGGCAAGGCTTTGTAGTCGAGGCCGACTCTTTCCTGGTTGCCCAGTTCGCCGTTCTCGCCCCACTTGGCGTCGAGGATGAACTTGTCGCCCGTTTCCAGGTTAATCTTGCCCTGTTCAAATTTCCCTACACGAATCTTGGGACCCTGCATGTCCGCCATGATCGCCACTTCGCGGCCGCACTGGGCGGCAGCGCGCCGCACCAGGTTGGCGCGGTCGATGTGATCCTGCGCCTTGCCATGCGAAAAATTCAGCCTGACCACGTCGACACCCGCCTCGATCATGCGGACGAGAATATCGAAGTCGGTCGAAGCCGGGCCAATCGTTGCGACGATCTTGGTACCACGAAACATAGAGAGTCCTTGAAGTGAAAGCGCAGCCGGGAAGGCTGCGCTGTGGGCTTACTGGGAACTGCGTTGTAACAGGATTTCGACTGCCGGCAGGGTTTTTCCTTCGAGGAATTCGAGGAAGGCGCCACCGCCCGTGGAGATATAGCCAATTTTATCGCTGATCGCGTATTTTGCAATCGCGGCCAGGGTGTCGCCGCCGCCGGCGATGGAAAACGCGTTGGAGTCGGCAATCGCCAGCGCCAGCGTTTTGGTGCCTTCGCCGAACTGGTCGAATTCGAACACCCCGACCGGGCCGTTCCAGACGATGGTGCCGGCCTTGGCGATCTGCGCGGCCAGGGTGGCGGCGGTTTTCGGGCCGATATCCAAAATCATGTCGTCATCCTGCACGTCGGCCACGTCCTTGACGGTGGCAAGCGCCGTTGGCGAGAATTCCTTGGCGCACACCACGTCGACCGGAATCGGCACCTGGGCGCCGCGCGCGGCCATCATGTCGATGATGGCTTTCGCTTCGGTGACGAGGTCGGCTTCGACCAGCGACTTGCCGATGTTCAGGCCGACGGCTTTCATGAAGGTGTTGGCGATGCCGCCGCCGACGATCAGGTTGTCGACCTTGTCGGCCAGGGCTTTCAGAATCGACAGCTTGGACGAGACCTTGGAACCGGCCACGATGGCCAGCAGCGGACGGTTGGGTGCGCCCAGCGCCTTGCCCAGTGCGTCGAGTTCGGCGGCCAGCAGCGGACCGGCGCACACCACTTGGGCGAACTTGGCGATGCCGTGGGTGGTCGCTTCGGCGCGGTGGGCGGTGCCGAAGGCATCATTCACGTAGATATCGCACAGCTTGGCCATTTTCTGGGCCAGTTCATCGGCATTCTTCTTTTCACCCTTGTTGACGCGGCAGTTTTCCAGCAGCACGACCTGGCCCGGAGCCACGTCGACACCATCGACCCAGTTCTGCTTGAGTTCAACCGGCTGGCCGAGCAGTTCGGACAGGCGCGCGGCGACCGGCGCCAGGCTGTCTTCGGGCTTGAATTCGCCTTCGGTCGGACGGCCCAGGTGCGAGGTGACCATGACGGCGGCGCCGGCCTTGATGGCGGCGGCGATCGCCGGCACCGAGGCGCGGATGCGGGTATCTTCGGTAATGTTGCCGGCGTCGTCCTGCGGCACGTTGAGGTCGGCGCGGATGAACACGCGCTTGCCCTGCAGGGCGTGCTGGTCGATCAGGTCTTGCAAACGGGTGAAGTTCAGAACAGCGTGCATTGGCGATCCACGAGTCAAATGATGAAAGAACGCTATTTTACCGCAAGCCCAGCCCGAAAACCCTACTGTAACCAGATACGCAGGACCGTAAAGAACAGCATGCCGAAAATGATGGTTTCAAGCATATTTCTTCTCAGCAGGTAATAACCCGTCGCGGCAATACCAGCGATGAATTTGTAGTTGTCCAGGCCCAGTTGCAGTTGCCCGGTATTGCCCAGCACCAGGTCAGGCGCGATGATGGCCGCCAGCGCGCAGGCCGGGGCGAAGCGCAGCATTTCCTGGACTTTCTTGGGAATGGTGATGTGGTGGCCGATCAGCCAGAACGAGCTGCGCGTGGCGGCGGTGGCAAAGGCCAGGGCAATGATGGTGATCCAGATTTCGACGTCAGACACGTGGCTCTCCCTTGGCGGCGCGGCGCTTTTCGCGCTTTTCGTTGAGCGCCTGGACCGCCATGGCGGTCAGCATGCCGAGCAGCACCGCAGCGAGTAAACCCAGCTTGTACGGCAATTCGTAGGCCAGCACGGCGGTGGCGCCGGCGACCAGCACGCCGCACAGGGCGGCGCGGTTAATCGTCAGGGGAATCATGATGCACAGGATCGCCAGGGTGCCGGCAAAGCCCAGGCCCCATTCGGTCGGCACCGCGCTGCCGAGGAACACGCCGGCGATCGAACCGACTTGCCAGGATACCCAATTAGGGTAAAGCAAGCCCTTCAGATACGACACCTTGCCCAGGGCCGGCTCTTCGCTTGGAAAACGTTGCAGGAACAGTGCCACGGTCAGGTCGCCCGCCGTATAGCCGAGCAAAAAGCGCTTTTGCCACGGCAGATGGGCAAAGTGCGGCGCCAGCAAAGCGGAAAAGATGACAAAACGTAAATTGACCACCAGCGCGGTGGCGAATACCACCCAGATGGGAGCGTCGGCCACGATCAGCGGGAGAGAGGCGAGCTGGGCCGAGCCGCCGAAGACGATCAGGGTCATGCCCAGCGCTTGCGGCACGGTCAGGCCACTCTTGACCATGGCGATGCCCACCACCAGGCCCCAGGCGCCGATGCCGAACAGGGTCGGCAGGCCGGTCTTGAAGGCTTCGCGCCAGATGGCCTGGTCTTCATCGGGAGGACGCAAGGCGGCCGGGGGCGGAGTCACGTCATTCATGTGGTTTTCTTGCCACAACAGGGCCGGGCGGGTGGTGCAAATGAAACAATGCAGTGTGGCATGAAGCGCAATCAGTGTGAGCGCCGGCATGCCTGTTTTCATAGGGAAAGAAGCGAACGCGGCCGTAATGGGGTGAGACTATTTTACCGATCATTTCGGCTAATTGCCCGAATCCGCTAAAATCGAGGTTTTGCATGCCTGACGGAGAATCCATGAACGCCACGAAAACGCCAGCGGTTGAACTCGGCGACAAAGACTTGCCGGCCCATTGCCCGAACCCGGCGATGACGCTGTGGTCGTCCCATCCGCGCGTCTTCCTCGACTTCGGCCATGACGGCCTGGCCAAGTGTCCGTACTGCGGCACCGAGTACCGCCTGAAACCGGGTACGGTGATGGCGCATCACTAAGCAGTCCGCTTCCCAGCAATCCCCTTCCCCTACTTTGCCGAGGGCGCATGAAACGAGTCAAACAACTCAACGGTAGCGCGGCCGAGGTCGAAGCCGCGTTCTATGAAGCGCTCAACCGCGGGGACATCGACGCGCTGATGCTGCTGTGGGCCGACGACGAGGAAATCGTCTGCATCCACCCGGGCGGGCCGCGCCTGCACGGGCATGCGGCGATCCAGGCTTCGTGGGAAGCGATCCTGGAACGGGGCGGCTTGCAGATCCGGCCGTCGCAGCTGCACGAGACCCACAATTTGATGAGTTCGGTGCATACCGTCATCGAAGGCGTGAGCTCGAGCGGCGGCGAGCCGGCGCACCTGATCGCCACCAACGTGTATATCAAGACGCCGCAGGGCTGGCGCATCGTGCTGCACCATGTGTCGGTCGCGCCCGGCGCGGTGCCGGCGCACGAGCATCCGAGTTCCAGCCTGCACTGATTCCATTTTGCCGACACTGTATACAGCACCGCTGTGGCTGCCCGGCGGGCACCTGCAAACCATGTATCCGGCCGTGGCCATCGCCAGGCCGGCGGTGGCATTCCGGCGCGAACGCTGGGAAGCGCCGGACGGCGACTTCGTCGATGTCGATTTTGTCGATGGGGAGCCGGGCCAACCGCTGGTGGTCCTGTTCCATGGGCTGGAAGGCTCGTCCGCCAGCCACTACGCGCGCGCCCTGATGGCGGCCGTAAGCGCGCGCGGCTGGTCGGGCGCGGTGCCGCATTTCCGCGGCTGCTCGGGCGAGCCGAACCGGGCGCCGCGCTTTTATCACTCGGGCGACGCGAACGAGGTCGACTGGATCGTGCGGCGTTTGCGCGCGCGCGCGCAAGGCAGGCTGTACGCGGCTGGCGTCTCGCTCGGCGGCAACGCGCTGCTGCGCTGGCTGGGCGAATCGCAATCCCGGGCCGGGATTGTCGATGCGGCGGTGGCGGTATCGGCCCCGCTCGACCTGGCGCGCGGCGGCGAGGCGCTCTCCTCGGGCGTGAACATGGTCTACACGCGCATGTTTCTCAAGACGCTCAAGCCCAAGTGCCTGGCCAAGCTGGAGCAGTTTCCGGGCCTGTTCAAGCGCGACGCGCTGATGAACGCGCGCGACCTGTACGCTTTTGATAACGTGGTCACCGCGCCGCTGCACGGCTACCGCGATACCGACGATTATTGGAACCGCGCCAGCGCCAAACATGTGCTGGGCGATATCACCGTGCCGACCCTGGTGCTCAATGCGCGCAACGATCCGTTTTTGCCGAGCAGGTATCTGCCGGCCAGCGCTTCGCACGCGGTGACCCTGGAGTATCCGGAGCATGGCGGGCATGTCGGCTTTGCGGTGGGCAATCCGCCGGGACGGCTGGACTGGCTGCCGCGCCGCATCCTGGGATTTTTTGATGCGGCAACGTCGACGCGCGATGCGACGCGCGCGCCAGACGCGGACGAACTATGCGAAGCTGCCGCCCATGGATGATATTGTAAAAAAAGCGATGGCCAAATGGCCGGACGTGCCGCATTGCTACGGCTGGCTGGCGCTCGACGCGCGCGGCAACTGGCGCATGCGCGACGAGCGCGCGCAGCATCTGAACCTGCCGGGCGACAAGGTGGTGCAGGTGGCGCTGCTGGGTTTTATCAACCGCAATTACCTGTCTGATGAGCGCGGCTGCTGGTTTTTCCAGAACGGACCACAGCGCGTGTTCGTCAACCTGGAAGCGACGCCGTACATCGCGCGCACCGATCCAGCCCAGGGGCTGGTGCTGCACACGGGCGAGCCGGTGGCGTCGATCGCGCGCGCATGGATGACCGAAAACGGCGAGCTGATCGTCGAGAGTGCGGGCAAGATCGCGCAGGTCGACGACCGCGACGTGGCGCAACTGATGGCGACGCTCGAAATCGACGGCAACAGCGCGTCCGACGAAGCGCTGATGGGCTGGCTCGATGGCGGCCCCGGCCGGCTGACCTTGCGTTACAGGGACCAGGCCGCGCCGGTCGAGCGCATCGGGCGCGACGAGGTGGCGACGCGCTTGCAGTTTGTCCGGATGCCGGCGCCAGCAGGCGTTTAGCACTGGCACAGATCGCGCAGCGGCGGCTTGACGGCACGCCCTGCGCACGACTGATGCAGCGCAAAGCCTGGGCAGGCTCGCTCGCTACAATGCCCCATGCCTGCCCAACAACACGACCTTGGATACCGCGCGCTGTTTGCCCACCCGGAAATGGTGCGCGAACTGATCACCGGCTTTACTCCCTTCAAGCTGCTTGACGGGGTTGCCCTGTCGGCCTTCGAACGGGTCAATGCGGACTACGTGAGCGAGCGGCCGTCGGCACGCCAGGGTGATGTGGTCTGGCGCGTCCGGCTCGGCGATCACGTCCTCGACGTGGTCATCCTGCTCGAATTCCAGTCGGGCGTGGACCGCTGCATGGCGCTGCGCATGCAGACCTACGTCGGCTTGCTGTGCCAGGACCTGGTCAAGCGCCATCAGTTGCCACCAGGATTACTGTTGCCGCCAGTGCTGCCGCTGGTGTTCTACAACGGCACCACGCCCTGGAACGCCCCCAAGGATCTGACCGAGTTGCTGATGGAGTGCCCCGCCGAGCTGGCGGCCTTGCAGCCATCGCAACGCTACGCGCTGATCGACCAGCGGCGCCTGGACCGGGCGGAACTGGACGCGAATGACGATTTGCTGGCGCTGCTGTTCCGGATTGAACTTTCGCAGTTCCTCGATGTCTTAACGACACATGTGCCGGCGCTGAAAACCTGGTTCAGGACAACGCCCCTGACCAGCCTGCGGACCTCGGTCTGGGCGTGGTGGAAATCGCTGCTGGCGCGTAAAGCGGCCGATACGCAATTGTTTAACCTGGATAGTGTAGAGGAGAGTGACATGGACATGGACATGGACCTGTCAGCGTTAACCTGGGCCGAGCAGATGCAGCACCTCGGCTTTCAAAAGGGCTGCGCAGAAGGCAAGGCCGAAGGCATCGAGGAGGGGCAGGCAATCGCGCTACGCAGGGCGTTGGGCAGTGTGTTGCACGGGCGCTTCGGCAAGCTGCCGGAGCCGGTGGCGGAGCGTATCGGCCAGGCTTCGCAGGCGCAGCTTGAACAGTGGTTCGAGCGCAGCCTTGCTGCGCCGAGCCTGTCCGCGGTATTTGACGTAGATGGCGGGACCGTCGAAGGCACGTCCGGCTGACATCGCCGCTGCGCAAAGGCAGCGATGACGGCTGCGCAGAGTGCCATGTGCGGCTGCGGCGGCTCGTACCGCAGCGCCACAAAATGGTTTCGACCGCGTCGCGCCGTTACTTCTTCGCTTCTTTCATTTCTTCGCGCCGGCGTGCCTGCAATTCGCGTTCGCGCGCGTCGATCACGGCCATGTCGTAGAACGAGGCATCGCTGGCCTTGCGTGCAATGGTCAGCTGGTCGAGCGCGGCCAGCATGCCGCCGCTGAGCGCGTACGATTCTGCCAGCGCCAGATGCTGCAAGGCGATCTTGCCCTGCGCGGCGTAGGTCTTGGCCAGCAATTCGTGCAACTTCGGCTCTTCGCGGTACAGCTGCGCCTGGTCGCGCAGGAAGCGCGCTGCATCGTCGAGCTTGCCGTTGACAATCATCGCGTCGGCGTACTGGCGCGCAATGCCGCGCGAGAGCGGATAGCGCAGATGCGCCTGCTCGGCCTCCTTGAGCGCCAGCTGCTTGACCGACGCCGGCTGGCCGGCCGCCAGCTTGATTTCCAGCGCCATGCTGGCAAACATGGCGGCGCCGTCGGAACTGGCTTGCCCGGTCGAAAACACCGCGCCCTCGGCCGGACGCATGGTGCCGCGCGCCTTCTCGAGCCAGCCCTGGGCCTTGGCCAGGTCGCCTTTTTTCAGTGCCAGGTAAGCCAGCCCGTATTGGGCGCCGGCCTGCTGCTGGCGGCTTTGCTGGGTCAGCTGCGCGTCGAAAAACGCGGCCGCCTCCACCCTTCCCTGCGTGCTTTCGTCCTGCAGCACGCGGGCGCGCGCGCGCACCAGATGAAACTCCAGGCTGTCGACGCGCTGGCGATAGGGAATTTCGCGGATGCGCGCCTGGATGTCGGAAATGCGCTCCGAGGTCAGCGGGTGGCTGCGCAGATAGGCCGGCATCAGGTCGCTGTAGACACGGCTGGCCGCCTGCATGCGCCCGAAAAAGGCCACCATGCCGGAAGTGTCGTAGCCGCCGGCGCCCATGATCTGGAAGCCGATGCGGTCGGCCTCGCGCTCGGCGTCGCGGCTGAAATTGAGCTGGCGCTGGATCTGCAAGCCCTGCCCGCCCATGAAGACGCCAATGGCGGCGTCCGAGCCCCCCTTGGAAGCGAGCGCGGCCAGGATCATGGCCGCCAGGGGAATCAGCGCATCCTGCTTTTGCTGGCCCAGCATGCGCGCGATGTGACGCTGCGCCACGTGGCCGATTTCGTGCGACATGACCGACGCCAGTTCGGATTCGCTCTGGGCCGCCAGCAGCAGCGCCGAGTGCACGGCGATGAAGCCACCCGGCAGCGCGAAAGCGTTGAGCATCGGATCGCGCACGGCGAAGAAGTAATAATCGGCGTTGGTCTCGCCGCGCGCGCCCGGGTAGGAGGCGACCAGGCCGCTGCCGAATTCGTTGAGGTATTCGAGAATCGGATCGTCGTCGAGGAAATCGTGGTCGCGTTTAATATCGCGCATGATTTCTTCGCCAAGGCGGCGTTCGAGCACCGGAGAGAGATCTTCGCGCGCGGTGTCGCCCAGGGTCGGCAGGCTGGTGGCGTTCAGATTGTTCTGGGCCGGCGCCACTGGCGCAAGCGCGCCCAGCGCCGTCGCCAGGGCGACCGACAGCAGCGCGCGCGCATAGGGGCGGCGCGGCGGGCGCAGGTCGGCGGGGGCGGTTTTCGATTTCACGGTGCTATGATAACCGCAAGTGCGCCGCCCTTGCAGCGGCGCCGCAAGCGCCACCGATAACCTGATTAGCTCCTACCTCCCTTCGATCCGATGACAACCTCCCAAAACGACCAGCTTACCCACTTCGACGCCACCGGCCAGGCCCACATGGTCGACGTTGCCGGCAAAAGCGACACGCACCGCATCGCGGTGGCCGCCGGCACCATCCGCATGCAGCCGGAAACGATGGCGCTGGTGCTGTCCGGCAGCGCCAAAAAAGGCGACGTGCTCGGCATTGCGCGCATTGCCGCCATCATGGGCGCCAAGAAAACCAGCGAGCTGGTGCCGCTGTGCCATCCACTGGCGATCACGCGCGTGGCTGTCGACTTCGAGGTCGACCAGGCGGCCAACAGCGTGCACTGCCGCGCCCAGGTCGAGACAGTCGGCAAGACCGGAGTCGAGATGGAAGCGCTCACTGCGGTCCAGGTCGGCCTGCTGACGATCTACGACATGTGCAAGGCGGTCGACCGCGGCATGGTCATGACCAACGTGCGCGTGCTGGAAAAACAGGGCGGCAAGTCGGGCAGCTGGCATGCCGACGTATAAGTCTCTGTTTTTTAAAAGATTTGCATGTCCAGCACTTGAACCGGATACCCTTGTTCGATCTTGTGCTAGCTCGTCGAGGTCGCAAAAAATCATAGTTAAATTCTTGTCCTGTCCCACGCCTGTCCCACTGGAAGGCATATGGCAACGTTCAGGCAACGATCAGGAACATGGCAAGCCCGTGTTCGAGTAAAAGGTTTTCCCGTAGAAACAAAATCATTCGATTCAAAAGCTGCTGCACAAAGATGGGCAAGAGAGATTGAGTCCTCTATGGACAACGGAGGGCACCAGCACAGCAGCAAAGGGGCTGAAATCTTGCTTCGTGAAGTGTTACAGCGGTATATGGAGGAAGTAACGCCAACCAAAAGAGGGGCCAAGCGGGAAGCCGAAGGCATAGCATTCATGCAGCGGAACAAGGTGGCCTCGTACAGCATGGCAAAGTTGAGCCCCGCTGTCGTTGCGACTTACCGTGATCACCGCTTAAAGACTGTAGGGGCTGGCACAATAATTCGTGAGCTGTGCATCCTGTCAAGCGTGATAAGCCATGCCAGAAGAGAGTGGAGTCTTCCTATCAGCAATCCCTGTGAGCTGGTTCGTAAGCCAGCAACACCGCTAGGACGAAGTCGCCTGCTGAGCGTCGACGAAGAGGTAAAATTGCTTGACGAGCTTAAACCACGGGGGCGGCGAAGCCCGTGGATGGTGCCGTTAGTGATGTTGGCGTTGGAAACGGCAATGCGTCGAGGCGAACTGCTGGGCCTAAGGTGGGAACACATCGACTTGGAAAAGCAGACCGCTTTCTTGCCGTTGACGAAAAACGGTACTGTGCGGACAGTTCCCCTGTCGAAAAGAGCTGTAGCGATCTTGGCGGATCTTCCTCGTTGCGTTGATGGCCGGGTTTTTCAACTTACCGACATGGGAATGGAGGCAGCGTTCCGTAAGGGATGCGCTCGTGCTGAAATCGTCAACTTACACTTCCATGACCTCCGCCACACGGCCACAAGTCGCCTGGCAGAGAAGCTACCGAATGTGATCGAACTGGCAGCGGTGACCGGGCATCAGACAATTCAGATGCTTAAGCGTTACTACCACCCAAAGGCGGAAGCCTTGGCAAAAAAATTGGATTGAAATAGCAGGAGGGGACCCACGGAAAACGAAAATTTGGTGGGTTTCACCTGCGTTTCTTCGCCTCTATCTACTTGAACTTTGGCCGGTTCAATTTTCTTATAGATAGAGGAAGATACAACCAGCGATATCGCCTGCTTCGCAGCAAGACAGCGTTGCAGGCCATCACTCTGGACGTCTCCCACCGCCCTTCTGGTCCAGCCATTCCTCGAACAAGAACAGTAACCAGGTCACCAGTACGGCCACTTCAAAGGCCATATCGCCCCACTACAGCGTTGATTTCAGATCGAGCTTGCGGGCTCCACAGATAAGTTCTGATGAGCCTGTAGAGGTTCATGTCAAGAATCGACCCTCCAGATAGGTTGCAGTGGACCACCAGTGCTACGACGCCCTGGTCAATTTGCTCTCGGGACAGGTCGGCGTAGTTTCCCGAGGAGATGACCTTCTTTGGCTCCTTGACATACGATGGCCCTCGCAAAATCTTCATGGCGTCTGCGATGATTTTTCTTGCCGTCTCTTTGTTGAGTTGGTCCAGGGTCATTGGGTGCTCCTCAACTGCTGAACTTCGAGCCCAGAAAGCTTCGCCATTTGTGTCGCCTTGTCGATGCTACCGATACGAGCTCGCTTAATCCACTCATGGATAGTCGTCCCGGACACAGCCATTGCGGTGGCTGCTCTAGTGGGGCCGCCGAGTCGATCGACAGCGGTCCTTACGTAATTTGTTGCTAGTTGAAACATTGGGTGTCCTTGTTATTTTTGTTGTTGGACAGTGCTGTGAACTGTCAATCCTTTGACAGATGCATGATATCTATCTGTCAGACTATTTTAGTTCGTTTTCTCTGCTGCGATGAAAACAGACGCCGAGCAATGAAAAAAAGCTCACCAAAAGTGAGCTTCTCAATTTCGTCGTCGCCGCTTGTTACGTGGCCCCAGCAGGCCCGTTGTGCTGTTCTGTTTCCTAGTCCACTTTTCGCTTGAGCGCAGGGTCATTGACCCAAATTACTGGATGATCTGCATAGAGACCCATGGCTTTTCCCTTTACTGCGCCGACTTGACCAGAATTAAGTGAAAGTAAGAATTCACGAATATTGTCGGTGCCGCCAACGATGATGGATTCTCGATTGACTGATTCGCAAACGATCGACGGAATGCCATCACGTAGCTTTGGTGCATAGCATCCCGACGCCTGGGCATAGACCCAAGCACCACGAGCTCTACCCGCTTGAAGATCTAGAGTTAGACCGACCAGATCAGGATGCGTTGGAGGGAATTCCTTGTTGCCCATGTACCGATAGGGAAATTCTGTCTCTTTCGGGCCGCCGATTCCGACTTCAACCCAGTCCGTCGAGTTCGAACGAGACTTGGCCCAAAAGAAGAGGATGCCTAGCAGGACCACGGCGACTACGACCAAGATCAATGGCCTTCGTTTAAAACGCGCCCTCACTTCTTAGCCTTAAGCATCGCATGTCGTGATTTTTCAAGCCCTTGGTAGTCCCTACTCGTCGCCCGGTCGTAGCCCCGGTCTGTCCAGTTGCCGCTGGCGTCAGCATAGCCAAGCCGTCGTTGAGTCGTTTCAGACATGCTGCCAAGTGGCTTGAGCTTTGTGTCGAACGATGAGCCTTTGACCATGCGTCCGCCGTTGAGAAAATCCTTCAAACCCATGAAGTCCCCTTTAATATTTTCGGTAATTTATGTGCGATTACGGTTCATCCTAGCCTCGGCAGCGGCGTGTCCATGTGCCCCAGCATATGCGCTTGCGTAGGCTGCGATCATCATCCCCGCTAAGGCGAGGCAATACCCACTAACTTGTAGGCCATAGCCCTTCATCGCTTCGATCCGTGCGGTACGCTCCTCACGTCCACGGGATTTCACTTCGCTGTCGTCAATGTCTTCCATGCTGCCCTTCCAGTAGTTGGAACCCATGCACGGGTCTCCATAGGTGCTCAGCATAAACCATGAAGTATTTTTACACAACCGGATGGTTGTCAAAATCATTGACATCTCTTTCACACTGATGGGATGCCTCTCACCGACGACAAACACGCATTCTCCCAACGACTAACCCAAGCCCTCAAACGAAGTGCGAAGAAGGTCAGCTCGGCAACGGACCTGGCGCTTCAGTTCAATCTGCGACACAAAAACGAGCCGATCACGATGCAGGCAGCGCAGAAGTGGCTTACAGGGCAAGCAAGGCCAACACCGGACAAAATCGAAACACTTGCAGCTTGGCTCAACGTATCAGCTCAGTGGCTACGCTATGGAATCGCTGAAGATCGCCCGACGGTCACGGCTAAGAAGCTCCCAAAAAGCAGGGGTGAGGCGCCAGCACCTCTTACAAAGGACGAAGCGCTGTTCTTAGGTCGGATTCGAGCAATGCCTGAGCATCGCCGCAATCTGGTTATTGAGATCGTCGAACAGTTTTCGCTGGAGCAGGAGATGTGGCGGGAGTAGGCGGCGACGTTGATGTCCCCTCATGTAAGAGATGGCTGAGCCTTGCGCTGGACAACTTGGGAGTTTGGACGAACGTGACCAGTAATTCCGGTATCGTGACCAGTCATTCCATTTGAACGTGACAGCCTATTCCGGGCGAACGTGACAGATTTCGAGCTTCCTCGAGAATTAAAGGTCACGATACCGAAATTACTGTCACGATGCCGGAGTATGCAGACAGCCCACGAAAAAGAGAAAAATGGCAGGTGAAATTTTCAAGGCATACCTGTTGCTGGGCATCTGCCTTGTTTGAATTTTTTATAGATAGAGTAAATATGTACCGATCTTTTGGTTCAAACATAAATTTAGTTGCATAGCCAACAACTCGGGCGGGACGAACCAACGTTGAGTCTTAAAAAATCAGGGGTACAGCTCCTTTACCGAGCTTGGTCGCCATAGGTTGCAGTACCTTTATTAAATGGCCCATTACTGCACGCTTACGAGGGTAAAGAGAGCCAATGCGTCACATAACGTCTCTTCCCGAATCGCAATTTAATTCTAATGAGGCGTATTTTTTTCCTGAGTAACGGTGTTATTGAACTTTGGAACATCTGCTGGGTTGGAAAAATAGATTAACAGAAATGTAGCTGCGGCACCTAGCGCAGTAATTGCAATGCCTTTGTGCTTATAATTAAGCGTTATATGACTCTTGGCAAAGGCGGACAGAATCAATCCTGCCCCTAATGAAATTAATACCCTGACAAGTAAGTATTGGATTCCGTCAGAAACCTTTAGGTAAAAAACAGAAATCGCTGCTAAAGCCAATAGGATGATTCCAGCTGATGCAGCTGGCCAATCGACTTTTTTCTCTTTTAAATCTACGCGACTTGCCATATATCCACTCACAGGTAAATTTTTTTCGATGTACAATTGTCTGAGAACTATCGCTGTAGGTTTTTTGTGTGATTTTAGAATTGACTGTGCAGTTGAAAGAAAATTGCTAGACGGCTCAATTTGCAGATTTTTCTTTTGCGCTAAACCACGAAGACACTCCCAGAAATCAGCCCCCGCTCTGAGGACGTTCTCGATGCTCGTACAAACATCGTTCAACTGCAATTTAGTTAACCCCGAGCTCGAACATTTCGCCAAATATTTTTCAAAGTTGGAAAAAAATTCACATCCAATTAAATGAATTTCATTGATTTCTGAGTTTTCAAATATCCCGATTTGCAGCAAAGAATGGAGGCGCATGTCAAATGCCTTCTTCTCGCTCAAAAATAGTCTCGATAGCTCTTCGAACTCCTCACTGCTCATTTTTGTTGCGCGGCTGCATCTAATATTTGTTTCAAGACGCTAACAGTTCCACTCATATCAACTGAATCGATAACAAAACTGCGTGTATCTTGTACATTTCTGTAAATGACATCATGAATAGTCGACTCATCAACCCGCTTACCCGACAGTTTAATCCGATTTATTTCAGTAAGAATCGAACGAACTTCGCTATCCATTGGGCGCTTAACAAAACGATAGCAATGTCGAATTTCCTCAGCTAAATTTCTTACGTCGTCCATATAATATCCAGTAAAATTTAGAATTAGTCTAGTAATACGAATACATCACGAGAAAATGTATGCAAATCATTTAAATAAAACAGCAAGTGCCTCGTTCGTAAGGGCTCACCCTAAAAAGTACTGAACTACTAATTTTCTAAAAAGCACGCACTTTAAAATCAAAGAATTACAAAGGAAAATTTTAGAAATATTGAATAAATCAGCGCTTCCCTAATAGCTTTTCGAGTCCCAAGCGAAAAGATGACATATAGCGACTTTTAAGCGCTGATTATAGAAGTGCAGGAATAAGACAACGTATCCTCCTAGCGTAACCACCGCTCATCTAAAAAGTAATGGATTGCAACTCTTATTAATTCCGTACTGAGGGTTTTTCTTGGATTAAAAATTCCAAGACCCCCTTCTCAGTCAATCTTGTAACTATCACGATTCTCAGGCGTCAACCATCTAGGCGTGCGGCCGCGCCCCGTCCACGTTTTCCCTGTTGCGTCGTCACGAAACTTCGGCGCGACCGCCCCACTTGCCTTGCCCTTCTTTGCTGGCTTAGCAATTGCAAAATCTGCTGAGGAAAGGCCATGCTGGGCCATGAGAGCCTTGATTTTGGCCGTGGCTTCCACTTGTTCGGTCTTGCGAGCAGCTTCGATTTGTCTAACGAGGGCACCGAGTTGATTATTGAAGTCGTTCTCAAGCTTTGCATATTGTTCGGTGAGTTCTGCAACTGTCTTGGTCATTCTGAAATCCTGTACGTACGGAAAAGGTAAGATGAGCTACGGCTCACACAAATAGTATCCCAACAAAGCTTACAAAAGCGCATCCAGGCCTAAATTCAATTTCTCGCCGTGTCCTTGGTATAAGAAGAGTACATAACAAAACCTTCACCTAACCCGCCAAGGAGCAGTTCCATGAATAACTCAACTATCGACAGTGTTCTCTCCCTGGTGTTCGAAGTGATCATCGTCGTCGCTCGGATGCTTAAGCGCTGGTTTGCCAGCCGCGCCACCCCAGCCTGATACCCAACTATAGCAACACCCAAGCCTTGCCGCCGGTAGCTACGGCAGCACTGTCACGACCATCACAAACGAAAGGAACTACCCATGGCTCACCTTGTTGAAACGATGGCCTTTGCAAACGACGTACCTTGGCATGGCCTCGGAAACCGCATTGATGCTCATCAACCCATCGAATTCTGGCAGCGTCAGGCAGGGATGGCATTTAGTATCGAAGAGACACCTGTTCGCTTTATGACTGAAAGCCCAGCGATACTCGGACCCATCATGTCATTTCCCCAGCAAAAAGTGCTCTATCGTAGCGACACAAAGGCCGCGCTCTCGGTCGTCTCGGCACGCTACAAGGTCGTGCAGCCCAAGGAGATACTGGAGTTCTATCGTGACTTGGTCGATGTCTCAGGCTTTGAGCTCGAAACCGCTGGCGTGCTAAAGGAAGGCCGCAAGATCTGGGCTCTGGCTCGCACCAATCAATCTGCCACCATGAAAGGCAACGACATCCTCAACGGCTACCTGCTGCTCGCCACGGCCTGTGACGGCACCTTGGCAACCACTGCTCAGTTCACAAGCATCCGAGTGGTCTGCAACAACACACTAGCAGTAGCGCTTTCCGATGGCGCTGGAGCGGTCAAAGTTCCTCACAGCACGAGCTTCGATCCCAACAAGGTCAAGGCGCAGTTGGGCGTATCGGTATCGCAGTGGGACACATTCATGTACAAGATGAAGGGCCTCGCCGACCGCAAAGTGAAAACCACTGAAGCGTTCAACTACTTCCTGCGTGTCTTCACGGACCCAAGCAATCCCGCTACTGGACTCACGAACGAACGTGCCATGACGAAAGCGATGAGCCTGTACGAAGGCCAAGGGAAAGGCGCTGAACTGGCATCGTCGAAATCCACTGCGTTTGGTCTGCTCAACGCTGTCACTGAATTCGTTGACCACGAACGGCGGGCTCGAAGCCCTGACTACCGCTTGGAATCAGCATGGTTCGGACAGGGCGCTTCCTTGAAGAAGAAAGCTCTCGACGAGGCATTGATCATGCTCGCCTAAAATCTAACCCGCTACAACGAAAGCCCGGCATGAGTAACCGCTCTGCTGGGCTTTTTCAATTTGAGGAGCAACGGCATGAACATCGCAACAGCAGTGGAAAAATCGAGAAGCCCAGCTTTAAGGCTGGTGTCCACAAAGGACTTGAGCCGTAATGACTGGCTGAACGTTCGAAAAGGAGGCATTGGTAGTAGCGATGCAGCCGCAGCGGTGGGACTGAACCCTTACCAATCCCAGCTCGAACTGTGGATGATAAAGACAAGCCGTGATGCGAAGCTGCCCAAGGTCGATCCCAATGACGAGACCAGCCCGATGTACTGGGGTAGCTTGTTGGAGCCCATCGTTGCGGCCCACTACACGAAGCGCACTGGCAATAAGGTTCGTCGCATCAACTCGGTCCTTCAACATCCTGATTCCGATCGCCGATGGATGCTGGCCAACCTCGACTATGTGATCGTGAACGGCGGTGACGCACAGATACTAGAGTGTAAAACGGCTGGCGAGTTTGGCGCAAGGCTCTGGAAAGACGGGGTGCCTGAGTACGTTCAGTTACAGGTTCAACATCAACTTGCGGTGACGAACAAGATCGCCGCTGATGTCTGTGTGCTGATCTGCGGCCAAGAAATCCGAGTCCATCGTATAGAGCGAGACGATGCTTTGATCAACCGCCTGATCGAGCTTGAACAGAAGTTCTGGATGTACGTCGAAACCGACACGCCACCCCCAGCAGATGGCTCAGAGTCGGCGGCCACAGCTTTGAAGTGCCTGTACCCGAGCGACAGTGGTAACACGTTGGATTTCGTCGGCGACACCGAGATGTCCAGCACCTTCTCCGACCTGGTTGCAATCAGGGCCGATATTGAAGCTCGGGAGAAGCTCGAAGCCGAGCTAAAGCAACGTATCCAACAACGTATGGGCGATGCCAGTCGAGCAAAGTTCGGGACAGGAACCGTTTCGTGGAAACGCAGCAAGGACGGGCTCATTCTCGATGTCATCGCACTTATGAAAGATCAACCAGCTCTGTTGTCTACGTACCCGTTGATCCGAGCTGGGACCCGCAGGTTCCTCATCAACACATAGCAGTCCTCGCAGTTCAACCGAAGTCTATTGCCCGAATAAATGGGCTGCCTGCGCTGCCGGTCCCGTTCGAGAACTTCGGGCAGGCGGCGCTGGCAATAGGAGAGAGAATGATCAAAGGCTTAGCAATAACGCCGCCGATATTGGGGCGGATCAGTATTGGCAAGATCGTGGAAAGGAACGGGAAGCGGTTGCCCGAAAAGGACGATCAGTTTACCGTCACCTCGCAAGTACAAGGCAAGGATGGCTGGGTGCTGCATCCGTTCGATGAAGGCCTGCGTAAGGCATCCGTCAGCGGGAAAATCCGGTCTATTCCGGTCCGGGTCTTATTTGACGATCCCGACCTCAACTTGCGGGCCGAGTACAGCATGTTTGATCGCAGTAGCGGGCGTCCGCTGTGTGTTGGCAATGGCGAGGTTTGTAGACGCTACACGGCCTCGGGGATACAAACGCTGCCTTGCCCCTCACCGGATGGCTGTCAGGTCGCCAAGGGCGGCCTATGCAAGCCGTACGGCCGTTTGAACGTGAAGATTGGAGATGATGATGAACTGGGAACCTTCATGTTCCGCACAACTGGGTTCAACAGCATCCGAAGTCTGGCAGCACGACTCAGCTACTACCGGGCCGTTTCCGGAAACTTGCTGGCCTGTCTTCCGCTTGAACTTCGCCTTCGTGGAAAAAGCACGACGATGAGCCACCGGACTCCTGTCTACTACGTGGATCTTACTGTAAGGGAAGGTATGACGCTGGAAGAAGGTATCGCCGAGGCCAGGTCGAACGATGAACGACGCAAGGCAGTCGGCTACGACCAAGCAGCGCTGGACGAAAGCGCCAGGCAGGGCTTCGCCAACGGTGCGTTCGAGGAATCTGGCGAGGAAATTCCGGAGGTCGTGGAAGAGTTCTTTCCTGATGCCAATGCCAATGGCGGAACTGCCGGAGCTGATGACATGGCACTTGGTCAGGCGCCCAAAACGGCCAAACCGACTCTTCGTGAGAAGCTGGACAAAAAGGCCGGCAACGACAAACCGGGAGCATCGCCATGATCCTGATCGGTATGATCGCAGTTTGCATCGGCGTGCCGCTACTCAAAATTGCCTTCGGCTTGGCGTCGCTCTTGCTGGGGAAGGCGGTTGCTGGCAGCGTCTTCTTTGGTGGCTAACCGCCGCAGTGGCTCCCTGTCGGTGAGAGAGCCACTTTTTCGTAAGGGGCGCAAAGAAGTTAATCCTAGTCACGAGAGTGATCAGTAGTGGCCGCTGGTCTCCAAAGCCGAATCATGGTCAATAAGGCCCGCTTCACCGTAATATTTTTCCATAGTTTCTGCGATGAAGTGTGCCACTATTTGCCACGTATGTTGTCGTGGTAGTATTTTCTGTCGCTGGACGGCCTTCACTCCGGGCCTCAAATACAGAAGTAGATCCGGTGGCGGCCTGACCTTGCGTACAGTGATGGCGTAGCAACGATGTCGTGCTGCGGAGCAGTACTCTTCGTTTCCTGTCTCTACTACTATGTACAATAAAATAGGACGGGCCGGAATCACAACGGGGACAAGCTGTTCATCGAAATCGGAACCCACCAAATTTCAATTTTTCGTGGGTTCTAGTGACGAAAATCCGACTAGATCTCTCAGGTTACTTTTCTTCCAGCTCCCGGACGCTTGCCTTTACAATGCCTGATAGAAATTAACTCTCAGGATCAATACAGTGGCTTCAAACTATTCCGAAATTGCTTCTTTCACATGGTCGGTGGCCGACTTACTACGAGGCGACTACAAGCAGTCCGACTACGGGAAAGTCATTTTACCGTTCACCTTGCTACGCCGCATGGATTGCGTGCTTGAAGCCAACAAGCCTGCCGTCCTGGCTGAAGTCGAAGCCAGAAAAAGCCAAGGAATCGACCTCAAGACGTTTCTGACCAAGCGTGCGGCTCAGTCGTTTTACAACATCTCACTCTTCGACTTTGCCAAGTTGCAAGGCGACCCGGCGCACATCAAAGCCAACCTGATCGCATACATCAACGCGTTCTCCGACAACGCTCGTGACATATTCGAAAGATACGATTTTTTCAAGCAGATCGAGAAGCTGGACGACAACAATCTGCTGTTTTTGATAGTGCAGAAGTTCGCTGCGATCGACCTGCATCCGAACGTGGTTTCAAACGCAGACATGGGACTAGTCTTCGAGGACCTAATCCGTCGATTTGCTGAGCTCTCGAACGAGACCGCAGGTGAGCATTACACGCCACGAGAGGTCATTCGCTTGATGGTGGACCTACTGTTCACCACAGATGACGAAGCACTGACTAAGCCCGGCGTTGTTCGTTCCATCTATGACCCAACAGCGGGAACTGGCGGAATGCTGAGCATCGCTGGCGAACACTTGCATGGTCTGAATCCAAAAGCTCGCCTCGTCATGTTTGGCCAAGAACTTAACGATGAGTCATACGCCATCTGCAAGGCGGACATGCTCATCAAGGGTCAGGACGTGGGCAATATCATCATGGGCAATACGTTGTCGGATGACGGTCATGCAGGAAAAGACTTCGACTACATGTTGAGCAATCCGCCGTTTGGCGTCGAGTGGAAAAAAGTTGAGAAGGACATTCGCAAGGAGCACGAGCAACGAGGTCATGCCGGTCGATTTGGCCCAGGCTTACCTCGTGTGTCGGACGGTAGCTTGCTGTTCCTGATGCATCTGTTGTCAAAGATGCGGCCATACGACAAGATTAAAGACACCGGTGGCTCCCGTATCGGCATTGTCTTGAACGGCTCGCCTTTGTTTACGGGAGGGGCAGGTTCGGGGGAGTCCGAAATACGTCGTTGGGTCATCGAGAACGATTGGCTCGAAGCGATCGTTGCTCTTCCCACCGACATGTTCTACAACACCGGCATCTCTACCTATGTTTGGATACTGACCAACAAGAAAAGCACATCCCGCAAGGGTAAGGTTCAGTTGATCAACGGTGCGGAGTATTACCGCAAGATGCGGAAGACACTCGGCAGCAAGCGAAAGGAACTGGCCCCGGCTGACATCAAGCGCCTTGTCGAGTTCCATGGCCGTTTTGAAGAGCTGCGCCATGTGAAGAGCTTTGATGCCGACGGCAAAACGATCAGCGACAGCATCGTCCCTGCTGCCGAGACAATCCCGACTGCACCCGAGGGCGGGAAGGTTGAGACGTTCTTGGTCTCCCGAATCTTCGACAACAATGACTTTGGCTACAGCACCATCACGGTCGAGCGCCCGCTCACCGACGAGCACGGTAAGACAGTGGCCGACAAGAAGGGCAAGCCCAAGGCGGATACCAAGTTGCGTGATACTGAAAACGTGCCGGTAAAGGAGGACATCGAGGCCTACTTCAAGCGGGAAGTGCTGCCTCATGTTCCCGACGCCTGGATCGACCATGAGAAGACCAAGCTTGGATATGAGATCCCGTTTAATCGATTCTTCTATCAGTACACGCCACCACGTTCGCTGGAAGAGATTGATGCCGAGTTGAAGGCGGTGACGAGCGAGATTTTAGCGTTGCTGAACGAGGTGACTGCGTGACGTTCAAGCCATATCCCAAGTACAAGGCATCGGGCGTGGAGTGGCTGGGGGATGTACCTGAAGGATGGAAGGTTGCGGCCGTAGGCTATCGATATGAGGTTGCTCTCGGGAAGATGCTGGATCAAAAAAACATCGTCGGCAATCGTCTGGCACCATACCTAAGAAATACTGACGTTCAGTGGGGCCGAATTAATACTGCCGCATTGCCAGAAATGGATTTTAATAAAGTTGATCGTGTTCGCTATTCGCTCAGGCCGGGCGATTTGTTAGTTTGCGAGGGTGGTGACGTTGGACGGTCTGCAATTTGGAATACCGACGGGGAATACTACTACCAGAAGGCGCTGCACAGATTGCGCCCTCTCAGCCCTACAGCAGACTCTCCGGCGTTTATGTATTACCTTCTTGTTTGTGCAACGGCACAGGAACGTTTCACTGGTCCCATAGGGAAGTCAACTATTGTCCACTTACCCGCCGAGGCGTTGCGTGCATGTAGATTTGGATTCCCCCCATCCCGCCATGAGCAGGCGGGTATCACCGCCTTCCTCGATCGTGAAACGGCCAAGATCGACACCCTGATCGCCAAGCAAGAAGCGATGATCGGCCTGCTCAAAGAAAAACGCCAGGCGGTAATCTCGCATGCTGTGACGAAGGGCCTCGATCCGAGCGTGCCGACTAAACCGAGCGGATTAGCGTGGCTAGGGGACGTGCCTGAGCATTGGATAACGATACCGATGAAGCACATCATGACCATGACAAGTGGTGGCACACCAGCAAAGGATCGACCCGACTACTGGAACGGCAAGCATCCATGGGCATCGGCGAAAGATTTAAAAGTTGACGTTCTAGATGACACACAAGATCATATTTCCGATCTGGCGGTTTCCGAGGGCGGGGCTACGTTAATTGCACCGAACGCAGTTCTAATCGTAGTCCGGGGAATGATTCTGCTCCACACACTGCCAGTTACTGTCAATGCCGTACCGATGGCCATCAATCAGGACCTAAAAGCATTACGCGCCAATTCAAATTGCGACCCGGAATACCTCACCGTTCTTATACGTGGCTTGAGCAAGGAAATATTAGGGCGAACGGATCAAGCAGCGCACGGCACCAAAGCCCTGCGGGAGGATGATTGGACTGGCATGCAGGTGTCTTTGCCTCCAATGACTGAACAGATAGCAATCGCCCGGTACATTTCTTCCACAAATCAAAAAATCGACATCCTCATCGCCAAGGCAAAACAAGCCATCGCTCTGCAAAAAGAACACCGCACCGCTTTGATCTCAGCTGCTGTGACTGGCAAGATCGATGTTCGGATAGATGGCCGGGAGAGAACGGCAGCCTGAAATCGGCGCCGCAAACTCAAGAGTTAGAACGACAACTTCAATGGATTTTTAGATGACGAAGACATTAACAGCTCACGAACAGGCAATCTCAAAAATCTTTAGCGATGACTACATCTTCACAATACCCGGCTATCAACGGCCTTACTCTTGGAAGGTTGAGCAGGCGAGTGAACTCGTGGAGGATCTGCTCGGTTTTATGCGTAGCTCTATAGGCGAGCTCAGCGAACTTCCTCCGTATTTCCTAGGAAGTATTGTGCTTGTGAAAGCCGAAACGCAGCCAGACGCTACAGTAGTTGACGGTCAACAACGCCTCACGACGCTAACGCTCTTGCTCTCAGCAATTCGAGCGCACGCTGAAAACGGAATGGCAAGGGCTGGGATCTCAAAAATGATCTACGACCAAGGCGACATCATCCTTAACACAGAAAATCATTACCGTCTAACGCTGAGAAGTAAGGATGAGGCCTTCTTTCAGGACTATGTGCAGCATGAAGGCGGGGTGGAAAAGCTCGTTTCCTTAAATAGCGAACTTTCGGACAGCCAAAATCGACTGAGGGATAACGCAAAGTTCTACATGAAGTATCTATCCAAAATTGGGATCGGCGAGCAACTTCGCCTTGCTCAGTTCATAGCAACGCGTTGCTACTTAGTAGCGGTATCTACGCCGGATCTCGACTCGGCATTTAGAATATTTAACGTACTAAATAGTCGGGGCCTCGACCTAAGCGCTACTGACATTCTTAAGGCCGAGATCACGGGGAAAATCAGCGAAAAAATTCGCCCGATCTATACTCAGATGTGGGAGGAGCTCGAAGAAGACTTAGGCCGTGATGAATTCAACGATCTATTTGGGCACATCCGAACTGTTTATCGAAAGATAAAACCGCAAGAAACGCTTCTTAAAGAATTTCGTGTGCATGTGAAGTTCGCTAAAGCAGAACAATTTATCGACGAAATACTGAAGCCAATGGCTGTGGCGTTTCAAGAGATCGGGGACTCATCGTACACTTCTCAACAGAACGCTGAAAAAGTGAATGCGTCTTTAACTTGGATCAACAAAGTCGAATTTAGAGACTGGATGCCACCGACGTTAACCTACTTCGTTCGCCATCGAAACGACTTTGATTTGATATTGCGGTTTGTCTCTGATATGGAGATTCTAGTGTATTCGATGCTAATTCGCAGGGTTGGAGTAAACGATCGTATCGACAGGTTTTCAAAGCTAACGACATCGATTGAAGCTGGAGAGGATTTGTGGGCTAGCAAGTCGCCGCTAGCACTTTCGCCTGTTGAACAGTACTCAACCTATGAAGCACTGTCGGGGCCGATTTACGACACGCACTCTGCGAGAGCCGTATCTTTGATACTCGTACGGTTGGACTCGCTCCTGTCTGGTGGCGGAGCGATATATTCCTACAACACAATTAGCGTCGAACATATTTTGCCTCAGACTCCCATGGCGAAGAGCCAGTGGCTAGAGTGGATTCCAGAAGCTGAGAAAAGACGGGCATTGGTCCATCGACTCGGTAACCTTGCGCTTCTGACCCGGAGGAAGAACAGCGCAGCTCGGAACTTTGATTTTGCCAAGAAAAAAACTGCGTACTTCACCAAAAACGGAATTTCACCGTTCGTATTAACCACACAGGTCCTAGCCGCTGCCGCCTGGACCGAAGAAGTGATCTTGGCGAGACAGGATGTCTTGCTTTCAAAATTCGAACAGCATTACCGTCTTCAGGATAGGAAATCACCATCCGACGCAATGCTTGCAGCAATCGGTGGATAAACGCTATGAACGCCAACCCACACAAAGAGATCCACTTCGAAGGTGATATCGTCGCTCACCTTACCGCCAACGGATGGCTGGAAGGTGACGCGGCGAAGTACGACCGTGAACTGGCGTTGTATCCTGACGATGTGATTGGCTGGATTCAGGACACGCAACCCAAGGCGTGGGACAAGCTGAAATTGACGCACAACGGAGCCACCGAGAAGACTCTACTGGCGCGGTTGACGCAAGTTCTCGACAGAGAAGGATCATTGGCGGTGCTGCGCCAAGGCTTCAAGGACGTCGGGTCCGGAAAAATCGACATGTGTCAGTTCAAACCGGCGCAGTCGATAAACCCCGACGTCTTGGACCGCTACAGCAAAGTTAGATGTCGGATCGTGCGTCAGGTCCGCTACAGTTTGTCGAGTGAGAACTCCATCGACCTGGTTTTCTTCATCAACGGCATCCCGGTGGCCACGGCGGAACTTAAGACCGACTTCACGCAAACGATCGACGACGCCAAAAATCAGTACCGGTACGACCGCAACCCGAAGGACCCCGCCAGCAAGCGAGAAGAGCCCCTGTTGGCGTTTAAGCGGAGGGCGTTGGTCCACTTCGCTGTTTCGACGGACGAGGTCTGGATGGCCACTGAGCTGCGTGGCAAGGACACGTTTTTCCTTCCGTTTAACCTTGGCAATGACGGCGGCGCAGGCAACCCTGCGAATCCCCAAGGTTACCGCACATCATATTGGTGGGAGCGCACACTGGACCGAGATGCCTGGCTAAATATCATCGGGCGCTTTGTTCACCTATCAAGGGAAGAGAAAAAGACCGCCGAGGGCAAGAAGGAGATCAAGGAGAAGCTGATCTTCCCACGCTTTCATCAATGGGAAGGCGTCACATCACTGATCGCCGCAGCCAAGCAGGAAAAGGCCGGTCACAAGTACTTGATCCAGCACAGTGCGGGCTCGGGAAAGACAAATTCTATTGCTTGGCTAGCGCATCAGCTCTCAAACCTGCACGATGACTCCGACAACAAGGTCTTTTCATCGGTTATCGTCATCACGGATCGAACAATCCTCGACCAGCAGTTGCAGGACGCCATCTACCAGTTCGAGCACAAGCAAGGCGTCGTCTGTCGAGTGACAAACGAGGGGGTGAAGTCGGCTCAGTTGGCGCAGGCGCTTAAGGACAACGTGCCGATCATCATCGTTACAATCCAGACTTTCCCATTCGTTCTTGAGGCAATCCAGAAAGAGACCTCACTCAAGAACCGTACATACGCCATCATCGCAGACGAGGCCCACTCATCGCAAACAGGCGCAGCTGCTAAGAACCTTAAGAAGGTATTGACTGCCGAGCAGATCGAGGAGGGTGAAGAGTTTAGCAACGAGGATTTGTTGATCGCCGAAATGGCGGCACGACCACAGCCGAGCTCCTTGAGCTACTTTGCTTTCACCGCTACACCCAAGAGCAAGACGCTTGAACTATTCGGGCGTGTCCCGGACACGTCTTCGCCTGCATCGGATACCAATCTTCCCGAGGCATTCCATGTTTACTCAATGCGCCAGGCCATTGAAGAGGGATTCATTCTCGATGTCCTGTTGAACTACACGCCATACAAGCTGGCGTTCAAGCTAGCCCACAACGGTAAGGATTACGACAACGATACCGTCGATCAAAGCGAGGCACTGATTTCGCTTATGCGTTGGGTTCGGCTCCATCCCTATAATATTTCGCAGAAGGTCCAAGTCATCGTTGAGCATTTCAAGGCGCATGTGGCGTGGAGGCTAAGTGGCCAGGCAAAGGCGATGGTGGTGACGTCGTCGAGGAAGGAAGCCGTACGCTACAAGCTGGCGATCGACAAGTACATCAAATCACAGGGCTACCAATCCTTAGCCACGCTCGTTGCCTTTTCGGGCGAGGTTGTGGACAGTGATAGCGGACCAGGGGAGTTCACCGAAGCGAATATGAATCCAGGCCTTAAGGGGCGAGACCTGCGAGAAGCTTTCGACACCGACGAGTTCCAGATCTTACTTGTGGCGAACAAGTACCAGACCGGCTTTGACCAGCCCAAACTTGTCTCAATGTACGTCGACAAGAAGTTGGCTGGCGTGGCCGCAGTGCAAACCCTCTCCCGGTTGAACAGGACCATGCCCGGAAAGGACCAGACGTTCGTCATCGACTTCGTCAACGATCCCGAAGAGATCAAGGCAGCGTTCCAGCCATATTTCGAGACTGCCGAGCTAGCCGACGTTTCGGACCCAAATTTAATACATGACCTTCAGAGCAAACTCGATGCCGCACGAATCTACACTCCCGAAGAAGTGGAAGGGCTTGTTGCAGCCTATTTCAAGGGCCGCCAAGGCGATATGCAGGCCAAAATCGCGCCAGCGGTCGACCGATATCGTGTGCAGTTCAGAGAGGCCATAGAGGCCGCTGACGACGAGGCGATTGATGAGCTACAGATCTTCCGCAAGGACGTTGGCGGATTCGTCCGTGCTTACGACTTTCTGTCTCAGATAGTGGACTTCGCCGATACCGACTTGGAGAAGCGGTCGATCTACTTCAAGCATCTGCTGCCCTGGTTGAAGGATGAACGTAGCCATGACCCTGTTGATCTATCGGCTGTGAAGTTGACCCACTACAAGTTGAGTGACACTGGCAAGCAGGCCATTAAGCTTGGACAGGACTTGGCCGACTATAAGCTGAAGCCCCTGACGGATATTGGATCAGGAAAATCCCACGATCCCGAGGTAGCGATGCTGTCGGCGATCATCGCCAAGATGAATGATCTCTTCGAGGGGGACTTGACGGACAATGACCTGCTTGCGCTGGCGAACCACGTCGGTGGACTGATGATGGACAACGAGATGTTGGCAGAGCAGGCCGCAGCAAACACGAAGGAACAGTTTGGCGCCAGCCCGGACTACAAGAACGTGATGCTCGACTCAGTTGCTGACGGCCTGGACAAGTATCAGGAAATGGCCAAGCAGGTGCTAAATAGCCCACGAATTCAAGACGGGCTCTCCGAGATATTGCTGGACCTCGTGTTTGCAGGTTTTGCTAAGAGGCGGGGAGACGGTCAAACACTTACCGAAAATCTTCCACCTGCTAGCCGCTGAAATCAGCAATATTTTTTTTATTCACAAATAGGACGAGAATGACGATTCTATTCATTGTGCTGTTGCATTCGATTCCAGTGTGGTTAATCGGAGCTAGATGGTTGGACAGCAAAATGGCGACCATCATTGCCGCGATAATCAGTGGCGCAGTTGCCGTAAGTACTGGGAATGTCGCTTTTGTTTTTGCGGATCTTCTAGGGATATCCGTAGCTACGTGGCTAAGTTTCTGTGCAATCAATGCGCCCAATTCTGCGGTTGCGGCTCGAAGGTTGTTGAAAAATTCTCAAAGGAAAGATGCGTTGTTTGCGAACGAAAGACATATTCGGAGCATGCTAAATGAAAGATTTTATTCCGAAACAGCTTTGAAGACGAGGCGAAGCAAGCGGAGGATTTCGGCGGTGTCATTTTGCTTGTTGCTATTTATCGCTTTGATTTATTTATTGATGAGCGAGAAAATTCACGGCTTTAACGAATTTGCCATAGCTTTAGCCGTCGGAGCAACTGGAGCTGCATTGTTGTGGGGTATTTTGAATGCTGAATGGGGTAAGTCTGACTTAGAGTTGCGACTCCAAAAACTTCGGCGAGAGATTGAAACGCTAAGCAAGTGAGTACTAGCATATATATTAGGAAACGAACACTAAAGTCTACCTCGGCATTTGTTGATGGTATGGAACGCTAAATCCAGCCAGAGTTCTGGTTTTGGGCAAGGCAAATTGGTACAACCTTTGTCAATTTTTATCGCATGAAAAAGCGAGCCCATATGCTGCCAACATCGTCGTCGCATCGAGAATTTACCGGATAGCGTTTATCAATCATCCATCTTCTAGCTTGTTATATTCAACTGGCAACCTATATGTAATGCTTTGTTGTTGACTTGATACGAACATTGTTGAGCAGAGATCAGTCATTTATTGCTTCGACACAGTCTAGATCTAGAACCGCTTGCCTAATCGACAAATTTAATGATTTGCTCGAACTTTTGTACGAAATTGCTGAGGTTCGGAAATTGGATTATTATTACTGATGAATCAACTACCGGGTACAAAAAATCATGTCGAGAGCAGTCCAAAATTTTGAATATGGCATAAAAGATGCCGAAGAGTTGCTTGCCCATTTTGATGCCTTGAACGGCAATCCCCCGCCGGGCAACGCTGAAGTTTTGAAGCGTGCAGGACTAGTGATGGCCTTAACGGCATGGGAAACGTACGTCGAGGATAGGCTGGTTGAGGCGATGGAGAAGAAGCTGGGGGCGGTTGAGGGAAGCTACGTCGGAGATTTTGTTTCGAGAAAATTGACTCAAGATTTAAAACAATTTCACAATCCAAATTCCGAGAAAACGAAGCGAATATTCCAAGAATATCTGGGTGTGGATGTAACCATGGGTTGGTCTTGGCAAAACCACGATCCGGAAAAGGCGAGAACAACTCTTAACGCCTGGATAGGGAAACGTGGTGATGCCGTACACCGCTCAAGACCGGCCAATATTGGAGCACCAGTAGCGCATCTAATTAAGAGAGATGAGCTCGAAAAAGTGATTCGATTCGTCAAAGATCTGGTTAAAGCGACTGATGCGTTCGTCGAAAAAAATACCTGGAGATTATCTTCCAAGAGACGAGCTTTTCTAATTGCGCCATTTCAGATCGTAGGCGCCCTCGATGACTACACTGTCAAAGCATTTAGACTCTTTCCCGCTTCGAGCCATGCTCTGACCCACAACGGTTGCCGCCCACGTCCAGTCCATGCTTCGGTGGAATTCTCAGGGTTACGGTATTTGACGGCCACAGAAGCCGCTTTGACACGGTTCGGGACTTTTGTGTTCAGAATATCTTCAACAGATAGACCAGCGCTTTGGGCGATGTGTAGGATCTGCTCACGGGCCTTGCTGATCGCCAGGAAGTGGCGGGTCTTGAGTGCTTCCTGAACTTGTGTTTCGAGGGTGCGGAGGTCTCGTAGGGAGAGCTTTGACAGGTTGTTCATTTTTTTCCTTTGGTATTCGTTTTGAATTATTGTTGCGCCGGAGGATTGTGTGGACTTGGCCTGGACATCATACTTTATAGATTCAGGTTGAATAGGCTTGAGCTGGCGCTTCGGGCCCAGTTCCAATTGGAAAGCGAACCCGAGCATTATATTCAGATACCTCCACGTGATACTTCGCATGTCGGGTAGCAACGCAATAGTGTCGGGTATCTAGTTGCCCGTCAAGGTGGGAATGCCAATAAACGCAATAAAAGGAATAGGTAATGTCGGGCATGTCGGGTATGGACGAAAGATTCTGGGAACCTCGGCTGTGGCGCATTTCGATTTCAATCTGAGCTACATTTCTTCTCCTTTTCTCTTTCTAATAAGTTTAGAAAAATACCCGACATACCCGACATGGACTTCTTAAAAGGTCAAGTTCGATTGACCATATAGGCATGTCGGGTACACCTCACACCCGACACTAACCCGACACCACCCGACACTTATACAATGAAGTTATTAGCTATTTCTGAGCTAGTCGCTGGGGTTGTTGGAAGTGATTGGAGAAACGGACAACGATACTCTGCGTTCCATCGGCTACCTGCGCTGATTCTTACCTTTTCAAATCCAACTCCTTGTAGTCGGTTTGCGAACGTATTGGACGCCAAATGTTGAAATCCGTTTTCGGTACTCCACTCTCGGAATTTCTGATAGAGCGTATATCCACCCGTCCACTTTGCCTTTTCGGCGGTCGCAATTAGGTGGTCCTCGGCAAACTGACGGACCGGATCGGAATTGATACGATACTCCTTCAGTTCAACCTCGGAGCTTACGGGTTTCACATAGTCCCCACGGACTTTTAAATTTCGCAACCCGGCCAATGCCCAGTTCAAAATGCCTGGCAATTCCTGCACCAATTTCGCCTCTCGGTTAACGTCCTTCTCGGCGTCTTTGAACTGCCTGTTGAAACGCATGATTACTGCACGGCGGGTGAAGCCGTCCGAATGGTCAAGCAATCTCGGCAACGTATTTGTAGCTCCAATTATTCGGCAGTATGGCCTGAACGAGAAGGAATCCTTGAACTTGCGTTCAGCTTGAATCACATCTCCCGAAGTGATAGCCTTCAGGTAACTATCGGACTGCGTAGCGCTGGCGGACATCTCCGCAGAGATGTTCACAAGTTTGCCCTGCAGCTCGGCACGGACGAAGGCTTTGTCCAGGTTCTCGATTTGGGCATAGCTGATGTTCGCCTTACCGATCAGTGCTGTAATGATCGACAGAATGAGCGACTTTCCATTGCCGCCTGCGCCGACGAGCCAGAGAAACTCGGTGTGGACCGTGCTTGGGATAAGGCAGTACCCGATAAACTCCTGGAGAAACTGGATCTTCTCAGCCTTGTCGGTGTCAGGTGAAAAGATCTCTCCCAATGTCTGAAGCCAGAGCGGACACTCGGCGCCAGCGTCGTACGTAATATCGACCTTGTTCGTCAGGTAGTGATCGTATGAATGTCCCAGCAGTTCATCCCTGATCGGGTCGAGCGTACCATTATTCAGGCAAATCAACGACGTGCTTCGCTCAAAGGTGTCAGGTGATTTGGCATATACGATTTTGATCAAATCGGCAATGCTAGACGTACTGCTGGCCGTCGCCTCTGGTCCCATCATCTTCAGTAGAGGTTGCTTGATGTGCAGATCCTCGATCAACGGAGACCAACTTCCATGGGCGTAGGCAACTACTTGACCGTTAAAAGCGGCCAAGTGCCCACCATGATTTACCTGCGCAAATGCACGAGCAATTTCCTGTTGCGTCCTCTTCTTTGGCGCGGAGGCTATCATTGTCGAGCTGTCATTTGACGTAGCGTTAGGCTTCGATGACTTCGAAGTGTTGTTGGGCGATATTCTCAACGCTGTCGTAAACGTCTCAGTATTTGTGGGTGGCAATGGCGGCAGCGGATCATCCTTAGGCATTACGCCTATCCATAGTGCGCTGCCAAGAGCGCTCAATCGTTCAGCCGTCCAGCCGTGCGCTTCGGCGTCGGCGAGATCGTATCCTGAATTTTTTTGGTCTTCGGGAACGCCCGCCAGCAGCAACGACAAGTTCATTACTGCTTCCACGTTTGCACCTGCGGTTCGCAATAAATCGATGAGCTTGTCCTTGTATGCTTGACCGGGCTCGTCGTCGTCTGGTGCAATTAGGATCGTTCTCCCGGCGAAAGGCGTGAAGTCGGTCTTCTCTGGAGCCTTCGCTCCGTTCAACGTAGTCACTACGGCAAAGAAGGGAAACAAACGTTGGGCAGCATCAGCAGCTTTCTCGCCTTCTGTGAACAGTATGGGCGCATCCGGTCGAGCCGCCATGCGATCCAGACCGTAAGCGGGGCGTGGCGAAGGCGGCAATGAGTGCTTCCACATCATATAGCCGGACGTATCCTTCACACACGAAAGTGGTCGATATTGCTTTCCCCTCTTCGTATTGAAGCGATTGACGTAGAACATCGGCGCGCCGGTTGCGTCACAATATTCCCACGTGTGCGATGGTGTGCCAAGGTCTGGCCCAAAGAATGTCGGGCGGCTCCTCATTGCTGTCGTTGGGATCGGCATGATGAACTCGAATTCTTCAGGCGATACGTTTTTCACGGTCATGGTACGTTGAACAACAGCAGCGCAAGCCTCAGGCGTAAACCCAGATACGAACTGAAGGATCTTTTCCGCAGCATCAACCTGACGAATGTTCTCGACGTATGCCACGAGGCTGACCAGGTCGCCACCTTTGTCCTCGGTTGAGAAATCGCTCCACATCCCGGTGTCAATGTTAATGGTGAACGATCCCAGACTGGTGTCGTTGCGTGTCGGGTTAAGGGCAACGTACTGCCTGTGACGCTGTTCGCCATCGGGAAGCCAATGTTCCAGCAGATCGTCGACACATTCCAACGCTAACGCTTTGGTTGCTTCGAAGTTCATACCGTTCGGCATCGACTGGTGCAGTTGCAACAAGCCTTGGGCCACGCATGCAGGGTTTTCGGTGCTACTAGCATTGGCGCCATTGTTGTTCATAGGTGCTGTTTGAGGCTCAATTTCGCCTTCTTTTTTTGAATTAAAATACATCTAGATACTTTCATTTATTATTTATACGATTTACATCGTTACTGGCCCGACAGAAGATTTCCCTCTTCTACGGGCCTTTCTTCGTTGATCACCCCAATGGCCATCAACAAGCAGGGGCGTTTTCCTAGATTGCCTTCTGCTCAAACCTTGGCCTCAGCGAAGCAAGTGAGAACCCGCTTTCCTGTGCGACCAATTGTGCTTTCTCCAAGTTCGGTATGACTCCATTCCTGGCCCACTTTCCAATTGCGCTGGTTGAGACGTCCAAGAATTGTCCCGCCATCTTGGCGCCACCCATGTTGAAAATTGCTTTTTTTACAGCTAGCTCGTCTCGCATTTTTGTATTCCTTTTTCGTGAAATTTCGGTGATTTTTTCATCACCTTGACTTATGTTAACCTCCGATTCTTGGCTGGATTGAAAAATCAAAAATATTTTTCTTGCGACTCCGCCGTGGGCCCTGTCATTCGACTCCCACTAGTTGGTGTGCGGCGCTCAGATCACAATATCAGTGAAGTACCTCACTTAGCCCTCTCAAACGCAAATTTTTAAATTGATCTATTTCATTGATTCTTTTTACCGGGAAGCCAAGACCTGACTCATAAACTTCTAGTTCAACTAGGTAACGATCGCCGAATGAAAGCGGAGGAAAGCTCCCATAGTTTTCGATGCAATAACCCCGTTCGATGATGACTCTCGCCAATAAATGAAGTTGAGCGTAGTTCTCCTCAGTGTTGACACGGGGCAAGTGCGAGTACATGGCTTTAAACCAGGCCAGTGCCTCTAAATAGGGAGTGGCATGAAGCGCCCAGTTGACTGCTGAAGAGTAAGTATCTCCTACAGCGTCTAGAAATCGCTTACTCCCCGGGAAAATTTCACTGGAAGTAGTTCTTGCCCATCTTGCGGACTTGGTCTTTGTGACGCAAGATTCGCATAGAATTCGTCGAAATTATCGTTTATGCTTGATCCCCGATGGTCTGTACTGTGGAAGGCTGAAGTGCCTACCGATGGGATCAATTTTGAGCGAACAGATGAGACAAAGACACCCTCTGATTTTGGTGAGAAAGCAGTGGGTTGACTTTTCTATTTTTTTGATGTAGACGTTGCTGAGTAAGACTTCAATCTTCGAAGGATTAACGGGGAGATTGCGTCCTTGAAGTCTCGCTTTGTTCCGAACAGAGGATCATCAGCCTCAAATATTTTCGCGTCGTCTCCTTCGAAGAGTAGATTTCTTAAATCAGAATCGGTGAGCTTTATCCCCGTCAATTTAGACCAAAGCATCAAATCTGCATACGGAAGCACCTTGTTTGAGCACCACAGCGCTACACGAGAAATTGTCGTGGACGGAATCCCTTTTTTAAGCCGTTTCCTGGCCGCTGCAATCGCCGCCTTGAAGTCTTCCCGCAAAGTTGCATCGTCAGCGGAAAGGTCTACTCTAAAGTTCGCAAAATTATCCAGGTTGTAGTACCGTGATTTCGCCAAGAGCTCATCAATAGGTGCTTCGTAGTTATCAGCTGTAAACTGCGCATCCGACGCCGCATCTCCGGGCGTCAATGGGGCATCACGAATGTGCTCTCTCACTTCGAGAACTGCATTGTAAAAATGGACAACGTCGATGGCTTTCACTGCCTCAACTGTCGACTTCTGTCTGCTGCGCTCCGAAAACCGCTTGAGAAAGCCGTGACCAAACGGAACAAGAGGCGCCGCAATCAGGCAATCGAGCTCAGCCTTTGCATAGTCACGGAAAGGGTTGGGTGCGATTTCAGTATTGGTGGGCCGGATCCCCAACTTGTCGATGATCGATCCCAAGTGCAATCGAGATTCGATAAGTGGAATCCATTGATCTGGCGAGAAGGTGCTAAGTATGGAATATTTTTCAAGGTGGAAGCCCTCTAGGCCACTTGGTCGGGTATATTTCATTCGGGGGTATCTGCCTACGGTCTGATTGTGCATTGAACTAGAGCAACAGCATACCCTTCGCATAGGCCTCATACCAGTGCCTTGATGGCGCGGCGGATTGCGTATATCCTCTTGCAAGGACAGGGCAAAAATCCTGTCCCAATTTTGTCCCACTGCGTTGGGCCAAGACAGGGAATTAAGCTGATTTTTGGGGGTGCGAAGCACACAGCGTCTTCTGCGGTCCAGGTCGGCCTGCTGACGATCTACGACATGTGCAAGGCGGTCGACCGCGGCATGGTCATGACCAACGTGCGCGTGCTGGAAAAACAGGGCGGCAAGTCGGGAGACTGGCATGCCGTAATCTGATTCTTGCAGGACCAGCGCGCGTCGTTTCTAGGCACCCCAATGCGCGGGTGCTGGATAAGCAAGGTCTTGAGCTGCGCTGGCGGCGGGGCCACCTCGTCACACACCCGTGCAAGCTACCCCGGCATGCTTTTTTAACACTTCTGTCGTGCATGTCCACGCGCCTTCCCCGCTGCGCGCCCATGTCACTTTTTTGCCATCGACGCTGCTCGGCCCCCCAATGATCGTACAGATCAGATTGGTTACCCCGGCAGTCGCCTCCGCGGTGGTAAACGTACAGTTGGACGTCGTGGTCCGCAGCTTGCTCGCTTCCATCACATCAGCAGCTGGCAAGTTCGGCTTGAGCACAAGCTCGGTATCGATACCGGTCTTACCTGCCGCTGCCTCGCCGATTGCCACACCCACTTTCGCTTTCGCGACATAATCCTGATAAGCGGGGATGGCCAAGGCGGCCAGTATGCCGATGATGACCACGACGATCATCAGTTCGATGAGAGTAAAACCGCGCTGCGGCGCTGGACCGCACGTTCCTGTCGACTTCATGAGAACCTCCACGTTATTGTTGTGCAGCTTGAAATTGGCGACCGCAAACGGTCATTGTTTTTACCACGCTTGTTCGACCTGATCCTGCAATGAGGAGTTCCGTCACTACTCGCGTCTTCAGGTCCGCCTTGTGCTACATCATCAAACGTGGCGTTCCGGGGGCCGCATGAAACGCGTTTTTTGCAGAGTCGGATGGCAAAGCAGGGATGGCGGGCGGCACAGGTGGCCAAAGCGGGAGGCGCAGACCGCAATTTCCTGCGACTGAAGTACGACTGAGTCATCGTTAGCAACGCCATTTACACATATGAAAAGCCCCGCAGCGTCTTCGACGCTGCGGGGCTTTTCAGGGACTTATCCGAACTGGGTCAGTCTAGATTACACGCCTGGGCATTCTTTTGGCGTCAGTTTCTTTGCAACGGTCGAAGCGCACGACCATGCGCCGGTGATGCCGCCGTCAGGAGTGTCAGCAGCACGGGTCCAGGTGATGGTTTTGGTAGCAACGTTGGTGTTACCTTTCAGCGTGCACACGATGGTGCTGGCACCGTCGGTACCGATGCTGGTGGTGATAGCGCAACGGTCGGTCGATTCACGCAGGCCGATTTCTTTAACATCGGTGATTGCTGTTTCCACGCCTTCGGCCAGTTTCGCTTCAGCTTGCACTTTACCTGGGCTGATTTCTGCCAGGCCGGATGCGACTTGCGATTTCGACACATAGTCCTGGTACGCTGGCAGTGCAACAGCAGCCAAGATACCGATAATTGCAACAACGATCATCAGTTCGATCAGGGTAAAACCGGCTTGCGCTTTTTTCATCATTTTCATCGATTTCATTTTTACTACTCCTAGTTGTGATTAATTCGGAACTTGTGAACCGCACTTGAGTATATGCAAGCGCCGTGCCAGCTCTCACAGCATCGTTTTCCCAAGCCAACTTCTGAAATCAATGCAGTTTTGACAATTTCTTGAATGAGAAGTGACATAGTTTGGCATTGCCATGTGCCACTTTTTGTCAGATCGCCGCGTTATACCGCCGCTGGACAAAAATGGTTAGTCAGTAGAACGGCATGTGCCTGCAGGGTCGAGTACTGCCGCTTTTCACCACGAGTCAGGCGAGGAGCAAGCGACAGAGGCACTCATAGTTACCCTCTTGGGGCTCGATGACCAGAACCGCTCGGCAGGTAGGCGGCACGCGCTAACACGCGCACGAACAGCTGCCATCTATTCGAATGCATACGCCAGTCCGGCTCCGCATGTGCGCGTATTGGATATGCTTTCGGGACGATACGGTTTATCCATACCAACGGCGTCAACAATAGGGCCAACCCGGTAAGGATAAGCAAAAAGGCTCGCCAGAAGCAAAAAGCCCCCTTATCAAAGGGGGCTCGACTGAAAACAGTATATTAACTGCATTCTTTCGGTTTAATTTTGGCATGCAGCGTAGAGCTGCACAGCCAAGCGCCCGAGGTATCCCCAGCGTCCTGACTGCGGGTCAGCGTAATAATCCTGCCTTCCACGTTGGTGCTGCCTTTGAGCGTGCACTCTAGCTTGCTGTCGCCTGCGGAGCTGATGAAGACGGTAATTGCGCAGCGCGACGTCGTCGATTGGATACCGAGCGCTTCCGGTTCCGTCAGGGCCGTCTCAACGCCTTCTGCCAGTTTCGCCTCAACGATAACCTTTCCAGCAGTAATTTCCGCCAGTCCAGTAACCGCCTGCGCTTGTGCCACATAGTTCTGATACGCTGGCAACGCGACGCTGGCGAGGATACCGATAATGGCCACGACAATCATCAGCTCAATCAGGGTGAAGCCCGACTGAGCGCTTTTCAGCTTGCTCGTCACTTTCTCGATTTTTCTCATTGCAAACATAATTTCCTCGCATTAACATTACGAAGAACGTTGCAATTGCCGTGCCAGACTGTTTTGCGGCTATTAGGGAGGTTTTTATTGGTTTGTACAAGAATTCGTCAGTTTCCCTGCCGGTAAGCACAAAAATTGTCACGTGGAAACGACAATTTCTGCCATCGCGCCATTGCCTCCCGCCGGACCAATGGAAGGCGCATTCAGGCAGGCGTGAGGTGAAACACCATATCTGCCCCTGCTAACCCGATCGCGTCGCCGTGTTCCAAGCGGCGCGGAATCTTGCCAGGCGCTACGCCGTTGACCAGCGGCGCCACATCGCCATCTACATGAGCCAAGTAATACGCCCCACTCTGGCGCGTAATGGCCACTACCTGCACGCCCGGTTTGCCAAGCGTCGACAGCGGTTTGGTCAAGGTCAGCCGCTTGCCGGCACTCGGCCCGGTCCTGACCTCAATCGAACCGACCATGGCGGCTGCCGGACCATCTGCTGCGGCTGCAAGCCGCCGCGGCCCACCGATAAATTCCAGCTGAAAGCGCGCCACGACAATGGTGTCGTGGTCTTCCAGCATGTGCTTGGCCACCCGCTTGCCGTTGACATAGGTGCCATTCGTGCTGCCCAGGTCTTCCACGAACACATCGTTCATGATGAAGTTGAACGCCGCATGCGCACCGCTCATGGCCGGATGCGGCAGGACGATGTCGTTGTCGGGCCTGCGCCCGAGCGTCATGCGGTCCTTGTCGAGTTCGACCTCGCGTATCACCGCATGATTGCGCGATATGATAATTTTCGCCACGCTTGCCCTTTCGGTGGGTGACCCGCCAACGAGAACGGGGAGCTTGCGCTCCCCGTCATTATTCACTACCTTTGCCTTGGCTTACAAATTACAGCATGGCTTTCAGCAAACGCGCCATTTCCGACGGGTTTTTGGTTGCTTTAATACCGCAGGCTTCCATGATGTCGAGCTTGGCTTGCGCGGTGTCGGCGCCACCGGAAATCAGTGCACCGGCATGGCCCATGCGCTTGCCCGGAGGGGCGGTCACGCCAGCGATGAAGCACACCACCGGCTTTTTCATGTTGTCTTTAATCCAGTAAGCCGCGTTGGCTTCGTCAGGACCGCCGATTTCGCCGATCATGATGACTGCGTCGGTATCTGGATCGTCGTTGAACATCTTCATGACGTCGATGTGCTTCAGACCGTTGATCGGGTCGCCGCCGATGCCCACTGCCGACGACTGGCCCAGGCCCAGCGCGGTCAACTGACCAACCGCTTCGTAGGTCAAGGTGCCCGAACGCGAGACCACGCCGATGCGGCCCTTGCGGTGGATGTGACCCGGCATGATGCCGATCTTGATTTCGTCAGGGGTGATCAGACCTGGGCAGTTAGGACCGAGCAGCAGGGTCTTGGAACCGGCCTTGGCCATGCGGTCCTTGAGCGCCATCATGTCACGGACTGGAATGCCTTCGGTGATGCAGATTGCCAGGTCGAGTTCGGCTTCGACGGCTTCCCAGATCGCGGCGGCCGCGCCTGCTGGCGGGACGTAGATGACCGACACGTTGGCGCCGGTTTCTTTTTTCGCTTCAGCAACGTTAGCGAAAATAGGAATGCCTTCGAAATCTTCGCCGGCTTTCTTCGGGTTCACGCCGGCAACGAAGCATTCCTTGCCATTCGCGTAATCGCGGCACATGCGGGTGTGGAATTGACCGGTCTTGCCGGTAATCCCCTGGGTGACTACTTTTGTATCTTTATTGATCAGAATCGACATGTTTGTTCCTTCGAATTAGGCTTTATGAGCAGCAGCAGCGGCTACCACGGCCTTGGCTGCGTCTTCCATCGTATCGGCGGCGATGATCGGCAGGCCGGAGTCGGCCAGCATCTTCTTGCCGATGTCTTCGTTGGTGCCCTTCATGCGCACAACCAGAGGTACCGTCAGGGAAACCGCTTTCGATGCGGTGATCACGCCTTCGGCGATCACGTCGCAGCGCATGATGCCGCCGAAAATGTTGACCAGGATGGCTTTCAGGCCTGGATTCTTCAACATGATCTTGAACGCTTCGGTGACTTTTTCAGCCGTTGCGCCGCCGCCCACGTCGAGGAAGTTGGCAGGCTCGCCGCCGAACAGCTTGATGGTGTCCATGGTGGCCATGGCCAGACCGGCGCCGTTCACCAGGCAGCCGATGTTGCCGTCGAGCGAGATGTAAGCCAGGTCGAATTTCGATGCTTCGACTTCGGCCGCGTCTTCTTCGTCCAGGTCGCGGTAAGCGACGATGTTCGGCTGGCGATACAGGGCGTTCGAATCGAAATTGAATTTGGCGTCGAGCGCGATGACCTTGCCGGAACCGGTCAGGATCAGGGGGTTGATTTCGGCCAGCGATGCATCGGTTTCCCAGTAGGCTTTGTACAGGCCCTGCAGCTGAACGCGCGCGTCGGCGATCGATTCAGGCGGCACGCCGATCTTGGCCGAAATGTCGTCCGCTTCGGCGTCGGTCAGGCCGACCGATGGGTCGATCGCGATCTGGTGGATTTTTTCCGGGTTCGAATGGGCAACTTCTTCGATATCCATGCCGCCTTCGGAGGACGCCATCAGCACCACGCGCTGGCTGACGCGGTCGGTGACCATCGACACGTACAGTTCTTTCTTGATGTCCGCGCCTTCTTCGATCAGCAGGCGGCGTACTTTCTGGCCTTCCGGGCTGGTCTGGTGCGTGATCAGCTGCATGCCCAGGATCTGTTCTGCGTATTCCTTGACTTGTTCCAGCGACTTGGCGACCTTCACGCCGCCGCCCTTGCCGCGACCGCCAGCATGGATCTGTGCCTTGACTACCCAGACCGGACCGCCGAGCGTCTCGGCTGCTTTTACAGCCTCTTCCACGGACAAGCACGGAATGCCGCGCGGTACCGTCACTCCATACTGCCGGAGGATTTCTTTGCCTTGATACTCATGGATTTTCATGCTGGCTTCCCTTCTTCTGATACTGATTTGTAGAAAATACGGTTGAAATGCGGAAAAAAAACGGGCAAGCGGGGCTAACCCGGTACAGCTTTTGCCACCCAGCGCGGATAGTACACCGCGACGGCGGGACCGTCGGCGCGCAGGGCATGGCATTTATCGATCTGGAACGGCCGTTCCGGCAAGGGATCGTGGCCGGGCCCGTCGCGGGTCTGGATCACGTCGTTGGCGTAGGCCTGGATCGCCGCCGTCGGCAGGATCTGGGCCAGTTCGCTCAGGTGCGTGCAGCCAAGCACGCCGGACAGCCGCTCTTTGACGCCAAGGCGAAAGCCCTTCATCAAGGACAGACCGATCAATTTTTTGTAAGCGGGGGCTATGGTATCGCAATAGCCCGGGTACGGAACCGCATCGGACGCGGCTTCGGCATCGACAATGGTCAGTTCGCGGTTGATGGTGATGCGCAGGTGCAGGTTATGCAAGGGGATGCCGCCGCTCCGCACGCCGGACGCCAGGGTCACGTCGCGCACCTTGACGTCGCTGATGCGCGCGTCGAGATCCCACAGGCCATCATCGCGCGCGTACGCTGCGACTTCGATGGCGCGCGTATGGCGCAGGGCGCGAGGGACGGGAGAAGACAGGGGCATGAAGACAAGACCAATGCCGGAAAATGCGGCGTAAATAGTTGCAGCCGGTGTACACATCGTGCACGTTGCCGCAGCTTCTACGGCAACAACCGCTCATGCGGCGCTGCTTAAACCCCAAAAGTTTAGCACATGCCGGAGTCCAGTTGCGCTGCAACATAGTTTTTTGGGGCAAGATGCGCGAAATTTCATCAGTTGGGGCGTTTTTTGGTATCGGTTGCGCGGGTGCGGCGGATGGGTGAAGGGGACTGATATATATATAGAGGGCGGCGTACTGCGCGGACGACCTTGTCGCGGCACGGGACGCTACGTTGTGATGTTGCGCCCGAACCAAACCACCACGGGAACGGGCAGGACGAAGCCGAGCCAGCGCAGCTTGACCAGCCAGTTGCCGGCGACGATCTCACGGCGGCTCTAGAGGGCCAGCACGATCATGTTGAGCGCGACGGCGATGCAAGCGCCTTTGAGGATCCACCAGGTGGCGACGACTTCCATCATGTTGTGAAAGGCATCCGGGGAACCCTTGAAGTCGGAGTCGGGGGCGCTTTGCCAGTCCAGCGACATCTGGCCGAAGTGGATCGCCAGGGCGACTGTCAGCCATTGGACGGTCAACAGGGCCCTCAAGCACGCCGGACTCATCCTCGGCTCGTGCTGTTGCATGTTCCACCGTGACCTTTCACGTAGCGCCGTTTTGGTTCAAGGGAAAAATTCAATTCCCAACGTTATCCCCAGCGAGGCGAATAACATCATATCGGCCGGTCTAAGAATATCACCAACGTTTTTTGGCTGTAAAACGTCAATATACAATCCCACTATGCCCCCACTCTTCACGACTGAGGTAAGAAAATCTGCGTGAATACTCATTGATCTGCCAAATTTGGTCGCGGCATCGAAAAAATGGAGCTCATCAACAATATCTGGGTTGCATCCCCAAAAAGTTTCATTATTAAATCCCGGTAGAGATTTCCCATCGGGAGTCATCCGAGAGTCGCCTGTGCTCCATCCAAGATGCGGCTGCAGCCCAAGCTTGGCGGTTATTAAATCCATCGGAATGTGGGGATGCTTGATTACGAATCTGAGCTTAAACAGCGGCAGATTGCCCTTGAGATTCTTCTTTTTCTCGTTGACCACAGTCGAGCCTTCTCCTTTTCACTGCCCTTGCGGGCCTGAGTCAGGGCGGGAAGTATCTGTCCCTATGCCCCATCCTGGCGACACCGGGCCGGCCCGCTCTGCTGTGGTCAAGTAATTTCGGACACCACGATAGGTTCGCGTACTGCCATTTTCCGTTCGTAGACGGCGGGCGACAGATTGCCCAATGCTGAATTGATGCGTTTGCAGTTGTAGAAGCCGACGATGTAATCGGTGATGTCGGCCTTGGCCTCGGCATGATTGGCATATTGGCGCTGCCAGACGCGTTCCATCTTGAGGTTCAAGAAGAAGCGCTCTGCAACGGCATTGTCCCAACAATTTCCCTTGCGGCTCATGCTGCAAACGAAGCCGTGTTCTGCCAGCAGATCCTGGTAAAGCGCGCTCGCGTACTGGCTGCCCCGGTCCGAATGGACGACGAGTCCCGGTGCCGGTTGCCGCTGTTGAATGGCCATGTTCAACGCGTCGCAGAC
>NZ_VVIW01000019.1 GCF_011682045.1 Massilia aquatica | reverse complement strand
GAAAACCCGGACGAAAAAAAAGCCCGCCGAAGCGAGCTCTAATCCAATGTATTACCAATGCTTTAATCGTGTCCCAGGCGCCCATGCTATCTGCGTGGTGCCCTGACGTGTAAATCGACTACCGTATTCGGAATTACAAATCCAGGCGGTTGCAACCATCTACCTTTGCGACATTACACATATTGCGCGGCGGTGCAGGCTCCGGATAGGGTTTCGGTTCGTTTGAACCTCACCACTGAACGTAGTGTAGCACAGGATTGTGCGACGCAGCAAACTTTATCGCCGCAGGCCGCCTCATTTCGCCGCGCGGGTGGTCATCGGTATCGGTTCCTTGTGCTGCTCGTTGCGCCCCGCCCGCTCGTATTCCGAAATCACCTGCGCGCCGAACAGCAGTAAAGTCGCCCCGATCTCCAGGCTGAACATGACCACGATCGCGGTCGTCATCGATCCGTACACCATGTTCACCTGCGACAGGGTCGAAAAGTACCAGACCAGCACATGGCGCGCAATTTCCCACAGCAGCGCCGCCGTCACGCCGCCAATGAGCGCGTGCGACAGCGACAGCCGCCCTACCGGCATCACCAGGTAGATGGAACTGAGCACCAGGATTTCCCCGCTCAGCCCCAGGCAGTACAGCAGCACGCCCGACACGCCGCCAAGCGACCATTCGTAGCCGAGGAAGTGCACGCTCTCCTCGCCCATCACCTGCAAGGTGCCCGCCACCAGCGTGACGATCATGATGCCCGCGCCAAGCGCCAGGATATAACAGTAAGGCAGGATCGCCGAGATCAAAAAGCGCCGGCGCCGGATCGCCACCCGGTGATGGAAGATCACGCTCATCGCGTTCTCCAGCGCGGTGAACGCCAGCGAGCTAAAAAACAGCATGCTGGCAAACAGCACCCAGGTCACCAGGTCGCGGTCTTCCATGAAGTGCGACAGCTCGCCGACGATGGCTTTCGACTGCCCCGGCACCAGCCACTCCAGGTAGCGCCCCAGGGTAGACAGCAACTCGGCCTGGTCGATGAAGTGCGACAGCGCCACCACCACCAGCATCAGGAACGGCACGATCGACAGCAGCGCGTAATAGGCCACCGCGCCGGCCAGCAGCAAGCCCTGGTTGGCCTTGAAGCCCTTGAGCGTCTGCCACGTGAATTCGAGCGGATGGGCCAGCACGTACGCGTTCGCGCGGCGGTTCAGAATACGCAGGCGCAGCCCTTTAGACACCTTCATCGGGCCAGCCTGATGCCGGTGAACTGCCAGCGCGCTCCGGCCGGGAAAAAATTACGGTAGCTGGCGCGCGCGTGACCCGGCGGCGTGGCGCACGAGGAGCCGCGCAGTACATATTGATTAAGCATGAATTTTCCGTTGTATTCGCCCAGCGCGCCGGGCGCGCAGGCATAGCCCGGATAGGGCGCGTAGCTGCTGCTGGTCCACTGCCAGCACGCGCCGAACATTTGCTGCAAGAGCTCGCCCGGCGGCGCGGCAACCGGATGCAGGCCGCCCGTGGCCGGGACGATGCCGGGGCAGGCGACTTCCCACTCCGCCTCGGTCGGCAGGCGCGCGTCCATCCAGTGCGCAAAAGCGTCGGCTTCATACAGCGACAAATGGGTGGCCGGGCGCGCCGCATCGAGCGGCTGCAGGCCGTGCAGGGTAAATTCGTGCCACTGCCCGTGCGCGTCGCGCTGCCAGTACAACGGGTGCGCCAGTTTGAGCTCGCACACGCGGTCCCAGCCCTCGGACAGCCACAGCGCCGGCTCGCGGTAGCCGCCGGCCTCGATGAAGGCCAGGAACTCGCCATTGGTGACCAGGCGCGACGCCAGCGCGAACGGCGCCACATACTGGCGATGGCGCGGCAGTTCGTTATCGAAGCAAAAGCCTGTATCCGCGTGGCCGATATCGGCCAGGCCGCCCTCGAAAGCGATCCATGCCAGCGGCGCCGCCGATGGCGACGATGGCAGCGCGCTATCCATATACGCCGGCCACATGGCGTTCTGCGCCAGCATGTGCTTCACATCCGTGAGAATCAGTTCCTGGTGCTGCTGCTCGTGCTGCAAACCCAGTGCCAGGAGGCGCAGCAGCTCCTCGCCCGGCTGCGCCGCCAGCAGGCGCGCCACGCGCGCATCCACATTGGCGCGGTAGGCGCGCACCTCGCGCATGGCGGGGCGCGTCAGCAGGGAACGCTGTGCGCGCGGATGGCGCTCGCCGATGCCGTTGTAATAGGAGTTGAACAGGACCCGGAAGGCCGGATGAAACGGCGCGAAGCCTTCTTCGAAACGCTCCAGGATGAACGTCTCGAAAAACCAGGTGGTGTGCGCCAGGTGCCATTTGACCGGGCTGGCGTCGGGCATGGACTGCGCGCCGCAGTCTTCGTCCGACAACGGTTCGGCCAGCATCAGCGAGCGTTTGCGCACGCCGTCGTACAGGTCGCGCATGCTCATCTCGGTATGGCGCGCGCGTAAATGACGGCGAACCACTGATCGGGATCGGTCCACACGTGCACGCTGCGAAATCCGCCCTGCTCCAGCAGGCCGACCGCCGCGCTCTGGCGGTACTTGTAACTGTTCTCGGTATGAATCCGCTCGCCCGCCGCAAACAGGCGCTCGCCGCCCGGCCAGCGCACGGTCAGCGCCTCGCGCGCTTCGAGGTGCATCTCGACCCGGCTCTGGTCGGGATTGAAAAAGCCGCGGTGGCGCCACTGCGCCACGTTGAAATCGGAACCCATCAGCTGGTTCACATGGCGCAGGATGTTCAGGTTGAAGGCCGCCGTGACGCCGATGGCGTCGTCGTAGGCCGCGTCGAGCGTGGCCGGGTCCTTCACCAGGTCGATCCCGATCAGCAGCGCGCCGTCGTCGTCGCACTGGTCGCGCAAGCGGCCCAGGAACGCGCGCGCCTGCTCGGGTGTGTAGTTGCCGATCGACGAACCGGGATACAGGAACAGCCGTTTTTCGGTGCGCACCACGCCCGGCAATTCAAGGCGCTCCGAAAAATCGAGCCCCAGCCCGGTCATTTCGATGTGCGGAAAACGCTGTTGCAGCCTTTCGATCGACTCGCGCAGGAAATCGTACGAGATGTCGATCGCCACGAACTGGGCCGGATGCAGCAGCGGGAACAGGCGCGCCGCCTTGGCGCAACTGCCCGCTCCCAGGTCGATCAGGGTGGTGCCGGGACCTGCCGCGCGCGCGATCTCGGCCCCGTGGCGCACCGCAATGGCCGCTTCGGTGCGGGTCGGATAATACTCGGGCAGTTCGCAAATGGCCTCGAACAGGCGCGAACCGAGCGCGTCGTAGAGGAATTTGGGCGAAATCGCCGCCTCGCGGGCCAGCAGGCCGGCGCGCAGTTCGGAGGCGATGGCGGCGCTGGGGCGCTCGTCGCGCGCGTCGGGCTGGCTGGAGGTCGGCATGGTTTTATGGGTCAATCGAAATCGCTGCGTGGGTGTTTTTGTTATCATAGCTGAATATCCCGTATTTCACGGTCCACCCGGCGTTCAAGCGTGCTCGCTTGCCGGCTCCCCCATCGACCTTCCCAGGACAGGCAACCATGACCAATTTCTCCACCCGGCGCACCCTTAACACCATGCTGGCTGCATCAATCGGCGCCACCTTGCTGCTGGCCGGCGCCAGCGCCCTCGCCCAGGTCACCCCGGGCGTGTTGCGCGTGTCGGCCATTCCCGACGAAGCGCCGACCGAATTGCAGCGCAAGTTCAAGCCGCTGGGCGACTACCTGGCCAAGGCCACCGGCCTGAAGGTCGAATTCACCCCGGTCACCGATTATCCGGCCGCCGTCGAAGGCCTGGTCAACAAGCGCCTCGACCTGGTCTGGTTCGGCGGCTTCACCTTCGTGCAGGCCAATGTGCGCAGCAAGGGCCAGGTCACGCCGCTGGTGCAGCGCCAGGAAGATACCGCCTTCCGCTCCGTGTTCGTCACCACCAAGGCCGACATCAACAAGCTCGAAGACCTCAAGGGCAAGACCCTGAGCTTCGGTTCCGAGTCGTCCACCTCGGGCCACCTGATGCCGCGCTCTTATCTGCTGGCCGCGAAAATCGATCCGGACGCCGACCTCAAACGCGTGGCCTACTCCGGCGCGCACGACGCCACCGTGGCCGCTGTCGCCGGCGGCAAGGTCGATGCGGGCGCACTCAATATCTCGGTCTGGGAAAAACTGGTCGCCGAGAAGAAGGTCGATCCGGCCGCCGTGCGCGTGTTCTACACCACGCCCGGCTACTTCGACTACAACTGGACCGTGCGTTCCGACATGCCGGCCGCGATGAAGAAGAAGCTGACCGACGCCTTCCTCGCGCTCGACAAGTCCACCCCGGAAGGCAAGGAAATCCTGGAACTGCAAAAAGCCAGCAAGTTCGTCACCACCACGCCCGACAATTACAAGTCGATCGAAGCGGCCGCGCGCAGCGCCAAACTGCTCAAGTAACAGGAATCGGCGCGCGCATGACCACCTACCGGCTCGACAAACTCACCGTGCATCACCAGGCCGGCGCGCGCGCGCCGGCCCTGCGCGAGATCGACCTGGTGGTGGCGCAGGGCGAGCAGTTGGCCGTGATCGGCCCGTCGGGCGCCGGCAAGACCACCTTGCTACACACCCTGGCCTGCGCCCACGCGCCGGCCGGCGGCGTGTTCGAAGCCTTCGGCCGCCAGCCCTGGACCTTGAGCGGCGCGGCGCGCCACGCCTTGCGCGCCGACCTGTTTTTGGCGCCGCAAACGCCGCCGCTGCCGCCGCGCCAGCGCGTGGTCAGCGCGGTGCTGGCGGCACGCCTGCCGCACTGGAGCCTGTTCCAGGCCCTGTCCTCCTTATTCAAACCGGTCGATCCGGATGCCGCCTACGATGCGCTGGCCCGTTTCGGCCTGGGCGGCAAACTGTATGCGCGGGTCGACCGCCTGTCGGGCGGCGAGCGCCAGCGCTGCGGCCTGGCGCGCCTGCTGCTGTCGTCGGCCAGGGTGTTCCTGGTCGACGAGCCGCTCTCCGCGCTCGACCCGGCCCTGTCGCAACTGACCCTGTCGGCCCTTCAGCAAGAAGCGGCCAGCCGCAACGCCACCCTGATCTGCAGCCTGCACCAGGTGGAGATGGCGCGTGCCAATTTTGCCCGCATCGTCGGCCTGCGCGACGGCCGCATCGTTTTCGATTGCGCGCGCGAGGACGTGACCGACGCCATGATCGCCGCCCTGTACCAGAACGAATCGGTCGCGCCGCATCCGGGCGTACCGCACGAGACGCCGGAACGCCTGGCCATCGGCGCCTGTTTCTAATTCCATGCCCGCTTCCCTCCAACGGCATCCGGACCCGGCATGGCGCGCGCGCGTGGCCATGCTTGCCATCGGCGCGGCGCTGCTGTGGCCCGCCCTGGTGTTGAGCGAATTCAAGCCGTGGATCCTGTTCGACCTGCAAAGCCTGAAGGCGGCCGGCGAATTCCTGGTCGGCTTCCTGACGCCGGCGCATTCGCCCGAATTCTTGTCGATGGTGCTGCGCGAAACCTGGCAAACGGTGGCCATCGCCACCGCCGGCCTGACCCTGGCGCTGATCGGCGCCATCCCCGCCACCCTGATCGTCACCGAGCGCCTGTCGGTCTCGCGCCTGGGCACCGGGCGCATGCACTGGGCCGCCAGAGCGCTGCGCCAGGTGGTGCGCTGGGTACTGGTGCTGCTGCGCAGCGTGCCCGAACTGGTCTGGGCGATCCTGTTCGTGCGCGTGGTGGGCCTGGGCCCGACCGCCGGCGTGCTGGCCATCGCCCTGACCTACTGCGGCATGCTGGGCAAGGTATACGCCGAAATCCTCGAATCGTCCGACGCCCACGCCACCGAAACGCTGCTGGCCAACGGCAGCTCGCGCCTGGCCGCGCTGCTGTATGGCGCCCTGCCCGAATCGGGCGCCGAGCTGGTCTCGTATACCGTCTACCGCTGGGAATGCGCCATCCGCGGTTCGGCGGTGATTGGATTCGTCGGCGCCGGCGGGCTCGGTCAGCGCATGGATGAATCGACCCGCATGATGGCCGGCGGCGAAGTGTGCACCATGCTGATCATGTTCGTGCTGCTGGTCGCGCTGGCCGACTGGGTATCGAAGCTGCTGCGCCGGAGGCTGGGATGAACTACCGCCTGCCTGCTCCGCCGCGCCGCCAGCTCTCGACTTGGCTGCTGGTGGCGGCCCTGGTGGCGCTGGTGCTGGCCAGCTTCGCCTCGCTGCCGCTGCAATGGTCGGCCTTTTTCTCGCCCGACGCGGCCACGGTGACGATGGAGTTTTTGACCGGCTTCGCCCCGCCCGAGACGGCGCCGGCCTTTTTGCGCAAGACCGCGCTGGCCGCGCTGGAGACGCTGTCGATGTCGGCCATCGGCACCCTGCTGGCCGTCGCTGGCGGCCTGGCGCTATCGATGCCGGCCGCCGGCCGCTTCGGGCGCGTACAGCGCGTCGTCGCGCGCGCCCTGCTCAACGTACTGCGCTCGATCCCGGAACTGGTGTGGGCTTCGCTGCTGCTGGTGGCCGCCGGCCTGGGACCGTTCGCCGGCACCCTGGCGCTGGCCGCGCACACCAGCGGCGTGCTCGGACGCCTGTTCGCCGACGCGCTCGAAAACACCGACCCGCACCCGGAACGCTCGCTCGTCACCAACGGCGCCTCGCCAACCGCGGCGTTCTGCTACGCCACCCTGCCGCAAACGCTGCCCCAGATGCTGTCTTACACCCTGTACCGCTGGGAAAACAATATCCGCGCCGCCGCCGTGCTGGGCGTGGTCGGCGCCGGCGGCCTTGGCCAGATGCTCAAATTTCACCTGTCGCTGTTCCAGATGCAAAGCGCGGCCACCGTCATCATCGCCATGCTGCTGCTGGTGGCGCTGGTCGACGCGGCCAGCTTCGCACTGCGCCGCGCCCTGACCCGCTAATCGTCATTTATCGTTTTTACCAGGCTACCCACCCATGCTCGAACTGCGCGATCTCGCCAAGAACTACAACGGCCGCCCTGTCCTGAACCGCCTCTCGCATCAATTCAAGGCCGGCGAATTCGTCGCCATCATGGGCGAGTCGGGGGTCGGCAAGTCGACCCTGCTGAACCTCATCGCCGGGCTGGACGCGCCCGACAGCGGCGACATCGTCATCGACGGCCAATCCATGACGGCCCTCGACGACAATGCCGCAACCAGCTTGCGGCGCACGCGCATGGGATTCATCTTCCAGGCCTTCCACGTGCTGCCGCACCTGACCCTGGAACAGAATGTGGCCCTGCCGCTGCTGCTCAACGGCCAAAGCCAGGAACGCGCCGGCGCCATGCTGGCCGCGGTCGGGTTGAAAGGACGCGGCGCCGATTTTCCGCGCCAGCTCTCGGGCGGCGAAATGCAGCGGGTGGCGATCGCGCGCGCGCTGGTGCACCGCCCGGCCCTGGTGCTGGCCGACGAACCAACCGGAAACCTCGATCCGGAAACTGCCGATAACATTCTGGCGCTGCTGCGCAACGAGATAAAAGCCAGCGGCGCGGCCGCCATCATGGTCACACATTCTCACGCCGCCGCCGCGCAAGCCGACAAAACCCTCGTTTTGACCCGCTCAGGATTGCAAATTGTGCAAGATGTGCGTTAAAAGCCGCATTTCCATCGTTTAATTTATCAACTTTGCTGCGAGTATATTCTTTCGGTAGTATCATCGAACCAAACCCGCGATGCATGAAATATATCCGAATGTAACAAACGGGTTGAAGTTGACCAACAGTCGATCAGTCCCCCATCAATGAAAAAATAATCTTTGGAGGAGTACGATGAACGTACGGCAAAAGAAATTGGAAATGATCGAGGCGATGAACCGCGCTCGAGCGCTCGAACCATCGAGCTTTGTGCCGAACAAGCTGCTCGACACCTTGATCGAAAAGATGAACCTCAAGAACGATGCGGAGTTGTGCCGCGTGCTGGAAGTGCAGCCGCCAATCATCAGCAAGATCCGTCATCGAAAACTGGCCGTGGGTGCGACGATTCTGCTGCGCATGCACGAAAAGTCGGATATGAGTATCCGCGACTTGAAGGACTTGTCCAACGCGTCAATGCACTAGGCAGTCAAGCATGCTGCCTGGCGCCGGCAGCGCATTGTCCGGCGCCCGTTGTAGCGGCACGTAGTAAAAGTAAGGCTTCATCTCTTCGCAGTCCTGCTGCATCCACACCGAACCCCCGTGCGGACGCCAGCTACTCCACTCCGTAATGCCTCGCGTAGCGGCTGTCCAGGTTCGCCAGCGGCAGCAGCAAGAACACATCCGCACTCTCGAAATCAGGATCCCAGGCCGGCTCGCCGCACAGCCACGCGCCCGATCGCACATAGCCCTTGATCAGCGCCGGCACCTGCGCCCTGGCCGCCGCTTCCAATGCGCGGATCGGAAACGGCAGATGCGGGGTGACCCGGTATTCGGCCGGCGCGGCGTGCTTGTAGATCAGCGACTGGTACACCGCCACCGCATTGTGGCCGCCGTCGGCCACGCTCATGCTGGCGCAACCGGCCAGGAAGTCGCAGCGCTCGCGCCGCATGTAGTCGGCCAGGCCAGCCCACAGCAGCATGATCACGCTGCCGCCACGGTATTTGGGATGAATGCAGGCGCGCCCCGCTTCGATAATGCGGCTGCGCAGGTGGTTCAGGCGCCCCAGATCGAATTCGTTTTCGGCGTACAGGCGGCCGACCACGCGCGCCTTGGCGGGACTGAGCACGCGGTAGGTACCCACCACCTTCAGGGTGGAGGCGTCGCGCACGATCAGGTGGTCGCAGTGTTCGTCGAATTCATCGCGGTCGAGCCGTTCGGGGTTGACCAGCGCGGCCAGGCCCAGCTTCTCGATGAAGACCTTGTAGCGCAGGCGCTGCACTTCGCGCACTTCGGCCGGGGTCGACGCCAGGCTCAGGATCAGCCGTGCGGGGTGCGATGTGGTCTCTGGAGCGCAATGGAGGTTTTGCATGCTTCGTCCTTTCAGTGGCGACGAAGCACAGACTAACCGGGTAATTTGTCATGCCGGTGACAGGCGCGTGTCACCTTGATGACACGCGGCGCAGGCTTACTCGCTTTTCGGGCGGCCGGTCTTGAGCTGCGGAAGGCTGGACAGCACTTTTTGCAGGGTCGCGATATCGAGGTCGCTGATCAGGGCCACGCCGATGCGCAGCAGTTCGCTCTTTTTGATCTCGAAGCCGGCTTTCAGGCAGGCTTTCTTGACCTGGCCGAGCACCGCGTACTCCTGCTCCGGCATGGTGAAGCTGTCGCGTACCAGCTTGGCCTTGCGCGCCTTGTCGCGCGCACCCACGTCGCCCTCGGCGGCCGTTGCAGGTGGCTTTGGAGCCTGCTTGGGCGCCGCCTTGGCCGGCGTGGCCGCGCCGCGTTTCGGGGCCACCGTGGCCGCGCCAGGCTTGACTGTCGCCGGCTTGTTCGCCACTTTCACCGTTGCCGCCTTCACCGTTACCGGCTTGACTGGGGCCGCCTTGGCCGCAATCGGCTTGGCCGCTGCCGGCTTGGCCGCCGCCTTGACCGGGGCCGCTTTGGCGACTGGCGTCTTGACGGCCGCTTTAACAGGCGCCCTGGTGCTGGCCTTGGCCGGCGCTTTTAGCGCGGCTTGCGCGGCCGGCTTGGCCGTCACCGCTTTCGTGGCCGCAGGCTTGGCGCCGGCTTTTTTCGGCGCCGCCCTGGTGGCGCGCGCCGCCGGTGCGACCTCTTTCAGGTCGGGGATGGTGTGGCCGTTGGTTTTTGCGCTTGCTGTCTTGGTCATTGAGTGACTCCGTTCAATATTGATTTAAACAGTATATATGATTTACTCAATTGCCGACGCGCAGCACATTTTTTGAGTTCATGCAACATTACGGCAACTCGCCGCAGAATGCCGCACGGCATGCCCCTCCCTGCCCTGAATATTGACATGGATCACATTCCACAAAGAAATATTTGCAGGATTGCGTCACTCTGTCGGTGATTCCGCCAACTCCGGATAGCGGCGCAGCAAGTCGCTGGCCTTGGCGTGCGCACCCCAGGCGCGCCAGGCCTGCATGGCGCGCCGCCCGTACGCGAGGGCGCCGGCCGGGTCGCCGCATTCGCGCAAGCAGGCCGCCGCCAGTTCGCAGGCCAGCGCCGCGTTCTGCACGAAGCCGCCGGCCGTGGCCGATGCGATCGCCGCCTCGTAACCCGCCATCGCGGAGGCCGGATTGCCGTCGATGCGCGCCAGTTCGGCGCCCACCAGCAGGTAGCGGTTGGCGAAATTGACCGGGCACGAAGCCGCCCACCGGGCCAGCAGCGCGTGCTTGTCGCACACTGCTTCGAGCAGGCGGCGCCGGCGCGCCGGCGAAGCCGCCCGGTACAGCGCCGTCATCGCCAGCGCATGGTAAAAGTGATGAGTGGTTTCGTTGAGCGAGGCCAGGAAAAAATGCAGGTTGGCCGCCGCCGCTTCGGCCGCCGCCAGCGCTTCCTCGTAGCGGCCGAAGGAGAACGCCGTCACCTGCTGCATCAGCAGATAACGCGCGCGCGCCGCGCCGAAACTGCCCTGGCCGAAGTCGGCGATGGCGCCGCCGGCATCGGCGCCGCCATCCTCGCCGATAAAGGTCGCGGCCAGCTGTTCGTAGCCGCGCAACAGGCGCAGCAGCGCGTGGTTGCCGTGGCGCCGCGCAAAGCCCTGGTAATGCAGCGCCATCTGGCAAATGGTGGCCAGCGGCAGGCCGGCCTCGAACGCATTCCAGGTCGCCACCTGGGCCGCGTAGCCGGCGTGCGGCAGGTCGCCGGCGCGCTCGCAGCTGGCAAAGGCATCCTGCAGCGGCTCGACGCTGGTGGCGATCGGATCGCGCCAGGAGTGGATGTAGGCCGCATGCACGAAGCGCAGGCGCCCGCTGCGCTTGGACGGCGGCGCGTTGAACTGCACCTGCTCGATGGCCAGCGCCGAAAACGCGAAGGCCTCCTCGATCGCGCCCAGCGACACCAGCAGGATCGCGTAGCGCGAATAGATCATGCAGGACGATTCGGTGCGCCCGTGCGTGAGCGTGTAGTTGAGCGCCTTGGCCGCCAGCAGGAAGTACAGCTCCGGGCGCGCGGAAAACACGGACGAGCCGACGTCCGACAACAGCTCGGCCACGATCGCCACTTCCGCATCGGTACTGGGCGGCAGCGCGCCCAGGCTGGCGATGCTGCGCCCGTCGATCCGCTGCGCAATCGCGGCGCGCTCTTCGCGCAGGGCCCAGTCGATTTCGGCGCGCACCGATGGAAAGCCCACGCCGAACAGGGCCAGCGCGTCGAGCGCCACCGCGACCGCCTGGTCGAAGCGTCCGCGCAACTGGTACACGGCCAGGCGCAGCAGCGCCACCCGGGCCAGGTCGATGCGCGAGCGCGCCTGCTCCACCAGCAGGTCGAACAGGCGTCCGGCGCGCTCCAGGTGGCCGCACAGGTATTCGCATTCGGCCAGCGCGGCGTACATGGCGTAGGTGCCGTCCAGGTCATCTTTCCAGGCGCGCGCGGGCGTCAGCCCGGCCGCCAGACTGAAGTAATTGCGCGCCGAATCGTAGGCGATCGCGTTGCGCGCCTTGACGCCGGCCAGGGCGTTCAGGCGCGCCAGTTCGCGCAGCTCGCGCGGCGCGCTCATGGCCGCGCGCGCCCGGTTCAGGTGATGCACGATGTCGAACACGTGCTGGTCGAGTGCTTCCGGCGCCACGTTCTCGCGCAGCAGGCGCCCGATGTGCAGGTGCCGCTCGGGCAGCGAGGACGGCGCGATCATCGAGTACGCGCCTTCGCGCACGCGGTCGTGGGCGAAGCGGTAGTTGCCCGGCTCGCGCACGATCAGTCCCAGGCGCGCCGCCGGCCACAGGGTTTCGTCGGTCTCGAGCAGCGACATGCCCGACACCAGCGCGATGGTATCGAGGCCCGCGTCGGGCCCGAGGCAGGCCAGCAGCTTGACCAGGTCCAGGGTGCAGCCGGGCAGCTGGCCCAGGCGCGCCACCATCAGGTCGATCACGTTGTCGGAAAACGAGCGCGCGCCAATCGCCTGCGCATCCCACTCCCAGCGCGCGCTCTCGTCGTTGAAGCGCAGCAGGCGGTTTTCACCCAGGCGGGTCAGGAACTGCAGGGTGAAGAAGGGATTGCCGGCCGTCTTGGGAAACACCAGCGCCGCCAGCGGGGCTGCCTCGGCGCTGTCGCAATCGAGCGCTGCGGCCACCAGTTCGCAGGCCTGGGCGCGGTCCAGCGCTTCGAGCACGATCTCGTTGACGTCGGCGCGCACCCCGGCGCCGGCGGCCAGCATGGCGTCGTGCGCCAGCGCCATCGGGTGCCCGCCGCCGCCCTCGCGCGTGCGCCATGCGCAGATCACCAGCACATGGTCCATGCCGGGATGAGTGAGCAGGTGCGAGAGCAGTTTCAGGCTGGCCTGGTCGATCCACTGCACGTCGTCGAGGCACAGCAGCAGTGCCGTACCGGGACGCCGGCAGGCTTGCAGGAAGCGCCGGAACACGCTGTCGAAGCGGCTCTGCGCTTCGGGCGGGGCCAGCGGCGGCGGGCCCGGATGGCCGCCGATCACCAGCGCCAGCTCGGGAATCAGGTCGAGCATCAGGCGCGCATTGGGGCCGAGCGCCGCTTGCAGCGCGCTGCGCCACGGCGCCAGCGCGGCCTCGCCCTCGTCCAGGCGCGCGCGCACCAGCGCCTGGAAGGCCTGGGCCAGGGTGGCGTACGGGATGTCGCGCTGGCGCTGGTCGAATTTGCCGGCAATGACAGTGGCCCCGAGCGCCGCCTCGGAATGGCGCAGGGCCGCCATCAGCGCCGACTTGCCGGTGCCGGCGCGGCCCGAGACCAGCACCAGTTGCGGCGCGGCGCCGGCCGCCGCGCGCCGGTGCGCCTCGCCCAGCAGGGCCAGTTGTTGGGCGCGCCCGACCAGCAGCGCCGGAATGCGCACCCGCAGCGCGCCGTCGTGGCAGCCCAGCACGAACGGCTCGACCCGGCCCTGCGCTTCGAGCATCGAGCGGCAGTGCTGCAGGTCGGCGTACAGCCCGGCCGCGCTCTGGTAGCGCTGGCCGGGGTCGAGAGCGAGCAGGCGCGCCACGATCGAGAAACAGATGCGGTCCACGCCCGGACGGTGCCGGGGCAGCTCCTGCTCCGGCGCGAGCGCCCCGCGCCCGCCCGTAGCGGCGGGCACGGGCTCGCCGCACAGGAGGTGATACAGCACCTGGCCGAGCCGCACCAGGTCGGCCTGCGGATCGTCGGGGCCGTCGAGCCGCGTGGCCCGACCGAAGCCGGTCAGGCGCACGCTCGCCGTGGCCGGATCGAACAGGATGCTCGATCCTTCCAGGTCGTGGTGGACCAGGCGGCTGTGGTGCGCATGCGACACCGCCAGCGTGATGGCGGCCGCCAGCGCCAGGAAATCGGGCAGGTCGAGGGGACTGGAAGGCAGATCGAGCGGCGCGCCGCCGCCATCGGCCAGCACCAGGGTGACGGATGCGCCACCGGTCCGGTGCAGCAGCGCCAGCGGGGTGGCGGCCCAGGCGCTGTCGAGCACTTCGCGCAGGGCGTACTCGTGTTCCATGCAGGCTGCATCAGGGTGCGCTGCGGCCCGCACCGCCAGCAGTACCGGCAGGCGGTCGGCGTCGCGCAGCGCGCGCAGCAGGACCGATTGCGGGTCCGCGCGCAGGGTGTCGATCACGGTGTATCCGTCCGGGGCCTGGGTCAAGGTCACCTCTTGTTTTTGTATTGCAAACGCCGTTCTCCGATCAGGCGTTGGCAATTATGCCACCACCGATGGGCGTTTCATACAAAAATCCCGGATAGCTAGTAGCTGCGTGGGACCTACGCCACGCTGCGCACGCTGAAATCGATGCCGACTTCATCCCACCATTCCTGCTCTTTTTCGATCCAGTACGATACGGTCGGATGGCTGCCCACCCACTCGCGCCGGATCTCGAGGTCGATGCGGTTCTTCATGCGCAGCTTGAGTTCCCCGGCGTCGGCGTCGATGCGGGCATGCATCAGCAGGATCGCCACGCGCAGCGCCAGCACCGCCTTGGCGAAGTCGGTATCGGCCAGCGCCTCGGCCACCTTGCGCAGGTTACCCTTCTGCGCCAGGATCAACTTGCTCATGATGCGCTGCTCGCGCGTGGTAAAGCCAGGCATGTCGGCGTTCTCGATCATGTAGGCCGCATGTTTATGGTAGCCGGTCTGCGACACCACCATGCCCATCTCGTGCAGCAGCGCGCTCCAGCGCAGCAGCTTGGCGCAGCCGTCGCCGGCCGGTTTGAGCTGCACGTACATCCCGCTGGCCAGCTGCGCCACCCGGCCCGCGCGTTCGCCGTCGACGTGGAATTTGAGCGCCAGCGCGGCCACCGATTCTTCGCGCCGGTCGCGCTGCATCGAGCGCAGGTACAGGTCCCACATCACGCCCAGGCGCAGGCCCGCTTCGACCGGCTGCATGACCTCGATGTCGAGCTCGCGCACCAGTGCGATCAGGATCGCCAGCCCGCCGATGATGGTGCCGGCGCGGTCCGGGCGCAGGCCCGGCATGTCGATCAGCGCCACCTGGCCGAAGGCGATGAAGCGCAGCTTGAGCGCATCGAGGCCGGCGGGCGACAGTTTGCCATCGCCCAGGTTGTTCTTGGCGATGATGTCGGCGATCGCCCGGATCGTGCCCGAGGAACCGTAAGCCTGCTTCCAGAACTGTGGATGGTAGGGTGGCGCGGCGTCTTCGAAATGGCTGCGCGCCGACAGGATGGCCGCCTCGAACGAGGCCGCGTCGACCCGGCCACCGACGAAAAACGACAGGCTTTGCTTGACCGTGCCGATGCTGAACGACTCGACCCGCTCGATGTCGGCGCCGCGCCCGAGAATGATTTCGGTCGAGCCGCCGCCGATGTCGATCACCAGGCGCCGCTCGGACGGATCAAGCAGCGCGCTGGCCACGCCCATGTAGATCAGGCGCCCTTCTTCCTCGCCCGAGATGATCTCGATCGGGTAGCCGATGGCCTCTTCGGCGGCCGGCAGGAAGGCCGGGCCGTTGCGCGCCACGCGCAAGGTGGAAGTGGCCACCACGCGCACGGCGTCGAGCCGATAGCCGGAGAGCACCGCCTGGAAATTGCGCAGGCAGGCCAGCGCCGACTGCATGGCCGCCTCGGTCAGGTTGCCCCTGGCGTCAAGACCGGCGGCAAGGCGGATCGGCTCGCGCACGCTCTTCAATACCCGGAACGCATCGCCGTCGTGCTTGCCGATATGCAGGCGAAAACTGTTGGAACCTAAATCTACGGCAGCGTACATCGAAGCCTCTTTCTGTATTATTGTCATCAAGGCTCTCCTGCTGCAAAACCAATCACAGTAGCAAAGATATATGACGCCGTCATGACCGGCGCTCTGGCGGTGTTGCGGGTCAGTGTTGCACGTCAGTGCCGCACGTTACGGCGGCGGCGCGACCGGCGCCGCCACCACCTTGTTGCGCCCGCCCTCCTTGGCCGCGCGCAGGGCTTCGTCGGCGCGCTTGAACAGGCTCACGGTGCTGTCGTCCGGACGGATCACGGTCACGCCGAAACTGGCCGTCATCGAAATCATGGCGCGCTCGGTCTTGACCGGGCTGGTTTCGACCGCCGCCCGGATCCGCTCGGCCACCAGCATGGCTTCCTCGATGCCGGTGCGCGGCAGCAGCAGCGCGAACTCCACCCCCACCAGGCGCCCCAGCTGGTCGCTGTCGCGCAACTGGCGCTTGCACACCTCGGCCACGCTGCGCAAGACCGTGTCGCCGGCCGGATGGCCATAACTGTCGTTGACGCGCTTGAACTGGTCGAAGTCGAGCATCACCAGTGAACTGGGCTGGCCGGGCCGGCGCGCCAGCGCCATCCACGGCGCCAGTTGCGCGAAAAAGCTGCGCCGGTTGGGCAGGTCGGTGAGCGGATCGACCAGCGCCAGGCGATCCAGTTCCACGCGCTGGTGTTCGCGCGCCAGCAGCAGGTAGCCGAAGCCGTTGAGCAGCATCAGCAGGTACAGCGCCGCCGACGTCAGCACCTGCAGCAAGCCCTTGCTCAGCCATCCCCAGCCTTCGGGCATGGTCAGCACCAGGATGCCGCGCGCGGCCACCAGCATGGCCAGCAAGGTGATCGAGATCACCAGGAAGCGGTGCAGCATGCTGCCGCCGCGCCAGCCGCGCGCCAGCGCCGCCGCGCCGGCCAGGTACAGGCCGCCGAGAATGAGCGCGCCGGCCACCACCCGCATGCCGGCTTCGTCGATCGCATAGCAGGCCAGGAACAGCGCCACCGACACCCCCATCACCGGATAGGCGATGCGGCGCCAGGCCAGGCGCCCGACCGACTCCCACAGCGCGCCCGCTTCCAGGCCCACGCCGACGAACAGCACGCCGTAGCCGACCGGGATCGAGACCGCGTCGGGTACCACGCCGCTGCCGTTAAAATACAACAGCAGCCAGGCCACGGCCTGGCATTGCTTGGCGATGGCCCAGGTCGACCAGCTCAGCGACTTGCCGCGCTCATACTCATAAAAGAACAGCGCCGCGGCCAGGCTCAGGTTGCCCAGCGCGAGCGCGAACAACATCGTTGTGATGTCCATGGCCGCGCCGTGCGAGCTCAGACTTCGTGTTCGACGTTGCTGCTGCCGTCACCGATCTTGCTGGACCAGGCCTGTGTGAAGAACTGCCTTTCCTGCTCGCTGGGGGCGTCGTTCCAGAACACGATCAGGCTGCCCTTGTGGTCGTGGATCTGGGTGAACTTCTCGATGAAGCCTTCGACGCCGGCAAGGTCGGCCAGCGCCACCACATAACCGTAGACCCGGGTCAGGCGCTCGATCCGGTCGGGCTCGGTAAAACTGTTGGTGGCGGTGATGGTGGGGTGGTCTAAAAACATAATCTCTCCGGGTTGGCCGCGCCGCTGGCGCACCGCTTGAAGCCGGCCACACACAGCCGGGGCAGGATCAGCTTATCAGAAACGGCTGGGGCGCAACAGGGGCGCGTGGGGCGCCAGCCGTTATACTGGCCGTACTCAGCCCGCCACCGCCCGTCACCCGCCACCACCGCCATGCCGCCACCGACCGAGCCCTCGCGCCCGCCCACGCCCTGCCCCGCCGCGCCGCTGGTGCGGACCCGGGGCGACCGCCGCACGCTCGAATTTTTGCCCGGCGACGTGCAGTCCGAAATGCGCCTCTCGCGCCCGCAGGCGCTGGTGCTGTCCTACTGCCGCGCCATCATGTGCTTCGCCCTGTTCGTGCCGCGCCCGCGCGCGATCGTCATGGTGGGGCTGGGCGGCGGCTCGCTGGCCAAATTCTGCTACCGCCATTTTCCGCAGGCGCGCATCACCGTGATCGAACTGCGCGCCGACGTCATCGCCCTGCGCGAGCAGTTCTGCGTGCCGCCCGACGACGAGCGCTTCACGGTGGTCCACGCCGACGCGGTCGACTGGCTGGCCGGCGCCGCCGCCTGCGCCGACGTGCTCGTGATCGACGGCTTCGACACGGCCGGCCTGCCCCCGGCGCTGGGCACGGCGCGCTTCTACGGCGACTGCCGCGCCGCCCTGCGCGACGGCGGCGTGCTGGTGGCGAATATCTTCAGCTACGATCCGCGCCATGCCGGCATGCTGGCGCGCCTGCGCCTGATGTTCAACGAGCGCGTGTGCTGGTTCGAGCGCATGGCCGGCAACAACCACATCCTGTTCGCGGTCAAGGCCCCGGCCCGGCTCGATCCGGCGCGGCCGCTGGCGCGCGCCCTGCGCGTGCAGCGCTGGGTGGCGCGGCGGCGCGGCCTGGGCAGCATCGCCCTGAACCGGCTGCTGGCGCGCGCCGTCGTGGCTTGGCTGCAACACCGCTTCAAACGTTCCAAATGACAACGCCTGCATGGCTTTTTAGTTGCTGCACATCAATTATCTTACCAATATTCATCATTTTGTGACAAACTGACGACGCATCAGGCGTTGCGCGCAGGCGCGCCACCCTGTTTCGCCCGCTTTTCGCCCTCTTATTTCTCGCGCTCTACTCTAGGAATCAGGAAATGTTGCGTCGTCGCCTGCCGTTGTCGCTCACCGTTGCGGCGGCGCTCACTCTCGGAGGTGGCCTGGCCGCCACCGTCCTGCTCGCCGTAGCCGTGGCCCGGCTCGAAGACGACAAACTCGCGCTCGCCTTCCAGCAGCGCGCCACCGTGCGCGTGGCCGCCATCCGCCAGGGGCTTGAGGAAGCGGTCGAAGTACTGACCGTCACCAACCAGCTGTTCGCCACCGTGCACCCGGTCACGCGCCGCCAGTTCCACGATTTCACCCAGCCGCTGCTGCGGCGCTACCCCTTCATCCAGGCCTTCAACTACCACCGGGTGGTCGGCGGCGACGAGCGCGCGGCGCTGGAAGCGGAGCTGCAGCAAGTGGTGCCGGGCACCCGCATCACCGAAATGGGCGCGCAGGGACGCCACCTGGCGCCGGCGCGCGCGCAGTACAGCGTGGTCGACTACCTCGAACCGATGAAGGGCAACGAAGCGGCCTTCGGCCTGAGCGTGGGCATCAACACCCAGGTCATGAACGCGCTCGAACAGGCCACCGTGAGCGGGCGCGCCGCCGCTACCGGCTTACTCTCCCTGGCGCAGGACCAGCGTCCGCAAGGCGGCTTCGAAGTCATCATGCCGGTGTACCGACCCGGCGCCGCGCTGGGCAGCGCCGACCAGCGGCGCGCCGCCCTCACCGGCGACACCGCCGCCATCATCCGCGCGCGCGAACTGGTCGAAAAAATCCTGCGCGGCTCCGACCTGCACCTCGACCATGGCATCCTGCTGGCGGTGTACGCCAGCGCCAGCGCGGAGCCGGCGAGCCTGGTCTACGCCAGCGCCGGGCTGGAAGCGGCGGCGCGCCAGCGCGCGGCCTTCGGCGTGCTGCGCCGATGGACCACATCGGGCCACCGCGAACGCCTCAGCGCTGCGCTCGACGTGGCCGGGCAGCGCTGGCACGTGGTGGTCAGCGCCACCCCGCGCCCGTTCCTGCACAACCATCCCGGCTCGGTCTCGACCCTGGCCGGCGGTTTTCTGTTTACGCTCCTGATCACCGCCTTCGTGCAAACCCTGGTGCAGCGCTCGCGCCGGGTGCAATTGCTGGTCGACGAACGCACGGCCGACCTGAAACTGAGCAACCAGCGCCTGGTCGACGACGTGCTGGCGCGGCGCCGCACCGAAGCGGCCCTGCAGGAAAGCGAACAGCGTTTCCGCCAGCTGGTAACCATGTCGTCCGACTGGTACTGGGAACAGGACGCCGACCTGCGCTTTGTCGACATCACCGGCGGCGTGGGCGAAAAAGGCGGCGTGTCGGCCACGCGCCTGATCGGGCGCACGCGCTGGGACACCGTGGCCGGCATGCGCGAGAGCGACTGGGGCAAGGCCCACATGGCGCAACTGGCCGCGCGCGCACCGTTCGCCGACCTCGAATATGAAACCGTGGACGAACAGGGCGAGACGCGCTGGTTCAGCATCAACGGCGAACCGGTGTTCGACGCCGACGGCGTGTTCCGCGGCTACCGCGGCACCGGCACCGACATCAGCGCCCGCAAACACACCGAGCAGCGCATCCACCACATCGCCCAGCACGACGTGCTCACCGGCCTGCCCAACCGCAGCCTGCTGCAGGACCGCCTGGGCCAGGCCGTGGCCTATTCACAGCGCTGCGCGCGGCCGGTGTGGGTGCTGCTGATCGACCTTGACCGCTTCAAGTTCGTCAACGACAGCATGGGCCACAAGGCCGGCGACGTGGTCTTGATGACGGTGGCGGCGCGCCTGCGCGCGGCCCTGCGCGAAACCGACACGGTGGCGCGCCTGTCGGGCGACGAATTCGTCGTCATCCTCACCGAGCACGCCGAAGAACGGCTGCAAGCCGACGTGGTGCAGCGCCTGATGGACGCGGTGGCGCAGCCGGTGCCGCTCGGGACCAAGGAGTTTTTTGTCACCTGCAGCATCGGCGTGGCGGTCTACCCTACCGACAACACCCCGGCCGACAGCCTGATCGAGCATGCCGACATCGCCATGTACCGCGCCAAGAAACTGGGCCGCAACAACTTCCAGTTCTACACCCCGGCCATGAACGACGAAGCGCAGGAACGGGTGCGCATCGAAAGCGCCCTGCGCAGCGCGCTCGAACGCGATGAATTCGTACTGCACTACCAGCCGCAGGTCAATCTCGCGACCGGCCAGGTGGTCGGCATGGAAGCGCTGATCCGCTGGCAGCATCCGGAACTGGGCGTGGTCGCGCCCGACCGCTTTATCTCGGTGGCCGAAGAGACCGGCCTGATCGTCCCGATCGGCGCCTGGGTCATGCGCACCGCCTGCGCCCAGAACAAAGCCTGGCAGGACGCCGGACTGGGCATGCTGCGCATTGCCGTGAACCTGTCGGCGCGCCAGTTCGGCGCCGCCAACCTGCTGGCCGACATCAGCGACGTGCTGGACCAGACTGGCCTGGCGCCCTCGCTGCTCGAGATTGAACTGACCGAAAGCCTGTTCATGAGCGACGTCACCCTGGCGGTCGAACTGCTGCACAGCATGAAGTCGCTCGGCGTGAACCTGTCGATCGACGACTTCGGCACGGGCTATTCGAGCCTGTCCTACCTGTCGCGTTTTCCGATCGACGTGCTCAAGATCGACCGTTCCTTCGTCTCCGACATCACGCGCGACGCCAACGACGCCGCGATCGTGGCCTCGATCATCGCCCTGGCGCACAACCTGAAATTGTCGGTGATTGCCGAAGGGGTCGAGACGGCCGAGCAGCTCGACTACCTGCGCCGCCACGGCTGCGACGAGATGCAGGGCTACTACTTCAGCCGGCCGCTGGCCGCCTCCGCCTTCGAAGAATTGCTACGCCAGCGCAAAAGCCTGCCGCTGGCGCTGACGGCGGCATAGGGGGCGAGTGGCAGCGGCACGCCTGTTTTAGTAGCCAAATCGACATCTTTGTTCAAAAATAGACTATCATCTTCGACTGACAGCCATTTTTTAGCCAAGCGACAGACATGAGTGAAGACTTCCAGCGCCAGCGCAGCGAGCCGCAAGATAGCGAAGCGGCCAGAGCGCGCACCGATTTCCGCACGCGCGACGTGGTGAACCAGGCCATTGCCGCGATCCCGAGCGTGGGCGTGCAGCAGGCGGCGGAATTTTTGGCCGCCATGAACGTCCCCTCCGAAATCGCGATCCGCACCCTGATCTACAAAGGCACGCGCCGCGACGAACTGTAGCGCCTGTTTCCCCATCAAGCCCCCTTCCCGCCTACCTTCCCGTTAAAACTTCCCACAACCGGGGTCAGAGCTCTGACTCGAAACATTGTTAATTCGTCGCTCGATTTAATTGCGCCCTGAGCAATTGTTTTTTAACCGGGGACAGACCCCGGTTAAAAAACAATTGCAGTCGGGCGAGAAGGAGAACAGCGCCGTCACGGCTGCTTGCCCTGAGTGGGGCGAAAAAAACAGCAAATGAAGGGCTTGGACGGGCTGGCGTTGCAAAACCGGGGTCTGTCCCCGGTTTTGCAAGAATGTTAAATGTTGCGAGTTAAAGCTCTGACCCCGGTTGGCGGGGCGGGAAACATGCAGGGGCTTATTTGTCCTGGGCGTCGATGTCGGCCAGCGATTCGCGGCCTTTGTCGGTGACGTTGTGGCCACCCGCTTCGAGCGCGACGATGTGGGATTTCTTGCCGAGGAAGACCAGCACGTCGGCGTCAACCAGCGCCGCCGGATCGGCCAGCAGGGCACGCAAGCCTGCGATGCAGCGGCGCAGGAACAGCACTTGCTGCCCTTTGTCCGTCAGCGCAAGCTTGCCGTCCTTGCTGTACTGGATCATTTTCAGGCCCGCCAGACGCTTGGCGTTGCGCCCGACGCAGGCGTTGAAGCGGTCATGCCGCGCCCCGCCCAAAATATGCCCGAGCGCGTCGTATTCGTCTGTGGTTAATTTTTCGTTCTTCATTACTGATTTCCATGTGGCCAATTTTCGGCCCCCATGGTAACCGCGCAGGCTGCCCGGGGCAACCTGCATTCGCTGACAACACTTACTTTAGCGTGCGGAACAGGAACCAGACCGCGCCAATGCTGAGCATCGCACACAGCAGCAGCGCCACTTGCACACCACGCGAACGCAGCACCGAGCCACGGCCAAGGTAGATCTTGTTGTGTAAGGAATTGCCCATCATGTTCTCCCGGAACAAAAAAATACTTGATGGATTAATTATAGGAAGCCGCTGCCCTGCGCGGTGTGATGACGAGCACAAAATATAACAAATGTAGATGGATAGCAACACATCGACCATGGTGGCGGCGCCATGCCTACTGCGCGCCAGCAAATCCCTTGCACTGTTAGCATCATTGCGAGAGCGCCGCGCCAGTGCGGCCCTCCACATATCAAGGAGAACCCCATGCACGCCACCTCATCCTTCCCGGATCCTGCCCAGGCCAAGTCCCTCGTCGACGAGGCCGACATCGGCAGCGGCGAAAAACCGCCATCCCAGCTTGAGACCGAGGAAATGATCCGCCAGATCCCGCCCCTGCCGCCGTCGGACCAGAACGAGGCCGACAACGACAGCGACAGTGACAACGAGAATGACACCTCGGCCGCCGGACAATTCGACGGCGGCGAGAACCGCGACAAGCGCGAACACGATGCTTCGCTCGAACGCGACGAGCCGAGCGAACAGCTCGACCAGCTCGATCCGGTCCCGCCCAAGGGCCAGTAATCGCTCAGTAAGCGTTCAATCGGCGTTCAGTCATCCCTCAGCCGGCGCTACGCTCGCGCGCGCCGGCGGCGTCGTCAAGCCTTGATCGGCGGCACCGGCATCATCGGTTCTTCCACCGGCGCATTGACCGGCGGCGGCACGTCGTCCGGTACCGGGCTCGGCTTCGGATCGCTTGGCGGCGCGTCGTCCGGGTCGGGTGTGGAATGGGCGCGCTGCGGCGCTGTGCTCGAATAGTCGTTGTGGGACATGGATTGTCTTTCCTCAGGTGTTATCAAACTGGTGGGCCGTCCTGCGCACCGCTGCCGCGCGCGTGCGGCGTGCGGGCCTTTTACGGTATCGTTGATCCTTCCGGGCGCCTCGCCCGGCCTCATGACAACGCGTAAAAGGTGACCACGCATGTGCGGACGTCTCGATCAAAACCATACTGCCATTGAATACGTTGCGGCGATGCATTGGCGCGGCGCCGCGCCCCGCGTCGATACCCGGGCCGCGCCCAGCTACAACGCGCCTCCCGGCACCTGGCGCCCCCTGATGCGCGTGGTCGACGACCAGCTCGTCGTCGAGGATGCCTTCTGGGGCTACCGCGCCTCCTGGGCCGCCGCCAAGCTGCCGGTGTCGATCAATGCGCGTCTCGAAAAAATCACCAACAACTACTGGGCGCGCCTGCTCAAGAGCGGCCGCGCCATCGTCCCGGCCGACGGCTGGTACGAATGGACCGGCGAAAAGGGCAAGAAGCAGCCCTGGCACATCCACCTGAAAACCCGCGAACCCTTGTTCATCGCCGCCATCGGCGCCTGCGGCAAGGAACGCGAGCAGCCGGCCGAGTCGGGCTTCGTGATCGTCACCGCCGATGCCGAGGGCGGCATGGTCGATGTGCACGACCGCCGTCCGATCGTCTTCAGCGCCGAAGATGCCGCCCTGTGGCTCGATCCGGATCTGTCCGCGCAGCAAGCCGAACAACTGGCCCGCTCGGTCGCGCTGGGACCGGATGCCTTCGACTGGCACCCGGTCGCCAGGGATGTCGGCCGCGCCAGCAGCGAAGGCGCTCACCTGGCCGCCCAGCTCGATCTGCTGGGCTGAGCCGGGGCCGCGCCCCCCGCCAGGAAGTACGGGATCAGCCGACCGGCGTCTGCGCCAGCGCCAGCAGATTGTCGACTTCGGTGCGCGCGACCTGCACGCCGGCCAGGCAGGCTACTTCCTCTGTTGCATGACCACCCGCGGTCTGGCTGCGCGTGATGGCCGGCGCCGGATCGGTATCCTGCCCGCCCTGCCCGGTCTTGCTGATGCGGTATTCGAAGTCCCACAGGTCGCCGCAATCCTTCATCGGCGTGACCACGATGGTGAAACCCTTGTATTCTTCCGTTGTATTTTGCATATCATCCTCACTGTTGTTCGCAGCCTAGCATGGAAGCGCCGAATCCTGCCCGGGCCGCCCCAATCGTGCGCGCCAGCGCAATTTACCCGGTGCGCGCGGCCACTTCGGTATAGTGGCAATTCCCTTCGCTCCCACCTGCCCGCTATGAAGACTGCCCTGCCCGCTTTCCTGGTCCCCGCCCTGCTGGTGCCGGCCCTGCTCGCCGCCAATGGCGCCGTGGCCGCGCCGATGACCCTGGCCGATTACCTGGCCCTGTCGGGGCCCGCGCCGAGCGCAAAAATCGCCTACGGCAGCGCGCCCTCGCAGTATGCCGAACTGTTCCGCCCGGCCGGCCCCGGCCCATTCCCGGTGGTGGTGCTGGTGCACGGTGGCTGCTGGACGGTGGAGTACGGCGGCATCAGCCAGATGCGCAGCGTGGCCGGGGCCCTGGCCGCGCGCGGCATCGCGGTGTGGAACGTGGAGTACCGCCGCGTCGACGAGGAAGGCGGCGGCTATCCCGGCACCTACCTCGACATGAACGCCGCGCTCGATAAACTGGCCGCCGAAGCCCCGGCGCACCAGCTCGACACCAGCCGCCTGCTGGCGATGGGCCATTCGGCCGGCGGCCAGCTGGTGCAGTGGATCGCCGGGCGCAGCCGGATTCCCGCCAGCAGCCCGCTGTTCCAGCCCAAGCCGCTGGCGGTGCGCACCGTGATCAGCCTGGGCGGGCTGGCCGACCTGCGCCGCGAACAGGCGCTGATCAAGTCCAGTTGCGAGCGCGACATGGTGCAGCTGGCCGGCACGCCCAGCGCGGCCCGCCCCGACATCTACGCCGACACCAACGCCGCCGACCTGATGCCCAACGGCAGCCGCACGGTCCTGGTCACGGGCGAACTCGACACCATTTCGCCGCCGCGCGTGGCGCACGACTACGCGGCGCGGGCCATGGCCGCCGGCGACCACGCCGAAGTGCTGATCCTGCCCGGCGCCAGCCACTACGATGAAATCGCGGCCAGCTCGCCATCGTGGAAACTGATCCTGCCGGTGATCGAAAACGCCCTCGGCATGGCCCGATAAACAACAGACAAGAGAACGGACGTTGCTCACCAACAACGTCCCGAACGAAACAAACAGAAAAACCTCCACACCGCACAATACAGGCGGCCAATCACGCCAGCCTGGCGTAGCGTGTACACACGGTAGCCCCATCCGCTGTCCCACTGCATCACGCATGCCGCCCGCCGCGGCGCGGCTGCGTGCCACGCCCCTGCGCGTCAGTCCGCCCACCCCCTTTCGTCTTTCGGAGACTTGTATGCTTGATAACATGAAGGTAGGCACGCGCCTGCTTGGCGCTTTTATCATCGTTGCCCTACTGGGCAGCATCGTGGCCGCCATCGGCATCTGGAACATGGCAAACATGAACGACCAGGCCGAGCTGGCCTACGACAGGGAATTGCTGGGCCTGTCGTATACCAAGCAAGCCAATATCGATCTGATCGGCCTCGGGCGCGCCGCGCGCGGCGGGCTGTTGGCGACCTCGCCCGAGCAAGCGCGCCTGGCCGCCGCCCAGCTCGAACAATCGCGCCGCCAGTTGCATGACAATCTGGCCCTGGCGCGTCCGCGCTTCGTCACTGCGGCCGGCATACAAGCCGTTGCCACTGTCGAGAGCCACGTCGCCCGCTACGAAACCATGCTGGCGCGTTTGTCGACCCTGTCGCAAGACACTAGCCCGGAAGGAAAGCGCGCTGCAGCCGAGTTTGCCATCGGCCCGGTCGCGGCGCAGGCCAATGTCACTGACGGCCACCTTGCCACCCTGGCCAAGCGCAAGGAAACCACGTCGGCCGAGGCGGCCACGGTGTCACGCACGCGCTACCAGCGCGGCCGCGCCCTGATGCTGGGGCTGACCATCGGTAGCCTGGCGCTCGGACTCGCCCTGGGCTGGCTCATCACGCGGCGCCTGACACGCCAGCTGGGCGGGGAACCGGCCTACGCGGCGCGCATGGCCGGCGCCATCGCCGCCGGCGAACTGGCGGGCGCGATCGCCATCCGCCCGGGCGACACCAGCAGCCTGCTGCACGCCATGGAAACCATGCGCGCCGCGCTGGCCGGCATCGTGATCGAGGTGCGCAGCGGCACCGACACCATCGCCACCGCCTCGGCCCAGATCGCGGCCGGCAACCTGGACCTGTCGTCGCGCACCGAGGAACAGGCCAGTTCACTGGAAGAGACGGCCTCGTCAATGGAACAGCTCACCAGCACCGTCAAGCAAAACGCCGACAACGCACGCGATGCCAATCAGTTGGCGCTGTCCGCGTCGCATGTCGCCGGGCGCGGCGGCGTGGTGGTCGGCGAGGTGGTGCGGACGATGGCATCGATCAACGATTCCTCGCGCAAGATCGTCGATATTATCGGCGTCATCGACGGCATCGCTTTCCAGACCAATATCCTGGCGCTGAACGCGGCCGTGGAAGCGGCGCGCGCCGGCGAACAGGGGCGCGGCTTTGCCGTCGTTGCCAGCGAAGTGCGCAACTTGGCGCAGCGCTCGGCGGCGGCCGCCAAAGAAATCAAGACCCTCATCAACGACTCGGTCGACAAGGTCGATGCCGGTGCCAGGCTGGTCGATCAGGCCGGCGTCACCATGGCCGAGATCGTGGAATCGATCACGCGGGTGACCGGCATCATGTCCGGCATCGCCTCGGCCAGCATGGAACAGACCGCCGGCATCGAGCAGGTGAACATGGCGATCAGCCAGATGGACGAGGTGACCCAGCAAAACGCGGCGCTGGTGGAACAAGCGGCAGCGGCGGCCGCTGCGATGCAGGAGCAGGCCGCCACCCTGGCGCAGGTGGTCGGCGTCTTCAGGCTGGGCAACGAACATGCGACGCGCGCAGCGGCGCCGGGGCGGCGCGCAACGGCACGCACTCCGCCACGGATGGCGCTGGCCGCCGCCGCAGCGCAGGAGTAGGAAGCCTCCTGAGCCGCGCACGATCGCGGCCATGCGCCGGCGCCGCAAAAACGACGCTCAAGCGTCCGCCCGCCACGCTGACGGCGCCAGCAGCACCACATCCGAGCGCGCCAGCGCCACGCACGGCAGCGTATCGCCGGCGCGCTTTTCATCCAGGCTCAGGCCCGGCCAATCGATCAGGTAGCCCACCTCCCCTTGCACCACCCGGCACAGGCAGGTGCGGCAGGTCCCGTTGCGGCATGAACTGGGCAGGATCACGCCGGCCGCTTCGGCCGCCGCCAGCAAGCTTTGTCCCGCTCCCACCTCGCAGCGCCAGCCACCCGGCTGCACGATCATCAGAAAACTGTCCATGCGCGCATTTTACCCGGCGCCGGCTTCTCGCCATGAGTACGCTGCCGCACAGACGTTATATCCGACCGGAACTATTCTTCACTATCCATTACCAAGGGGCTTGAATTGAAACCAACTTCGCTTTGCCTGATCGCCGCCCTGTTCGCCGGCGCGGCCACCATTCCTGCCGCCATGGCCGCCAGCGCGCCGTCCGCCCTGACGGCCGAGGCGGTCAATAATGCGGGCAAGTCGCCCGAGCCGCTCGCTGCCGGCGCCAAACCAGGCAAGGGGGCCAAAGCCGCCAAGCTGTCGGCCGCCACCCTGCTGCGCGCCCAGGTCCTGCTCGACCGCGCGCACTTCTCGGCCGGCGAGATCGACGCCGCCTCCGGTTCGAACATGCGCCTGGCGCTGTCCGGCTTCCAGAAAAAAGCCGGCCTGGAACCGTCCGGTACGCTCGATGAAGCGACCTGGGCGGCCCTGAACGCCGATAGCGCCGACGCTCTGGTCCAATACACCCTGCTCGACGCCGATGTGGCCGGCCCGTTCGCGCCGATCCCCGAGGGCATGGCCGAGAAAGCAAAGCTGAGCACGCTCGGCTACAGCAGCGTGGCCGAAGCATTGGGCGAAAAATTCCACGTCAGCCCGGCCCTGCTGGCGCGCCTGAACCCCGGCAAGGACCTGAGCCGCGCCGGCGAAGCGATCCTGGTGCCGAACGTGCTCGATACCGAGCCGCTGCCCAAGGCCGCCAGGATCGTGGTGGACCGCTCCGACCGCTCGCTGACCCTGCTCGACGCCGCCGGCGCCATCCTGGCCCAGTTCCCCTCGTCCACCGGCAGCTCGCACGATCCGCTGCCGATCGGCAGCTGGAAAGTCAACGGCATCGCGCGCAACCCGGTCTACCACTACAACCCGAAACTGTTCTGGGATGCCAGCCCCGGCGACAAGAAAGCCAAGCTGCCGTCCGGCCCCAACAATCCGGTGGGCGTGGCCTGGGTCGACCTGTCGAAGGACCATTACGGCATCCACGGCACCCCGGTGCCGGCCTCGATCGGCAAGACCCAGTCGCACGGCTGCATCCGCCTGACCAACTGGGACGTGGCGACCCTCACCGGTTCGGTCGGCTACGGTACCGAAGTGCTGCTGCAGGAATAATCAAGAACCACCCTCACAAACGAAAAAGGATCATTTTATGAAATGGCTTATGACTTTCCTGGCCGGCCTGGTGCTCGGCGCAGGCTCCCTGTTCGTCTACCTGCGCACGGTACCCAAGCCGGCTGACGTGGTGGTGGTGGCGCCTGCGGCGACGGTCGTCGCCGGCAGCGCCGCACCGGCCGCGACCGGCGTGGCGCTGCCGAGCGCCGACCTGCCGGGCGCCCCGGTGGTGAGCACCGACCTGACCGAACTCGACCTGCCGCTGCGTCCGAGCATGAGCGAAGTGGCCCTGCCGGCCGTGAATGGCGCGGTCGCCAGCGCCAGCGCGGCGCCGTCCGGCAAGCTGCTGCTGCCGGTGGAAGGCATCAAGCTGGCCGACCTGCGCGACAATTTCGACCAGCCGCGCGGCGCCGACCGCCACCACGAAGCGCTCGACATCATGGCGCCCAAGGGCACCAAGGTGCTGGCGGTCGCCGATGGCAAGCTGGTCAAGCTGTTCAACAGCAAACCGGGCGGCCTGACGGTGTATCAGTTCGATCCGAGCGAAAAGTACGCGTATTACTACGCGCACCTGGACCGCTACGCCGATGGCGTGAAAGAAGGCATGGACCTCAAGCGCGGCGACCTGGTCGGCTACGTTGGCGTGACCGGCAATTCGGACCCGAACGCACCCCACCTGCACTTTGCCGTGGTTGAACTGACTGCCGAAAAGAAATGGTGGAAAGGCACGCCAATCAACCCATTCCCCTTGATCGGCGAATAATACTTTTTGATCAGGTGCGGACGATGGCGCCCCGGCGGCGTCCGCGCCGCGCGACCAGCACGATCAAGCCGCCGCCGAGCAGCATCATGGCCGGGGTTCCTGGCTCCGGCACCGCACTCGTGCTGTCCAGGGTCAGCAGGAAGCCGCTGCACGCACCCAGGCTGTTGCAGCCGTGCGCGGTGATCTGGCCCAGGTCGTTGATGTCGGCCGCGTAGTTCAGCGTCCAGCCGAAGCCGGGGCCGACCAGCGCATTGAGGTCGAACATCTGGCCATCCGCATACAAGAACGCGTGCAGCGAATTGCCGCCGGAAATTTCGGAGCTTCCCACCGCCTGCCCGGCATTATTGATGCCAAAGCCGTAGCTGTTGACGCCGCCCAAGGTGCTCAGGTCGTTCATCATCCCATTATCGAAGACAAACGCATGCACGCTGGCGTCGCCCGCCATGTAGGAAAACCCCGTCACCGCGCCGCTGTCGTTGATCCGGTTGGCCTCGCTGTAATTGCCGCCCAGGGTGCCCAGGTCGGTCATCCCCTTGCCATCATCGAGGAAGGCATGATAGCCGTTGACCAGGTCGGCCCGTCCCACCACCACGCCGCTGGCGTTGATGTCGGTGCCCATGCTGCCGTGGCCGCCCAGGCTGCCGAGATCCTGCATGCGCCCGTCCGGGGTGAAGCGGAAAGCGACCTGGGTCCCGTCGGCGCGCTCGGCACTGCCACTCACCTGGCCGGCATTGTTGATGCCGGTGGCCACGCTGTTGCGTCCGCCGAGTCCGCCAAGCGAGGTGATCTTGCCGCCGTCGAAGGTGACCGCGCGCGTATCGCCGCCGGCATTGACCACCTGCCCCGCCGCCACGCCGGCATCGTTGATACCGCTGGCATAGCTGCGCGTTACGCGGTCGGGACTGAGGTTTTGCATGGTTCCGCCGCGCGACAGGTAGGCGCTGCTGATATTGTCGCTGTTGAGCGAGTAACCCACCACCGAACCGCTGTTGTTGATGGCGCGCACGTCGCCGCTGGTGCCGCCGAGCGTGCCGAGCGTCTGGACAGAGTAAGAAGGCGCGGCCTGGGCGGCGCCCGGGATCAGGGAAGTGGACAGGAGAGCGGACAGCAAGCTGAGCTGAAACAAACGCGGTGTGGCAGGCATGGGAACTCCGGGAAACAGAACAAGAAAACGGGCACGCCGGGATCATCCGGCGCGCCAGTCGATTCTAAACCGGATTTCTGGACGCACATTATGCTGCCTGTAAAATAGTTCCGAACGTACACAGTTTTCGCCAAAAAGTCTTGGCGCAATGCCATCATTCGTTGCGGTCCACGCCCACATTCACGGCCGCGTAGGCGCGCTGCACGGCCACCGCCTCCTTGCTGTCCTTGCCATACAATTCTTCGGCCGCGGCCAGCAGCTTGGCGCGCGCATCCTTGTAGTCGGTGCTCGAGGTAAAGCGCGTGGTGGCGGCGTTGAACCAGATGCGGTATGCCTTGTCGAGGCCGATGCCGCTCATCGCCCGCGGCGTGCCGCTGAGAAAAGTGCTGTGGGCCTCGCTAGCCGGGTCGGCGTTCGATCCTTGCGCCAGGAAATAAAACATGCGGTTGTTCGGGCCGCTGCTGTAGTGCACGTCCAGCCGCCGCAGCCGGGCCGACCAGGCATCCGGACTGGTGCCGTCCTTGCTCGGACGAATCATGTAGCGCAGGGGCGTGCCGGTTTTACTGATGTCCTTGCCGATCATCCAGTCGTTGCCCTCGGCCGGAATCAGGGCGCCGCCCTTGCCGGCGCGCGCATACGCTTCCACCACTTCGCCGGTGATGTCGGACGACGATTCGTTCAGCGCGCCCGACTCGCCCGAGTACACCAGGCGCGAGGTGGCGTCGGTGACGCCGTGCCCCATTTCGTGGCCGACCACGTCGAGCGCGCCCAGGCTGTTGAAGGTCGCGCCGTCGCCGATGAACATGCACTTGCAGGTATCGCTGTAGTAGGCATTGTCGTAGGCGGTGTTGACGTGGGCCGCGATGTAGGTGGCGCTGTCCTGCCCGTCCAGCGCATGCCAGCCCAGCACGTTTTTCAGCATGTCGTAGGTGTTGGCCAGGCCCCACATGGCGTTCACCGCCGCGGTCTGGCCGTTGGCATCAACGGTGCTGCCGCCGGCCAGGTATTGCTTGCCGTCGCCCCAGTTGTTGCTGCTGTTCGTAAACAATTCCCCGGCCCGGGTGCCGTGATCGGCGTTGGTGACCGCCAGCCCGCCGAACCTGCCGCCCTTGGCGCGCAGCGGATCGACCATGCGAAAGCCGGCCCCGCCTTCGCTGGTACTGAGCGGCACCTCGCCGTTGTACTGGCTCTTGCCTTTGCCGGCGGCGCTTTGCAGCATGCTCCACTGCGCCAGGATGCGGCCGCTGCCGGCGCTGACCACAGTGTCGTGGTAGACCGGCTGCGGCCCGGCGCGCAGGCGCGTGGCGACCAGCCAGGCCAGCTCGTAGCCGACCACCACGTCGGTCATGTCGAGCGCGTTGAGGGCGTCGTCGGGTTTGCCCAGCGCGGCCGGCAGGCGCTCGCTCCACACCAGCGGATAAATGATCAATTCGGCCGTGGGCGGGATCTCGGCCACGGCGCCGGCGCGCACCGAGCGCAGCGCCAGGGTAGTGGCGTGCGCCGCCGACAGCGCCGGCAGCACATTGAACCCGGCCTTGACTCCCGCCTTGCCCCCGGCCGCGCCCGCCTGGCCGGTGCTGTCGCGGTCCAGTTGCAGGCGCCGCTCCGCGACCGATTCGCGCACCATCCTGCCGGCGGCATCGAGCAGCAGCACCGATTCCGAACCGAACACGCGCACGCCTTTGTAGGTATGGTGGGCGCGCACCACCGTGCTACCCTGTACACCCGGATGCTGGCTGGCGAGCAGGAAATGATGGTCGCCGTCAAGCCCCTGGCGCGCCCGCTGGGCGCTTAACTGGGGCAGCAGCAGCGCCGCCAGCGCTTGCGCGTTCGGGGCCGGCGCCAGCGGGCCGTTCATCAGCGGCGGCGCGCAGGCGCCCGCCAGGTGAAAGGCGCCGAGCGCGACAGCCAGCAAGGTCGGGCGAATTGTCATCAGGCATCTCCAGGTTCAGGGCCTGCACCAGAAACGGCGCGGGCGACGTCGATTGTCACAGCAGAATGTCATGAAGAATTTGCTCAAACGCAAAGACAGGCGTGAATTAGCTGCAGTGCCAGTCATCGTACGGTCATGCAAGCTTGTTAATCTCTGCGTTTTGGCAGTGCTAACGTTTTTACCAAACCAATCGGAGTCTGTTGCGATGTACCACGCGTCCCGTACCACCCTGTCCCTGATGTGCGCCGCCAGCGTTGCGGTCCTGATGACCGCTTGCGGCGGCGATGATGCCCCCGACCTGCAAAATCCGGGCACCAGCTGGCCGCCGCAGCCGACCGTCACCGCGCACCGCGGCGCTTCGGCCCTGCGTCCGGAACACACGCTGGCCGCGTACCAGAAAGCGATCGAAGACGGCGCCGACATCGTCGAGCCGGACCTGGTAGCCACCAGGGATGGCGTGCTGGTGGCGCGCCACGAGAATGAAATCTCGGGCACCACCAACGTCTCGGCCATGCCGCAGTTCGCCGAGCGCAAGGCCACCAAGACCATCGACGGCATTCCCGTCAGCGGCTGGTTCACGGAAGACTTCACCCTGGCCGAACTGAAGACCCTGCGCGCCAAGGAACGCATTCCCGCCAACCGCCCGCTCAACGCCGCCTACGACGGCCAGTTCGAGGTGCCGACCCTGCAGGAAGTGATCGACCTGGTGAAGAAGGAAAGCCGCGCGCGCAACAAGACCATCGGCATCTACCCCGAGACCAAGCACCCGACCTACTTCCAGAAAATCGGCCTGCCGCTCGAAAAGCGCCTGGTCGAGCTGCTGGTGGCCAATGGATACCACGGCAAGGAAGCGGCGGTATTCCTGCAATCGTTCGAAGTGGCCAACCTGAAGGAACTGCGCAAGCTGACCGACATGCGCATCGTGCAGCTGATCGACAATCCGGCCAATCCGCCGGCGCCGAACGGTGCGCCGCGCAATACGCCTTACGATTTTGTCGCCGCCGGCAGCAAGAGCACCTACAAGGACATGGTCACCCCGGCCGGCCTGAAAGAAATCGCCACCTACGCCGACGTGGTCTCGCCGTACAAGGACGTGATCATGCCGCGCACCCCCGCCAATGAACTGGCCGCGCCGACCAGTTTTATCGCCGACGCGCGCGCCGCCGGCCTCAAAGTGCACACCTGGACCTTGCGTCCGGAAAACCCGTTCCTGCCGACCAGCATGCGCCGCGGCGACGTGAACTCGCCAAGCCAGCGCGGTGACGGCGCTGCCGAGATCACGGCCTTCCTCAAGGCCGGCATCGATGGCTTCTTCACCGACGATCCGGCTGTCGGCCGTGCTGCTGTCGATCAGTTCAAGAAGTAAAACCGGAAGCCGCGCCGCTAGCGGCGGCGCGGCGCTCTACCAGCTGCGGTTCCAGCTCAGCGCCAGGGTGCGGCCCCGGCCCGCGTAGGTTCCGGCCGCGTCCAGCGCCGCCGTCGACTGCGAGTAGTAGCCTACGTACTGTTTGTCGAACACATTCTCCAGGCTCACCCCGAAACGCCCGTAGGCGTTCTCGAACGTGAGGGCCATGTCGGCCAGCGTATATCCCTTGAAATGCTCTTCCAGGTTGCTGGTGCCGGCCTTGCGCCCGATATTGATGTCGCGGTCGCGCAAGTGCGCCGCCTGCACCCGCAACTGCGCCTTGGGCGCCCACTGCCAGTTGGCGCCGATGACGCCCTTGTCCGGGCCTTGCGCGCGCGCCGGCAGCGACAGGTCGAGCGGCGCACCCTGGGTGGCCGCCGTCTTGCCGTCGGTGACGGCGTAGCTGCCGAACACCGACAACGCTTTGAGCGGGCGCCAGTCGCCCGACACTTCCCAGCCCTTGACCACCGTCGGTACCCGCTCGACCGAGCCGATGCCGGCCGCGCTCACGCGCAGCACGCTGCCCAGCTTCGAGCGCGAGTCGTAGCGCGACACGCCCAGCTGCCCGTTGGCGCCGCGCCAGTTGACGCCCACTTCGTTATTGCGGGTGACGATGGGTTGCAGGTCGATCAGGGTCGCCACCGACTTGCCGGCCGTGTTCACGCCGCGCAGCACCAGGCCGACATCGGGCAGGCCGAAGCCTTCGGCGCTGCCGACAAAGGCCGACCACTGCGGCGCAAAGCGCCACACCGCGCCGAGGTTCTTGACCGATTTGGAAAACTCGGTCTCGCCGCCCTGTACGACCCGGTTGCCATAGGCCGCCAGGGTGCTGTAGGTGTCGACCGTCAGTCTGGCCTGCTCATGGCGCACGCCGCCGCGCACGGTGAGCGGGCCGATGTCGTATTCGAGCTGCGCGAACGGCGCGGTCGAGGCGAACTGCAACTGCGGCACCCAGGTGCGGTCGGTGGTGGCCAGGCGCTGCAGGGTGTTGTCGCGCAAAATATCCAGGCCCACCGTCATTTCCAGGCCCTTGAGCAGCAAGTCGGGGCGCACCCAGGTCATGCGCGCGCCGCGCTTGTCGGCCACGATCTGCGACTGGTCGTACAGCGCGCCGATGGGCGCCAGGCGCGCGTCCTGGAAGGTCGATGCGGGCGTGGCGCCGTACAGGGCTTCGAAGTCGTGGCTGAACAGTTGCGCGCTGAAGGTGCCGCCGAACAGCTCATCGTGACGGTAATCGAGGCTGGCGCTGCGCACCTTGTTCTTGGGCGGCGCGCCCGGCGCGCGACCCGGCAGCGATGTCGTCGGCACGCCGGCCGCCACCACGCCCGGCTCGTTCTTGTAGTCGCCCTCGCCGCGCAGCTTGAAGCGGTTCAGGCTCAATTGGATGCGCTGGGCGCCGAAGCGCTGGCCGATCTTGAAGAACAGGTCGTCGCCACGGCTGTCGAGCGTATCGCCCTGCACGTTGTCGATGCCGAGGCGGCGGCCATTGCCGTCGTAGCCCATGCCGCGCCGCTGCATGCCGACGTAGGCCAGCAGGTCGAAGCCGCCGTCCTTGTGGGTGACGTGGTAGCCGGTTTTCCAGTCCAGGTTATCGGAGCGCAGCTGGCCGGACGCGCGCACGGAGAGGCCATGCGTGGTGCCGTCGGCGCGCGCGCTCTTGGTGATGTAGTTGATGATGCCGCCGGTCGCGCCCATGCCCTGCATGGCGGAGGCGCCGTTGATCACTTCGATGCGCTCGATGATGGCGCTGTCGGCAAAGTAGCCTTCGCGCGAACCGGCGCGCAGCGGGTTCGATTGCGGTATGCCGTCGAGCAGGATCAAGGGCTGGCGTCCGCGCAGCGATTCGCCGGCCGAGGTCATTTTCTGGCGGCTCGGCGAGTAGCCCGGCACGTAGGTGGCCAGCGCCTGCGAGGGGTCGTCGGCGATCAGGTATTGCGAGGCCAGCTCCTGGGCGCTGATGACGGAAATCGCGCCCGGGATCTTGTCCACCGACTTGGCGCCGCGCGTGGCGGTCACCACCACCGTGCTGGAAGGCTGGGCCGCTTCATCCAGGGTCTGTGCGTGCACCGTGGACACGGACAGGCAAGCGAGCGCAACCGCGCGGGACAGGGGCGAAAGGTGGAACATAGGGGGAATCCTTGGTGGTGGGACAGGCATGTTGACGTTCGCGTACAATGTAAATGATAACTATTCCCATTCAATTATTCAAGAAACATTAAAAATGATCCGCCCCGCCCTCGCTTGTTCCCATTCATGAAAAAAGTCATCCGCTTTATCCACCTGTGGGCCGGACTGATTTTTGGGACCATCCTGGTGCTGCTGGGGCTGACCGGCAGCGCGCTGGCGTGGATGCACGAACTCGATGTGCTGCTCAATCCCACCCTGCTGCAGGTGGCGCCGCCGCCCGGCCTGGCGCAGGGGGGCCCGATGCGCGTGGCGCCCGCCACGGTGCAGGCGGCCATCGAACGCCTGCTGGCCGATCCGCTGTACGGCCGCCCCAGCCAGCTGATGCTGCCCGAGCGCGCCGGCGACGTGATCGTGGCCTGGTACCGCGATCCGAAACAGCAGGCTTCAAACTGGAACGTGGCGGTGTCGCGCCAGGTGATGCTCGATCCGGCGACCCTGCTGGTCACCGGCGAGCGCACCTGGGGCGGCGTCGCGCTCTCGCGCCCGCAGCTGATGTCGACCCTGTTCCACATCCACCGCTACCTGGTGGCCGGCGAGACCGGCAAGACCGTGATCGGCGTGACCGGCGTGGCGCTGCTGCTGCTGTCCCTGACCGGCATCGTGCTGTGGTGGCCGCGCATGACGGCGGCCGCCATCAAGGGCGCCTTGAGCGTGCGCCATGGCGGCAACTGGCCGCGCTTTAACTTCCAGCTGCACCGGGCGGGCGGTTTTTTTGCAGCACCCGTGCTGCTGGTGCTGGCCGTATCCGGCGTGTATTTCAATATGCCGCAGTGGGTATTGCCGGTGGTCGGCGCGGTGGCCACCCTGGCCCCGAACGGCAAGGCGGCCAACCGCAGCGCGCCGGCGATGGCGTTGACTGCGCCGGTCGCGCCTTCCGAGGCAATGGCGGCGGCCCAGGCGCGCTTTCCGCAGGCGCGTGTTTCGCGCGTGGCGCTGCCGGCCAAGCCCGGCCAACCCTACGAAATCCGCCTGCGCCAGCCGGATGAACTGCGTGCCGGCGATGGCGCCACCCGCGTCTCGGTCGACTCCGGCGACGCCAGCGTGCTGCGCACGGTCGACCCGCTGCGCGCCCCGGCCGGCGACACCTTCCTGAGCTGGATGTTCCCGCTGCATACCGGCGAAGCCTTCGGCGTGGCCGGGCGCACCTTCATCAGCCTGTTCGGCATCGTGCCGCTGATGTTCTTCGTGACCGGGCTGGTGATCTGGATCAAACTGCACCGTCCCAAGAAGCGCAAGGCCAGGGCCGCCGCCGCCTGATCCGGCGGCGATTGATCATTATTTTTCAGGCAAACTGTTTATACGGTTTAAGCTGCGCGTCGCCGAATTTCCTGAATGCACGTCGTTGTATTCCGTTCACTCCTCCTGAGCAATTTGTCAATCTCATAGACATTTTCATATTCTGCCTATAAATTAGGTTGGCACTCGTCGCTCAGCAATACACCGCACGACGGCTGTGAAGGTCGTATTTTTCATCTGCTTTCCCATGTCGGGGTCAGGCGCCAGCCTGGGCTTATCTCGTTCGAACTGCATTCGCAAAGAGAGATTTTAATGAAGAAGACTTTTCCCATTGCAGTCATGCTGCTGTCCACCGGTGCCGCCGTGGCGCAAGAACCTGCGCCGCAACCAGCAGCCCCGGACTCTTCCGCCCCCGCCACAAGCAAACCGGAAGAAATCCAGAAAGTCGTGATTGTGTCCACCGGCAGCCGCGGTTCGCAGCGCACGGTGGTCGATGCACCGGTCCCGGTCGACATCATCAACACCAAGGACCTGAACAAGACCGGCCAGATCTCGCTCGACAAGGCGCTCGGCATGCGCGTGCCGTCGTTTAACACGGTGCAGACCCCGGTCAACGACGCCACTTCCCTGCTCGACCCGTACGAGATCCGCAACATGGGGCCGAGCCGTTCGCTGATCCTGATCAACGGCAAACGCAAGAATTCGAGCGCGCTGATCTACACCCAGACCTCGCCCGGGCGTGGCGAGAGCGGGTCCGACATTTCGGCCATTCCGCAAGACGCGATCAAGCGCATCGAAGTGCTGCGCGACGGCGCCTCGGCCCAATACGGCTCGGATGCGATTTCGGGCGTGGTCAACATCATCCTGAAAGACAATCCCGAAGGCGGCTCGCTGACCGCGCGCGCCGGCGTGACCGGCGAAGGCGACGGCAAGATGGGCGCCCTCAGCCTGAACCACGGCATCCGCCTGTCGGACAAGGGTTTTGTGAACTACACCATCGACGTCTCGAAGGTCGGACTGGCCGAACGCTCGGGTATCGTGGACGGGCGCGGCGATGCCGCCGACTTCGGCGCCGACCTGCAAAAGGACGTGCTGCCGTTCCTGGCCCAGTACCCGACCGCCGGCAACATCAACGGCTCGCCCAAGACGCGCGCCAACAAGTTCCTGGTCAACAGCCGGCTCGACATCACCGACGACTTCAACATCTACGCCAACGCCGCCTACGTCAAGAAACAGGTCGACAGCTTCGCCAACTACCGCACCCCGTACTGGCGCCCGACCGACTTCGGCCTGCTGCACGCGCCCGGCACGCCCTACGTTGGCTACGGTCCCCAGTTCATCGGCAAGCTGGACGACTACAACGCAACGCTGGGCGCCAAGTTCATGCTGGGCGACTGGAACGGCGACGTCAGCGTAACCATCGGCGGCAACAAGCAAGCCTATGAAGTGCACAACTCGCTCAACCGCGGCATCGAAAACGCCCGTGTCGACGCTATCGCCGCCGGCAAAACACCCGGCCCGCGCTCGCCCACCAGTTTCGAGGCTGGCGGCACGCGCTTTCGCCACACGGTGGTCAATGCCGATGTCTCGAAACAGGTCACGGACGCCATCAACGTGTACGCCGGCACCGAACTGCGCCGCGAAAAGTATGACGTCATCGCCGGCGAATTCGCGTCCTGGACTGCGGGCGGCGCCGATTCGTACGCCGGCAACCTGCCGGAAAACGCCCTGTCGGCCGACCGCAAGAACTATGGCGTGTATGGCGGCAGCATGTTCGACATCACCAAGCAGTGGCTGGTCGACCTGACCGGGCGCTACGAAAAATACAGCGACTTCGGCAACGCCACCGTCGGCAAGCTGAGTACACGCTACAAGGTCAGCGACCTGGTGACCTTGCGCGGTTCGCTCTCGAGCGGCTTCCGGGCGCCGTCGCTGCACCAGATCTACACCCAGAAGAAGCAGTACTCCTTCGTGGCCGGTTCGGGCATCCAGGTATCGGGCCTGACCAACAACCAGTCGGACGAAGCGCGCGCGCTCAAGGTACCGCAGCTGAAAGCGGAAAAGTCGAAAAACATCACGCTGGGACTGGGCCTGACGCCCGACGCCAATACCAGCATCACGCTCGACTACTATCACATCGCGCTGAAAGACCGCATCATCCTGGGCAAGGAAATCGCGCCGACGGGCGACGCGACCCAGGAACTGGACAAGATCCTCGCCGCCGGCGGCGTGGTCTCGCTCAGCTTCTTCGCCAATGCGCTCGACAGCCAGACCTCGGGCATCGACTATGTGGTCAGCCGCAGGAATATTCCGGCCTTCGACGGCAAGCTGGCGGTGAACTTGTCGGGCAACTACACGCTGAAAAACGAGCGTGACGGCAACATCAACAATCCACCGGCGATCGCCGCCGCGCGCCAGTCGGTGCTCGACGCGACCCAGGAAGCGCTGATGTTCACCTCGCGTCCGAAGCACAAGACCGTGCTCGGCCTCGATCTGGATTACAGCAAGTTCAACTTTTCGCTCAACAACACCGTGTACGGCCCGACCAAGTTTCGCAACGCCGGCCTGGACCAGAACCTGGAGCTCAAGTTCAAGACCCGCAACCTGACCGACTTCGCGCTCAACTACCAGCTGAGCGACAGCATGACCTTGTCGTTCAACGTCAACAATCTGTTCGATGTGCTGCCGAAGTGGGAGTTGAAGCCGGTGAACGATACGGCCAAAGGGAACACGATATTGAACAGCACGACCAGGGATCCGAAAACCGGGATGACCCCGCGCGAAACCCAGGTCAACCTGATCACGTTTAACGGACGCTATCCGATCGTGACCTACGATGGCTCGCATTTCAGCCAGCTGGGGCGGATGTACAACATGTCCTTGAACGTGCGCTTCTGATGCAGTGTTGAAGTCGCGCGTCTGCTTGGTCCTGACAGACCTGCATGCGGCGCGCGGCTCAACTCAGCCATGGAAGAGCCAATGACCATTCCCGCTTTTGGCGCCTGTACGGGTTAGTGCCTGCCCTATTAATAGGGGGAGCCGCTACGCTGGAACACTTACAAAAAGTCAAGGCAGTTGAGCATTTAGTGCGGCTTGCACAGCTCGCGCCATTGGACGTCATTACCTCCCCGCCGCCTTGACGGGTACCTAAGCCGCGGCTACGCACCAGTACACGGCATCGTTGGCACAAGCCCCCGCGTGGATGCGCAGGCGCGGCGCTTCGTGCACCGACACCGGCTGCTCATCACCGAGCAAACTCACCATCGCCGGCACGTCGATACCATTGATCGCAGCCTGGAAACGGCGGATCAGCTCGCGGCAGAGTTTTTCGCTGGCCGGCGTTTCCCCCTCAGCCTCACGCAAGCGCCGCCGCGCACGGGCCAGGTACTGGCGGGCATTCACGGCATTGGTGCCGAGCGCCGCGGCGATGTCGGCATGCCCGCACTCGAACACCTCATGCAGGACCAGGGCCAAACGCTCGGACGGCGACAGGCGCGACAGCAGGCGGGCCAGCGCCTCGCCCAGTTCGGCGCGCCGCAGCAAGCTATCCTCCGGCGTTGCGGGTGGCACAGCGGGCGCCAGTTCCATGGCGGTGAGCGCCGCCGTCGAGTCGCGCGCACGCTTGCGCAGGCGGTCGATCGACTGATGCTGCACGACCGTGGTCAGCCATGCCGCCGGCGTTGCCACCGCTTCCTGTTCGGCGTCCCGCCACTTGAGAAAACAGTCCTGCACGATGTCTTCGGCGTCCGCCTCGCTGCCAACGATGCGGCAACTGATCGCTTTCAGGCGCGGCCGCAGCTGTTCGAACAGGGCGCCATCGGTATCGCTCGTGTGCGTCATCGGGAATCTCCTTTGTTGATGCTGTTGCCACATGACGCTCGGCACGGCCCGGATGTGACACGCCTGCGGTATATATTTTTTCTGTCACATAGCGTAGGGCCGCAGGCGTCAAGCAGGCGCAATCGACTCCGTGATTGAACTCTACAGCAAAAGGACCATAATGACTTCCACTTTTCCGCAGGCCCTCGGCCTGGTGCCCACCGTCATAGAACAAACGGGACGGGGCGAGCGCGCCTTCGACATTTACTCGCGCCTGCTCAAGGAGCGCGTGATTTTTTTGGTGGGCGAAGTCACCGAGCAATCGGCCAACCTGATCGTCGCCCAGTTGCTGTTCCTCGAATCGGACAATCCGGACAAGGATATTTCGCTGTATATCAATTCGCCGGGCGGCTCGGTGTACGCCGGCATGGCGGTCTACGACACGATGCAGTTCATCAAACCGGATGTGTCGACCCTGTGCACCGGTTTTGCGGCCAGCATGGGCTCGTTTTTGCTGGCAGCCGGTGCGACCGGCAAACGCTACGCGCTGCCCAACGCCCGCCTCATGATGCACCAGCCCAGTGGCGGATCGCAAGGCGTGGCCGCCGACATCGAGATCCAGGCGCGCGAAGTGCTGTACCTGCGCCACCGGCTCAACGCGATCTATGCCGAACGCACCGGGCAAACGCTGGCGCAAATCGAAAAGGATTCGGACCGCGACAATTTCATGTCGGCCGACCAGGGGGCGCAATACGGCCTGATCGACCGCGTGCTTGCCACCCGCGACGCTCAAGGCGGCCTGTGAGTGCGGTCAATGCCTGATCGGGGAGGCCCGGGCTCCCAGCCGGCGCAATCTTGCGAACCATAAGCCCGGCGATCACTTACCCAATGGACGCGTGTCATGAAACTGCGTGCACGTTCGGTTGAGTTCGGCGCGCAGCGCTTCCTCGGTGGGCAAAACGCATTGATACTTGCTGGCGAACAGGTGCTCATTGCCGTTCAAGACCGAGTAGCGCACTATCGAAGCATCTTTATCCGTACACAGGATGATGCCCACAGTAGGGTTGTCGTCCGGGCCGCGCTTGAGTTCGTCGTACATGCGGACATACATGTCGGTTTGGCCGATGTCCTGATGACTGAGCTCCCCCCGCTTGAGATCGAAGATGACAAAGCACTTGAGCAAATAGTTATAAAACACCAGATCGACATAGAAATCGCGACTCTCGGTGCTAATGCGCTGCTGCCGTGCGACAAAAGCAAAGCCCTTGCCCAGTTCGAGCAGGAAGCTCTGAAGCTGGTCCATCAACGCGTGTTCAAGCTCGCTCTCGAGCACGATTCCACTTGCGGGTAGCCCGAGAAACTCCAGTAAAACGGGATCGCGCACGAATTCGCGCGGTCCGCCTTTGACGGCGGCCACCTTTTCGCAGGCCTCCTGCTTGACGGCTGCGCGGTCCTGGCTGGCCAGCAGGCGTTCGTAATACAGCGTGCCGATCTGCCGCTCAAGCGCACGCGAACTGCAGTTTTGCTCCGCCGCCTCATGCATGTACCACGTGCGCGCCGCTTCGGTGTCTACCCGCAACAGCGTGCGATAGTGGGTCCAACTCAATTCGGTACGCAGTGCGTCCCGAATTGGGAATGCGAAATAAAAACTGCGCATATGGCGTAGATTCCGATCATCGAATCCCTTGCCAAACTCCGCTGTCAGCGCCTTGGCCAATTCCGGCAACAGGCGCTGCCCATAAATGGCGCGCGCCACGCCGCCCTGCTCGAACTCGACAATATGCCGGCCCACCTCCCAACAGGTTTGTACGTGAATCATGTCGACGGCTCGCAGCGCGCGCTGGCGCGACTGACGGATCAGTTCGCCAAGTGCGGATAACAATTCCGGGAGGTCACGCTCTGCGCCGGAAGGCAGGTTTGGTTTGCTCATGTCGTGGATGCTCCAAAAGATATGCCGCTCAATGGGCAATGGTCTGATGTTGGACACCGTGGCGCAACGTTTGTTCCGTTACTGCGCTCTTCTGATGACGCGAGGTAGCCCATGCCCGGCGCGACTGTTTAAGAAACAGAGGGACGCGAACGACCGCACAGCACGCCAGGCGCCACGTCCCCCTCAGCGCGGCGCCGCGATCCGCACGACAAAGCGGCAACCGCGACCGCCCGGTCCCGGCTCGAGTGCGACCGTGCCGTTCATGCGCAAGGCGGCCTGCCTGACGATCGCCAGGCCGAGGCCCGAGCCGGTCGTATTGTGAGACCTGGCGCGGTAAAAGCGCTCGAACACATGAGCCAGATCGGCCTGCGCGATCCCCGGCCCGTCATCGGCCACGGCCAGCGTCAGGCAGCCGTCTTCCCGACCCAGTCCGACGACCACATTCGCGCCCGCTCCCGCATAGCGCAGCGCGTTATCGAGCAGGTTGGCCAGGATCGATTGAAACGCATGCACCTCCAGTGTGAACGGCAAGCGCTCGGGCGCCTCCAACGCCAGTTCGATATCATTGTCCATTGCTGCCTGCGCCGCCCGCGCCAGTTCGTGGCGCACCAGATGGGCCACGTCGATGACGCTGGTGTCGCCGATGCGCGTACCATCGACCCGAGCCAACTGCAACAACTGCGAAATCAGGTGCGAAGCGCGCGCAATCGCATGATCGAGATGCCGCTGCGCCTCGCGCCGCCCCTGCGCTTCAGGCTCGACGGCCAGTACGTGAGCGTTCACCGAAATGACCGCCATCGGCGTGCGCAGTTCATGCGCGGCGTCGTGGACGAAGCCATGTTCGCGCGCGATCTTTTCACGCAGCTGCCCAAGCAGGCGGTCCAGCGCGCCCGCCAGCGGCCTGAGCTCGGCATACTTCGGATCGACGCCGGTGGGCGACATGTCGTCGGTGCCGCGCGCGGCGATCCGTTTGCTCATTTGCTGCAACGGGCGCATGCCGCGCGAGACGGCAATCCAGACCGGCAGCAGAATGCAGGGAAAGGCGATCAGCAGGTAATAGACCAGGTCGCGCGCGATCGAAAGCAGCAAAAAGCTGTCCGCCACCCTCGACCCGGCCACCGTGACCGACCAGCGCCCGGCCGTGCTCTTGAAAACCCGGAACGACCTGCCACCCATGCGCACCGTGGTCATCGCGCCCGCGTCGCCGCCCAGCAGTGCAGGGCCGCCCGCGGGGGATGAATACAAGCGTGTTCCATCCTGAGCGTTCAGCTGGATCAGCATGATTGCCGGAATGTCATAGGCGCGGTACAACTGTTCGATCTGCTCCGACGTGGCAGCGGCGACGGCGCGTGCTTCTTGCGCGTTGTCGAGCCGCGCCAGCGATGCGGCCAGTCCGCGTCCGACGTCCTGGATGCTCTTGTCGCCGATGGCCGGATCTGTCGCGTCGATGTACATCACCGCCGACAACAACATCCAGGCGATGAAGAACGCCATCATCAGCGCCAGAACCACGCGCCCGACCAGCGTGGGGCGCAGGATCTTCAGCATCGGACCAGCATGTAGCCGACCCCGCGCACGGTGCGAATCCGATGGCAGCCTATTTTGCTGCGCAAGTTAAAGATATGCACATCGATCGCGCCGAAGTTAACCGGCTCGCCGAGCGGTTCGAGACGCTCGGACAGTGCGCTTTTCGACACCACCACGCCCGGTTCGCGCGCCAGTTCGAGTATCAGCTGGAATTCGCGGCGCGACAGGTTGACGGGACTGCCCGCCAGCCGCGCCATACAGGATTTCGGCTCCAGCTCCAGGTCGCCGATGGTCCACACTTGCCAGGACTGCTGCGCGTAACGCCGCAGCACGGCGCGCATGCGCGATGCCAGTTCCACCGTGGCGAACGGCTTGACGATAAAATCATCGGCACCGCCGTCGAGCCCCGCCAGGCGCTCCTCCAACGCGGCGCGCGCCGTCATGATAATGATGGGGATTGCCACCCCGGCGCCGCGCCAGCGGGCCAGCAGTGCTTGCCCATCGCCGTCCGGCAGCGACAGGTCGAGCAGGATGCAGGCGTAATGCAGGCCCTCGAACGAGCGCGGCGCGTCGACAGCCTGGCGCAGCCATTCGCTGCTGAAGCCTTCCAGCTTGAGTGCTTTTTGCAGTGCTCGACCGAGGTCGAGATCGTCTTCAATGATCAGTATGTGCATCGCGCATGCCAGGTGTGCCTGTCTTAAGATTTGCAGAAGATTGGGATTGCGATAATGGCTTTTCACTCTGAACTGACCAAGGAATTGCATGACATTTTTTTCGTACCTATCCTGCCCAACGCGGTTCGCATCCGGCGTCGCCGTCACCGCCCTGTTGGCCGGATGCGGCGGGGGCGGTGGCGGCCAGGCGGCGTCGAACGCCGGCAAATCGCTCAGTTGCGTGGCGCAAAAGCCCGGTGCGCCGGTGGCCGAATTGATCGCCTGCAGCGGGGAGCTCAATCGCAGGATCGACGCCGCCATGCTGCCCTTCATGGCAGCGAACGGGATCACCGCAGCCACGGTGGCAGTGGCCAGGGACGGCGTCATGATCGCCGAACGTGGCTACGGCCATCGCGACAGCGCGCGCCAGGTTCCCCTGCCGGCCGATGCCATGTTCATCACCGCCAGTATCGTCAAGCCGGTCACCGCCGCCGCGATCCGGACCTTGGCGCGCGAGGGCAAACTCGCTCTCACCGACCACGTGTTTTGTACCGGCTCGAACGCCCCGTGCTGGCTGGAGCGCGAGCTGCTGCCTGCCTCGCCGGATGTGCGCATCGGCGCGATCACCATCGCCCAAGTGCTGGAGCATCAAGGCGGCTGGGATGCCGACATCAGCGGCGATCCGATCATGTCGGAACCCGAGATCCGGCAAACGCTCGGCTTGCCGGCGCCACCGTACAAGGACGACATCATTCGCTTTGTCATGCGGCGCCAGCTCGATTTCGCCCCCGGCACAAAGACGGCCTACGCGAATTTTGGCTATCTGCTGCTTGGCCAGATCATCGAAAAGGCATCCGGATCGGGCTACATACAGTACCTTCAAGACAAGATCATGGGGCCGATCGGCATTCCGAAGAGCGACTTCGAGGGCATGCGCTCGCTGATGCGGGATCGTCACCCGCGCGAGCCGGACTACATCACGACAGTGACCGCCCCCAGTGTCTTCGTACCCGGCACCACCGTCCTGGCGCTCGACGGCGCCATCCGCGCCGAAAACTGGGCTGCGGCCGGCCAGGTGATCGCAACGGCGAAGGCGTTGACGATATTCGCGGCGCACTACCGCGTGCCGGACGGCGCGCCGCTGGCCGGCACCAGGAACAATGGCGGGTTCAGCGGCGCCGATCCCGGCGTGGCAACCGTACTGCGCCAACTCCCGTCCGGCGTCAGCTACACGGTAATGATGAACAAGCTCGACGAGAACCATTCATCCGGCGACGCCTCGTACCAGGGTCAGGCTTTGCTCCGCATCGAGGCGGCGCTCACGGAGGCGGGCCTGTAGGCTAAGCCGCGCCACGCTGGTAAAACCCTTCCAGCTCGCTGCTGACCAGCGCCTGGCCGTGCTCGATCACGTAATCCTGGAAGGCCGCCGCGACCTTCGGAATCGGCTGGCCGGCCAGGTGCATCACCTGCCAGTCGGCGTCCACCGGATTGCCCTTGAGCGGCAACATGCGCAGCAGCCCCGATTTGAATTCGAGCGCGCACGCGTGCACCGACAAAAATCCCACCCCCAGCCCGGCCGAGACCATGCGCTTGATCGCCTCATTGGACGAGACTTCGGAACCGAAATTGAGCGCGTGCCCGCCCTCCTTGAACAGGCGCTCGACGGCGGTGCGCGTGCCCGAACCGCGTTCGCGCACCAGCAGGTTGGCGCCCACCACATCGGCCAGGGTCAGCTTCCGTTTCTTCATCAGCGGATGATCGGCGCCGGCCACGAACCCCATCGGATGGCGCGCAAAGCGCGCCGCGTTGGTGCGCAGCTCGCGCGGCGGCGTGCCCATGATGGCGATGTCGATCTCCTGGCGCGCCAGCATGTTGACGATTTCGACCCGGTTGCCCACCTGGAGCTTGAGGCGCACGTCGGGCCGCTCGAGCGTGAACGGCACCAGCAGCGGCGGCAGCAAATGTTCGGCCGTGGTGACCGCGCCGATGCGCAGCGTGCCGCTGGTGACGCCGTGCAGCGCCGCCAGCTCGTCGCCCGCGTGCTCCCACAGGCGCAGGATGCGCTCGGCGAAGTCCACCATCACCTCCCCCGCCGCCGTCAACTGGATGCCGCGCCCGTCCTTGCGCGTGAGTGCGACGCCGGTGATATTTTCCAGGGTGCGCAGTTGCAGCGACACCGCCGGCTGCGTCACATGCATGGCCTCCGCCGCCTTCGACACGCTCTCGTGGCGGGCCACGAGAACCAGGGACTGGAGCTGGCGAAAGCTGGCGTGATACATAAGCTATTCCCTATCGGTTAACCAATTACGCGACAAAACCTATACCACCACGCCATGATAGACCAGTTGGCGCGGCCGGGTTCAAAACGCGTAGTTCAACGTTACGGCCAGCAGCGGCGCCGTCTTGCGCTTGGCCAGCGGGCTGTCGGCGGCGTCGCCGAGCAGGCTGACCACGCCGACCATCGAGTTCACCGACCAGTTCTTGTTCAACTTGCGCTGCGCGTTCAGTCCCACGTTCACATGCGAGAAGCCGGCCTTGGTATCGTAGCGCTTGTAGCCGGACGTGAGACTCTGGGCGGCGGTCACGCCGTAGAATGCCTGCATGTTCTTCTTGTCGCTGTAGGTGGCCGACGCGAACACGCCCAGCTGGTAGACGTCATTCTTGAACAACGGTGCCTGCGCGCCGAGTTCATAGCTGTTGCCGCGCTCGCGGTGACTCAACGCCACCATGGCGCGCAAGCCGACCCCGATGCCGCCGTCGAATTCATAGCCCACCCCGAACGCGCCGATCGCCGACGCCTTGATTTCGCCCATGCCCCTGAGCGCGTCCGACCCTCTGGAGAGCCCATGATCGCGGTCGCTGCGGCTGCCGGCCACGCCCAGGGCGCCGCTCAGGGCCACCTGTCCGACCTTGGTCTTGTAGCCGATACCGCTCGACGTGCTGGCGAAAAAGCCGCTGGCGTGCTGGTAGTCGGCCACGATGACCGGCACCGCCCGGCCCTTGTCGCCGCCCAGGTATTCGGGCACCACGGCCACGCCCAAACCCACGGTCATGATCGACTGGCCGGCCGGGGTCTCGGCCACCAGCTTTTGGGCGTGAACGGCCGGTGCAAGAGCGCTGAGCAGGAGGATGGCGGCGGCGGATAAACGTGGCATGTGATGGTCCTTGAGAGTGAAAAATGGGTGCCGTTTGCTCGGAATGTTGAAACGACGGGCCGGAGTGTCGCAACGATTCCAACCCAGCACCATCGAATCCTCCCGCGTACCGCAAACCGGACTGAAACGTAGCGTCTGAGGATACTTTCGGCCACGGCAGGCGATACCGGCGACGCGCACCGCCATGCATATGTATTAGCTGGAGCTTATGGATATGGGTAAATCTCTGATTTTTCTTTTGTGTCGCATCACTCTATATTGACACCTGCTTAATTGACAGCTGCTCAGCGCCCATTCAGATCGCGACACCTACAGGAGGAGACACCATGGAAACCATCGTCATCGTCGGCGGCGGCGCCGGAGGACTGGAACTGGCGACCCGGCTCGGCAACAGCGCAGCCAAAAGCGGGCGCGCGCGCGTCGTGCTGGTCGACCGCTGGCCGGCCCATTTCTGGAAGCCCCTGCTGCACACGGTCGCCTCGGGCAAGCACGATCCGCAGGTCATGGCGATCGACTACGCGGCCCAGGCGGCCGAACATGGTTTCGAATTCGCACGCGGCGAAGTGCTGGGCGTGGACCGCGACGCGCGCCGGGTGTCGCTGGCGCCGTGGATCGCCGACGACGGCGCCGAAGTGCTGCCGGCGCGCTCGATCGCCTACGACAAACTGGTGCTGGCCCTGGGATCGGTGACCAACCTGTTCGGCGTGCCCGGCGCCGAACAGCACGTGCTGACCCTGGACGACGTGGCGCAGGCAGAAACGTTCCGCCAGCGCTTCGTGGACGGCTGCATCCAGGCCAGCGCGCGCCAGGCGGCCGGCGCGCAAAACCCCGGCATCGACATCGTGATCGTCGGCGGCGGCGCCACCGGAGTGGAACTGGCGGCCGAATTGAGCCACAGCGCCCGCACGCTGGCGAGATACAACGTGCATGCGATGGACCCGGTGCGCCATGTGCGCATCCGCATCCTGGAACGCGGCGCGCTGCTGCTGCCGCATCTGCACCAGCGCCAGTCCAAGCGCGCCGCGCGCCACTTGCGCGCGCTCGGCATCAAGGTCCTTCTCGATACCGCCGTGGCGCGGGTCGACGCCGGCGCGGTGGTCGATACCGAAGGCTGCATCTATCCGTCCGCGATCACCTTGTGGGCCGCCGGGGTGAAAGCGCCGCCGCTGTGCGCCACCCTCGGCCTGGCCTCGAACGCCCTGCGCCAGATCGCGGTAGCGCCCTCGCTGCAGGCGCTGGACGATCCGAACGTGTATGCGATCGGCGACTGCGCCAACTTTGTCTGTCCGATCCTCGGCAAGGTGCCGCCGCGCGCGCAGGCCGCGCACCAGCAAGCGGTGTACCTGGCGCAGGTGCTGGGCCAGGCCTCGCCATCAAGCGCGCCGTTTGCCTACCGCGACTACGGTTCGCTGGTGTCGCTCGGATCACTGGCGGCGGTAGGCGTTCTCACACGCGGATCGGGACGAAAATATGCGGTCGGCGGCGCGCTGGCGCGGGTGCTGTATGCCCTCATGTACCGCAAGCACCAGGTGGCGCTGCACGGGGTGGTGCGCATGTCGGCGCAGACGGTGGCCGACTGGATTCGCGAGAAGATCTCGCCATCGGTCAGGCTGCACTGAGCGCGTGCGTTTCCGGCCACACGCGGCGCGCTTTTTGCGACTGGCTCCACTTGTAGCCGCGCTGTCATGGTAGCATCGGTCGAAATGACAATTGCGGAGACAATGATGGCCAACAGGCTGACTGGAACGGCGGCGGCGCTGCTGGTGGCGACACTATTATCAGGCTGCGACACGATGACGCCCGACGAATGCAAGTCGGCCAACTGGCACGACGTCGGCATGCGCGACGGCCTGGCCGGCAGGACCATGTCGGTGCTCGATGGCCATGCCAAATCCTGCGCCAAGGCCGGAACGTCAGTCGATTCGGCCAGCTACGTCGTCGGCCGCCAGCGCGGCTTGCAGGACTTTTGCCGGATCGAGAACGCCGCCCCGCTTGGCCTGAACGGTGGTGCGTACGCCGGGGTCTGCCCGGCGTCGCTCGACGTCGAATTCCGCCGCCGCCACCAGGCCGGCTACGCCGTGTACACCTTGCGCAGCCAGATCAGCGGTTTGGATAGCCGCGGCGAGCGCCTGCAGCGCCGCCTGCGCGATGCCGACAAGGACGAATCGAAGCAGCTGGCCGCGACCGACAAGGATGACGAGCGCAAACGCATTCGCAGGGAGTTCGACGAGCGCCGGCGCGACGTGCGCAATGAACTGCGCGATATCGACCGCAACCTGCAAGGCACGCGCGACGCCCTGCGCTCGGCGGAATACGCGCTCGACACCTTCCGCTGAAAAGACCACTGGCGGCGCCGCGCAGCGCGCCGCGCCGCATCTGGCGCCGTCCCGCTGCATTTCGCGCCGTTTTCCAGCATTTCGTCGCATGCCTCCCTGCCCCGCCTGCGTTGCCGATAAAGTCACCTCATCGCAACCACACACCCACCGGAGAACACCATGCGCCACCTGCCCGCCACCATCTTCTGCGCCTGCGCCCTGCTGACCGCCTCCCTGGCCAGCGCCGCCAGTCTCACCATCCGCATCGACGACGTACGCAGCGCCGACGGCACCCTGGAAGTAGCCGTGTACAACTCGGCCGGCGCCTTCCTTAAAAAATCCGTCGCCGCGACCGGCGCCAAAGCCGTCCAGGGCAGCACGACCGTCATTGTCAACGACCTGCCACCGGGCGAGTACGCCTACGCCATCTTCCACGATGCCAACGGCAATGGCAAAATGGATACCAACATGATAGGCATCCCGACCGAGGACTATGCATTCAGTAACAACGCCTTCGGTAAAATGGGCCCGCCCAAGTTCGACGCTGCCAAATTCACCGTGCCAGCGGCCGGCCTGAACGCCACCGTCAGTCTCAAACCCTAAGCCGGAGAACAGCATGCAACGCCGCACCTTCCTCACTTCCGGCGCCAGCCTGGCCGCGCTCGGCGTGGTTCCCGGCAGCGCCCTGGCCGATGCCGCCACCTACCAGCGCTTCCACGCGGCGTGGAAGCGCGATCCCAGCCTGGCGGTGTACGCCGACACCGTCGGCCAGCAGTCCGGCGCGGCGCAGGTGAAAGGGCGCATCCCGCAAGACCTGAACGGCGTCTTCTTCCGCAACGGCCCCGGGCGTTTTGAACTGGGCGGCGAGCGCCATCACCACTGGTTCGACGGCGACGGCTTCGCCCAGCGCTGGCAGATCGCCGACGGCAAGGTCAGTCACATCGGCAAATTCGTCGAGACCGAACGCTTCGGCGAAGAAAACGCCGCCGGCCAGTTTCTCTACCCGTCCTTCGGCACGTATGTGGACCGGCGCGGCGTGAAGACCAACGACACCATGAACGCGGCGAACACCAACCTGCTGCCGTTCAACGGCCGCGTGTACGCCCTGTGGGAAGGCGGCTCGGCCACCGAGGTCGACGCGGCTACCCTGGCCACGGTCGGCATCAAGACCTGGAACGAGGACATGAAGTCGATGCCGTTTTCGGCCCACCCGAAGATCGACCCGGCCGGCGGCATGTGGAATTTCGGCGCCCTCCCCGGCGGCAACCGCATGGCCCTGTACCACATCGACGCCAACGGCCAGGTGCTCAGGACCGCCATGATCGAGATACCGCAACTGGCGATGGTGCACGACTTCGTGGTCAGCGCCAGGCACCTGATTTTCCTGATCCCGCCGTACGACGTGGTCCCTGCCGAAGATCAGAGCTTCGCCGAGCAGCATCACTGGGTCGGCAGCGGCCCCAAGGCGCGCCCGATGCGCGTGGTGGTGGTCTCGAAAGCGAGCATGGAAGTACGCAAGGTATTCGAACTGCCGCCGCACATGGTTTTCCACTTCGGGAATGCCTTCGATGACGGCGCCACCACCCGCTTCGACGTGGTGCTGCACGAGGGCGATGTCCTGCACGACGTGGGCCGGATCATGAGCGGCGAACGGCAGAAAAACACCGCCACGCGCAGCTTTGCGGCGCAGGTCACGCTCGACTACGCGAGCGGGCGCGCCAGCACCGCGCGCCTGTTCGGGGCCAGCGAGTTCCCGCGCGTGATGCCGCAGGTCGTCTCCAGCCGCCACCGCCAGCTGGCGCTCACCAGCAGTTCGCCGCGCAACGGCGAGATCGTGCCCGACACTGTCAACCTGGTCGGCACCGACACCGGCAAGGCGGACAGCTACCGTTTCGACGCCGGCTGGCAAGTGGAAGAACACATCCTGGTGCCGCGTGCCAACGCCCGTTCCGAGACCGACGGCTACCTGGTCGGCGTAGCGCAGGACACCCGGCGCGCACAGACCGTATTGAGTGTGTTCGACGCAGCCAGCATCAAGGCCGGTCCGCTGGCCCTGGCGCGCCTGCCCTACCGCGCCCCGCACTGCTTTCACGGTAATTTTCTGGCCTCTTGATGAACACGATCCAACGTCCCGCGCACACCTCGTCGCATCCACTCGATGCAATCCCGCTGTTCCGGCGCTGGCCCTGTTCGCCGTGGCGCGACGTGCTCTATACAGGCATCTGGAACTTCCTGATCGCCGTCTTCCTGACGGCGGCGAACACGCTGTTCAAAGGCCAGCGGCACGGCTTCCTCGACTTTTTCGGGCCGACGCTGGTGACCTCGAACGTGGTCGGCTACCTGATTCACGCGGTGCTGAGCGGCGGCGATCATGTGCTGCGCGGCTGGCCGTCGCGCCTGACCGGGCTGCCGCGCGTGCTGTACTTCGTGGCCACGGTGGGCCTGTGCGTGGTCGCCGGCATCGCCATCGGCAACGGCCTGCTCAACGGCGTCAACCCGCTGCGCTATCTCACCGGCGGCGTGGACCTGGCGCCGCTGCTGCCATTCGCCCTGTTCGCGGCGCTGATCATGGTCGCCGTGCTGGTCAGCGGCGAGCGCCGCATCGCCACCGAAACGCTGGCCGCGCGCCAGGGCCAGCAGATTGCCAGCGCCGCCCAGCTGCTGGCCGAAGCGCGCCTGCGCGCCCTGCAAGCGCAGATCGAGCCGCATTTTTTGTACAACACCCTGGCCAACGTGGTCGGCATGATCGAGACGCATCCGGCCCAGGCGCGCCACATGCTCGAACGCTTCATCGACTACCTGCGCGCCAGCCTGGCCGCCAGCCGCGCCGACCAGGCCACCCTGGGTGCGGAACTCGACCTGGCGGCCGCCTATCTCGACGTGCTGGCGGTGCGCATGGGGCCGCGTCTGTCGTACAGCATCGAGGCGGACGGCTGCCGCGACATCGCCATGCCGCCCATGCTGCTGCAACCGGTGATCGAAAACGCCGTCGCGCACGGCCTCGAACCGAAGGTCGAGGGTGGCCGGATCATCATTCGCGCCACCTGCCGCGACGACCAGCTATGCATCGAAGTGAGCGACACCGGCGCGGGACTGGGCAACGCCCCGCCCAAGCCGGGCGGCGGGGTCGGGCTATCCAACCTGCGCGCGCGCCTGCGCAGTGTGTATGGCGCGTCGGCTCGGGTACAATTGCTCGAAAACGAACCCTGCGGGATTACCGTGCGCCTGCTGCTGCCACTGAAAGAAACACTGCCATCGACCATCCACGCGCCCTGATTGCGGACGACGAACCGCACCTGCTCGACTACCTGCAAACGCAACTGGCCACGGCCTGGCCGCAGCTGCGCATCGTCGGCAAGGCCGGCAACGGCATTGAGGCGCTGCGCCTGATCGACGAGCTCTCTCCCGACGTGGTCTTCCTCGACATCCAGATGCCGGGCCTGAACGGCCTCGATCTGGCACAGCGCCTGGGCAGCGACGGCAAGGCGCCGCACATCGTGTTCGTGACCGCGCATCACGAATACGCGGTGGACGCCTTCGAGCACGCGGCGCTAGACTACCTGCTCAAACCGACCACGGTGGAGCGTCTGGCCAAGACCGTCGCCAAGCTCAAACTGGCACTGCGCGCGCCGGCGCCGGCGGTGGTGCCCGACGCGCTGCGCGCGCTGCTGCAGCAACTGGCCGCACCCGTTGCGGCCGCGCCGGCGCCGGCGCCCCTGCAATGGATCCGCGCCGCGCACGGTGACGAAACGCGGCTGATCGCCATCGACGAAGTGATTTACTTCCAGAGCAACGACAAATACACCAGCGTGTTTTTGCAAGAAGGCGAATGCCTGATCCGCACGCCGCTGAGCAAACTGCGCGAGCAGCTCGACGAAGCGCGCTTCTGGCAGATTCACCGCAGCGTGATCGTCGCCGCCAAATCGGTGGCCGGCACCCACACCGACTTCCGTGGCCGCCTCGTGGTCAAGCTCAAGGAGCGCGGCGAACAGCTCACCGTCAGCCGCAATTACGCCGAGCAGTTCAAGCAGATGTAGGCCACCGAGGGGGCCACGGCCACCGCCACTGCGGTGTCAGGTCTGACACCAGCCGGTGACTACAAGGCGCGCTCGGAGAAGACTTCCTTTGCCGCGAACAGGCCGTTGAGCGCGGCGGGAAAGCCGGCGTACAATGCCATCTGCATCATCACTTCCACTACCTCGTCGCGCGTGCAGCCGACATTGAGCGCGCCGTGGATGTGCACCCGCAGTTGCGGTGCCGCCGTGCCGAGCGCGCACAGGGCGGCGATCGTCGCAATCTCGCGCGAGCGCAGGTCCAGCCGCGGACGGGAATAGATGTCGCCAAAGCCAAACTCAATCAGCAGCCGCCCGAAATCGGGCGCGATGCCGGCCAGGCTTGCAATCACTCTCTCTCCCTGTTCGCCATCGATTTCCCGCAGTTTGTCCCAGCCGCGCGCGTATCGGTCGTTGTCCATCGTGCCCTCCTTGTTGTGGTTGATGGAGCGACTGTAAAGCCGGACGCGGCGCCGGTCCAATACCGGTTTGGTGATACTTTTTCGGTATCGGCGCATGCGGGCCAGCCGATGGGGGCTGCGCAATCGACAATCACATTACCGACTATGCGTACATGGGCGTGCGTCTGCGCCGCTGTTTCGCCCGCCCGCACGGCCAGCGCATCGTCAACCGCGGCGACGCAGTGCTGCTCGCCGGCGCCGGCGCGGACCTGCTGGCGGCGCGCCGCGCCTGAGGCAAGCGCCCGCAAGCGCAGGTCCGCCTTTAGTCGGTTCCAACCACCGGTATGCCGAGGTATTTTTGCAGGTCGGGCACGCGCGGGCCAACCTGTTCGATGGCGTCGGCCAGGCGCGCACGCGGCACCCCGAACTGCGCGCTCCAGTAAGCGAGTTCGGCCTCGACGTTGACGTTGATGCGGTCGTAATCCTGCGGATTCGGTTCGAGCGGATTGTCTGACATGGTGTTGTTCTCCAGAGTGGCGCGGTGTGCGCCCGTGTTCCACAGCGTGCCACCGCGCCGCGCCGGGCTCCGTTCGATGACGCACGCATCGCGCCGTCCGGCGCTTTGCACGATGTTCTATAACTCGGAGTAAGATGTTGCCCACCTCACCCCGCGACGACCTCATGCACCGCCTCCTCCTGCTTCTGTTGACTTCCCTTGCGCTGCTGACGCTGCGGATGGACAGCGGCGCCGGCGCGCTGCGCGCCACGCATCCGGCGCTGGCCGCCCTCCCCGCCGAACTGGTGTGGGCGTGGGAGCGCCCGGAAGACTTGCGCTGGCTGCCGCTTGACGTCGGCGTAGCCTACGTGGCGTCCTCGGTGCTGCTGCAGGGCGAGGACGCCCGGGTCTACCGGCGCGCCAGCGCGCTGCTCTTGGCGGCGGGCGCGGCGCGCGTGCCGGTGCTGCATGTGGACATGTCGTGGCGCCGCCCGCCCGCCTTGAGCGAGGCCCAGAGCCGGCGCGTGGCCGACGAATTGCTGCGCCTGGCCGCCCAGGCCAACCGCAAGGTGGTGCAGCTCGACTTCGAGGTGCGGCGCTCGCAGCGGCCTTTTCTCGCGCGCACCATCGGCGCCATCCGCGCGCGCCTCGATCCGTCCATCGCGCTGTCTGTCACCGCGCTGGCCTCGTGGTGCCTGGACGACTACTGGCTGCATGACATCGCCGCCGACGAAGTGGTGCCGATGGCCTTTCGCATGGGCCCGGCGCAGCACGCCTTGCGCGCGCGCCTGCTGCACCAGGGCGGCTTTACCCGCGCGCGCTGCGGCGCAGCCATCGGGTTCTCAAGCGACGAGCCGATGATGGCGGTGCGCGAAGGCCGCCGCTATTATTTTTCACCGCAGGCCTGGAGCGCCGCGCGCTGGCAGGCGCTGCGCAGCACTCCCCGTTCAACCATTCCATCGAGATAGTCATCATGCGTCTTTCCCGCACTTGTTCCCTGCTCGCTTCCGCCCTGTTGTGGACCTGCGCCACGCCGGCCTCGGCCAGCGGTGGCGATATGTACCAGACCAGCCGCTTCGCTTCCGAATTCCAGCCCGCCAATGCCGCACTGTTCGCCGCCGGTAACCTGGGCGTGGTGCCGGGCAGCTACTGGCGCCTCTACCACTACCTGGCCTACCAGGCGGCGCGCGCACGGCCGCTCACCAAACAACAGGTGGCGGCGCTCAACATCGATACCTGGCATGTGGGCCCGACCAGCGAGTGGAGCCAGGCCGGCATGGACAGTCCCGGCCCGGCCAGCTGGCTGGCTGCGCGCGCGCCGCTGGCGGCGCAAGTGGCGCTGCCGGCCGCGATGGAGATCGACGTGAGCGGCGTCGCCGCGCGCGGCGACCCGTATCTGAACTGCCATCCGGATGCGTTCAAGCAAGCCGGCCTGACCATGGCCGCGCGCGCCGGGCTGGCAGCGGGCGGCAAGCCGGACGCCTGGTTCAAGCTGTGGCTGCAAGGCCAGGATGCGGTGTTCGCCAACTGCGCCGAACCGCAGCACGACTGGGACAAACCGGTGCCGAAACGGGTGGTCAAGCTGCCGCCGCCGCCGCCGGCCGGCGCGCCCGACTGGCTGCGCCACGACCATGCCTACCAGAACGCCGCCGCCCATTTTTACGCGCGCAACTTCGACCAGGCGCGCAGCGGGTTCCAGCAAATCGCGCGCGAACCGGCGTCGCCGTGGCACGCGCTGGCGCCCTACCTTGCCGCGCGCACCCTGATCCGCAAGGCCACGCTCGACTTCCCGCTGGACGAGAGGCCGGCGGCGCGCGAGCGGGTCGAGGCCCTGGCGCAAGCGAAGAAGGAACTCGATGCGCTGGCCCACACGTCGGCGCCGGCCCGGCAGATGACCACCCTGGTGGAAGCGCGGCTCGATCCGGCCGCGCGCCTGGCGGCACTGGCGCGCGCGCTCGACAAGGAACCGTTCGGCCCCGATACCGCACGCATGCTGAGCGACTACCTGGTGCTGATGGACAAGCTGCCGCGCAGCATTACCATGACCGCGAAGGAACCGATGACGGCGTGGATCGCCAGCATGCAGGCCGACACGGTGCTGGAAGAATGGGCTTCCGAACGCAGCCCGCTGCTGGAAGCGCAACGGGTGGCCGCGCTCGATACCCTGCGCAAGAGCTGGCTCAAGCAGGCCGATCCGGTCTGGCTGGCGCCGCTGCTGACCCTCGCCCGCCGCAACGACCTGAGCGCGGCCGAGCGCAAGGCGGCGTCCGCCGTCCCGGCCACGCATCCTTTGTACCAGAGCCTGCAATACCACCTGGCGCGCCTGGCGCTGGCCGAGCGCGACGGCGAGCGCGCCGACCAGGATATCGACCGTCTGCTGGCCACCCAGGGCAAGCAGATGTCGGTCGCCACCAGCAACCGTTTCCTGGCGCTCAAGATGCTCTCGGCCGGCACGCTCGACGGCTTCCTGAAAGCGGCGCCGCGCCGCATCGATCCGATCGAGCATGGCGAACCGATCGACGCCGCGCCGGGCCAGGCCAGCCTGACCGCGACCGACGACGATTTCGACGTGGCCGTCTGGCGCCACCTGTCGCTGGCCGAACTGAACGTGCTGCGCAAGCATCCGCTGTTGCCGCCAGCCTCGAAAACGCAGCTGGAAGAAAGCATGCTGGCGCGGGCCCTGATCGCGGGCGATGAAGAGACCGCATTGAGCCTGCTCGACGCGCTCGCCAAACCGCGCAAGAGCACCGCGCATCTGTACCAGCGCTACCGCAAGGCGGCCAGCGGCGAACAGCGCAAGCTGGCCGGCGCGCTAATCCTGGTCAACACGCCGGAGTTGCAGCCGGCCGTGTTCGACAAGGACGAGAAAAAGCGCTACTGGGGTTGCAGGCAAGAATGGGGCGATGGGCCGGTGGTGGTGCGCACCGGCGCGCCGGCCCCACGCTTTTTAAGCGCGCAGCAAACGCTGGCGGCCGCCAAGGAGCAGGAAGCGCTGCTGCGCCTGCCCCTGCGCACGGAATTTCTCGCGCCTACCCTGCTGGCATGGGCGCGCACCAAACCAGCCGATGAAGAAGCGCCCAAAGCGCTGCACTTCCTGGTGGCGTCCACGCGCATGGAATGCCCGTACGGCACGGATGTGCCCGAAGCGAAGCAGTTGCGCGCGCGCTATTCTCGCGAGGCGTACGAGGTGGCGCACAAGTACTATCCGGCGAGTAAATGGACCAAGGCGACCAAATATTTCTATTGAGCCTTGGTCCGGCCAGGGCGCTTACGAGGTAAAGTCGCCGCCGGCGGTGGTGAAATGGATGTTGGCCTCGCTGGTGAAGCGCACCAGGATCGAGACGCCAATGCCCCAGAATACCGGTCCGCCGCCACCGGCCCAGGTGTTGGCGGCATCGATGCCGGCGCCATGGTTGCCGGTCAGGTTCAAGCCATCATAATTGCGGATCCGGTTGGGACCGTCCCAGATATGGGCAGCTTCCACCCGGGCGCCGGGGCTGGCGTTGTACAGGACGAACACGCGGTCCAGGGTCACCCGCTTGCCGTCGGTGATCACCGGGGTGGGAATGGCGAAGTGAAACCAGTTGGTCTGGTTGGCCGCGCCGCGGAAGGTGGTGCCCCAGCCGACCCGCAGGCCGGTCACATCGGTCCAGGGTATGCCATTGACCAGGCGCAGACGCGTGTTGCCGGGAATTTCGACCTGGGCCACGTAGCCAGGGACCCACATTGCTTGCAGTGCCATTTTGGTTCTCCTCATACACGTTCAAGGGACAGGCAGGCACGCGCGCTGGCGTCCTGGACCTGAACCCAGCGTACGGGAGGCGAGGCAGTCCTTGTTTGGCCAGTGTCAGCGCGCCGCCTGTGCCAGCACAGAGACGGCGCCGCATGCCGGGAGGCATTCTCAGGCGCTGGTGGACAGTTCCTGGCGCAGCCGCATCAGCAATTCGCCCAGCCGGTTCTTGCCTTTGCCGTTCGGGCCGATGCCCCAGTAACTGTCGTAGGGCGAGTCTTCGATGAGGCGCTTCTTGCCGGTGCCGAGCAGCAGCGCGCGCAGCGCAGGGTCCTGGAATTTCTGGCGCAGGCCGCGCAGCATGATGTCTTCTTTCACGTCGTCCCAGTCGCGCCGGATCGGGGTGGCGCGGCTCTGGCCGAGGTCCTTGGCCTGCTTGGGCGAACCGCACCCGAGAATGCGCTCGAACTGCGGGCTGCCTTCGAATTTCATCGCCTGGAAATAGTGCTCCATCGTGCGCCACGCATGACCGTCAAGGGAAAATGCGCTGCCGGCGAAGTTGGACAAGGCGGCGTAGCGGCCGTCCTTGCCGAAAAAATAAATGTCCTTCGCCATCGCCCTGCCACAGAAATGTTATAGATTCGATATTATAATGCGTGCAGACAGGAAAGCACGTCAACATCCCTTTTTGGCATTTTCGCTGACCATGCCCAAGGGGCATGGAATCACCTTCAATGGAGCCGCTGTTGCCTTTATTCGATTTGGCCGGCCTTGCCGGCGCACTGCCGGCTGCCTGGCAATCCCAGGTGCTGGGCCAGGTCGGCCCAGCCCGCGTAAAACTGCTCAGGATGGACGAGCTGGCCTACGGCGAGGAAACCCACGACTATAACGAGGCGCTGCTGGTCGTCTCGGGGCGCATGCTGCTGGAAGTGGCGGGGGCGGCTGTAACGGTCGAGGCCGGAAGCATGTACCTGGTCGAGGCCGGCACCGGCCATGCCGTGCTGGCGGGCAGCCATGGCAGCCTGGTGATTGTCGATCTCTGAGCGGCCTCGGGCACTGACGAGGCCGCTCAGCGAGTGCATTCGTCGCGCGCAACGTCGGCCGGTCTGGCACGCAAGGCGCCCTGCCCGCACACCGATTAGCGAGGCGGCAACGACTTGGCGTCGCTCGTCAATCTCTGCGCGCGCTGCGTGTTCAGGTCGGCCACGCAAGCGAGCCGGCTGCTCTCGTGTGAATTGCCGGCAGCGCCACCGGCGAGCGAGGTCGCAAAGCCGCACTGCGCGTCACGGTAACGCGCGAACGCCGTGTTGGCTTGCTTGAGTCTCGCCCTCGCCGCCGTGACATACCCCTCATCCTCATCCCATTTGCCGAGCGCCGCGAGCGCCCCGGCTTGCGCGTTTTTCAGCAAGGTGGCGCTTTTCCACGCATGCATGCCGAGACACTCCCGTATATCGGCCTGCGAGAATTGGTCGCATGTTTCCATGGCAGTTTTGACCGACTCCGGCGCGGCGGCGCGTTCGCCCGCCTGGCATACCGGGGCCATGCCCAGCGCCATCAACAAATACGTCGTCAAGAAGCGCATTGCGCTTTCCTCTCGTTCAAATACGTTGTGCACATGGCGCGCTCTTGCGCACCCGCGTTCCACGCCAGCGCGCATCGATCAGCCGAGCTCTTCCCAAGCGTCCTGCAACGGGCTGACAAGCACATCTTCCAGCAAGGCTTGCCGCGTCAGCCAATCGCTGATCAGGGTCCGATGTTCCTCGCCCAAGGGCGCCGATCCCGCGCCCGCCGACACCCAGCCACGCAAGGCGTCGCTCAAGCCGCCACCGAAGACCAGGCCATTGCCTTCGATCGCAATGTCGATGAAATCGTCCATCATCGCGAACAGCTTGTCGCGGTCCGGTACGCCGCGAAAACGCGCTTCGACGGCAAAGGTGAACTCCTGGCATTCACCGATATAGTGTTTTTTCCCTTGGCGCTGGTTGAGGCGCTCGTTGGCACGAAGCATCTTCTGTTCTCCATCTGGGCCATTGGCATGGTTCCCGGCGCACTGCGCCCGGTCCAGGCTCGCACAGCCTTGTTTGAGGATACGCCGGTTGATGGCGTCCACACTACGGGTGTCTGGATGTTGCAATTGCAGAAATCCAGAACGGCGCTGTCCGGCGAGTTGCCCGGGCCTTGCCGCCCCTTCTCCTCGTCATGCATGAAGTTTCTTCTGAGACATCACCAAAACAACAACCCCTTGCACGCATTTTATCGGAATTGACAGAAATACCAAGATTCAATATAAAACAGCCACATCGGCGTGGCTTATTCGCTTGACACAGTGTCCGTCTCGCGCGCCAGTTCCTGCGCGCGTTGCAGGTTTTTTCGGGCCAGGCAAGTGAGCCGGGTGGTATCGCGCGCATCGCCGGCGCCGCCGCCGATGGTGGCCATGGCGAACGCGCATTGATCCACGCGGTACGCGGAGAATGCCGCGCTCGATGCCTTGAGCCTGGCCCTGGCCTGCTTGACGTTTCTGGCCTTGCCATCCGGCCGGGCGATGGCGGCGGCCGCTTTTGCCTCGGCCTTCTCCAGCGCCAGCGCGCTGCTTTTGGCCAGTTTGGCAATGCACTCGTGCTTGTCCGCCATTGAATAGGAATCGCAGTCGTCGAACGGGTCGAACCGCTCAGGCGCGGCGGCGCGCGCTGGCAGCACAAGCAGTAGCGCGCACAGAAGCATCAGGGCGATATGAGCGGCGCCATGGCGCAGCGTAATGAAATTTTGCACTATTCGAGCTCCGAGTCGGAAGGCAGATCGTGCGTATTGCGCGTCAGTTCCAGCACGCGTTCGGCATTCATGTCAGCCAGGCAAGCAAGCCGGCTGATGTCGCGGGTGTCGCCGTGCAGCGCGGCGAGATAGGCGCACCTGGCCGCGCGGTAGCGCGCAAAGGACGCGCCGGCGGCCCGCATCCTGGTCCGGGCAACATTTTTATAGCGGTCGTTTTCGAACCACTGAGCGATTTTGGCGAGTGCATCGGCCTCGGCCTTCTTCAACGATACCGTGCTCTCGGCAAGCAATTTGCGGAAGCACTGGCGCCCGCCGGTGTGCGAAAACTCACCGCATTTTTGGGCTGCAACGGCGTGTGTTGCCACTGCGGGCGGTTGGGCCGCCGTGGCTTCGATGGCGACGAGTGCCGCCGTGAAACAGGCCATGAATACAAGGGCGGATACGGTACGCATGTTCTGCTGATTCCTTTTTGTACGATTGCGTACTGATGTGATTGCGCGTGACATGCCAGCGCAAAGCAAGAATAGCACCTGCCATGACAGAAATGCCAACATTTAGAAAACTGGGAATCTCCCCGCACTATGGCAGTGTCAGCTAAAACGCCTTTACTACACATAAATGTTGTATTTTTGCATAATATTCGATGGGCCAGCGTCATAACTTAACCAAGTCTCTGCTTGTTGATTGAGCAATAAGTCCAAGCGCGTCATACTGTATGTCCGCAGCACACAAAGTTGCATTAAATTATCGGGAAAAACATGTTCATCATCTGGGGCAAACGTACGTATGGCGCGGTCGACAAAGTCGGCACGACGACGGTAAAAACCGTTTTCGGTCACCTGTATTACCTGCCGCTGATCCCGATGAGCAGCCATTACGTCGACGCCAAGAGTGGCACCTCGTACGAACTGACCAGCATGGATGGGCGCTCGATCCTGTGCGCCTACCTGCGCATCTGGATGCCGCTGGCGTTCGTGATCGCCCTGATCGCGTTCGACGTTTTCGAGACGGTCGATGGCATGTTGGGCAAGGTAATCTGCGGACTCATCATGGCCTTGTCCGCCGCCGCCGCGATCGGCTCCTATATTTACGACAAAAAAGTCGTTCGCAAAGAGAGCGCCCAGGTACGCGACATGATGCAGCGCCATTTCGGCGTGGCCCTCGATCCGTACCGCTGCCGCGCCAGTTTGCAGGCCGACATCGACGAGCGCGTCCGCGCGCAGAGCAACGACCCGCTCGACCCGTCGTGGTACACGCGCACGCTCGACGACGCCGTCAGCCAGCCCTTCCTGGTCGACCTGGCCGTGCTGCGCGCCCGCTGCGACCAGCACGATGGCACGCTGCAAACCCGTGCCCTGCAACGCCTGCCGGGCGCGCGCAAGGCCGCCTGATCGCCCTGTCGGCGGGCGCCGCCACGCGCCCCGCCTTGCCCGCATTGCCCGCATTGCCCGCCGCAGCGTTTAACCCCTTTTTGTCCGCTCCCCCGTTTACCTGACGCAAGGATGCCACGCTCCTGGCCGGCCCTGCGCCGTTTCAAACAATCACCAAGGATCACATGACTGCCCTCACCTCCGCCGCGCGCCTTGCCGGCTGCATTACCCTGCTGGCCCTGATGACAGCCTGTTCAAAAAAGGCCGAGGCCCCGGTGGAGCAAGCCGTGGAATTGCATGCGGAGGCTGCGCCTGCCGCCCCGCGAGCCAGGGAGGCGGTCTCGACCAACATGCCGGTGGGCAGCAACGAGGCCAAGCCAGCCCCGCCCGACACGCCCGACACGCCCGCCCCGAGCGTTACCACGGCCAGCGCCGCCCAGCAGCTGGCCGGCAGCGGGATTGTCTACAACGATGGCGAACGCAAGTTCATCCGCACCGCCAAAGCCAGCTTCCGCGTCAAGGATGTGTATGTCGCCGCGCTCGGCATCGAGGACACGGTCGCCAGCCATGGCGGTTTCGTGGTGAAAAACGATATCACCAGCAACACCTTGCGCATCGAGCGCCAGCCGGTCGACAAGGGCAAACTGATCGAACTGAAGGAATATGAGGTGCAGGGGCAGCTGACGGTGCGCGTGCCCAGCGCCCGAACCCAGGAATTCCTGCGCGCGATCGCCGGACACGTGGTATTCCTGAACGAGCGCAAATTCTCCGCGCACGATGCCCAGTTCGACCTGCTGCGCCAGTCGCTCGAAGCGATGCGCGGCCAGGAAACCCAGGCGGAACTGGGCGACACGCTCAAGGATGGCGGCAAGCTGGCGCAGCGCGCCGATGTCATCGCCCTGCGCGGCGAGGCCAAGGCCGCGCGCGATGCCGCCCTGCTCGCTAAAAAGGAGTCCGACGATCAGGTGGCGTTCAGCACCATCGAGCTGACGCTGAGCCAGCCGTCGCGCATGCTGCGCAGCGAGCTGGCCGATGTGGACAGCCTGTTTGAACAGTTGCAGCCGGGTTTTGCCAGCCGCCTGCAGGATAAACTGGCGCGCGGCTGGGACGGCGCGCTGGAACTGCTGCTGGCGCTGGCCGGCGTCTGGCCGCTGCTGCTGCTGGGCGTCCTGGGCGGCCTGCCACTCTGGCGCGCCTTGCGCCGCCGCAAAAACGGCAGCACGCCAGGCTGATGCCCCCGGGCCGGGTGCGGCTATTCCTGCGCGCCGCGCGGGTCCGGCGCCGGCACCGCCGGCCCCGGTATCTCGCCCATGAGCATCGGCGGCGGTGTTTCCGGCTTGGCATCCCCCTGGCTGCCGGGCATGGAGCCTGGGAATAGCACACCGACCAGCATATCCTCGGGCGCCGGTGCGCGCGCCGTACAGGCGGCCAGCGACATGGCCAGCAGCGCCGCCGTGGCCAGGCCGGGCAGCGCATGCCATGCGGGACGCGAGGCGGCCGACGGCGCGCCGCAATCGCTGGTCATCACGGTGCCATCGGCGCGCCGGTAAAAGCGCACGCACATGCCGTCCGCGCTGTGCGCGGCCACCAGCCTTGCCGCTTCCGCTTCGGGCATCGCCGACAGGTTGAAGACATGCTTGTCGCAGTCGCCGCAGTGGCGCACGCGCTCGTCCCCCTGCATGGCGTCCCACGAGGCGCTGCAGGGCGAGGCGATCGTGATGCGATGCAAGGCAATCACATTGGCGTCGTTGTTAAATTTTGGCATATCGCAATCCACATCTTGTCAGTAAGTTAATACCCACGCAAGACTGCGGGGCATGGCTGACCATGAAACGGCGCAAGCGCGACGGCGGGGTTAAACAACTGAAGAAATTTGAATCCGATCAGCACGTTGACGCGTATCTGGTGGTGCGCTCCCGCAATCCGGGTGATTTTTCATAAAAAACGAGGCCACCATGCACAACATCCCATTTACCAAACTCCTGCTTGCTTCCGCCATCGCCATGACCCTGGCCGCCTGCGGCAGCGACGACAACGACACCCCTGCCCCGCTGCCGCCGGTGGTGCAACCGGTGGTCGAAGCAGGCGACACGGTCATGCTGACCGCGGCCGGGCGCATCGTCTCGCTCAACGCCGACAACACCGTGCGCACGAATGTGGCGCTGTCCGGCCTGCAAGCGTCCGAAACCCTGCTCGGCATCGATTTCCGCCCGCTGGACGGCCTGTTGTACGGCGTGGGCAGCAGCGGACGCATTTACACGATTAATCCGAACACGGGCGCGGCGAGCATGCGTTCGATCCTGGCGGCGGACGCGGCCGACACCAGCGCGCCGTTCACGGCCCTGGCCGGGGCCGACTACGCGGTCGACTTCAACCCCGCCGCCGACCGTCTGCGCGTGGTCAGCGACAGCGGCCAGAACCTGCGCATCAACGTCGAGTCGGGTGCGACCACCACCGACGGCATTATCAACGGCGGCCCGGCAGCGGCGAAAATCACTGCGGCCGCCTACACCAACTCGTTTGCCGGCACCAGCGCCACCACCCTGTTCGTGATCGACGCCGCCGGCAGTACCCTGTACACCCAGAACCCGCCCAACAACGGCACCCTGAGCGTGCCGCTGGCGCTGGGCGTGACGGCCAGCGCGGTGGGCGGCTTCGACATCGACGCCCGCAACAACCGCGGCCTGGCGGTCCTGACCGTGGGCGGCAAGGCTGGCCTGTATGCGATCAACCTGGCCGCCAGCGCCAACCCGGCCACCCTGGTCGCCGCGCTCGACCTGAGCGATGCCGTCAAGGGCCTGGCCGTGCGCTCGCCGGCCGCGCCGGTGGTGCTGGGCCTGACCGATGGCGCCCGCCTGGTGTCGTTCAAGCCGCAAACCCCTGCCATGTTCGATACCGATGTCGCCATCACGGGCATGAACAGCGGCGAAAAACTGCTCGGCTTCGATATCCGGCCCAAGGATGGCTTGCTGTACGGAATTACTTCAAGCGCCCGCATCGTCACCATCGATGCCAAAACCGGTGTGGCGACGGTCAAGGCGACCCTGGTTGCCGACGCGGCCGATCTCACGCTGCCGTTCAGCGCGATCGCCGGCACCGCATTCGCTGTCGATTTCAACCCGCTGGCGGACCGCCTGCGCGTGATCGGCAACAGCGGCCAGAGCCTGCGCATCAATGTCGACACGGGCGCGACCACGACCGACGGCGCCATCAACCGCGCCGGGGCCGCACCGGTGGTCACGGCCGGCGCCTACACCAACAGTTTTGCCGGCACCACGGCGACCATGCTGTTCGTGCTCGATACAGCCAGCGACAACCTGGCGCTGGTCAATCCGCCCAACGACGGCACGCTGACCAATATCGGCGCGTTGGGCATGGATGTGATGGGGGACGGCAGCATGGATATCGCCGGCGGCGCCAACGGCCTGGTGCTGGCCGCCTTGCGCAGCGCGGGCACGGGGCCGGCCACGCTGTACCGGGTTGACGTTGCGACCGGCACGGCGCTGCCCTTCAATGGCACGGCCACGCCGGCGAACTCGGTGATCGGCTCGGGCAGCGCGGTAGTGGTCGATATTGCGGTTGTTTTGAAGTAAGCGCAGATGCGGCCGGGGCGCAGGCAGTTGCGAACTGTGGGAAAAGCTTAGCCCGCGCTCTTGTCGCGCTGCGGCAGGCGCCAGTCCTTGCGCACGAAGTGGCAGGTGTAACCGCCCGGGTTACGCTCCAGGTAATCCTGGTGTTCCGGCTCGGCATTCCAGAACGGACCGGCCGGCGCCAGCTCGGTCACCACTTTGCCGGGCCACATGCCGGATGCGTCGACATCGGCGATGGTGTCGAGCGCGGTCGCCTTTTGCTCCTCGCTGGCATAGTAGATGGCGGAGCGGTAGCTCATGCCGGTATCGTTGCCCTGGCGGTTCGGCGTGGACGGATCGTGGATCTGAAAGAAAAATTCCAGCAACTTACGATAGCTCATTACCTCGGGATCGAAGGTAATCTCGATCGCTTCCGCATGGGTGCCGTGGTTGCGGTAGGTGGCGTTCGGCACGTCGCCGCCCGAGTAACCGACCCGTGTCGATTTGACGCCAGGCATCTTGCGGATCAGGTCTTGCATGCCCCAAAAACATCCGCCGGCCAGGATTGCTTGTTCTGTTTTCATGTGTGCGTCCTCGTTCATCAAGTGATTGTTGCAACCAAGCATGCATTCAAGCATGCCTGTACCCGTCGTAGATGGGACGCCAGCGCGATATTGCAATAGTTAATGCCATGCTTCCGGTGCGGCGCAGTCGCCTGAGTTTGATAGAATCGGTTGCCAAGTTTCCAATCTTGCCAAGCTGCGCGCGAGACAGGCGCCGTCCCCATTCATGATGAAAGCGAGCGATGATCTCCACTGAAAAATCGACAGGTTCCGCAAGCGGCGCGCAAGCGCTGGGAAAATTGATTGCCACGTACGGCAAAAGCCGCTCGTTTCTGTTCGTCGGCTGGTTCATGGCGGCGCTGTTCGCCGGGGTCGGCTTGTTCGTGCTGTGGCTGACCACCCAAATCGGCCCCGATTTCCGTTTCACCGGCCCTGTGTCGTTACTGTACACGGTGGGATTCGGCTCGCTGGCGCTGGGCGCCGCGATCGCCATTATCTTCTGGCGCCTGGCGGCCTCGCAGCCGACATTTCATCTGCTCGAGAACGGCATTCGCGCCGGCGAAAATACCATCCTGTACCGCGACCTGGAAGACCTGTACCGCTTCTTTTACGGCGGCATTGGCTATCGCGCCGCGCCGGGTGCGCCTTGGACCTTCATCGGCAGCCGCATTCACCGCTTTGCCGAATTGAGCGAACGCTTGAGCAGCCTGCAGATCGAGCACCGCGGCGAGGCCTTGTACCAGCAGCTGCGCGCCGGAAAACCGGTGGTGTTCCGGTATTTCGAGGACAGCGTGGCGCAATCGAAAAGCATGGTCGCCACGCGCAATATGGAGTTCCCGACCTTCGACATGATCCTGAGCGCGGACCAGTTGCAGATCGGGCAAAAAAGCATCGACATCGCCCGCATCGCCGATATCAAGACCAATTTATGGACCGAGAAATCGAGCATTCTCGATGTCGATGGCAAGGTGTTTCACAAGATTCATCCGAGTTCGATTTTATCGTTCGAACTGCTGCATGCGTTGATCGCGCGGCTGCAGCAGTCGGTGCGGTAGGCGCTCAGCGCGTGCAGATGCCTTTACGATCGACCAAGACATGCGGCATCGAGTGTCCCGTCATCGGCTTGCCGATCAACTGCTGTAACCGGGCACCTTCTTCGCACTGCCGCCCGCCCTTGGCCGGCGCGGGCGCGACGACTGCGGCAGGCGGCTCGCTCGCGGGCGGCGCACCCATCAGCACCGTCGTGGGCGGCTCGGAAATTGCAGTCGCACCGGCGGTGGTCGACGCTACGGGCTGGACGTCGCCGGTGGAGCAGCCTGCGGCGGACAAGGCCAGCACCGCCACGCCGGCAAGGCCTGGCAGCCTGCGCCACGGCTGGCGCGCCGTGGCGCGCTCGCTGTCGGCGCCATCGCTGGAGACGACGCTGCCGTCGTGGCGCTTCTCCATCCGCACGCACAGCTCGCCGTTGAGGTTTTCCGCAATCAACGCCGCCCCTTCTACGGCAGGCATCGCGGACAGATTGAAAACGTTCTTGTTGCACCCCTCGCAGTGGCGGACGCGGACGTCGCCCGTCATGTCCTCCCACGACGCCGTGCACGGCACGGGAATCTCGACAAGGTGCAGGGCAATCGGCTGGTACGGCGGGCGGTCTGGTTTCATGGTCGGGTCCGTTTCGTTGAATGTACATCGGTACGCAATGAAACGGACGAGTCATGCAAACGGGGTTAAATCGCCTTCTCGCCGAGCAAAAACTTATTGCTGATGACTTTGAAGCTCACATCCGCGCTCAGGCATTTGAAAACCAGGCCTTCGCGCTCGGTGCCGGCCTTGAGCGCGCTTTTGGCTTCGGCGCTGGCCAGCAGCGATGCAACGCTCGCGCCCGCCAGATTTTGCGTGCCCAGCACGGGGCAATGCAGGAGGCCGGCACCGTCGAGGAGCGCCATCCGTTCAGGGGACGTCAGGTAGCGGCCTTGGTCGATATCATAGACGTCGAACACATGCAGCTGGGGCGCACCGACGCCATACGGATTGCCTTGGACGTTAGGCCCGATCAGCTCTCCTTGCACAGCCAGATTGCGCCCGCTAGCGCGCAGCAACTGTTCCAGCTTGTGGTCGCGTGCAAGCTTCCAGTAGGAGTTGCCTGCGGTTTCCAGCAGATCCAGATTGCGGCTGCAAACGCCAAACTCACCCTGGAAAAGATAGGCGGTCAGGCTGGAGCCGTCGAGCTTTTCCGTTACCTCCCACTCCAGGCCCGCGTCCACCCATTCCTCGAGCTCGGCCACGAGATTCTGGATGCGCTCCTGATTGGTCTTGCGCACGAATGAAGGAAACGGCCCTTTCATGATCCCTTGCAGATCGGCGGGAATGGGCGCCTCGTACTTCTGGATGCCCAGCATCCCGGTCAGGTCGTCGCCCTCGCTGGCGCCTTCCGGCACGGGCAGCAGCAGGCCCTGGCTGATCTGGCCGCGCAGCTTAATGGTGCGCAGGCGCGCGCCGGACACGCCATTGAACTCGCGCTTGTCCTTGCACAGGAAAGGCGCCAGCGCTTCCGGCACCCACGAATCGACTTCGAGATACAGGGCGTTGCCGCCGATCTGGTATTCACCCTTCTTTGATACGACCTTCCAGCCGTCGACCGTCACGCATTCGATCGCATCGGCGCCGGGAATCGGCGCGATATCGATGACCTTGCGAACGGTGGCTAATTTACGCATGGTCTACTCCTGATTGATTCATTGGATAATTCATTTGTGCAAGTATACAACGCCGTGTATCAGCAATCGTCGCTCCCGCATTCGGCATAGGCGCGCAAGGTCGTGATGCGCGCTTCGGTCATGGACGACTTGCAGGCGCTTTCTTCCACGCTGCTTGAACGGCCGTCTTCCATTGTCCCCGCCTCGTAGTCGCAGCTGGCGCCCCGGAAGATAATCCACGCCTGCTGCGCCCTGGCCAGCCTGTCGCGGTCGCGCGCATCCGGCAGGCGCTTATGCGCACGCGCATACTGGCTGCGCATCCTGATTTCGCCCGCGGCCAGTTTGACCGACATGCACTCCTCGATCGGGTTGATCCGCCCTTCGCACGTCTTTGCGGCGACGCTTTTCCTGATCTCGGACGCCGGTTTACCCATTTCTTTCGCTACTGCGGCCACCAGCCATTGATTCACCGGCGCTTCGGCGCGGGCCAGCGTGGCACAGAGCAGCGCAATTAACAGCAGCACGGTTTTCATCGCGGATCGGGTTCCTTGCGTATTATCAAAGGAACATTGTAGTGATCCGGCTATTGCCGATCCGGCATCATGAGCCAAGCCGCATGCCGCGTCCGTAAAAACTCACAGGACGGCGCAAACGCTACTTCAACGGCTAGTTCGGGTGTATGCGGAGAGCACCTTCCGATGAAGCGTCAGCGCTGTGTTTTGCATTCGTGACAGCCGTATAATTTCCATCCCACGGCACTAGTGCACTGAAGCCGGTAGTTTGCTTGTTAGCGTGCGTCATGAGGAAATCGAGCGCGTGAAATGGAGGGGCGCGCATGGGAAATTGAGCATAGGATGCATCGCGAACAAGGGAATCGCTCAGGCGTAGTCGAACAAGCGAAGCACCGCGCTGGGTATGTCTTTGGCTGCGCGGACAAAAGTCCCAGCGGGAAGCTTTTTTCGATGATAAGGCAGAACAGCATGACGTTTGAACTGGTGCTGCACCGACGATCCTGTAGATTGCGGAGTCGATGCGATTTTCAGGCCCCGATACCGACAAAAGCAAGAATGGACTGGCTGTCATAGATCGCATCTTCGGTGCCTTCGTCAGACAACAGAAGTGCTGCTGGGCCACATACACACGCAACATGCGCGCCATTCCGATCGGTGGACGAGCTGCGCCCACCACCGTTGCATAGAACGGCTCAATCAGCTCGTACAGCTTGTCCCATGGCGTTACGCTGTCGATCTTCGCGAGAAAACGGTCGTGCCGTGTCAGCTTCCTCTTGGCAGCGTATTCGAGGTCAGAAAAACTCTTTTGAACGATCGGTGGCGAGGCAGGTAGCTACCTCAATATTGTTCAGGTCGTCGCCCCCGTCAGGGGCGTCAGTGGTGGAATAGATCAGCGCTTCCTTAGAAGATTTGCTCCGCAGCTATTTAATAGGCCAGAACCAGACCGTATTCGAGGACCAGTAGCACGAATTTCCGCAAGTCGGATCTGCGTAATCACCGCCGGGGAAAACGATATCAATGTGTCCCTGGGTGTCGGTGCCTCCAAGCAGTCCGAAGAACGAGATTATTCCGGTCCGGCCACGAACTGCCATCAGGGCGGAGACGCTGGTAGTGTATATCTCTGGCTTGCCCAACACTGTGGGTCTTGCAAGAAAATCTGACAACTTAGCCTGGCCCGGCTGGAATAGTCGTCCCTTATAGCGGCCGGCGTTGACTCTCATGTGCCCCGGAACACGAACGCCTGATGCGATCAACGCAAGGCTAACCCGGACCGCGCAAGTGTTGTCCCAATTAAAGTCTTTCGCCAGTTTTTCGTGCCCAATGGACCCATACAGCTCGTCCTTCGACACATGCGTTTTAGCCGGATAATTAGCACGCAGCATTGCAAATGAAATTTTTATCATCGTTGTCGTCTATTCTTTTTCAGGGCAAGGTAGCAACGGGCGCAGGATCTCAAGAATGAGTGGCGCAGCTGCGCGCTGAAGAGATTCTGCAGAAAGTTTTCGAAGGCCCCAAATCACCTTTTCTTCGATCGTATCAGGCTTATATCGCTTGTTCGGACACCAACCAATTCCAGTAGTGGCGTCGAGCACACCGTCAATATAAGCGTCCGCGATGCGATGATTGTGCTGTTCTCGTGGACTCAACTGGGCGGTATTCAGCGTTCCAGATGGTACGGCGAGCAGATCAACAAGTTGCTGCCCTGTAAGGCGAGTAATATCTTTTGGTGTCTGCGCCAAACAAGGCAATGCGAATGAATACGCAACTAACAATGTGAGAACATATTTCAAAAAAATCTCCATCAGGTGGGCAATCCCGATACTGCGGCAGGATGCTATTATTGTCAACGATAACTTTAAGATAACACGTTATCTGGTGGATTGGTCAGTCAGAACGCACACGCTCCGCCACCTCGACATTACGCACAAGTCGATTTGTTATGCTCTGGAATGAGCTAGTTTGCTTGCTGGGGTGCCTCATGCAGAGGCACGTTTCGTCAGGCAGTGGGACCCGATTGAACAAATTGGCATTAGCCACATTGTGAAACGAATGGAGCCCGTATGCGAATGCACACGGACAAAAGCGCGCCGCCAGCCGGCGACGGACGAAAAAAAAGCTCCCGTTGGGGAGCTGTTTTTCCTGATACTGGCGGAGAGGGTGGGATTCGAACCCACGGATGGGTCGCCCCATCGCTTGATTTCGAGTCAAGTACATTCGACCACTCTGCCACCTCTCCAACTTACTGCAAAAAAAATCCCCTGGCAGTAGGGGATTCCTTCTTTATTCATGGCGGAGAGGGTGGGATTCGAACCCACGGATGGGTCGCCCCATCGCTTGATTTCGAGTCAAGTACATTCGACCACTCTGCCACCTCTCCTTTCTCACATTGCTGCGAGAAGGCAAAATTATAGCCCCCCTCCCAAAAAAAGGGAAGCCCTATTTTCAGGGCTTCAACGCGGCCAAGCCGCCCATGTACGGCCGCAGGACCTCGGGAACGGTCACGCTGCCGTCGGCCTGCTGGTAATTTTCCAGCACCGCCACCAGGGTGCGGCCCACGGCCAGGCCGGAACCGTTGAGCGTGTGCAGCAGTTCCGGCTTGCCGGCCGCGTTGCGGAAGCGTGCCTGCATGCGGCGCGCCTGGAACGCTTCGCAGTTCGACAGTGACGAAATCTCGCGGTAGGTGTTCTGCGCCGGCAGCCACACTTCCAGATCGTAGGTCTTGGTCGCGCCAAAACCCATGTCGCCGGTGCACAGCGACATCACGCGGTACGGCAGGCCCAGGCCTTTGAGAATGACTTCGGCGTGGCCGACCATGTCTTCCAGCACGTCGTAGGAGGTGTCGGGATGGACCACCTGCACCAGTTCAACCTTGTCGAACTGGTGCTGGCGGATCATGCCGCGCGTGTCGCGCCCGGCACTGCCCGCTTCCGAACGGAAGCATGGCGTGTGCGCCGTCATCTTGATCGGCAAGGTGTCGATGGCGACGATCTCGTCGCGCACGGTGTTGGTCAGCGATACTTCCGAGGTCGGGATCAGGTAGAAGGTTTCGCCCTCGCCTTCCGCGCCGCCCTTTTTGACCGAGAACAGGTCGGCTTCGAACTTCGGCAACTGGCCGGTGCCGCGCAGCGAATCGGCGTTGACCAGGTACGGGGTATAGCATTCGGTGTAGCCGTGCTCGCCGGTGTGGGTGTCGAGCATGTACTGGGCCAGCGCGCGGTGCAGGCGCGCGATGCCGCCCTTCATCACCGAAAAGCGCGAGCCGGTCAGTTTCACGGCCGTCACCAGATCGAGACCGAGTGCGCTGCCGACGTCGACGTGGTCGCGCACCTCGAAGTCGAACACGGGCGGCGTGCCGACCTTGCGCACTTCGACGTTGCCGGCTTCGTCCTCGCCGACCGGAACGGACGCATGCGGCAGATTCGGCACCGCTTCCATGAACACGGCCAGCTTGGCCTGCACTTCGCCGAGCGCGATTTCGTTGGCCTTGAGCTCGTCGCCCAGGCCGGCGACGTCCGCCATCACGGCCGAGGTATCTTCGCCCTTGCCCTTGAGCATGCCGATCTGCTTCGACAGCGAGTTGCGCTTGCTTTGCAAGTCTTCGGTACGCGTTTGGATCGCCTTGCGTTCGGCTTCGAGTGCGGTGAAGCCGGCCACGTCGAGCTGGAACTTGCGCGTCGCCAGGCGGGCGGCGACGTTGTCGATATCTTTACGGAGAAGTTGAATGTCTATCATTGTCGGAAGTGCCGGTATGTGGAGGGCGGAGCGATGCCGTCGCCGGCATCGCTGGTCCCTGAGAGCCGCGCGGGCGGATGTTCCCGCGCGCGGCTCAAGCAAAATAAAAGCTTCGTGACGAAGCCGGTTTCACAACGCTCAAATCAAGGCGATGCACTTGATGAGGCGGCCAGGCGGCAGGCCCAGGCCTGCACAACGCGCACTGGCCGGTTGTTCAATGAACAGTTTAACCGATTCCCTGCACAATGGCACCTTGTCGGCGCCGTGCCCGGGGACCGCGCAAGGGCTTACTTACCGGAGACCAGGGCGTTGAGCTTGCGCTGCGACGCCGCCACCTTCTCGTTGCCGGCGTTCAGTTCCTTCATCAGCACATTCATTTCATCGAGCACTTTTTGATCGTCGACTTCGGCAACGGCGCCGTTGAGCCTGATCTTGTCCTTATGCAGATCCAGGAACGCGGTCAGTTTTTCCGCGCTGTCGATCATGCCCTCCAGCGCCACCAGCATGTCCTTGATGCCATTGCCCGGATCCGAGACCGTACGCGCATAGGCGTTGTCGTAGACGGTTTTCAGGTCGTCGGGCTGCTTGAGCGCCACGCGCTTGACGCCGGCGGCGGCTTGCTCGGTATCGATAGTGTTACGCATTTGCACGCTGGTCTTGCGCAGGGTAACCATATTGGCGCGCCACGCCGGCAGGTCGGCCATGGTGCGCGGCATGCGCATGCCGGTGATGTCGCGCAAGGGCTTCTGGACCTTGGCATCGAGCGCCTTGTTGTAATCGGTGATGACGGCAAAATGCTTGCTGTACTCGCCGAAGGATTTTTCCTCGTCCGGGGTCAGCTTGGGCAAGTGCACGCCGGGCTTGTCGACAATGCGCGTTTGCAGGAAGGTGATGAAGGCCGCGCGCTCTTTAGGCTCGGAACTGCAACCGGCGATCGCAAGGGCCAGCAGGCCGCCCAGCATCCACAACAGGGAACGTTGCGAAAATTTCATGACTGTTTGCATTAATGACTCCTATGATAAGACTTTTATCATAGTGCAAAAATGCAAATTTGGCATCAGTAAATTGACGCCGCCGCTTGATTACTGTTGTGCGACTTTCTCGGCGGCGCTCAGGCGCTTGGCGCTGACCACGACCACGGTCATGTTGCTGTCGGCCACTGCCGAGGCGCTGGCCGGCGCGGCATTAGCGCGCACCGGAACGTCGGCCGTGGCGTAGGCGGCAAACGTAACCATGACGCTGGCGGCAAGGAAAACGGCTTCGAGGTTTTTGCGGACTTTCATCATCTTCTCCGGTGGGTCAGGCGAGTTGGTATGGTGTGACTTTACCCACTCGCCCCCTGCCCTTCCAGCGGCTTGCGATGAAGTGCCGGAAAGCCGGGACAGGAGGCACGAATTCGCGACGGCCTGTAAGCGGATGCAAGAAGGCCCGCCGTTGCGGGCCCTTCGCCGTCCTCAGTCGCCGGCGTCGGCGTCGAGCCCGCGCAGCCACGCGAGTTTTTCGGCGATCTTCGCTTCGATCCCGCGCGGCACCGGCTCGTACCAGCGCGGCTCGACCATGCCGTCGGGCAGATAGGTTTCGCCGGCTGCGTACGCATTCGGTTCGTCATGCGCGTAGCGGTACTCGTGGCCGTAGCCGAGCTCCTTCATCAGCTTGGTGGGTGCATTGCGCAGATGCACCGGCACCTCGCGCGACTTGTCCTTTTTGACGAACGCCACCGCCCGGTTGTAGGCGTTGTAGCCGGCGTTGCTCTTGGCCGCGATGGCCAGGTAAATGACGGCCTGGCCGAGCGCCAGTTCGCCCTCCGGCGAGCCCAGCCGTTCGTAGGTGGCGGCGGCATCGTTGGCGATCTGGATCGCGCGCGGGTCGGCAATGCCGATGTCTTCCCACGCCATGCGCACGATGCGGCGCAGCAGGTATTGCGGATCGGCGCCGCCGTCGAGCATGCGGCACAGCCAGTACAGCGCCGCGTCCGGGTGCGAGCCGCGCACCGATTTATGCAGCGCCGAAATCTGGTCGTAGAAATTGTCGCCGCCCTTGTCGAAGCGGCGCGAGTTGAGCGTGAGCGCATTGTCGACGAACTCGCCGGTGATGTGCGTCAGGCCCGACGTTTCGGCCGAGGTCTTGGTCTGTTCGAGCAGGTTGAGGAAGCGGCGCGCATCGCCATCGGCATAGCCGATCAGGGTGGCGATGGCGACCTCGTCGAACGTCAGGTGGCCCAGCACCTTGTCCTGGGCGCGCTTGAGCAACTGCAGCAGTTCGGCGTCGGTCAGGGCCTTGAGCACGTACACCTGGGCGCGCGAGAGCAGCGCCGAATTGACCTCGAACGAGGGGTTTTCGGTGGTGGCGCCGATCAGCGTCACCAGGCCGGACTCGACAAAAGGCAGCAAGGCATCCTGCTGCGACTTGTTGAAGCGGTGAATCTCGTCGATGAACAGGATGGTGTGCTTGCCGGTGGCCAGGTGATGCTCGGCCTGCTCGATGGCGGCGCGGATATCTTTCACGCCAGACAGCACGGCCGACAGGGCGATGAATTCGCAGCCGAAGGCGTTGGCCGTCAGGCGCGCCAGGGTGGTCTTGCCGACCCCGGGCGGGCCCCATAAAATCATCGAATGCGGCTTGCCCGACCTGAACACCAGGCGCAGGGGCTTGCCCTCGCCCAGCAAATGGCTCTGGCCGATGACCTCGTCAATCGTTGCCGGACGCAGCGCTTCAGCGAGGGGCGCGGCAGGTTCGGTCTTGAACAAATCGTCCATGCGGAGTCTTCATGAATAGGAAGCGCGTAGTCTAGCGCATGGCGCGAATCGGCGTTCAAGATAAGACCCGCGCCGCGCGCGACAGTTCCCGTGCGATGCGATTATCTTGGCACACCCGGCCCGGTAACGATGTTTTGCATGGCGCCGCCAGCCATGTCTACCTCGGTCTTGCGCCGTAGAATGGCGAACGCGGGCGGGAAAACCAGCCAGAAACCCGAGTCCGGCATCAGCAGCACTCCCAGCGCGGCCAGTCCGAGCAAGCCCCAACCGAACGACTTGGGCAGCGCCACGCCGGCTTTCTCGAGCGCATGCAGCAGCACCGCCATCAGCGCCAGCAAGAGGCCGAACAGGAAGAACCAGGTGGTCGCGGCCAAGGTCATGTTCTTGACTGTGTTAAACAGGCCGCCACGCAGCATTTCCAGCATAGGCGGTCCCATGACGACGAACGCAAACGCAGTATGCAGTAGTGCAACGCCTATCAACCAACGGCTGATCCAGTGCTTCATGATGCTCTCCCGATGATCCGGCCCGGAGTGGTCCGGCAGCCGATCATATATCGGGAAAATCAATATTGCCAGATATGCATGCCAACTTTATTTACCGGGAGCCGCCAGCAGCACGCGCCCGTACACCGCATCGGTCTTCGGTCCCGGCACGTTGGCGGCGACGAAACGGCAGCTCTGCACGTACTGCCTGATCTGCTCGGCCAGCTCGTTGTCGGTGATCCGACCTTCGAGGCGGATGTTGAACGGCTCGCCACGGCCATTGGTCAGGAAGCGCACCAGTACGCCATCGCTGGACGTCGGGGTGCGGTCGAGCGGCACGAAGCCGTGCAACTGGGCCGATGGCGCGCAGCTGTCGGCACGCAACTGGGGCCGCGCCGACGGTCCGCCGGCGGTGGCCCAGACGTAGTCGAGCGTGCGCACGGCGGTCTCGCGTGGCTGCGCAGCATCCGTTTTCAGCTTGCAGGCTTGCAAACCGCGCACGGCGGCGGCGTCCAGGATCGGCCAGCCGCTGCCTTTGCGCACCTTGACATCGGCGATGCGCCACTCCTTGATCCGGTAGTCGAGCACGGTCGTGCCCTCCAGGTCGTAGCGCTTGGCCTCGGGCGGCCAGTCGGGCCGGGTGCAGGCCGAGGGCAAGCGTTCAGTGTCGGACGGCGGCATGCGCGTTTGCGCCAGGGCGGGAGCCATCGTGGTGCCAGTCAACAAAGTCACAGCCAGTACGGTACCGATTGCTCTTGAATTCAAGTGAGCTCCACGAGGGAAGATGGATCAGTTATTGACGACGTCGGCACCTTTGGGAATGACGAATTTGAACTGGGTCGCCGTCAGGGGCGGGTTTTTCTCGAACTTCTTGAATGCGAGCACCGAGGTCTGGCCGAAGGCGTCGCGCAGTTCCATCGCTTCGGGCGTGCCGTTGCGCAAACCGATACTGATCTGCTCGAACTGCGAATCCTTGCCCTTGGGCGCGGCATTGAGCCACTCCAGGCCGTCACGCGTACCGGCTTCGGTCAGGGTGAAGTTCTTTTCCAGCTCGTTGCTGCCGAACAAGATCGCGGCTGGCGAGGAACCCAGGGCGTCACCGAGTTTTTTGGTGGTGACCTGGTTCAGGTCGTTGTCGTAGATATACAGCTGCTCGCCATCGGCCTGCAACAGTTGCTCGTACGGTTTGACGTAGGTCCAGATGAACTTGCCGGGACGGGCGAACACGAAGGTGCCGGACGATGGCGCCGCTACTTTGGCGGAGTCGGCCTTTTTCACCTGGCGCTGGGTAAATTCCCCGCGCGCGGCCTTGGTGCCGGCGACGAAGGATTTGAATTGTTCGAGGGCGCTGGCGTGGGCCATGCCGGCGCAGGCCAGGCTCAGGGCCAGCACGGCCGTGGTTTTATTCAGTAAAAATTGCATAGTGTCCTTAAGTATGGGCCGCGTGGGCAAAGAAGAGGTCGGCAGCCGCTCATCCTGTAACGGACGAGCGGCCAAGCCGGTGCACAGGCGACGGATTATTCTGCGCTGGCGGCCGGCACCAGAATGTCGCGGTTGCCATTCGATTGCATTGGAGAAACAACACCGCTGTTTTCCATCTGCTCCAGCAAGCGTGCCGCGCGGTTGTAGCCGATGCGCAAGTGACGCTGCACCAGCGAGATCGAGGCGCGCCGGTTCTTGAGCACCACCTGCACCGCCTGGTCGTACATCGGATCGGCCTCGCCGCCCGCCTCGCCGGACGCGCCGCCTTCCGCGCCGCCCTCGCCTTCGAGCGTGCCGCCTTCGAGAATGCCTTCAATATAGTTCGGCTCGCCCGACAGCTTGAGGTGGGCCACCACGCGGTGAACTTCTTCGTCGGACACAAACGCGCCGTGCACCCGCACCGGCAAACCGGTTCCCGGCGGCATGTACAGCATGTCGCCCATGCCCAGCAGCGCTTCGGCGCCCATCTGGTCGAGAATGGTGCGCGAGTCGATCTTGGACGAGACCTGGAACGCGATCCGGGTCGGAATATTTGCCTTGATCAGGCCGGTAATCACGTCCACCGACGGCCGCTGCGTCGCCAGGATCAGGTGCAAGCCGGCCGCACGGGCCTTCTGCGCGATACGGGCAATCAATTCCTCGACCTTTTTGCCGACGACCATCATCAGGTCGGCCAGCTCGTCGATGATGATGACGATGGTCGGCAGTTTTTCCAGCGGCTCCGGCGAATCCGGCGTGATGCTGAACGGATTCGGAATATGTTCCTCGCGCTTGGCCGCCTCGGCGATCTTGGCGTTGTAGCCGGCCAGGTTACGCACGCCCAGCTTGCTCATGAGCTTGTAACGGCGCTCCATCTCGTTCACCGCCCAGTTCAGCGCATGGCCGGCCTGGCGCATGTCGGTCACCACGGGCGCCAGCAAGTGCGGAATGCCTTCGTACACCGACATCTCCAGCATCTTCGGATCGATCAGGATCATGCGCACGTCGGCCGGGTCGGACTTGTACAGCAGCGACAGGATGGTCGCGTTGATGCCCACCGATTTACCGGAACCGGTGGTGCCGGCTACCAGCAAGTGAGGCATCTTGGCCAGGTCGGCAATGACCGCCTTGCCGGCAATATCCTTGCCCAGCGCCACCGTCAACTGCGAGGTGCTGTCGTTATAGATCTTGGAGCCGACGATTTCGGTCAGGCGCACGATCTGGCGTTTGGGATTTGGCAATTCCAAGGCCATGTAATTCTTGCCGGGAATCGTTTCGACCACGCGGATCGAGGTCAGCGACAGCGAGCGCGCCAGATCGCGCGCCAGGCCGACGATCTGGCTGCCCTTCACGCCCGTGGCCGGTTCGATTTCGTAGCGCGTCACCACCGGACCCGGATACGCCGCCACCACCTTGGCATCGACGCCGAAGTCGGACAATTTCTTTTCGATCAGGCGGCTGGTGAACTCCAGCGTTTCCACCGACACCGTTTCCTGCACTTCCGGCGCATCGTCGAGCAGCGACAGCGGCGGCAGCGACGAGTCGCCCGGCAAGTCGCGGAACAGCGGCGCCTGGCGTTCGGCCGGCTTCTCGATCTTGACGGTGCTGGCAACCGGCCGCGACGCGGCTTGCGACGCTTGCGCCGCTTGTGAAGGTTGCGCAGCTTGCGCCGGATGCTCGACCGGCTTGTCGAGCTGCTTTTCTTTCAGTGCGCGTTCGGACTGGACCACTTCCATCACCTGCGGTTCGATCCTGACCGGCGCGGCCACATGCTTGGCGCGCTCGTGCACCACCACTTCATCGCGCTTGACGGCCGCCACTTCACCCTGCTTGCGGTCTTCGCGGTCCTGGTAGCGCAGGCGGAACCACTCGATGGCGTTTTCGATCGCGCCGCCGATGCGCTCGGCCACGCCCATCCACGAGACGTGGAAGAACAGGCTGAAACCCAGTCCGAACAAGAGCAGCAGCAGCAAGGTGGCGCCGGTGAAGCCGAACGCCGAATGGGCCGCATGGCCGATCAGCTGGCCCAGCACCCCGCCGGGCGCGCGCGGCAATTGCACCGCCAGCGACCACATGCGCAAAAATTCCAGGCCCAGGCTGCCGATCAACAAGACCGCAAAGCCGAGCCAGCGAATCACCGCCTCCTGCTGGTGCTCGGGATCGTCTTCTGTTTCCAGTACGAATTTTTGATTGAGCGAGCGATACCCCTTCCAGAGGATGCGCAGGAAACAGATGCACCACCACCACGCCGAGAAGCCGAAAATAAACAGCAGCAAATCGGCCAGATAGGCGCCCGCGCGCCCGCCCAGGTTGCTCACCTGCGATACCTGCACCTCGTGCGACCAGCCCGGATCCCCCTTGTTATAGGTGAGCAGGATCATCACGAAATACAGGAACACCACGGCCAGCGCGATCCAGCGCGCTTCGGACAGCAGGCGCACCACGCGGTTCGGCAAGGGTTGCCGGGTGACTGGCTTTCGGGTGTAACTGGCGTTGGAAGGTTGGCTTGTCTTTGGCATTCTTTTGTTTCTTTTGTTGCTTACAGTACTGCCGCAATGATGCGACAGGTAGGACGATGTTGACGATGCGCTCATTCTAAGCCATCCAGCGGGCATCGGGCCCATGATTCATGCTAGGGCGCATCATGGACTATAATCGAGGGTGCGCAATTGAATTCCCGCGCCACTTGATCTGACCGCAATCGACCCCAGTTTCTCTTCATACACATTTCGATTAAAGCCCGCCCCATGACCACTACCAAACACGCCAAAGTTCTGATTCTCGGCTCCGGCCCAGCCGGCTACAGCGCAGCCGTTTACGCCGCGCGCGCCAACCTGCAGCCGATGCTCGTCACGGGCGTGGAACAAGGCGGCCAGCTGATGACCACCACCGACGTCGAAAACTGGCCCGGCGACCCGATGGGCGTGCAAGGCCCGGACCTCATGCAGCGCCTGCTGCAACACGCTGAGCGCTTTAACACCGACATCGTGTTTGACCACATTCACACCACAAAGTTGAATGAAAAGCCGATGCGTTTGATCGGCGACAGCCATGAGTACACCTGCGACGCCCTGATCATCGCCACCGGCGCCTCGGCCCAGTACCTCGGCCTGGAGTCGGAAACCGCGTTCATGGGCAAGGGCGTCTCGGCCTGCGCCACCTGCGACGGTTTCTTCTACCGCAACCAGGAAGTCGCGGTCGTGGGCGGCGGCAACACCGCGGTCGAAGAAGCGCTGTACCTGTCGAACATCGCCAACAAGGTCACGATCATCCACCGCCGCGACAAATTCCGCGCCGAACCGATCCTGATCGACCGCCTCAACGCCAAGGCGGCCGAAGGCAAGATCGTGATCAAGTACAACCACACCCTGGAAGAAGTCACTGGCAACGACAGCGGCGTGACCGGCGTGAACATCAAGTCGACCGTCGACGGCGCGATCACCCCATTGGCGGTGCACGGCCTGTTCGTGGCGATCGGCCACAAGCCGAACACGGCCATCTTCGAAGGCCAGCTCGACATGCACAACGGCTACATCAAGACCCGCACCGGTCTCGAAGGCATGGCCACCGCCACCAACATCCCGGGCGTATTTGCCGCCGGCGACGTGCAGGATCACATCTATCGCCAGGCGATCACCAGTTCCGGCACCGGTTGCATGGCGGCGCTCGACGCCCAGCGCTATCTGGAAAGCCTGAACGACTAATAGGTAAACAAGACGATGCCGATGAAAGACTTTTCCGATCTGAAATCCTTGCGTGAACAGCTCAAGGGCCAGGATGAAGCGCGTGCGCGCGAAAAAGCCGAGCGCGAAGAACGGGAGCGGGTGGCCGTGCAAGAGGCCAACCTGTTCAACAGCGCCATCGGCGGCGTCAAGAAGATGCCCGAGTCGAACCGCTTCGTACCCAACGCCCCGCCCGGCGTCAATCTCAAGATCAAGCCGGCCAAGGTGTTCCGCAGCCAGGCCGAGGATGACGCGGCGGTGCTGCGCGAATCGCTCTCGGACCAGTTCGAGGTCGATCACCTGCTCGAAGACGACCCCAGCCTGAGTTTTTCGCGCGCCGGGATCGGTCCGGACGTGGTGCGCAAGCTGCGCAAGGGCTACTGGCCGGTGCAGGACGAGCTCGACCTGCACGGCTTGCGCCGCGATGGCGCGCGCGAGGCCATCGGCGAGTTCCTGCACAAGGCCGGCAAACGCAAGCTGCGCTGCGTCTGCGTAATCCACGGCAAGGGCCTCGGCTCGGCCGGCGGCGAGCCGGTGCTGCGCTCGATGGTGCACAGCTGGCTCGAGCAGAAAGATGAAGTGATTGCCTTTTGCGCCGCCAACGTGGACGGGCGCAGCCACGGCGCCCTGATTGTCCTGCTCAAATCGGCCATCGGCACCTGATTCGATAGCCCGCATGCGCCCGGTATCTTGCCGGGCGCACCTCTTGCACTGTCCATCATGCCGGGCGCATGTTAGGCTAGCAATATTCGCCACAGTACAGTGCACCGTATGACCCTCATTACGCTCATCGAAATCATGGCGATCCTTGTTGGCGCTTTCTCCGGCTTCATTGAAGCGCGGCGCAAGCGCATGGATCTGGTCGGCGTATTCACCGTGGCCTTCATCACCGCGTTCGGCGGCGGCACCCTGCGCGACATCCTGCTCGACCGGCGCCCGCTGTTCTGGGTCACGCACCAGGAATACGCGATTCTCATTTTTGTCCTCGCGCTCATGGCCGCGCCCCTGATCCGCACCTTGCGCCAGATCGTGTCGGAACGCCTCATCGTAGTGGCCGACGCCGTGGGGCTGGGATTGTTCTCGATCGCCGGCGTGGCCTCGGCGCTGGAAGCGCACATGCCGATTTTCATCGCCTCGATGATGGGCGTGATTACCGGGATTTTTGGTGGGGTACTGCGCGATATTGTCTGCAACGAAGTGCCGATGGTGTTCCGCGACGGGAAACCTTACGCCATTTGCGCGTTTATCGGCAGCTGGATGTATTTGATAATGAAAAAATTCGGGGCCGATCCCGACCTGGCGCTGTGGACGAGTGCGACGACGATCAGCGCGCTGCGGCTGCTGACGTGGAAATTCGACATGCGCATGGGGCGCTCTTAGCTTTTGCATACCGAGTCCTGCCTGACCGCAGCCACCTCGGATTCCGGTTAAACAACATTGCAAAACCGGGGTCTGTCCCCGGTTTTGCAACTAGTTGCCGAGTGAAATTAAACCGCTTCCGGCCCCGTTTCGCCGGTACGAATCCGTATCACCTGCTCCACATCCTGCACGAAAATCTTGCCGTCGCCGATCTTGCCGGTACGCGCCGCCTTGATGATGGCGTCCACCACCTGGTCGGCCATGGCGTCGTCCACTACCACTTCAATCTTGACCTTCGGCAGGAAATCGACCACGTACTCGGCGCCACGGTACAGCTCGGTGTGGCCCTTCTGGCGGCCGAAACCCTTGACTTCGGTGACCGTCAGGCCAGTCACGTTCACGTCGGCCAGCGCTTCGCGCACTTCGTCCAGCTTGAACGGTTTGATCACACAAGTAATTTGTTTCATGGCTACTCCTCAATGGTTGTTCGTCATGCGATAGATTGACTGTTGCCGCTATTGTAAACGACCGACTGTTCTATTTCCCGACTTCATCCGGAATCCTTGCCAGATCGGCTTGCCACACGACCGCCTCGGCGTCGCTCGGGGCGCGCCAGTCGCCGCGCGGCGAGAGCGATCCGCCATTGCCGACCTTCGGCCCGTTGGGCACGCACGAGCGCTTGAACTGGCTGATCTTGAAGAAGCGGTACACGAAGGTGCCCAGGTGCTTTTTGATGTCCGCCAGCGCATACTGGTTGCGGCTGGCGTGCACGGCGTCCGGCCATGCGCCCTGCTCGCGGTCCTTCCAGGCCGACCACGCCAAAAACGCCACCTTCGACGGCGCAAAGCCATAACGCAGGATGTAATACAGGTTGAAATCCTGCAGCTCGTACGGTCCGATCGAACTCTCCGTGCTCTGCGCCGGCTTGTCTTCGCCCGCCTTGCCCGGCACCAGTTCGGGGCTGATGTCGGTCGCCAGCACCTGCAGCAGCACGTCCGAGCCGTGGGTACCGATCACGCCCGACTCGGCCACCCAGCGCACCAGGTGGCTGATGAGCGTCTTGGGCACGCTGGCGTTGACGTTGTAGTGCGACATATGGTCGCCCACGCCGTACGTACACCAGCCCAGCGCCAGCTCGCTCAGGTCGCCCGTGCCGATCACGATCCCGTTATGGAAATTCGCCAGCCGGAACAGATGGCTGGTGCGCTCGCCCGCCTGCACGTTTTCGAACGTGATGTCGTAAGTCTCCTGCCCTTGCGCATACGGATGGCCCAAATCCTTGAGCATCTGGATGCAGCTCGGACGAATGTCGATCTCGTGCGCCTCGCAGCCAACCGCCTCCATCAGCGCACGCGCCTGGCGCAGGGTGCGCTCGCTGGTGGCAAACCCCGGCATCGTGTAAGCGAGGATATTCGTGCGCGGCAGCTTCAGGCGATCCATCGCCTTGGCGCACACCAGCAGCGCGTGGGTCGAATCGAGCCCGCCCGAGACGCCAATGACGACTTTTTTCATGCCGCTCTGGGACAATCGCTGCACCAGCGCCTGCACCTGGATGTGATACACCTCGGTGCAGCGCTCGTCGCGACGTTGCGGGTCCGAAGGCACGTACGGAAAGCGCTCGACCGCGCGGTTCAAGGCCAGCGTTTTGCCGCCGCCCGGCGCGCCGCCCAGGGAAAAGCGCACCACGCGGAACGCCGCCACCTGCTGCGCATGGTGACGTACCTGCTGCGCGAAGGTGGTGGTGTGCATGCGCTCGCGCGAGAGGCGCTCCAGGTCGACGTCGCCGTAAATGATGTGCGAGTCGTCCTGGAAGCGCTCGGCCTCGGCCAGCAGATCGCCTTTTTCGTAGATCAGGGTCTGGCCGTCCCACGCCATGTCGGTCGACGATTCGCCGTTCCCGGCCGAGGTGTACAGATACGCCGCCAGGCAGCGCGCCGACTGCTGCGACACCAGCTGGTGCCGGTAGCCGCTTTTACCGACCAACACGTTCGACGCCGACAGGTTGACCAGCACCGTGGCCCCGGCCAGCGCCGCGAACGACGATGGCGGAATCGGCACCCACACATCTTCGCAGATCTCCACATGGAAGCGCAGCAGCGCGATGCCCTCGACTTCGAACAGCAGGCCGGCGCCGAACGGCACGTCCTGCCCCAGCAGGCTGACCTGGCTGCACGGCGCGCTGTCGGCGGGGCTGAACTGGCGCGCTTCGTAAAACTCGCCGTAGTTCGGCAGATAGCTTTTCGGGACCACGCCGAGGATTCTCCCGCCGGCGACCACCACGCCGCAGTTGAACAACTGATGCCCGACCCGCAGCGGCAGCCCGACCACCAGCGCCAGCGGCAGGTGCGCGGTCGCATCGATGACCGTGCGCAGGCTGGCCTCGCAGGCGTCCAGCAGCGCCCCCTGGTGAAACAGGTCGTCGCAGCTGTAGGCCGACAAGCCCAGCTCCGGGAACGCCACCAGCGCCGCGCCCTGCCGCGCAGCCGCTTCGGCCAGCGCGATGGTCTGGGCCGCGTTGAAGACTGGATCGGCGATCTTGCAGCGTGGCGTGGCCACCGCGACCCGGGCGAAGCCGTGCGAATAGAGGTTGAAGAAGTCGTTCTGCATGCAGTGTCTTTCGTAGGGTGGCGGCGCGCGCGGCAGGGCATCCGACCGCTTCGGGCCTCCTTACGCTAATGTGCGTAGAATGCAATGGACCGACCCGAACCTCAGCCGGCGTCGCCCGCCAAAATAATGGAATAGCCGATTCGACAAGAATGAATTATCGCACGCATATCGTATCCTCTCTTTCCGAGATCGGCCAGCCGGCCTGGGACGCCCTGGCGTCATCCCAGCCATCGGCCAATCCCTTCCTCTCGTTCGCCTTTCTCGACGCCCTGCACGAATCGGGCAGCGCCTGCGCGGACACCGGCTGGCAGCCCCAGTTCCTGGCGCTGTACGACGGCGCCGAACTGGTCGCCGCCATGCCGCTGTATGTCAAGATGCACTCGTACGGCGAGTACGTGTTCGACTGGGCCTGGGCCGACGCCTACCAGCGCAACGGGGTCGATTACTACCCCAAGCTGCTGTCGGCGATTCCGTTCACGCCGGTGACCGGGCCGCGCCTGCTGGCGCGCGACGCCGACGCCAGGGGCGCGCTGCTGGCGGCGCTGGTATCGACCCAGAAAGCATCCGATGTCTCGTCGACCCATATCCTGTACCCACCCGAAGACCAGGTCAAGCAGCTGGAGGCGGCCGGCTTCATGCTCCGGAGCGGCGTGCAGTTCCATTGGCTCAACGCCGGCTACACGGACTTTGACGGCTTCCTGGCCACGCTGGAGCAAAAGAAGCGCAAGAACATCCGCGCCGAGCGGCGCAAGGTGCGCGACGCCGGGGTGACGCTGCGGCGCGTGCGCGGGCTTGATGCGCTTGATGCCGACTGGCGCCTGTTCAACCGCTGCTACCAGCGCACCTACCAGGCGCACCGCTCCTCGCCGTATCTGAACCTGGATTTCTTCCAGCGCATCGGGCGCAGCATGCCGGAGAATATTTTGCTGGTGATCGCCGAACGCGAAGGCCGCCCGGTCGCCGCCTCGCTCGTGATCCACAGCGCCGACACCCTGTTCGGCCGCTACTGGGGCGAACTCGAACACGTGCCCTGCCTGCATTTCGAAACGGCCTACTACCAGCCGCTCGAATTCTGCATCGAGCAAAAGATCGGCGTGTTCGAAGGCGGAGCACAGGGCGAACACAAGATGGCGCGCGGCTTCCTGCCGACCCGCACCTGGTCGGCCCACTGGCTGGCGCACCCGGCGTTTTCGGATGCGATCGAGCGTTTTTTAGAGCGCGAAAGCGGCGGCATCGACGAGTACATCGATGAACTGAGCGACCGCAATCCCTTCAAGGACCCCACATGATCTCGCACGTGTTCATCGGCGTGACCGACTTTGCGCGCGCGGTCGACTTTTACGCGGCATTGATGGCGCAACTCGGCCTGACGCTCAAGTTCAGCGATCCGGCCAAACCGTGGGCCGGCTGGATGCAGCCCGGCCACCCGCGCCCCCTGCTCCTGGTCGGCGCCCCGTTCGCCGGCCCGCACGGCGCCGGCAACGGCCAGATGACAGCCCTGCTGGCGCCGTCGCGCGCGGCGGTCGACAGCGCCCATGCCACCGCCCTCGCCCACGGCGCGGTCTGCGAAGGGGCGCCGGGACTGCGTCCGGAATATCATGCAAGCTATTACGGCGCGTACTTCCGCGATCCTGATGGCAACAAACTATGCGTCTGCTGCCACGATTGAATCAATTTAGCGGTGCCATCGACAAATAGGGGCCATAATCGACTGTGTAGCTACTTCGAACACGGAAGGTTCAGCATGGACATCTCCCAGATCACCGCGCCCGCGGCACGCGCCGCCAGCCTGGTCGCCCCGGTCGCCACGAGCCGTACCGTCGCCATCGAGCAAGCCCAAAACCTGAGTTTCCTCGGCGTCGCGCCCACCACGGTAGACCTGTCGAGCTCCGGACGGTTCCTGTCGCTGGCCTCGCTATTCCAGAAAAAGACGCTCGACTTGCAAACCTCGGTCGCTGCCAACACCGATACCTCGAAGGCCTTTGCCGACGCGGCCGTATCGGCGGCCGCCATGGCCGGCGCATTCACCGAATTGCAGACCAGCGCGGTCGACAGCAACGGCCTGCCGACCGACAGCCTGGACGGCCAATCGCTGCAATCGCAATTTTTCCAGCAACTTGGCGGCACGCCGGACGATGCCGAAGCAAGCCTGGCCGCCATCGGCCTGACGTTCTCGCCGGCGACAGGCACTGCCCCCGGCGCGCTGAGCGTGGACGAGACCTTGCTTGAGGACGCGTTCGGCCAGGACCCGGGGGCCACGTCGGCACTGCTGGAACGCGCCGCCGGCGCCTTCTTGAACGTGGTCGGCACGCAAATCCAGGCACAAGTTGCCAACCTCTCTTTCCTGGACGACGATAGCGTGTTCGGCGCCGCCTTGCCGCTTCCTGGCGCTGCTTCTCAAGACATTGCCGCCGCCCCAAGCTATCCCATGGCGCAGCCGGCCAGCTATACGGACAATATGTTCCTCCAGAACCTGGTGAGCGAAAGTTTGCGCACTGAAGATCCGTTGCCTGTTCCTGTGGCCGACCTGATCGGCGATGATGTATTTCCCATGCAGGCCAATCCGATTGCCTCGCCGCAAGCGGAGGCCGTGGCTGCGGGTGTGCGCGGCGCAGCGCTGGCGGAAGCGCCAGTGGCAGCGGCCATCGCCGCGAGCAGCGCCAACGTGGTCCCGGCCGACGTGCGCCAGCCCGCTACGCCGGCTGCAACGGTAGCGCCCCCGGCAGCGGCGGCGACGCCGGCTGCGCAAGACCGGCTCGAGCCCCTGCCGCCAGGTACCACGCCGGCAGCGGCCACGGCGGCCGAACCCGACACCACGGCAGGCAACGCCGCCGGCGTCGCCCAACAGGCGCGCGTTCTGGCGCAACAGTTGCAGGCGGAACGCGAAGCGGCGCGGGAGCTCGACGAGAAAATCGCCGGCGCCAGCGACGCCGTGCGCGCCGCGCTGGCCGACGACATCGCCCGGCGCGACGCCAGCAGGGTCGGCCTGCTCAATGCGGAAAGTGCCAGGGCACAGCAACGCGTGGACCAGCCGCAGCCAGCCATCAGCGCCCCGCTGGCGCCGGAGCGGTTTGCGCGGCCCGCGGACACCGTGCGCACGGCCACGGCCGCGCAGTCAGCCACGGCCCCCCCGGATGCGGACCGGCCAACCACGCCACAGCCACCGCTTGTGCCGGCGCCGGAGCAGGCGCTGCTGGCCGCGCGCGACCCGGCAATTGCGGCCGCCATCGCTGCCTACCACATCAACACCGGTCCATTTGCGGCGCAAAACGGCAGGCCCGAAACGCCACCGCCCAAGGCCAGGCCGGTTGCACCGGTTGCCGCCGTCACCAGGGTGGACGCCGCCGAGGCGCTCGGCACGCCAGGCGACGCCTCGGCACCGTTGCGGTAACACCAGACACGCCGGTCATGGATGGTCGAAAGCACAAAAAAGACACCGATAGGTTACTTTTTATCCCAATCATGGTACATTTTACGCATCCCAACCATGATCCGGAGCCAGCATGAACGCCACCAAACCGACCATTGACGACTGCGTGCAACAAGGCCGCACCGTGCTTGCTGTCATTTTTGCCGCCTTGCTGACGGTAGCCGCGCTGGCGCTGGCGTCGGCCTTCGGCGTGCTCGGCGCGTGGAGCGAACGCCTGCAAGATGCCGCGCCAATGGTGCCTCTGGCCATCATCCTGTTCTGCGCATGGGTGCGCCATCAGCACAGCCACCCCGGCGGCAGCGCGGCACGCAAGTTACTCTGGCAAGCCATGTTCCAGGACGAATTCAGGCAGCAAAGCATGGCCCGCGCCCTGCGCTTTGCCCTGGTCTTCCTGGTGCTCGTTCAACTGCCCCTGGCCTTGTTGCTGGAGAGCCAGACCGCGCAGCCGCAACTGGTCCTCATGGCCTGCCTGAGCATGCTCACCGGCGCCACCGCCTTCCTCGGCGCCTTCCTTTATATTGGACGCGGCGCGGCATGAGCGATGTTCCCGTACTGCGCAACGCGCTCAAGGTCCAGCGCGCCATGCACGACCTGACCCAGGCCGCACTGGCCGAGCGCATCAAGGTCAGCCGCAAGAGCATCAACGCCATCGAAACCGGCAACATGGTCCCATCGGTGGTGCTCGCATTGAAACTGGCAGCCACTTTTAATGTCCCGCTCGAAACCTTGTTCCAGCTGGAACCGGAAAACCCCTGACACTTGCAGCGCGACATTCCAAACAGCCCGCGAGTTGAGCCAGGTCGGTTTTAACACTGATGCAGGCGGAACTCCGGGGCGCCATCCCGGCCGATGATGACCCTTCACCTTCATCACCGGGAGATATCATGACGCAAGCTACCGCCAATGCCGAGGAACTGTTCCGCTTCGCCACCACCAGGGCGCCCAACCCGACGCCGGCGCAAGCAGGACTCCTCGAACTGCCGGACCAATCGAACGTCGCCGCATGGATCGGCTCCGCCGCCGAGCTGGACTTCACCGCTGAGCTGGACATCCTGAGCGCGCACTGGAGCGCGCTGGTCAAGCGCACGCCCGAGGCCATCGCGGCCGACCTGGAGGCCGCGCGCCAGGGCCAGCTGACCCTGGCCGCCGAGACCCTGTTCCCGATCGCCCAAAACGTGGTGGGCGACGTCCCCGCCTTGCAAACCGCCTTGTGGCGTTACTACCTGCAAGGGATCGCCTCCGGCAAAGCCAGCAGCGCCCAGTTGCAGCGTGCCCAGCAGTTGCTGGGGCAAGTCACCCTGCTGCAAAAAATCCTCGCTGGCGACCAGGCCGCCCTGTCGCCGGAATCGGTGCAGGCCGCCCTCAATCCCGCCATCGCCCTGCCGGCCGCATTCGAAGAACAGATGCGCCTGCGCCGCGAACAGCAAGGCGCCGAGCAAAACGCGGCCGGCGACAACACCGCCGACGAGCAGGACCGGATCCTCGCCGACCTGCTCAAGCAGATCGACACCCTGGTCCAGCTGGAACGGCGCCTCGTCGCCGCACTCGATCAGATGACCGCCGGCGGCCCGCACGCGCCCGGCATGCCCGGCACCGGCGGCCCCTCGGAACTGCAAAAAGTGTTCCGCACCCAGCCAGCGGCCGACATCGACCAGCAGTTCCGCGCCGACAACGCCAACCTGATGCAGGAGCTGGCCGACGCCAGCGTCCCCACCACCAACCAGAGCACCTTCGACCTGCTCGACGAGGTGCGGCGCCGGATTGCCAGCGGCGTCGCGAGCGCCGCCGCCACACCCGCGGGCGGCCCCGCCTCGGCAGCCGTGCTAGCCGCCATTCCGGAACTCGGCGCGCTGATTCCCGCCGTTCCCGCGTTCAAGCCGGGCGCCATCCCGACCATGAAGTTCGGCATCCGTCCGGTCGGCGTGGCCGACCTGCGCGTGGTGCGCCAGGTACTGGTAGGCTACGAAAAAGGCGAGCTGGCCAACATCCACAACGTCCTGCAAGGTGAAGAGCACGAGCACTTTCACTCGCGCCTGAGCCGCGCCGACGAAAGCACCGGCAACTACGACGACGGCGACGCCGAAGTCTCGCAGGAACAAACCGGCTTCGAGCGCTTCGACATGGGCCAGTCGGCCTTCGAGACGGCGCGCAAGCAGCAGGACCGCAACGCCAGCATCAACCTGACCTCCAACTACGGTACCGTCAACGCCCAGGCCTCGACCTTCATGAACAACTCGAACGGCGGCGACCAGTCGCGCGGCGCCGACCTGCGCCAGGCGCGCGAGATCATCGACCGCGCCGTCGCCCTGGTGCGCCAACGGGTCGGACGGCAGCGCTTCCGCACCCGCAGCGCCGAAGTCTACGAAAGCGACGTGGTGCGCCACAGCGCGCCGGCGGCCACCGTGCGCGCCCAGTACCGCTGGGTCGACAAGGTGTACCAGGCGCAGGTGTTCACCTACGGTGCGCGCGCCATGTACGAAGTGATGGTGCCGGCGCCGGCTGCCATGTTCCGCCACCTGCTGGCCCAGCAGCCCGGCTTTGGCGGGCACGCCGGCCCGGCCCCGGTCAAGCCGGTCCTGCGTCCGGCCGACATCACCGACGCCACCTGGCTGGCCATCGCCGACCGCTTCAACGTGACCCTGCCGCCGCCGCCGACGGCCGCCATCACCGAATACGCCAGCCTGACCTATCCGGGCGGCGGCGCCGGCGGCACCGCCCTGAGCGGCGTGTTCAACTCGCCGCGCGCGCTGGAACAGGGCTATGCGGCGGCGGCGGCCGGCGTGTCGATGACCTGGTACGGCGTCGACAACCAGTCCGGCATTACCGCCAGCGTCGGCACCAGGCTGTTTTCGAGCAGCCCGGCCGGCGCCACGCCGATTGCGGCGCAGGCCATCGGCACCAACAGCGGCGCGGTCAGCTACAACGCCAGCGGCTGGGGCCAGCTCGACCAGTTCACGGTCAACTTCTACCTGGTCTGGGCCCGCACCAAGATCGCGCTCGAGAAGTGGCAGCTGGAATGCCTCCAGATCATCAACGACCAATACGAGGCCGACCTGAAACAGCACCGCGCCCTGCTGGCGGCGCGCGTTGAAGAAGACGATGCGTCCGCAGCGCTGAGCGAAGAACAGATGCGCACCATCGAACGCACCGAACTCAAACGCGCGGTGCTGGAAATCGTACGCAGCGGCAGTGGACAGGCCGCGCCGCCTTCGGCCATCGTGATCGGCAGCGCACCGGCCATCGCGCCGGAGCGCCTGGAGCAGGCGGCGCGCGAAGTGCGCTTCTTCGAGTACGCTTTCGAGTGGGATCAGGTGACGTACACCTTCTTCCCGTACTTCTGGAGCGAGGGTGCGCAGCAGTGGGCCGCGTCGCGCTTCGAGCCGCAGGGAGACAGCGTGTTCACGGCGTTCCTGAACGCCGGGTTCGCGTCGGTGATCCTGCCGGTGCGCCAGGGGTATGAAGACGCGGCCGCGCTGTACCTGCAGACCGGGATCGTGTCGGACATCGCCGTGGTGCCGGCCGACCGCGTGCTGGCCGATCTGAACCGCGAAGTGCGGCTGGTCAACCAGAATACGCCGATGGAAGGTTCGCCCGAAGGCGCCGCCTGGACCTATCGCGTGCCGACCATGCTGACGGTGCTCGATGACGGGACCGACATCGCGTTTCCCAAGCTGGCGCAGCCGGCCGACCAGGCGGAATACATCCTGGTGCCACCGGTGTTGATTGACGATAGCCCGGAGGCCTGAGTCCAGTAGTGCGTTCTCTTAGCTGATACAACCCGTCGTTTCTGCCGGTGGCAGGAACGACGGGCATAAAGTCAGCAGCAAGCAATCTCACGCTTCCCCGCCTGCTGGGCATTTTTCCTGATCATGCTTCCCTCCTAAAGATCACCGCCGCTCCTCCCGCCCATGCACAAACAAGGACGGCTGCCGGTCCGAATACTCCCTGAGCAAATTCCACACCGCCCTGACCCGCTGCAAGCGGTACAAATCGGTCGGCGCAGCCAGCCAGAACGAGCGCTCCGCGAAAAACTGGTCCAGCACCGGCACCAGCCGCCCGTCGTCCGGCACCGCATACGGCGGCGCCATGATCAAGCCCATTCCCAGCGCCGCCGCCTCCACCTGCGCGGTCATCCCGGTGCAGCACAGCCTGCGCCTCGGCGTGAACCCCAATTCGTTGAGATAACTGAGCTCGCGGCTGGCCAGCCGGTCCTGCACATAATCGACAAAATCGTGGCGCGCCAGATCGGCGTGCTCGCGGATCGGCGGATGGCGCGCCAGGTACGCGGGCGACGCGTACAGATAGAAACGGAACGACGCCAGCCGCGTGATCATGTAGCGCCCGGTGCTGGGCGGATCGAGCATCACGCCCAGATCGGCCTCGCGGTTGGCCAGGTTGGCAAAGCGCGGCAGTACCAGCAGGTCGATGCTCAGGTCCGGATGCGTCTGCAGCAGCCCCACCAGCAGCGGCGCCACCACGCGCACGCCGAACACTTCCGGCACGCCCAGCCGCACCACGCCGTGCGCCGCCACTTCGGTGCCGCCCAGCTGCTCGGTGGCGGCCAGCGCCGCGCTTTCCATCGCTTCGGCATGCGGCAACAGCGCCTGGCCCATCTCGGTCAGCTCGTATCCCTCGCGGCTGCGGTCGAACAAGGTGGTGCCGAGCTGGATTTCGAGCCGGTCGATGCGGCGCGCCACGGTCGTGTGTTCGACCCCCAGCCGGCGCGACGCACCGGACAAGGTACCGGCGCGCGCCAGCTCCAGGAAGAAACGCAGGTCTGTCCACTCAGGCAAGGTATTCATGGAAACAATGTCTGTTATTCACCGTGAATATTGTGCACCAGTGCACACCGCGCGCGCAATCTTTTGATTTTTATGTATTGATAAAACGCAAACTCGCGCTGGAACGCGCTGCTGCGAAAACGATAAGTTGCAAAAATCACTACTGTGCATTTTTGCACAGTGCTTGGGCGTTTCGTTATCTTTCGCGCAAATTCGAATCGGGGCACACTGCAAGGCTTCATTTCCGGCTTACCGCATTGTCCAAAAAAATTCCAGGAGACAAACACCATGCGCATGACCACCGTTCGACACTTTCCCCTACATCGTATAGCCTGCGCCGTGCTGGTACTGTCCGGTGGCGCGCTGGGCCCGGCGCAGGCGCAGACCGCGTCGGGCGCTCCGGCCGCCGACACCATCCAGGATGCCGGCGTGGTCACCGTCAGCGCCCGCCGCCGCCCCGAAAACCTGCAGGACGTGCCAGTTTCCGTCACCGCGTTCGGCGGCGACCAGCTCTCCAAGCAGGGCACGCCCGACATTACCGCCCTCGCCCTGTCGATTCCGAACACCACCCTGAAAGCCTCGCGCGCCACCAATTCGACCCTGACCGCCTTCATTCGCGGCGTCGGCCAGCAAGACCCGCTGGCCGGCTTCGAAGCCGGCGTCGGCATCTACCTCGACGATATTTACCTGGCCCGCCCGCAGGCAGCCGTGACCGACATCTACGACGTCGAGCGCATCGAAGTGCTGCGCGGCCCGCAAGGCACCCTGTACGGCCGCAACACCATCGGCGGCGCGGTCAAGTACGTTACGCGCAAACTCGGCTCCAGGACCGATATCCGCGGCCGCGTCACGCTGGGCGACTACAAGCAGCGCGAAGCGGTGCTCACGGCCAGCACGCCCTTGTCTGAAACGGTACGCGTGGGCGGCTCGGTGGCCCGCTTCAAGCGCGACGGCTACGGGCGCAACCTGGTTACCGGCGCCCCCAACTACGACAAGGACATGACCGCCGGGCGCCTGTCGGCGGAATTGACGCCCACACCCGAACTGTTCATCCGCCTCGCGGCCGACGCCACCCAAGACGATTCGAGCCCGCGCAACGGCCACCGGGTGACGGTCGGGCGCACCAGCGGCGCGCCGATCCTGGAGAACGTGTTCGACACGCGCGCCAACCTGACCCGCGCGCTCGGGCAGGAGCAGGAGGTCAGCGCCCATGGCTGGTCGGCGCTGCTGGAATACACCCTCAGCCCGCAACTGAGCGTCAAGTCGGTCACCGCCTCGCGCCGCGACAAGTCGTACGCGCCGATCGACTTCGACTCGCTGCCGGTGGTCGACTTCGAAGTGCCCGCGCTGTACAAGAACAAACAGTTCAGCCAGGAATTCCAGCTCACCTACACCGGCGACAAGGTCCAGGGCGTGGCCGGCGTGTACTACATCGACGCCAACGCCTTCAACATCTTCGACACCGTGCTGGCCGGTGCGTTCCCCAGTTCGACCTACACCCTGGGCGATATCGACACCAAGGCCTGGGCCGTGTTCGCCGACGCCAACTATAAATACAACGAGGCGCTCAGCTTCTCGCTGGGCGGGCGCTACACGGTCGACAAGCGCGAAGCGAGCATCCTGCGCCAGATCTACCTGGGCCTGAACGGCTCGCCGGGAATGGGCAACGCCAACGCCGTGCTGTTCCGCACCGACACCGACTTCACCCATGGCGAACTGGAACGCGAAGACAAGAAGTTCACGCCCAAGGTCGGCATGGCCTACAAGGCCAGCGCCAACCAGAACATCTACGCCAGCTGGGCGCGCGGCTTCAAGGGCGGCGGTTTCGATCCGCGCATGAACGTGGTCGGCACCAAAATCAGCGACGCCACCGCGCGCGCCGGCTACCTGCCCGAAACCATCGACACGCTCGAACTCGGCCTCAAGTCGTCTTATAACAACAACCGCATCCTGACCAACATCGCCCTGTTCGACAGCAAGTACAAGGATGTGCAGATTCCCGGTTCGGTGGAGGTCGACACCAACAACGACGGCCGCCCCGACAGCTTCGCCGGCGTGACCACCAACGCCGGCAAGGCCAAGATCCGCGGCGTCGAAATCGAGGCGAGCGCGAAGCTGAGCAATGCCCTGAGCGTGACCGGCATGCTTAGCCACATCAAGGCCGAATACACCCAGTTCCTGACCTCGCAACTGGTGGGCGGCGTGCCGGCGCTGGTCAACGTGGCCGGCGAGCGCTTTTTCCAGAACACGCCGAAGAACTCGGCCAACCTGCGCGCCACTTACGACATTGCCCTGCCGATGATGGGCCGCAGCGGCACCGCCAGCATCAGCGGCAGCGCCTCCTACAAGGACGACACCAGCCAGTTCGAATACGTCTCGGTGCTCGACCAGCCGGGCTACACCCTGTACGACCTGAGCCTGACCTGGACCAGCGCAGACAGCAAGATCCGCGCCGGCCTGCACGGCAAGAACCTGGGCGACAAACGCTATCGCACCGGGGGCTACGTCTTTCCGAACCTCGGCAGGGAAGGCGTGCTGACGGCCTTTTACGGCGCCCCGCGCACCGTCTCGGCCACCCTCGAATACCGGTTCTGAACATGGGAGTTTCGGTGCATGAACACGATGGCGTCCACGCCGCCCACTTTCCCCCGGCCGCCAACGAAGCGCAAGTGGCCCGGCAATTCAACGATGTCAGCTACCTCAGCGACGATGGCCTGACCCTGTACGCGCGCGACTATCCCGGCCACGGCGGGCGCGCGCGCCTGCCCGTCATCTGCATCCACGGGCTGACGCGCAACTCGGGCGACTTCGACGAACTGGCGCCATGGATCGCCAGCCTGGGGCGGCGCGTGCTGGCGCTCGACGTGCGCGGGCGCGGCCACTCGGCGCGCGACCCCGACCCGGCCCACTACAACCCGGCGGTGTACGCCGGCGACGTGATCAAGCTGGCGCACGACCTGGGCATCGAGCGCGCCGTGTTCGTCGGCACCTCGATGGGCGGCATCATCACCATGACCCTGGCGCTACGGCGCCTGAAACTCATCGCCGCCGCCATCCTCAACGACGTCGGCCCGGTGATCTCGCAAAAAGGCCTGTCGCGCATCGCCACCTACGCCGGCAAGGGCGCCACCATGCTGACCTGGGAACAGGCGGCCGAGTACATGCGCGACATCAACCAGCCGGCCTTTCCATCGAACGACATGGCCGAATGGAACAAGTGGGCGCGCCGCGCCTTCAGCGAAAACGATGCCGGCCACCTGGTGCTGCGCTACGACCCGAACATCGCCCTGCCCCTGCAAAACGGCAAGCTCAAACCGTCGTCGTTGACTTCGCGCATGGCGTTCCGGCGCCTGGCGCGCAACCGCCCCACCTTGCTGGTGCGCGGCAGCCTGTCGGACCTGGTCGAGCCGGAACAGGCCAGTTACATGCAGCGCGCCGCCCCAGGCATGCAGTACGCCGAAGTGCCCGGCGTGGGCCACGCGCCGATGCTGACCGAAGCGCCGGCGCGGCAGGCGATCGAACGCTTCCTGGCGCAGGTCGACTGAAGCAATTCAAGCCGCACCATATAAATACATAAAACAGCCATCCCAAGAGGAGACACGATGTACAAATTCAACACCCTGGCAGCCGCCGTCCTGGCCACCTTGGCGACCACCCTGGCAACGCCCGCGCTGGCCGCGGCCGACCTGAAAATCGCCCTCATCGCCGGCAAGACCGGCATTCTGGAAACCTATGCCAAGGAAACCGAAACCGGCTTCATGATGGGCCTTGAGTACCTCACTGGCGGCAAGATGGAAATCAACGGCCGTAAGCTCAAGGTGATCGTCAAGGACGACCAGAGCAAGCCCGACCTGGGCCGCACCCTGCTGGCCGAAGCCTACGGCGACGACAAGGCCGACATTGCGGTCGGCACCACTTCGTCGGGCTCGGCCATCGCCATGCTGCCGGTGGCGCAGGAATACAAGAAAATCCTGATCATCGAACCGGCCGTAGCCGACGCCATCACCGGCGACAAATGGAATCGCTATATCTTCCGCACCGCGCGCAGTTCGATGCAGGATGCGCTGGCCGCCGCCAGCACGCTCAAGGCCGGCAGTGTGGCCTTCCTGGCGCAGGATTACGCCTTCGGCAAGGATGCGGTCAAGGCCGGCCGCGAAGCGCTGACGGCTACCGGCAGCAAGGCCCAGGTGGTGCACGAGGAATACGCGCCCCAGAGCACCAGCGACTTCACGGCCCCGGCCCAGCGCATCTTCGACGCCCTGAAAAACAAGCCCGAACCGCGCCTCTTGCAAATCGTCTGGGCCGGCCCGAATCCGATGAACAAGCTGGCCGACATGAAGCCCGAGCGCTACGGCGTCATCCTGTCGCCGGGCGGGAACATCCTGCCGGTGATGAAAACCTGGAAGAACTTCGCCGGCACCCAGGGCACCATCTACTACTACCACGGTTTTCCGAAGAACAAAATGAACGACTGGTTCGTGGCCGAACACAGCAAGCGTTTCAAGGGCCCGCCCGACATGTTCACCGCCGGCGGCTTCGCGGCGGCCAGCGCGGTCGTCACCGCGTTGACCCGCGCCAACTCGGGCGACACCGAAAAACTGATCGCCGCCATGGAAGGCATGGATTTCGAGACGCCCAAGGGCAAGATGACCTTCCGCAAGGAAGACCACCAGGCGCTGCAGTCGATGTACCACTTCAAGATCAAGAAGGATCAAAAGAACGAGTGGGACTTGCTGGAACTGGTGCGCGAAATCCCGGCCAGCGAATTGCCGCTGCCGGTGAGGAACAAGCGATGACGCCGGCGGCCATGCCGTCGCTGTCCACGCGCAAGCTGAGCATTCGCTTCGGCGGGCACGTGGCGGTCAACCAGGTCAGCGCCGACTTCTATCCCGGCACCCTGACCGTGATCGTCGGCCCCAACGGCGCCGGCAAGACGACCTACTTCAACCTGATGTCGGGCCAGTTGCCGGCCACCTCGGGCACGGTGCTGCTCGACGGCGCCGACATCACCCGCTTCGGTGCGGCCAAACGCACCGCGCTCGGCATCGGGCGCGCCTTCCAGCTGACCAACCTGTTTCCGCTGCTCACGGTGGCCGAAAACGTGCGCCTGGCGGTGCAAAGCCGCGCAGGCACCGGCATGAACATGTTTTCAAGATGGTCCAGCCACCAGGACCTGATCGTGCGCGCCGACTATTACCTCGAACGCGTCTCCATGGCCAGCCGGCGCGATACGCGCGTGGCGGCCCTCTCGCACGGCGACAAGCGCAAGCTGGAAGTGGCGATCCTGCTGGCCCTGGAGCCGGCCGTGATGATGTTCGACGAACCGACCGCCGGCATGAGCGTGGACGAAGTGCCGGTCGTGCTCGACCTGATCCACCAGGTCAAGGCCGAGCGCAACAAGACGATTTTGCTGGTCGAACACAAGATGGACGTGGTGCGCTCGCTGGCCGACCGCATCATCGTCTTGCACAACGGTACCCTGGTGGCCGACGGCAATCCGGCCGAGGTGATGGCCTCGGCCATCGTGCAAGAAGCTTACCTTGGGACGCCCGAGCATGTCTGATCCAATCCTTCAACTCAGCGGGGTCCACACCCACATCGGGGAATACCACATCCTGCAAGGGGTCGACCTGACCGTGCCGCGCGGCGGCCTGTCGGTGCTGCTGGGCCGCAACGGAGCCGGCAAGACTACCACCTTGCGCACCATCATGGGGCTATGGAAAGCCTCCGCCGGCACGGTGCGCTTCGACGGCCACGACATCACCGCCCTGCCCACGCCCGACATCGCCCAGCTCGGCATTGCCTACGTGCCCGAATCGATGGCCGTGTTTTCCGACCTGACCGTGCGCGAAAACCTGTATCTGGCCGCGCGCAACGGGCCGCTCAGCGAAGCGCGCGTGGAATGGATCTTCGGCTTCTTTCCGGCGCTGCGCAAATTCTGGCACTACCCGGCCGGCAATTTGTCTGGCGGGCAAAAGCAGATGGTGGCGATCGCCCGCGCCATCGTCGAGCCGCGCAAGCTGATCCTGATCGACGAGCCGACCAAGGGCCTGGCCCCGGCCATTATCCAGAGCCTGATCGCCGCCTTCCGCGAACTCAAGCAGACCGACACCACCATTTTGCTGGTCGAGCAGAACTTCAGCTTCGTCAAGCACCTGGGCGACACGGTCTCGGTGATGGACGACGGCAAGGTGGTGCACGCCGGCGCCATGCGCGAACTGGTCGAGGACGACAACTTGCAGCAACGCCTGCTCGGGCTTTCGCTGAGCGCACATCAATAATGAACACGGAGACCAAGCACGTGACCACCAAATCGCCTCCGGTGAGCGCGGCCACGGCCCTGCCCGCCAACCCGGCCGCACCGAACGACACGCCCTTGCCGGCAGCTGAGCGCGACCTCGCGCCGCTGCTGCTGGTGCCGGCCCTGATCCTGCTCATGCTGCCGCTGGTCGGCAGCTTTCCCACCTGGGTCACCTTGAGCATCGCCGGCCTGGCGATGGGCATGATGATCTTTATCATGGCCAGCGGCCTGACGCTCGTGTTCGGGCTGATGGACGTGCTCAACTTCGGCCATGGCGCCTTCGTGTCGGTCGGCGCCTACGCCGCCACCATGGTCCTCATTCCCATGCGCGGCTGGCTCGAGGTCGATTCCCTGCTGATCAACCTGGGCGTGCTGGCCCTGGCGATCACGGTGGCCATGCTTGCCACGGCGCTGCTCGGCTGGGCCTTTGAGCGCATCATCATTGCGCCCGTGTACGGCCAGCATCTCAAGCAGATCCTGATCACCATGGGCGGCATGATCGTGGCCGAGCAACTGATCAGCGTGATCTGGGGCGCCGAGCAGATTCCCCTGCCGCTGCCGGCCAGCCTGCGCGGCGCGGTGCTGCTGGGCGACGCGGCGGTCGAAAAATACCGGCTGGTGGCGGTCGTGATCGGCCTCGTGGTGTTCGTCGCCATGTTCCTCGTACTCAACCGCACCAAGGTCGGCCTCTTGATCCGCGCCGGCGTCGAAAACCGCGAAATGGTGGAAGCCATGGGCTACCGCATCCGGCGCCTGTTCGTGGCCGTGTTCGCGGCCGGCTCGGCGCTGGCAGGCCTGGGCGGCGTGCTCTGGGGCCTGTACAAGGAAACCCTGAACGCGGCCATGGGCGGCGAGATGATGGTGATGATCTTTATCGTCATCATCATCGGCGGCCTGGGCTCGGTCGGCGGCTGCTTCATCGGCGCGCTGCTGATGGCGCTGGTGGCCAATTACGCCGGCTTCCTGCTGCCCAAGTTCGCGCTGGTGTCGAACATCGTCCTGATGATCGCCATCCTGCTGTGGCGCCCGGCCGGCCTGTATTCCAACCTGCGCCGCTAAGGAAACTCATGCTCAATCAATTGCTATCCGGCGACATGCCGCGCAGCCGGGCCTTGTCGGCCACCCTGCTGCTGATCCTGCTGGGACTGGCGCTGGCGCCTTTCATCACCAGCGGCGCGCGTCCGCTCAACACCGCCGCCACCATCTGCGTCTACATCGTGCTGGTGGCCTCCTACGACTTGCTGCTCGGTTACACCGGCATCGTCTCCTTCGCCCACACCATGTTTTTCGGCATCGGCGCCTATGGCGTCGGGCTCGGACTGTCGCATGGCGAACCGAGCTGGGGCGCGATGGCGATCGGCGTCGCCCTGGCCCTGCTGCTGACCCTGGCGCTGGCGCTGGTGGTAGGCCTGTTCGCGCTGCGCGTGCGCGCCATCTTCTACGCCATGATCACGCTTGCGGTGGCGGCCTCGTTCGCCGTGCTGGCCTCGCAACTGTCCGACCTGACCGGCGGCGAAGACGGCAAGACCTTCAGCGTGCCGGCATTGCTCACGCCGGGCTTTCGCCTGTTTGAAAGCGAGGTGTTGGGGCGCGCCATCGACGGCAAGCTGATCACGTACTACATCGTGTTCGGCGGCTGCCTGCTGCTGTTCCTGTTCCTGCTGCGGCTGGTCAATTCGCCGTTCGGGCGGGTGCTGCAAGCCATCCGCGAAAACGAGTTCCGCGCCGAGGCGCTCGGCTACCGCACCGTGCTGTACCGCATCTGGGCGAATGTGCTGGCGGCGCTGGTGGCGGCGCTGGCCGGCGCGCTGATGGCGCTGTGGCTGCGCTACGTCGGCCCCAAGACCATGCTCGGCTTCGAGGTCATGACCGACATCCTGCTGATCGTGGTGATCGGCGGCATGGGCACCATGTACGGCGCGGTGGTGGGCGCGACCTTGTTCATCATTGCCCAGAACTACCTCAAGTCGCTGATGGCGCAAGGCTCGTCGGCGCTGGAAGGGGTGCCGCTGCTGGCCGAGGCCCTGCATCCGGACCGCTGGATGCTGTGGCTCGGCGTGCTGTTCGTGTTGTCGATCTATTTCTTCCCGATCGGCATCGTCGGCAAACTGCGTTTGCGCAGGATCGCCGCGCGCCCCGGCGCCCACTGATCGTTCCTTGCGGCGTCCCTGTGCCCGCAGGGACGCCTTTTTCGTACGCCTCTTTCGCTCCATCAAGCTTCGCCGCGCTTCGTCAGATAAGTTCCCCGGAATAGCCCGCAAACGCCCCCTGTTCATTAAGCGCACATCAATGCCGGCGCTTCGTCCACTCCTATGATGGGGTCAACAGTGGCCTCGCGCCTGCCAGCGCGAGTGGACATGCCATCCTTCTGGCAATTGCTGAAAGAGCGACCATGAAACTCCATCACAAACTGATTGCCATGGCCAGTATCGCCATCGCCGCCGCGCTGCCCGCCGCCGCGCAGACAAGCGTCCCCATCGTCGTCCTCAACGAAGAATTCAACGACATCGGCAGCCTCAACAACTGGTCTCTCGTCAACAACAGCGTGCCGCCGGGCCTGGCCTGGTCGCAGGGCAACCCCGGCGTCTTCCCCGCCCCGTCCGGCCCGGCCGCGTCCTACATCGCCGCCAATTACCTGAGCGCGCAAAACGGCATGGGCAGCGTCGACAACTGGCTGATCACGCCGGTGGTGAGCCTGATCGGTCCCAGCGAACTGTCGTTCTTCACGCGCTCGGCCAGCGCCAGCGGCTTCGGCGATACGCTCGAAGTGCGCTTCTCCCCCGGTACGGGCAGCGAAACCGGCGGCTTCAACACGGTGCTCGGCGTGCTGGGCGGCATCTCGGACTATCCCACTGTCTGGCAGCAGGTTATTTCCAGCATCGACTACAACGGCCAGGGGCGATTCGCATTTCGTTACGTCGGCGATGCATCGGCGGCGAACTATATCGGCATCGACGCTGTCTTAGTTACTACGGTGCCCGAACCGGGCACGTATTTGATGCTGCTGGCCGGCCTGGGCGCCCTGGTATTGCTTCGCCGCAGGCAGCTAACGTGAACCAACCCAGGAGAATCCCGATATGTTGAGTAAAACCCTGATCAGCTGTTGCGCGCTGGCCGTCATCTCGACGGCTGCCGTGGCGGCAGAGCAATCCGCCGGCATGGCCGTGGTGCGCGACAAGCAAACCGGGCAACTGCGTCCGGCCACCGCCGCCGAACTGCGCGCCATGCAGGGCAAGCTGCCGCAACCGCACATGGTGCGCCCGCAGCCGCAAGTGTCGGTGCGTGCCGACGGCACCCACGGCGCGCTGCTCGGCGAGCGCGGCATGGTGTATTCCGTGGTCTCGCGCACGCCGGACGGCAAGCTGGTGCAGCGCTGCGTGGAAGGCGAAGACGCCGCGCAGCATGCTGCCCATCAAGATGTCGCCACGCCAGCCGGGGGGCGCCAGAATGAGCAATAAGCCCACCTTCCTGCGGCGCGCCGCCGCCGCCCTCGCCCTCGCCTGCTGCACCATCGGCGTCGCCCACGCGGCGGCGACGATCACGATCGTCAACCTCAACACGCCCAATGTCGGCTTCAACGATCGCACGCCGGCGCAGCCGGTCGGCGGCAACAACGGCCGCACGCTCGGCGAGCAACGCCTCATTGCGTTCCAGCACGCGGCGGACATCTGGGCCCGCACGCTCACGAGCCCGGTTCCGATCAGGGTGGAAGCCGTGTTCGAGCCGCTCGCCTGCACGGCCGATGGCGCGGTGCTCGGCTCGGCCGGCGCAATCGAAATCTTCCGCGACTTTCCCAAGGCGCCCAAGGCCAACACCTGGTATCCGGGTGCGCTGGCCAGCAAACTGACGAGAACCGACATGGCCTCGGAAGGCAGGGGGCATATCCGGGCGCGCTTCAACTCGCGCCTCGGCCTGTTCCCCGACTGCCTGCCCGGCTCCGGCTTCTACCTCGGGCTCGACCGCAAGGCGGGCGAACAGATCGACCTGGTGGCCGTGCTGCTGCACGAACTGGGGCACGGGCTCGGCTTCCAGAACTTCACCGACGAAGGCACCGGCGAATTCTTTGACGAAAAGCCGTCGATCTGGGATCACTTCCTGGTCGACATCCGCAACAACAAAGCCTGGGTCAACATGAAAAATGAAGAGCGGCGCCTGTCGGCCATCGGCGGCGCCACCCTGTCGTGGAACGGCGAGCGCGTCTACAAAGCCGCCGCGCGCATCCTCGCGCCCGAGCCGCAACTGCTCATCAGCGGCATGGCGGCGGGTACAAGCGGCGGCAAGCACCTGGTGGGCGATGCCTCGTTCGGCCCGCAACTCGGGCAAAACGCGGTGACGGGCGAACTCATGCCGCTGATCGACCAGGCCAACGGCGGCGGCCTGGCCTGCACTCCGCTCAGTCCGGCCAACGCGATGGCGGTGCGCGGCAATATCGCCCTGGTCGACCGCGGCGCCTGCGCCTTCGTGACCAAGGCGCGCATCTTGCAGAATGCGGGAGCGCGCGGCATGGTGGTGGTGGAAAACACCGACGATCCGGTCAGCCCGCTGGGCGGCAGCGACCCGGCCGTGCGCATTCCGGCGGTCCGTATCGACAAGGCCACCGGCGAGCGGCTCAAGACGGCGATGTACCGGCGCTCGCGCACCTCGTCGGGCGTGGTCGCCAGCCTGGGCGTCGATCCCGACAAACTGGCGGGCACCGACTGGGTGCGGCGCGTGCGCATGTACAGTCCGGAAGAATATTCGCCGGGCTCGTCGGTGTCGCACTACTCGGTCGACACCAAGCCGAACCAGTTGATGGAGCCGTCCATCAACCCCGACCTGACCCACGATGTGCTGCCGCCGCATGACCTGACCTTTCCCTTGTTGCAGGATATTGGCTGGTAAGACGGCGCTGTAAACGCACAACGCGCTCCTTGGGGAGCGCGTTGTGTACTACCAGAACCCGCCCTTGCCAATGGCAGCGGCGGATGCAGGCTTACGCCTTGGCGGCGATGTCTTTATCGTAAGCGGCGATGCCGCCCATGATTTCCGCCTTGGCATCCTCGGGACCGCCCCAGCCTTCGATCTTGACCCACTTGCCTGGCTCCAGGTCTTTGTAGTGCTCGAAGAAGTGCTGGATCTGCTGCAGGCGCAGTTCGTTCATGTCTTCCGGCTTCTGCCAGTGCTTGTAGATCGGCAGGATCTTATCGACAGGAACGGCCAGTACCTTGGCGTCGCCGCCGGCTTCGTCGGTCATTTTCAGCACGCCGATGGCGCGGCAACGGACCACGACACCAGGAATCAGCGGGAACGGGGTAATGACCAGCACATCGCACGGGTCGCCATCATCGGCGATGGTGTTCGGCACATAGCCGTAGTTGCACGGGTAGTGCATGGCGGTACCCATGAAACGGTCAACGAAAATCGCGCCCGATTCCTTGTCCACTTCGTACTTGATCGGATCGGCATTCATCGGGATTTCGATAATCACGTTGAAATCGTTCGGCACGTCGCGGCCGGAGGAGACTTTATTCAAACTCATGGGATATCCTTAGATTGCTGAGGGGTCGATGGCCGACATTATAACGAAATTTCACGTAGGCTTGTGCATTGCAGCAAGCGGGGACCGCGTAAGGATGTTGGTGAATGAGGGTGATACGACGGAAGAGATCGGCTAGCGGGTAATATGCGGCGGACTACGCAGCACCACTCACCTCAAGACGTCGTCCCCGCGCCAAGGCGGCCCTCGACGGGGAGTCGGGTTCCGCAGTGCCGGAGACGACGGTTTCCAGGCTAGCGGTAGAAGGTCGTCGTGCCCGATTGCCGAATCACAAAATACTCGCCAGCGCACACTGCCTGAAATGCGCGTTCGCTTCTTCCTGCTGGCCGAGCGCCTCATGCATCTGCGCCAGCTTCAAGTGCGCCTCGCGCACCATGCGCGGCTCGGTCGCGTCCGACAAGGCCTGTTCCAGGTAACGCTGCGCCTTGCCCCACAGTTTCTGTTTCAGGCACAGCGAACCGAGGGTCAGCGCCAGTTCCGCGTCGGTCGGACGCTGTTTCATCCACGCTTCGCAATGCTCGATCTGGGCCAGCAGCGCGGGCGAGCCCGACTGCGCGGCCGACTCGCGGTAGGCGCGCACCACGCGGTCGTCCCAGTCGGCGCGCAGCGCTTCCTCGGCGCTGGCGCGCGCTTCATCGTGCAAGCCGCGCGCATTCAAGGCCGCAGCGGCGCGCGCCGCCACGTACGGTTTGACCCGGTCGGCGGTGGGCACGGTCGACCATACGCGCAGGATCGATTCGGCGTCGTGCGAAGTGTCGGACAGCAAGGCATCGTACGCCAGCTCGCGCAGCCGTGCCGACAAGGCCGGATGCAGCGCCTTGTGCTTGTCGAGCGAACGCACCAGGCGCAGCACTTCCGGCCAGTTCTTGGCTTGCTGGTGCGCTTTCATCGACCATTGCAGCGCGTGGATGTGGCGCGTGCCGCTGGCATTGAGTTCGGCCACGGCGTCGAGCGCCGCGTGCGGCTGGTGGTCGTCGACCAGCAGTTCGGTCATGGTCATCAGGCGCGCGGTTTTCAGCGCGTTGTCGTGCACCACGCCGGCCAGCCAGTTGTCGCGCCGCGCGCCCTGGCGCATGCGGTGCGCGGCGCGGGCGCCGATCAGGGCCGCGATACCGGCATTTTCGGGCAGTTCGGCGGCGCGCATGGCGGCTTTTTCGGCGTGCCCGAAGCGGCCTTCGAACAAGGCCTTGAGCGCATCGCGCAAGCCCTTGTTGCCATCGCGTTCGCGTTTGCTCTTGCGGTACGCGGCGACCTTGGCCGGCATGCCGAAGGTGGCGCGTGAAGCGCGCAGCAGCGCGTACACCACCAAAAACAGCAGCGCCACGACCACCACGAAGAAATTGAGCGACATGTCGATCCGGTGCGGCGGGTAGAAAAACACCACGTTGCCGGGATTGAAGCGTGCCGTCACGGCAATGCCGATGGCCGCTGCCATCAGCGCGACTAACCAGAGAAGAAGACGCATGTTATGGCTTCGCCTTGTAGTTGCGCACGGCGTTCAGGCTGTCGGACAGGGATGGCATCTCGATCGCGAGATTGCTGGCCTGGACCTGGCGCAGCAGCGCTTGCGCGGTCTGGGTGCTGCCGGCGCGCGTGTCGAAATACTTGGTGAGCGCTTCCTGCGCCGCCACCAGGTCGTTGCGGAATGCCACTTCGTTCCTCGCCAGCAGCGCCATGCGCGCGTTCAACAGGCGCAGCTTGACGTTTTCGCGCACAAAATAGGTTTCCGAAGGCGAGAGCATCAGCGCTTCCGGCGTGTCGACGCGGCGCACGCGGATCAGCTGGCGCATTTCATCCCACATTTCGCCAGTCCAGCTCTGCCACACGTCCTGCACCTTGTCGAGCATGGTATCCCTGGCCACGACCGGGACCACGAGCGCATCGGCCGCACTGGCAGCACCGGCAGCACCGGCGACGCGCGCTTTGACGGTCACCGGCGCAGCCACCGGCGCGGCCGCCACCTTGGCCGCCCTGGCCGGCAGCGCCGGTTGTTCGTCGGCCAGCATCGGCAGGGTATTGACCTGGGTAATCACGTTGTCAAGGCGCAGCGCCACGCCGGTCAGGTCCAGCGCCGGCAGGGCCTTGAGCTTGTCGATATCGCCCGCGATGGCGCGCCGGATCGTGATGAATTGCGGTTTGTCCGAGCGCGACAGCGAACGGTCGGCGTTTTGCAGCGCGATCAGCGCGCCCTGCACATTGCCGGCCAGTTGCAACTGCTGGCTGGCGGTCGAGAGCACCTGTTCGATTTCGGCCAGCGCCCATTCATCGCGATTCTTCGACAGATCCTGGTACAGCTGTTCCAGCGCCAGTTGCTGGCTCTGGGCTTCGACCTGGCGGTTTTCGAGCTGGCCCACCTTGGCCTGCAAATCCTTGGTCTGGTCTTGCACGGTGCGCGCCAGCACGCTCGTTTCGGTATTGACCACTTCGCCCTTTTGCAGGCGATTGGCCATTTCCATGCGCAATTTGAGCAGATTGCTGCGCGTCGACCAGGCGTGCGCAGCCAGCAGCAGCGCCAGCAGGATCACCACCACCGTCATCGGACGCTGCAGGATTTCGCCCATGCTCTCGCCACGCGAGGCGCGCGCCTGCGGCGCACTGTACTGGTCCGCGGGAGCCGGCTGGGGTGCAGCGCCGGGCGCTGCGTTGTGTTCAGGTAATGTAGGCAATTCGTTCATGCTCGTGATTGTAACGCGGCAAGCAAACGTTCGTCGCCTGATCCGCACAGCGTCAATCGCACCAGGCCCAGCGAGCTTGCCGTTTCGGCAATACGGGCGTGCGGCACGATCACGTGCTGTTGTTGCATTTTTTCCACAAGGGCCGGTTCGCCCAGTTGCGCCACCAGCGCCACCAGTCCGCGCAGGGCTTCGGAACTGGTGATGATCCAGTCGTTCTCACCCTGCAAAAGCGTACGCAGCTGCTGCGCCAGCGCCTCCGTCAGCAGCGGCACGCTGCGCCGGTAGGCCGGCACGGTGGCGACGATCACGCCGGCCGCGCGCAGGCCGTCGGCCATCAGCTCGCGCCCGCTTTCGCCACGCACGATCAGCACTTTCTGGCCGGCCAGGGCCGCCAGGTCGAGCGTCTCGAGCAGGTTTTCCGAGTCGCTGCGGGTCGGGTCGCGCGGGCTGACGATGGTTGCCGTGTTGTTGTTGATGCCGTGCCGTTCCAGCGCCGCGCGGCTGCCCTCGCCCAGCACCGCCAGCGTGACCCAGGTCGGCCACACGGTGATGTGGGCGAACGCCGCATCGATCGCATTGGGCGAGACGAAGGCCACCATGGCGCAGTCGTGCATGCCGGCCAGCGCCGCCTTGAGCGGGCCCTGGTCGTCCAGCGGCGCAATCTCCAGCAGCGGCAACAGCACCGCCTCGCGCCCGAGCGCCGTCACCTGCTCGGCCAGCGCGCCGGCTTGCGCCAGCGGACGGGTGATGATGACGGGATCAGGCATCGGCGGCTGGTACGGCGGGTGCTGCCGGCGCGGCGGCGGCGCCGGCGGCGTCATCGGCGGCGGCGGCATCGGCCTTGCACTCGGCCAGGATCGCGCGCGCGTCCTGGGTGTCGAGCAGGTCCGACACTTGCTGGCCGAGCAGTTCAGGATCATCGGCCGGGCCGCGCAGTTCGGCGTGCGCGCTGCGCTTGCCGTCCGGCGTGGCCACCATGGCGCGCAGGTGCATCACGCCGCCGTCGATGGTGGCGAACGCGGCCAGGGGAATCTGGCAGCTGCCGCCGAATACCTTCGACACCTTGCGCTCGGCCGCCACCCGCTGCGCCGTCGGCACGTGGTTCAGGGGCGCCAGCACCTCGCGCAGGTCGATGCCGTTGGTGCGGCCCGAAACAATTTCGATCGCCATCGCGCCCTGCCCGGCCGCCGGCAGCGAGTGCGCCGGGTCCATCAGCGAACGGATGCGCTGCGGCAGCCCCAGGCGCTTGAGCCCGGCCGCAGCCAGGATGATGGCCGCATAATCGCCGCGATCGAGCTTGCCCAGGCGCGTATCGAGATTGCCGCGCAGCGGCTTGATGACCAGGTGCGGGTAGCGCGCCGCGATCAGCGACTGGCGGCGCAGGCTGCTGGTGCCCACCACCGCGCCCGGCGGCAGCTCGTCCAGGCTGCCGAAATCGTTCGACACGAAGGCGTCGCGCGGATCTTCCCGTTCCAGCACGGCGGCCAGTTCAAAGCCTTCCGGCAAGTCCATCGGCACGTCCTTGAGCGAATGCACGGCCAGGTCGGCGCGTCCTTCGGCCATGGCCACCTCGAGTTCCTTGACGAACAGACCCTTGCCGCCGACCTTTGATAAAGTACGGTCCAGGATCTGATCGCCGCGGGTGGTCATTCCCAGAATCTCGATGCTGCACTGCGGATATAATAAAGATAATTGCGCGCGAACATGCTCGGCCTGCCACATGGCAAGCCGGCTTTCACGCGAAGCGATAATGAGCTTGGAGGGCTGCTGCGGACGCGAAGGCGTACCAGTCAATTCAGTTGCTTTCAAAACGGATTCTTTCACTGTCGTAAAACCTCAAACCGGTTATGGCAGTCATCGGCACATGCATAAGATCACAAATTTTATCATGCGTCCCCTTTGCAGAACCTGGCCAGAAGCCTTTGCACCAACTTTAACTCTGTGGTCCAACATGGTAAATTCATCCGCTGCACAAGAAAACCCGCCAGTCCTCGACAAGGACGCCCCGCTGAAAGAAGATATCCGCCTGCTCGGCCGCCTGCTCGGCGACGTGCTGCGCGACCAGGAAGGGGAAGCCGTCTTCGATGTCGTCGAGACCATCCGCCAGACGGCGGTGCGCTTCCGGCGCGAAGACGACGCCCAGGCCGGCGAAGACCTGACCGCCCTGCTGCACAAGCTCTCGCGCGAGCAGACCATTTCGGTGGTGCGCGCATTTTCGTATTTTTCGCACCTGGCCAACATCGCCGAAGACCAGCACCACATCCGCCGCCGCCGCGCCCACCTGCTGGCCGGCTCGGCGCCGCAACAGGGCAGCGTGAGCTTCGCGCTGTCCAAGCTGAAAGCTGCCGGCGTGGCCAGCGACACCGTGCGCACCTTTTTCGGCGAGGCCCTGATCGCGCCGGTCCTCACGGCCCACCCGACCGAAGTGCAGCGCAAGAGCATTCTCGACGCCGAGCATGACATCGCGCGCCTCCTGGCCGAACGCGACCTGCCGCTCACCCCGCGCGAACGGGTGGCCAACATGGCGCTGCTGCACTCACGCATCGCCACCCTGTGGCAGACGCGCATGCTGCGCTACTCCAAGCTGACCGTGGCCGACGAAATCGACAACGCCCTGTCGTACTACCGCATCACCTTCCTGCACGAGCTGCCCGGCCTGTACGACGACATCGAAGAAGAAATCGCCGCGCACTATCCGGATGGCGGCAGTCCCGACACAGCGCTTACCCACAACTCCTACGTCCAGATGGGCAGCTGGATCGGCGGCGACCGCGATGGCAACCCGAACGTCAACGCCGGCACCATGCAGCAGGCGCTGGTGCGCCACGCCACCACCATCCTCGACTTCTACCTCGACGAAGTGCACGCGCTCGGCGCCGAGCTGTCGATTTCGACGCTGATGGTCGGCGCCAGCGGCGCCCTGCAAGCGCTGGCTGACGCCTCGCCCGACCAGTCGCCGCACCGCAGCGACGAGCCATACCGGCGCGCCCTGATCGGCATCTACGCGCGCCTGGCCGCCACCGCCCGTGCGCTGGGCGCGACCAACATCCTGCGTAAGGAAGTCGGCCATGCCGCGCCGTACCTTGACGCCTTTCACTTCTGCGCCGACCTGGCCGTGCTGGCCGACTCGCTGCGCGCCAATCACGGCCAGCTGCTGGTCAAGCCGCGCCTGGCCACGCTGCAGCGCGCCGCCGCCATCTTCGGTTTTCACCTGGCCTCGCTCGACATGCGCCAGACCTCGGATGTGCACGAACGGGTGCTGGCCGAACTGTTCGCCGGCGCCGGCGTCGAAGCCGACTACACCAGGCTGACCGAAGAACAGAAAGTGCAACTGCTGCTGGCCGAACTGGCGCAACCGCGCCTGCTGTATTCGCCGTACGCGGAACTGAGCGAGGAGACCGCATCCGAACTGGCGATCCTGCGCGCGGCCAAGGATATCCGCCAGCGCTACGGCAAGCGCGCGATCCGCAACTACATCATCTCGCACACCGAGACCGTGTCCGACCTGCTCGAAGTACTGCTGCTGCAAAAGGAAACGGGCCTGCTGCGCGCGCGCGACAAGCAGCTCGACGCCATGGTCATTCCTCTTTTTGAGACGATTCCCGACCTGCAGCGCGCGGCCGGCATCATGCACGAGTGGATGGCGCTGCCGCTGGTCAAAGAACTGATCGCGCACCAGGGCCAGCTGCAGGAAGTCATGCTCGGCTACTCCGACTCGAACAAGGACGGCGGCTTCCTCACCTCCAACTGGGAGCTGTACAAGGCCGAAATCCACCTGGTCAAGGTGTTCGCGGATGCCGGCGTCAAGCTGCGCCTGTTCCACGGCCGCGGCGGCACGGTCGGGCGCGGCGGCGGGCCGTCGTACGAGGCGATCCTGGCGCAGCCGCCGGGTACCGTCAATGGCCAGATCCGCCTGACCGAACAGGGCGAAATCATCGCCTCCAAGTTTTCGAACGCCGAAATCGGCCGCCGCAACCTGGAACTGCTGGTCGCCGCCACGCTTGAGGCGAGCCTGATGCCGCATGCGCCCGAAGGCGCCAAGGCCCAGCGCCTGGGTGGCTTCGAAGCCATCATGGCCGACCTGTCCGAACGCGCCTACAAGGCTTACCGCAACCTGGTCTACGAAACGCCGGGCTTCACCGACTACTTTTTCTCGGCCACGCCGATCGCCGAAATCGCCGAACTCAATCTCGGTTCGCGTCCGGCCTCGCGCAAGTCGACCAAGCGCATCGAAGACCTGCGCGCCATTCCGTGGGGCTTTTCGTGGGGCCAGTGCCGCCTGCTGCTGCCGGGCTGGTACGGCTTCGGCTCGGCCATCACGCAGTGGGTCGAGGAAGGCAAGCGCGACGAAAAAATCGCGACCCTGCAAGCCATGTTCAAGGAGTGGCCGTTCTTCGCCACCCTGCTCTCGAACATGGACATGGTGCTGGCCAAGACCGACCTGGCGATCGCCTCGCGCTACGCCGGACTGGTGGCCGACGTGGAACTGCGCGAGCGCATCTTCAAGCGCATTGCAGCGGAACACGGCACCACCCTGCGCTGCCTGGAAATGATCACCGGCGCGCACGAACGCCTGGCCGGCAATCCGCTGCTGGCGCGCTCGATCCAGAACCGCTTCGCCTACCTCGATCCGCTGAACCACTTGCAGGTCGAGCTGATCCACCGCCACCGCGCGCTGTCGGGCGAACCGGGCAAGGTCGACGAGCGGGTCCACCGCGGCATCCACCTGTCGATCAACGGCGTGGCGGCCGGCCTGCGCAACACGGGTTAAGCGCTACCGGGCGGCGCGCCTGCACGCGGCGCCGCCTGTCATTTGCAGGTGTCTGCGACTCTTTTCTCGGCCTGGGCGATTTCGCTTGCCCGGCGCGCCGGGTCCGCCTTCACAATCCCATTGCCACTTCCGTTCGGCACCAGCATGGTGTCGGACTCCTTCAAGCGCTTGAGCGAGATGCGGTGTACTTCGCACATCCGCACGCGCATCCTGTCGTTAAAGGCATCCATCTCGGCCGGTGGCGCCGGCGCTGCCGGGGCTGGCGCACTGCCGGACTTCTGCGCAGGCGTGGCCATTTTCTGCTCGCGGGCGCCCTGGGCTGCGGCGCAGGGGGTGCTCTGGTACGTGGTACGACCGCTTGCATCGGTGCATTTGGTCACCTGGGCGACAGCGCCACCATGCGCGGCAGCGAGCAACAGGGCGAGGTAAAACGGATGAATCGGCATGGGACCCTGGCATTGTGGTTGTGGTCCACCGAGTGTGGCAGCAAAGTGTTCCCTGAGCAACAACAACCCACATGCGTCGAATTTCCAACACCCCCATGCGATGGGCATACGCCGGATTCGTTGTCCTGTACACATTGCACTGTTTCCAAAAAGTTGGCATAGAATGAACTGACCAACAACCTGTCTGAAACACGAGGGGTGTGCGCATGAAAACGTGGAGCGTGGAGTCGCTTTGCCTGACCGTAGCCGCCATCGTCCTGGTGCTGGCGTTCCTGGTGGCGCTGATCGCGCTGGGCGACGCCCACGCGGTGCCGCGCTGGCTGCTCTCCCTCATCATTGCGCTGGCCGGCGCCGCGCTGGTGGCCAGCCTGCGCATCCGCGCCCTGGCCATGGCGCGCAACAGTGCCCAGAGCCGCTACCGGCACTTCATCGACACCGCCCACGAAGGCGTCTGGACGCTCGACTGCGCGGCCCGCACCACCTTCGCCAACGCGCGCCTGGCCCAGATGTTCGGCGCCACCCCCGGCATCCTGCTGGGGCGCCCGATCCACGACTTCCTGGGCGACAATCCGCACCGCGACCTGGCCGAAATGACCAGCGCCGACGCCGCCCATGTCGGCTGCACCCACGACCTGTCGTACCGCCGGGTGGACGGCACGATCGGCTGGGCCATCGTGAGCGGGCGCCCGATGCTGGGCGACGACGGCGTAGCCGAGGGTACCCTGCTGATGCTGACCGACATCAGCGGACGCAAGGCGGCCGAGCTGGAACTGGCGGCGGTGCAGATCGGCCTGGAAGTGCGCATCCGCATGCGCACTGCCGAGCTGGAGCGCAGCAACGCCCAGCTGCGCATCGAAGTGGCCGAGCGCCAGATGGCCGAGCACGCGCTGGCCGAATCGTTCCGCGAGCTGCGCCAGCTCAGTTCTCATCTGGAAACGATCAAGGAAGAAGAGCGCAAGCGCATCGCCAAGGGCATCCACGACGAGCTGGGGCAGAACCTGATGGCGCTCAAGATCGACGTCGAAATGCTGTACGCGCGCGCAGGCCTGCGCCATCCGCTGCTCCAGCGCAAGGTGGGCGACGTGCTCGACACCATCGACCTGACCATCCGCTCGGTGCGCGCGATCATGAACGACCTGCATCCGAGCACCCTGGACCTGGGCTTGCCGGCGGCGGCCGAGTGGCTGGTGCAGCAATTCGAAAAGCGCAGCGGCATCGCCACCTCGCTGACGGTGGCCGAAGGCGACGGCCCGCTGCCGGACAGTCACCGCACCGATGTCATTTTCCGCATCATCCAGGAGTGCCTGCTCAACATTTTGCGGCACGCCAAGGCCACCCGGGTCGAGGTGGGGCTCGATATCGGCATGGAATACCTGACCATCACCATTGTCGACAACGGGGTCGGCATGGGGCCGGGCGACGCGGCCAAGGTGGCCTCGTTCGGCCTGCGCGGGATCCGCGAACGGGTCGATGTGTTCGGCGGGCAGATGGTGATCGACAGCCGGCCGGGCGGCGGGACCACGCTGGCGATGATGATTCCGCTGGAAAGCCAGGCGACGGCGCTGGAAGATTAGCGCGGATACAACAATACAAAAAATGTAAGTGGCGGCAGCCGCGATGTATGTACAATGTGCCGCAATAGAACAGGCGCGACCCGGTCGGCCTGGTTTATTGACTACCCCCTGTTTGCGCGTCCGGAATTTCCGGATGCGCATTTTTTTTGCCTGCCGCTCCCGTCACGGGTGAACAATACCGTTGACCGACAATCCGTCTCCCCCGCGCAGGCGCTATGCTATGCCCACATTTTTGCAAGTTTCCAGCCGTGCACCATGCTGTCGAAGCGCTGTAGCCCATGCAGCATGGTGATCGGTCCCGGTTTTGCTTCGCTGGCATAGCCGGT
>NZ_VVIW01000018.1 GCF_011682045.1 Massilia aquatica | reverse complement strand
GGAGGATGGACCGGCTATGCCAGCGAAGCAAAACCGGGACCGATCACCATGCTGCATGGGCTACAGCGCTTCGACAGCATGGTGCACGGCTGGAAACTTGCAAAAATGTGGGCATAGCATAGCGCCTTCGCGGGGACGACGCTGCACCGCTTTTGCAACACCACTTGTTGTGCCACGCACACACTTCGCATTTTCCACTGTCACTATCGCGAAGGTCAGTACAATCGTATCCATACGTTGCTTTAGTGCACACCTGACCGTGTGACCGACTGATGATCCGACTCTCCCTGGCCCGCCGCGCGCCGACGGCTTTCGCCCTGGCGCTCGCCCTGTGCGTCGGCACGCCCGCGCATGCCGCTGAGAAGGTCACGCTCCAGCTCAAGCACACTCACCAGTTCCAGTTCGCCGGCTATTACGCCGCCCTCGAAAAAGGCTATTACCGCGACGCCGGCCTCGACGTGGTGATCGCCGAAGGCACCGACGGCAACGAACCCGAACGCAACGTCAGCGCCGGCAAGGCCGAGTTCGGCGTCGGCAGCAGCAGCCTGCTGCTGGCGCGCCTGGCCGGCAAACCCCTGGTGGTGCTGGGCGTGGTGTTCCAGCATTCCCCCTACGTGCTGCTGGTGCGAAAAGGCAGTACGCAGCCCGATATCCGCGACCTCAAGGGCAAGCGCGTGATGATCGGCTCGCTGACCGACGAACTCACCCAGGCCGACGAACTGATCGCCTACCTGAACAAGGAAGGCGTTTCCCTCAAGAGCCTGGTGCGCGTCGAGCACAGCTTCAATCCGGACGACCTGGTCAAGGGAAAGGTCGACGCCTACTCGGCCTACATCACCAACGAGCCCGATTACCTGGACCGGCTCAGCTTCGCCTACGACGTGCACAGCCCGCGCGAGGCCGGCATCGATTTCTACGGCGACAACCTGTTCACCAACGAGCGCCAGATCGCCGCCCACCCGGAGCGGGTGCGCGCCTTCCGCGCGGCCAGCATGAAGGGCTGGGCCTATGCCATGGCGAACCAGGAAGAAATCGCCGACCTGATCCTGTCCAAATACTCCCGTCGCCACGACCGCCGGCACCTGCTGTTCGAGGCGCGCCAGATGGAGCCGCTGGTGCAGCCGATCCTGGTCGAAATCGGCTACATGAACCCGGACCGCTGGCGTCACATCGCCGATATCTACGCCGACCTGGGCATGCTTCCACGCGGCGCGGCCTTCGACGGCTTCATGTACAGCAGCGACCCGGCGGCCAGTTCCCTGACCTGGCTGTACCGCTCGCTGCTGGCGGCCGGCCTGTTGCTGGTCGGCGGGGCCATCGTGCACGTGTCGCTGCTGGCGCGCGAACGGCGCCGCGCCGAAGAAAGCATCCGTCAGGGCGAACTGCGTTTTCGCACCATGTTCGAAGAAGCGCCGATGGGCATCGCCCTGATCGATTCGGCCAGCGGCCAGTTCAAGGACATCAACCCGCGCTTCGCCCAGATCACCGGGCGCTCGTCGGAAGAACTCAAGCGCGGCCGCTGCGACGATATCACCCACCCCGACGACGTGGCCGGCGAAGCGGCGCGCATGGCGCAGCTGGGCGCCGGCGCCATCGCCAGCTTCAAGAGCGCGCGCCGCCTGCTGCGTCCCGACGGCAGCGTGGTCTGGGTCGACATGTCGATCGCCGCCATCGATGCCCAGGCAGATGCGAGCGCGCACCACCTGTGCATGATCGAAGACGTGACCGAGAAAAAAACCTCGGAAGCGCTGATCTGGCAGCAAGCCAATTTCGACCCGCTCACGCGCCTGCCCAACCGGCGCATGTTCCACGACCGCCTCGAACACGACATCCTGCGCTGCCGGCGCGACGGCACGCGCGTGGCGATCCTGTTCATCGATCTCGATCAGTTCAAGGAAGTCAACGACACGCTCGGCCACCAGCAGGGCGACGTGCTGCTGATTGACGCCGCGCGCCGCATCAGCGCCTGCGTGCGCGATTCGGATACGGTGGCGCGACTGGGCGGCGACGAGTTCACCGTGATCCTGCCGCAGCTGGGTGAGACCGGCAGCGTGGGCGCGATCGCGCAAAAGATCCTCGACGTGCTGCAGGCGCCGTTCGCGCTCGGCCAGGAGCAGGCCTATATTTCGGCCAGCGTCGGCATCACCCTGTATCCGGACGACGCGCGCGACATCGACGACCTGCTCAAGCATGCCGACCAGGCCATGTACGCGGCCAAGAACGCGGGCCGCAACCGCTTCAGCTACTTCACGCCGGCGCTGCAGGTGGCGGCGATCAACCGCATGCGCATGACCAACGACTTGCGCAGCGCCCTCAAGGGCGGCCAGTTCCGCGTGTACTTCCAGCCGATCGTGCATCTGCGCACCGGCAAGATCCACAAGGCCGAAGCGCTGATCCGCTGGGAGCATCCGCAGCGCGGGCTGGTGAGCCCCCTGGAATTCATTCCGCTGGCCGAGTCGAGCGGGCTGATTATCGATATCGGGGAGTGGGTGTTCAAGGAATCGGCGCGCTGGGCCAGCCGCTGGCGGCGCGAGCACCATCCCGAGTTCCAGGTCAGCGTGAACCAGTCGCCGCTCGAATTCCAGCGCGAAGGCAAGGGCTACGAAGGCTGGCTGGCGCACCTGCGCGAACTCGGTTTGTCGGGCCAGGCGGTGGTGGTGGAGATTACCGAAGGCTTGCTGCTCGACGCCAGCAGCGGCGTGACCGACAAGCTGCTGCAACTGCGCGACGCCGGCATCCAGGTGGCGCTGGACGATTTCGGCACCGGTTATTCGTCGCTGTCGTACCTGAAAAAATTCGACATCGACTACCTGAAGATCGACCGCTCCTTCACGCGCAACCTGGCGCCCGAATCGAGCGACATGGCGCTGTCGGAAGCGATCATCGTCATGGCCCACAAGCTGGGCCTGCGCGTGATCGCCGAAGGGGTGGAGACGCATGAACAGCGCGACCTGCTGCTGGCGGCCGGCTGCGACTACGGCCAGGGCTACCTGTTCGCGCGCCCGCTGCCGGCCGAGCAATTCGACGCCTTGCTGGTGGCCCAGTCGCGCGCGCCGGCCGCCGCTACCGAGCCTACTTAGCCAGCCCCACGCTGGCCTGCCTGACCCGCAGCGCCATGGCGTTGCGGTGACGCGCGCGCAGGCGCGCATTGGTCACCAGGCAGCCGAGCGTTTCGCCCACCACCATTACCACGCCGAGGATCGGCAGCACCAGCATCAGCCCGGCGACGCCGGCCAGCGAGCCGCCCACGAAGATCATCAGCACCGTCATGAGCGGATGGATCTGCAGGCTGCGCCCGAGGGTGAGCGGCATGAAGATGAAGTCGTCGAGCAGGCGCACCGCCACGAACACGCCGATGGCGCCGTAGCCGATCACCGGATTACTCGGGGCGTCGGTCGCGGCCACCACCACCACTAAAATACAACCGACCACGGAGCCGACGAAGGGCACCCAGGCCAGGATCGCCGAGATCAGCGCCAGCGCCAGCGGCGAGGATACGCCGATCAGCCACAGCCCGAGCGCCAGCATGATGGTGTCGATCACGGTCAGCTTGATCAGGCCCTGGAAATAGCGGCGCGCGGTCTGGTCGACTTCGTGCAGCAGGAACAGGGTCTTTTCGAAAAACGCATTCGGCACCGCGCGCGCCAGGAAGCGCTTGAAGCTGGCGCCGTCGCGCAGGAAGAAGAAGGTCAGGAAGGGCGCCAGCAGCAGCGATGGCAGCCAGCCGGCGATCGCCACCAGCAGCCCGGCCAGGTGCTGCTGCGCGAAGTTGTCGGTGAAGGACTTGAAGCGCCGGTTCACCACGCGCGTGAGCTTCATCTGTTCGAGCACCGGGAATTTTTGCTCGAGCAGCTGCATGGTGTTGCGCACGAAGGTCACGCCGCCTTCCAGGTAATGCCCGAGCAGCGCCTGCCACGATTCTTCCGGCACGGCTACGTACGAAAACACCAGCACCAGCACCAGCGAGATGGCTGCCACGAAGCCACCGCCGACGGTCAGCGCCGCCAGGTCCTGGCCGACGCCGGCGCGGATCAGGCGCTGCATCGGGGCGAGCAGGATGTAGTAAAGGACGGTGCCGAAGATGAACGGAATGGCCAGCCACAGCATGTGCTCGAGCAGGATCAGGAGCAGGCAGGTAACGGCGATGATGCCGCACCAGACCACGGGCCCGGCGCGCTCGCGCGACGTCATAAGGCTTCCACCTGCGGGCTGCCGCCCATCCAGTCGCGCAGGCGCTGGCCGACCAGGCGCGCCAGGGTCAGCGAAATTTTATAGCCGATCACGGCGTCGGTTTCCATCAAGCCCAGGAAATCGGCGCGGAAGAACACCGCCAGCTCGCAGTTTTCCATCGCGCGCGCCTGCGCGGTGCGCGGCGAATCGTCCAGCAGCGCCATGTCGCCGAACACGCTGCCCGGACCGAGTTCGGACACCACCATGAAAGCGCTGCCCTGGGCGCGGCTGATGGCCACCTTGCCCGATGTGACCAGGTACAGGGCCTGGCCTTCCTCGCCCTGGTCGAACACGATTTCGTCGAGCAGGTAGCGGCGCTCGTGCATCAGGCCATCGACAATTTTCAGCTCGAGCGGGGTCAGTGAATTGAACAGGACCGAACTCTTGAGGCGGTGCAGGCGGGGCGACAGCGGCGGCGATTTCAAAAAACCAAAGATCAAAGTAACTCCAGAGGGGGAATTTCACGCACGAGCTCGATTATGCGCCATGCAACTGCCGTGTGCGGCACGTCGGCACGTTTAGCATAATTTTGCCACAGTAAGTACGAAGTCGATAAGTCGTGTATTATGATGCCGCAAGGTAACACTCATTAACATTTAATTATTCAACCTGCATCCCGGCGCCCGGCCAATTGCCTGCGTCGTGGAGCGGCCGTGTTTTATCCACTAGGAATGCGCAGTGATCGATATCAAGACCTTCATGTTGGTACTGGCCGTGGGCAATATTGCCTTCGCCATGCTGATGGCGGGTTATGCGCGTTCCGGCGCTGTCAATCCGGCCATGCGCATGTGAAAATGGGCCAAGCTGGTGCAGGGCATCGCCAGTCTGCTGGCCTACCTCCAGAGCGCCGGCGTGCCGCTGTGGATGAGCGTTGCCACGGCCTCGGTGCTGGTGCTGGGCATCACGCTCGAAGCGGCCGCGTACTGCGCGTTTTTCGGCTACCAGCGCTGGCGCCGCATGCTCTATCCGCTGACCGCGCTGTGCCTGCTGCTGTATTACGCAGCGCCGCTGGCCGGCGCCAGCGCGCGCGACATGGGCGTGATGCTGTCGCTGATGATCGCCCTGTTCAGCGGCGCCATGGCGGCCGCGCTGCTGCGTCCCGGGCGCCCGGCGTCGGCCCTGCAGCGCATCATCGGCGTGAACAACCTGGTGTTCGCGACAGCGATGGCGCTGCGCGCCTGCTTCAGCCACACCAGCCTGGGCGTGGTCAGCGGTGCGCCGGGCGTGGTGCAAAGCGTCGCCTACCTCGCCGGCTACCTCCTGATGATCGTGAACGGCTTCGGCTTTCTGCTGCTGTGCAAGGAGAAGGATGACCGCGCCATGGCGCTGCTGGCGACCATCGACAGCCTCACGGGGCTGGTCAACCGGCGCGCGTTTTTCGAGCGCACCGACAGCGCGCGCCTGCTCGCCGCGCGCCTGCGCAGCCCGGTGTCGCTGATGATGCTCGACCTGGATCACTTCAAGAGCCTGAACGACCGCTTCGGCCACGCCTCCGGCGACCAGGCGCTGTGCGTGTTCAGCGCCACGGCGCAGGCCAGCCTGCGCGAGCATGACATCATGGGCCGGCTCGGCGGTGAGGAATTCGCGCTGGTGATGCCGGGGACCGGCCTGGCGGGCGCCTTGCATGCCGCCGAACGCCTGCGCCTGGCGGTGCAGGGCGCGCGCCTGCCCGGCCTGGAAGATGCGTATGCGATGACGGTCAGTATCGGCGTGGTGGCGGTCGAGCCGGGCGAGCATATCAACGCCGCGCTGGCGCGCGCCGATCACGCGCTGTACGCGGCCAAGAGCGCGGGACGCAACCGCGTCGAGGCGGGGCAGGCGGTGGGGCAGGTGGCCAGGCAGTGCGCGTAAGCTGGCGTCAGCGATCCAGGTCCAGCATGCGCCTGACCGTCACCAGCGGCTCCAGGTGACTGGTCAGCAGCACGCACACATCCCGTCTTGCCCCCAGTTTCTCCAGCTGCCCGCGCAGGTATTCCACGGCGGCCGCATCGAGCCCGTTGAATGGCTCGTCGAGCAGCAGCAAACGCACCGGCAGCGCCAGGGCCAGCGACAACTGCACCTTCTTGTGCTGCCCCAGCGACAGGGTCGACAGCGCCTGCCCCAGGGTTCCGGTTACCCCGAAAGCCTCGAGCTGGCGTTCGACCAGGCGCGCCTCGGCGTCCGGATACAGCGCCAGGTGCAGGTAGAGCAATTCCTGCACCGTCAGCCATGGTAAATCGGGCAGGTCGCCGCCGCAGTAAAACGCCGCCAGCCGGTAGGCCAGCGGCTGCGCCGCGCAATCGACGCCGCCTAACGCGATCGAGCCGCGATTGGGCGTGAGCGCGCCGGCCGCCAGCTTGAGCAAGGTGGTCTTACCCATGCCGTTGGCGCCGCGCAGCCAGGTGATGCCGGCGTCGATGTCCGCCTCAAAATCGACGAACACCGGGCGCGTATCGAAATGAAAATGCAAGCCCCGGATATGCAGCACCGGACCGTCCTTCTGTTCTACTGCCATAGTTCGCTCCCCACCGCCGTCAATACCAGAATCTGCACTACCACCAGGCCCACCCGCGCGCGCGGCGTAAAGCGCGGAATTGCCACCAGCAGCACCTGCGCCACGCATCCCAGGACCAGATACGCGCGCCCGGCCGGACGCGCCCACAGACCATGCACCAGGCCACCGCCGAACACGATCGCCAGCACCAGCAGCGCGGGCAGCAGCGCAAACGCGCGCGCCGCCAGTTGCACTGAACGCGCGTGCAGCGGCCAGGCCGCCATGACAGGGCGCAGCGCGGCAATCTGCTCGCGCACGGCCTTGTCGCCCCGGTCGGTGAGCAGCACCATCAGCGCGCTGGTGACCAGCGCCAGCACCGCGCGCGCGACGCCGGGCGGCGCCTGCATCCATGGCAGCGCCGCGCCCACGGCCGCCGCCAGCATCAGGCTTTGCTGGCGCCCCACCATGTTCTCGTTGCGCCAGAAGGGCAGCCAGAACAGGCGATGCCACAGCATCAGCACGCGCCAGCGCCATTGATGCGCCGCATAGCGCACCGGCGGCGGCGCCAGGCGGCGCTGCCAGCGCGCACTGGCCGGGGCGCGGCGCATGCGCAGCGACAGCATGGCGATGGTGCAGGCGTAGGTGAGCAGCAGCGAGAACAGCGTGCCAAGCACGCCGCGCACGGGCAGCAGCCAGTCGGGCCGCTGGACCACCCAGACCGTCGCCGAGACCGCGTACAGCAGCGCCAGCGGCCCGACCATCATGGCCGCCACCAGCGCATCGGCCGCCAGTCGGGTGGACGGCGGCACCGGCAGGCGGCGCAGCCAGTACACCACGTCGAGCGGCAGCACGCGCTTGCGCAGCAGGAGCGCCGGCAGCGCCATCGCCAGGCCGTGCGCGGTGAGCAGGCCGATGGCGTGCAGGGGTGCTTGCGAGGCGGCGTACATGGGGGGCAGGGCGACCAGCGCGAACAGGCCGATGACCACCTGGGCGAACACCAGCAGCATGATCTCGGCCGAGCTTTTCAGGCTGGCGCCAAAGCGCCGGAACGCGTGGATGGCGAGGCGGCGGCGAAACGTGACGTAGGCGTGGGCCAAGGCGGTTCCGGGGACAGAGAGACAAAACAAAAAGGGGAATAGAAAAAGGGCCCGACGAATCGGGCCCTTTCTTGATGCTGGCGGAGCGGACGGGACTCGAACCCGCGACCCCCGACGTGACAGGCCGGTATTCTAACCAACTGAACTACCACTCCGTGTTACTCTGATCGGTACTGCTGATCATGATGCACCGTCTCTGATGGTGGTGGGTGCTGAGAGGCTCGAACTCCCGACCCGCGCCTTGTAAGGGCGCTGCTCTACCAACTGAGCTAAGCACCCGAAAACTTCGCTTACCTCAGAGACTGCATCCGACGTTTGTCACCACGTCTGAAGAGGCACGAATCATAGCCAGAGATCGGAAAGTGCGCAAGGGTTTTTGCGAAAAAAGTGAAAATTCCCGCAAAATTCCCCGCTTTTACCCCCGCTTCCGTTCCCATCGCCGGCCGGCCGCTTACTCCTTGATGCCCCACTGCGACAGCATCCACGCCATGTTGAAGGCGCTTTCCTTGACCGCGTTGTAACGCCCGGACGCGCCACCGTGGCCGGCGCCCATGTTCGTCTTGAGCAGCAGGTCATTGCTGTCGGTCTTGTGCGCGCGCAGCTTGGCGACGTACTTGGCCGGCTCCCAGTACATCACCTGGCTGTCGTTCAGGCCCGTGGTCACCAGCATGGCCGGATAGGCCTTGCGCTCGATGTTATCGTACGGCGAATAGCTGCGCATGTAGTCGTAGGCCGCTTTTTCGGTCGGGTTGCCCCATTCCAGATACTCGCCGGTGGTCAGGGGCAGGGTGGCGTCCATCATGGTGTTCATCACGTCGACGAACGGCACGGCCGCATGCACGCCGCGGAACAGCTCCGGGCGCATGTTGGCCACGGCGCCCATCAGCAGGCCGCCGGCGCTGCCGCCCTGGATGATCAGGTGGCTCGGGCTGGTCCATTTTTCCTTGACCAGGAAGTCGGCGGCGTCGATGAAGTCGTTGAAGGTGTTCTTCTTTTTCATCAGCATGCCGTCATCGTGCCAGGCCTGGCCCATGTCGGTGCCGCCGCGGATGTGCGCCTGCACCACGATCACGCCGCGTTCGAGCAGGCTCAGACGCCCGAGCGAAAAATTCGCTTCCGTCGGAATCCCGTACGAACCGTAAGACGTGAGCAGCATCGGCGCGCTGCCGTCGAATTTCACGCCTTTCTTGTAGACCGCCGACAGCGGCACTTTGGCGCCGTCGCGCGCGGTGACCCACAGGCGGCGGCTCTCAAAACGGCTGGCATCGTAGCCGCCCACCACCTCGACCCGCTTGAGGACCGTGCGCGCGCCGCTGGCCATGTCCACATCGAGCACCGTCGGCGGCGTCACCGGCGACTGGTAGGCCATGCGGTAGCTGGTGGCGTCGTAGGCGGGCGTGCGCGTGCGCGTGGCCATGTAGACCGGATCGTCGAACTGCACCGTCTTCCACGATTTGTTCTTGAAGTTGTAGATGCGCGCGCGGTTGAGCGCATTCGATTTTTCCATCACCACCAGGAAGTCGCGGAAGGCGTCGACTTCGCGCACCATCACCGCCTTGTCGTGCCTGACCAGCTCTTTCCAGAACCTGGGACCGGGCGTGGCCAGGGGCGCGCGCACCAGGCGGAAGTTTTTCGCATCCTTGTTGGTCGTGATGAACAACTCGCCGTTGCGGTGTTCGATGCCGTAGCGATGGCCTTTTTCGCGTCCCAGCACCGGGCGGAATGCGCCCTGCGGCTTGTCGGCCGCCAGCATGCGCGTTTCGCTGGTGTCGGTCGCATTCATGTCGAGCATGATGAATTTGCCGTCGCGCGAGGCTTCGACCTGCACGCTGAACTGCTCCACAGGCTCGTGATACACCTCGACCGGCGCGCTGCCGAGCGTCATGCGGAACACCCGGTCGGAGCGTTTGGTGGTGGCGTCTTCCTGCACGAAGAAGACGGTCTTGTTGTCCGCCGCCCAGGCTACCGAAGTGACGCGCTGCGCGCTGTCGGGCAGCAGCTTGCCGGTCTTGAGGTCCTTGACGTGCAGCGCGTACTGGCGAAAGCCCGTGGTGTCGGTCAGGTATACCATCAGCGCGTCGTCGGGGCTGACAAAGGTGCCGGCGACGGCGAAGAACTTCTGGCCTTCGGCCATCTCGTTCTGGTTCAGCAGGATTTCTTCAGGCGCCTTGTCGTCGTAGGCGAGGTTGGCGCCGGCCAGGCGGCGGCAGTTGATCGGGTACTGCTTGCCCGCTTCGAAGCGCGTGTAGTAGTAGTATTTTCCGGTGCGCGCCGGGACCGACAGGTCCACTTCCTGCATGCGGCCCTTGATTTCGGCGAACAGCTTGTCGGCCAGTGGCGCGATCGTGGCCGTCATCGCTTCGGTGTAGGCGTTTTCGGCGTCAAGATAGGCGATGACCTTGGGGTCTTCCTTCATTTGCAGCCAGCGGTAGTCGTCGGTGACGACCTCGCCGTGGCGCGTTTCCTGCCACGCGGCCTTGGCGGCGACGGGCGGCGCCGCGCTGTCGGCGGCAAAGGCGGGGAGGGTACTGGTCATGGCGATCATCAGCGCGGTGAGGATGGCGGGGATTTTTTGGGAAGGCACGAACGCTCCTGGAGGGTATTTTTGTGTCAGTATCATAGGCCGGCCGGCGCGAAAAAGGATAGCTCTTTTGCGCTGGCGCTACGACCCATTTTACCGAGGACCGGGATGAACCCAGCAAGCGCGCCGCACGCTCTACTTATGCATATGTTCCACAGTGCGCTGGCCGCAGTCGACCCGCTGGCGGTGCTGGCGCGGCACCTGCCCGAGCCGCCCAAAGGACGCACCATCGTCATCGGCGCCGGCAAGGCGGCCGCGCGCATGGCGCAGGCGGTGGAGCAGCACTGGGAGGGCGAGATCAATGGCCTGGTGGTCACGCGCTACGGCCATGGCGCGCCGACCCGCCAGATCGAGGTGATCGAAGCGGGCCATCCGGTGCCGGACCAGGCCAGCACCACGGCGGCGCAGCGCATGCTGGCGCTGGTGCGCGGCCTGAACGAGGACGACCTGGTGCTATGCCTGATGTCGGGCGGCGGTTCGGCGCTGCTGTCGCTGCCGGCGCCCGGCATCACGCTGGACGACAAACGCGAACTGACGCGCCGCCTGCTGGCCAGCGGCGCGCCGATCGGCGAGATCAATTGCGTACGCCGGCATCTGTCCGCGATCAAGGGCGCTCGCCTGGCGCTGGCCTGCCATCCGGCGCGAGTGATTACGCTGGTGGTGTCGGATGTGCCGGGCGACGATCCGGCGGTGGTGGCGTCCGGGCCGACCATCCCCGATGGCAGTTGCGCGGCCGATGCGCTGGCGCTGCTCGCAAAGTACGGCATCGCGGTGCCGCCGGCGGTGCGCGCGGTGCTGGACGATGCCACGCTGGCCGCACCGGCGTTGGATGATGTGCGCCTGCGCGGCAACCGGGCGGTGGTCATCGCCAGCGCCCAGCAGGCGCTCGATGCCGCCGCCGAGGCGGCGCGCACGGCAGGCTACACGCCGCTGATCCTGAGCGGGTGCATGGAGGGCGAGGCGCGCGAAGTGGCGATTGTCCACGCCGGCATTGCGCGGCAGGTAGCGGGCTACGGGCAGCCGCTGGCCGCGCCGTGCGTGATTTTGTCGGGCGGCGAAACTACCGTCACCGTGCGCGGTCAGGGGCGCGGCGGGCGCAACGCCGAATTCCTGCTGGCGCTGGCCGTCGCGCTCAAGGGCATGGCCGGCGTGCATGCGATTGCCTGCGATACCGACGGCATCGACGGCAGCGAGAACAACGCCGGCGCGCTGCTCGCTCCCGATTCGCTGGCGCGCGCCGCGCTGGCCGGCGTCGATGCGGCGGCGCTGTTGCGCGACAACGATGGCTACGGCTTTTTCGACGCGCTGGGCGACCTGGTCGTCACCGGGCCGACGCGCACCAACGTCAACGATTTTCGCGCCATCCTGGTGGAGGCGCCGGCGCATCGGTAGCACGCGACGCGCGCCGGATTGCCGGTATTTACCGGGCATCGCCACCACGATCCCGCTGCACAATCTTGGTGCGCGGATAGAGAATGAACCCGGCGAACAGTGGTTTATTGCAAAAAATGTTGCGTTAAGATCACGCGGACCGTGAACGTCCTTGCCATTCACATCAGTGATGGCAGAAAATACCGGCTTTATAAAGTCGGCAACACAGACATCGACAAGATGCGGTGCCGACGGCGTCCATCGCCGCGCCTTGGCAGCATGCGAGTACGTCCAGAAAAAGAGCAAAAGCAGGAGACAGGATTACCTTCGTCGTACGCTTCATCAACTTTTTCCAGGGAACTCGAATGATCAAGATGTCCAAGATGCACAAGCGCGTTATCGGCGCCCACGGCGCCGTGCTGGCCCTGACGGCACTGCTGCCGATCGCCTCGGCCATGGCCCAGGCCCAGGCCGCGCCGGAACTGCAAACCGTCACCGTGACCGCGCAGCGCCGTACCGAGAACATCAAGGAAGTGCCGGTCTCCGTCACCCTGCTCAAGGATGAAAAGCTCGACGTGCTCGTTTCTGGTGGACAGGACATTCGCGTGCTGGCCGGCAAAGTGCCGAGCCTGAACGTGGAATCGTCGAACGGCCGCACCTTCCCGCGCTTTTACATCCGCGGCTACGGTAACACCGACTTCAACACCTTCGCCTCGCAACCGGTTTCGCTGATCTACGACGACGTGGTGCAAGAGAACCCGATCCTGAAGGGCTACCCGATTTTCGACCTGGCCGGCGTGGAAGTATTGCGCGGCCCGCAGGGCACCCTGTTCGGCCGCAACACCCCGGCTGGCGTGGTCAAGTTCGAATCCGAAAAACCGAAGCTCGACAGCTTCGGCGGCTACTACAACGCTTCCGTTGCGACCCACAACACGGTCAATGTCGACGGCGCCGTGAATATTCCGCTGAGTAAAGAATGGGCGGCGCGCTTCTCGACCCTGCGCCAGCACCGCGACGGCTTCGTCGACAACACCTTTACCGGCCAGGAAGACGCGCTCGAAGGCTACAACGAGCACGCCGAACGCCTGCAAGTGCTGTACAAGCCGAACACGACCTTCAATGCCCTGTTCAATGTGCACCAGCGTTCGACCACGGGCAGCTCGCGTTTGTTCCGCGCGAATATCATCAAAAAAGGCACGAACGAACTGGTCGACGGTTTTGACGCCGACAAGATCGCCAACAACGGCCTGAACTTCCAGGCCCTGCGCACCAACGGCGCCAACGTGCGCCTGTCGTGGGACCTGGGTGCGGTCAAGCTGTACTCGATCACCGGCTACGAAGGCGTGGACCACTACCTGAGCCGCGGCGACATCGACGGCGGCGTGCCGAGCGGCCCGGGCGTGATCCCGTTCCAGGTAGAAACCGCCGGCGGCATCGGCGACGTCAAGCAATACAGCCAGGAAGTGCGCGTCGAATCGAAGAACAGCGGCCCGATGAACTGGCAGGCCGGCCTGTACTACTTCAACGAAGACGCCACTGGCTCGACCGACAACTACAACAGCACCAGCGGCGCGCAAACCTCGCGCCTGGTAAGCCACCAGAAGAACACCGCCTGGGCGGCGTTCGGCTCGCTCAACTACGTGGTCAGCGATGCCTTCAACGTGCGCGGCGGCTTGCGCTACACCAGCGACAAGAAGGATTTCAACACCGTCACGGCGTGGAACGTGGCGCAGATCGGCCCTGGTTCGGTGGGCGAGAGCAGCAACAAGGCCAACTGGGACCTGAGCGGCACCTACAAGCTGAACAAGGATGTCAACGTGTACGCCCGCGTGGCGACCGGCTTCCGTGCGCCGAGTATCGCGGCGGCCTCGGCTGCGGTACCGATCACCGTGGCCGACGCCGAAACCATCACCTCGGTGGAAGCGGGCGTGAAAGCCGACCTGTGGAACCGCCGCGCGCGCGTGGCCTTGAGCGTGTACGACTACCAGGTCAAGAACCAGCAGCTGACCGTAGTCGGCGGCAACTCGAACGTCAACCGCCTGATCAATGCGGCCAAGACCAACGGCCGTGGCGCCGAGCTGGACTTTGAAGGTTTCGTCACCACCAACTTCAAGGTGTCGGCGGGCGGCAGCTACAACTTCACTGAAATCCGCGATGGCAGCATTTCGGTCAACAAGTGCGCGCAGTGCACCATTACCGATCCGCTCAACGCCGCCGGCCGCGTCGTCATCGACGGCAACCCGTTGCCGCAGGCGCCGAAATGGATCCTCAACGCCACCGCGCGTTACTCGATGGAGCTGGGCGAAGGCCAACTGTTCGTGTTCACCGACTGGGCCTACCGCAGCAAGATCAATTTCTTCCTGTACGAAGCGAAGGAATTCACCGGCAAGCCGCTGGTGGAAGGCGGCCTGCGCGTCGGCTACACCTGGGACAGCGGCAAGTATGAAGTGGCCGCGTACGGCCGCAACATCACCGGCACCGAGCGCATTGTCGGCGGCATCGACTTCAACAACCTGACCGGCTTCACCAACGAGCCGCGTCTGTGGGGCATGCAGTTCAAAGGCAACTTCTAATACAGTTTGTCTGTGTGACAAAAAAGCCGCGCGCGATCGCGGCTTTTTTTCGTCAAACGGTTTAGGAGTCGTCCTAAGTTCGTAGGATTATACCGTCGCCGCCTGTCAGATTGCTGACCTAGGCGGAGTAAGCCAACGTCGTGCCTGCACGTCAGACTGCATGCCGCGATCATTGACGACTTTATACGTTAACGCCAGGCTTTTTCCCACAAGCTGCCCTCTCTGACAGAGTGAAATACGCTCTGCTGCGCCGAATTCCGGGCAGATTTTCGACAGAGTCTCTACACCTTGATTAGTAGCAACGAAACCATGCTCGCGTGACAGAGGCCGCATGAACTTTCGGCAGATTCCGACGGTCTACAGCATATTCACGGTAGCACAGGAAATTGTTCTGAATCATTCATCCGATCTCGACTTCCACCCGGGTTGCAATGTTCATTGCTTATCAAAAACTGTTCATTTTTAGACAATTAGCAGTCGAATGTTCAGAAATGGACAAAAATGAACGAATTTGCATTTGGAAAAACGCAACTATTGCCAAATTAACTTTGCTCGCGGAAAAATTTTTGGCTTTTTGTGTTGCGAAACAGCCGAATCCAGTTGGAAATTTCCAAAAATCGACATGAATCACAGTAATGTACAACGCTCGCTAACAAAAGGCGGGGCTACGTTGCAGAACAACGTGGAGACAATGGGAAGGCGACGGCCACGCGCTGCCACCTATCCTTTATAAAATGTTCATCGGAAAACTTAAGGAACGACAATGAAGCATTCGCAATCGAAGTACCCATCCTTTTTGACCTTCTGCGCAGCTGCCGTCATCACGGTCGGCCCGGTATTCGCCCACGCCAGCGTGCTCGATATCGAATCGAACGCGAAGATCGCCCCGGCGGCGACGACCACCGACCGCATGATCGTCAAGTACAAGGAAACCGGCCCCGTCGTGCCGGGCGCCTCCCTGATGGCAGCTGGCAAGGACCGTCTGGCGATCGTCCAGCGTTCGGGCCAGCAGTTTGGCCTGACCATGCAAGCGCTGCACACCACCGCCAACGGCGCCCAGATTCTCAAGCTCGACAAAAAGATGGATGTCAAGGACGTCGCTGCCATCGCCAAGGACCTGATGGAGCGCGATGCCAGCATCGAGTACGCTGAGCCCGACCGCATCATGCATCCGCTGTTCACCCCGAACGATCCGCGTTACGCGGAGCAGTGGCACTACGGCGACACCACCGGCGGCCTGCGCCTGCCTGCCGCCTGGGACATCTCGACCGGCACCGGCGTTGTCGTCGCTGTCCTCGACACGGGCTTTCGTCCGCACGCCGACCTGTCCGGCCAGTTCGTCGGCGGCTATGACTTCATCACCGACACCAAGATCGCCAACGATGGCAACGGCCGCGACGCCGACGCCAGCGATCCGGGCGACGCGGTCGCCGCCGGCGAGTGCGGCGGCGGCCGTCCGGTGCAGAGCCAGAATTCGAGCTGGCACGGCACCCACGTGGCCGGTACCATCGCCGCCAAGACCAACAACGGCGTCGGCGTAGCCGGCGTGGCGTTCAATGCCAAGGTCCTGCCGCTGCGCGTACTGGGCAAATGCGGCGGCTACACCTCCGACATCGCCGATGCGATCACCTGGGCATCGGGCGGCACCGTCTCCGGCGTGCCGGCCAATGCCAACAAGGCGCGCGTGATCAACATGTCGCTCGGCGGCGGTGGCGCTTGCGACACCACCACCCAGAACGCCATCAACGGCGCCCGTTCGCGCGGCACCGTGGTCATTGTCGCCGCTGGTAACGACAACGTGAACGTGAGTGGCTCGAGCCCGGCGAACTGCTCGGGCGTGGTGGCGATTGCCGCAACCAAGAAGGATGGCGGCCGCGCTTCGTACTCGAACTACGGCACCCTGATCGACGTGGCGGCGCCTGGTGGCGACACCGGCGGCCTGATCCTGTCGACCCTGAACGCCGGCACCAACGCACCTGGCGCGGATAACTACGCCAACTACGCCGGTACCTCGATGGCGACCCCGCACGTGGCTGGCGTTGCCGCGCTGATGCTGTCGAAAAATCCGGCGCTGACGCCGGATGACATCGAAAGCAAGCTGAAGTCGACCGCACGCGCCTTCCCGGCAACCTGCAACAGCTGCGGCACCGGGATCGTCGATGCGCTGGCGGCCGTGCAGTCGGCTGGCGGCGGCGGCACCACGCCACCGGCGGGAACCACCATCAACGAAGCGGAAGCGAACAACACGACCGCGTCGGCGAATGCGGTGACGGTCAGCGGCACGGTCGTCAAGGGCAATATGGGTTCGAGCACCGACTCCGACTACTTCGCTGTTCAACTGCCAGCGGGTAAAACCCTGTCGGCGGCAATGACGATCGGCAGCAGCAGCGCCGACTACGATCTGTATGCCTACAACGCGACGGGTTCGCAAGTGGCGCTCAGTGAAAACGGCGCCGGCGTAGCCGACAGCCTGAGCACCGCCAACACCGGCACCACCACCACCACCCGTTACGTCCGCGTGAAGTACTACAGCGGCGGCACGGGCGCCACCAGCGGCGCATACTCGCTGAAACTGTCGTGGTAATGTAAGTGACTGCGGCGGCCTGGCCGCTGCATGAAACAGGGGACGACCGGCTTGCTGGTCGTCCCCTTTTTTCATATCCGCCTGTTCGCCTTACTGGCCACCAAATTCGAAACCGCCTTCGCGGGGAAGACGGCGATGAGCGCTGCGGTTTGAAGGACGCCGTCGTCTCTCTGCCAATCGCTTGCGCAGGAAAGCCCCTACCTACTCATACGCCCCCAGCCTACGCTGTTCATCAGCCGAAAAATGCTGATCGCGCACCTGCTGCAGCACCGCTTCCGAGCCCGCTCCCACTGCCGCCTTCTGCGCCAGATACGTCTTGATGCGTCCCTTCCACGCCGCCTCTTCGCGATCCAGATCGGCCAGCCGGCCGGCCGCTTCCGGCGAAAACGCCGCCGCCCGCAAGCGATACACCTCGTCGTCGCCCGCACCCTGCTCGCGCAGCTTCTGCACCGACGCTTCCATCCGGATCACTTTGGTTGGCGCCTCGCGGTCTGCGCGCAGCGCGGCCGGCATGCGCTGGTCCAGTGCCGCCATCCGCTGTTCGCGCTGGACCGGCGTGAGGGCGCCATCCTGCTCGATGTCGAGCCGCGCCAGCGCATCGGCGTCGTACGCATCGCTGGCGCCGAACAGCCCCGCCGCCTCGCTGGCGCTGAAAAACTGCGGCCGCAAACGCTGCTTGAGCGCCAGGCGCGCGCGTGCCGATGTGGCCAGGTCGGCCTGCGGCGCCAAGGTCTTCTCGGCATCGGCCAGCGCCCGCTTGTAATCGAGATAGCTGGCCAGCAAGCGCTTGGCTTGCGCCGCCGGAGCGGGCGCGAAGCGGCGCTCGATCTCGCGCTCGATCTCGGCGCGGATGGCCTGCAAATCCTTCTCGCCCAGCCCGGCGAGGTAGTAGTCGAACAGATGTCCCAGTTCGGCGTCGATCACCAGCTGGCCATCGGCGCCCAGGCGCACATCGCCGTCCGGCCTGGTGCCTTCCATCGACCGCACGAACGCAAACGGGTCCGATGTGGGCGGCGGCGCCGCCGCGACGGCGGCCACCTCCGGCCTCGGATAAGCGGCCACCAGCAAAGCGGCCACCAGCGTGCCGGCCCCGATCCTCTTCCATTGCATGCGTGCGGTCATGGCAGCCTCCTTACAGACCGAGCGCCTGCAGGCGGTTCGCTTGCTGACGGAAGACCGTCACCGGACTGGTTTCGAACAGGTTCACGATGCCGATGAACTGGTTCACTTCATCGAGGTGGTTCATGGCATAGTCGTCGCGGATCACCCGTCCCAGGCGGCTCGAGCAGCTGCTGACCAGGCCATCGTTCTTGCCGCCGAACGCCGCGCCGGTGAGCGCCATGAACGGGTCGATCGCATCGAACACATTGGTGTAGGGCTGGGCCCCGCTCCACGAAAAATAATACACGCCGTTGACATGGTTGGCCCCTTCGCCGCAGGCGCTGGTCGGCACGCCTTGCGGATGGCGCTTGTTGAAGGCGGCCGCGCCGGCCGTGCTGAGCGAGGCGAGTGCGGCCGCGCCATCCCGCGGCAAGCCGGAACGGCCGGTGAGGAAGTCCATCAGCGCGGCCACGGCGTTGGCCAGCGCATTGCCCACTTCCGGCGCGTTGCCGGTCAGGATGTCGGCGATCTTCGAACCTTTGTTCACACCGGCTACCGAGCTGGCCGAGGCGACCAGGTTGGGTGCTACCGAAGCAACGTAGCGCACGGTCGGCCCGCCGTGGCTGTGGCCGATCAGATTGACCTTGGCGGCGCCGGTGGCGGCCATGATTTGTTTCACTTGCGAGAGCAGTTGTTCGCCGCGTACTTCGGTACTGTTGGCGCCCGAGACGGTGACGGTATAGACTTTGGCCCCGCCGCTGCGCAGGGCCGAGGGGATGCCGTAGAAGTACTCGACCGGGCCCAGCTTTTCGAAGCCGAACAGGCCGTGCACCAGCACGATGGGATACTTGGTTTGCGTGTAGCCCGCAGCCAGGGCCGGGGCGGGAACGACGAGGATGGCGATGAGAAAAACGGACAGGCACTGCCAAAAGCGATTCATCATTGTTGTCTCCATTGATGGTTTTTGTATGAAATGAACTACTGGAACCGGAGTTGCGCAGTTCAAGCTGCACATTCCTCCGGCTACCGGCAAACGCCCCTGCTTAGGCTGTTTTATGAATTAGAGCGAGCGCTCGGTTTTTTGAATGTAGCACTGGCGTATGCGGAAAGCATCGCGCAGTGCAGCATACGGAGGCCTTGTTTTGTGCTTTGAATTTATCTGTGGTTTTAACGAGCTATAATCATTCCCGAAACCAACTCTAGCGCTAGACGCAACTATGGAAACGCTGGTGTCCACCCGCTTCGACTTCGCCCAGTTTGAAAAGATGACGCCGCTCAATGGCGACACCATCTGGGCCTACCTTGTCGACCGTCACGCCGAGCGGATCGGCGTCAAGCGCCGCAAGCCGGCGCTGGAAAACATGGAACGCATTTTCGGCGCCACCTTCCGCCTGGCCAACGAAGTCGGCTTTCGCGCCATGAGCTTGCGCGACCTGTGCCGCGAGACCGGTTTGTCGATGGGCGGGCTGTACGGCTACATCGACAGCAAGGATCAACTGGCGGAAATGATCGAGGATGTGGTGCGGCATGCCAGCCAGGAATTGCCGCGCATGTTCCTGCACGTGCAGGCGCCGCTGGAAAGGCTGGAATCGCTGGTGCGCGCCACGATTTACCTGTCCGAAATCCTGCAGCCGTGGTTTTACTTCGTGTACATGGATTCGCGCGTGCTCAGTTTCGAGCAGCGCGGCATGGCGAAAAATTCGGAGTTGTCGATCCAGGCCGAGATTGCGGACATGATCGGCCAGCTCCAGCCGGTGCCGAGCGGCAAGCCGGACTTGCTGGCGGCGCACATCGTGGCGATGTTCCAGGACTGGTACATCAAGCGCTGGAAATACCGCGCTGCCAAGGTGCATGTGGACGATTTTGCCGATAGTACGCTGGCGATGATCCGCAGCCATCTGAGCTGACCTTTCGCGTCGTCTGCGTCAGCGGCGCAGACGACGCGGCCTTCCGGCTTGCAACAAATCCCATTTCAGTGAATACTGTATGCAATGACAGTAGTTGCCCCCAGCCGGGCACAGCGACCCGCGTGAACGCCCCAGCCCGAAAAATCATCCATTGCGACTGCGACTGCTTCTACGCAGCCGTCGAAATGCGCGACAATCCCGCCCTGCGCGAGGTGCCGCTGGCCGTCGGCGGCCAGCCGGGCCAGCGCGGCGTGGTGGCGACCTGCAACTACGAAGCGCGGCGCTACGGCATCCACTCGGCCATGGCCACCGCCCAGGCCATGAAGCTGTGTCCCGAGCTCGTGGTCATTGCACCGGCCATGGAAAAATACCGCATCGCCTCGCGCCAGATCCTGGCCATCTACGGCGACTACACCGACCTGATCGAGCCGCTCTCGCTCGACGAAGCCTATCTCGACGTGTCCGACTCGCCGCACTGCAAAGGCAGCGCCACCCTGATTGCGCAGGAAATCCGCAAGCGCATTTTTGACACGGTCGGGATCACCGCCTCGGCCGGCGTGGCGCCCAACAAGTTCGTGGCCAAGATCGCCAGCGACTGGAACAAGCCCGACGGCCTGTGCCTGGTGCGTCCGGACGAGGTCGACGCGTTCGTGGCCGCCTTGCCGGTCAAAAAACTGCACGGCGTCGGCAAGGTCACCGCCGCCAAGCTGAACAACCTGGGCGCGCAAACCTGCGCCGACCTGCGCAGCTGGACCATGCTCGAACTGCAACATCACTTCGGCAGCTTCGGCACCCGCCTGCATGACTTGTGCCGTGGCATCGACAACCGCTCCGTGTGCAACGAGCGCGAGCGCAAGTCGGTCAGCGTCGAGGAGACCTACACGCCGGACGTGCCCGACCTGCCGGCCTGCATCGCCCTGCTGCCGGAACTGTTCGACAACCTGAACGCGCGCATCGCCCGCGCCGGGGCCCAGAAAAGCGTGCAAAAATTATTCGTGAAGCTTAAATTTTCCGACTTTCACCAGACCACGGTGGAATGTGTTGGCACCGCGCCACACGTGGGGCAATACGCCAGACTGATGGAAACCGGCTACGCGCGCGGCAAGCAGCCTGTGCGCTTGCTGGGCGTCGGAGTCCGCCTGGGCGAGGCCGAAAACCTCGAACAGTTAAGCCTGTTCGCCGATGCGGACGTGTAAAATGTCGTTCCCTTCGCACAGATGATTTGTCGCGGACGACGCAAGTCCTGCCAAAAAAGCATCGACGGTTTGAAGTTCGACGGCGGCTCGACAGCGCTGACGTCAACGACATTCGCTCAATGAACAGGCCGTTACGCAGGAAGTGAGAGCGGTTTTGCGCGCCTTCCTGCTTCACCCCGCTGTAAATACTGACTCAAACAAGGTAAAGCACAATGTGGTTCAAGAATCTTCAGATTTACCGTCTCCCCGCACCATGGGCATTCACTCCTGAGCAACTCGAAGCGGCGCTGGCGCCCATGAGTTTTGTTCCGGCCACCAGTAACGAATTGCTGCGCCAGGGCTGGGATTCGCCGCGCAACAACGGCATGCTGGTGCACACCGTCAACAAGCAGATGCTGATCCTGCTGGGCACCGAAAAGAAGCTGCTGCCATCGTCGGTGATCAACCAGGTGGCCAAGGCCAAGGCGGCCGAACTGGAAGAAGCCCAGGGCTTCGCGCCGGGCAAGAAAGCCATGAAGGAACTCAAGGAACGGGTGGCCGATGAATTGTTGCCGCGCGCTTTCAGCATCCGCAGCAACACCTTCACCTGGATCGATCCGGTCAATGGCTGGCTGGTGGTCGATGCGGCCAGTCCGGCCAAGGCGGACGAAGTCATCAAGCTGCTGCTCAAAGCGGTCGACCGCATGCCGCTGGAAAGCCTGCGCGTGCAGCGCTCGCCGGTGGCTGTCATGACGGCCTGGCTGGAAACCGACGAAGCGCCGGTGGGTTTTACGATCGACCAGGATACCGAACTGCGCGCCACTGGCGAGAGCAAGGCGGCCGTACGTTACGTCAAGCATGCGCTGGAAGTGGACGATATCCGCCGTCACATCGCGGCAGGCAAGCAGTGCACGCGCTTGGCGATGACGTGGGACGACAAGATTTCGTTCGTGCTGACCGAGTCGCTGGCGATCAAGGGCATCAAGCCGCTCGACGTGATCAAGGAAAGCGATACCAGCACGCGCAACGATGAAGAGCGCTTCGACAACGACATGATGCTCATGACTGGCGAACTGGCCAAGATGATGAGCGAAGTGGTGGAAGCGCTGGGTGGCGAAGCGAAGGCGTAACCGGCACGGAAAGTCGAGCCGCTCACTGTAGCCGTTCGACATGCCGTTAACGCTAAGTAAGTGCGCAGGCGGGAACCCAAGTTCGATCTGTAGTTGCAGGCACCACCGAAATAACTTGGATTCGCGCCTGGGCGGGAAGTCGGCTTCGGCCGTCAAGCGCCGCCGACGTTTTCACAACGGCTGAAACACTCCCGCCGCGCGATTCTTGGTCACGTTATCCCACGTAAAAATCTGTCCGTTCATCGCCACATACACACCCGGCGGCAAGATTTGCGCGGCGGCACTCGCGCAGCCGAGGTTGAACAGCGCATCCGAATTCGCAATTTCGTACGGAATCATTGCACCAGTCAACACAATGCTTTTCCCGAGCGCGGCAGCGCCAAGCACGGCCGCCGTTTCCGGCATGGTATCGGTGCCGTGCACGATCACAATCGCCTTCTCCGGCGCCGCCTGGCAACTGGCCAGCACGCGCGCGCGGTCGGCGTCCTGCATGTCGAGCGAGTCGAGCAGGGGAAGCTGCTCCAGCTCAACGGGAACTGTCATGCGGGTACGCGCCAGCACCGCTGGCAGATGGCTTTCCGCAAAGCCGAGCTTACCGGTCAGTTCATCATAATGTTTATCGAAGGTGCCGCCGGTGGCGATGATGCGCAAGCTCATAGTGATCTGGAATTCGTAAAGAGAAGGTGCCGTATGATAACGTGTAAGGTCGGCGATGTCGAAGCGTGCAAACCAGAACGCGCATCTTGCCAGTGCGTTAGAATCGATGTCTGCGCATGAGTCCACTCATTTTTTTGTCCCTCAAAAAGCCATGAAAGCCCTTGCCCCAGGAACCGTTATTTTCCATCGCCATCGTGGCTATGGCGTCATCACGCACGTCAACCTGCTGACCGGCTGGATCTCCGCACGCTTCGGCAGCGAAGCGCGCACGCTCGACCTGAACCTGTCGACCGACGACGTGCAGCACGCCGATGGCGAAGCGATCCTGTTCCGGCGCGCACCGCCCGACCGCATGCCGCACGCGCGCCTGATGGCGATGGTGCGCGCACTGCACCAGGCCGGCTACGAAAAACTCTATCTCTACGCCTGGCCCAAGCCCTCGGGCCTGCACTGGCGCTGGCATTTGTTCACCGGCCAGCGCGACTGGATGCAGCGCCCCTGGCGCGAGGGCTGGTACGGCTCCGGCGCCGACTACAACGTCAACCCGGTGATGGGCTGGGGCGATTCCCCCGGCGCCACAACCGATGAGCTCGTTACCGCGCTGGCCCGTTTCGACCCGCAAGGCCTGGCCCAGGCGCTCGGCCGCGACGAAGACCACACCGCGTGGTTTGAAGGCGCGTGCGAGCTCCTGCTGCCTGGCTATATGTACAGCCTGAACATGGAGCGCTCCGACACGGGCGGTTTGCAGGATGCACCGCCGGTGCCGGTTATTCCCGTGCGCGCCAGCTTGCCAGCCTACGATGGACCGGCGCTCGGCTGGCCGCCTGGCTGGGCCGGCCTGTGGACACGCGCGCATGTCGTGCCGGCACCGCCGATCGATATTACCGGTGAACGCAGGCTGCGCGAGCCGTCGTAGCGGGCGGCAGGGTTATACCGGGCACCTGAGACACCTCCCTGCGGCGCGACCTGCGACACCGGGGTCAGACCCCCAACAGAAAAACCGGGGTCTGACCCCTTGGAAAAGCCGGGGGGCTGACCCTGGCGCTACTTCTTTTGCAACGCGTCCGGGTTCAAAATATTGGATGGCGCGCCGTTCGCAAAGTTCAGTACATTTTCGAACGCGGTGCGGAAATACAGCTCGTAACTATCTTTCTCCACATAGCCGATATGCGGCGTTGCCAGCACGGTCGGAATGCGCAGCAGCGGCGCGTCCGGCGCCAGCGGCTCGCTGGTGAACACGTCGATGGCCGCATTGCCCGGCCGCCCCAGCCGCAGGGCCGTTTCCAGCGCATCCGCTGCCACCAGCTCGGCGCGGCTGGTGTTGACGAACAGCGCATCGGGCTTCATGCGCGCCAGGTCCTCGGCAGTGACGATGCCACGGGTGCCGTCGGCCAGCCGCAAGTGCAGGCTCAGCACGTCGGCGCGTTCGAAGAATGCTTCGCGGGTGGGCGCCGCCTCGAAGCCATCGGCCACCGCCGCTGCGCGGCTGGCCTCGCCACCCCAGACCAGGACCTGCATGCCGAAGGCCTTGCCGTAGCCGGCGATCATACGTCCGATTTTGCCGTAGCTCCAGATGGCCAGCGTCCGGCCCTTGAGCGTACGCCCCAGGCCGTTAAGAAGCGGGTTGACCGAGGCCGTTTGCCACAGCCCGTCTTTCAGATTATTCGCGTAAGGCACGATCTTGCGGCTGGCCGCCATGATCAGCGCCCAGGTCAGCTCGGCCGGCGCCACCGGTGAGCCGACGCCTTCGGCAATCGCCACCCCGCGCGCGGTGGCGGCGGCCACGTCCACATGCCCGGCCAGCTTGCCGGTCTGCGAAATGAGCTTGAGGTTCGGCAGTTTTTCCAGCAATCCAGCCGGAAACGCCGTGCGTTCGCGAATCAGCACCAGCGCCTCGAAGGGCGCCAGGCGGATGCCCAATTGCCCCGCGCCCCGGGCCGAACTGTTAAATATTTTGACATCGTGACCGTCGAGCAGCTTGAAGCAGTCGAGCTGGCGCACCGAGTCCTGGAAATCATCGAGAATAGCTATTTTCATGGGAGATGGCAGAAGTTAAATAAATCTTCGTAGGTAAATAACAGGATACGGAATATTCGAAATAGCCTACTACATTGGTCAACTATTATTCCTACATTTTTGGCCTTTTAGCATTTAAAAGCGGTAATAGCGGGTGTACAATCGCCCCCTAATTTCGGGATTTGTCCGCGTGCGTGGCCTCGTTTTCCGGCCCCCCGCAAGTCCCCGCACTACCGTTCCACCAGCCTCGCCGTCATCGAGGTTGTCGACATGACCGCCGTATCGCCGAACCTTTCTTAGCGAATGGATTCTTGAGCGCAAGCTGAAACGCTGACGACGATCCTGCCGTGCCGGGACAAGAAAGAATTCTTATTGGCATTGGAGGTACTATGAATCAGCCCGTGATGGGTGGCGTTGCTACACTGAACGTCCCAGCTTACATCAAACATCAAAAGCTTATCAATTGGGTCAGTGAAATTGCTGCCCTGACGAAGCCGGCCCGCATTGTCTGGTGCGACGGCTCGCAAGACGAGTACGACCGCCTGTGCGCCGAGATGGTGGCGGCCGGCACGATGAAGAAGCTGAACCCTGAAAAGCGTCCGAATTCCTATCTGGCGTGTTCCGATCCAACCGACGTGGCGCGCGTGGAAGACCGCACTTACATCTGCTCGGCCACCAAAGAGCAGGCCGGCCCGACCAACAACTGGATGGCCCCTGCGGAAATGCGCACCACCCTGAACGGCCTGTTCGACGGCTGCATGGCCGGCCGCACCCTGTACGTGGTGCCGTTCTCGATGGGCCCGCTGGGTTCGCCGATCGCCCACATCGGCGTCGAGCTGTCCGACTCGCCTTATGTGGCGGTCAACATGCGCATCATGACGCGCATGGGCAAGGCTGTGTATGACGTGCTGGGCGCGGACGGCGAGTTCGTCCCCTGCGTGCATACCGTCGGCGCACCGCTGGCCGCCGGCCAGAAAGACGTGGCATGGCCATGCAACCCGACCAAATACATCGTTCACTACCCTGAAACCCGCGAAATCTGGTCCTACGGTTCCGGCTACGGCGGCAACGCGCTGCTGGGCAAGAAGTGCTTCGCGCTGCGCATCGCCTCGAACATGGGCCACCAGGAAGCCCAGGCCGGCGGCACCGGCTGGCTGGCCGAACACATGCTGATCCTCGGCGTTGAGTCGCCAGAAGGCAAGAAGCACTACGTCGCGGCGGCCTTCCCATCGGCCTGCGGCAAGACCAACTTCGCCATGCTGATCCCGCCGGCGAGCTTCGGCGGCTGGAAAGTGACCACCATCGGCGACGACATCGCCTGGATCAAGCCGGGCGCCGATGGCCGCCTGTACGCGATCAATCCGGAAGCCGGCTACTTCGGCGTGGCGCCGGGCACCAACACCCGCACCAACTCGAACTGCATGGCCTCGATGACCGAGAACACCATCTTCACCAACGTCGCGCTGACCGACGATGGCGATGTCTGGTGGGAAGGCCTGACCAAGGAAGCGCCGTCGCACCTGATCGACTGGCAGGGCAAGGACTGGACCCCGGCGTCCGGCACCAAGGCCGCGCATCCGAACGCGCGCTTCACGGTGGCCGCGACCCAGAACCCGGTGATCGACGCCGCCTGGGACGATCCTGCGGGCGTGCCGATTTCGGCCTTCATCTTCGGTGGCCGCCGTTCCACCACCGTGCCGCTGGTAACCGAAGCGCGCAACTGGGTCGAAGGCGTGTACATGGCCGCGACCATGGGCTCCGAAACCACCGCCGCCGCCGCCGGCCAGATGGGCATCGTGCGCCGCGACCCGTTCGCGATGCTGCCGTTCATCGGCTACAACATGAGCGACTACTTCCAGCACTGGCTGGGCATGGGCAAGAAGATCGAAGCCATGAACCCGGCCGCGCTGCCGAAGATCTACTGCGTGAACTGGTTCCGTACCGATGCCGAGGGCAAGTTCGTCTGGCCTGGCTTCGGCGACAACATGCGCGTGCTCAAGTGGATGCTGGAACGCATCGAAGGCAAGGCGGGCGGCACCGAGAACGTGTTCGGCACGACCCCTGAGTTCGCCGACCTGAACTGGGACGGCATCGACTTCACGCAGGAGCAGTTCGACACCATCACCTCGATCGACAAGGAAGCTTTCAACGAAGAGCTCAAGCTGCACAACGAGCTGTTCGAGAAGCTGGCCTATCACCTGCCGCAAGAATTGGTGGAGACCAAAGCCACGCTCGAGAAGCGCCTGGCTGCATAAGCCCCTTGGGCCCGGCGCAGACCGGATGAAAAAGCGCGTCTCCGGACGCGCTTTTTTTTCGTCCCGCACGCTTGCCGGACCGGCGCGCTACAGCGGCTGGCAATTTATCTTATAATTTTCCCATTATCAATCCCAGAGCCGATGCGCTCGACATCGCCGGCCCGTCGCCCGGAGTCCGCCAGCATGGCAGCAGCGCCACAGTACCTGAAACCGACTCCCGCCTGGGAAGAGCACGAAAAACCGACCATGCCGGGTTCGGCGTCGATGCCCTGGCATCCGCCCCACATCCGCTTTGCCTACGCCTGCGTGGCGCTGCTGGTCGGCATTACTGGGGGCCTGGGCAATGCGCTGGTGTCGGCCAACCTGCCGGCCATCCAGGGCACCCTGGGCCTGACCCCGGCCGAAGCGGCCTGGCTGCCGGCCGCCTACATCATGGTCAACGTGACGTCGAACCTGATGGTGTTCAAGTTCCGCCAGCAGTATGGCCTGCGCCTGTTCGCCGAAATCGGCCTGTCGCTGTACGCCTTCGTCACCCTGCTGCACCTGATCGTCGGCGGCTTCGAGATGGCGATCCTGGTGCGCGCCGCCAGCGGCCTGGCCGCCGCCACCACCAGTACCCTGGCCATGCTCTACATGCTGCAGGCCGCGCCCAAAAAATATACCGGCAAGATGCTGGTGCTCGGGGTGGGTATCGCGCAGATTGCCACGCCGCTGGCCTGGCTGATGTCGCCGGCCCTGCTCGACATGGGCCAGTGGCACAACCTGTACCTGTTCGAAGCGGGTCTTGCCCTCTGCTCGCTGGCCGCGGTGGTGGTGCTCAAGCTGCCGCCGGGGATTCACATCAAGGTGATCGAGCCACTCGACTTCCTCACCTTCGCGCTGGTGGCGCCGGCGGTGGCCATGATTGTCGCGGTGCTGGCGCAGGGCTTCACGCGCTGGTGGTTCGATACGCCCTGGCTGGCCTACCTCCTGATCGCCGCCGTGCTGCTGTTGACGATCGCGCTGTTCATCGAGCACCACCGCGCCAATCCGCTGATCCAGACGCGCTGGCTGATGATGGGTCCCACCATCCGCTTCATGATCGGGGCGTTTTTGATCCGCTTTTTGACGTCCGAGCAGACTTACGGCGCGGTCGGCCTGCTGCGCACCCTGGGCATGGGCCCGGACCAGATGCAGCCGCTGTTCGCGGTCATCCTGGCCGGGACGATCATTGGCATGGTCGCCAGTTCGATCACCTTCAGTCCCAAGACCGTGATCCCGCAGATCCTGTTGTCGATCCTGCTGTTCGGCGTGGCCGCCTGGCTCGATTACGGCCGCACCAGCCTCGATCGCCCGCACGACTTCTTTGTGAGCCAGTTCCTGGTGGCGCTGGGCGCGGGCATGTTCATGGGGCCGATGATCATGATCGGCATCATGCAGGCGCTCAAATTCGGCGCCGACCACGTGGTCACTTTCGTGGTCATGCTGGCGATGACGCAAAGCCTGGGCGGCTTTACCGGCGCCGCCGCGCTCAGTACCTACCAGCTGCACCGCGAGCATGTGCATTCGACCGAGATCAACGCCCAGCTCAACCCGGCCGACCCGGTCGTCGCGCAGCGCCTGCGCCTGCAGCAGCAGGTCTACCAGGGCGTCAACACCGACCCGGCCCTGCGCGCCGCCCAGGGCGTGGGCCAGCTCGCGCAAATCAGCCGGCGCGAGGCCAATGTCCTCGCCTTCAACGATGTCTTCGCCCTGAGCGGCGTGATCGCCATCCTCTTCCTCGGCTGGTCGCTGATCAACGCGGTGCGCCTCGCGCGCCGCCAAAAGCGCGAAGCCGCAGCCTTACTCAACCAGGCACCTGCCAGATAAAAATATGAGCAATCCACTTCCTCCTTCGAGCAGCGAACGCGCTGTCGACACTCCCGCCGACGAGGCCAATCCGCCAGTACCGGGCGACTCCAGCAACACCGCCGCGCCGATCCCGCCGGCCGCCGTGCCGGTCGCTCCCGCACCTCCACCCAAGTACATCAAGCCCAAGCTGTGGACCGTGGTGCTGATGGCGTTCGTCGCGCTGGTCGGCATCGTGCTGATCATGTGGGCATGGCGCCTCGGCCCTTTCAACAGCACCCTGGTCCAGACCGACAACGGCTACGTGCGTGGCCAGATCACGGTGCTTGCGCCGCAGGTCAATGGCTACGTGGCCGAAGTGCTGGTCAAGGATTTCCAGTTCGTCAAAGCCGGCGCGCCGCTGCTGCGCATCGACGACCGCATCTACAAGGCGCGCGTGGAGCAGGCCGAGGCCCAGCGCGACGGCGCCATCGCCGCACTCGATAACTTCACCCAGACCCAGGCCCAAAACCGCGCCCGTGGCGGCGCCGCGCGCGCTACCCTGGTGGCGGTGCAGGCCGAGCGCAATCGCGCCAGCGCGGAACTGGGACGGGTCGAGGAACTGGCGGCCAAGGGATCGGTATCGCTCAATGAGCGCGACCGCGTGCGCATGACGACCCAGCTGGCCGGCGCCAATGTGCTCAAGGCCAAGGCCGATATCGCGATCGCCGAAGAAACCGTCAAGGCCACCACCGTCTCGCGCGGGGGCCTGGAAGCGCAGGTCAAGACGGCCGAAGCGCAGCTGGCGCTGGCCAAGATCGATTTATCGAATACGGTGGTCAAGGCCCCGCGCGACGGCCAGGTGAGCGAAGCGTCGGTGCGCCTGGGGCAGTACGTCACGGCCGGCTCGCAACTGCTGTTTCTGGTGCCCGACAGCATGTGGATCGTGGCCAACTTCAAGGAAAACCAGACCTGGAAAATGCGCATCGGCCAGCGCGCCACGTTCACGGTGGATGCGTTCAACGGTGCTGTCTTGACAGGGCATATCGAACAGATCGCGCCGGCCACCGGTTCCGAATTTTCCGTGCTGCGCGCCGATAACGCCAGCGGCAATTTCACCAAAGTGGTCCAGCGACTGCCGGTGCGCATTGCCATCGATGCGAACCAGGAACTGGCCAAGCGCCTGCGGCCCGGCATGTCGGTGATCGTCAAGGTCGATACCGTCGGCGCGGCGGAGCAGCAGCCGTGAGGCGCCGCGTCTTCCTCGCCACCGGCGTGGCCTGCGGCCTGACTGCCTGCATGCCGGCCCTGCGTCCCGCGCCGCCGCTCTCTAAAGTGACGGTGCCCGATGCGTGGCGCGACGGCCCGGCCGGGTCAGCCGCGGTCGATCCGCAATGGTGGCGCGCCTTTGGCGATCCGGCGCTTACCGCGCTGGTGGAAGCGGCGCTGGCGCACAACACCAGCGTGCTGGCCGCCGTGGCCCGCGTCGACCAGGCGCGCGCGCTTGTCACCGTGGCCGATTCGGCGGCGCTGCCGGCCGTGAACGCGGTGCTGGGCGCGGCTTCCGCACGCGCGCCGGCCGGTGCGGGCCTGGTCAATTCGCGCTCGCTGCAACCGGAACTGCAGGCAAGCTGGGAGCTCGACCTGTTCGGCCGCCTGCGCGAGCAGTCGCGCGCGGCCTCGCTGCAGTACCAGGCCAGCCAGGCCGAACGCGATGGCGTGGCGCTGTCGGTGGCGGCCAGCACGGCGCAGGCGTACGTCGGTTTGCTGGCGCTGGACGCCCAGTTGCAGATCACCAAAGGGACGGCGGCCTCGCGCGCCGAAGCGCTGCGCCTCGCGTCCGACCAGGCGCGCGTGGGCTACACCTCGCAGCTGCAACTGACCCAGGCGCAAAACGAAAACGAAACGGTGCTGCAAGCGATTCCTGAACTGGAACTGGCCATCCGCCGCCAGGAAAACGCGCTGCGCGTGCTCACCGGCGAGCTGCCCGGCGCGGTGCTGCGCGAACGGCACTTCCAGGACTTGCCGGTGCTGCCTGCGCCGGCGTCGATTCCGTCCAGCCTGCTGGCGCGCCGGCCCGACATTGCGCAGGGCCAGTTGCTGCTGGCCGCGAGCGACGCCAATCTGGCGCTGCGGCGCGCCGATTTTTTGCCGCACGTGACCATCAGCGCCAAATTCGGCAGCCTGTTTACCAACGGGCGCGATTACGATCCGGTGACCTTGTGGACCCTGGGCGGCAGCGTGCTGGCGCCGGTCTTCTCCGCCGGGCGCCTGACTGCGCAGGTCGATGCGGCCACCGCGCAGCGCGACCAGGCGGCGTTTGCCTACCGCGGTGTGGTGCTGACAGCCTTCAGCGAAGTCGAAAACGCCCTCGCTGGCGTGACGCGCCTGCAAACCCAGATGGAACACGCGCAGAAGCGCCGCGACATCCTCACGCGCACGCTGGACTTTGCCAAAGACCGCTATCAGGCCGGCTATGCCTCGTATCTGGAAGTGCTCGATGCGCAGCGCAATCTGTACCAGGTCGAGCTCAACGCGGTGACCCTGCGCCAGAACCAGGTGAACAATATGGTGGCGCTGTACCGCGCGCTGGGCGGCGGCTGGCGCGCCGGGGCGCAGTAACACGCGTCAACCGAGTCTCGCGCACGACTGATACAGCGCAAACCCGGGGCGGTGGCGGTGGCTGGAATGCCCCATGCCCGCTTATCACGACCTCGGTTACCGTTCACTGTTTGCCCACCCTGAGCTGGTGCGCGAACTGGTCACGCACTTTACGCCCTTCACGCTGTTCGACGATGTGGCGCTGTCCTGCTTCGAGCCGGTCGATCCGGTGTACGTGAGCGAGCGCATGGCGGCGCGCCAGAACGACATCGTCTGGCGCGTGCGGATCGGCGAACAAACCCTGTACGTGTATATCCTGCTCGAATTCCAGTCCGGCGTGGACCGCTGGATGGCGCTGCGCATGCAGAACTATGTCGGCTTGTTGTGCCAGAACCTGATCAAGCAGCATCAATTGCCGCCTTCTTTGCTGCTGCCACCGGTGCTGCCGCTGGTGTTCTACAACGGTGTGCCGCGCTGGAGCGCCAGCACCGACCTGGCCACGCTGCTGATGGAAGCGCCTGCCGAACTGGCGCCGTTCCAGCCATTCCAGCGCTATGTGCTGATCGACCAGCAGCGCATGGACCGGGCGGTGCTGGAAGCGAACAGCACCCTGCTGGCGCTGCTGTTTCGGCTGGAACTTTCAAGCGCATCCGAGGTCAAAAACATGATTTTCCCGGCGCTGCTTACCTGGTTCAACGACACGCCCCAGGAAAGCCTGCGGCGCTCGGTCGCGCAATGGATAAATCACCTCGCGCAACGGCGCGGCGAACCGGAATCGTTCGCGCTTGACAGTGTAGAGAAGGGGGCTGACATGGAACGTAAATTTGCAACCTGGGCCGAAGAATTTGAAGATATCGGCTTTCAGAAGGGACTCGCGCTGGCGGAAAAGGCCAGGGCTGAAGGACTGGAAAAAGGGGCTGCGGAAGGCAAGCTTGAAGGGCGGGTCAGCGCACTGCGCAGCGTGCTCGGCACCCTGTTGCACAAGCGTTTCGGCGATCTTCCGCAAACGGCCACGCAACGCATCGGCCAGGCCACGCAGGCGGAACTGGAACAGTGGGTCGAGCGCAGCCTGGACGCGCCCGGCCTGGCGGCGGTGTTCGGCGACGACCCGGCGCCGGCCTGATCACGCGCTGGTCAGGCGGCGTCGCCTGACAGCGGCGCATCTTCGCGCTTGGCGCCCGGGAAGGCGTCGTACACGCGGCGGTGGAAGGCATACGAGCAGGCGTCGTCGCGCACGTCGTACTCGCCCACCCATTTCATCAGGTTGGGCAGCATGCTGTCCTGTTCTTCCCTGGACGCGTACTTGTGCGGCTCCCACGGCCGCTCCGCATTGTTGGCCATGCAGGCGTCCTTGCCCGGATTGATGAACACCAGTTGCGTGCAGAACGGCAGCGCCTTTTCGATCAGGTCGCCGTAGCAGCCTTCCACCACCCAGTCGGGATAGCTGCGCACGAAGGCATACAGGTCGGCCAGCACTTCATACGCCGGCCGCGCCACCGCCACCTCGCCAGGTGCCCAGAAAATGGTGTCGAGATCGAGGTGCATCAACTGGTGCTGCGCAGCCAGCTGGCGGGCTTGCGACGACTTGCCCGATCCCGAATTGCCCATGATCAGAACGCGCATCGCCGCTCCTTTACGCCAGCAGCGGCACCAGGTACTTGCCGGTCACGCTCTCCGGATTGGCGGCCACGTCTTCCGGCGTGCCGGCGGCGATGATCTTGCCGCCGCCCGCGCCGCCTTCCGGCCCCAGGTCGACGATCCAGTCGGCGGTCTTGATCACATCGAGATTGTGCTCGATGATGACCAGGGTATTGCCCTGGTCGCGCAGGCGGTGGATCACCTTGAGCAGCAGGTCGATATCGTGGAAGTGCAGGCCGGTGGTCGGCTCGTCCAGGATGTACAGGGTACGCCCGGTATCGCGCTTGGACAGTTCCAGCGACAGCTTGACGCGCTGCGCCTCGCCGCCCGACAAGGTGGTCGCACTCTGGCCGAGGCGGATGTAACCGAGGCCGACGTCGAGCAGGGTTTGCAGCTTGCGCGCGATCAGCGGCACCGGCTTGAAGAATTCGTGCGCCTCTTCCACCGTCATGCCCAGCACTTCGGTGATGTTCTTGCCCTTGTACTGCACTTCCAGCGTTTCGCGGTTATAGCGCTTGCCGTGGCAGACGTCGCACGGCACGTACACGTCCGGCAGGAAGTGCATCTCGACCTTGATCACGCCGTCGCCCTGGCACGCTTCGCAGCGTCCGCCCTTGACGTTGAACGAGAAGCGCCCGGCGCTGTAGCCGCGCTCCTTGGCCTGCGGTACGCCCGAGAACAGGTCGCGGATCGGCGTGAACAAGCCGGTGTAGGTGGCCGGATTCGAGCGCGGGGTGCGTCCGATCGGCGCCTGGTCGACCGAGATGACCTTGTCGAAGTGTTCCAGGCCGCTGATCGCATCGTGCGGCGCCGGTTCCGTCTGCGAGCCGTACAGGTGGCGCGACAGGGCCGGGTACAGGGTGTCGTTGACCAGCGTCGACTTGCCCGAACCGGAAACGCCGGTCACGCAGGTCATCAGGCCGACCGGCAGCTTGAGCGTGACCTTTTTCAGGTTGTTGCCGGTCGCGCCGGTGATCACCACCTGCTTGTTTTTGTCCGCCTCGTGGCGCTTCTTCGGCACCGCGATCTTGAGCGAGCCATTCAGGTAGCGCGCGGTCAGCGATTTTTTGTTCTTGAGGATGTCCTTGAGCGTGCCCTCGGCGATGATCTCGCCGCCATGCACGCCGGCGCCAGGGCCCATGTCGACGATGTAGTCGGCGGTGCGGATCGCGTCTTCGTCATGCTCGACGACCAGCACGCTGTTGCCGATGTCGCGCAGGTGCTTGAGCGTTTCGATCAGGCGGTCGTTGTCGCGCTGGTGCAGGCCGATCGACGGTTCATCGAGCACGTACATCACGCCGGTCAGGCCAGAGCCGATCTGCGAGGCCAGGCGGATGCGCTGCGCTTCGCCGCCCGAGAGCGTATCGGCGCTGCGGTCGAGCGACAGGTAGTCGAGGCCCACGTTGTTGAGGAACTTGAGGCGCGAGACGATCTCCTTGACCACGCGGTCGGCGATCTCTTTCTTGGCGCCCTTGAGGGTCAGCTTCTCGAAGAAGTCCAGGCATTCGCGCAAGGGTTTGCGCGCGACCTCGTAGATGGCGCGCTGCTGCTTGCCGGTGCCGACCTTGACGTAGCGCGCTTCCACGCGCAGGCGCGCGCCTTCGCACGACGGGCACTGCTTCTCGTTGATGAACTTCGCCAGCTCCTCCTTGACGGCCATCGAATCAGTTTCGCGGTAGCGCCGCTGCAGGTTGGTGACCACGCCCTCGAAAGTATGCTCGCGAATGACCGTGCGACCGCGCTCGTTCACGTAGGTGAACGGGATCGAGGTCTTGCCGGAGCCGTACAACACCGCCTGCTGCGAGGCCAGGTCGAGCTGCTCGAACGGCATGTCGATGTCGAATTCGTAGTGGCTTGCGAGGTTCGACAGCATCTGGAAGTAGAACTGGTTGCGCCGGTCCCAGCCCTTCACCGCGCCCGAGGCGAGCGACAGGTTGGGGAAGGCGACGATGCGGCGCGGGTCGAAAAATTCGATGTGACCGAGGCCGTCGCATTCGGGGCAGGCGCCCATCGGATTATTGAACGAGAACAGGCGCGGTTCCAGCTCCTGCAGCGAGTAGCCGCAGGTGTTGCAGGCGAACTTGTTGGAGTAGACGTGTTCGGCCCCGCCGTCCATTTCCAGCACCACGGCGCGGCCGTCGGCCAGGCGCAGCGCGGTCTCGAAGCTTTCGGCCACGCGCTGCTTGATCTCGGCGTTGACCTTGACCCGGTCGATGACCACGTCGATGGTGTGCTTCTCGGTTTTTTTCAGCTTGGGCAGGTCGTCGATCTCGTAGATCTTGGCGTCGTGGGTGCCGCTCTGGATGCGGAACCGCACGAAGCCCTGCGCCTGCATCGATTCGAACAGATCGCTGTGCTCGCCCTTGCGGTTGGCCACCACGGGCGCGAGGATCATCAGCTTGGTATCTTCGGGCATGGCCAGCACCGCGTCGACCATCTGCGACACCGTCTGCGCGGCCAGCGCGTGGTCCGGGTGGTTGATGCAGTAAGGCGTGCCGACGCGCGCATACAGCAGGCGCAGGTAATCGTGGATCTCGGTGACCGTGCCGACGGTGGAGCGGGGATTGTGCGAGGTGGCCTTCTGCTCGATCGAGATGGCCGGCGACAGGCCTTCGATCAGATCGACATCGGGCTTTTCCATCAACTGCAGGAACTGGCGCGCGTAGGCCGACAGCGATTCGACATAGCGGCGCTGCCCTTCGGCATACAAGGTGTCGAACGCCAGCGACGACTTGCCGGAGCCGGACAGGCCGGTGATCACAATCAGCTTGTTGCGTGGCAGGTCGAGATTGATGTTCTTCAGGTTGTGCGTACGTGCGCCGCGAATGCGGATCTGTTCCATGTGTTGTGTGCCTTAAACGGGTCAGCTCATACTATAGCCGTGTTTCGAAAGCGACGTCTGCGGGGACGATTGCCGCGTCCGCAGTTGCGCCAGGGGCGTATTGATCTTGCTCAGGGATGTTGCATCTTTTTACGATGTTTCTACTGTATATAATACCAGTATTCATGCCGCCGGCAAACGCATGACGAGTCGACAAGGGCTGAACTCCGCGCCGGTTTTGTTGTCTGACTTGACAAGTTGTGGGGTCAGGCGGCTGGACGGGGAGGGTGCCCGTGCGGGTTAGAATAGACATTTGGCATCCCGGCTGACATATAATCCTCGTCTGGCAAAAAATCATCGCGCCGCGGGACGCACGCCGCAGCAGTTCAACAGGAGTAATACATGGCATCAGTCAATAAAGTCATCATCGTCGGCAACTTGGGGCGCGATCCGGAAATCCGCTACATGCCCAGCGGTGACGCCATCGCCAACATCGCCGTCGCGACCTCGTACAAATCGAAGGACCGCAACACCGGCGAGCAAAAAGAGCTGACCGAATGGCACCGCATCTCGTTCTTCGGCCGCCTGGCTGAAATCGTCGGCCAGTACCTGAAAAAAGGTTCCTCGGTTTACGTCGAAGGCCGGCTGCAGACCCGTAAATACACCGACAAGGATGGCGTCGAGAAGTACGCGACCGAAATCGTCGCCGAACAGATGCAGATGCTGGGCGGACGCCAGGGCATGGGCGGCGACGCCGGCGGCGGCATGGACGATGGCGGCGGCTACGATTCGCAGCCGCAGCAGAGCCGTCCGGCGCCACAGCGCCAGGCACCGCCTGCGCCAGCGGCCCGTCCGGCACCGAAGCCGGCGCCGAACTTCTCGGATATGGATGACGATATTCCGTTCTAATCCAGACAAACAGACTTTTTTGTTGATACTGGCCCGCCCTTCGAGAGAACGGCGGGCTTTTTCGTTATCCACGAACTTTTCTCGGATTCGTATGGTCGAAGACTGACCTACTACTTAAAAAATGGTGGGTTCATGCTCAAGTACGTTGCCAAGCGCATTTGATTTTGTAATGGAGAACGCCACACTGTTCTGTCCGTACCGAACGGACTTCCGGTCCATGAAGTGGCCGTCTATCTGGACAAATATTGCCGGAAGATAGGCGCCGGTAATACCGTTCACTTCGTATGCTGCAGCCTAGCCCTGTTGTTCCGAAAACCTGACAAGGCCAGGGGCAAGCTACTCGACCTTCTGGCTGAATGCGCCGCTGCCTAAGTCCCATCGCGACTGAATTAAGGAGGGGAAATGATGGTCAGCGGACAACGACTTGCAGAGCAAAATTATTCCTTAACTGCTTGGTTGACCACCTGCACAGATGAGGATCTCCGCCAAATAGTGTCCCGCAGCGCTTTAAAAATGCTGATCGATTCGTTAAGTTGACAAGACCAAGTAGTCAGGCAGGTACACAAAGTGTAATAATTCGCGTCACTAAAGAATTTTCTTCGAACCTAGTTGGCAAACGAGTCACATGAAAGAACCTATGAAGTCGTCGCAATATGAGCATTCAGAATGACAGGAATCCTGCCACAATTTGCGGAGACGGTCCGCGAAAAATTCTCCATGCCGTTTTCAGGTGATCCGGAAGACCAACTCAGAGCACCTTTCGAGGCACTTATTCGCCAGTTTGGCGCCAGTAATAATCTCGCGATCACGCCGATAGGCGAGACGCGATTGGAGGACAATCTCGGGCGGCCGGACTATGGTATCGCGGTGGCTGGGCTGCTCTGTGGCCATGTCGAGCTAAAGGCACCTGGTAAAGGTGCCGACACGGCCAAATTTAAGGGGCACGACAAGCACCAGTGGGAACGCTTCAAAGGCTTACCCAATATCCTCTACACTGATGGCCGCCACTGGACGCTGTATCGTAGTGGTGAGGAAATTCGCAGCTTTATTCTCGATGGGAATCCGGCTAAGCAAGGAATCATGGCGGTTGGTGCTGGCGACGACGATAAGCTTAACCTTGTCATTAATGATTTTCTCAATTGGAAGCCGGTGGTGCCGGGCACAGCGAAACAGCTTGCCCTTTATCTTGCTCCACTTTGCAGGATGCTTAAAGATGATGTGGTCGACGCGCTGCGCCGAGGTTCGCCGTCCATGCAAAGTGTCGCACGCGACTGGAGAAACTATCTTTTTCCTGATGCTGACGACAAAAAATTCGCTGATTCGTATGCGCAGACTGTGACTTTTGCACTGCTCCTCGCCCGCTCCAACGGTGCGAATACCTTGCTAATTGACGAAGCGATCAACTCGTTGTCGGCGAAAAATACTCTTCTAGGCCGGGCCCTTCAAGTGCTCACTGACGACCAAGTTCTGGAAGATGTCAAGGCTTCTGTTGATATGCTAAAACGCGTGATCCGCGAAATCCCCGCGACGACAATGACCCGGGGAAAACGGGATCCATGGCTGCACTTCTACGAAGATTTCTTGCAAGAATACGATCCGAAACTTCGGAAAGACGCGGGAGCATATTACACACCATTATCGGTTGTACATGCACAGGTGCGATTAGTTGACGACATTTTGCGCAACCGCATGGATAAGCCGATGGGGTTTGCAGAGGGCGGCGTCACGACACTGGACCCCGCCGTCGGAACTGGAACCTATTTGCTGGCAATCATCGAAGAAGCGATGCCTCGTGTCATTGCCGAGGAGGGCGTGGGCGCGGGAAAGGCCCGGGCTAGCCTGCTCGCCCAGAATCTCTTCGGTTTTGAGCTGATGGTCGGGCCTTACGCCGTCGCCGCACTACGCATGACAAGGCTCTTGCAGGATTTCGGAGCCGGCATCCCCCAGGATGGCGTTCAAATATTTCTCAGCAACACACTCGAGTCTCCCCACGAGCGAATGCCGGAGTTGCCGATGATGTATCAAGCGATCGGTAAAGAGCACCAGCGGGCGAAAAGGGTTAAGGAAACAGTGCCGGTTTTGGTTTGCATTGGCAACCCACCTTACGATCGTCATGAAAAGGCGACCACAGCAAACCGAATGAGTACTGGTGCGTGGGTTCGGTGGGGCGAGGCGAAGGACAAGAAAGAGGCTATTTTTAATGATTTCATTGACCCGGTGACACACGCCGGCAAGGGCAATCAATTAAAGAATTTATATAATTTATACACTTATTTTTGGCGCTGGGCGCTTTGGAAGGTGTTCGAGCAGCCCTTCGCGCAAACTGGGGGGATTGTGGCGTTTATTACGGCTTCCTCATTTATAGATGGCGAAGCATTCTTGGGTATGCGAAGAATGATGCGGCATCTGTGCGACGAAATCTGGATCATTGATCTTGGCGGCGACGGACGTGGGACACAGCAGGAAGAGAATGTTTTTGCGATCCAAACTCCGGTGGCAATTACGATCGCCGTCAGGTATGAACAGGCACAGCCGGGTAAGGCTGCAATAGTCAATTACGCACGCATCCGTGGAAACCGATCCCAGAAATTAGCTGCTCTAGAAAGTATTGGGAAGATTTCCGATATCGAATTTGAACAGTGCCCTAGCGGCTGGGAGGCTGAGATGCGGCCGGTCGATAGTACACCAGCCTATTTCGCCTGGCCCAATCTCGATGAGCTGATGCCATGGCGACACTCAGGCGCGCAGATCAAGCGTAGCTGGCCAATTTCGGCGGCGCCGGAGGTACTAGCCCGTCGGTGGTCTGCCCTCATGGAAAACGAAGGGCGTGCTGCAGCCTTCAAAGAAAGTCGCGATCGCACGGTAACATCGAAACTAAATGCCATCGACGGTGCCGGGACCCTTAAACCGATTGCAGACTTACCGAGCGACGCGGAGATTCCGACGATGGTCCGTTATGCCTTTCGTTCCTTCGATCGCCAGTACCTTATTTGGGACAATCGGCTGGCGGATTACCTACGCCCTGCGCTTTGGCAAAGTAGGAGCAGTAAGCAGATTTTTTTTAGTTCGTTAAGTACGAATACCATCACAACAGGACCTGCGATCACGGTATCGTCCGATGTGCCGGATTTGCATTGCTTTCGAGGCTCATTTGGCGCCAAAGATGTGCTGCCCCTGTATCGCGACAGTGCTGCGCTTTACCCTAATTTGCACCCAGAATTGTTGGGGAAGTTATCGGTGTGTTTCGGAAAGACAGTCTCTCCGGAAGATTGGGCAGCGTACTTGTACTGTATTACCGCCCAAGCTGGCTTCACGAGTAAATTCGCAACCGAGTTGGCAGCACGCTCCATCAGGGTGCCGATTACCACCGATCTTGCATTGTTCGACAGAGCGACTGAGATCGGGCGATGCCTCCTCAACCTTCATACATTTGGTGAGCGCTATCAAGCCCGCCAGACCAGGCTGACAGGCCTTGCCAAGTGTACAAAGTCGATCCAAGGGGATGAGGCGGTGACTAGCTTTGGGTATGACGAGGCCACAGCATGCCTGCGGATTGGGAGTGGGGAATTTCGACCTGTCTCACCTGACGTCTGGTCGTTTCAAGTCTCCGGGATGAAAGTGCTTTCTTCATGGATCGCAAATCGGATGGCGATTCGGCCGGGAAAAAAGAGTTCCGTTCTCGATGAGATTGGTCCGATGTGCTGGACCGCAACAATGACGACTGAGCTATTGCAATTAGTTTGGACGTTAGAACAGACACTTGTATATTCTTCCAAACAAGTGGAGCTCCTCGACCAGATCGCAACGTCCAACGTCCTCTTGGCTTCTGAGTTTTCCGTAGTTCCTGCCGAATGGAGAAAGGCACCCAGCAGCTTGGGCGACCAAAATGAACTGCCACTGGCTAGCTAGAACCGTTTACATGGCAAGGGAACGGAGTGGTTGCCATACATCCGCAGTTTCCGGCGGTGGCGCGGCGCTTCCGTGATCATCAGCTCTTAAAACGCGGCGACTCAGTCGGATTGGCTCGCATTGGGTGCCTTTTCGCCCCGACGCGGGATCGACGTTACAGGCCTACCCACAAATCCACCTAGAATCCTCGGATATTGGTGAAGTGTGTGTTGTTCGACGGCCTACTAACGTTCTAGCGATCGCGCAGCTGAAAGTATAGCTACACTCACTCACGCGGCCGCCTCCTAACAACAACTTTTTATACGTATAACCGTTCTGAGATCGGCCAGCATCCTCCCCCTCTCTGTAAAAAGGCCCGTGTAACGGATTGACGTTACAGGGGCTTTTTCATGGGCGGGCGGTTGCCGGCGGCGACGTTCGCTCGTGGCATCGGGATCGCGCAGCTGCGCATCTGGCGCCGCCAGGCTGCATTTCGCGCCGGTATCGCGCGATTCGTCGCATCTCTTTCCCGCGCGCTCCGGTTGCGAGCAAAGTGGCGCCAACTTAACCAACTTTGCGGAACCCATCATGCTGATCCAGATCCTGACCCACACTCCACTCTACGTTTGGGCGATTCTGGCCTTGCTGGTGTATCGTGGCGTCGTTGCCATGCGTGATCGCGAGATGGCGATCCGTAAGCTGTTCATCATTCCCGCCATCATGCTGGCATTGTCGCTGCAGGACATCGCGGCAAAGTTCGGCGCCACCGTGCTCCCGCTGGGCGCCTGGGCCGGCGCGCTGGTGGCGGTGATGTTGCTGGTTTGGAAGTTCAGCAGCGCGGCGGCGAGCGCCGGCGCCACGCCCGGCACCATGCGCGTCCATGGGAGCGCAGTGCCACTGGTCATGATGGTGGCGATTTTCTTCACCAAGTACGTGACGGCCGTGACGCTGGTCATGCATCCTGGCGCCAGCCACAATGCCCTGTTGTCGGCCTCGGTGTGCGCCTTGTTCGGCGTCTTTAACGGCTATTTCCTGGGTCGCCTGGCAGGCCAGCTGATGACCTGGCAGTCATTGCGTGCATCGGGCGCGGGCAGCAGCTATCTGGCGAGCGCAGCCTGAGCACTTTGCCGTGTTACATGGGAAAATGGTGACCCGGTTAATTGCCAGCACTGCCGCCGGCGAGTGTTGGCCATCGCTCAAAAACGTCCAACCTGCCAAGTTGCTTCCCCGTTATCCTGTCTATTTCCCCTACCATTGCATCCCATGGACAAGCTTGCGACGGCCACCACACCGCTTCCCGGCAACAGAAGCGAAACGCATACCCCATCGGGCGAACTGCGCTGGAACTTCATCAACGTCTACCGGGCCACAGAAGACCAGGCGCTGGAAAAGTTCCGGCGTCATGTGATGGACACCGAACCGCACGCCGACTTCGGCGAATTTGCGCGGCTCGCGCGCGCGCTGCCCGAGAGCCACGACGACGCTCGCCGCAGCGACTGGGAAACCGTGCTGTCGGCGCCGGCAACGGCGCTGCTCGCGACCCTGGATGCGCTCAACACCGCCGACCCGGCACTGGCGCTCAAGGTGGCCGCGATGAGCCTGGTCTCCGTGGGATCGTCCTTCGAGATTCACAGGCAGCTTGTGACGCGGCTCGAGGCATGGCTCTCCGACCCGGCCGCTCCACTGGCCACCCGGGTCGATCTTGGCTTGCTGCTGTGCGAGCACTGGCCGCACAGGGAACCATACACACTGACGTCGCTGCTGCTGGTGCTGGTGGTCCAAGAATCGGCGCGCGATCCGGAGCGGCTGCGCAGCGCCATCGAGCCCTTGCGCAGCAAATCGCACAACGCCTCCAGCACGCTGCTGTCCAACAGCGACGACAAGCAGTTGTTACTGGCGCTCGGTCGCAACATGCGCGCGCTCGACCCCTGGCTGGCCGCAGTCATGTTCAGCGGTTTTCTGTGCGAGGTGCGCACCATGCCGGACTCCGATCCGGGCAATGACAGGCTGGCGCGCGAGGTCGCTGCCGACCTGTTCGCCCTGCTCAGTGCCATCCCGGCAGCGCACTCGGACAAGCCGCAACCACTGGCGCGTGCCTGGTGCACGCTGCTGCGCACCGCGCATCGGGACACGCCATGGTATCCGGCGGCGAGCGCGGCGGCCCTGGTAGCCACCCGGCGCATGGATGATTGGCATGAAGCCCTGGGCAATTTGTTCACGATCGCCGTGAATGCGGTCGATCAGCCGGCGGCGGCGCAGGCGTTGGTTCACTACACCGATGCGATCGCGCTGCGCCAGGCCGCGCCCGACGCCGATTGGCGCAGCCACGCCTACCTTTGCAGTACGCTGCTCGAGGAGCTGGACGGCCTGCTCGCGCCACGCTATCGGAGCAGCGGAAGCGGCCGCAACGTCGACCTGCCGCCTTGCCCCGAACATGCCCTGCACGCCATCATGGTCGACAAGTTCTGGGCGCAGATGGAACACGTGGTGGCGATTCGGCCCGACGCCGCCGCGCACGTGCTCGCCAATGCGATGCACAGCAAGGACACCCGGCTTGGCGGCAGGGCGGCCGAGCGTCTGGTGCAGATCTTCCCCCGGGCTGTGGCAAGCGACCCGGCGTCTGCTGACTCCCTCCTGGGCTGGCTGGCAAAAATGACATTTGCCAGCGACTTGAGCAAGGAGCGCCGGCGCGACGCCCAGCAGTTGTACGATCGGCTGCTGCCGGTCCTGCTGTCGATTGCGCCGCAGGCGGCCAGCACCGGCCGGCATTTCCACAATCCCCTCACCGACCGCTGAGCCAGCCTTTTCCGAAGTGCGCGACGCAGGCGCGCCGCTTGCCGGGGGAGACTGGCGCCGCTTAGCGTGCCTGCTTGCGGCGCCGTGCGATACCAAGCCCCGCAATACCCAGGCCGAGCAAGGCCAGCGAGCCTGGTTCCGGTACATTGTTGGCCGGCAGCGCGGTCAGGCTGGCGTTGTAATACAACGTGCCGTTCATGAGCGCGCCGCCATCGCAGGATTGGTTGAAAGACGCGTCGAACATATCGATGGCGCCGGATTTGAAGCTCAACTGATTGATGGTGAAACCGCCTGTCAGCCTGTTGCAGGCCCGATGGTCGTAGCTTACGGACAGGCCGGGATGGCCGGCCGATGGGAAAACGGCTCTCTCCGCATTCGTGTACGTGACTCCGGCTGTCAACGGCATGCCCAATTCGCGCGTCGAAAAATCCAGCATGGCGTACTTGTCGTCCGTAGCGCGCGGGGTGTTAAGGAGGAAAATGAACGAAATGTAATCGGTCGCCGGAGCAGCGGCCGTACCGTGACTGTTGGTGAAGCTGGCGAAGCTCCAGTAGAGCAGCGGATCGTTAGAAGAGTACACATTGTCAACCAGCTTTCCTCCGCTGATAAAGTCATACTCGCCTGGTGCGGCCGCCATGGTGAGGCGCGCAACCGAGGCCTGGCTCGATGCCGCCAGCAGGGTCGATGCGATGAGGAGGGCTTTGCCAATCTTGAATTTCATAACGCGTATTCCGATAAGATAAATGATCATCTGTACAAGCAAATTTCATGCCAATTTCCCATTCACTTGAAAAGTTGATAATAATCAACAAGTTGTGAATAGGATAAATTAGTGGCCTTGTCACATCTTTTCAAGAGTGTAAAGTTTTCCGACAGATCCACCAGTACCGGGCGCCACAGCGATTTTTGACTCCGGGCTCCAACCGGCGCATCATTTCCAACTCCGCAAACCGCACAGGCCCTCCCATGCATGCGCTCACCTTGCACTACCACCCGCTGTCTTCCTGCTGCCACAAAGTACTGATCGCGCTCGACGTGCTGGGCATCGACGTCGACAAGCGCCTGCTCAACCTGGGCGACCCCGGCGAGCGCGCCGCGCATCTGGCGCTGTGCCCGACAGGCAAGATGCCGCTGCTCATGGACGGGCCACGCCCGGTGCTTGAAACGAGCATCATCGTCGAATATCTGCAGCGTCACCATGCCATTCCCGGCCGCACGCTCATTCCCGCTGCGCCCGACGCGGCGCTGGAGGTGCGCCTGTGGGACCGCCTGTTCGACCTGTACGTGATGACGCCGATGCAGGCGCTGACCGCCGACCTGCTGCGTCCCGAGGGGGAGCGCGACGCAGGCGCCGTGGCCCAGGCGCGCGCTGGCCTGGCGTCGGCCTATGGCTTCATCGAACGCCAGCTCGACGGCCGCACCTGGGTCGCCGCCGACGCCTTCAGCATGGCCGACTGCGCCGCCGCGCCCGCCCTGTTCTATGCCATGGCCTACGTGCCGCCCGCGCCAGAGCACAGGCGCCTGGCGGCCTATGTCGAACGCCTGATGGCGCATCCCCCGGTCGCGCTCACCATCGACCAGGCGCGTCCCTATTTCAAGTTTTTTCCCGGGCGCAGCGGTTTGTCGCGGCGCTACTTCGATCCGGACGCGCCCTGAGCCTGCTGGCCTGTCAAGCCCGCTCCAGCCACGCCAGCGGCAACGCGACGATCGATGCCGGCCCGACGGCCACCAGGCTGGCATGTTCCTCACCGGCGCCCAGATCCATCCATCGTCGAGCAGGCGGCTGTCGTCCGGGCTGGGGCGATCCGTCCACGGAAGCGGTTGTGGTAGTGCCCGGGGGACTTGTCACCCTCGGGCTCGTCGAACACGCGTTCGGTCAGCGACGCGCCGCTCGCCGCATCGGCAACGTCGAGGCGGTTCCATGCGCTGCGGTGGACCAGCACATTGCGCCCCGCATGGCGCAGGAAGCAGGCACTGAAGGGCACCTGTTCGGCATGATAATCGCCGCCGTCGAGGCGCATGGTGACGGCGCTGGACAGCGACCACGATGCCGTGCTGGCCGCCGTCGACCACCACGGCCGCATGCGCGCCATCGGCTGTCAGTACCAGCAGGGCGCCATACTGCGCCTGGACCGGGCAGGCGTCCACAATTGCCGCGCCGGACCATGCCAGCGTGCGCAGCGGGTAAGCATGGCCGTCGCTTGCCGCTAGTAAGCCGTTAGTGATTATCAGCATAAAGATTCCAGGATGGCGAGCGCAGCGCGCCGTGGTTCGCAACGTATTAGGCGCAGAAGAGCGACGAAGTCGTCACAGTGAGTAAACAAGCCACGTTGCAATAATGAAACAGAAATCGCGAAAGTGCAATAATTAACGGGCGTATTGACGAGCGATATGGGATACTTGTTGCGTTTTTAACTACACAATATCCGTGAGTCATCATGAAGAAACCGTTCCTAACCTTCCTCGTTCTGTTTGCACTGGCCTTTGCCTTCTGCACCTGGGTGAACATCAAGAAGATCGATACCCATAACGCCATTGCCAAGTCGCCGGTGTTCGTGCTGGCCACGCCGGAAGGCATCACCAAGCGAACCAAGAAGAGCCGCGTCACCTACCAGGTGAACTACAGCTACACGGTTGACGGCGCCACCTTCAAGAAAGACACGGATTGGTTCGATACGGTCGAAGAAGCCGAGAAAATGGCGGCCTCGCCGGTGCAGATCGCCTTCGCCACCGGCAAGCCGGACGACAGCATTTTCAAGACCGAATACGACACGCGCGATCCCAAGGAAGGCATCATGAGCGCCGTCCTGGCCGGCGCCGGCATCGGCCTGTTCATGGCGTTTATCGGTACCCTGGTGCTGCTCTGGAAATTCCCGGCGCTGCGCCGCTGATGCACACCCGCGGCGGCGCCTGGCCGCTGCCGCCAGCGAACAAGCCAGCCTTCGAGGCTGGCTTTTTTTCGACCAGGGCCGCCGGGTCAATCAACGCTGCCGGCATTGAACCGCGCGGGCGTTTATCCGCCAGCGGTGCGCGCATTCTGCATTGCGTCCCCCAGGATAGTCAGGAATGCCTGGCAACAGTAGACGCGTGAACGCGACTTCCCGGTAATCTTCCTGACAATGCCAAGCGTTTCCAGTGCATGGAGGGCGTTGTTGACGAGTAGGCCCGCTAATTAAAAAAAACGACCAATTTTTTAATTAGCGCCGCCCTTACCCACAATCACGCTACCGCGCGTAACGGCCGCAAGGCCGCCATGATCTCGCCGGCCAGGCATTCCACCGCCGGGGTATTGCTGCTGCGGCCGCGGATCAGCACCACCTCGAGCGGTTCGAGCGGCGGCAAGCCTTCGGCGTGGCCCAGGCGCACCAGGTGCGGCGGGATGCTGCACTCGGCCAAGGCCGCCACCGCCAGGCCCGCATCGACCATCGCCACGATGCCCAGCAGGCTCGGGCTGCTGTAGCTGGCGCCATACGGCCTGCCGCTTTTGTCCAGCGCCGCAAGGGTGTGCTCGCGCGCCATGCAGCCCTTGTCGAACAGCGCCACCGGCAGCGGCGATTTTTTCCACACCGCATGGCGTTGCGAGCCGACCCAGACCATCTCTTCACGCCGGATCAGGGTTCCTTCCAGGTCCTCGGCGCGCGTCACCAGCGCCAGGTCGATCTGGCCCTTTTGCAGCAGCGGCTTGAGCAGCGTGCTTTGCAGGCACACCAGCTCGATTTCGACATTGGCGAACAGCTTGGTGAAGCGTTCCAGCACCGGCGGCAGCAGGGACGCCACGTAGTCGTCCGGCGCGCCGAGCACCACGCGCCCGACCACTTCCTGCGTGCGCAGCGCGGCCAGCGCCTGCGCTTCGAGCGCCAGCATCTGGCGCGCGTACGGCAGCAGGCGCTCGCCCGCCGCCGTCAGTTCGATGCGCCGCGTGTGGCGCGCAAACAGCGCCTGGCCGACCGTGTCTTCGAGCTTCATGATCTGCATGCTCACCGCCGCCTGCGAACGGTGCACGGCATCGGCCGCGCCGACGAAGCTCATGCTGTCGGACGCGGCCACGAAGGTACGCAGCTGGTTCAGGTTCAGGTCTGGATTCATGGTTTCGATTTTCGAATGGATTTCATCAGATAAATCAGCTTGTTTGATGTGTGGCGCTGTCCGATGATAGCCCGAAACCACTCACAGGAGAGCAAGCATGTCCAATCCCGCCGTCTCGTTCGCCGCCGCCATGATCATGATTGGCACGCTCGGTATTTTCTTTCATGAAGCCGGCCTGGCGCCGGTCATGACCGTGTTTTTCCGCTGCGCCTTCGGGGCCGCCATCCTGCTGGCGTACTGCGCGTACAAAGGCTTGCTCACGAAACAGAACGTGTCGCTCAAGAACCTCGGACTCGCGCTCGGCAGCGGCGTCCTGATGTGCCTGAACTGGGTGATGTTCTTCGAAGCCATCGCCCGCATCGGCATTTCCATGACCACCATCGTGTACCACGTGCAGCCGTTCCTGGTGCTGATCTTCGGTGCGCTCCTGCTCAAGGAACGGGTGAGCGCGCATAGCGTCGGCTGGGTCGGCGTGGGATTCGCCGGCCTGGTGCTGGCATGCGGGCTGAAAAGCGGCATGACGCTCGATTCCGCGTATCTGACCGGCATTGCCTTCACGCTCGGCGCGGCCATCGCCTATGCCGGTGTCACGCTCACCACGCGCGCCATCCGCGCCATGCCGCCCCAGCTCACCGCGTTGACCCACTGCCTCACCGGCACCGTGCTGACGGCCGGGTTTTTCAGCATGCCGGCTGGCGGCATTGGCGCGGCCCAGTGGGGGTGGCTGGCCGGCCTGGGCCTGGTCCCGACCGCGCTCGCCTACGTGATGGTGTACGGCGCCACGCCGCGCATGCAGACGGCCGCCATCGCCGTGCTCACCTTTTTGTATCCGGCCTCGGCACTGGTGGTCGACTACCTGGTCTACCGCCACGCGATCGGCGCGCTGCAACTGGCCGGCTTTGCGCTGATCGCCTGCGCCACGCTCGGCGTCAACCTGGAATGGCAGTTTTTCCCTGCCATGAAGAGGGCATGATGCTTCCCTACCGCACCCGGCGCGCGCGGCTGATCGCGCAGATGCACCAGCACGGCGGCGGCGTCGCCGTCATTCCCACCGCGCCCGAAGTCATGCGCAACAACGATGTCGAGTATCCGTTCCGGCACGACAGCTATGTGCATTACCTGTCCGGCATCGCCGAACCGGAAGCGCTGATCGTGCTGGTGGCCGGAGCGCAGCCGCGCGCCATCCTGTTTTGCCGCGATAACGACCCGGAGCACGCCATCTGGCATGGCGCGCGCCGCAGTCCGCACGAAGAGGGCGTGCATTTCGGCTTCGATGAGGCGTTTCCCGTGGCCGCGCTCGACGAGCACATGCCGGCCCTGCTGGCCGGGGCGCCGGCCCTGTTCGCCGCCCTGGGCCGCAACGCCGCCTTCGACGAGCGCCTGCACGGATGGCTGCGCGGCGTGCGCAAGGCGGGCCGCTCGGGCGTGCGCGCACCGGCGCGTATCGACGACGTCCACATGCTGCTCGACGAGATGCGCCTGTTCAAGGATGACGGCGAACTGGCCATCATGCGGCGCGCCGCAGCTGTCTCCGCCGAGGCCCATCTGCGCGCCATGCGCATGGCCCGCGCGGGCCAGGCCGAGTACCAGGTCGAGGCCGAACTGCTGTACGAATTCCATCGCCAGGGGGCGGCGGCGCCGGCCTACCCGTCGATCGTGGCGGCCGGCGCGAACGCCTGCGTGCTGCACCACAATCCCGGCCGCGCGCTGTTGCGGGAGGGCGAGCTGCTGCTGATCGATGCCGGCTGCGAGCTCGACAGCTACGCGGCCGACATCACCCGCACCTTCCCCGTCAGCGGCCGCTTTTCGCCGGTGCAAAGGCGCCTCTACCAGATCGTGCTCGATGCGCAACTGGCCGCCATCGACGCGGTCCGCCCCGGCGCCCACGTGATGGCGCCGCACGAGGCGGCGGTGCGCATCCTGGCCCAGGGCATGCTCGATACGGGCTTGCTGCGGGCCGGCCAGGCCGGCGCGCTGGACGACGTCATCGACAGCGGCGCCTGGCGCCAGTTTTTCATGTGCAAAACCAGCCACTGGCTCGGCATGGACGTGCATGACGTCGGCAGCTACCGCGAGCCCGGCAGCGATGCCTGGCGCATCCTGCACCCCGGCATGACGCTCACCGTCGAACCGGGCCTGTACATCCGGCCGGCGGCGGGCGTGCCGGAGCAGTACTGGCATATCGGGATCCGCATCGAGGACGACGTGGCGGTGATGCCTGGGGGCAGGGAAGTGATGAGCGCCGGCGTGCCCAAGGAGGTGGACCAGCTTGAAGCACTGCTGCGTTGACAAGGCGCGCCGCATGCCGCAGTCTGGGGGAATCACATTCATCAGGAGCGACGCATGCAGCTGTCCCCGGCCATTCCCATCCTGCGCATTTTCTCGGAGCAAAAAGCGCGCGAGCACTACCTGGACTTCCTCGGCTTCACCTGCGAATGGGAGCACCGCTTCGAGGAAGGCATGCCCTTGTATATGGAGGTCAAACGCGGCGATCTGGTGATCCACCTGAGCGAGCACCATGGGGACGCCACGCCGGGTTCGACCATTTTCGTGCATGTCGACGATATCGACACCCTGCACCAGGAGCTGATCGCGAAGAATTACGCGTACGCGCGTCCTGGCGTGGATGACTTGCCGTGGGGCAGGGTGATGCAGGTCGGCGATCCTTTCGGCAACCGCATCCGCTTTTGCCAGCCGCCGGCATGACGGCCATGGGAAAAATCGTGCTGGAAGGGTGGAACCCGGGGTTGAATAAGGTTGCGCTGAACCATTTCCTACGAGGGCGATTCGGCCAGTCGCTCGGCGCGGCAAAACGCGTGGTCGACGACCTGTTGGAAAATCAACTGATCGAATTGGCGGTGCCGGATGCGGAAATGAATGACATCAAGCTGGCCTTGGAGGCCATCGGCGTGCGGGTTGCATAATTCAAGAGCCCTCAGCGCCATTGGACTGCGCTACATCTGCCGGAAATGATGCAAATAACTGCGGCTGACCGGTAGCACCTCGGTGCGCCCGCGCAGGTGCACATCGGCGGTCTCGTTCACCCCGCGCACGACTTCGCTCACGCAATGCAGATTGACGATCACCGAACGGTGGATCTGCACGAAGCAGTCCGGATCGAGTTCGTCGCCCAGTTCGCGGATGCTCTTGCGGATCAGCGCCTCGCCATCCATCCACACCACCGAGGTGTACTTGCCCTCGGCGCGCATGAAAGCCACCTGCTCGACCGGAATCAGGCGCACGCGGCTGCCGACCGACGCCCGGATCCATTGCAGCCAGGTGCGCGGCCCGGTGCGCTGGCGCAGTTCGCCGGCGATCCGCTCGAGCAGCGCGTCGAAGGCCGCGCCGGCGGCGGGCGCCTGGCCCAGCCGCGCCTGCAAGCGCTGCACCGTATCGGCGAGGCGCGCCGCGTCGACCGGCTTGACCAGGTAATCGATGGCGCCCTGCTCGAAGGCCTGCACCGCGTACTGCTCGTAGGCGGTCACGAACACGATCTGCGCGCGCCGCGCCAGCGAGCGCGCCGCCTCGATCCCGTTCAGCCCCGGCATGTGCACATCCAAAAACACGATCGCCGGCCGATGCTGGTCGAACAGCTCGACCGCCTCGGCGCCGTTGCGCGCGTCGGCCACGATCTCCAGTTCCGGCCACAGCCGCGCCAGTTGCGCGCGCAGGTGCTCGCGCAGCAGCGGTTCGTCGTCGGCGATCAGGGCGGTGGGGTGGCTCATGCGGCGCTCCGTGGCATAAAAGTGAGTTCGACGTGGACGCCATGCGGCGTTTCTTCATGCAGATCGAGGCGCGCGCCGGGACCGTACAAGGCTTGCAGGCGCGTGCGCACATTGGCCAGCCCGGTGCCCGGCTGGGCCGATGCCGACATGCCCTGTCCGGTATCGCCCACCCACAAGGTAATGCGCCCGCTGGCGGCATCGGCCATGCCGCCGACCTCGATGCGCCCGCCCTCCAGGCTCGGATCGATACCGTGCCGCACCGCGTTTTCCACCAGGGTCAGCAGGGCCATCGCCGGAAACGGCAGGCCGTGCAGTTCCGATGCTACCTGCACGCTGAACTGCAAGCGGTCGGGCATGCGCATATGCATCAGCTCCAGGTAGGCGCGTACCAGTTGCAGTTCGGTGTCGAGGGTGGCGTCGGCGTCGTTCAGGCGCGGCATCGCGGCCTTGAGGTAGGCGATCAGGTGGCGCAGCACCGGGCCGGCATTGTCGGACTTCGCTTCCACCAGCGCGGCGATGTTGGCCAGCGTATTGAACAGGAAGTGCGGCTCGATCTGCGCCTGCAGCAGGCGCAGGCGCGCGGCCGTCAGTTCGCGCTCGAGCGTGTCGCGCTCGCGCTCTTCCTGCTGGCGCGCGGCGCGTTCCTTCGCCTTGCGTTCGAGGCGCAGCGCCACCAGCGTCGCCAGCGTGCCGGTCACTACCGACAGGATGGCCAGCATGATGTAGCCGTACACCAGCGCGCGCTTGGCCGGAACCCGCTCGGTCAGCAAAAAGATCGCCAGCGTGGCCAGCGGCGCCACCAGCGCCACCGCCAGCGGCCGCAGCAGGGCCGGCGGCAGCCAGCGCCGGCGCACGCTGGCGCTGGCCGTGTACGTGAGCAGCAAGAGCACGCCGATGAACGCGATGCGCAGCAACACCGACAGGAACGGGCCGGACGACAAGGCCGACAGCACCCACGACAGTTGCAGCGTGATGAGCAGCACCACCAGCCATTGGCGCGGGGTCGGCAGGGCCGGATGGCGCGCGGGCGCGCTGCGGAGCGGTGGAGTGGTCATCCCGCCACGATAACCGTTCGGCGAGCGTCGTTCAAGCCCGGAAAACCGCCGTCCGTCGCGCCGTTGGCCGCGCACGCCCGCCAGCGCGGCCGCTTGCCTTTACTGTGCGTGAAGACCATCACACCAAAAGGAGCCTCCCATGATCTTGCACACTGCGCCGCGGCGGCCGCTGCGGTCGCAAACGGCAGCGGCCGGCACAGGCGCGTCCGCGCGGCCCGACACCGGCGCGCGCGCCCTGGCGTGGTCGGCGCGTCTGTGGTTCGCGGTGGCCGTGGCCGGGCAACTGCTGTTTGCCTGGTATGTCGCCGCTGTCTACGGCGGGGCGCTGGCGCAAGGCGACCTGGCGCAATGGAACAAGGTGATGCCGCGCGGGTATGTCGCTGGCGACACGGCCGGCAATGCCGCCATCGGCCTGCATCTGCTGCTGGCGGTGGTGATCACCGTCGGCGGCGCGCTCCAGCTGCTGGCGCCGCTGCGGCGGCTGGCGCCCGCGTTTCACCGCTGGAACGGGCGCGTGTATGTGCTGCTGGCGGTCGCGTCCAGCCTGATCGGCCTGTACATGGTGTGGTGTCGCGGCGCGGTGGGCGGCCTGGCGCAGCACGTCGGCATCAGCGGCAATGCGGTGCTGATCGTGCTGTGCGCGGTGTACGCCGTGCATCATGCGCGCGCCGGACGCATCGCGCAGCACCGGCGCTGGGCGCTGCGCCTGTTCCTGGCGGTCAGCGGCGTGTGGTTCTTCCGGATCGGACTGATGGCATGGATCGTCGCCAACCGCGGGCCGGCCGGATTCGATCCGGTGACCTTCCAGGGGCCGTTCCTGAGTTTCCTGTCGTTTGCCCAGTACCTGCTGCCGCTGGCGCTGCTGGAATTGTTTGCGCGGGCGCAAGCGAGCGGCCGGCCGGCGGCGCGCATCGCCATGAGCGTCGCCATGCTGGCGCTGAGCGCGGCGACGGCGGCCGGCGTGGCTGCGGCGGCGACGATCCTGTGGCTGCCGCATCTGTGAGCGCGGTCTAGTGCGGGAAGGCCTGCGCCGTCGTGCTGACCGTCAGGGTGCTGCCGGCGCTCACGGGCAGTCCGGACCATACCCAGTTGTGGTGCGCGATGATGGCTGGCGCGGCGAGGTGCGGGCGGTCGGCGGTGGTGTGCGCGTCCGACAGGGCCACCACGTGCAGGCCGCGCGAGGCTGCTGCGCGCACGGCGGTATCGACGCAGAACTCGCTGGCGAAGCCGCTGATATACAAAGTGGAGGTGGCGTTCGCTGCCAGCTGGTGCGCCAGGTCGGTCGCGGCGAAAGAATCGGCGGCCAGCTTGTGCACGATGCTGTCGGTGGCCGCCTGTTCCAGTGCCGGGATGACTTGCCACGCGGCCGAGCCGATCGGCACATCCGCATTCGCATGCTGCACGAAGATCACCGTGCCGCCCTGCGCACGGATATACCTGGCGGCGTGATTGATGCGCTGGACCACGCCATCGGTGTCGGTACAGGGGCTGGCAGGGTCGGCCAGCCAGGCGTTTTGCATGTCGATGATCAGGAGCGTTTTCATGGAACCCTTGGAACAGTGATGAAAGAGGCATCAGTGTCATCCAGAGTCTGTGTCAGATAAACGGGCAGCGGGTTCGCAGATTCCAAACCTCCGGTTGCGAATCCCCCCACCAGCAACTCAGCGCCTTCCTACAACCGGGGTCAGAGCTTTAATTAGAAACAAAAGTCCAATGGGAATCAAAACGCGTCTGCGCGACCGGGTGCGCGCCCAAAGCGCTGTCGCAGCAAAGAAAACTTGCAAAACCGGGGTCTGTCCCCGGTTTTGCAACAAAAAAGTTTCTAATTAAAGCTCTGGCCCCGGTTGGAGGGGCTTTCCTGCCGCGTTAGGAGATGTCAGGGAGGGCGTCGGCGAGTTTGCTGCCGAACGGGGTACGCGACCATTGCTGGCGGTTGCCGATCACGTACAGGCGCCGCTGGGCGCGGGTGGCGGCGACGTTGATGAGGTTGGGCCGCCCCGCCGCCCATTGCCGTGCACCGTCGCTCTTGCCGCCGAGGACGAACAGCACCGTCTCGCATTCCTTGCCCTGGAAGGTGTGCACCGTGCCGACGTGCCCTTGCAGCCATGCGCCGATTGCGTCGTCGCCGGCGTCGCCCGCCCATTCGTCCACCCGCGCCTTGAGCAACGCGGTTAGCCCTTGCGCTACCGATTTGAACGGGGTGATCAGGAACAGCTCGGGCAAACCGTGCGCTTTGCCAACCCAGCCTTCGCGGGCGTAGCGCACCACCATGTCGGCCGCGAGCGCGCCTTCGCGTCCGTTGTAGTGCCCGTCGAATTCGCCCGCGCCAATGTCGTGCCAGCCCGAGGGGCCGAGCAGCGGCCGGCTGGCAGTGGCCTGTTCTTCCTCGGCGCGCGGCGGGCCATAGACCATCTTGCCATTGTAGGCAATGTCGTTCGACAGCGAAAACATGGGGTCGGCGCAGCGCCGGTGCACGCGCAGCGGCGCGCCCACCCACAGGTCGCTGCCGTCGTACTGCACCACGCTGGCGCCGAAGCGGTTGCCGCGGTCGGCCAGGTGCTGCGCCGAGTACGCGGTCAAGCGGTGTTCTTGCGGGGCGTCGTGGTACGCGAGGATGCCGGCGTCGAGCTTCGGGTCCATCGTGATCACCGGTTCGACCTGCATCGGGTCGCCCACGATCAGCGCGCGCTTCGAGCGCCAGATGGCGCCCAGCGCATGCGATGGCACCGCCTGCCCGGCTTCGTCGACCAGCAGCAGGCCGATCTCGCCTTCGCCCAGGTCGGCGAAGCAGCGCGCCACCGAGGCGAAGGTGCTCGACACCACCGGCACCGCCAGGAAGAAGCTGGCCCACAGGTGGCGCGCCATGGCCGGCAGATGCGGCTGGATGTGGCTTTCCTGCGCCAGCATCGACAGGGCCAGGCGGAAGTTGGTCTCGAAGGGTTTACCGGCGTGCTTGAGGAAGGCCTTGTGCAGGTGCATCGCGGCGATGAAGACCTCGGCCCGCGCGGCATGGACCTCGGGGTTGCTGCGCGGGAGGGCCTTTTGCTGTTGTTCGACCGGCAGCGCGGCGAACGCGGCCGGGTCGAACGCAGCCTGGCCCAGGCTGGCCGCGAGCGCGTCCACCCGTTCGGCTACCGTGTGCAGTTCCTGCGCGCGGGCCGTGGCGTCCTGCCGGGCCGCCTGCCAGTGGGCGGCGCAGCTGCTGGCGCTGGTGCTCGCTTCGAGGCGCGCCACGGACAGGCGCGCGCGTTCGCTGCGCAGGTGGTCGTATTCGTCCGACAGCGCCTGCTGGCGCGCCACGAAGCCGGCGTAGCGCGCCTTGCGCAAGAAGCGCGCCAGCAACTGGCGCCAGAGCGGCCATTCGGCCGCGTGCAGCTCGCGCTCGCGCAGGTTGACGGCGAGGGCGGCGGCGTTGCCGGCCGAGTCGGTGTCGAGCGCGGCCAGCGCGGCGCTCGCCTGTGCGTTGCGCTGGCCGGCCACGTCGGCGGCGGCATCGGCGGCGGCGCACAGGGATTCGGCCGCCTTGCGTTCCGGCAGCGCGCTGTCGTACTCGAGGATGGCGGCCTGGATTGCTTCGACCCTGGCCACGGCGCTGTTGAAGTGCGCGCGCGCCGCGTCCCAGTTGAGCGCGGCGCCGGCACCGGCCAGTTGCTTGGCCAGTCCCAGCTCCTTGAAAAAGCCGAGGCGGTTGGCGACCAGGCTGCGGTTGGCTTTCTTGCCGAGCGGGACCGAGATCAGGCCCCAGCAGCGGATCTTGCCGTGCTCTTCATCTTCGCCTTCTGCGGCGGCCTCGCCGTCGGCCTCGTCCGCCTCGCCCGGCAATGTTTTCTTTTCCTGGTTGAGGATCGATTCGGCGCTGGTGCCAAAGTAGTCGAACGGCTCGCCGTTGAACAGCAGCGGCTGCGGCGCGACTTTCTTGATATTCGGCAGGTCGAGGGTGATGTTCTCGACCGCCTTGTTGTTGGCGCTGGCAACCACGATGCCGCTGTCGAGCAGGCGTTGGTCGAGGTGGTAGCAGTTGCCCTTGAGCGAGACGCCATTGCTGTTGGCCGGATACGTAATCTGCTGCGGGCTGCGCGAAAACGCCGCTTCCGGATGGGCGAATTCGGCCAGGATGTTGGCGCGCTCGACCACGCGGGCGGCGATCACGTCCATCAGCAGGGTGGTCTTGCCGGTGCCGGGCGGGCCGTTGACCGAAAAGATACCGCCCCCGGCCAGGGTTTCCAGGCCGATGTTGACGGCCACTTGCTGCATCAGGAACAGCGGAAAGGCGCTCGGCCAGCGTCCCTTTGGAAAGCGGCGCGGGTCGAGCGCGGCGTTGACCGACCCCGGGCGCGTGATGTCGCGCCGGGCGCCGTCGCGCCGGGCGCCGTCGCGCCGCGTGCCGCCGCGGTTCATGCCGTCGAGGTAAGCCTGGATCTGGGCCGAGCCGGGGCCGCTTTCGGCGTCCTGGCGCATGCGCTCGAGGTCGTCGAGGTAGAAGGAGTTGATCGGGTCCATCTCCGGCTCGCGCGGGAACTTCTTGCCGCGCCGGTCGATCAGCGCGACTTCATGCGCGCACAGCTGCGCACGCGCCAGCAGGCTGCGCGGTTGCCAGCCAAGCTCGGTGATGAGGTGGTCGGTGAGCTGGTCGAACCAGCTGGCGTCGGCGATGTCGTGGTTGCCCATGGCCAGTTCGAGCACTTTGCTTTGCAGGCCGGACAGGGTGCCGCGGTAGCCGATCGTGGTCTTGTTTTTCTTTTCCGCAAAGGCGACCGCGAACGCGCCCAGTTGCAGGGTGTCGACGTCGGGCCGGCCGTCCGAGCCGATTTCTATCGCGCAAAGAAAGGTATTGCCCCTGGACGGACGCTGGTGGTTGCCGCTGAAGCTGTCGGCGTTGGGGTCGAGCGGGAACAGCTCGGCCAGTTCGGCTTCCAGCACGCTTTTTTCGACCAGGCCGAACCAGACGAAATACTTGTGCTGGCCGTGCACGGCGTCGGCGGCCAGGGTGCCATGCGGCGCGGGCAGCCACGGCAGCGGCTCGTCGTAGCGCCTGAAAAATGCGGGACGCTTGCCTGGCTTGGGAAGATCCGGATACATGAGTGCTTCGACATCGAACCAATATCGCAGCGTGTTGACGTACTGTGCAGGCATAGGATTTTTCCGGGAGTGCGGCCGGGCGGTGAACGCGCGTGCCGGCCATCTTGCATGACCGTACTGGCGATCATTTGACAAGGCGGAATTGTAACTTCACTCGCCGCAAAAAAACCCTTGATTTCACAATGGCGTGCGCATCCCCACATTGCCCGGCCCGCCGCGCCGCGCATCGTTGGCCGCTGCGCGGCGCTTCCGGAAACCAGCTTGCTTAGCCCGCTTGCTTAGCCGGCGTAGTCGACCGGATCGTCGGCCAGCGGCGCGTGCTCGCCGCTGGGCTCGGCGCTGGCCTGGTCGACCATGTGCGCGTAGCCGTTGAAGTCGGCCGCCTCGAAGCCGAACGGCAGGCGCGTGGCCGCCTTGTCGTAGTTGACGTAGGGCCGCACGGCCTGGGCCAGCTCGTCGCGGCGCCAGCCCATGGCGATGGCATGGGCGATCAGGCGGCCCTGTTTTTTGGCGATCGGGGCCGGGCTGCCCCACAGCGCCGGGGCGCCGGTGAACCACAGGCCGGGGTAGCGCGCGTGCAGCACGTTGCCGACCAGCTGCTGCGGCTGCTCGCTGCCTTCGGCCAGGATCGCCTGGCTCTGGTAGCCGGTGCAGCAGACGATCACGTCGGCCTGGCAGGTACTGCCGTCGGCAAACCAGACGGTGCGCTGGTCGACCTGCGCGAGCGCCGGGCGCAAAGGCACCATGCCGCTGCGCAGCGGTCCCAGCATGCTATCGCTGACGGTGATGCGCTGGCGCCCGACGTCGATCTCGTGGCTGGTCGGATCGACCGCATGGCCGAGCGCGCCGTGTTCGCGGCAGGCATCCCACAGCCGCGCCTGGTAGCTGTGGCGGAAGGTTTCCTTCAGTGCGCGCATGGCGACGTCGATCGGGGTCCCGTGGAGCAGGCGCGGCACCAGCCAGGTGGGACTGCGGCCCGACAGCACCAGTTGCTGCGCCACCGGAAACAGTTTTGCGGCGCATGCCAGCGCGGTATGGCCCAGGCCGACGATGAGCACCTGCTGGCCGACGAAGCGGCTCAGGTCGCGCACATCGGACGAGTGGAGGATGCGTCCGGCAAAGCGCTCGGCGCCGGCAATCGCGGGCATCTGCGGTGTGTGGTACAGCCCGCCCGCATACACCACGTGTTCGAAGTGGCGCAGCAAGGGGGCGGCGGCCCGGTCGGCGCTGGCGATCAGCAGGTCGGCCCCGGCGTCATGCAGGGAGGGCGACACGCACAGTACCTTGGTCGAGGTGAAGATGCGCGAGGCCAGGCCCTGGCGCTTGATGGTGTCGAGGCATTGCTCGGTGTAAGCGGCCCAGCTGCCCGGACCCGGCTGCGACAGCGGCAATTGCCCGGCGGCGCCCTGGACCAGGTCCGGATACAGCGCCGACAGCGGGTCCTTGCCCCACAGTCCGCCCGGCTCGGCACGCGCTTCGAACAGCACCGGGTCGAGGCCGCGCTGCAGCATCTCGGCGGCGGCCGCCATGCCGCTGCTGCCGGCGCCGATGATGGCGATGCGCGGCCGGCTCAGCACGCCGCCGGCGACGCCCGCGGCCAGGTCGGCAAACGTGGGCAGGGCGGCGCTCATGGCCGCATTCCCGCGTGCTGCGCGGCCGGCAGCGCAGCGTCGCAATGTGGTAACGCCAATTGCCGGGACCGGCATACATCAACAAATCGAATTATGGACATCGTATTCATCACTCGCAGGACGGATCAATGAAAGCGGCACGCGGTTTGCGCATGCCGGGAACGCGTTATTAATGCCGGATCCGGCATTGTTGCGAAATATTGTTATTTCGTCGGGGCGATTAAAAACGATTTGCCACCGGAGTGTCAATCAATATTGCGAAGGTATTAGCTATGGCAATTTGTGTCGCATAAGAAAGTGCTGTAAGTGTTTGAATTTACACGGGTTTGGTGTTCGCTTCTATTTTGGCCTGTTGTTGTTGCGCCAATTGAGATGTTGAAAATTCGAGCCTGCTGCGGGTGCTGTCCGGGGTCGTTCTTGCAGAGCTCGCGACCACGCCTGATTAATTAATTGAACATTAATTGTTATGGTAAAAAGATCATAATTGTCATCCTTGCGTCATAATCATGTGCCTTTTGATTGTGCTGATATCGCTTAAATAAGCGGAGCCGGAATGCAAGCCACCGCGCGCTATGCCAAAAGACACATTTAATGGTTGTGTTTACGCATATTCGACAAACTATTGATCTAAATCATACCGGAGCAGAAAAAATTATCCGGTTTGCATAAAACGGACAGTGGATCGCCCGCCCCGGCTGCAAAAATCTTCGTCGGCAACTTGTTAACTGATTGCAAGCTATGATGAATGATCCGTTACACACACTTTGAGGAGTTCATTGCATGGTTGAGGCAATCCGCGTTCCCGACATCGTCCCGCTCGAACATATCCTGCCGGATGAACCCTTGCTGATGATGGGCGCGGGCCCGGTCCCGATTCCTCCCGCCGTGGCCGCCGCCAACTCGATCGTCATCAACCACCTTGGCGACACCATGAACCAGGTCATCGCGCAAGTGAAGGAGATGGGGCGCTACGTGTTCCAGACCCGTTCCTCGCACGTGATGGGCGTCGGCGGGCCGGGCTCGGCGGCGATGGAAATGGCGATCGCCAACCTGGTCCATCCGGGCGACAAGGTTTTGTGCATCTGCAACGGCTACTTCAGCAAACGCATGGCCGAGATGGTCAGCCGGGTGCGCGGCGAGCCGACCCTGCTGCACATCGACAACAACGAAAGCGCCAGCGTCGAGCAGGTGCAGCGCGCATTGGCCAAGGGCGGCTACGCCGCCATCACCCTGGTGCAGGGCGAGACCTCGAACACGGTCTGCAATCACAATCTGGGCAGCATTGCGCGCATGGCGCACGAGCACGGGGCCCTGGTGATCGTCGACGCCGTCTGCACGCTCAGCACCATGGCGCTCGACATGGATGCCTGGCAAGTCGACGCCGTCATTACCGGCGGGCAGAAAGGGCTGTCCTCGATTCCGGGCGTGTCGCTGCTGGCGTTCTCGGAACATGCCTGGGCCAAAAAAATCGCCACGCGCAGCCACCAGCCGTTCCACTGGTGCCTCGACGCCCAGCTGGCCGACCAGTTCTGGAACCAGAAGTCGTATCACTACACCGCGCCCGTGTCCGGCATCCTGGCGCTGCACGAAGCGCTGCGCCTGGTCTGCGCCGAAACCTTGCCGCGCCGCTTTGCGCGCCATCAGCAATGCTCGCAAGCGCTGCAGGCCGGCATTGAAGCGCTCGGGCTGGACTTGCTGGTGCCCAAGCAGCACCGGCTCAATTCGGTGATCGGCATCGTCACGCCCGCGCACGTCTCGTCCGATGTGGTACGGGCGCACATGTCGCGCGTGCACAAGGTGGAAATTTCCGGCGCCTTCGGCCTGAACATCCTGCGCATCGGCCAGATGGGCGAGCAGAGCCGCGCGCACAACCTGTTCCGCACCCTGCACGCCTTCGGTTCCAGCATGCAAGCCGGTGGCGCCAGCCTCGACCTGCCGGCCGGCATGGCCGAACTGGAGCGCTCGCTGTCGCGCCATGCGAGCGCGCAGCCGGCGTCATCCAGTTAGTCGAAGGAGACATTGACGACGCTTGAACCGGCGCCGGGAACTTCGCGCATGCCGCACCACTCCAAGCTGTACACGGTTGCGCTGGCATCCGGAGGTTTTCCCAAGGAGAGTTGCGATGCTCAAGGACTTCGACGCCGTTTCGTTGTTGCAGTGGCACGACGCCAGGCTGGGAGATGCCGGCCTGCCGGCCCCGGCCAGCAGCCCCTTGTGGCGCTGGGTCGAGTCCAATCACCGGCACAACTGCCTGCTGTGGGATGAAGAAGACCGCGCCCGCCGCACCGATGCCGGCAGCGCCGCCATTGCCGCCAGCAAGCGCCTGATCGACCAGCACAACCAGTTGCGCAACGATGCGGTCGAATTCATCGACGAAGCCTTGCTGGCGCAGCTCGACGGCATCGAGCCGCACGCCGATGCGCGCCTGAGCAGCGAGACGGCGGGCGCCATGATCGACCGCCTGTCCATCCTCGCGCTGAAAATTTTTCATATGCACGCGCAGACCCGCCGCAGCGAGGCCGGCGCCGGGCACGTGGCCACATGCACGGCCAGGTTGCATCGGCTGGTGGCGCAGCGGCATGACCTGGCTTGCTGCCTGGACCGCCTGCTGTTCGAAGCCGCCGCCGGGCACGCTTACTTCAAAATCTACCGCCAGTTCAAGATGTACAACGATCCCGCGCTCAATCCCTGGCTGTACGGCGCCACGCCTGCGCAGCCGCGTAGCGGGGCGGCGCCATGAACGACGGCGCCATCGACGTGCTGATACCGACCTGCAATCGCGCGGCGGCGCTGGCGGTGACGCTGACGGCGCTGGCGGCGCAGACGCAGCGCCACTTGCGCGTTGTGGTGTCCGACCAGTCCGATGGCGAGGGCGCCGCCGCCAGCGGTGAAGTGCGCGCCGTGCTGCGCTATATGGCGGTGCAAGGACTGCAGGTTGACATGCTGCGCCACCTGCCCCGGCGCGGCATGGCGGAGCAGCGCGCTTTCTTGCTGGCGCAGGCAAGGGCGCCTTGTTGCCTGTTCCTCGACGACGACGTCATCATCGAAAGCGACCTGATCGAACGCATGGCGCGCACCCTGCGCCAACAGCGCTGCGGCTTTGTCGGCAGCGCCCTGCACGGACTCAGTCACGCGCATGACGTCCGGCCGCACCAGCAAGCCATCGACTTCTGGGAGGGGCAGGTCGAGCCGGAAGTCGTGGCGCCGGGCGGCAGCGCGTGGGAGCGGCATCACCTGCACAGTGCCGCCAACCTGTTCCATGTGCAGCGCCGGCTGGACATCGGGCGCGATGCCACGCGCGCTTACCGGGTCGCGTGGATCGGCGGTTGCGTATTGTTTGATACGGCCAAACTGCGCGCGGCGGGCGGCTTCGATTTCTGGAGCGCGCTGCCGGCCGACCACTGCGGTGAAGATGTGCTGGCCCAACTGCGGGTCATGGCGCGCTGGGGCGGCTGCGGCATCATTCCATCGGGCGCCTATCACATGGAATTGCCGACCACGGTGCTCTCGCGCCGGGTCGACGCCCCCAGGGTGCTGCCGTGACCAGCGCGGAACGGGCGCCGCTGGCCGACGTACGCACCATCGCCGTGCTGCGTCCGAACGCGCTGGGTGACTTTGTGTTTTGCCTGCCGGCCCTGCATGCGCTCAAGCAGTGCTATCCGGCGGCGCATTTGTTGTACATCGGGCTTGCGTGGCATGCGGCGTTTCTCGAAGGGCGGACCGGGCCGGTTGATTCGGTGGCGGTCATGCCGCCCTATCCGGGCATCGGCGTGCAGGAACAGACCGATCCGCGCGCCGTCGACGCTTTCGTGGATACGCTGCGCGCAGCGAGGATCGATCTCGCCGTGCAGTTGTTCGGTGGCGGACGTCACGCCAATCCTTTTGTGCGCCGTCTTGGCGCGCGCCTGACGGTCGGCATGTGCGCGCGCGACGCCGCGCCGCTGGACCGCAACGTCCGCCACGAGGGACTGGTCAACCGGCGCCTGCAATTGCTGGAAGTGGCGGCCCTGGCCGGTGCGGCGGCATGGCCGATGCGGCGCGAGTTGCACGTGACCGCCGATGATCTGGCGCAGGCGGCGCGCTTGCTGCCGCCTGTGGGCGAGCGGCCGCTGGTCCTGCTGCAGCCGGGCGCAAGCGATGCGCGGCGGCGCTGGCCGGTGCGGCGTTTCGCGGCGCTGGGCGATCTGCTGGCCGGAGAAGGAGCGCAGGTGGCGGTCAACGGCAGCGCGGACGAGGCACCGCTGGTGCGCGAACTCATCGCGGCGATGCATCATCCGGCGATCGACCTGAGCGGCAAGGCCTCGCTCGTGCGCTGTGCGGCATCCTGGCGCGCAGTGCGCTGGTGGTATCGAACGATACCGGCCCGCTGCACCTGGCGCTGGCGATCGGTACCCCTGCCGTCGGCATTTACTGGCTGACCAACCTGATCGAATCGGGTCCGCTCAGGCAGGAGGGGCATCGTGCGGCGGTGTCGCTGCGGGTGCATTGTCCGGTCTGCGGGGAAGCAAACATCAAGACGCGTTGTGCGCATGACGCCAGCTTTGTCGACGACGTGTCGCAGGAGGAGGTGAACGCGCTGGCGCTCGGGCTGCTGCGTGAAAGGCGCGGCCTTGACCTTGCTGCCTGAAGCTTGCTGCCTGAACTTTGCTGCCTGAACTTTGCTGCCTGAACGAGATGTCGGCATTGCACCACGCGCCTTGCGCCTCCCAGCCGCTTACCGCAACCTCAGCAATGCCCTTGCCTGATCGATCACGGTCTGCGCCTGCTCGCCGAACGGGTCCCACAGGCAGCGGTGCAATTGCTGGTCGAGCGGCGCCCAGCGGCGGATATCGGCCTTGCTGAAAATAACTACGCTGCGCAGTCCGAGCCCGGCGGCAATGTGGGACACCCCCGTATCGTTGCAAATCAGCAGGCGCGCCCGGCTCATCAAGGCCGCCATGGCGCCGATCGACAGCGGCCCGGCGGCATCGACCGGCGCACGCCGCATCAGGCGCCCCACGGCGGCCGTCAGCGGCGCCTCGGCGGGCGAACCGGTCAGCACCGTGGTGAGCCTCCGGTCGATCGCAAGCTGGTCCGCCACTGCCGCAAACCGGGCTGGCGGCCAGCACTTGTCGGCCGAGCGCGCGCCGGGGTGGATGCACAGGTAGCTGCCCGGCGCCAGGCCGCAGGTGATGCCGCTCGCTTCCAGCTCCCGCTGGTCCGCCCCGGTGATCGGAAATTCGAGTTGCGCGCCGCACGCCGGGGCACCAAGCCCGGTGGCCAGCGCCAGCAGCCGCAGCGGCTCCGCGCCGGTGTCCGGAAAGGCAATCAGGTACTCATCCTTGCCGCCCGGACCCGCCCCGAAGCCCGCCATCGCGCGCGCGCCGAAGGCCCGCACAATGGCGTTGCTGTGCTGGCCGTTGCCATGCATCTGCAGGGCCAGGTCGAAGCGGCGCGCGCGCATGCCCGCGTAAAAATCATGCAGCTGGTCGAGCCTGACCGGCTGTTCGGGAAACGCCGCGTGTCCGGGAAACACAATGAACTCGTCGATATAGCGCCTGAACCGGCTGGCGAACTGCTCCGCCCAGGGTAAACCGACCAGGCTGATGCGCGCCCGAGGCAGGGCCGTGCGCAGGGCGCGCAGGGCTGGCACCGCGCACAGCATATCGCCAAGCTGGAGCGCGCGGAAAATGACCACGGTAGCGCTGTCGTGCTGCTGTAACCAGGAGGATGTCATGTCGATGTCATTCATACGGGCACCTGTGCCGCCCTTGCGCGCACCGCTGATGCTATGGATAGGACACGGCGCTGTCGCTTGCGTTCACTGCGGCTTGCAGCGCCTTGATGCAGATCGCATCCGGTGCGTGTGGCGTCCCACGGCTGCGCAATCTGTGCATGTAAAAATGCGGTATGCTGCCTGCAGTCCACAACATCCAAAAAAGGTTGGCCGCATGCTGCAAATGCCCTCATCTTTTACGCCGCTGATTACGGCGCAATCCCATCCTGATCCGCTCACGTTTGTGTTCCACGGCAGCCGTTTGCTGCTGCGCGAGGCCGACCTGGCGATTCCTTCCGCACAAGAGCTGGCCCGGCTGGAAATCGCCGGCACGCCGCATCCGGTGGGCCTGCTGGGAGAGCGTTATTGCCAGACCTTCTGGCGCGATCATGACGAGCTGGCCTTGCCGGGGTACGCCTGGCGCAGCATGCGCTCCCTGTTCGGTGCGTTTGACGAAGACCTGCTCAGTGTGGCGGGGCGTGCCAGCCAGATTGCCGAATGGGCGCGCACGCACCGTTTCTGCGGCGCCTGCGCGCAGCCGATGCAGCTCAAGGCGGGCGAGCGCTGCTATGTGTGCAGTGCCTGCGGGATGATGGCGTATCCGCGCATATCGCCGGCGATGATGGTGCTGATCCGCAAGGGCGACCATGTCTTGCTGGCGCTGCACACCGCGTCCGCCGCCAAGCGCTTCACGCCGCTGGCGGGTTTCCTTGAAGCAGGCGAATCGGTGGAAGAAGCGGTGCACCGCGAGGTGTTCGAAGAGGTCGGCTTGCGCGTCCACAACCTGCAATATTTTTCGAGTCAATCGTGGCCGTTTCCCCACTCCCTGATGATTGCCTTCACCGCCGATTATCTCGATGGCGAGATCCGGGTGGACCCCAACGAAATCATCGAAGCGCGCTGGTTCGGGCCGCATGACGAATGGCCCGAAAGGGTGCCGCATTTCTCCGTCTCCACCATCCTGGTCGACGCCCACCGCCCGGCTTGATGAGCGTCACGGCCGGCCTTATGGCTTGGGCCCGGTACCGCGTATCTGCACCGTGCGCTTCATCAGGTCGAACCAGAACGGAGCGCCGAACAGCGCCGTCGAGGCGGTCAGCGCCCAGCCGGCCACACTGAGCGCGAATTGCCGGTCCAGGGCCGGTGGAAATTGTTCCCAGCCAATCGGCAAGGTCCACAGCATCTGCAGCGCCTGCGGGTTGAGCGTGGCCGGGGCCGCGCCGATCTGGGCCGCCAGCGAGGGATGCGCCCACAAGGTGCGGAACAGGTGGATGCTGTCGATGTTGAACAGCGCCGCCAGCAGCAGCGAGAGCAGCACGCTGATCATCATCGAACGCCGTTTGTAGACGCCCGATACACGTTCCATCGCACTGTCGAACCAGCTTTCCACCGAGGCCTGAAAGCGCGCCATGTCGCCCCCGGCGCGCTGGTAGATGCTTTGCAGCGCACGCTTGATCTGCGGGTCGGGCAGGGCGTCGATGTCGCGCCCGAGCTGGTCGTAGTCGCCGGGAATCGACTGCACCGCGTCGATCAGGGCAATGGCGAAATGCTCGGGCTTGATATACGATGGCTTGGCGCCGATGTGTTCCTGCCCCGGCTGGGCCGGGTTGCCGTGCGGATTGACCAGCGCGTGCGCGTACAGGGTGCGCGCCAGGGCGGTGAAATCCGGATCGTTGAGCATGCTCTTGATGCCTTCGAGCAGGCCGCGTGCGCGCATTTTCAGCGCCGAAGCCAGCGCTTCCTGCACCGTGCTGACAATCAATGCCACTGTCGCGTAGCAAAAAGTCAGGCCAACCGCCACTTCAAGGACTGTGCTGCCGAACATAGATCCTCCCGATGAGTTTGCAAGGGGTTTGCTATGTCCGACGCTAGCGCAAAGCCGATCTCTGCGGCACAGCTTTGCTCAACAAAAGGGGAGGCTGTGGCGCGCCCGCCACGATCAACGGGGGAACAGCCCGCCGAGCGCATCCTTGACACGGTCTTTGAGTTTTTCCTTGCCGCCAGCCGGGATGCCGGCGCCCGTCTTTTTCGCCGCCTCGCTGCCCAGCGCGGCCACGTCGACCTGCCACGTCATCTGCGCCAGCGGGCCGCTGAGCGCGACCGGTACCGTCAGCCCGCCCAGGGTGCGGGCGGCGGGACCATCGTGGCCGCTGAGGCTCGGTAGCACAGTGCAACGCAAGCGGTAGTCGATGGTCTCGTTCGCGAGGTCGAGCTGGCCTTCGCCGCCAATCCGCAGCAGCGGCGTGCTGGCAGTCAAATCGGTGTTGTGGGCAAGCCCGCCTTCTATCCGGAAGTGCGCGCTCAGTTCGCTGAAGCCGGTCGATTCCGCCTCGCTGCCCACGCCGGCGGCGGCCTTGGCCTCGCGCACCAGCCGGCCCAGGTCGATGCCGCCGATGACGCCGTCGCGCAGGCGCAGCGCCGCCGTGCCCGCCAGTGCTTCGCGCAGGGCGGTGGTGCCGGCGCCGCGCGTGTTCAGGTCGAGCTGGACGTCGCCGCGTCCGCTCAATGGCGTCTTGCCGGTGGCATCGAGCAGCAGGGGGCCGAGCGAGATGCCGCGCAAGTCTTGCACCAGCGTCATGCGCGGTGCGCTGGCGTCGTCCGTGAAATCGATGCTCAGCGCGCCAGTGCCGTTGCCGCCGTACAGCGTGGCCGAGAGCGGCTTGATGGTGGTCTTGCCGGCGCCTGCCAGCAACACCGCATGCACGTTGGCGGCGCGCACGCCGCCCACGCTCAGCTCGCCCACCTGCAAGGTGCCGCTGGCGCGCAGCCGGGCCAGCGCCGACAGGTCGATCGGCTGGTCGGGCGCACCCGCCGGCGCAGCAGCCGGCGCGCCAGCCGACGCCGCCCCCACAGCCGCCCCCAAAGCCGCCGGCGCGCCGCGCGCACGGTAGCGCGCCAGGTCGAGCCGGTCGATATCGATGTCGAGTTGCAACAGCCCGCCGCGCAGCGCGCCTTTGCCGCTCACGCTGCTGTCGTCGATCTTGCCTGTGAGCGCGGCGAGAATCGCTTCCTTGCCGAAATCGATCTCGAGGCTGCCTTTGAGCTTGGCGCGCGATTCGATACCGGCCCGGCTCGACAAGTCGAGATTGGCGTCGAGCTCGGTCATCACCACCCGGCGCGTGTCGCGGTCGAGCGCAAAGCCGCTCTCGAAAATGAGCACGGTGTTGAGCGCCGGCTGGTCGACGCCAATATTGGCCGACAGCGCGACCCGGCTCGGCACTCCGTGCGCGATCGGCCCCGAATCGACGTTCAGACGCGCAATGTCGAAGACGCGGCCGGCCTTGCGGTCGTCGAAGCGCAGGTGGGCGTTGTCGACCCGGATGCTGTCGACCGCGAAGCGGACCTTGGCCGGGCCGGCGCCCGCATTGCCGGCGGCGCCCGCCTGCTGGCCGGGACGTTTCACGCGCGCGGCGGTGAGGTCGTCGATGTTCATGCTGCCGTCGACCCGGCGCACCAGGGTGGCGCGCATGCCGCGCAGTTCGATGCGGTCGACCACGACTTCCTGGCGCAGCAGCAGCGGCACCAGTGCGAACGACAGGCGCACGCTGTCGAGCGCGGCGAATTCGCCCTGGCCGCCCAGTTCCGACAGGCTGGCCTTGCCCAGGTTTACGCCCAGGCGCGGGTACAGCGCCAGCCTGATATCGCCGCCGATGGTCAGCGTGCGGCGGGTCTTTTCGTGCACCCGCTCCACGATGGCGCTCTTGTAGGCGTTCGGGTCGAAGCGGGCCGCCACGATGCCCAGGGCGCTGCCCAGCACCAGCACGGTGGCGCCCAGCGCGATGACGGCGAACCTGATGCGTGCTTGCATGACGAAACTCGGAGGCTGGAGAGGCGTCGAGTGTAGCACCGGGCAAGCCCGGTGGCATGTCCCTGTTTTCGATATACTTTCGCCACTTTCAACACACCCGGAACCGGACTATGGCGAACGACGCTAACACGCAGGCAACCTCCGTCATCGGCTGGCATCACGATGCCGACGCCGCTTTTGCCCAGGCCCGGGCCACGGCCAGGCCGGTGTTCCTGTACTGGGGCGCAAGGTGGTGTCCGCCCTGCAACCGGCTCAAGGCGGCGCTGTTGTCGCAGCCAGGCTTTGCCACGCTGGCGTCTTCTTTTGTGCCGCTGCACATCGATGGCGATGCGCCCGGCGCGCAGCGCGCCGCCGATCGTTTGCAACTGCGCAGTTACCCGACCCTGGTGCTGTACCGCCCCGACGGCGCCGAAATCACGCGCCTGCCGTGCGAACTGACGGGGCCAGGCTTTCTTCACCTGCTGCAACTGGCGCTGGCGGCGCCGTTCACCGCGTCGGCATCGCTGCAGGCCGCCTTGTCGGGCCGGCGCGCCCTGTCGGCCGACGAATGGCGCTTGCTGGCGTGGTATTCCTGGGATACCGACGAAGGCCGGCTGCTGGCTGGCCGCGACCTGGCCGCCACCCTGGCCAGCTTGCGCGCGGCCTGCGACGAGCCCGCATCGGCACTGCGCCTGGCCTGGCACGCGCTGCACGCGGCGCTCCCGGCCAAAGCCGCGCCGGAGCAGCACGCCGCCAGCGCCATGCTGCTGCGCACCTTGGCCGACCCGCAGGCGGTGCTGGCGCAGGTCGACCTGGTGAGCGGCTACGCGGTCGACCTGGTGCGCGGCTTGACCTTGCCGCAGTCGGCGCCACGCCTGGCATTGACGGCGGCATGGTCGGATGCGCTGATACAGCTGGAATCATGCGACGCCCTGAGCCCGGACGATCAACTGTCCGCCTTGCGCGTAAGGGTGCGCATGGCGCGCCTCGGCAGCCCTGTTGCCGGGCTGGAAGCGTCGCTGCGAGAGCGTGCCGGCACCGCACTGGCGGGGGCGCAGGAACCCGCGCTGCGCCATCAGGTGCTCAACACTGCCGCCGGCATGCTGGCCGACGCCGGCCTGCTGGACGACGCCGGCGCGCTCCTGCATGCGGCCCTGGCCAGCTCGCTGGCACCGTTCTACTTCATGCACAACCTGGCCAGTGTCGCCAAAAAACGCGGCGATACCGCAGCCATGCTCGACTGGTACGAGCGCGCCTGGGAACAGTCCAGCGGCCCCGCCACGCGCCTGCAATGGGGCGCCACCTTCCTGCTGGCGCTGCTGGATGCCACGCCGGCCGATGCGACCCGCATCGGGGCTGCTTGCGGCGCGCTGCTGCGCGAGGTGGAAGGCATGCTTGACGCCAACTGTCGCCGCAACGGCACCCAGCTCAGCCGCATGTTGAACAAGCTGAGCGGCTGGAACGGTGCCAGCGAGAAAGTCGAAGAGTTAAAAATATCCCTGTCGGAGCACGTCAAGCGATAAATTTAGGGAACCTGTTCCAGATCAGACCCTCAAACGTTATTTGAGGTGAAAGACGATGGCACGACCCGAGTTCGCGAGCGACGTTTCGCGCGAAGAGTTTGAAGAAGTCCGCGGCATGCTGGAAGCGGCGCGGCGCAAGACGCGTCCGCGCAAGCACGATTTGTACGATGTGTTTTGCGCAGTGCTGTACTTGCTGGAAACCGGCAGCGCCTGGCGCGGCGTGCCGCAGGGCTTCCCGCCCTGGCGCACGGTACATGAATACTTTACCCAGTGGACTGCGGTACGCCCCGGCGAACCGATGTTGCTGGAGGTCGCGCTCGATCAGGTCGGCCGCCCGGCCACCGTTGCGGCCCTGCACAAGGCCCTGGGCCGCCGCTAAGCTTCAGCCACCCGCAGCGGCTGCAGGCGCCGCGGGTGCCGTTGCGGCTGCCTTTTCGAACGTGACTGTTTTTTCATCGATGAAAAAGGTGCCGACCGGCTGCCCCAGCGCGGTCGGCTTCGGCTCGGGCAGCTGGGTGCAGGTGAGCGTGTCGATCTGGATCAATTCGCCGCTCGAGCGCACCGAATACACATCGTCGCCGTTCGAGAACAGTTCGACCGACACCTCGTCGAGCGCTACGCTTTCCATCGGAAAGGCGCGCTGGCATTCCGGCATGTGCGAGGTCACCAGGGTGAGCGTCATTTCCTTGTTCCAGAAATATTCCTGCTCGGCGCGCACGGTGATCACGTGATCGTTGCTGCTCTCGGTTATATAGTAGGTGGCCGAACCCTTGATGCAGCCGGCCAGCAGCAACGGCGTCAGTACAATCGCGAACCTGCGCATGATCGCTTCCCTGTGGAGTAATGCCAGCAAGTATAGATCAGAACTCGGTGCCCATGGTCAACGAGATGCCCGCGCGGCGCGGCCTGGGCAGCGTGCTTTTGAACTCCGGCGAGCGGCGCGATACGCGCAGTTGCAGGAACCAGGGCCCGTGCTGCGCAGTGCGCGTATAGGGAAAATTGAAGCGCATGCCGGCGCTCAGGGCGCGTACAAAATTACGCCGGCCCGCCATGGCGTCGTCGCCGGCATGGCGGCCGTTCAGGAAGGCGTGTTGCTCGCGCATGCGCGCTTCCAGGCTGCCGAACGCGGAGCACTCCAGCCACGGCACCATGCAGGAGGGGGACGAGGACGAGGACGAGGCGAGCGATGAGGAAGCGAACGGCGCCAGCAGGCGGGCCATGTCGAGCGGCGCGGCGGAGGCTGCATCGGGCCCGAGCATGACGGTCAGGCCGCCCACCGCGTAGCTGCCGTCCTTGCCGTTGGCCATGCCCCACCAGGCGCCGGTGGACAGGCGCAGGTCGCGTCCGAGTCCGACTGCGGCCGGCCGGGTGATGCGCGCGGCCGCGCCGCTGTAGTAGCGCGGCGGCTCGGTCAGCCAGGTGCTGTCGGCAATGCCGAAGCGGGCCAGGTCGTCGGCGAAGCGCGGCTGCGCCAGCACGGCGCCGCAGGAAAGGGTGAGCGTGGCCGCCAGCCACGCTAAAGATGCACTGGGTAAAATAGCCATGACCGTCACCGCCTCGTGGGAAAATACTACGGAGGAGTTCGATTGTAGGCCTGGCGCGCCGGCCCGGTTTGGCCTGGCGCATGGGCTGGCGTCAGCCCCGCTTGCGCTTCCAGAAACGGTCGAGCAGCGGCTTGACGCTGGTGCCGTGCACCAGGATCGAGAGCATGATGACGACCACCGTAATCTGGATCAGCTCGCGCGAGAGCGAGGCCGGCAAGCCGTGGTTGAGGGCGTACATCAGGTAGTACAGCGAGCCGATGCCGCGCACGCCGAACCAGGCGGTGATGCCGCGGATGCGCATCGAGCTGTCCGAGCCGGCCAGGCCGATCATCACGCTCAGCGGCCTTGCCACGGCGAACAAAAACAGGGCCGTGCCGACGCTGCGCCAGTTCCAGTCGTGCATCGACACCATGCCGCCCAGCAGCAGCACCAGGGTCAGTTCCGACAGGCGCTCGAGGTGCTCCTTGAACACCAGCGACTCGGCGCTGACGGTCAGCGGCACCTCGACCGGCGGCGCTTCGGCGCCCGGATCATCCCTGGCTTTTTCGGCCACCAGCAAGCCCTGGCGGTCCTTGTGGGCGCCCGACAACACCAGTTCGGTCTGGCGCAAGGCCACGCCGGCGAAAAACACCGCCAGGAAGCCCCAGGCCAGCAGCACCACGCTCAGGCCGTAGACCACCGCGATCAGGCCCAGGCCGACCAGGTCGTCGAGCACTTCATGCTTCGGGTCTTTGCCGCGCAGCATCCATCCGATGCGGCCCAGCGCCGCCCCGCCCAAGGTGCCGATGGCGATCGCGGCCAGGGTGGCCCAGAGCACGTCGACCAGCACCCAGCGCCAGCCAAAGTCGCCCAGTTCGTGGGCGCCCAGCAATCCCAGGCCCAGCATCACGAACGGGAAGGCCGAGCCGTCGTTCATGCCCGCTTCGCTGGTGAGGGTGAAGCGCAGCTTGTCGCGGTCGTCCGGATGGCGCACCTGGACGTCAGTCGCCAGCACCGGGTCGGTGGGCGCGAGGATGGCGCCGAGCAGCACGCCCGCGCCCAGCGGCAAGTTCAGAACGTAATAGCAGAAGGCGGCGATCAGGCCGACGCTCAGGCTCATCGAGACCCAGGCCAGGCGGAAGGCCGGCATCCAGCGCTGGCGCGAGATCGGCACCGGCATCTTGACCCCGGCCGAGAACAGCGACACCAGCACGGCGATTTCGGTCAGGGTTTCGAGCAGGTGCGACTGCTCGACCGGACTGAAGGAAAAGATGCCCAGCACCATCGGCCCGAGCACCAGCCCGACGCCCAGGTAGACGATGGCCGAGGTGAAAGGCAGGCGCGCGATGCTGGTGGCCATCAGGCCCCGCGCCAGCATCAGGCAGCCGATCAGGATGAACCAGTGGATAGTCGTCATGGGGAGCTTCGGCGCAAATGTGAGGGGAGGGGAGTGCGCCGATTCTACAGACTACAACTGTTTCCCTTCGTCCTGTTGCCGTACGGATCGAAGCCCTGCGCGCAAACAGAAAAGGCCGGGAACCTTCCCCGGCCGCTGCGGTCGCGCTGCCCGGTTAGCGCTGGTAGGCGCCGATGTCGATGGCAGCGGTCCGGGCGCGCGGCTTGCCGGCGATGTCGGCCGCGGCCGCGTGCTCGCTGGTGCCGTGGCCGACCCCGGGCGAGCCTGCGCGCAGGCGCAAGTCGGGCAGTCCACCTTTGCCGTAGCGCATGAACTGGGGCGCTTGCGCCACCGTGTCGAAATGCTTGAGTCCGTTGTTCAACTGCCAGTCGGCGGCTGCGTTCAGATACACCAGGTTGTTGCGGTAGCTGTTGTTGCGGCCGGTCGCTCCCTGTTCCGAAATGCCGTATTTGTTGTCGTAGACGATGTTGTTGTGGACGTTGGTGAAATCGTTCGGCCCCTTGATGTAGTAGGGGTCGCCGCCGCCGACCAGGATCCCGGTCATCGAGCGCGCGATGGTGTTGTGGCTGACGATGACGCTGGTGGCGTCGTGCCACATCTGGATGGCAGCGCCGCCGATGGCGTACAGCACGTTATTGGTGACGCTGCCGGTGGTGCTCATGTTGATGCCCTGCACGAAGCGGCAGTCGGTGGGGCCGATATCGTGCACCAGGTTGCCGTTCACCGTGCCCAGGTGGCCCTTGTAGTAGCTGTCGACGCTGATCCCGGCGGCCCCGGCACTGGTGCAGGGCACGTCCTGGCCCACATGATGCACGTGGTTGTTGCTGATCTGCGAATCCGAACCGGCGCTGTAGATGCCGTAGGTCCAGCGCACGCCGCCGTGGGCGTTGCGCCCGTCGACCTGGAAGCCGACGATGTCGACGAAGCTGCCGCGGTTATCCCACGCCATCTTGGTCAGCGAGCCGCGCGGCGGCACCAGGCGGGCGCCGCCGCGCACGGTGGAGACGTAGGCAATGCGCCGTCCCGCGCTGCCGCTCATGGTGGTGCGAAAGCCGCCCATGTACGTGCCCGGCGCCACGTGCACGGTGGTGCCGGGCAGGGCCACCCTGGAGGCGCGTACGATGGTTTCGAAGGGCTTGGCCGCGGTGCCGGGATTGGCATCGGAACCGTTGCTCGCGACATAGTAGTTGTAGCTGGCGGGCGCCGGCGCAGCGGCCGGGGCCGGGGCCGGGGCCGGTACCGGGGCGGCGGCCGCAGCCAGCGGCAGGGCCAGGCCGGCAAGCAGCGCTGCCGGCAGAAGTAGGTGGGGGGGCCTGGATCGGTTCATCAACAAAGTCCTTTTCGCCGGATCGTGCTGGAAAATGGAGGCGGATGCCGGAATCGAACCGGCTTCCCCAGCGTTGCAGGCTGGTGCATTGCCATTTTGCTACTCCGCCATGAAGCTAGTGTCTACCCGCGCCGTTCCTTGCTGTGCCGACTGGATCAAACAAAGTGTTTGTGCGGCAGCCGAAGAAAAGCGGCCCTCGCAGGGCCGCTTTTGCTGTGGCAGCCAAAGAAAAGCCGCCCTCGCGGGGCGGCTTTTACTGGCTTGAAAAGCTGGCGCCTACTGCGCGACCGCCTTGTCGTCGGCGCCGGTGGCGCCGCCTTCGGCCCGGCTGTAATTGTTGATTACATAGCCGCTGGCCAGGTTGGCCACGCGGGTCAGCATCAGGTTGTCGTGCACACCCAGGGTAAAGCCGGCCGACATGGCGCTGGCGCGCTGGAAGAATTCGGGACTGGCAACCGTGCGGCCCTTGTTGTCGGTGATCTTCAGGCGCAGCAGCACGCCGGAACTGCCCGCCAGCGGCCCCAGGAAAATGCGCTTGGCGCCGCGCTTGAAGCTCATCTGTTCAATGACCGGCTGGATCACCAGGGTGCGCCCGTTGGCCTTGCGCGCATTCCACTGCAGCAGCGAGGCCGACAGATCCTTTTGAATATTCGCTTCGATCTTGTTCAGGCCATCCGGATCGGCCTTGACATCGGGTCCGAACACCACCGGCCGCACCTCGATCCGGCCGAATGCCGAAAACGCTTCGGCCGGGGGCGGATTATTGGTCGAGGACGCCTTGATCTTGGTGGCGCCGCAGCCTTGCAGCAATACCGCACCAAACAGGCATGAAGCAAACAGCAATGCTTTGGAGGTGATGTTCATCTAATTCCTTCGAGTCGTCGTTTTTGTCAGGGACCGGCATATGCTGGCAGTGGCGATAATATAGTAAATCCATCAGCATTCACTAATATGTAACTTCCTGATGGAAACACAACACGGGGTGCGGCAAGTCGGGCCGGCGCCCGTCTTACCTAGTGTAAGCGACACCATGGACGAAGAGAATCGGGTATATTTCATTTTTACCGATAGCTATCAGAATCATGAGCGGAAGATAGCGGCGGGACTGCGCCAGACGTGTTTTGAACGCCCTTGGCTTGATTGTCCGGGGGCCGGCGCCATACCTGGAAACCATGATCTTGCTTGATGCCCCAGTCCCCGCCGATGAAAGCGCACGCATGGCCGCGCTATGCGGCCTGAATATCCTCGATACGCTGCCCGAGGAGCGCTTCGACCGCATTACGCGCACCGCGCAGCGCGCGTTCGCCTGCCCGATTGCCCTGGTCACCCTGGTCGACAGCGAGCGCCAGTGGTTCAAATCGCGGCTCGGTCTGGATGCGCCGCAAACGCCGCGCAATATCTCGTTCTGCGGCCATGCGATCCTGCACGACTATCCCTTCATTATTCCCGACGCGGCCCTTGATCCGCGCTTTGCCGACAATCCGCTGGTGCTCGGTGCGCCGCATATCCGCTTTTATGCCGGCATTCCCCTGCGCGCCGATAACGGCGCGCTGGTCGGCACCCTGTGCCTGATCGACCGCGTGCCGCGCAGCTTTTCCGACGACGATCTGGCCACCCTGTGCGACCTGGCGCAATGGGCCGAGCTCGAACTGAATGTCTACACCATCAAGCAGGCGACCCAGATCAGCCGCGACAAGGAAGCGCGCCTGCAGGCCATCGTGGAAAACGCGGGCGACGCCATTATCACCATCGACGATCACGGCCTGGTCGAAACCTTCAATCCCGAGGCGCAGCGCCTGTTCGCTTACCGGCCCGACCAGATTATCGGCGCGCCATTGACCACGCTGATCGCGCGCCATTACCGCGCCGCCGCAGCCGGCTATGTGCGCGAGCTGGCGCTTGATGGCATCGGCGGCGGCGTGCGCATCAACCGCCAGGTATTCGGGCAGCGCAGCGACGGCACGCGGTTTCCGGCCAATCTGGTGGTGAGCGAAATGCATATCGACGGGCGTCGCGCTTTTACTGGCCTGGTGCGCGATATTTCGGCGCGGCGCCGCAATGCCGATGAAATGAAACGCCTGAACCGGCGCCTGGCGGAAACGCTCAGCCTGCAGCAGGCGATCTTGAACAGCAATAACTACGCCATCATTTACGCCAACGCGCATGGCCAGGTGATCATGTTCAACGACGGCGCCCAGCGCATGCTCGGCTATTCCGAAGCCGAGATGCGCACCCAGGCCTCGCTGCTGGTGCTGCATGACCCGGCCGAGCTGGAAGCGCGCGTGCAGGCGCTCTCGCTCGAACTGGGGCGCCCGATCCGCCCCGGGCCCGAGATGTTCATCGCCAGGGCACGCGAGCGTATTCCCGACGAAGCCGAATGGACGTACATCCGCAAGGATGGCAGCCGCCTGCCGGTGCTGCTGTCGATATCCGCCGTCTGGGATGATGAACATACGCTGTCCGGCTTCGTCGGCATTGCGCAGGACATCAGCGAACGCAAGAAAATGGAAAGCATGAAGAATGAATTCATTTCCACCGTCTCGCATGAACTGAGAACCCCGATGACCTCCATCAAGGGCTCGCTGGGCCTCTTGGCGGGCGGCGCGGCCGGCGAGATCCCGGTGCGCGCCAAGGTGCTGCTCGATATCGCCAGCAAGAATTGCGACCGCCTGGTGCGCCTGATTAACGACATTCTCGATGTCGAGAAAATCGAATCCGGGAACATGCGTTTCGAGCCGGTGGTGCAGCCCCTGCTGCCGCTGGTGGAGCAAGCCATCGCCGCCACCCACGCCTTTGCCTCGCCGTTCCGCGTCAGTTTCGATTTGCGCTCCGATAATGGCGAATTGATGATCGCCGCCGATTCCGACCGCCTGATCCAGGTGATTGTCAACCTGCTCTCGAATGCCGCCAAATTCGCGCCGGCCGGCGGCGTGGTCGAAGTGCGCCTGCTGCGCGTGCCGGGTTATGCGCGCCTGTCGGTGACCGACCACGGCCCGGGTATCCCGCTCGCGTTCCGCGACCGCATTTTCCAGAAATTCGCCCAGGCCGATGGATCGGACAGCCGCCCCAAGGGCGGTACCGGCCTCGGTCTGAATATCTCGAAAGCGATTATCGAACGGCACCGCGGGCGCATCGATTTCGTCAGCGAATGCGGCGTGAGCACCGAATTTTTCTTTGAACTGCCGCTCGCGGCGGCGGCGCCATCGTCATCGTCATCGTCGCCTTTTTCCAGGACGCCCCTTTCATGACCGACCTCTCCCTTGTGCTCTACGTCGAAGACGATCCCGATATCCAGACCGTGGCCCAGATGGCGCTCGAGATGGTCGGCGGATTCACCTTGCGCACCTGTAGCTCCGGGCGCGAAGCGCTGCTGGCGGCGGCCGAATGCAAGCCGGATTTGCTCCTGCTCGACGTGATGATGCCGGGGATGGATGGCCCGACCACCCTGGCCGAACTGCGCAAGCTGCCCAATACCGGCAGCACCCCGGTGATCTTCATGACCGCCAAGGTGCAGGCCAGCGAAGTGGCGCATTACCGCTCGCTGGGCGCCATCGGCGTGATCGCCAAACCGTTCGATCCGATGCAGTTGCCATTGCAGGTGCGCGCCTTGTGGGACGAGGCCATGGCATGAGCGCACCGGGCGACCTGCAAGCGAAGCTGGCCTTGCTGGCGCAGGGATTCCGCACGCGCCTGCCGGCCCGTTTCGAGCAGATGCACGCCGCGTATGCGCTGTGCCAGAGCGAGGTGTCCGATAGCGCGCACTGGCAGGAACTGTACCGCTTGCTGCACTCGCTGGGCGGCGCGGCCGGCACCTTCGGCGCGCCCGAGATGGGGCTGGCGGCGCGCCGCCTCGAAGAAAAAATCAAAACGATACTTGCCCAAAACCATTGCAGCATTGAGAATCTGAATGACATCGGCACCGACCTGGCAGCCCTTGTGCAAATGACGCCGCCTGCGCCGGCACCGTAAAGACAGACCAGGCAGTAACAGGAACAGGACATCATGGATACATCGACGATTTACAGCAAGACTTCCAAAGGCATGACGGAGCTGAAAAACGGGTGCAAGAATCTGTCCCGCGATCCGGCCCGCGTGCTATCGATGATTAACGGACGCTCGAGCGTGCACGATTTCCTCGCGCTCGGCGGCATGCCGCTCGACAAGCTCGTCAGCGAACTCGACGCGCTGACCAAACAGGGCCTGGTGCGCGTGTTCGGCGGCGCGCAGCAAACCCTGCCGGCCGCCCGGCAGCAGGTCGCCTTGCACGACGATGGATTCGACTTTTCGGAAACCCTGCCGACCCTCGAAGTGACCGAGTTAACGCCGCAGGAAAGCGTGGAAGCGTGGGCCCAGGCGCGGCGCGGTGCGACGGAATTGAAAAATACCGGGTTCTATTCGTACGGGAACAAGGCCCAATTAGGCGCGAGCAAACATGCGCTCACCGCCCTGGTGGTCGAAGACGATGAGGAACTGTCGGAATTGCTGGTGGTGCTGCTGAGCGAGAAGGGCTTTACCGTGCACGCGGCCGGCAACATGAACGATGCGCTGGCGGTGGTGCAAACCGCGATGGCGCCCGATCTGGTGCTGCTTGACATCGTCTTGCCTGGGCTGCCGGGCAAGGATGGCTTCGACCTGCTGGCCGCGATCCGCCGCAACGAGGGCTGGGCCAAGGCGCCGGTGGTGATGGTGACGTCGGAAGTATCCGACGACCAGGTCATGAAAGGCTTAAAGTCCGGCGCCGATGCCTACATTTTCAAACCCTTCAAATGGGAAACGCTGTATTCCTGCATCCAGAGCGTGGTCGGGATCTGAGGCGGGGCGATAAACGGCCGGCTTGCCGCCACGGCGGCCGGCGCCAGCTTGTCGCCCGCACGCGGCCAGGCCAGAGGGTCGTCCGGGATGCGCAGGAAGCGGCGCACTCGTGCTGCCTTTTAACGCCGTCAACGCGCACGGCACCTTATCCGATCCGTATTGTTCATTTTCTCGTCGTCTCTCCTTTTGTCTCCTTGCGAACATAGCGGCCGCTGCCATTCATCGCCAGCCAGAAAGTAAGCTTGCGTATTGGCTACCGAGCGCTCGGAAAATGCCTACACGGCTAGACTGGCTCCGCAGCGTTATTGTTTCAATGACACTATTTATACTCAAGGAGATTCCCCATGCTGAAAACAACGTTGATCAAATGTGTACTGGGCGCCGCCGTGGCCACCGCGTTCGCCATGCCGGTAAGCAGCTACGCCCAGACGGGCGCGGCGACCATGAGCACCCCCGCAGCGAGCGCGCTGAACAAGGCCGACCAGAACATCGTGGCCGACATGGCACGCGCCAACATGGCTGAAATCGAAGCCGGCAAGCTGGCGCTGACCAACACCCAGAATGCGCAAGTGATCAGCTTCGGACAACAAATGATTGACGACCACACCAAGGCGCTCAACGATGTGACGCAACTGGCGCAAACCAAAGGCGTCACGCTCCCGACCGAGCCCGACAGCAAGCACAAGGCGATGGCCGCCAAGTTGAGCAAGCTGAAGGACGATGCCTTCGACAAGGCTTACATGGCCCAGGCCGGCGTGGGCGACCACAAGGCCGTGCATGCGGCGCTGAAAAAATTCGAAACCCAGGCCAGGGACCCGGACGTCAAGGCCCTGGCCGCCAAAATGCTGCCGACGGTCGAACAGCACCTGCACTCGGCCACCAGCATGGCCGGCGGCAAGGGCGGCGCCAAAGGCAGCAAAGCCCCGCTGACGGGCGAAGCGAACGATCACACGTCTCCAGCCGGTGCAGCCCACGGCGCGGGGCATGGCGCAGCCAAGGTCGGTGCCAAAACACCGGCCCCGGCTGCTGGCGTCAAGCCGCCTGTCGTGGGTGAGGCAAACGAGCAGAACGCAGGCAAGCGCTAAGGCCTTGCTTGCAGTGCGCACCGGTGCAGCACGCACCGGTGCGGTCTTTGCGCAGTTGGCTGCGACATGCTTCACTCATGCCGAAACCACAGCTGGCGCACCGGATTGCCCCCATCGTTGTCGTTTTTTTCGTACGAATCCCCTCCTTTTCAACGCCTGCCGACGCACACGGCAGCCATGATCTACATTCCACATAGAAACATTGCGCCCAATCATCTGAGCGATGAAATGCGACGTCTACAGTCAGACATCCGGTTCCGCCAATCGTTCACTTTTTGGGATTTCTATGTCAGCCGCCTTCGCAGTTTTCCTCCGCATTCCGTGCCTTGACCTCGCGCACGGGAGGACGCCGGCATGAGCGAAGCGCCCGACAGCTTGCGCGACCTGGTCAGCGATCGCCAGCACAAGCGCCTCATGCGGCTGTCTTTCCCGCACGACGACGGACCGGCCGCGCTATTGCTGGTCAATGCAATTGAAGCCACGGAAGGGCTGTCGCGTCCATTCGACTACCTCGTCGAACTGCTGTCGGACGAGCCGAATATTCCGCTCAAAAGCGTGCAGGGAAAAATGCTGTGCGTGCAGCTGGTGCGCAAGGACGGCAGCATGCGCTATTTCACCGGACTGGTGTTCGGATTTCGCCTGAAGACGGTCGACGGCGGCGTGTCGTATTACGAAGCGCGGCTGGGGCCCTGGTATAACTATCTGGACATGCGTCGGGATAACTATCTGTTTCATAACACCACGCTATATCAGCAGACCTCCAGCATATTTAGCGACTACGGCAATCTGGCCGATTGGGACTGGCGGGTTGGCGGCGCCACGCCGGTCATGACCGATGCCTGCCAGTTCGGCGAGACCGACAGCAATTACCTGGAACGGCGCTGGGCCACGGCGGGCATTTTGTATTGGTTCGAGCATACGGAGCATGGCCACAAACTGGTGCTCTCGGACGATTCGACCAGCGCACCGGCCATCGATGGCGATCCCGATGTCCCTTTTCAGCGCCATGGCGGATCACAGCATGAGGATAGCATTGGCGAATGGTCGCCGGGGCGCCAGATTACCCAGGGCAGCCTGGCGCTGGCATCGTATGATTTTAAAACCGGCCGGCCTGCGACTACATCGCTGCCGACGGTGCAGCAGCAAGGCGAGGTCCTTCCTGTCGAGTCGTACGAATATATCGGCGCCTATGGTTTTAAAGACAGCGCCAACGCACGCGAGGTCGCGCAGCGCCAGATCGAGGCGCTCGAAGCGGGCGGCAAGCAATTCGATGGCAGCGGCAATAGCCGGCATGCCATGCCGGGCCGCTGGTTCCGGCTTTCCGGACACTTCGATACCACCACTGGCGGCGACGACGCGCAGGCGCGCGAATTCCTGATTACCGAAGTCCATCACAGCGCGAGCAATAACTACCACTGCAAGGGCGCCACACCATCGCATTACGAAAACCGCTTCAAGGCGATCCGCAAGATCATTACCTGGCGCCCGCCGCGCGAGCATAACAGCACTGACACCCGCATTCACGGCATCCAGACCGCCACCGTGGTCGGCCCCGCCGGGGAAGAAATTCATACCGACGAATACGGGCGCGTGCGTGTTCAATTCCACTGGGACCGTGCGGGTAGCAATGACGAGAAAAGCTCCACCTGGCTGCGCGTGGCAACGCCATGGGCCGGCGCCAATTTCGGCATGACCACCATTCCCCGCATCGGGACCGAAGTGCTGGTGCAGTTCATGGATGGCAATCCGGACCGGCCGATTATCACCGGCATGGTACCGAACGTGAATACCATGCCGCCCTGGACGCTACCCGATAACAAGACCCAGTCCGGCATCCTGACCAGATCGACGCCGGGCGGGGCGTATGACAACGCCAATGCGCTGCGTTTCGAAGACAAGAAGGGCGAAGAGCAGCTCTGGCTGCATGCCGAAAAAGACCAGTTGACCGAAGTCGAGCATGACGAAGACAAATGGGTAGGCAATGACCGGCGCAAGACGGTTGATCGCGACGAGATCAGCCATATCAAGCGCGACCGCACCGAGACGGTCGACCGCGACGAAACCATCACCATCCATCGCAACCGCAGCGAGCGGGTTGACCATGACGAAACCATCAGCATTGGCGACCATCGCGACGAAGATGTGGGCAAGAACGAAACCATTCATATCGGTGGCAACCGCAGCGAGACGGTCGATCAGAACGAGCGCATCACCATCGGCAAAAACCGCGACAAGCAAGTGCGCAATAACGAATCCGACAAGATCGGGAAGAACTGGTCGATCAAGGTGGCCAAGCTGAAGAAGGAAAACATCGGCATGGCCAATCTGGAAAATATCGGCCTGGCGCGCATGACCAATATCGGTATTGCGTATTCGCTGATCGTGGGAATGGTGCGCAATACCGCCGTGGGGATGGCTGATTTCCTGACCGTGGGCAAGTCGCGCAAGGTGACGATCGGCGAAACGCAGGAAGTCAGTATCGGCAAAACCGAAACCCGCACCATCGGCCAGAGTCATATCACCTCGGTAGGCGAGCACCTGGAACTGGTGTGCGGCGCAGCCAAGATCGTTTTGCGCAGCGATGGCAGCATCTTTTTGCAGGGTACCCAGATTCATTTGCAGGGCAGTGCGCAGATCAATGCCGATAGTGGCCTGGTGCAGATCAATTGCGGTGCTGCCAAAGGCCCGCCAGGGGTGCCCGAGGCCAAAAAGGAGGCGCCTGCCGAAACGGCGGCGGTGGGATCGTCGCTGGTCGATTGCGGAGGGCCGGGCAGAGCCGGTATCGACGCTGGCCTGGAAAAGCTGATGAGCGGAGAAATGAGTCCGCTGGCCGTTTTCAAGGAACTGAAGAATCTCGCGCAGACCGCGAAAGCGGTCAAAAGCGGCGATGCCGGCGCCATTGCCGGGGTAGTGGGATCGGTGGTAGGCGGCGCGGCGGCGCTGATCAAAGGCGGCGGCAAAGGGGGCGGCGGGAGTTAATCGTTTCAGTTCGAGGAGGTGTCAGCAATGGGAAAACCATCGGCCAGGCAAACGGATGACGTGGCGCATAACCGGGGCAGCGGCGCCATTCTGGAGGGCAGTGCCAATGTGTTGATCGGTAGCTTGCCGGCGGCGCGCATTGGCGACAAGGTCCAGCACAACGGCGCGCGCGACACCATTGTCGAGGGTGAAAAAACGGTTCTGATCAACGGCAAGCCGGCGGCATGCATGAGCGACCGGGTCAGTTGCCACGGCATTATCAGCGGCGGCTGCATGACGGTCTTGTTTGGGAAAGATAAGCATGAGACCTGCCTGATTGAAGCGGCGGAAGCCGGGGCGATGATGGTCCAGCCAGGGAATTGACGATGTTCAACGACCTTACGCGCAAAGCACTGCACCGGTTGCTCGTCGAGCGCAGTGGAACGTTGTATGTCCTGTACGACGCGGCGGCAGACAACGATTTACTGGGCGATCTGCAGCGCGATGGGGTGACGCATGAGTGCCTGTACAGCGGCACCAAGGAAGTCACGCTGCGCAACGTGGCGCCGTATCTGATTCCGTGCGCGCAGTTTGGTGCGGATGCAGCGGCGTTTATTGACCAGGTCTGGCACCGGGGCGTGACGATGCTGGTGGAGTCCGATGCGGGATGCGATGCGCTCAAGATTCAATTGAAGAAAAACAGTTTTGTCAGGAATAGCGATGGAGTTGAATGCTACTTCCGCTACTACGACGCGCGGGCGTTTGCACGATTTGTACGGATGGCGAATAACGAGCAACTGGGTCAGTTTTGTGGAAGTGCGTGCCGGGCGATTTATTTTGAGGATGCTGGTAGCGGGAAGATTATCGCCCTGGCAGGGAAGAAGACAACGCTTATCAGTCGGATTTTCGATCCAGGCACGATGCGGTTCGAGGTACGTAATATAGATGCCAGCCAGTAGGTAAAGGGACGAGATGATTGAGTTTACAGTAGAACAGGAGGCGCGAGTGACACGAAGAGACTGTCGAGCCTGGATAGAGCTCATGGTTGATGCATGGTATTCAAGTCTGTACTCGCATACAAATGAATACTCTGCTGAAATTTTAATATCGCATTTGAAGAGAATTTACTTTTTTTGCCGAGAAAGAAACGTGGTTAATCCCGAGCATATAGTGCTCTTGGCGTTTATTTTGTTACGCGCAAATTCATTGCGATGCAGTAAGGTCGACTTTGAGTGCATTATAAAATACTTTATGCACCATGCAGAGATGAATAATGTTGACTATGCAAAAAAATGGATTGATTTCTATTTGGCGGAGATAACAGTTCATGGCATCTAAAAAAATAGAACAGCCTCCCTCAACGCTGGCTAGGACTGTGGACAACCTTCCGAAAGCCGATCGATACGAATTGGACGTTGAAATCGCTCTCATAGCTAAAGCGAAAACCTGCCAAGAAAATATGGAGATTAGGAAAGCCGAAATAGTTAAGCTAAAAAGCCAAAAAATTGAATTGGAAAAAAGGATTAATGAAAACAAGGAAAAGAAATCCGGGTCAAAATCGAAAAAAAATAGAGAGCTAAGCCAGGAGGAAATTGCAAAAATTGAGGAAAGCGAAGCGCAGAGAAGAAATGATAAGGTTACTGCCGCCGAGATAACTAAGAAACTTGAAATTTATGAGGGGATGAACAAGATTTCATGCCGCATCAGACATCCCGGCTGTGTCGAAATGATGAATGCTTCAAAAATAATATGGCCAAAATCAATAGGTGACGAAATCAATAAGAGAAATGGAACCAATATAGACTTTGGGCAGCTTTTAAATTTGGAGGGCGGGGAGTTGACACAGGCATACATTCCTTGGTGGCCTTACATGAAAAATGGTTCGCCTGTGATTGATGCCATGAAGAATTCCTCGGGAGTTTGGGAGCCTCGATTAGTTGGGGATTATTCTGGGGAGCCAAGCAATCGCTCGGGCGTGACCATTGGTGTGGGTGTCGATTTAGGGCAATTCGATGAGGCTGGTTTTGGAAGAATAATGAAAAAATGGAATACGGGCGAACATCAAATATCTGTTGATGAACTGCAAATAATTAACGAAAAAATAAAACCATACTTTGAGAAAATTGGTGCAGAAGCGTGTGCATTTCTTAGGCGCAATCCTTTGGTGTTAAGCGAAAAGGAAACGCATTTTCTCGACATGGTATCCCAAAACGCAGCCGTGAATGATACGTTGTCGAAATATAATGCCTGGCTAAAAAATCATAAAAATGTGAATGGGATTGCTTTTACAGAGCTTACCAAAGAGCAGCAGACCGCTTTGTTATCCCATACTTATCAACACGGAACTCCCAAAAACGATATGTTGAGGGCGATTTTAGAAAATGATGCTTCCCAGATACCGAAAATTAGGGAGCGGGATTATTTGTTTAAGGCAATGAGTAAGGATTAATATGAAATCAAGGATTATGGCGAGGCGATATAGTGTTCAGGTTTTGGTCGCCACAATTTTGTGGTTCTACTATAATTCAGCGTGGACAGCTCCAATTGTGAAAAAATTTAAAAATCCAGCGATGCAGTTCGTGGGCACATGGGAAGTAAAATCGCATGATTTTCGCGAGTTTTACGGATTTCCAGAAGACCTAGAGAGGCAATTGCAAGAAAGGGCATCTGCTTTTCCCGTCGGGATGCATATTCGTTTTGAATGGACAGGATCTGCGGGCATGCCAGGCGGGATTGACCTGAAAACTATGCAATTCTCCGGGCCTATTGGCGAAACTCTCTCCATGACAATTTTATATCCCGATTTAAAGAAGCTCTGTGGAGGTTACTGGGATTTCATTTGCGATAAAAATAAGGCTTACTCGAACAACTTAATGATTGTCCAGATTGAAAAATGGAGCGTCCAAGAAAGGGAGGCAATATGGCCTGAAATCGTCCCGATAGAATATAGCTTGGTCCATCTTGCAAAGACGTACAGTTTTGATGCTTGGATAGCAAAAAATGGCGATATGGTATTGCCGATAGTTCTGGATGGGCGCAGCCGAGATGGCGATGGGTTCGGAATAATGGGGGTCTACTTGGAAAAAACCAATAAATGATTTCGCCGAGCCGCCGCTACTTTCTTTGGTATTCCTAAAAAGTTCAACTGATCAGCGCGTTCGTTAAGGCATCACTTCATTAATGCAGTGTCTTCCACCTATGAAACACTCAATATTCCCAAACGTCACCTCCGCAATCTCGCGCATCGCCTCCACCGTAAAAAAGCCCTGATGCCCGGTCACCAGCACATTCGGAAACGTCATCAAACGCTGAAACACATCATCCTCGATGATATCGCCCGAGCGGTCGTGGAAAAACAGCGACGCTTCCTGCTCATACACGTCGATCGCCAGAAACCCCAATTGACGCGATTTGAGCGCGTCGATCACGGCCGGCGTATCGATCAGCGCCCCGCGCGAGGTATTGACCAGCATCGCCCCGCGCTTCATGCCGGCCAGGCTGTCGCGGTTGATCATGTGCCGGGTGGTATCGAGCAACGGGCAGTGCAGCGTGACGATGTCCGACTCGGCCAGCAAGGTCGGCAGGTCCACCAGCGTCCCCAGCGCGGCAAACCCGGGCGACGGAAAAGGGTCGTGCCCCAGCACGCGGCAGCCGAAGCCCTTGAGAATGCGCGCCGTGGCCAGGCCGATCTTGCCGGTGCCGACCACACCCGCCGTCTTCCCGTGCAAATTGCTGCCCAGTAGCCCGTCCAGCGCAAAGTTTCCTTCACGTACCCGCGCATACGCCCGGTGCGTGTTGCGGTTGAGCGTCAGGATCAGCGCCAGCGTATGTTCGGCGACCGCTTCCGGCGAATAGGCCGGCACGCGCGCGACAAAAAATCCCAGCCGGTGCGCTGCCTCGATATCGACGTTGTTAAACCCGGCGCAACGCATCAGCACTGCGCGCACGCCCAGCTGGTGCAATGCTTCCAGCACCGGTGCATCGAGCCGGTCGTTGACGAAGGCACACACCGCGTCGCATCCTTGCGCCAGGGCCACCGTATGCAGCGCCAGCGCCGCTTCCTGATATTCCAGCGCGATATGGCGGCGCTCGGCGCGCGCCGCCAGCGCTTCGTCCAGAAAACGCCGGTCGTAGGCCTGGGTGCTGAAAATGGCGATTTTCATGGTTGTCGGTTCCCGCGTGATGAAGATGGACCATCATAGCCTTGTCAGGCCGGTATCTCCATCTTCGTGCGGATAAATGAAATGGTGCAATCCATGCGCTGTGCGCGCGCCACACGCGTATGATTGGCTGGCTCCCAACTCATATTCCGCGCCGCCCATGCTGAAAATCGATCCGGAATTACTGAATAACGCCAGCCTGTCGCCGCACCGGCGCGCCCTGGAGCAGGGCTATCGCTGGCTGCGTTTCGAAGACGGGTTGGAACAGCAGTTCCAGGCATTTTATGTTCAGGGCCACGTGGCGCGCGTGCGCATGGCCGCGTATGTGTGCATTGTCCTGTTTGCCATGTTCGTGATTCTCGACCTGGCCACCTTGCCGGCCTACGTGTCGATCCGCACGGCCAGCATCCGGATCGGGCTGATTATCCCGAGCTTTATCGTGGTGCTGCTGGCCAGCTATCGGGCGGCGTGGCGGCCGTATCTTGGAACGGCAGTGTTTTCGGCAGCGCTGGTCACGGGACTGAGCACCGTCGCGGTGATCGGCAGCGCGCTCGATGCCGGCTACCAGATCCCGTACGAAGGCATCTTGCTGGTGGCCTTGTTCATCTACCTGATCGCCTTCCTTTCATGGCGCCGCGCGCTGCTGGCCAATATGGTGACCTTGTGCGCTTTCGTCATCATGGAATTCTGGCTGCAAACCGATCCGCGCGCGCGCCTGTACCAGATTGTCTTCATGTGCGCGGCCAATGGGGTGGGCGCGTACGGCGCCTACTTTCTCGAACACAGCATGCGCACCACTTTCCTGGTCAATACGCTGCTGCACGAACTGGCCGCGCTCGATGGCCTGACCGGATTATCCAACCGGCGCACCCTGAATATCCATCTGGAGCGCGTCTGGCGCCAGGCCCTGCGCGACCGCCAGACGGTGGCGATCGCCATGATCGATATCGACCATTTCAAGCGCTATAACGACCGTTATGGACACGCGCGTGGCGACGCGGCCCTGAAAGCGGTGGCCGACGTCATCGCCGCCCAGGCGCGCCGCCCGCTCGACCTGACCGCGCGCTATGGCGGCGAAGAGTTCGCGGTGATCTGGCACAACCCGGTCCCCGGCGAATTGCAGGCCATGGGCGAAGTGCTCACGGCGGCGGTGGCGGCGCTGCGGATCGAGCATCCCGACAGCGACTCGGGCAGCCTGAGCGTGAGCGTCGGCGTGACGATCGGCCTGCCGTGCGCCGGCGACGATGCCGCAGCCTTGCTGCGCATGGCCGACCAGGCCCTGTACCAGGCCAAGCACCAGGGCCGCAACCAGGTCGTGGTCAGCGAGCCGGTGGCGGCATTGGTGTAGCGAAGAAAAGACACAAGCCATACGGCAACTGACTGTTTAAGCGACTCTTGAGCGGAGATGTTTACCGCAATTACTTTTTGTTATAGTGTCGGCATTATTTATTCAGCGGAGATTCGGAAATGAATGGAGCAGGCGGAACCAGCGGCGGCATTGGACAGTTCTTCCTCGGCCTGATCATGATGTGCGGCGGATTCTATTTACTGCTTAACGGGATCGTGGTCAGTTCGAATTTCGGATTCGGTTCGCGCCTGTTCGGCTTCGGTTCCGGATTCGGCATCAGCGGCGGCATGGTGATGATTCCGATGATGATCGGGATCGGCATGGTTTTCTATAATTCGAAGAATTACCTGGGCTGGCTGATTGCCCTGTGCTCGTTCGCGGCGCTGGTATTCGGCGTGATTTCGTCGGTCAGCATGAGCCTGCGCACCATGTCGGCCTTCGAACTGATTTGCATCCTGGTGCTGGCGATCGGCGGACTCGGTCTGTTCCTGCGCTCGCTCAAGCCGTCGCAGCCGCGCTCTTGATAACACCCCGGCCATGCGTGTGATTGCGCATGGCCGGCTGCGATCAGCCCGTGCCGGTACGCATGCGCAAGCGTGCGCGCCAGGCGCCCAGGGCCGATAAGGCAGCATGAAATTCGCGCTCGATCAGGTCCGCTTCGGCGCTGGTGACCACGCCATCCATCAGCGCCTCCGACACGGCTTCGGCCACGGCCCCGACCTCGCTCATGACCCGGCACACCGTCTGCGACAGGTCGTCGCGGCCCACCTGTTCCGGTTGCGGCACGATGAAGGCGGCCATGCCGTGCCGGTTCAACAATGCATGCAGCGGCATCATCGCTTCCTGCACCCCGGCTTTGTGGCAATGCTCGACGATGATGGAAACTTCCTCGAACGAGGGGTAATGTGATGAAATGGTGGGCGAGAGCTTGTTGCGCAGCACATTGGCGGAAATGCCAATGTCCTTGGCCAGCATCTCCAGGCCGCCGGGATAGCGGCGCGCCACGCTGTAGAGCGCATCGTGCTGGTTCATGTCCAGATATTTACGAGTCATGGTAAATCTTGCCTTTTTTTACCGGTGCATGCGCAGCCGATGTGCTGTTATGCTTCTTTCAACCTTCAACCCGGCCAAATAAAAATGAAGTCAACTCAGATTATGTTGCTGCTGGCTCTGCTGCTACCCGCCGCAACCACGGTCACGGCCGTAGCGAAGCCGTCCTCAAGTTCGAGTTCGCGGTCGAGCTCAAGCTCGAGTTCGTTCAAGAGTGGATTTTCCTCCCAAAAATCCAGTCCTACAAGTAGCAATCGGTCAACATCGTCGAACAACTCGTCGTTTGGCTCCTTCGGCAGCCGTTCGTCGTCGGCTTCGCCGCCGCCGCAGCGCTCCGGGTCGTCGTGGTCGCAGCGCTCGCAAGAGAGTGCGCCGCCGCCGCAAAGGTCGGGTTCGGCGTGGTCGCAGGGCAGCAGCGCGGAGTCGGGCAGTGCGGAGAAGAAGGGGGCGTACGGCGGTTTCGGTTCCTTCGGCGGGGCGCCGGCGCGGCAAGATGGCGGCGCCCAGCCAGTGCAGCAGAAGCCAAGTTCGGTGCTGTCGCAACGCTTGAACAAGGGCAATGCCGAAGCGAATGCCTTGCGCACGCTGGAAGCGCGCCGGGCAGCCGAGCAGGCCGCGAATGCGCCGCGCGATAGCCGGCCGGTGCCGCCGATCCAGCCAGGCGGGCAGTATGGCTCGGGGAATGCGGGCCAGTACGGGAACACGAACAGTGGGCAGAATGCGGGGCAATACGGCGGCCAATCCAACGGCAACCGGAATGGCCAATATAACGGTAACTCGATGCCGGCGCCGATTATCGTGCCGCAGAATAATAGTAGCGGCATCGGCGGCGCGATCGCGGGGTTTTTACTGGGCCGCGCCACGGCCAATTCGCATGCGCATACCGGTTATCCGGGCAATGCGAACAATAGCGGCATGGCCGGTACTACGCCGGGCAGCAGCGCCAGTGTTCCCGGTCCGGCAGGCACGGTTGAGGCGCCGCCGGAACGCTCCCTGGGTAAATCGCTGTTGCGCACCTTCGTGTGGCTGGTGATTCTCTCGGTACTGGGCTGGATCGCTTATTTGGGATGGAAGTTTTTAAGGCGCGGCAAAGCGCCGAGCACCGCAAACTATTCTTTTGATCGGAATTGAGATGGGCTGGAAGAATGCATTCGACTATATGCGCGGCATCGCCGGCAAGCACGGCGCCGATGGCAAGGCGCGGCGCGAAGATGAGGGCTTGCCGATGGGCGCGCGCATCGGCGGCATGCTCAAGCTGCAGATGTCGCCCCTGATCCGGGCCCAGGCCAACGGTTCGCTGATCGCCATGCCGCGCGAGGCCGATACATTGATCGAGGCGGTATCGCAGATCAAGCTCAATCTGGCGGGCGGGCTGTATCGGTATTACCTGGCCAAGGGCGACGATGACGCCAGGGAGAAGTTCTTGCAGCTGTACGCCGATGAAAAAGGCCAGGTCGCCGAGATCATGTACTGCACCCAGCTGGCCCGTGTGATTCCCGAAACGGCGGAAGACCAGGACGCCTACACCGGCCGCGCCGGTTTTGGCTTGGGCGACCAGACCTACACCTTGTGGCGCGAGCAGCTCGATGATGTCGGCCTGTCCGAGGATGAACTGGCCACGGCATTCGGCGACAGCGACCGCCTCGATTATGTGCGCGATGCGGGCGACCGCAACGCCAGTTTTGTCAGTCCGTTCACCGGCACCGAAACCCGGATCGACGACGCCGGCGGGGAAAAGGGTCTGAAGCAGGAAATGTATTTCATGCCGTACGTGCGCGAATTGCCGGGCGGCGGCAGCGAATTTTTGCTGATCACGACGGAGATTCTCTCCAGCGTGAATGGCGATAACTCAAAACGCGGTATCCATGTCGATTTCGTCATTGGCTTACCGGTGGAGCAAGAACGGGTCGTTATCCAGTAACGGTTCGGTAAAGGCAGTTTTACTTAACAACGAAAGGGATTCAAGATGAGCAATGCAAGTGGATGGGGACTGACGGCGCGTTTGATTTCGAAGCACTTCGGCGTGCTGGGCGACCGTATATCGTCAGCGATCGCCAATTTTGATCCTGAAACGGCGACCGAAGCCGACCGCGACCGCCTGGCGGACACCCTGCGCGCCACCGCGCAAGTGCTGGCATCGGCGCGTTCCTCTTTCGAGAAGGAGCACAAGGACGTGGTCAGCCTGCGCGAACTGATCGCCAACGACGAAAAGGCCACGGCAACCCTGGCCGAACGTCTGGCTGCGGGCAAGATTTCGGAAGCGACCGTCACCATGTTCTGCGACGAACTCGAAGCGAACAAGAGCCGCCTGCCGCAAGAAATCCAGGAAGAAGCCGACGCCAAGGCCTACATGGACGAGCTGCAAAAGATCATCGACGCGCTGTCCAAACAGCTCGCCGAGTTCGACGCCCAGGCCAAGAAAGCGCTGCAGCAGCTGGCAGCGGCCCAGGCGCAGAAGGACCTGCAATCGATGCGCGCCGAGCGCCAGAGCCAATTGGCTGGCCTGACCGGCATGAAAGGCAATTCGACCGCCTTGAATGCCCTCACGCGCCGCGCCCAGGAAGTGAGCAACGAAGCCGAAGGCATGCGCATCGTCGCCGACATTGGCCAAAAGCCGCTCGACCAGGCTGCGGAAATCGATGCGATCCGCAAGTCGGTGCAGAACGACACCAGCGGCGAAACGGCCTTGCAACGCCTGCAGCGCCTGTCGGGTAAACCTGCCGCCGCATAAGCTGGCGATGCACACATGAAAACGGCCTCTTTCGAGGCCGTTTTTTATACTGCTACCAGAGCGCGCATCAGAAATCGACGGTAAAACCGGCGCCGACCGAGCGCTGCGAATAGTTATAGTCGATCAGGCTTTGTCCGTAGCCCGAAAACACCTGCACATAGCCCTTCAGATTGGTCGCCAGCGGATACGCAATCGCGGCCTGGACCGCGCCATGGTCGGTCGACATATTCCGGCGCGCCATGATCGAATACTCATAGCCATCCTTGCGATAACTCGCGCGCACGTCGCCGCGCGCCAGGTAATCGGTGATGTCCGGATTGTCGTTGTTGGATTTGGCGTTATCCAGGCGGCGCCACAGGCGCGCGGTCAGCGCGAAATTGCCGTTATCGACACCGACTTCGGTGTACATGCGGTTCCAGCTGCGCGACAGGGTCGAGGTTTGGCCGTTCGACTGGTGAATCAGGCCAAAATTGACGAAGCGCAGGTTCATTGGGCCGAACGATTTATTGATCGGCACCACCGCCATGATTTCAGGCTGGTAGTTGGTTTCGCGGAACGGGCTCGATTGCGAACGGTTGTACGCTTGCCAGAAACTCTGCTGGGTATAGCCGAGCCAGATATCGACCGGCAAGCCGGCGACTTTTTCGGCGGCCTTCATTTTCAGGCTGAGCTGATAGGTCAGCTCGACGCGCTTGGTTTTCAGGCCGGACGGGGTAAAGTCGCGGTACGGCGCATCGTTCGACGAGGTGCTGTAATTGGCCACCAGCAGGTAGTTTTCGCGGTGCGGACGCACGGCAAAGGTACCGCGGCGCGAGGCATCGCTCAACTCCCACAACTGCTCCAGGCGCGAAATCGGCGTTTCCGGCGGGGCCGGGGTGTTGGACGCCACGGCCGGAATCGGCTTTGCTGGCTCGGCGGCGGTCGCTGCCGCTGCTGCCCGCTTGACCGGGTCGACGGCGACGGTGGCGTCCGGCGTCGGATTGCCGGCAACAGTCTCGGCCGTGGCGGCCTTGGTCAGCGTGTCGAAACATCCCAGGCGCGCGCTCGGGTCGCCAAGCACGGAGCAGCGCAGCATTTGCTGTTCGAGCTCGCCGGCCTGGGCGACGCCGGCGGAAATGAAGAGGGTGGTCAGGAGGAGGGGCAGTCGGGCGGCGTGCATGTAGATGTTTCTAAAATAACAAAAGGGTGGTTACTGTAGCGCAATATGAGAAAAAATGTCGCGCTGCATGGTGAGATGCGTGCGAAACGAGCTCAACTGTTGTTTGTCGGGTCGATAAACACGGCGTTTTCATCCAGGACGCTGTCGGGCACCTCGGGCACCTCGAGCACGAGACGGTCGATTTTTTCGTACAGCGCCAGCCGGAATTCGTCGCGGTCCAGGGACAGATGGCAGCGCCGGTGGCAATTCGGGCACAGCGCGGCGCAGTTCGAGGTTGTATCCGAGCCCTGGCTGGCCAGCGGCATGACGTGGTGCACTTCCAGGTAGGGAAAGCCGTCGTTGCCCGTGAACGGCGCGGCCATGTCGCAGCCTTCGCAGATGCCGTCCGCGACCTTGAGCACCCAGGCCTTGACCGCCGGATCGCGCACGTAGCGTAGCGACTGCGTCATGACCTGGGCCGGCGCGGCCGATCCGGCCGGCACGCCGCCGCTACCGGGCTGGCGCAGCAGCGCCGTCACCTTGCGCGCCAGTTCGCGCTCGTCGGCGGTGCGCTGGTACATGGTCAGCGTGTCCAGGCGGGAAGCTTGCTCCGTTGAAAAAGCAATCCGGTCCTCGCTTATAAAACGATGCCATACCCAAGCATGCGCGCCGCCTTGCGAAATTTGTCTTCCTGGCTTTGCAATACCGCCAGATGACGTTTGCCCGCGCGCATGCACAGCGCCGCTGTGTCCTTGTGTCCGGCGATCAGGTCGGCCGTGTTCGCATCGGCGCACTCGATCAGCACACTGGCGCCCAGCACGCGCATCGCCTTGCCCTGCTTGTTGCAGGTGCGCAGGAAACTCTCCACCTGTGCCGGCAGGGGTTGGCTGTCGCGCGACTGCAAGAAGACTGCCAGCTGCGCCGTATCCTGGCCGCGCTCGACGGCGAGCATGGTTTTTTCGCGGTCCAGACGCCACACAGAGTCGCTGTCGCGGCTTGCCCAGTTTTCCAGCAAGAGCGCATCTTCGGCCGACAGGCTACCGCCGCTCACCCCGATCGCCAGGCTGGCGCTGACCGACAAGGCGCACGAGGCGGCCTGGGCGGGCGCAGTGTAGGTCGCACTCAGGCCAAGACAATACGCCCCCAGCTCGGTCAAGCGGATATACATCAAGCCGTCGTAACGCGACAGGAAGCTCATGCCCTGGCCGCCCCACAAGTCCTGGAACCGGGGGCGCGCATCGTGCGGCGAGCGATAGGCCACGTCGATCATGCCCAAGGTAGCGCAGTATTCGAACAGCACGCACAGCAGATAACGCCGTTCGAAGATATCCCACTCGTCGTCGGTATACGCAAGCGCGCCGTAATTGGCGTCTTCCAGATAGAGCGACCACGGATCGTTGGCTACCGCTAGCGGCGCGCCTTCGGCCCGCATGAAGCGCCCCAATTCATCGGCCTCGACCCAGCGTGCGGCGGGGCAGCGCTTGAGGAATTGGCCGATGGCGGCGCGCCGCACGGCGACCGGCGTCAGGCGGCCCTTGGTCTTCTGGCCCTTGATCGCATCGACGCGATTGAATTCGTCGAACACGGTTGAGGCCAGCCATTTTTGCCAGATGCCGCGCAGCACGTCGGCCGGTGGCGCCTGCAGGGCCTTGATGCCGGCCGGGGTCAATCCGAGTTTGCTTCCATGCAGTTCCGCCAGGCCGCTTGCCTGCAGCAGCAGCGGCCACGCCACCGGCTTGATCGCGCCAATCTGCTGGTCCGAATAGTCGCAGGCGGTGGTGGGGTCATAAAAATCGGCGTTGGCAAGCTTGCCTTCAATCGTACGCAAGGCGGCCACGCCCGGCATGCGCGTTTTATCGCTGACCGTAAAGTGCTTTTGATCGACCATGCGCAGCATAGCGACGACCTCGTACAGGGCATCGGGTGCTGTATTGCGCTGCGTCAGCGGCGTCTGATCATCATCACCTTGTCCTTGCTGTTCCGGCTCGGGTAAGACGGCAAGGCTTGCCAGCGCATTCGGCGCAGGCGGCGGGAACAAGGCCGCTACGCGCAGGCCAAGTTGCGCGGGGAGGGCGATGGCGTCGTCATGCTTGAACAGAAACAGATTCAGCACGTTCATCGGGCCACGGACAGAGACAGATTTTCCAGGATGATAAAAGCGTGGAGATTGACCGTATTTGGCGGCAAAACGCTGGCTATCGAAACTGCCTAGGACGTCGTACGCCGCTTCGCGTACCGCCAGTTGCTGGCAAGGATCGAGCATCGCCCAGACACGCGGCAAGCCGGTGTCCGACATTTCATCAAGGAGCGCGGCGACCAGCAAGTCTTTGCGTGTCACCTTATTGTTACCAGGAAAATTGGCAAGCAATTGCTTGAGATCGCTGTTTGTGAGGCTGTTCAGGGCATCGGTCAGTGTATTCATTGGCGGAGGAAGCGAACAAACAAGAACAACAGCATGACAAGGCGTGCGCTACGCGTCAAGCGCGGGCCGGCGGCATCAGGCGATCAGCTTCAATCCCGGCGGCAGCGATTCGCCCAGGATCCAGCGTTCCGTGGCCTGGTCCAGCTGCACCACCTGCTGCACCATGGTGATGGTGGCCGGCGGCGCGTTGATCGCCAGCAAGCGCTGGACGATGCGTTCGCGTAAGGCCAGCGGCAAGTCGCGCGCGCGGTCGTCGGTCATGCGCGCCAGATGCACGGCGGCAAAGGCGGCCGACTCGACCTTTTTCCAGTCGAGCGCCAGGATGGCCTCAAGCCAGCCTTCCACCACCTCGGTCGGCACCACATCGTGCGTGCTGCCGTGGAAGGGCTGGCGCGCGCCGATGCGGCCCAGCGCCCACAGGTAGCGGCTGGCGCTGGTGTTGTCTTTCGCCGGCACGGCTGCTGCCGGCTGCGCGATACGTTCCAGCAGCCAGCCGCCGATTTCGGCCTTGTACTCGACCGGAATGCGTTCGAGCGATGCGCCCAGGCGCAGCATGTCGTCGTCGCTGCCGGCCACCACCGGGTTGCTGCCATCGCCGCTGGCCGCGCCGCCTTCCTTGTTGGTCTGGAGATTGAAGGCGAAGTCGTCGAGCAGGCGCAGCTGTTCGGTGGCGCCCAGCCCGCCGGCGACGCGGCGCCACAGGGTCCACCATTCGGCGCGTGCCTGTCTATCGTCGGCATGGCGCACGCCGGACTCGAACAGGGTCCACAATTGTTCCAGGCGCCAGTCGTCGAGCGCATGGCCGAAGCCCGGCCGCAGGCAATAGCCAGCCAGGTTCAGCCAGACTCTTTCATGCTCGGCGGACCGGTGCCGTCCGCGCGCGCGTTGCCACAAGGCGTCGAACAGCTGGCGCAGCAGGGTGGTTGGCCATTGCTCCCGATCACCCAGCAGCAGCTCCAGTTGCGCGCGCAGCTGCTTGACTTCCTTCGCCGTCACCTGCTGCGCTTTCTTGCCGAAGATGCGGTCGATCTTCTCAAACGCGGCCATCAGTTGCGGCGATGGCGCACCGTCCGGCTTGTTGCTCGCGCCCGCAGTGTTGTCGTGGCGCAGGTCGAATTCCAGCAGCCAGCGCTGGCTGGCGTCGCTCAGGTTGACGCAGTGCATTTCCAAGGTACCGACCTCGGTCAGCGCGGTGGCCAGCTGGACGGCGGTTTCCTGCTTGCCGCCTGCGGACTTGGCGCCTTTCAGTACCGTCGCGATCGGCGGCAGGCGCACGTATTTCGGATCGTCCAGATCGACCAGTTCGCCGGGCGCAGGCGGGGCATCGGCGCCGTCGGCATTCGAGGTCATCACATGGAAACGCACCGGTTGCCCCAGGCGCAGGGCGAAGGTGCGGTCTTGGAGCAGGATTTCACGGCCGGTTTCGCTGCCGCGCGGCAAGATGCAGATGCCGCGCTTCGGCCCTTTTGCGTCGTCCAGCACCAGGAAATAGCTGCGCGCCGCGCCGGCATCGATGCGCGGCGCCTGGCCTTGCAGCGCCAGCGCGTACGCCACCGCGCCACGGGCCACGGCCACGTCCGGATTGTCGTTGTGCAGCAGGCGCAGCGGTGCGCCGCGCCAGTTGCCCAGGGTGTCCTGCAAGCGTTGCACCAGCGCAGCGGCGCGGAACACGCCGCCGTTGAGCAGCAGGGTATCGGGCATGGCCGTGCCGTCGTCCTGCGCCGCTTGCAGGGCACTGGCGTGCTGCTGCAAGAAGTCGGCGATGTGGCGGGTGACGGCGGCATCGCGCGCGTACGGTAAGCCGAACTCGACGATGCCGGCGCGCGCCTGCTGCACCCGCTCGGTGGCCGCCACCAGCGGGAAAAAGCCATCGACGATGATGCTGCCGACTTCCTCTTTCGTCAGCGCCACCGAACGCATGCCGCCGATCATGCGCGAGCCGGACCCGAGCAAGGTTACCTGCGCCTGTTCGGGCGCGTCGGCCGCCAGCAATTGTTCCTTGGCGGCGCGGCAGCGTTCCATCAGTTGCGACAGCGCGCCGGAGGACAGGCGCGGCTGCTCCGTGCCGGCCATCTGCGCCATTTTTGTTTCCGTCACATGGGCCAGCGCCAGGTCCATATTGTCGCCGCCGAGCATCACGTGGTTGCCCACGCCGATGCGCGTCAGTTGCGGCTGGCCATCTTGCAGGTCCACCTTGATGAGGCTCAGGTCGGTGGTGCCACCGCCGACGTCGCACACCAGCACCATGCGCGTCTGCGCCAGTTCGCCGGACAAGTCGCCGCGATGGCGGAACAGCCAGTCGTAGAACACGGCCTGCGGTTCTTCCAGCAGGCGCAGTTGATGCAGTCCGGCCTGGCGCGCTGCGGCCAGGGTGAGCGCGCGCGCGCCTTCGTCGAAAGAGGCCGGGACCGTCAGTATCAGATCCTGCTGCTCGAGCGGATGAGCGGGAAATTGGCTGTTCCACGCTGCGCGCAGGTAAGCCAGGTAGCTGGCGCTGGCCGCCACCGGCGACACCTTGGCGACGTCCGGCGCGGCGCCCCACGGCAGGATCGGCGCCATGCGGTCGACCGCGGTGTGCGACAGCCAGCTCTTGGCGCTGGCCACCATGCGCCCCGGCACTTGCGCACCGAGGCGGCGCGCCAGCTGGCCGAACACCACCGGCTGCGCTTCGGCAGCATCCGGCGGCCACGGCAGCTGCATGTCGGCCGCCGGCAATTCGCCGTCCGCCGGATGGTAGCGTACCGACGGCAGCAGCGGCAGGGCGGCAACTTGCCCCGGCGCCACCAGTTGCTCGATTTCAAACAGGGTAATGGCGGCGCGGCCATGCTGCGCATCGACAGGCGCATACGCGACCACGCTATTGGTGGTCCCGAGGTCGATGCCGACGATGTACTGGCGCGCCACGCCGTGCCCTAGGTGTTGCCGATGCCGTTGCCGCGCACGTCGAACTCCACCTTCCAGCGCTCTGCGCCCTGGACGGCTTGCGCCACCAGTTCCAGGGTGCCGGTATCGGTGGCCACGGCGGCCAGCGTCACGGCGACCACATCGCCGGCCTGGCGCCCTTCGGCAGGCAGGGTGGCCTGGATTTCGCCGACTTCCTGCATCTCGTCCGGATGCCAGAAGTCGAGCAGGTCGCCCAGGCGGTCCTGGCGCCGTACCGACGAGCCGAAGAAGCGCAGGGTGATGGCGTGCCCGACCACCAGGCCGAATTGCTGGGTCTTGAGCTGGGCTTCGATGCCTTCTTCCATGCCGAACGGGGCCACGCACAGCAGCTGGATCGGCGGTTCGAAACCAGGCACGGCCGGCATCGACGATTCGATCGCCACGTAGTAGGCGCGCGCGGTGCCGCCGCGGATGCGGATGCCTTTGCCGCGACGCACGTAGCCGTAGTAGGCGGCGCCGCGCGCCACGGCCAGGTCGAGGTCGGCGCCGGTGAGCATGCGCGCAGGTGCAGCGCCTTCGCCGGCCAGCCAGTCGTTCAGGGTGGTGAGGGTGCGTTCGGCCAGGACGTCCGACTTGAACACGCCGCCGTTGAACAGCACGGCGGTCGGGTGCAGGAAGCTGGCGCTCTCGCTGACCGTGCCGGCGAAGCCTTCCAGCTCTGCCGTGGCGTCGGCCTGGCGCCCCAGCAGGGCGGCCAGGTGGCGGGTGACGCCGGCATCCTGCGCATACGGCAGGCCCAGCTGCACCAGGCCGCCACGTGGACGGCTGACCGGGCGCGCGGCCGCTTCCACCTGCGGGAAGAAGCCTTCGAGGATGGTGGCGCGCACTTCTTCCTGGGTCAGTTCGGTGCGGATCGAACCGCCGATGAGTTTGGAGCCGCGGCTCGGCACGACGATCGGCTGGGTGGCCAGGGTCGCATCGCTGAGCAGGTTTTCTTTGGCCGCGCGGCAAGCGTAGGCCAGCGCGCGCATTTGCCAGGCGTCCAGCTGGGTGCCGGTGGCCGCGACCTTGCGCGCCACCAGGTGCGCCAGCGCCAGGTCCATATTGTCGCCGCCGAGCAAAATGTGGTCGCCCACGGCGATGCGGTGCAGTTCCAGGTTGCCGTCGCGCTCCAGGACGGTGACCAGCGAAAAGTCGCTGGTGCCGCCGCCCACGTCGATGACGAGGATGATGTCGCCCGGCTTGGCATCCTTGCGCCAGCGCCCGCCGCTGTTCTGGATCCAGTTGTAGAGGGCCGCTTGCGGCTCTTCCAGCAGGGTCAGGTTGACGTAACCGGCGGCCTTGGCCGCTTCCACGGTCAGCTCGCGCGCGGCCGGGTCGAACGAGGCCGGGATGGTGACGGTGATGTCCTGCTCGTCGAACGGCGCTTCCGGATGGGCCGCGTTCCACGCGTTGCGCAGGTGCGCCAGGTAGCGGGTGGAGGCTTCCAGCGGCGACAATTTCGTCACTTCCGGTGGCGCGTCGCTCGGCAAAATCGCCGCGCGGCGGTCCACGCCCGGGTGGCACAGCCAGCTCTTGGCGCTCGACACCAGGCGGATCGGGGTCTGGGCGCCGCGCGCGCGGGCGAATTCGCCGACCGCGTAGTCCTGGCTGCTGGTCCATGGCAGGTTGAGCGCGCCGGGCGGCAATTCGTCGCCGTGCGGCATGTACAGGAAGGAAGGCAGCAGGTGGCCGTTGCCGACCGCGCCAGCGTCGACCAGTTGCGGAATCTCAAGGACGCCGTGGGAAGTTGTTTCGCCATCGCTGGCGGTCAGGTCCACATAGGCCAGGGCGCAATGGGTGGTGCCGAGATCGATGCCGATCGAGAAGTAGGCGTTGCTCACAGTTCCACCTCCGCCTGGGCCAGCACGGTGGCGTCGTGGCCGGCGGCCAGGGTGGGCAGGCGCACGTCCGCCGCGCGCCAGCCGCGATGGCTGATGCTGCCGTTGAACGGGGCCTTGCCGACCACGTTGCCGGTCAGGCGCACGGCGCGGGCGTCGAAGCCCTCGTTCAGGGTGACACGGCTGCCTTCGGCTTCGTCGCGCACGGGGACGATGGTGAAGTGTTCGCGCAGCACCTTGGCGCAGCCTTCGTGCACCACGCGCGCGGCGGCGCCGATGTCGGCGTCCGAGAAGCCGGAGAGGTTTTCCTGGGTAAAGTCGATCAGGCGCGCATCGCGCTGGAGCAGGGACAGCAGTTGCAGGGCGGTGTCGGGCGTGGGCGCCGCCGGCGGTTTTGGTGCTGGTACTGGCGCTGGCGCTGGCGCCGCGGCGACCGGGGCCGGCGGTGGCACGGGCATGCCGTCACGCACGCGCTCGATGCGGCCGGCGAAGCCGCCATCCGACAGCGCGCCGAAGAAAGCGCCGAAAGCGATCGGAATACGGCGCAGGAAAGAAGGCGGGTTGTTGTCGTGGGACGGGTGATTCGAATTCGGCGACGAGTCGATCATCAATTACTCCTGAGTATGCCGGCTGTATGTCGGACTGATGTGGTTGGCCGGGCTAGTGAGCCGCAGGGCCGGAACCGGGATTGTATGCTGTATAAGGCCGGAATCTGCGCAAGGCCTGAATTTATGCTGCGCGGCAGTATAAATCATTTGGTGACGCCACTGCGTGAAGCGGCTGGTTGGCGTGAATGCAAAAAACCAGGCGCGGGCCTGGTTTTTTGATGCTGCCAATGCGCCTGTCGGCGTGCTTGCAGACTTATTGACCATCCTTGACGGTTTTGACGCAGGCCTTGAGCTCGGCCGTGCATGGCAGATATTCGGATTTTTCCGGTTTCACGCCGGGATTGATCGCGCGGGCCTTCTCGATCACCGCTGCCTTGCAGGTGGCGAAGGTGGCTTTGCAGGCGCCGATCGGGGTGCTGTCGACCAGCGGTTTGACGTCTTCGCTGACGCACTGCTTGTATTCCACCTTGCATTCGACTTTGGAGGCTTTTGGGTCGACCGTGGTATCGGCTTCCGCAACGCACAGGTTCATCTCGGTCTGGCAATTGAGTTTGGCCGATTTGATTTTGGAGCTCGTATCGATGCCCAACCATTCCGGCATCGAGGACGTCAGGGCAGCCAGGCACGACTGCGTCGCCAGCTTCTGTTCGGCCGCGACGGCTTCGTAGTCGTTCGCTTTCCATGCGCTCAGTTTGCGTGGCTTGGAGACATAGCCGCAGGAGCGGGCAGTGTCTTGCACTTTGCGGAAGAAGCTGTCGGTCGCGCCTTCGGGGCGCTTGCTGAAACGGGCAGCGAAACGCAGCACATACTCGTCTTCACGTTCCGTACCGGCCATGAGCTCGTTGTACAGCAAATGCCAGCCCAAGGGCGTGATGGTCATGCCATTTTTGCGTGGTGCGGCGCCACTGCCCTCTTTCTCGGCCAGCACGGCAACGAATTTTTCGTCGAGCGCTTTGGGCAGGTCCAGCAGCAAGGGGCTGATCAGGTTCTGCGGTTTGCGGGTATCCGTCACGGCATCGCCCAGAAAATCTTCCTTATTGTGCGTCTGTTCGCGTGTACCGAGCAGGGAAAGCGCCATTCTCCCGACGTTGCCGCCAACTACATGCGAGCGGTGCACGATCCGCAAATAGGTCAGTTCATCGCCGTAGGTATTGACGTACAGTGACACGGGACCCTTGGAGGCATAGACTGGGTGGCGCGGCAGCGCGGGTACCGCGGCAGCGGCAGGCGTGCTTGCCTGGGTGCTGTCCTGGGCGAAGGAAGGGCTGGCGGTGGCAAGCGCGGTCACGAATAGGGGCAGGAAGAACGAGCGGAGCGTGGAGTTCATGTTTGACAGTGATTGGTCGAGGGATCGCCGCAATGAAGTACGTCGGATCGGGCGTATGGGAGGTTCCTGGTGCGCAGCGAAGATATGCGGCAGAATGGCTGAATTTACTTACATTATAGAACAAATAATTTATCAAAGGTAATTATCAGCCGCCGACGCAATACGGGTGTTGCGAATCCGACACTCTCACGCCAGCCCCTGCGAACGCCATACTACGCACGCCGCCCACGACGGCAATGGACGCCTGCGCTATGATGTCTTCATACTCGGTTCGGAATATGACAGCATGCATCCTCTTCGTAAAATAACGATTCGCGGCTACAAGTCGATCCGCTCGTTGGACAATCTTAAGCTTGATAATCTGAATGTACTGATTGGTGCAAACGGTGCCGGCAAGAGCAATTTCATCAGTTTCTTCCGGCTGCTGGCGCGCCTAATGGCGAGTGAGCTGAACTATTACGTCGCCAAGAACGGCGGCCCGGATGCACTCCTGTATCACGGGCGTAAACGGACACCGCAATTGGAAGCCGAGATGTATTTTGGCAATAACGGCTACCAGCTGGGGCTCGAACCCACACAAGGCAACGGCTTCATTTTCGCCAAAGAGAATTTCTACTGGGATTACACAGGAGCCGTATTTTCCTTGGGCGTAGGCCATACCGAAACCGAGTCCGGCAATGGGCGTCACCCTAACGTTGCAGCCTATGTCGTGCCATCGGTCAAGAGCTGGATCGTTTACCATTTTCACGACACCAGCGACAGCGCGCCAATGAAGCAGAGCTGCGCGTTGAACGACAATGTTCTGTTGCGGCCGGACGGATCTAATCTACCTGCGTATCTGCACCGGTTGCAGCATCAGTTCCCTGATCATTTCCGCCGGATCAGTGATACGGTGCGACTGGTCGCGCCATTTTTTGCCGAATTCCAGTTGCGTCCCAACCCTCTGGACCCGAATTCGATCCAGTTGGAATGGCAGGAAAAAGGCAGTGATTTCCCTTTCCTCGGACATCATTTATCGGACGGTACACTGCGCTTCATCTGTCTCGCTGCGGTCTTGCTGCAGCCGGAAGAGTTGATGCCCGCAACAATACTGTTCGATGAACCGGAACTCGGTTTGCATCCCTACGCAATCGAACTGCTCGCATCGCTGATGCGGCAAACCTCGGCCAAACATCAACTGATCGTCTCCTCGCAATCGGTCGAATTGCTCAATCAATTTGACCCAAAGCACGTCATTGTGGTCGACCGGGAGGGCGAGCAATCCACCTTCAAACGCCTCGATGCAGCGGCGTTGGCGGAATGGCTTGAGGAATACACCTTGGGCGAGTTGTGGAAGCGTAATGTTTTTGGCGGAAGGCCGCGCTAATGGCCGGCAACCATACCCGCGTGAACATCCTGGTGGAGGGCCAGACCGAAGAGACATTTGTCAGGGAGTTGTTGGTGCCCCATTTCGCGGGCCTGCAGGTTTACCTGACACCTCGCATAATCGAAACGAGCAAAGGCCATCGAGGCGGTGTTGTCAGCTATGGGAAGATCGTCCATCAGGTAAAGCGCTGGTGCCTGCAGGATCAGAGCGCCAAGGTCACGACGATGTTCGATGTCTACGGCTTGCCGGTTGACTTTCCTAACGTCGCAAACTGGAATAACAATCAGCCAGCGCCTGCACAAGTCGCTGTTTTGGAGGCCAACCTTGCCGCCAGCGTTGGTCAACCAAACTTCATTCCCTATTTGCAGCTACACGAATACGAAGCTTTGTTGTTCAGTGATTTGAGTGCATTTTCCTATGCGGAGGTGCCGCAGAGCGTCATCCAAGCGTGGCAACAGGAACTGGCCGCGTGCGGGGGACCGGAGCATGTCAATAATTCAAAGCTGACCGCACCATCGAAGCGTTTGATCGCACGCTGGCCAGGCTATGAATACGCTAAAGTGCAATTTGGCGTGTTGATTGCCCTTGAAATCGGATTGGCACGAATTCGCCAACAGTGCCCACGGTTTAACGAATGGCTCAGCATCTTGGAAAATTTGTAAGGCTGAGTGCCTTTTCTGTAGAACGCCGGCTGCTTCCTCTTTACAAACAGCCGCAACTCGTCATGCACGTTTTTCGGGGAAACAGGGTCTCGTACTATCATCAGGTACATACGAGAGCGACTTCCATCGTCCACCATTCCGACAATAGCTCGGCGCAAATCCGGAGCTGCCTGTTGATGCTTCCGTGAGCAGAGAGGGAGGAGGGCGTCCAGATTGTCCATTGCTGCCGCACGTGCTTCCCAAGCACTTTGTGGAAATGCCAAAGTTCGCTCGCATTGCATACTTGTTGTCATGACTTTATTACGACGATGTTCTTGTCGTCCCGCCCATACATTCTGCGTCGTGGGACTGCAAACAAATTGGTTAATGTCATGACTTTTCACTTGAGGTAACACTTAGACGTTGAATAGTGGTAGTCTACATGTTCAATATTTTAGCGTCATCTTTTCTATGCAACTTCTTCTTGATGTTTTCGACAATTATCTTGATACTCGATCACAATTGTCTGGTAAAGCAAAAAAAATTGGTACCGCAGATCAAATAAGCATACTTAATGATTTGCCTGGATTCTTCACGCTGCTCCTTACTGATTGCGGACGCATTTCCGATTTTGAGGTAATGGGGTCGATCGGTACCGGTAACATCGCGCGTGTTCCATGGATTGCAATTTTCAATTCCAAGGTTACCACTACAGCTCAGGATGGATATTATATCGTTTTGCTTTTCTCAGAAGCTATGGACTGCTGTTACCTTAGTTTAAATCAGGGAGTGACGTCAGTCCAGCGTAACTATTCTCGGAAATTGGCAGTGGAAAAAATTCAAGTGGGCGCGAGGAAAGCTTTGCTTTATTTAAATCCAGAACCTCGTTCTATTTTAGGCCGTATTAATCTTAAAGCGACTGGTGATTTAGGCATTGGGTATGAAAACGGAGCCATCATAAGTTATCACTATCCTCGCACTAATTTACCCAGCAAATCGCAGCTTAAAGAGGATCTCTTCGCCCTCCTACACCATTACGATAGGTTGCTTCCTGTGGCAGGTAGTTCAATACAAAACCTGGTTCCTGTGAGTGAAGCAGAATTCCAGCAAGTCGCACTCGAAAAAGCAGCGACAAAACTGGATAATACGGATGTAACTCAAATAGATTTTCTGAAAGCAGTTCCGGTTCCTAAACGAGTATCTACAAATAGAAATGGATGGGCTCGTAGTGTATCTGTGTCTGCATATGCCTTACGCCAAGCAGAATTTATGTGTGAGGTTGATCCGATGCATCAAACATTTATTTCCAATTCAGGAAAAAGACCCTACGTTGAAGCGCATCATCTAGTGCCGATGAGCCATCAGGGAGAATTTAAATGGTCACTTGACGTCCCATCAAACGTCGTAGCGCTTTGTGCTCTGTGTCACAAATTATTGCACCATGGACGAGCTCTCGATAAAAAAGAATATTTGATGAAATTATTCGAAAATCGAAAAAATCGATTGCTCAAGAATGAAATATCGTTGGATTTTAGCTCGTTGTACGGTTTTTATGCGAAAGATTCCGTGGGCGATGATTAAGCAGAGGTAAGAAGATAAAAATTACAAAAGGCTCGTTAGAGCCCTTTGTATTGTGATTGTCTGCCTGACTATCGCGTAACGTAGTCGCTAGCATATTTATTCGAAAGTTTATGCGTCAATATTCCCCGCCCGCAGCGCATTCGACTCGATAAAGTTCCTGCGCGGCTCGACCTCATCACCCATCAAGGTGGTGAAAATCTGATCCGCCGCAATGGCGTCATCAATCTGCACCTTCAGCAAACGGCGCACGGTCGGGTCCATCGTGGTTTCCCACAGCTGTTCCGGATTCATTTCGCCCAGCCCTTTGTAGCGCTGTTTGGTCACGGTGCGCTCGGCTTCGTCGCGCAGCCATTGCATCGCGTGGTGGAAGTCGTCCACTGCCGTCTCCTTCATGCGCTCGCCTTCGCCGCGGCGGATGAACGCGCCTTCGCCGATCAAACCCCGGAACGTCGCCGCCGCACTGGCCAGGGTCGAATAATCGGCCCCCTGCACAAAATCGGCGTCGATCGAGCTGACCTGGATATTGCCGTGGTGCATACGCTCGATGCGCAGCGCATGTTTTTCGCTCAGATCGTCCGAACGCACGCTCACCTTGACGGCTTTGTCGTCGATCATCTTTTCCATCGCAGCGGCCGAGACGCCGGCGTTTTCCAGCGTGCTCAGGTCCAGGGTAACGCCGGTCATGATGGCGGTCAGGGCGGCACGGTCGATCACGCGCGTCAGGCGCATCATGATCGCGTTCGACAGGTTGAACTGGCGTACCAGTTCAGCCAGCGGTTCGCCCGAAATCGCGTCGCCGCCTTCACGCGGCATGAGTACGGCGCTGTTCAAGGCCACCGTCATCATGTAGCTCGCTTCTTCCACGTCATCTTTCAGATAACGCTCGTCGCGGCCAGCCTTGACCTTATACAGCGGCGGTTGCGCGATATAGATATGGCCGCGTTCCACCAGTTGCGGCATCTGGCGATAGAACAGGGTCAGGAGCAAGGTGCGGATGTGGGCGCCGTCGACGTCCGCATCGGTCATGATAATGATGCGGTGATAACGCAGCTTGTCGACGTTGAATTCGTCCGGTCCGATCGAGGTACCCAGGGTCGCGATCAGGGTCGTGATCTGTTCCGACGAGAGCATTTTTTCAAAACGCGCTTTTTCCACGTTCAGCACTTTACCGCGCAGCGGCAAAATGGCCTGGAATTTCCGGTCGCGTCCTTGTTTTGCCGAGCCGCCCGCCGAATCACCCTCGACGATGTACAGTTCGCACAGCGCCGGGTCTTTTTCCTGGCAATCGGCCAGTTTGGCCGACAGGCCCAGACCGTCCATGATGCCTTTGCGGCGGGTCAGGTCGCGTGCCTTGCGGGCCGCTTCGCGCGCACGCGCCGCTTCCACGATCTTGCCGCAGATGATCTTGGCGTCGTTCGGCTTTTCCATCAGGTAGTCGGTCAAGGTCTTGGCGACGATTTCCTCGACCGGGCCGCGTACTTCGCTCGATACCAGCTTGTCTTTGGTCTGCGAGCTGAATTTGGGTTCCGGCACTTTGACCGACAGCACGCAGGTCAGGCCTTCGCGCATATCGTCGCCGCTGATTTCAACCTTGGCTTTCTTGGCGAAATCGTGCTCGTCGATATATTTGTTGATCACACGCGTCATCGCAGCGCGCAGGCCGGTCAGGTGGGTGCCGCCGTCGCGCTGCGGAATGTTATTGGTGAAGCACAGCACTTGTTCGTTGTAGGCGTCGTTCCATTGCATGGAGACGTCGACGCTGATATTGGTGCCCTGGTCCGACAGGCGCTCGCCGGTAGCCTGGAATACGGTCGGGTGCAGTACCGTCTTGGCTTTGTTGATGTATTCGACGAAGCCGCGCGTGCCGCCTTCGAAGGCGAAGATTTCTTCCTTGCCGGTGCGCTGGTCGGTCAGTTTGATATTGACGCCGTTATTGAGGAACGACAGCTCGCGAATCCGCTTGGCCAGGATTTCGTAGTGGAATTCGACGTGCGTGAAAATCTGTTCGTCGGCCCAGAAGTGGACGTCGGTGCCGCGCTTGTCGGTTTCGCCAATGACCTTGATCGGGGACACAGCGACGCCGTCGATCATCTCGATTTCGCGGTTTTGCGGCACGCCGCGCACGAATTCCATGTAATGGACTTTGCCGTCGCGGCGGATGGTCAGTTTCAGCAGTTTCGACAGGCCGTTGACGCAGGAAACGCCCACGCCGTGCAGGCCGCCCGAGACTTTGTACGAGTTCTGGTCGAACTTGCCGCCGGCGTGCAATTCGGTCATGACGATTTCGGCCGCGCTGCGCTTTGGCTCGTGCTTGTCGTCGAATTTGAGGCCGGTCGGTACGCCGCGGCCGTTATCGGTGATCGAAATCGAATTGTCCGAGTGGATCGTGACGTGGATTTCGGTACAGTGGCCGGCCAGCGATTCGTCGATTGAGTTGTCCAGCACTTCGAACACCAGATGGTGCAGGCCGGTGCCGTCCGAGGTGTCGCCAATGTACATGCCGGGGCGCTTGCGCACCGCTTCCAGACCTTCGAGGATCTGGATTGAGGAGGCTCCGTATTCTTCGATCTTGGCGGGGATTGCTGGTGTGTTCTCGGACATGGACTGCTTTCTCAAAAAACGATGTATCGGGTGCTAAAGGTCGGAACCGCCCCCGTCGTTCCCGCGAAGGCGGGAACCCATAGCACCTTCGCTATTCGCAGGTGCTATGGATTCCCGCGGGGGCGCCTAGCCCTTCGCGGGAACGACGGATCGAAAGTTCCCGGTATTACGTGTTGCTTAAATCCGCATCGGCATGACGACGTACTTGAAGTCCGCGTTGTCCGGAATCGAAATCAGTGCCGACGAATTCGAGTCGCCCAGCGCAATGTTGATCTGGTCGCACTTCAGGTTGTTCAACACGTCCAGCAGGTAAGTCACGTTGAAACCGATGTCGACGCTGTCGCCGCCGTAGTCGATTTCGAGTTCTTCAACCGCTTCTTCCTGGTCCGCATTGGTCGAGCTGATTTTCATGCTACCCGGGCTGATGATGCAGCGCACACCTTTGAACTTGTCGCTGGTCATGATCGCCGCGCGTTGCAGCGAACGCAGCAGCTCGTCGCGGCCGATCGTGAAGTCGTTCTTGTAGCCCTTCGGAATCACACGCGTGTAATCCGGGAACTTGCCTTCCACCAGCTTCGAAACCAGCTCGATGTCGGCGAAGGTCAGCTTGACTTGCGAAGTCGAAATGTCCAGCTGGACCGTCTCGTCGCTTTCTTCCAGCAAACGCTGCAGTTCGATAATCGTCTTGCGCGGAATGATGACTTCCTGGCGCGTGAATTCCTGCTCGGTCTCGACCTGGCAAAACGCCAGGCGGTGGCCGTCGGTGGCCACGGCGATGACGTTGCGGCCATCGAGCACCAGCAGCAGGCCGTTCAGGTAGTAACGGATATCCTGTTGCGCCATCGAAAAGTGCACCATGTTGAACAGGTGCTTGAGCGTCTTTTGCGGCAGAGTCACCGTGGCGTTGTAGGTGTCCGCGACCGAGACGGTCGGAAACTCTTCCGCCGCCAGGGTTTGCAGCGCGAAGCGCGACTTGCCGGTTTGTACCGTCAGGCGCTTGTTGACCAGGGTCATCGTGACGTCGCCCGATTCGGGCAGGGCGCGCAAAATGTCGAGCAGCTTGCGCGCGGCCACGGTGGTACCGGCCACATCGGCACCCGAGCCGATGCTGGCGTGCGTGGTGATCTGCACTTCGGTGTCCGTAGACAGGAACGAGACGTTTTCGCCGTCCTTGCGGATGAGGATATTGGCCAGAATCGGCATAGTGTGCCGACGCTCGACAATACCGCTCACGATCTGCAGTGGCCGGAGAAGGGTATCTCGGGTGGTTTTGACCAATTGCATAGTAATCCTCGGTAAGTTGTCAGAAATGTACTCTGGAGCCTCGAAAAACCTACTGCGCGGCGCAATTTTCGCTCTCCGATGCTCACCGTACCTTCGTACGGCTGCGCTTCTCGAACGAAACTTGCACCGCTCGCTACGGTTTTTCGAGGCCCCCTGTATGGCCCGCTAAGCAGTGCCGCCACGCCCGCCGCCCCGGCAAGCAGGCTTGCTCCGGGGCTGACAACGCAACAACAGGGCCACGGTAACCTTGCTGCTAATGCTATATTTTGCCAGAAATTGCCGTTCGCACATTAATTTGAACTTTAGCCCTTCAAAGTCTGCTCCAGAACGTGCAGCTCATGGTTGCATTCGGCATTCTTGGTGCGGTCGAGGGCGATCTTGCGCACCGCGTGCAGCACCGTGGTGTGGTCGCGTCCGCCGAACAGTTCGCCGATCTCGGGCAAGCTCTTCTGGGTCAGTTCCTTGGCCAGGTACATCGCGATCTGGCGCGGCCGCGCAATGTTGGCGGGACGGCGCTTGGAATACATGTCGGCCACCTTGATGCTGAAGAAGTCGGCCACCGTTTTCTGGATGTTTTCCACCGAGATCTGGCGGTTCTGTACCGACAGCAAATCCTTGAGCGCTTCTTTCACCACATCAATAGTGATGTCCTTGCCGTGGAAGCGCGAGTACGCCAGGATCTTGCGCAGCGCGCCTTCGAGCTCGCGCACGTTCGAGCGCAGGTGCTTGGCCACGAAAAAGGCCACGTCGTCCGAAAACGTCACGCCTTCGGACTGGGCTTTTTTGAGCAGGATCGCCACCCGCATTTCCAGCTCCGGCGGCTCGATCGCCACCGTCAGGCCGGAATCGAAACGCGAGATCAGGCGGTCGTCCATGCCGGTGATTTCTTTTGGATACGTATCGCTGGTGATGATGATCTGTTTTTTTGCCGCGATCAAAGCCTCGAACGCATAGAAAAACTCTTCCTGCGTGCGGCTCTTGCCGCCGAAGAATTGAATATCATCGATCAGCAGCATGTCCAGCGAGTGGTAGTAATGCTTGAAGTCGTCGAAGCCCTTGCGTTGGTACGCCGTGACGACGTCGCGCACGTACTGCTCGGCGTGGATGTAGCGAATCTTGGCGCCCGGCTGGTCGGCCATCACCTGGTTGCCGATCGCGTGGATCAGGTGGGTTTTGCCCAGGCCCACGCCGCCGTAGAAGAACAGCGGGTTGTAGCTCACGCCCGGATTGTTGGCCACCTGGATCGCGGCGGCGCGCGCCAGCTGGTTGGCCTTGCCGGTCACGAAGCTGTCGAAGGTCAGGTCGGTGTTGACGCGGCTCTGCTCGCGGCGCGGCGACGTGCCGATGTTGAACATCTCGGGCGCGGCCGGATTGTCCGCAGGACCGTTGCCATTGCCGGGACCGTTGTTGATGGTGCCCGGCAGCGGGCCGTCGTTCGGGGCCGGGTGCGGCGCCACCGGTTTTTTCGGCAGGGCGTTACGCGGGTCGAGCACGAACTGCACCTCGGTCGGCGCTTCCCAATACTGGGAGGCCAGGGCCGTGATGCGGTTGGCGAACTGCGACTTCACCCAGTCCAGCTTGAAGCGGTTCGGTGCTGCGATGCGCAACTTGCCGTCCTCGTAGTCGAGGGCAACCAGCGGTTTGATCCACGCACTGAATTGTTGCGGCGTCAGCTCCAGTTCCAATTGCGCGGAACAGGTCTGCCAAAAATTTTCCATGAATCTTCTGTCTGAATAAGGTGTGGAGGGGCGGTTCGATGATGCTTCGCTAGCGGGGGCCTCGAAAACCCTACTGCGCGGCGCAATTTTCGCCCGGCGATGCTCACCGTACCTTGGTACGGCTGCGCTTCTCGAACGAAACTTGCGCCGCTCGCTACGGTTTTTCGAGGCCCCCTGACGCATGCGTTGCGAGCGGTTCGCCACACGTAACACGCTATTCTACCCGCGAAGGCCCGAGTTATCCACAGGCACGCCGCTTATTTTCGGTGCAGGGGCAACGTGGCAGAGGGGGAATAGCTGGAAATCAAGTTGCCTGTAAAGCAAGCAGCGCACCCTGCCGGTCCGGCGCCTGGTGTATTTTCCAGTCCACAATTGCAATGCGAAAACCCGCCGACCAGCCGGCCAAAGCACCGCCATCCTTGACAGGAGAGGGCGAAATGCGTTCTAATCCAAGGTTCCCCGCCCGTACTCCGTGCAAATGAGTCATGTAATCGTGACTGATAGCTGTGGCTTAGCGGGTAAATATGAGTATTTTTGCTGTGGCGTGACGCTGGCTTAACATCTGCGAAATGTCATTGGCGCCGAAAACTGACGGGACGTCAGACCCGATTTTGCATTTTATTTTGCTTTAAGCGAGACCACCATGAAACGTACTTACCAACCTTCCGTCGTTCGTCGCAAGCGTACGCACGGCTTCCGCGCACGTATGGCAACCCGTGGCGGTCGCGATGTGCTCAATGCACGCCGCGCCAAGGGTCGCAAACGCCTGGCTGTATAAGTCTGGCACTTACTGCCCGATCGCGGTTGGCTATGACTAGCGAAGGTTCACACGACTTCGCGCGCGTTCGGCGTATCGTTAAAACGGATGAATTTTCATCCGTTTTTCGTTTGCGCCCCGCCCAAAAAACGGCCCATTTCGTGCTCTACACCCGCTCGAACGACTTGCCGCATGCGCGGCTCGGCGTGGTCGTGGCCAAGCGCTTTGCGCCCCGTGCCGTGACCCGCAATACGATCAAGCGCGTGACGCGCGAGCTGTTCCGCATGGCGCCGCTGCCTGCCGTCGACTGTATCGTGCGCCTCGCGCGCCCGGTCAATACCAAGCAAGGCCCGGCCACCAACGCCGCGCTCAAGGCGATCCTGCGCGCGGAAATTGCGCGTCTGTTCTCGTCGCAGCGTGCGCCGCGCGAGGCCATGCCCGCCGGGACGCCCCCTGCTGGGACGCCCGAGCCAAAGGCGTCACCATGAATACCCTGCTCGTCTGGTTATTGCGTGCTTACCAGCTGATGTTATCCCCGATGCTGGGACAGCGCTGCCGCTTTTACCCGACGTGCTCCAATTATGCGATCGAAGCGATCCGCACCCACGGCGCCGCCCGCGGCAGCCTGCTGGCCGCGCGCCGCCTGTGCCGCTGCCATCCGTGGGATGATGGCGGATTCGATCCGGTGCCGCCTGCGCACCAGAAGAATTCTTCTACAGCCGCTTGCGGTTGCAACCACTCCTGACCAATACCTCAATGGAAATCAATAAACGTACTATCCTGTGGATCGTGTTTTCCGTATCGCTGGTGGTTCTCTGGAACGACTGGATGGTATCGAACGGCAAACAGTCGATCTACCCATGGGCGCCGCCGGTGAAGACGGCCACGGTCGCCAACACCGCCCCAGCGACCGGCCTGCCAGCCGCCGCCGGCAGCGCCGCCGCGCCGGGCACGCCTGGCGCAGCCGGTGCCGCCGCGCCTGCCCCGTTCAAGAACGAAATCATCACCATCACCACCGATGTCATGAAGGTCGACATCGATACCATGGGTGGCGTGATCAGGCGTCTTGAATTGCTCAAGTTCAAGGATGCGCACGACAAGACCCGCAACCAGGTGTTGTTCGACGTCACGCCGAAGGGCGCCTATGTGGCTCAGACCGGGCTGATGCGTAACGTGCCGGGCGAGCCGGTGCCGACCCAGTTGACCGGCTTTGTCGCCAAGTCGGGCCCGCGCGCGCTCGACAGCGCCAACGAGGTGCAACTCGTGCTCGAAGCCGAGCAGGGTGGCATGAAGCTGACCAAGACCTACGTCTTCAAGCGCGGCGACTACCTGATCGACATGCGCCACGACATCGCCAACGTCGGCGCCACCCCGGTCGCGCCGTCGCTGTACGTCGAACTGCTGCACCACGGTAACAAGCCGGAGGGCGAGTCCTACTTCAACTCCAGCTACACCGGTCCGACCATGTACACCCCGAACGAGCACTATAAAAAGCTGCAGTTCGAGACCATCGAGAAAAAAGGCACGGCCGACCACGTCAAACAGGCGGACGACGGCTGGGTCGCGATTTCGCAGCACTATTTTGTGTCGGCTTTCCTGCCGCCAGCAAAGATGCCGCGCGAGATCTACACCAAGAAAGCGGCCCCGAACCTGTACGCGATCGGGACCCTGATGCCGTTGGGCACCATTGCACCGGGCGCCAGCGTATCGAACCAAGTCCGCCTGTATTCGGGTCCGCAGGACGAGAACAAGCTGGAAAAGATCGCTCCCGGTCTTGAACTGGTCAAGGATTACGGTTTCCTGACGATTATCGCCAAGCCGATTTTCTGGGTCATGGACCAGATCCACAAGGTCCTGGGCAACTGGGGCTGGACCATCATCGCCTTTACCATCCTGATCAAGCTGCTGTTCTTCCCGCTCTCGGCTGCCGGCTACAAGAGCATGGCGCGCATCAAGGTGGTCACGCCGAAGATGCAGGCGATCCGCGAAAAGTACAAAGGCGACCCGGCCAAGATGAACCAGGCCACCATGGAACTGTACAAGACCGAAAAGATCAACCCGATCGGCGGCTGCCTGCCGATCCTGGTCCAGATGCCGGTCTTCATCGCCCTGTACTGGGTGCTGCAGGCGTCCGCCGAAATGCGCGGCGCCCCATGGATCGGCTGGATCACCGACCTGACCGCACCGGACCCGTACTTCATCCTGCCGGTGCTGTACGCGATCTCGATGTTCATCACGACCAAGCTGAACCCGGCGCCAGCCGATCCGATGCAGGCCAAGATGATGCTGTTCATGCCGCTGGCGTTCTCGGTCATGTTCATCTTCTTCCCGGCCGGCCTGGTGCTGTACTGGGTAGTGAACAACATCTTGTCGATCGCGCAGCAATGGGTGATCACCAAGAAATTCGAAGACGCGGCAGCCAAGAAATAAGCCTTCGCCGCCCTCTGAAAAAGCCCGTGTTCCGCACGGGCTTTTTTTATATCCGCGCGCGGCAACAGATGCCGCCGGCGTGTTGCGGCAATTAAATTACAATCACACCTATGAAACTCGATACTTCCCCCATTGCCGCGATCGCCACCGCCCCGGGCCGCGGCGGCATCGGCGTCGTGCGCGCCTCCGGCAAGTCGCTCGCGCCCTTGCTGGCCGCACTGTTCCCCGATGTGGCCCTGAGCCCGCGCCGCGCCACCTATATTCCCTTCCGCCAGGCCGATGGCGCCGTGATCGACCAGGGCATCGCCCTGTATTTCAAGGGACCGAACTCGTACACCGGCGAAGACGTGCTCGAGTTGCAGGGCCACGGCGGACCGATCGTGCTGCAGATGCTGCTCGCGCGCGTGCTCGAAGCAGGCGCGGAAGCGGGCCTGCGCCTGGCCGAGCCGGGCGAATTCACGCGCCGCGCCTATCTGAACGACAAGCTCGACCTGGCCCAGGCCGAAGCGGTCGCCGACCTGATCGACGCCTCCACCGAAGCAGCCGCCAAATCGGCCACGCAATCGCTGTCGGGCGCGTTTTCCAAGACCATCAATACCCTGGTGGAACAGACCACTGGCCTGCGCATGCTGGTCGAAGCGACCCTCGATTTTCCGGAAGAAGAAATCGACTTCCTCGAAAAATCCGACGCGCGCGGCCAGCTGGCCGTGATCGTGGCCTCGCTCGAACGCGTATTCCGGCAGGCGGCCCAGGGCGCGCTGCTGCGCGAAGGATTGAACGTGGTGCTGGTCGGCCAGCCCAACGTGGGTAAGTCTTCACTCCTGAATGCCCTGGCCGGGGCCGACGTGGCCATCGTCACCCCGATCGCCGGCACCACGCGCGACAAGGTCAGCGAAACCATCCAGATCGAAGGCATTCCGCTCAACATCATCGACACCGCCGGCATCCGCACCATCGACGACGCCGTCGACGTGGTCGAACGCATCGGCATCGAACGCACCTGGGGCGAAGTGGCCAAAGCCGACGTTATCCTGCACCTGCTCGACGCCGACCAGGGGCCGACCCGGGCCGACGACGGCATCGTCGCCGCCTTCCCGGCCGGGGTGCCGGTGCTGCGCGTGTGGAACAAGATTGATTTGTCGGGCCACAAGCCCTCGGTCGACCCGACCGAGGAAGCGACCAATATCTATCTGTCGGCGCATGAGCACGTGGGCATGGACTTGCTGCGCGCCGAATTGCTGCGCATCGCCGGTTGGCAGCAAACGGGCGAATCGCTGTTTCTGGCGCGCGAACGGCATTTGATCGCCCTGCGTTCGGCCCAGAAACACCTGGCGCTGGCGGGCGAGCATGCCGCGCAAAACGACCAGTCGCTCGACCTGTTCGCCGAGGAGTTGCGGCTGGCGCAGGCGCAACTGTCGAGCATCACGGGGCAGTTTTCCTCGGATGACTTGCTGGGGGTGATTTTCAGCCGCTTTTGCATCGGTAAATAAACGCCTCCATTCCGAACTTTCTTTCGCGTGCGTGATCTGATCCTGTACGACGGCTGACGGAAGCGGAGATATGCAAGCATGAGGCGGGCACGACGGTTCGGTGACTGGGGTGCGTCCCTCGCTGTCGCCTTGTGTACCTTGAGTGCCAGCGTGGGCGCACAAGGCCCAGATGCGCGCGATGTCGTCTGGACCGGGGTCGATGTCGTTACCAACGATGTTGGCATCACCGAACAGGTGCGTGCACTCACCGGCATCGCGCCCGGCGAAGCGATACCGATGAACAGTCCCAGACTGCCGATGGCGTGCGCCAGGGTGCGGGCCGTGTTTCCTCGACCGAAGGTGGTGTGTAGCGCCATCATGATGGAAGGAGCCCGGGCGCTTTATGTCGTTCAACTCGATTCTGGTCAACCGTCTCGCGACGCCCGGACGGCGTCGGCGCGACCACCATGCGCCGCACCGGCCACGAACGCGCGCTTCAAGCGCCTTGTCGCATTGATTGCCAGCGACGCGCGCGCCATTGGCGAGCGTCCCGCCACGGCGCACAGCGGAGAGTTCGTCAACGGCCAGGGTTTTCTCGATGCCCGACCGGACACCGTGCATCGGCAGCGCGTGGCTTATTTCCGGCGCGCATCGGGTTTGCAACAAGAGATCGAACAAGCCGCACAAAGCTGTCACCCCGCAACCCGAGCCGACGGCATCCACCTGATGAACTATATTGGACAACCTGGCAAAGCAGTTCGCCTCGCGCTGGCGGCGGTGAACGATCGCGATGCACGGGTGCGCAACGTGGCGATGCGCCTGTTGTCGAGCTTTCACAGATGGATCCCGCCTGCCCGGACCGCGCAGCTGATGTCGGACGCCTGCGCGGCTTTGCGCGTCGAAACTTTCTTCGACCGCAACAAGGCACTGATGTTGCTGCATGACCTGCTGCGCAGCGATGCCGCATTGGCCAGCCAGGTAACGCCGCCGTGCCGCGCCGATATCGCCGGCATTGCCCTGCACAGCGACTCGGCCCAGATTGGCATGCCCGCAAAAGCCCTCACCGCGCTCCTGGCGCCATCGGCCGCCCTGGCCCTGCCGCAGTGATGCCGGGGCGCTGATGGGCCGCCTGTTAAACTGGCGGCCGTCTCCCTACGAACAGAAAGTCCTACCATGGCCTTGCCCAACACCCTGGACGAACTGCGCAGCCGTTTCAACGCCGGCGAATCGTTCTCGTTCTTACATTTCTGGGGCCACACCCCGCCCAGGGATGGCGTGATCACGCGCAGTTGCTTCAGCCAGTGGTACCAGGCGCCGTTCGAACTCGACGGCGACCGCTATCCTACGGCCGAGCATTTCATGATGGCCGAAAAGGCGCGCCTGTTCAAGGACGAGGCCAACCGCGCCGAGGTGCTGGCCGCGCCCACCCCGGGCGCCGCCAAGGCGCTCGGCCGCAAGGTCGCCAACTTTGTCGAGGCCGACTGGCTGGCGCACCGTTTCGAGATCGTCTGCCGCGCCAATGTGGCCAAATTCGGACAAAACCCAGCCCTGCGCGATTTTCTCACCGGCACCGGCAAGCACGTGCTGGTGGAAGCCAGCCCGCTCGACCGCATCTGGGGCACCGGCCTGGCGGCGGACGATCCCCGTTCGAACGACCCCAACCTGTGGGAAGGGCCGAACCTGCTCGGCTTTGCGCTGATGGCAGCGCGCAGCCAATTGCAGCTCGCATAACAAGCGGCCAGCACCAGGTCGCATAGTGCGCGCATGAGGCCGCTGATTTGTTATAGTGGCTTATTCGCCGCATTTCCAGAACTGGCCGCCTGATGATCCCTATTTGCCCCGCCGACGATGCCCACGTCAAGCCGGTTCCGGCCTGCGTCCAATGCCGCAACAACGACGAACTCGGTTTCGATTTCGAATACGCCTACCAGCCGATCGTGAATCTGCGCGAGCGCGCCATTTACGCGCACGAGGCGCTGGTGCGCGGGCCCAATGGCGAATCGGCGTATTCGGTGCTGTCGAAAGTGAACGACAGCAACCGCTACATGTTCGACCAGGCTTGCCGCGTGCGCGCCATTCGCGGCGCGGCCGAATTGGGCATTACCGAACTGCTGTCGATTAACTTCCTGCCGAATGCCGTGTACCGGCCCGAAGCCTGCATCCGCAGCACCTTTAACGCCGCGCGCGAATATGGCTTTCCGATCGAGCGGATTATCTTCGAGGTCACCGAAAGCGAACAGGTGATGGACCGGCCGCACCTGGTTAATATTTTCGAAGAATACCGCCGCTTCGGTTTTCGCACCGCGATCGACGATTTTGGCGCCGGGTACGCGGGTTTGAATTTGCTGTCCGAATTCCAGCCCGATATCATCAAGATCGACATGCAACTGGTGCGCGATATCGACGCCAGTCCGGCCAAGCAAGCCATCGTGGCCGGCATCGTCGGCATCTGCGCCAGCCTGGAGATCGCGGTATTGGCCGAAGGCATCGAAACCCCGGGCGAGCGCGACTTTTTGCGCGATGCCGGCGTCGACCTGATGCAAGGCTACCTGTTCTGCAAGCCCGCTTTCCGCGCGATCGGCGTCATCGATCCCACCGCCTGGTAAACAAACCGAAAAATAGTTAACAACGCTGTCGATTTGCCGCCAGCTGCAACGTCGTCGTCGTAGCAAGCCCCTTGTCAAGGAGAAGCGCTATGCCCGATACGCCATTCATCACCCGCACGGAACTTACGCAGCCCTTGACTGACTAACCCTTACGCGAAGGAGACATCATCATGAGCACACCTGCTGTCGAACGTATTCCCTCGGACATGCACAGCGTCACGCCGCACCTCGTCTGCGCCGACGCCGTGTCCGCCATCGATTTCTACGTCAAGGCCTTCGGCGCCACCGATTGCGGCAAGCTGCTGGCGCCCAATGGCAAGCTGATCCACGGCATGATCCGCATCGGCGACTCCGCCATCATGCTGGGCGAAGAAACCCCGCAATGGGGCGCCATCGGCCCCCTGACCCTCAAGGGCACGCCGGTCACCCTGCACCTGTACGTGCAGGATGCCGACGCCGCCTTCCAGCGCGCCGTCGACGCCGGCGCCACCGCCGTGATGCCGCCGGCCGACATGTTCTGGGGCGACCGCTACGGCATGGTCAAGGACCCGTACGGCCACAGCTGGTCGATTGCCCATCATGTGCGCGACATGAGCATGGAAGAAATGCAGGCAGCCGCAACTGCGGCCGATAGCTGCGGCAATCCCGGCGCCTGACAGGAGGCCACGCCATGAAATTCATGATTATCGTCAAGGCCACGCCCGAGTCGGAAGCTGGAAAAATGCCCAGCGAGCAGTTGCTGACCGACATGGGCAAATTCAACGAAGAGCTGGTCAAAGCCGGCGTCATGCTCGCCGGCGAAGGCCTGCACCCGAGTTCGCGCGGCGCGCGCGTGCAATTCTCGGGCAACAAGCGCACCGTGGTGGACGGGCCGTTTGCCGAAACCAAGGAGTTGATTGCCGGCTTCTGGCTGATTCAGGTAAAGTCGAAGGAAGAGGCGATCGAATGGGTCAAGCGTTGTCCGAATCCAATGGATTGCGACACCGACATCGAAATCCGCCAAGTACTGGAAGATGATGACTTCGGCGCCGAATTCACGCCGGAGTTGCGCGAGCAAGAAAGGCGCTTGCGCGAGCAGATGTAAATCCACGCCGTTCCCGTCCCGTCCGGTGCGGGAACGGCGTTGCACAGGCACCATCCGGCCACTGCGCCAACCTGGAGAACACCATGCGCTACATGCTCTTGCGACGATCCGACCCGGCCGATGAAGCCGGCCAGCCCTTGTCGGGGGCCGCGCGCGAGGCGCTCGCCGCATACACCCGCCAGATGGCCGACGCCGGCATCCTGCGCGGATGCGAACACTTCCTTCCCAGCACCGGCGGGGCGCGCCTGTCCCTGGCGAACGGGCGCGCCACGGTGGCCGACGGTCCCTTTCCCGACACACAAGAATTGATCGCCGGTTTTGCCGTCATCGACGTCGCATCGAAAAACGAGGCGCTCGACTGGGCGGCGCGCTGGCCGCCCGGCGACGCTGGCGCGGCCGAGGTCGAGGTGCGGCTGAGCGGCTGCCCTGGTGGCTGCGCCGAGGTGGGCGCCGCCGCCGAGGCGGCTGATGCCCAGGGACCGCGTTTCGCCATCCTGCTGCGTTCGAACCGCGCGCTGGAAGACGAAGCGGCGGTGGCCCGCGAACGCCTCGACGCGCTCGACGCCCATAACGCGGCCGAGGCGCGCGCCGGGGTGCTGCTCGGCGCCGACGGGCTGCGTTCGAGCGCGTTCGGCGCGAGGGTCAAGCTGGCGTCCGGCAAGCTCACAGTGGTCGACGGCCCGTTCACCGAAATCAAGGAGATGATTGCCGGTTACTGGCTGATTCGCGCGCCGGCCTTGCAAGACGCCATTGCCTGGGCCACGCGCAACCCCTATCCCGACGGTCCGCCGGTCGAGGTGGAAATCCGCCAGCTGGCCGAGCGCGCCGGCGCCGGCGCCTTCGCGCCCGCCGCGCGCACCGATGGCCGGCCCATGCGCGCCCAGCCGGCCAGCGGCGTGCAGGCGACGCCTTAGCCGGCCGCGCCAGGCAATGGCGGGACCGGAAACCAGCGCCGCAAAGCAGGCCGCCGCGCGCGTCATCGAAGGCGTCTGGCGCATCGAGTCGGCGCGCATTATCGGGGCGCTGGCGCGCATGCTGCGCAATGTCGGCCTGGCCGAGGAACTGGCGCAGGATGCCCTGGTCAGCGCGCTCGAGCGCTGGCCCGAGGCCGGCATTCCCGACAATCCCGCCGCCTGGCTGATGACGGTCGCCAAAAACCGCGCACTCGACCACTTGCGCCACGCCACATTGCAGCGCAACAAGGAACCCGAGCTGACCTACGAGATCGAAACCCTGCTGCAAGATGCCGCGCCCGATCTTGACGCCGCCCTGGACGACGACATCGGCGACGACCTGCTGCGGCTGATGTTCATTGCCTGCCATCCGGTGCTGTCGACCGAGGCGCGGGTGGCGCTCACCCTGCGCCTGCTGGGCGGCCTTACCACCGATGAAATCGCCCATGCGTTCCTGGTGTCCGAAGCGACGGTGGCGCAGCGCATCGTGCGCGCCAAGCGCGCGCTGGCCGAAGCGAAGGTACCGTTCGAGGTGCCGCGCGCCAGCCAGCTGGTAGCGCGCCTGGCGTCGGTGCTGCAAGTGATCTACCTGATCTACAACGAGGGTTATTCGGCCAGCGCCGGCAGCGACTGGATGCGGCCCAGGCTGTGCGACGAAGCCTTGCGGCTGGGACGCATCCTGGCCGGCCTGTTGCCCGATGAGCCGGAAGTGCACGGCCTGGTGGCGCTGATGGAAATCCAGTCCTCGCGCGCGCGTGCCCGGATCGGGGCGCGGGGCGAGCCGGTGTTGCTGCTCGACCAGGACCGCGGCCGCTGGGACCAGTTGCTGATCCGGCGCGGGCTGGCGGCGCTTGAGCGGGCCGGGCAGTTGGGCGAGTACGGTCCGTACGCGGTGCAGGCGGCAATTGCCGCTTGTCACGCGCGTGCGCTGACGCCGGAGCAGACCGACTGGCAGCGCATCGCTGCGCTCTACGATGCGCTGGCACAACTGATGCCGTCGCCGGTGGTCGAGCTCAACCGCGCGGTGGTGCTGGGGATGGCGTACGGGCCGGCGCTGGGGCTGGAACTGGTCGATGCGCTGATCGCCAGCGACGCGCTGCGCAACTATCACCTGCTGCCCAGCGTGCGCGGGGATTTGCTGGCGCGCCTGGGGCGCATGGAGGAGGCGCGCGCCGAGTTCGAGCAGGCTGCGGCGCTGACCAACAACCTGCGCGAGCGGGCCTTGCTGCTGGCAAGGGCGCACGGGTGCGGCGCGGAAGCAGGGCAGGGGGATGCGGCTGGTGCTGCTGGCGCCGGGTAGGATGATGCTCGAACAGCCTTCACGCTCGGTTTCATGGCTAACGCCTTCCACCCCGGCGTCCGCCGCGCCCGAATTATGCTAGCCTTCCCCCATGAAAAACCTCCTTCGCACCAGTGCCGTGCTGGCGCTGGCCGGCTTGCTGGCTTCCTGCGCCAGCGTGATCGGCCCGCGCCAGATCGAATTGCCGCTGACTAAGCTGCAAGCGAGCATGGACAAGCGCTTCCCGATCAGCAACCGGGTGCTGGAAGTGATCGACATCCAGCTCAACCGGCCGCAACTGTCGCTGGCAGGCGGCAACGGCCGCGTCGGCGTTTCCCTGGACGCGGCAGTGTCGTCACCTTTCACGCGCCAGTCTTGGCGCGGCAGCCTGGCCATGTCCGGCCGCCCCTATGTCGATGCGGCGCGCAACGCCGTGCTGATGGCCGAGCCGCGCGTGGACCGCTTCGCCATCGACGGCGTCGACGATGCGCGCCAGCGCCAGCTCGCCAGCGCCGCCAATGTGCTGATGAACAAGGTCGTCGCCGATGTCGCTGTCTACAACTTCCGGCCCGAGGATTTGCGTTATGCCGGCGTCCAGTTCGTTCCGACCCGCCTGCAAACCACGGCCACTTCCCTGATCGTCACGGTCGAGCCGGTCAAGTAAATCCGGCGCCGCACCGTCCTCCTGCCATCCCTACCCGCCGGCACGGCCGGTTTGCCCTGCGCTGCCTCGTTTTTACGCATTGTCGGGTATCTGCGTGGTTGTTGCGTCGCAACGAAAGCGTGTTTTCCCTTGATTGCGGCAGCCGCATATTGCGTGCAAACTTGGGATGGATCGCGACCAATGTCACCGAATGCCCGAGGACTTGCGAATTCTCATGTCCGAAGTATTCCGCTAAAGTAATCTTGCTTTGAGAATTCGCTGTGCTGTCATTTTGGGGGGGACTTGTGGGAACGATAGAGGATGATTTTCCGAAAAAAGACACGCAGGACATGGGGCCCGAGCACCAGTCCGATGCGCAGTCGGCCCCGGTGCGGCCGCGCCAGGCCCTGCCGCCGAAGGGTTCGTGCTGGTACTGCGAAAAGCCGCTCGACAGCGTCAAGCGCTTCTGCGGCAAGCCCTGCGCCGACGCCTTCGACGAGGAAGCCGAATACACGCGCTGAAGCGCCCTGACGGCTTAGCCCGCCGCTTGCCTGAGGGCGCGCAGGGCGCCGTCGAAATCGAAGTCATTCACCGCTTTTGTGACCTGCGCCAGCCTGGCCTCGCCCAGGATCACGCGCAGGCTCGTTCCCGACTCTTCCAGCAGGTCGACCGCCGCGCCGTCGGCCTCGACCAGTAGTTGCACCAGCCGCGCCAGCAGGGCCGGGTCCGGCATCAGGGAGCGCTGCGGCATGTCCAGTGCAACGCTGTTGGGCGCGCCGCCCGCCAGCACCTGGTCGAGCAGGCGCAGGACCTGGTTGAAGGGATCTCCCAGCGCGGCCAGCGCCGCCTCCTGCGCCGCCGGATCGGTGCGGATCGCCAGTTCCAGGGTGCTGGCATGCTGATGCAGGCGGTGCGCGCCGATCAGGCCGGCGGCGCCTTTGAGGGTATGGGCCAGGCGGTGCGCCAGGATGGTGTCGCCAGCGGCCAGCGCCGCGCCGATCGGCAGCGTCCCGTGCGCATAGTCGCTGCGAAAGCGCTGGAGCATGCGCGCATACAGCGCGCGGTTGCCCATGATGCGGTCGATGCCGTCGGCCATGTCGATCACCTGGCGCGTGGCGGCATCGGAACGCAGTTCGAGGGGGACGGGCGGCTTCTCGTTTGGTGGCATGGACGGGCTTGCGTTCCTTATCTGAAAAACCACACGATAGCAGACTCGCGCCGGCAAACTGCAGCGATCACGCCCTATTTGCTGGTAAAAGTCCAGGTTTTCGTGATGGGCACGTTGTCGATGGCGCCGGAAAAATTGACCTCGTACACGGTCCGCGCGGCCAGCACGGTGAGCGGAATGATCGCCGCTGCGGACTGCGGCGTGTGGCTGTCCACGCCGAGCTTGAGCAGCTTGACGTTGAGCAGCGCCCCGCCGCGCGGGCGCACCGTGAAACTTTGCACCGTCAGGGTGGCGTCGAGGTCGGCGTGCACGCTGATCGGATAGCCCACTTCGTTCAGGTTCTCGACCGGATCCGGTTCTTCATAGTTGCTGAAGAAATTCGGGGTGACGCCGGTCTGGCCATCGCCCGGCCAGGTGGCGATATTGCCGCGTCCCATGCCCGGGCCGAAGCCATTGTTGGCGGTAAAGTTGCTGGTGAAGTAGATGTAGCCGCTCGCATTGGCCGCCGCGCCGGTGCCGATTTCCTTGAACTTGGGCTCGAACATCACGAAGCGGTGATAGATCGCCGTGATCAATTCTTCCGCCATGTAAAAGCCGGACGCGTTCGAGGTGGCCGAGATCACCTCGCCATAGGCGCGCTCGGTGGGCGCGAACAGATAGCCGGCTTCGGTCAGGCGCTCGCTCAGTTGCGCGCCGGTGAAGCCGGGGGCGCCGCTGGCCTGGTCGTGCGTGACCTTGTTGTTGATCTTCTGGTAGTCGGAATGGCCCTGGGCGGCGCGGTCGATACTGGTGTTGCGCGCCAGCGCCGGCATGCCGATCTGGGTGCGGCGGAAATTGATCCAGTTCAGGCCATCGATGGCGGTATTGTTGGTCGCCAGCGGCGCGCCCGGCACCTGGGCCAGCGCGGCCGAGGCGCTGCTCTGGGGCGGCGTGGCGTTGCTGCTGCTGTCGCCGCCGCCGCCGCAGGCGGACAGCAACAGCGCGCATGACAGCGCCGCAGCCATGTTCGAGCGTTGAAATCCGTTCATCCCGAGTTCTCCGTGCAGAAAAATCCGCTAAAAATCGATTTTAGGGGAATTTGAAAATCGGTGAGATTTGTTTGCCCGGGATTGATCTGGCGCAGACAGGATGACGCTGTAAAATACCAACACTATTCCTGATGCGATTGCGAACCCACTTGAAACCCACACGCCAGCAGCGCCTCGCGCGCGCCAAGTTTGCCCTGCCGAGCTTTGTCACGCTGCTATCGATCGCGTGCGGCTTCGGCAGCATAGTCATGTCGGTCGACAACGCCCACGTCGGCCTGGCCGCCGACTACCGCATGTCGGCCATTTTGCTGGTGCTCGCTGGCGTGTTCGACGCGCTCGACGGCTTTGTCGCGCGTGCCACCAATACCTCGTCCGAATTCGGCATGCAGCTCGACTCGATCGCCGACGTCATGAACTTCGGCTGCGCCCCGGCCATGCTGTTGTATTGCTATGGTTTCGTGCAACTGGGGGTCGACCATCCGACCCTGCTGCGCGCCGGCGGCCTGGCCTGCTTCGTGTTCGTCGCCTGCGGCGCGCTGCGCCTGGCGCGCTTTAACGTGAATGTGGGACGGACCGATCCGCGCTACTTCGTCGGCATGCCGATCACCGCCGGCGCGGCCTGCGTGGCCGCCGTCGTGGTGGCCTGGCCGGCGCCGCTGACCACCGTCGCGCAGGGCTACCTGGTGATGGCCCTGATGGTGGGCGTGGGCACCTTGATGGTCTCGACGGTGCGCTTTCCGAGTTCCAAGCAGCCGAAAAGCGTGGGCCTGTTCGTCGTCATCGGCGTCGGTCTGGGTTTACTGGCCTGGCTGCAAACGCGCTTCTTCGTGCTGTTTTTCGTGTTGTACATCAGTTTTACCCTGCTGCTCAATATCGCATGGCAACTGGGCTGGCGCGGCGTGCCGGCGCCGGCGGTGTATGAAGACTGATTAGGCGAATTTATCGAGCATGGCGGCCAGCTTGCTGGCCGCCGCCTGCGCCTCGGCCAGCGTGGCCGCGTTGGCGCTCTGGGTTTGCATGGTATTGGTGAGCAACTGGACGAACGAGCGGTCGAGCGCCTTGCGCGCCGCCGCCATTTGCTGGGCCACGGCATCGCAATCGGCCGCCGTGGCCGCCTGCGCGACCAGCTTCTGCACCCCGCGCAACTGGCCTTCGATGCGCGCCAGGCGGTGCAGCAAGTCCTTCTTTTGCAAGGCGCTCAGGGCGCTGCTGTCGACGATGTCCGGCATACGCTGCCCGTGGCGCCGGCTCAGGCTACTTCGTGCCCGCGCGCGGCGCGCAGGATGGTGAACCAGTGGTCGCGGCTGAGCGTGAAGCCGGTGCCGGCCACGGCCACCGCGACCGCTTCGATGCGGCCGGTGCCGGTCAGCGGCAGCGGGCGGCATGGCAACTGCATGATCCACGCGAACACCACGCTGGCGAACGGTTGATTCAGTTCGTCGGCGATGCCCTTGATCATCAGGCGCAGGCGGTCGGCATTGTCGTCGCTGCTGGCGAACAGGCGCCCGCCGGCCAGCGGCGACCAGATCATCGGCGCCACGCCCAGGTCTTGCAGGCCGTCGAAGGTCTGGTCGAACATCGGCGTGGTGTGCAGGGGCGAAAACTCGACCTGGTTGGTGGCCAGCTCGATGCGGCGGTTGAGCGACTCGAACTGGTGGCGCGAAAAATTCGACACGCCGAAGTGCAAGACCTTGCCGGCCTGGCGCAGGCTGGTGAAGGCGGCGGCGATCTCGTCGAACGCCATCAAGGGGTCGGGACGGTGGATCAGCAGCAGGTCGAGGCGGTCGGTGTGCAGCTGGCGCAGCGATTCCTCGACCGAGGCCACGATATGGGCGGCGCTGGTGTCGTAATGCTGGATGGTGTGTTGGGGGCGTTGCGGCGAGAGCAGCTTGATCCCGCACTTGCTGATCAGTTCGATGCGGTCGCGCAGGGAAGGTTGCAGGCGCAGGGCCTCGCCGAACAGGCCCTCGACGCCGTAGTTGCCGTAGATATCGGCATGGTCGAAGCTGGTGACGCCGAGCGCGATGCACTGCTCGATGAAGGCCACGCGCTGCTCGGCCGTCATGCCCCACTCCCCCATGCGCCACATGCCGGCCACGATGCGCGACAGCGCCGGGCCATGGAGACGGGTGTTGACGCGCGGGCAAAACAGGTCGGCGGGCAGGGCTGCGGTCATGGTTTTCTTTCTTTATATGGAGTATTAAGTAGCCAGGCTAGAACGCTGACCTCAATGCCGTCGCCCCCGCGCAGGCGCTATGCTATGCCCACATTTTTGCAAGTTTCCAGCCGTGCACCATGCTGTCGAAGCGCTGTAGCCCATGCAGCATGGTGATCGGTCCCGGTTTTGCTTCGCTGGCATAGCCGGTCC
>NZ_VVIW01000017.1 GCF_011682045.1 Massilia aquatica | reverse complement strand
GGGGTTTGCCCATCGGGCGTTCGCGCCGGGGCCCCCGCGATGGGGGGCTCCTATCCCCCCCCTGCCCCTGGGGCATTGGCACCCCCGCCTTGGGGGGGACGACGTAGCTACGGTTTTTAGCTACGAAAGATCTATGCCAACAGCACTCATCATCGGCGCCTCGCGCGGCATCGGCCGCGAACTGGTGCGCCAGTACCTGGCCGACGGCTGGCGCGTGCTCGCCACCGCCCGCAACAGCGACGACTGCGCCGCCCTCGGCGCCATCGGCGCGCATCCGTACCAGCTCGATGTCACCAGCGCCGACTCGATCGCCGCGCTGGGCTGGAACCTGGACGGCGAACTGCTCGACGCCGCCTTCCTCAACGCCGGCGTGTACGGCCCGCGCCACGACGGCTTTCCGACGCAAGACGACTTCGACGCCGTCATGCACACCAACGTGCTGGCTGCCCTGCGCCTCTTGCCCGTGATCGCGCCGATGGTGGCCGAGGCACGCGGTAAGCTGGCCGTGATCTCCTCGCGCATGGCCTCGATGGGCGGGCGCGGCAGCGCTTCCGGCACCCTGTACCGCGCCAGCAAGGCGGCGTTAAATTCGGTGCTGGTCGATACCAGCATCCGCTTCGGCCCCAAGGGCGCGACCTGCGTCGCCTTCCATCCGGGCTGGGTCCAGACCGACATGGGCGGCCCCGGGGCCGACATCACGCCCGGACAAAGCGCGGCCGGCCTGCGCGCCACCCTGGCCGGCCTTGACCTTGCCGCCAACGGCAGCTTCCTCAATTACGACGGCACGCCACTTCCCTGGTAAGCCCAACCCAAGCGAAACCCATGATACTGACCGAAGAACACCAGATGATCCGCGACGCCCTGCGCAGCTTTTCGCAGGAGCGCCTTGCCCCCAACGCCGCGCGCTGGGACAAGGAGCACTACTTTCCCAAGCAAGAACTGAAGGAGCTGGCCGCGCTCGGCGCGTTCGGCGTGGCGGTGCCCGAGGAACTGGGCGGCGCCGGCCTTGACTACGTGTCCTTGGCGCTGGTGCTCGAAGAAATCGCGGCCGGCGACGGCGGCACCTCGACCATCATCTCGGTCAACAACTGCCCGGTGTGCAGCATCGCCATGATGTATGCGAACGACGCGCAAAAAGAGCAGTGGCTGCGGCCGCTGGCGCAAGGCGCCATGCTGGGCGCGTTCGCGCTGACCGAGCCGCACACCGGCAGCGACGCCTCGGCGCTGCGCACCACCGCCACGCGCGAAGGCGACGAATATGTCTTGAACGGCACCAAGCAGTTCATCACCAGCGGCAAATACGCCGATGTGGCGATCGTCATGGCGGTCACCGACAAGGCGGCCGGCAAGAAGGGCATCAGCGCGTTCTGGGTGCCGACCGCCACCCCCGGCTACATCGTGGCCGGCCTGGAACAGAAGATGGGCCAGCACTCGTCGGACACGGCGCAGATCCTGTTCGAGAACTGCCGCATCCCGGCCGCCAACCTGATTGGCGAAGAAGGCCAGGGCTACAAGATCGCCCTGTCGGGCCTCGAGGGCGGGCGCATTGGCATCGCCTCGCAGGCGGTCGGCATGGCGCGCGCCGCGTTCGAGGCGGCGCTGGTGTACGCGCGCGAGCGCGAAAGCTTCGGCAAACCGATTTTCGAGCACCAGTCGGTGCAGTTCAAGCTGTCCGAGATGGCCACCCAGATCGAGGCCGCGCGCCAGTTGATCCGCCACGCCGCCTCGATGAAGGATGCCGGCCTGCCCTGCCTGAAAGAAGCCGCGATGGCCAAGCTGTTCGCCTCCGAAATGGCCGAACGGGTCTGCTCCGACGCGATCCAGGTGCACGGCGGCTATGGCTACGTGAGCGACTTCCCGGTCGAGCGCATCTACCGCGATGTGCGCGTGTGCCAGATCTACGAAGGCACCAGCGACATCCAGAAAATCCTGATCGCGCGGGCGCTCTGAAGCATGGCGGGCGAAGCACTTATCCGGCCAGCCACCAGCGACGACCTGGATCGCTTCTTCGCCTACCTGGACGACCACCTGCGCGACAACGGCAGCGGCGCCACGGCGCTGTTCATGCCGATGCCGCGCGCCGCCTCGCGCTTCGGTCCCGAGCGCGAAAAGGCGTTTCGCAGCGCCTGCGCGGCGGCCCTCGGGCAGCCCGGCTGGCGCAGGCTATGGCTGGCGTTCGATAGCGACGGCGCCATCCTGGGCCACATCGACCTGCGCGCGCGTCCAGAGGGCGCCTGCGCGCACCGCGCGCTGCTCGGCATGGGCGTGCACCGCAACGCCCGCAAGCAGGGCCTGGGAGCCCGCCTGATCGCCGTGGCGGCGGCGTGGGCGGCCAGCGAGGCGGAGCTCGACTGGATCGACCTCGAAGTGCTGTCGGTGAACCTGCCCGCGCGCCAGCTGTACGCGCGCTGCGGCTTCGTGCAGACGGGAGAGGCGGCCGACATGTTCCGCATCGACGGCGAATCGCTCGGCTACACCTTCATGTCGCTCGCGCTTCGCTGAACATTGCCCGTACTACCCAGTCAGGGTACAAATGACAATGTTTCTTCCAAAAGCTGTGGAGATCGTGTCAATATGCGGAACCATTCACCCACCGCTCAATCAAACAAGCTCTCCCATTTGTTTGATTGAAAGAATCCGCCATGCCTATTTCATCGCGCGCGCTGTTGCTTCCCGTTTCCGCCCTGCTTATGTCCCTGCTGCTGCCGCTGGCGGCGCACGCCGAGGAAGACTGCAAGCTGGCCCTGCCCGACGCGGCCAAGGGCGATTACATGCGCTGGCAAGGGCCATGCAAGGACGGTTACGCGCACGGCGTGGGCGTGATCGAAAAGCGCACCATCGACGTCGACACCTGGCGCTACGAAGGGATGGTCGAACAGGGACGGCCGCATGGCAAGGGCTACCTGATGTACTACCCGGGCTACGAATACGATGGCGAGTTCCGCGACGGCCTGCGCGACGGCGCCGGCACCTCGGTCAACCAGTTCGGCGACCGCTACGAGGGCCAATGGAAAGCCGGCAAGCGCGAGGGCAAGGGCGCCATCGTCTACACCCTGGGCGGGCGCTACGACGGCGAATGGAAGAACGACCGCCCGACCGGCAGTGGCGTGGCGCTGTATTCGAGCGGACGGCGGGTCGGCAGCGCCGCCGTCAGCCAGGCGCCCGATGACGGGCAGGGCAAAGCGAGCGCGCCGGCCGCGCCGGTGCCGGCTACGCAGCCACCCAAGGGATACAGCATCAAGTCGGAACAGCCGCGCCTGGGCTCGCACATCCCGCACAAGATTGTCACCGGCGAGTCGGTGCCTTTCAATGCATCGTACGAACAATTGACCGACGCCGAGCGAAGCGTCGTGCGCCGCTGGTACCCCATGCTCGATCCGGCGGACGAGCCGCCTTATCCGCTGCTCGGCAAAGGCCACGTGCATAGCGCAATCCACAAGCTCAACTCGCGCGATCCGGAATTCGGCCTGCTGAGCATGGTGGTCATGGTCGACAGCGAGGGCAATGCCGAGTCGGTCAATGTGTATGTGACGCCGGACGCCAAGCTGTCCGAAATGGCGGGCTTCGTGGTCATGAAAGAGAAATACAAGCCGGCGCGCTGCTCGGGCAAACCGTGCTCGATGCCCTTTCCGTACACCATGGTCTTTACCCGCGGCTTGCACTGACCGGGTACACGCCAATGCAACTGCCGCCGATTCGCCTCAGCCCGGCTTCATCGCCGATCCGGATGCCCTGTTCGCCGCGCTCAAGAGCGGCGTGGCCTGGGACGAGCGCATGAAGGCGCGCAAGACGGCCAGTTACGGCGCCAGCTACGACTATGCGCAGATCGCCTACGAGGACGTGCCGATGCCGGCGCCGCTCGACGCCCTGTGCGCGCGCCTCGAAGGCGAACTTGGCTTCCGGCCGAACAACTGCCTGCTCAATTACTACCCCGACGGCGCCGCGTCGATGGGCTTCCATTCCGACGAAACCGATGGCCTGGCCGACGGCACCGGCGTGGCCATCATTTCGCTCGGCAGCGTGCGCGCGATTGCCTACCGCAGCAAGGTGGACAAAACGCTGCGGGTCGACTATCCGCTGCCGAACGGCTCGCTGCTCTATATGTCGGGGCAAGTGCAGCAGGACTGGCTGCATGCGATTCCCAAAGACCCGCAGGCTGGCGAGCGCATCAGCCTGACCTTTCGCGCGATCCGGCGCTAGGAGCCTGCGCGGCAGAAGGAGTCGAGGCGAAACGCGTGGGAAAAGAACCCAATTCACACCCACTTTTGAGGTCTGTAGCCTAGCTACAGACCGAGAAATGGGTGGGAAGTGGGACTTTTCTCCACCCGTTTCGGCCGACGAGCTTCTGCCGCGCAGGCTCCTAGCCGGACACGCTGCCCGCGGCGCGCGGAACCATTCGCTGGAATATCAATCAAATAACTCTTTCCCAGTCAGTGAAGGAGCCTGAGTTCACCCACCTCAGGTAGAACACGCGATTGGCACAACCCGCCTGCGCGCAGTCAGGCACCGGCACATCCGGAAAATGTCTTGACTGCGACATCTCAAAAAAACAACAGTTTCCTTGTGTCAATTTGATTTCAATATCACAATACCGTCGTTACACAAGTTCGTCTTCTCTCCCCCGCAAGACTGGCGCCAAGAATGCCGGCTTGCAGCACACCATCGGAAATTAATTACATGAAAATCGGCGCTCTCGTTATCCTCACCGCAACCCTGTTCGTCACCGGTTGTGCATCCGTCGATATGGCTACCAAAGAAGAATCAGCAAAGGCAAAACAGTTCAACGCTCCGAGCGCAAACAACGCTGGTGTTTACGTTTATCGCAACAGCATCCTGGGTCAGGCGCTCAAAAAAGACATCTGGATCGACGGTAAATGCATCGGCGAAAGCGCACCGAATGTGTTCTTCTACGCTGAAGTCGAAGGCGGAAAAGCGCACAAGATCGATACCGAATCCGAGTTTTCCCCAAATACCCTGGAATTGACGCTCGATACCGGTAAAAACTACTTTATCCGTCAGTACATCAAGATGGGTGCCCTGGTCGGCGGCGCGGGCGTTGAGCAAATGTCTGAAGAGCAAGGCAAAATCGACGTGGCAAAACTCGAGTTGGCGAAACAAGGCAAGTGCAGCGCGAAGTAATCAAGTCAGCCGCGCCCTCTGCAAGCAGAGTCAGCGCGGCGCACCCGGCCTGGGCAGCTCGCCGATGCGCAGCGGCCCGCCGTTCTTTCCTTCCGCGCCCTCCTGCGGCGGGATGAACATATCGTGCGGATAGACGAAGGTCCAGTCCGCATAGCGTCCCTTGCCCTTGAAGCCGCTGTCGTGATCGTCGAAATTGTCGACCTTCATCGGCGCGCGCTGCGACAGCGAATGCACGCCCACGATGCGCCCCTCGACCCGGATCAAACCCCAATCGGCCTTGCCGGTGACCGGGTCCGCGTACAGGCGCCGCAGATGCCGTTTGGCATTCGGGAAGCGCGGGTCCTTGACCAGGTCCTGCAAGGTCAGGGGATACATCTGCGGGCCGGCGGCGGCGCTGCCGTGATAGCGCGCGATGGCGGCGCGGAATTCGTGGCCGATGAACAGCAGCTCGCGCTCCTTGTCGCGCCGTACCGAAGTCGAATACAGCTCGCTGGCGATGCTGCTGCCGATGCCCATGAAGGCGACCAGCAGCAGGGTCCAGATGTAGGCAAACCCGCGTTCACAGCTGTTCATACGGCACGCCCTCGCGCGTCTTGCCGCGCGCGCCGCTGCGGATATCGGCCACGCCCGGCTTGTCCGGATCGCCCGACGCCACCGGCTGCCACGTCAAGCTCGATTCGGTGACCGGATCGACCGGCACCGCACGAAAATATTTGTGCGTCACCAGCTCGCCCAGCGAGGAGGGATAGACGCCCTTGTCGCCATAAAATTTGTCGATCCCCACCCGCAGCACCTGCAGGTTTTCCCTGAGCGCGACTTCCTTCGACTTGTCGACCGAACCGAAATAGCGCGGCACGGCGATGCTCAAGAGGGTCGCGATGATCGCCATCACCACCAGCAGTTCGACCAGGGTGAATCCAGCGTGTTTTCTTTTCATTGTCATCACCATTGTTTGTGCGGCACGCCATTCAATCCCAGCGCCGCCGAACGCGAACTGACGTCGAACACATCCTCGCCCTCGCTCGGGTTATCGGGCGGCGAGGAATACGCGCGCTTGGCCCAGGTATCGGCGGCGCGTTCCTGGCTTGGCGCGGCAAACGGATCGCGCGGCAGGCGCCGCAGAAAATACATGTTCTTCTTGGCGGGACTGAGCTGGTCGGGCACGCCCTCGACCAGTTCCTCCAGCTTTTTCGGATAGCCCGAGTCGCCGGACGCGATCTTGATGCGGCCAAGGTCGGCGGCCTTTTTGTACGCCTCTAACCCTTCGCGGATCTCGATCAGGGCGCTGCGCAGGCTGCGCTCCTTTTCGCGCTGCACCGCCACCTGCGCCATCGGCACCGCCACCACCGCCAGCGTTCCCATGATCGCCAAGGTGATCATCAGCTCGATGAAGGTGAAGCCGCGCGCCTTCACTGGATCACCTTGCGCGGCGCATCGGCGCCGGGGGGCTTGCCGGTGCCTGCGTCGCCGCTCTGGGGCTGCGGCGCCGGCTCGTCGTTGCCGGTCATGGCCGACGGCGCCGGCGGCGGCGCTTCCACCGGCTGCGGCTGCGCGGCCTGGGGCGAGGCCGCACCGGCGCCGGCAGCGCCACCGCCCGGACCTGGCCCGACACCGCCCACGTTCGATTCGGTCCCGGAGTCGAACTGCGCGGTCGTCAAATCGGGGCGGCGCATCCCGCGCAAAATGCGCGGCGTGATCGACAGCACGATCTCGCTGCGCGAGGTGTCGTCCTTGTGGCTGCCGAACAGGCGCTTGAGCACCGGCAGCTCGCCCAGGCCGGGCAGCTTGTCGGCGCTGCGCCGGTCCTCGTCGCTGATCAGGCCCGCCAGCACCTGGGTTTCGCCATCGCGCAGGCGCAGCACCGTGCCCGCGCTGCGCGTGCCGATCTGGTACGCCTGCGTGCCGGATTTACTGATCACTTCCTTGACCACGTTGCTCACTTCCAGGTTGATCTTGATCGCCACTTCGTCATCGAGATGCACGTTCGGTTCGACATCGAGCTTGAGGCCGACGTCGACGTAGTTCACGCTGTCGGAGCTCACGCCGTTGTTGGTGGTAACGGTAATGACCGGCACCCGGTCGCCGATCAGCACCTTGGCCTTTTCCTTGTTGCGCACGCGGATGCGCGGATTGGCCAGGATGTTGCTGTCGCTGTCGACCTGGTTGGCGCTGATGGTGGCGCTGCCGACGGCAACGTTGATGCGCCCGCGGTTGATGCCGCCCAGGTCCGCCAGGGTCAGGGGTTTGAGGCTGTCGCCCACGCTGGCCAGGCTCAGGGTGGCCTTGTCGGGCCAGCGCACGCCCAGCTCCATGAGGCGCGTGCGTTTCACTTCCAGCACCTCGACTTCGAGCATGACTTCCGGGTCGGCCATGTCCTGCATGGCGATGATGCGTTCGGCCATGCGGATCATGTCGGGCGTGTCGCGCATCATGATGATGCCGAGGCGGTCGTCGGTGACGATGTCCTTGGCCTTGAGCAGGGTCTTGATCGAAAACGAGACGGTCTTGGCGTCGGCATTGGTCAGGTAAAAACTGCGCACCACCAGCTGCTGGTAGTCCTTCACCTTTTGCGCGGTGTTCGGATAGATGGTGATGGAACGCTCGCCCGTCACCGTCTGTTCGAGCTGGTTGGCCGAGAGCAGCATGCGGATCGCTTCTTCCAGGCTGGTATTGCGCACCGAGATGGTGGTGCGGATGGCCGGGTCCACATCGCGGTCGAACACGAAGTTCAGGCCCGCGACCTTGCCCAGGAAGTCGAACACCGAGCGCACCGGTGCATCGCGAAACTCCAAGGTCACGGGTTTTTTGTAGGCGGCGGCCAGCTTGCCGCCGCCGGCGTTCTTTTTTGCCTGTTCGTCGGCGATGCGGCTCCTGAGCGCCAGCGCGTCGCGCTGGTTGGGGCGTTCCTGCAGCACCACGCGCAGCGCTTCGAGCGCCTGTGCCAGGTCGGCCTCGCCGGCGCGCCGCCACGACGCTTCGGCGCCGGCCACCATCTCCTTGTGGCGCTGTTCCAGCGCCCCCGCCTGCATGCCGTGCTGCGCGACCGCGTTGGCCGGATCGATCGCCAGCACCTGGGCCGCGAGCTTGGCGGCCCCGGCATAATTGCCCTGGCTACGCAGTTGGTCGGCGCGCCCGTTCAGGGCATTGACGATGCTGGCCTTGCGGTTCAGATAACCGATCCGGTATTCGGCGTTGCCGGGGTCCTGGCGCACCGCTTCTTCGAGCTTGGCCAGGCCTTGCTCGACTTGTCCCTGCTCGATCAGGGCCTTGCCTTCCTTGAAGCTCTGCGGGCCGGCGCAGGCGGCCAGCGCGACGCTCAAAGCCAGCATGCGCAAGGTGGTACCAGTCAGTGTGCGATTCAATTCATCTCCCCTACTGCGAGTGTCTGTTTTTTCTGGAGCGGCAGATACGTGAAGGTCAGGGTATCCGTTTCGGCGCTGTCGAAGGTGTAGCTGTCGTCGATCTTGTCGCCCACGTAGGCGACCACGTTGCGTTCCTCGACCTGTAAAAAGTAGGCTTGCCTGCCATCGTCAAGAAAGCGCCCCAGCAGGCGGATCGGCAGTTCCGGCGCGCCGCCGGCGCTGGCGGCCGCCCTGGCCTGCACCGGCTTGGTGACGGCGCTGTCGGCCGGCTTGAGCGGCGCGGCCTGCGCTACCGCTGCCTGCCCCTGCCAGCTCTGGCGCGCAAAGGCGTTGCCCAGCTCTTCGTCCTGCCCGCGCGGGCGAATCTCGAGCGTTTGGGCCTCGCTTTCCTGCGCCACCGCCTGCACGATCGCCGACGTCGCGAACGGCGCCGGGGCGATGGTGCGCGCCTGGGCCGGGGCGATGATGTCGGTATCGTCATCGGGTGCGAAATAGCAGGCCAGCAGCGTCACGCCCAACGCCGCCGCCATCGTCATTTTTTTCATTGGCGTCCTCCTTTTGCTGCGGCCTTCCTGACCAGCAGGTTGAAATGCACGCGCGCTTCGACTTCGCCGCTGTCGATCTGCTCGCGCTTGAATGTGACCGAATCGAGCGTCAGGGCCGGCATGTCGCGCAGCGCGCCGACGATGAACGCCTGCACCCTGGCGTAATCGGCCTTGATCGGCAAGGTGATCTGGTAGCGCAGAAAGTCCGCGCCATCCTCGGCCTGGGCCTTGTAGTCGGCCTTGGCCAGCACCACGCCGTTTTTGGCGGCGATGTCGACCAGTTGCTTGAGCAGGTCGGGAATCGTTTCATGGGCCGGCAGCCAGGCGTAGAAGGCGGCCACGCGGCGCGCGCCGTCGGGCAGCGCCACCCGTTGCTGCGCGGGCCTGGCGGCGCGCGCGGCGCTGATGGCCTGCGCCAGTTCGAGCTGGCGCGCTTCGAGGCGCTGCGCCTGCCACGCGCACAGGACGGCCGCCGCCAGCGCGCAGGCGCCGACGGCGGCGCCCCAGCCCAGGCGCTTGCCAATCCGGCGCGCATCCCAGGCCACACGCGCAGCCAGCATCGAGGGCGCGCCCGCCTGGCGCGCAGCGCTGGCGATTTTCAGTCCTGCCATTGCGCCTCCAGTTGAAAACGGTATGGCCGGTTGGCCGCCGCGCCGTTCAGTTCATGCTTGACCAGGTACACGGAGGTGAACAGGGTTTGCTCGTTGAGGTAGGCCACGTAGTTCATCATGTCGGCCGCGCTTTCGGCTTCGGCGGCGATCTTCAGGCCGCCGGCCGCGCTGCCTCCCTTCGAGCCGTCTTCCGGTTTGCTGCTCAAGTCCATGCCGAGCAGCGCGACGTGGATATCAAGCGGCGCCTGCACCCTGTTGACCAGGCGCGTGACCGGCAAATTCAACTGGCGCACGGCGTCGCCGATAATCGCCAGCTGGCGCTCCTGGGCGCGCTGGTCGGCTTCCGACAGGCGCACCCGCGGCGCTTCGCGCGGGGCGACCTGGGCCAGCTGCGCGTCCAGGGCGCCGGCCTGGCGCGCCTGCAGCATCCAGTCGACGCCGGCCACGCCAAGCGCCAGCAGGCCGCCGGCCAGCAAGGCCAGGCGCCAGCCCCTGGGCGCTTGCGCGTCCTGCACAAAATTGAGCCGGGTCAGCGCCATTCAGCACCTCATCATGGCGACGGCGGCGTAGCCGGGCGCCGGGGCCGGTGGCAGCTTGACCATGTCGAAGTGCTCGGGCAGCGCCTGCACTGGCGGCCGTTCGTCGAGGGTCACCAGCGCCACCTGCGCGATCTCGCCCAGTTCGGGCGCGCGCAGGGTCCAGCGCTGCCACGCCTGCGGCAGTTCGTTTTCCCACGGGCCGCGCAGGGCTTGCGCCTGCACCGCGTGAATGCGGCCGTTGGCGGCGGCGGCCAGCACCAGGCGGCCCGGTTCGACCAGGGCAAAGGCCTGCGGGGCGCTTGAAGCGATGGCGCGCCAGGTGATCGAGAGCACCGATTCGATCGCCATGCACGGGTGGCCGCACTCGCGCGCCACGTCTTGCAGGCCTTGCAGGAAGTCGCGTTCGATGGCGCAGGCCAGGCGCGGCTGGCCGTACGGCGCGTCGTCGCAGACGATGGCCCAGGTGCGCGCGGCGTCGCCGTAGATGCCGATGAACTGGGCTTGCTGGAAGCGCTGCGCCGAGCCATGGTGCAGCAGGGCGTCGCTCCACGGGATCATGGCCAGCTGGCACCAGCGCGTGGTCAGGGCGACCGAGACCGGCACGCCTTTCAGGGTCACGCCGGCGGTGCGCAGGTAGGCGCCGAAGGCGGCCAGCGCGCCATCCCATTTGCCGTCGGTCTGGTCGAGGGGAATCCGTACTTCGCTGTGGGCGACGATGCGTTTGCCGCTGCGGACCACGGCGGTGAGCAGGTCGGGGGCGAGCGAGACGCACACGGTGCGGCTCGAGAAGAGTTCAGTAAGTGACACGGTTTAGCTCCATCAATGTGGTTTCTCCCTGGCGCACCAGGTCCAGCGCGGCCTCGCGCACCAGGCGGATGCCGGCGCGCGCGGCTTCTTCCTTCATGCGGCTGACCGGGGCGCGGGTGGTGATCATTTCGCGCATGGCGTCGTTGAGCATCAACACTTCGGCCACCGCCTTGCGGCCCTTGTAGCCGGTGCCGCGGCAGTGGCCGCAGCCGGCCCCAAGCTTGAAGCGCCAGCCTTGCACCTGGTCGGGCGCCAGGCCGCTGTCGCGCAGTTCGTCCGGGTCGGGCGGGACCGCCACCGCGCAGTGTTCGCAATTGAGGCGCAGCAGGCGCTGCGCCACGATGCCGTTCAGCGCGGCGGCGAAGCTGTAGGCGTCCACGCCCATGTGCAGGAAGCGTCCGACCACGTCGAACACGTTGTTGGCGTGCAGGGTGGTGAACACCAGGTGGCCGGTGAGCGCGGCCTGCACCGCGATCTGCGCGGTTTCGTCGTCGCGGATTTCGCCGATCATGATCTTGTCGGGGTCGTGCCGCAAAATCGAGCGCAGGCCGCGCGCAAAGGTCAGGCCCTTCTTTTCGTTGACCGGAATTTGCAGCACGCGCGGCAGCCGGTATTCGACCGGGTCTTCGATGGTGACGATCTTGTCGCGCCCCGTGTTGATTTCGGTGATGGCCGCGTACAGGGTGGTGGTCTTGCCGGAGCCGGTCGGGCCGGTCACCAGCAGCATGCCGTGCGGCTTGGCCGCCAGGCGCCGGATCAGCACAATGGCGTCGGCGTTCAGGCCCAGGCTTTCCAGGCGCAGCGACTGGGCCGCCTCGGTCAGGGCGCGCCGGTCCAAGAGGCGCAGCACCGCGTCTTCGCCAAAAATATTCGGCATGATCGAGACGCGGAAGTCGATCTCGGCGCCCTTGACGCGCACCTTGAAGCGGCCGTCCTGTGGAATGCGGCGTTCGGCGATATCCAGGTCGGCCATGACCTTGATGCGCGAGATGATCTGTTCGGCCATCTGCAAGCCCTGCACCTGGCCGGCCTGCACCAGCACCCCGTCGACCCGGTATTTGATGATCAGCTTGTCGCCGTCGCATTCGAGGTGGATGTCGCTGGCCTGGAACTTGAGCGCGTCGTAGATGGTGGAGTTGACCAGCTTGACCACCGGGCTGCTGTCTTCGCTGATGCGCACCAGCGAGATGTCTTCGATGCTCTGGTCGAAGCTCTCGACCTGATCGGCGTCGCCGCCCATGCCGGCCATGGCTTGCTGCACATTCTCCTGCTGCGCCAGATAGGCGGTCAGTTCGTCCGGGTGCGTCAGCGCCACGCTAAAGCCGGCGGGCAGGGCGCAATCGGCCCATTGCAGGGTGTCGTCGGCGAACGGGTCGCCCACGACCAGCACCGGCGCCGACGCGGCGCCGGGGCCGTCCATCAGCACGCACTCGCGCTGGGCGCAGTCGGTGTAGGGCATCAGGCCAAAGGCCGGGGTGCCGGCCTGCAGCGCGCCGATGGTCCACAGCGGATAGCAAAACAGCGCGGCCAGTTCGGCCACGAAGGCTTCCGGTTCCAGCCCGGTCATCTCTTCGAGCATGGCCAGCATGGGCCGGCCCTGGCTTAGTGCGGCCAGGCGCGCCTGCTGCACCAGTGCGGCCGACAGCGGCACGCTGGCCACCGGATTATGCGGAAAGCCGGGCGCGTTCACGACAGGCTCCCGGCCAGTTCGAAAATCGGCATGTACATCAGCACCACCACGCCGCCGATGACCACGCCGATGAAGGTCATGAGGAGCGGTTCGAGCAGGCGCGAAGCCCAGTCCACCCAGCGCGCAAATTCTTCATCGTGAAAACGGGCCGAGCGCTCCAGCATGTCGCCCAGGCGGCCGGTGTTTTCGCCGACCTTGAGCAAGGATTGCGCGACCGGCGTGGCCAGCTGGTTCTGTTCCAGCGCGCTGGAAAACGGCATGCCTTCCTGCACCGCGCGGCGCGCCGCGTCGAGCTGCTGCTGCTGGCCGGGCAGCAGCATGGCCGAGACCATGGCCAGCCCTTTGGACAAGGGGATGCCGGCGTGCAGCAGCAGGCTCAATGCACGGTACAAGCGCGCCAGGCGAAATTCGGCCGCGCGCGCATTGAGCACCGGCAGGCGCAGCAGCGCAAGAATGAGGCGCTGGCGGATCGCCGGGTGCCCGAGCGCAAACACGATTGCGCCCACCAGCGCGGCCAGCGCGCCGAGCAACAGGAAGGGATGGGCCGCCATGACCTGGCCGAAGCCGAGCATCATCTTCGAGGCCCAGGGAATGTCGCGCCCCGAGGTTTCGTACACCACGCTAAATTTCGGCACCACGTAGCCGAGCAGGAACAGGGTGACCAGGCTGCCGACCACCAGCAGCATGACCGGATAGATGGCGGCCGAGACCAGCTTCTTGCGGATCGCTTCGAATTGCAGCTGGTAGGCGACAAAACGGCCGAGGGCTTCGGGCAGGTTGCCGGAGCGCTCGGCCGCGTGGACGGTGGCGACGTAGATTTCGGGGAAGATCGCGGGAAAATCGTTCAAGGTATCCGACAAGCTCTTGCCCTGTTGTAGGGTTTGCAGGATGGCGCCGATGGTGGCGCGGGTGCCGGGCTGGGTTTCCTTGTTGTGCAAGGTGGCGATGGCTTCGGTGAGGTTGAGCCCGGCTTCGAGCAAGGCCAGCAACTCCTGGCTGAACTGCATGAGCGGAAACGCTTGCTTGCGGCGCGGCTCGCTTGGCGCCTGCGGGCGCTCGATGGCGAGCACGCGCCAGCCCTTGCGCGCGGCAATGCGGATGGCATCGGCTTCGCTGGGGGCATCAATGGCGATATGCTGGCGGCTGCCTGCGGCGGCAGCGGCCTGGACCTGGAGTTGAAACTGCATGGTTAACCCTTTTTACTAATTGAATCCCTGCATCGGATAAAGACCTGCTTATCCAGTTGACATCGCACCTCCAAAAAGAAAAATAGCCCCGGCCGAAGCCGGGGCTGAAAAAAGAGGACGGACAGCCAGCCATCCTCTTGTGGGGTCACCCGGTTTATTGCGTTACCAGACTCACTTTGTCGACCACGAACGAGGTTTGCAGCGACGAGTCTTCACGCGCGGCGAACGACAGGGTCACGGTCTGGCCTTTGTACGGCAGCAGGTTGAAGGTACGGACCTGGTAGCCCGATGCCTTGTTCAGGTTGGTGTACGTGGCCAGGGTGCCGAGCACGCTGCCGGCCGTATTCCTGACCGTGACGGTCAGGCGGTCGTAGGCCACGTTTTCGGTTTCCGCGGTATCGATATGCAGCGCGAAGCTCAGCGCCGCCGAGGTGGCCGTCGATGGAATGGCGACCGACTGGGTCAGGGTTTCGGTGCTCGTGGTGCCGTTGCCGCCCAGCCATGCGTAACGCGCGCCTTCGTAGGCCGACTGGCCGCTGAAGGTGCCGATGGCGCCGGTGCTGCCGGCCCAGCCGGTGGTGCCGGACTCGAAGCCGCCGTTGACGACGCGCTCGGTGCCGTTGCCGCCGCCGCCGCCCACCGTCAGGGTGGCGTTGGAACTGGTGGCGGTGGTCGGGCTGGTGGCCGAATCGGTCACGCGCACGCTGAACACGGCGCCGTTGTCGGTGGTCTGCGCGGTCAGGCTGTAGGTCGGCCCGGTGGCGCCGGCAATGGCCGTGCCGTTACGCAGCCACTGGTACTTGTACGGCGCGGTGCCGCCGGTGGCGGTGACCGAGAAGTTGGCGGTGGAACCGGCTTGCACGGTCACGCTCGCTGGCTGCGAGCTGATCGTCACGCCGCCGCCCGGGGTGCCGCCTTCGTCGACGTCGGCGCCGACGTTAATGGCCGCATACGCACGGGTGACGGCGATCGCTTCCTTGCTGCCCACGCCATACAGTTCGTTGGCGGCGGCGATCACCTTGGTGCGCGCGTCGGCATAGTTGGTCGAGGCGGTGAACTTGGTGGTGGCGGCCTTGAACCAGATGCGGAAGGCCTTGTCGCTACCGATGCCGGTCATCGCGGCCGGGCTCTTGACCAGGTACTGGCTGTAGTAGTTGGACGAGGAACTGGCGTTCGAGCCTTGCGACAGGAAATAGAACATGCGGTTGTTCGGGCCGCTGCTGTAGTGGACGTCCAGGTTCTTGAGCGAGGTGCTCCAGGCGTTCGGGCTCGAACCGTCCAGGCTCGGCTTGTACAGATAGCGCAGCGGATTGCCGGACTTGGCGATTTCCTTGCCCATCGACCAGTCGTTGCCGGTGTTTGGAATCACCGTGCCGGTGCCGCCGGCGCGCGCATAGGCTTCCACCATTTCGCCGGTGATGTCGGAGCTCGATTCGTTCAGGCCGCCCGATTCGCCGCTGTAGGTCAGGTCGGAGGTGGCGTTGGTTACGCCGTGGCCCATTTCGTGGCCGATCACGTCGATCGAACCGAGGCTGGTGAAGGCGCTGCCGCCGTCGCCGATGAACATGCACTTGCAGCCATCGCTGTAGTAGGCGTTGTCATAGTTGCTGTTGACGTGGGCGGCGATGTAGGTGGCCGTATTGTTGCCGTCAAGGGACTGCCAGCCGAGCACGTTTTTCAAGGTGTCGTAGGTATTCATCAAGCCCCACATGGCGTTCACGGCTGCGGTCTGGCCGTTGGCGTTGGTGGTGCTGCCGCCGTTGTATTGCAGGCCGTCACCCCAGGTATTGGTGGTGTTGGTGTAGACCTGGCCGGCGCTGGTGGTCTTGTTGGCGTTGGTGATGGCCATCATGCCGTAGGTGCCGCCGGTGCCGCGCGAGGGATCCTTCATGGTGAAGGTGCCGCCGGACTCGCTGGTGTTGAGCGGCACGGTGCCGTTGTACTGGCTCTTGCCGGTGCCGGCCACGGTCTGCAGCGCTTTCCATTGCTTGATCACGCTGCCGTCGGCGGCGTTGACGATGGTGTCGTAGAAGACCGGATGGATGCCTTCCATCATGCGCGTCTTGACCAGGTAGGCCAGCGCGTAGTCGCTCACTTCTTCCACCAGGTCGACCGCGTTGAGCTGGGCTTCGGACTTGTTCAGGGCGCCCGGCGCGCGCTTGGTCACGACGATCGGATAGATGATCAGTTCGGCGGTCGGCGGCACATGGTGCACAGCGTTCGGCGACACTTTCTTGATGACCATGTCGATCGCGCTGGCGGCCTGCACTTGCGGCACCACATTCAGGGTGGCGCTGCGTGCGCGCAGGGCGGCATTGCCGCCGCTACCCTGGCCCAGGCCCGAGCGGCGGTCGGAAATCGACTCGCTGACGATGTCGCCGTTATCGTTGGTCACCACCACCGATTCGGACTGGAATACGCGCACGCCTTTGTAGGTGTGGGCGGCGCGGCTGATGCGGGTGCCGATCACGCCGGGATGCTGGACCGTGATGGAGAAGCCGTGGTCGGCGTCGAGGCCGTGGGTGGCGCGGGTGGCGGCCAGCTTGGCGACCAGGGCCTGGCCCTGTTGCGGCGAGTGCAGGGCGGTCGGACCGGCCATGATCGGCGCATTCGCCAGGGCCTGGCCAACCATCATCAGGGGCAGTGCAGCAATCGTCGCAGCGAGCAAAGTTTTGCGGAAGTTCATTATTTCTCCATTGGTAGTTCAGTGATTGAATGAGATGAAGCTACTGGCCACGATGCTGTGGCGGCCACCCGAGCGCGCCGATGAGTTGGTCCGGTGAACGCGAGAGAATGCACACTATTCCTGTTTCTTAAGCCAAGTCAAAAAAATGGCTGATTTGGTCGTATGCACACCAAATGTTCAGTTTTAGACATTCTTTTCGAGAAACTGAACGGTATACATGGCAAATTGCCTGAAGAATGTTTTGTTGACTTACGTAAATGTGACGCATTTTTTCCACAGGGTATTTATTAGATGCTGCACTCTAAGACGTGCGGAAATGTAACAATTCACGTGGAAAACGAACGCAATTCGATTGCGCTGGAACGGGGATGCGGTCTACACTCGAACTCAGTTGCCGGGAAAAACTCTCAGGCAACATGGATTAAAGCGCACGGGGCACACTCCGGATAAAGCGCAATCAGTTAACGGGAAAATCATGACGTCACACCTCACCTATGCATGGGCATGTTTGTCTCCTCCTCCGGTGCTGTTGCCCAAGCCCTATTCCCAGAAAACCCAGCCAACCTGAACGACTTGCCGACGGTGCACGTGCGGCAGGAGAGTGCGGCACGCGGGTAGTGCCAGTTGGACAGTCGAAGAGAACTTATTCACGGTAACAGAGCGACAAACAGACGCGTGCAGCGACAGGGCTTTTTCCCGCATGTCGCGCGCGTGGACGGGCGGCGGCTACCCATGTGAGGACCGGAGAGAGATGCTTTCGATCGCGACCAAAGTTGAGCAAATAGTGTCGGAATCAGCGTTCCTGACGGAAGGGATATCGCTCGGGCTGATCAACCTGTCGGAGTTGGCACGCCAGCTGCGGCCCCAGCTCGAATCGGATTTGTGGAAGCCGGTGGGGCAGGCGGCGGTGGTGATGGCGCTGCGGCGCCTGTCCGAGCGCCTGCCGCAGCAGGCGGCGCAATCGCCGCCGATCGTCATTTCGCCGCGTACCAGCGAACTGACCACGCGCACCGACCTGACCCTGGTGACCTACCGGCTATCGGACAACAGCAACGAATGCCAGCGCGAACTGCTGGCCCTGGCCGAGCGCCATCCGGGCAGCTTTGTCTCGGTCACGCGCGGGGTGCACGAGATACTGGTGGTGTGCAGCCGGCCGCTGATCCACCTGGTCGAATCGGCCTTTGCCAGCGAGCGCCACATTGCGCGGGTAGAAAACCTGACCGCGCTGACCCTGCGCCTCAATCCCGACGCCTTGAAAACGCCCGGCATTTATCACGGCGTGCTGAAAAAACTGGCTTGGAACAAAATCAATATCGTCACCATGATGTGCACCTTTTCCGAGCTGACCGTGCTGCTGGAGCAGCCGCAGACCGGGCCGGCGTTTTCGGTGCTGTCGCAGATCGTGTCGCACTGACCAACAGCTGGTGTCAGGAGACGGCGGGCTCGAGCAGGGTGACGATCTGGCGGGCGGTGTCGAGGCGGGCCATGACGCCGAGCGGCAGGGTGAACTGGTGGCGGATGTGGCCGAACGAGTAGCCGCTCACGGCCGGGATCACCAGCGGCTTCAGATGCAAATCCAGCGTTTCATCGAGCGTCAGTGACGGTTCTTCATCTTCCGGCCCGCACTTGTCGCAAATGCCGATCATCAGCGCCGCCGCATGGCGCAAACCCACCGCCAGGTCGAGCTGGGTCAGCCAGCGGTCGATCCGGTAGGGCGCTTCGTTGACTTCTTCCAGGAATAAGATTGCTTTGCGGAAGTCCGCCGCATACGGCGTGCCCATCAGCGCGCTGACCAGGCTCAGGTTGCCGCCGATGAGCGGGCCGGTGGCTTGGCCGCTGGTCACCGTGCGCAGGGAAAAATGCGGTTCGAGCAGGGCGCGCCGGCTGTTTTCCACGGCCATCGGGATCGTGTAGCTGTCCTGCGGATGCATCAGCACGGCCAGCATGTGCTCGACCGCGTAGTCCGAGGGGCCCGACAGGGCCACCGGGCCGTGAAAGGTCACCAGCCGCGCCTGCTTGAGGATGGCCAGCTGCAAGGCGCTGATGTCGGAATAGCCCAGCAGTATCTTGGGATTGGCGCGGATCAAGGCGTAATCGATGTGCGCCAGCAAGGAAATGCAGCCGGAGCCGCCCCGGACGCACCAGATCGCCTTGACCTCGCGGTCCGTAAACATGGCGTGCAGATCGTCGACGCGCTGCTGCACCGAGCCGGCGTAGCCGCCATGCACCGCGCGCAGGTTTGTCGACAGTTTGGCGCGGAAACCCAGCGCTTCGATGCGCGCCACCGCGTAGGTGATGGCTTCGTCATTGATGCGTCCGCCCGGCGCGACGAGGCCGATCACATCGCCAGCGTGCAGGCGCGGCGGTTTGAGCAGGGTTCGCGGCAAATGTCGTGAGGAACTACGTGACGCACTCTGCGCAGTCGAAGGCAGCAACACTGCGCCGGCCGCGAGGCCCGCAAAGGCGCGCCGGCTGATCTTGTCGCTAGGGGACATGCATGCTTTCGGAAAGGCGGCCCATGGCAGGGCCGCCCGCCCGGACCATCAGAGGAACTTGTAATTGGCCATCAGGGTCAGCGAACGCCCGCGCGGGTCGGCCACGCGTGGTTCCCACGAGCTGCCGGCCCCGGTGTTGCCGTCGTAAGTAATGGCGAATGGCGGATCCTCGTCGAACAGGTTCTTGATCCCGGCCGTCAAGGTCAGGTTTTTCACGCCAGTGTAGCTCAGGCTGGCATGAAAGATCGAATACGCGTCCACTTTCGGATTGTAGTTGGACGGCACGATGCGTCCGCTGGCCACGCCCGGCAGCACCTGGTCGGTGTAGCCGCTGCGATACACGTTCTGGAACATGGCGCTCCACGGCCCCCTGGCGAAGGTGACATAGGCGCTGTGCTTCCATTTCAGGCCGAGGTCGCCCGTAAAGCTGAACACGCCGACTTCATCCTTGCTGTAGGGCGCGGTTTCCAGGGGTTTGCTCTTTTTCTTGAGCAAGTATGAACCGTCCACGCCAACTGCCCAGTTACCGGCCCACAATTTGCCATTGGTGCGGGCGCCGACTTCGATGCCGCGCGTGATCGACGCGCCGGTGTTGAGCCAGCGCCGGTCGATCCCGGCCAGGACCCCGGCCTCGTCGCGGTAGAACTGCTCCTTGAACAGGTCATAGTTAGCCAGCATGACCGGCAGGTCGACTTCCTTGATGGTCTCGAAGCGCCGTACTTCCCAGATGTCCATGTTGGCCGAGAAACGCGGGGTCGGCTCGAAGACCACGCCGACCGTGCCCTGCCTGGAGGTTTCCGGTCCCAGATTCGGCTTGCCGCCGGTCAGGATCACCGGCCCGATCGCTTCGCAGCCGGGCCGCGTGGTATCGACCTTGCCGCTGGCGCACTTGCCCGGGTCGGCCAGGTCCTTGCCGGCGTAGGTCGATTCGGTGATGCCGTTGAACAATTGATTGAACGAGGGCGCGCGGAAACCTTCGTTATACGATCCACGGAACAGCACTTGCGTGGTCGGCTGGTAACGGAACGAGACTTTGGGATTGAGCGTGTTGCCGAAGCCCGAGTAATGATCCTGGCGCGCCGCCACGGTGATGTCCAGCTCCTTGGTGACCGGCACCAGCACCTCGGCGTAGAAGGCGCGGATGTCGCGGCTTACTTGCGGCAGAGCATTGACGTCGTCGAACGGTGCGTTGAGGATGGCGCGCCGCTCGGCGATGTTGCGCAGGTCGCCGTTGAATTTGTACTCTTCCTTGCGGATATCGGTCCCCACGGCGGCCATGATCGGGCCGGCCGGCAGGGTATAGATCTCGCCCGAGAGCGAGGCGTCGAAGGCGGTCAGGGTGGTCTTGCCGCCGTACAGCACGACGCCGGCGGCCGAGGCGCCCCGGATCAGGTCGAGCGCCTGCTGCGTCTGGGTCTGGCCGGCTTTCAGGAAGGGATTGATCAGGCCGCTGCCGAGCGCGGCCGCCAGCGGGGCCGTGTAGCTGTAGCCGTTGCCCAGGGTCGATTCGGACTCGCTGGTGGCGCGCGCCAGGCCGACCTTGTAGTCATATTTGCCGATCTGCCCGTCCGCGCCCAGTTGCAGGCGGCCGGCTTTGCTTTCGGTGGCGATTTCGCGGTCGCCGCATTCCATGCAGCGCCAGCGGTAAGCGATCGGCAAGCCGCGGTTGGCTTCAATCGAGGGGAACTCGGCCACCAGCGCGTTGAACACCTCGTTGTAGGCCGCGCCCGTGCTCGGATAGAACGAGCTGGCCGGGAAGGTGGCCGCGCCCGGCGAGATCTGGTTCGGCGAAAAGCGCTTGGCGACCTCGGTCCTGGCGCCGACCAGTTCGGCAAAAAACTCGTGCCCGCCACGGCGCATGGTGGCGCGCGTGACGAAGTTGCTGTTCTTGACGGGCTGCTGGAGCACGGCGGCGCGCCCGGTGTCCCAGGCGCAGCCAAGGCCGCCCGACGGCGTATCCCACAGCTTGTCGTCGTAGGCGCCCATGCCGTCGATAGAGTCGCAGCCGGCGCCACCCGGCAGGTCGAGCAGGCTCACGCCCGAATAGGCTTGGCTGGTGCCACGCCGGACCGGACCGGTGTTGCTGCCGCGGCTGAAAATGGTGTTGCCGAGGCTGGTCGCGAAGACGTTGGCAAACGGCGTGCCGCGCGTGTCGACCGAGACGCCACGGTCGGGCTGGAAAGTGTTCACAAAGCCGCGCTGGGCGCCGCGCAGGGCCTTGTTTTCGCCGGTGGACAAGGCGAACAGCAGATTGAAGCCCTGTTCCTGCAAGTCGCCGAAGCCGCCGGTGACCTGGTAGCGGGCGATATTGCCGCCGCCGGCTTCGGTCACGTCGGTGAACGCCTGCGCTTCCAGGCCCTTGTAGTTTTTCTTGAGGATGAAGTTGATCACGCCGCCGATGGCGTCGGTGCCGTAGATAGCCGAGGCCCCGTCTTTCAGCACTTCCACCCGGTCGACCGCCGCGAAGGGGATCGAGTTGAGGTCGACCGCAGAACCTTTCATGCCGTGCGTGGCGACCCGGCGGCCGTTGAGCAGCACCAGGGTGCTGTCGGCGCCCTGGCCGCGCAGGTTGGCCGAGGACGCGCCATTGTTGCCGCGCTGCGAGCCGGAGGTGACGTCGGCGTTGCTGGCCAGATTGTCGGAACCGTTGCCGTTGATGTTCAGGGTGGCGATCAGTTGCTCGGCGTTGACGATACCCTGGGCTTCGATCTGCTTGCGCGAAATCACTTCGACCGGCAGGGCGCCTTCGCGGGCGATGCGCTTGATGCTGCTGCCGGTGATTTCGACGCGCGCCATGGATTGGTCGGCTGCCTGCGCGGCGGCTGAGCCGGCCACGAACATGAGGGCGATCGTGTGCGCTAGCTTGCTTAACTTCACGGTTTCTCCTTGGGTTTTCGATGCTCTGTGAGCACACATTATTTTTCTTGGCAAGACGTCATGCATCGAACGAGCCTACGCGCTGGCCGCCGGGCCAGCCAATGAAATTTCCTGAAGCAACTATAACTTCAGGGAATGGCTCGCCGAACGGCTCGCCGAATGGCCCGCCGAATGGCCCGCCGAACGGCTTGCGCCGTCATGCAGCGTGCATTACCGGGCCATTTTACTGGCGCGGGTGCGCTGTTCCGGATCGATCTCGAGATAGCGCCAGGTAGTAAATTCGACAGGGTGGCGCTTGTAGTTTTTTAACCACGGATGTTGCAGGTCGGCAGAAAGCGGGTGGCTCAGCGGCACCCACGGGTTGTAGGCGTGGATCAATTGATTCATTTCGCCATACAGTGTCTGGCGCGCCGGCGAGTCGCCCAATAAGCGCGCCTGTTCGTAGCGCTCGTTGTAGGCGGGCAGATTGAAGCGCGCATAGTTGGCGCGGCCTCGGTTGCCGCCGTACAGCAGCTGATAAAAATTGTCGCCATCGGGGAAATCGGCGATCCAGTTGCTCTCGAACATTTGCACCTTGCCCAGGCGCGAGGCTTTGATGATGTCGGTCTTCTTGTCGGTCCGGAACACCACGCGCAAGCCGATGGCGTTCAGGTTCTTGCGCCAGAGTTCGTCGCGCAGGCGCCCGCCGACAGTCGCTTCGCTGTGCATGGTCAGGGTGAAGGGCTTGCCGTCCGGGCCGCGCCGGAATCCGTCCGGATCGCGCTGGCGGTAGCCGAAGCGCTCCAGCAGCGCCTGGGCCAGCGCCTTGTTGTACGGCACCGGCGTGCGGTAGGCCGCATCGTAGCCGAGCACGTTCGGCGGCAGCGGCGACTCGGCGCGCAGGGCGAAGCCTTTCTTGAGCAGGCCGATATCCTCCGCGCTGTCGTAGCTGAGCGCAATCGCGCGGCGCAGGGCCACCTTGTCCTTGCCGTAGCCGCCCAGCAGCGGGTCTTCCATGTTCATCCACATATAATAGGTCTGCAGCACCGGAAAGCGGCTCAGCACGATGCCGCGCGCGGCCAGCTCCGGTTTCAGCTTGCCATGACTGATCACCATGTCGGTCAGCGATTCGGGCACCTGCTCCAGGTAATCGTATTCGCCGCTCAGGAATCCCAGCATGCGCCCCTGGAATTCCTCGGCGATGCGCACCTCGACCTTGTCCAGCAGCGGCAGGCGCTGGCCTTGCCATGTCACGCCCCAGTCGCGGTTGGCCAGCAGCACGATCTTGTCGCTGCGCTTCCATTCGCCCAGCCGGAACGGGCCGCTGCCGACCGGATGGTTCCCGGCCTGGCCCGGATAGGCGTCGATGACTTCGCGCGCCACCACGCTTGACGCCGGCATGGCCAGGTAAAACAGGAAATTCCTGTCGGGCGCGGAGAGGGTGATGCGCAGGGTGTGGCGATCGGGCGCTTGCAGGCCGGCAATCCCGGTGGACTGGCTGAACGCGCCCTTGAGCGCGGCGTCGCCCTTGAGCTTGCCCTCGAACAGGAACAGCCACGGCGACTTGAGGGCCGGGTCGTACAGGCGCTTGAGACTGTAAACATAGTCGGCGGCGGTCACCTCGCGCGGCGGGCCCTTGAAAGCCGGGTCGGCGGCGAAGCGCATGCCGGGACGCAGGCGGAAGGTGTACACCAGGCCGTCGGCGCTCACCTCGGGCAGCGCCATGGCGGCGTTGGCGCGCAGGGCAACCGGACGGGCATCGACATCGTAGCGCAGCAGCGGGTCGAACAGGTTTTCGAGCAGGCTCAGGGTGGCGATGTCGGATGCCACCGCCGGGTCGAGCCCGGTTTCGCTGTTGGCCAGGAAGGTGTGCAAGACCTTCTCCGCCGCAGCCGTGGCCGCATGAGCGGGGGCGGCGAGCAGCAGGGCGGCAACGCTGGTGGCAAGGCGGGCAACAATACGGCGGCGAATCGTCATGGCAAATCCTCGTGGTCCGGTGCGTATGATAGGCCACGACGGAGCGGGTGGACTTTTTACATAGCCAGGCTGCATGGTTTGCTTAATTCGCGGTAACCTGCGCCTATACTCTCGCTGCAACATCATCCCTCACGCGAAACGAATACGATATGGCATTGAACTACATCTGGTCCGGCTTTTTCCTGGTCGGCTTCCTGGCGGCACTCGCGCAATGGATTTTCCTCGGCGATACCGAGATTTTCAAGAAGATCGTCGACGGTACCTTCGAATCGGCCAAGATGGGCGTGATGGATATTGCCCTGCCCTTGGCCGGGGTGATGACCTTGTGGCTCGGCATCATGAACATCGGCGAAAAGGCTGGCGCCATCGGCTGGCTGGCCAAAGTCATCTCGCCGTTCTTTTCGCGCATCTTCCCGGAAGTGCCGAAGGACCACCCGGCCACCGGCCACATGGTGATGAATTTTTCCGCCAACCTGCTCGGGCTCGACAACGCCGCCACGCCGTTTGGCCTGAAGGCCATGGAAAGCTTGCAGACGCTCAATCCTCACAAGGATACGGCCAGCAACGCGCAGATCATGTTCCTGGTGCTGCACACCTCCGGGCTCACGCTCATTCCGCTGGCCATCATGGCCCAGCGCGCCATTCTCGGCGCCAAGGATCCGTCCGACATCTTTATTCCGTGCATGATCGCGACCTATGTGGCGACCCTGACCGGCATCATCGCGGTGTCGATCAAGCAGCGCATCAACCTGCTCAACCGCGTCGTGATCGGCTGGCTGGGCGGGATGACGGCCGCCATCTGCGCGCTGATCTACTTTTTCACCAATTACCTGACCAAGCCGGAAATCGAGCTGGTCTCGCGCGTGTCGAGCAACCTGATCCTGTTCTCGATCATCATCATCTTCATCCTCGGGGCCATGCGCAAGCAGGTCAATGTGTACGAAGCGTTCATCGAAGGCGCCAAGGGCGGCATCCAGACTTCGCTGACCATCATTCCCTACCTGGTGGGAATGCTGGTGGCGATCAGCGTGATCCGCAATTCGGGCGTGCTCGGCTTTGTGGTGCGCGGACTGGAATGGATTTTCATCAGCCTCGGCATGCCGACCGAATTCACCCCGGCGCTGCCGACCGCGCTGATGAAGCCGCTGTCGGGCAGCGGCTCCAAGGCGATGATGATCGACGCCATGACCACCTACGGCGTGGACTCGTTCGTCGGACGGCTGGCCTGCATCTTCCAGGGCTCGGCCGACACCACCTTCTACATCGTGGCGTTGTACTTCGGCTCGGTGGGCGTGCGCAAGACGCGCTATGCGATTTCGTGCGGCCTGATCGCCGACTTTGCCGGCATCGTCACGGCGATCTTCGTCGCTTACCTGTTCTTTGGTTGATCATGAAAATCACGATGCTGCGCCCACTCGCTTTTGCTGTCCTGCTCGCTTTCACGCAAGCGGCCAGCGCCCAGTTGCCGGCCCCGGTCAGCCAGTTGCTGTTCGATGCCAACATTCCGGAAGACGCCATGAGCGCGCTGGTGCTGCGCGGCGACGCGGCGCTGCTGTCGCACCTGGCCGAGCGTCCGCTTAATCCCGCCTCGACCATGAAACTGGTGACCACGATCGTCGCGCTCGACCAGCTGGGGCCGGCGTTTCGCGGCCGCACCGAACTGCGCAGCGGCGCCAGCCTGACTGGCGACGTGCTGCGCGGCGACCTGGTGCTGCGCGGCGGCGCCGACGCCGATTTCAGCGGCGAGGTGCTTGAGCGCATGCTGCAATCGCTGCGCAACCAGGGCATCCGCAAGATCGACGGCCGCTTGGTGCTGGACCGCCAGCTGTTCAACCCGGCCCGGCCCGATATCGGCGCGCCGCAGTTCGACGAATCGCCCGAGGCTTACACCAACGTGATTCCGGACGCCTTGATGGTCAACAAGAACATGCTCGAACTCGACCTGCGCTCGGGCGCCGGCACGGTGGCGGTGGTAGCCTATCCGGCGCTGGAAGGCGTGACGGTGAGTTCGGCCATGACCCTGGTCGAGGCCGACTGCGGCAGCTGGGCCAACGGCTGGAAACAGCCGGACGTGCAGCGCGACCGGACCGGCAAGATCACGGTGCTGCTCAAGGGCAGTTTTCCCAAGCACTGCGCCAGGTCGTACCGGGTGAACGTGCTCGACCGCCAGGATTACCTCGACCGCCTGTTCCGCGCCACCTGGACCCGGCTGGGCGGGGTGCTGGTGGGCGAGACGGTGGAAGCGGCTAGCCCGCCGGCCACGCGCCTGCTGGCCGAGCACGTCTCGCGCACCTTGCCCGACATCGTGCGCGACTACAACAAAAGCTCCGACAACACCCTGGCGCGCACCGTGTTCCTGACCCTGGGCAGCCTGGAAGCCGATCCGGTGGTGGGCAGCCGCGCGCTGGCCACCATTCCCGGCGAAACCACGGTGGCGCGCGCCGACCGTACCGTGCGCGAGTGGATGCGCGCACGCGCCATCGACGATACCGGGCTGGTGCTGGAAAATGGGTCGGGCCTGTCGCGCATCGAACGCATCAGCGCGGTGCAGATGGGCGGCGTGCTGCAAGCGGCGCTGCGCAGCAACTGGTCGCCGGAATTTGTCAGCAGCCTGCCGATCGCGGCGGTGGATGGCACCCTGCGCCGGCGCCTGGCCGACAGCCCGGCGGCCCAGCGCGCACGCCTGAAAACCGGCACCTTGCGCAATGTGGTGGCGGTGGCCGGGTATGTGCGCGATGCCGGCGGGCAGCAATGCGTGGTGGTGGCGATGATCAACAGCGAATTGATCGGCAACGGCAAGGGCCGCGCGGTGCTCGATGCGCTGGTCGATTGGGTGGCGCGCTTCGGGGCTGCGAATTGATCTGAAGGGACTGGCGCGATCGCACCGATACCCTGGAAGTGCACCGATACTCTGAAAAGTGCACCGATACTCTGAAAAGTGCACCGATACTCCGAAAAGTGCACCGATACTGGTATTGAGCGGGCATGTGGAAATTACGGGCAAGGCACGCGCAACGCGATATCGCCTGCTGGCAAGCAATGCCCCTGTTGTCCCTGAACAGCCGGCAACACCGAAGCCCACCAGCGCCATCTCAACCGACGCCGGTCCGCGCTGGAGCGCCGCCAGCCGGCAACTCCGGCAGCAACTCACACGGCCTGTGATGGCCCGCACCCCCGTCACCTATCGCCGGGAGTTTGTCGATAACTACAAGCCCAACGAAACTTTCTTGCTGACTCCTGAACTTGCGGAAGAACTGGCTGGGCTCGGCCACTTGACGGGCCGGTTTCCGGCGGGGACGTTTGCCCGTAAGGTGCTGGAGCAATTGCTGATCGACCTGTCATGGTCATCCTCTCATCTTGAAGGCAATCGCTACACCCTTCCGGATACGGAAAAACTGTTCAAAAGCGGCGCTGCCGCGACCGACAGCGACGCCATCATGCTGCTCAATCACAAAGCCGCCATTGAGTTCATTGTGGAGGCGGTTCCCCTGCAAGGACTCAACGCCCGCCTTGTGTGCAATGTTCACGCCATCCTCATGCACGACCTCCTGGTTGACGCTACGTCACTCGGCACGATCCGCACGCAAGTCGTCAACATCAGCGGCAGTACGTATATTCCGCCCCAAGTTCCGGCAGTGCTGGAAGAAATGTTCGAGCGCATCATCGTGAAAGCGCAGCGAATCAAGAACCCGTTGGAGGCCGCCTTTTTCCTCTGGGTCAACCTGGCATATCTGCAGACCTTCGAGGACGGCAACAAGCGCGTGAGCCGGATCGCCGCCAATATCCCGCTGATACTGTATAACCAGGCGCCACTGTCGTTTCTGGATGTGGACCGTGAGGATTATGCGCTGGCGATGATGGGGGTGTATGAGGCGTGCGATGTGTCGATGGCGATCGACCTCTTCGAATGGACCTATCGGCGCTCCCAGACCAAATACGCGGCCGTGGCGGGAGCGCTGGATGCGCCAGATCCGTTCCGCGTGAAGTATCGCGACGCACTCAGCGAAGCGGTGGGCGCGGTGGTCCGGCGCCGTCAACCGATAGAGGAGGCAATTGCGGCGCTGGACTTGCCCGCGGAGGACGCGCCAAGGTTCCAGGAATTGCTGGCGCAGAAACTGAACATCCTTGCCGATTTTAACTGCGCGCGCTACCGCCTCGGCATGAAGGAAACCCAGGCCTGGATTGACGAAGGCCGCCCCATCCGGTAACTCAGTGCTCGGTACCGGCGTAAATCCACATCGGCGCGGTGCGGCCGGCGCGGGTGAAACCGAGCGACTCGTAGAAGGCGATGGCGTCGCCGTCGGCCGTCAGCATCTGCTGGTGAAAACCGGCGTAGCGCTCGCACAAGGCTTGCATCATCAGGCGCCCGATACCCTTGCGCTGGTGCGCCGGGTCAACCAGGAAATGCGGATAGTAGACCACCAGATGCCCATCCGAAATCGCGTTGCCGATGCCGACCAGCACCCCATCCTCGCGCGCGGTTACCAGGCTGTGCGAGTTGCGCAGCGCCGCCATCAGCTGCTCGGGCTTGTCGGCGGAGGACCATTCGTTGGCGCGGTACAAGGCAATCACTTCGGCTTCGCCGATCTGGTCGTTCAGGCTGATGTTCATGGCAGGGGGACGGGCATTGTTGAGGGTGGTTTATGGTAACAGTCTCGAATGCAACACGCTGGCGACGCCTTACAGCACGCGCTGGAAGGTTTGCCGGACCCAATCCCGGTCGCCGCAATCGAAGTGCCACCATTCGCTGGCAATGCCCGTGAAACCGGCCTGCGCCATCGCAGCGCGCAGCAGTTGTCGGTTTTGCACATGCAGCGGCGCCAGCTCGCCGCGCGCCAGCAGCAGGTCTTCACGCGCCGGATGCGAACGCTCGCTCATGTCGTCAAAACCCGTGCCCATGTTGAGTTCGCGCCCGTGTTCGTCGAGAATGGTGATGTCGAGCGCCATGCCGAAGGAGTGGATCGAACCGCGTTCGGGCGCGGCCAGGTACATGCGCAGGCCGGTACCGTCGAGCGCGTCCCACAGCGCTTCCTGCACCCGCTGCGGGCGCAGGGCATCCAATATCAGCGCGGTGCAGCCGGGACGCTCGCGCGCCAGCCAGACCACCACTTGTTCCAGCGCGGCGGCGGCATCGACATGCAGCCAGGCGCAGTCGAACGGCGAATACAGGTCGCGCCCGGTGAAGTTATCCACACCCGCGTAGCGCAGGTCGATCGCAATCCCGCCAATGCCCGACAGATGGCGGAAGTCGGCGCACTGGCTGACCTGTTCAATCGGCAAGCCCTCGATCATGACGGCGCTCCACGCAGCAGGCATTGGCGCGCCGCCGCACCGATGCAAGCGACCAGGGCGCGGGCGCCGTGCGACAGTGGCGCATTGCTGGCGGTGAGCAAAAACAGCTGCACCGGAATCGGCGGGGTCCAGGCGCGCCGCTGCACCCTGGCGTCCTGCGCGGACGCCGCCGTGAACGGGTCGACCACCGCCATGCCAGCGCCAGCCTCGACCAGCGAGCGGGCGATCTGGTAAGTCTGCACCACCGTGTGGAATACCGGGTGCACACCCTGCGCCTCGCAGGCGGCCACCAGCTGTTCGCCAAGCGGATCGTTGTCGGCGTGGCCGATCAGTTCGCCGCTGAGGCCGTCGGGGCCGACCGGCTGGCCGCACAGGTCCTCGCTCCAGCTCCCTGGCGGGGCGATGACGGTCATCACGCCCTCGGCCAGCGCTTCGGCCACGATGCCGGGGTGGTGCGGGTCTTGCAGCGACAGCGCCAGGTCGGCTTCGCCCAGGCGCAGGGTCTGGACGATTTCGCTGGTGTGGTGCGTGCCGAGCTCGCAGCGCGTGTGGGGAAACTCCTTGCGCCACACCGTCATCGCCTGCGGCAGCACGCTGACGGCAATCGTCGGCGTGGCCACCAAGCGGATGGTGTCGACCGCGCCGCCCTTGAGGCTGGCGGCGAGGCGGCGGATGCCTTGCAGGTCGCGGTGCAGTTTTTCGGTTTCGGCGAACAGGCGGTGCGCTTCGGGCTTGGGGTAAAGCTTGCCGCGCACGCGCTCGAACAGGGGCATGCCCAGTTGCAGTTCGCAATGCTGCAACACCTTGGTCACAGCCGGCTGCGAAATGTGCAGCACCTGGGCCGCGCCGCTGATCGTGCCCACCTGCATGATGGCGTGGAAGACTTCGATGTGGCGCAGGCGCATGGTGCTGCCTATGCCACGGGCTGCGCGGGTGCTGGCGGCGTGGGCGCCGCAGGTAGCGCCGGTGCCGCCGGTTTCACGGCGGGCGTGGTGAGGGCGTCGAGCAGGGCCGCCGTTTCGGCGTCGGGTGCGCCGTCGATGGTGAGCGGGCGGTATTTCATCTGGAAGGCGGCGATGACGTTGCGGGTCGCGTCGTCCATCAGTCCGGTCTGCGGCACCGCGTAGCCGACCGTGGCCAGGCGCGCCTGGAACCAGGCGACGTCGGGCAGCATCAGGTCGTACACGGGGCGCGCGGCGGCGACTTTGGCGGCGTCGGGCCAGGCCACCAGGCCGTGCCGGGCCAGCTGGCCCCATGGGAACAGCGGACCAGGGTCCTGCTTGCGCTGGGGGGCGATGTCGCTGTGGCCGAGGATGTTCTCGGGCGGGATGTTGTGGCGCTTGACGATGTCTTGCAGCAGCACGATCAGGCGGTCGACCTGGGCTTGCGGGAACGGGTACCAGACCCGCCCGGCCGGGGATTCGGTGAAGCCGGGGTTGACGATTTCGATGCCGATCGAGCTGCCGTTGAGCAGAGTGTAGTTTTTCCAGTTCGATACACCGGCGTGGTTGGACTGGCGCGTTTCGTCGACCAGGCCGTAGACGACCGGAATCGCTTCATCAGTCAGCAGGTAGTGGCTGCTCACCGTTTGCTCGGTCAATACCTTGATCGATTGCGGCAGGTTGATGGCCGTGTAGTGCAGGACCACGAACTTGACGCGGCTGCTCTGGCCTTTGGCCGAGTAGGTGTGGTCGATCACGGGGCCGGTGGCGCAGCCGGTGAGCAGGGCGATCAGGAGGGCGGCGAGCAGGGTTTTCATTGGCGAGTAGAAGGAAGATGGTAAATGTTCAAATACCTCCGTCGTTCCCGCGCAGGCGGGAACCTATAGCACCTTGGTTGATCGAAGGTGCTATGGACTCCCGCCGAGTGCTGCCTTGGCACGGGAGCGACGGAGGTGGCGCGGGCAACGGAGGCGGGCGCGGACTCTTATGCCGCGGCTAAACGCGCCGCTGCATGATGAGCGCGGGCTGTCGTTTGCGTCAAGCTTATCGTATCCGGCAACTCGGCGCGCATCGTGTTCACAATCAGCGCATGCAGCGTTGCCGCGCGGCCGGCCAGCACCACCGGGCGCGCGCCAAAACGCGCCGTCAAGGCCCGCGCCAGGCGCGCCAGTTCGCGTCCCGCTTGCGTCAAGATTGCCGCCGCGACCGGATCTTCCCCGGCACTGGCAGCCACCGCCAGCGCCAGCCGCCCGACCTCGCCGCGTTCCTGTCCATACATGAACTGGCGCGACAGGGCCCAGTCGTCGCCGCCAATCTGCGCAAACACGGCCTGCGCCATCGGCGACGAACGCCAGCGGCCCGGTTCTTCATCCTCGTTGCGCCAGATGTGGCGCAATGCCTCGCGTGCGATCCAGAAACCGCCACCGCCGTCGTCCAGGATCACCCCGCGTCCGCCGGCGCGGTGGAACACGCCATCGGCATCGATAAAGGCGCCGATCGAGCCGGTCCCGGCGTACACCAGATAACCCTCGCCCGGCGTAAAACTGGCCAGGTAAGCGATTTCGATATCACTGCTCAGCACCACCGCGTCGGGCGCCAAGCCGAGCGGCGCGGCCAGCCACTGCCGCAACTGCGCGTCATCGCCGCCGAAACCGGTCAAGCCGGCGCGCACCGCCTGCGGCTGGCCGTGCACCAGCACGCTAGCCGCCAGCGCGGCAAAACTGGCCTGCACCCTGGCGCGGCCGTCGCTACTGCCCATCTGCAAGGCCGACAGGCCGGCCTGCTCGCCCTCGGCCACAATGATGCCGTCAAGCCCCGCCAGCGCCCAGCGCGTGCTGGTGCCGCCGGCGTCGATGCCCAGGCCCAGTCCACTCATGGCTTGAGGACCGTCACGCGTTCGCTTTCGTTGCCGAGGCGGTCGACCGCGCTGACGAACACCGCGCTGGCCGGGCCGTTTTTGGCGTCGTCAAGCACGGTCCAGTCGGCACGCGAAGCCGGCACGACGGCAAAGCGCCATTCGCCACCGTGACGCGACCAGATCGCGTACTGCGCGTTCGACTTGCCGGCGGTGAGCTTGAGCGCGACGCCGTTGCCCTCGCGCCGCGCCGTCACCGTCGGCAGGCCGGGCGTCTCGTTGCCCAGCCAAGGCGAGGCCGGCACCAGCGCCGGGGCGACGTAGTGGCCGGCCTTGAGCTGGTCGGTCAGGCCCTGGCGGTTTTCCATCAGCGCCACCATGCTGAAATGCACGTGGCCGCCAGCGCCGGCGCGGCTGCGCGTGACACCGATCTGCTGCACGATTTCCCTGGCCGGAAAACTTTTGGTGGCGGCGCCGATGCGGCTGGTGAGCAGTCCCGGCCAGATATGGCGCCGCTTGCCGTTCTGCGCCACCCAGTAGTCGAGCAGTACGTCGTAGGCCTGCTGCGGCTGGGCGATCGACCAGTACAGCTGCGGCGACAGATAATCGAGCCAGCCGTTGGCGAGCCACAGTTCGGCGTCGGCGTAGAGCTTGTCGTACTGGCTAAAACCCACGATGCCTTTCGGACGGCGGTCCGGACGGCCGATGCCGAACGGGCTGATGCCGACCCGCACCCAGCTTTTTTCGCGGTGGATGCCGGTGTACATCGCTTCGATCAGCTTGTTGACGTTCTGGCGCCGCCAGTTGGCGCGGTCAAGCTTGCCGCCGGACAGCAAATAGCGCTGCCAGGCCGGCTGGTCGGGAAACTCCAGCTCGGCCTTGGGCGCCCAGGCGCCGTCCAGCGCGGCTGTCTCGGCACCGCTGGCGCCGGGCGCTTCGATCGGATACGGATAAAAATAGTCGTCCAGGTGCACGCCGTCGATGTCGTAGCGGCGCACCACGTCGAGGATCACGTCCAGCGTATGTTTCGACGCCGATTCTTCGCCCGGGTCCATCCACAGAAAGCGCCCGTAGGTCTTTACGGCCGCCGGATTGGATCTGGAAATATGGTCGTGCGCGGGCGGCGACTTGGCGGTGGCGTGGCGCGCGCGGTAGGGGTTGAACCAGGCGTGCAGTTCCAGCCCGCGCGCATGGGCTTGCGTGACCCAGAACTTGAGCGGGTCGTACCACGGCTGCGGGGCCTGGCCCTGGGTGCCGCTCAGGTACTCGGTCCACGGTTCCAGCTTGGATGGATAAATGGCGTCGGCGCTCGGCCGCACCTGCAGCACGATGGCGTTCAGGTTCATGGCCTTGGCGCGGTCGAGGATGGCGATGGCCTCGGCCTGCTGTTTCTCGGCCGACAGGTTGGCGCGCGAGGGCCAGTCGATATTGGCCACCGTCGAGACCCAGGCGGCCCGGAACTCGCGCGGCGCCACCGGCGGCACGGTCTCGGTGCCGCCCTGGATGGTGGCCGGGCTGGGCGTGACGCCATAGGCCCCTCCTGTCACCGGCGCGGCCGGCTTGTCCGTGGTGCACGCTGTCATCAACCCGCTCAGCGCCATGGCGCCGGCTACTCCTGCTCGCGCCAATGCGCGTCTTGTCCTGTTCGGCTGCAAACCATTCCCCAATTTAAACTTTTACAAACCACTTCTTGCGCCACATGCCCCATGCGATCAAGAACATTGCCGCATTAAACAGCAGAGCATAAAGCAAAGAGCTGTTGACCGGCGACACACCAAGCGCGCTCACCTGTGCATACAGGCGCGCCGCCAGCGGCACGCCGCCGGGCGCGATAAAACCCAGCATTTTAGACACCAGCCCGGAAAACGCGAAAATAAAGAGTGCATTCATGCCATAAATGAGGAGCGGCGTGCTCCAGCGCGCCGCCGCGCTGCGGATCGCCGCATGGGGATTAGCGTCGAGCAGCCAGTAAAAACTGGAAAACACGATCAGCGCCCAGCCGGTCATGAACAGGCAGAACGACGGTGTCCACAGGCTTTTGTTGATCGGCATGAGGATGACGTCGAGCATGGCGCCGATCCACAGCAGCGCCAGGCCCGCCAGCAGCATCCAGACGGTCTGTTCGGTGCGCGGGTGGCCAGACAGCAGCCAGCGCCCCGCCAGCACGCCCAGCAGCTGGCTGCACAGGGCGGGAATGGTCGATAGCAAGCCTTCGGGGTCCCAGGTTTTCGACTGCGGCCACAGGTGGCCGTCCAGCAGCAGGCGGTCGACGTACGCGCCGAAGTCCTGGCCCGGTTCGAGCACGCCGGCGCCGATGCCGGGCACGGGTACCAGCAGCATCAGCACGCTGTACAGCGCCAGCAGGCCGATGATCCACAGCACTTGCGCTTGCCAGGTGAAATACAGCACGATCGGCGCGGCCAGCAGGGTGCAGATGGCGATCCGTTGCAGTACGCCGGGAATGCGCACGGTGGAGAGGTCGAAACCCGGGATCAGGTTGAGCGCCAGGCCGATCAGGAAGATGATGCCGGCGCGTACCGCCAGTTTGCGCAGCAGGGCCGGTTTGTCGGCGCCGGCGGCGGCCAGGCGGCCCAGCGAGAACGCCATCGAAACGCCGCCGATGAACAGAAAAAACGGAAAAATCCAGTCGGTGAAGGTCCAGCCATGCCAGTGCGCATGCGCCAGCTGGGAATACAGATGCGCCCAGTCGCCCGGGTTGTTGACCAGGGTCATGGCGGCAATGGTGAAGCCGCGAAAGGCATCCAGCGAGGCGAGGCGGGCCGGCGCCGTCATTGATCTGCCATCATTGATCGACCCGCTTGCCGAACTCAGGGTCGATCTTCACCAGCGCCGCCATGATGAACGCGGGAATCGTCATCACGCAGACGTAGATGAAGAAGTGCTGGTACCCCAGGAATTCCTGGATTTTGCCGCTGAACATGCCAGGCACCATCATGCCGAGCGCCATCAGCCCGGTGCAGAGGGCGTAGTGGGCCGTCTTGTGCTCGCCGTCCGAGACCATGATCATGTACAACATCATGGCGGTGAAACCGAAGCCGTAACCGAACTGTTCCAGTGCGATGCTCGCTGCGATCAACACAAAGTCCTGCGGCAGCGCGGTGGCGAGGTAGACGAACACGACGTCGGGCAGGTGCACCGCGAACACCATCAGCCACAGGCAGCGTTTCAGGCCCCAGCGCGAAATCAGCAAGCCGCCCAGCAGCCCGCCCAGGGTCAGCGCGATGATGCCGATGGTGCTGTAGGCCAGCCCGACCTGCGCGGTCGTCATGCCGAGGCCACCCTTGATGAGCGGGTCCTTCATGAAGGGAATCGCCAGTTTCAGCAACTGCGATTCGCCCAGGCGGAAGGTGAGGATGAAACCGAGGATCAGCCAAATGTCGCGCTTGCCAAAAAATGAGGCAAAGGTCGCGAAGAACTCGGCCAGCTTGTTCTCGCTGCCGACCACGGCCTTGTCTTCGGCCGGCCGTCCCAGCACCACGCTGTGATAGGCGAACAGGCCGCTGAATACCGCCGCCAGCACGAAGAACACCACCGACCAGGCAAAGCCGACGTCGCCCGTGCTGGTGGTCAGCTTACCGGCCAGCATGGCCATGGCGCCGCCGCCGGCAATCGTGGCCAGCCGGTAAAAGGTACTGCGCACGCCGACAAAGGCGGCTTGCTGGTATTGCTTCAGGCCCAGCATGTAGAAGCCATCGGCGGCGATGTCGTGGGTGGCGGAAAAGAAGGCCATCACCCACAGCACGGCCAGGCTCATCTGGAACCAGCCCGGCAGGTGCATCGTGAAGCCGACCGCGGCCAGCGCGGCGCCGATGGCCAGCTGCAGCGAAACAATCCACCAGCGCTTGGTGCGCACCATGTCCACCAGCGGCGACCAGAGCGGCTTGACGACCCAGGGCAGGTACAGCCAGCTCGTGTAAAAGGCAATATCGTCGTTGCCGACGCCGCGATCCTTGTACATCAGGACCGACAGGGTCATCACCACCACATACGGAATGGCCTGGCCGAAATACAGGGAAGGCACCCACAGCCAGGGGCTTCTGTCTTGCTTGGTTTGCATCGCAGTTTGCATCGGAGTTCTTGTTGTACTTTCGTGATCATGCAGGCAGGGCGGGCCGCCCGCGCCGCCCGCGCATGTCACGGGATGGCGTCAGGCGGCCAGTGCCTGGCGCACGCTGCCGCGCGCGCTGTCAAGCAGGGCCCTGGCCTGGCCGATACTGGTTTTTTTGGTCAGGGCCACGATGGCGACCTTGACATGGAAATCGCATTGTTCCAGCACCGCGCGGGCGGCGGCCTCGTCGGCGCCGGTGGCAAACATCGTCAGGCGGACCGCGCGCAGCACCAGCTTGGCATTGGTTGGTTTCAAGTCTACCATCAGGTTGCCGTAGACCTTGTGTAAACGCACCATCAAGGCGCTTGAAAAGGTGTTCAGGGCGATTTTCTGGGAAGTGCCGGCTTTCAGGCGGGTGCTACCGGAAATGACTTCGGGGCCGGTGTCGAGCGTGATGCCGATCTGCGCGCCGCGCACCACGGGCGCATCCGGATTGTTGGCAAAGCCGACCGTGAGGGCGCCGGCCTCGGTGGCCGCTTGCAGCGCGCCCAATACGTACGGGGTGGCGCCGGAGGCGGCCAGCAGCAGCACCACGTCGTCGCGCCCGGGATTCAAGGCGCGCAGGTCGGCCGCGCCCTGGGCGGCATCGTCCTCGGCCCCTTCGACGGCGACGAACATGGCGTCGATGCCGCCGGCCAGCAGCGCCAGCGCGCGTTCGTGTGGCCAGGAAAAAGTGGGATACAGTTCGACGCTGTCGAGCACGCCAAGGCGGCCGGAAGTGCCGGCGCCCACATACATCAGGCGTCCGCCGGCGTCGATGCGCGGCAGGGCGGCCGTGACGGCGGCGGCGATCTGGCCTGAGGCCGCCTGCACCGCGCGCACGGCATGGAACTGGTCGTCGACCAGCGCGTTGACCAGCTCGGCGGTCGGATACTGGTCGAGGGCCGCATGCTGCCGGTCCGGGGTTTCGGTATTCAACATGGCCGCTCCGCTGCTGGGGATGCGGCTAGTGTAATGCCAAACGACTGGCGTTCAGTATGAAAAGAATAGAAGTAGAAGCGGCATCACGCGATGCATCAGGCCACCCTGCGCATCTCCGCCACGAAGTCGTAATGGTCGCTGCGGCAATACGAATGGGTCAGCTCGACCGCCTGGCCCGATTCCAGGTAGCCCACGCGGGTGATGTACAGCACCGCCTGGCCTTCCGGCACGCCGAGCTGGCCGGCCAGGACGGCGCCGGCATTCATGGCGCGGATGTGCTGCAGCGCGCGCACCGGGGTGTGGCCGGTGGTGGCCAGGTGCTCGTACAGCGAGTTGCCGACCGCTTCAGGGCGCGCCAGCACGCTGGCGGGAATCACGCTGACCTCGTAGGCCATGACCACGTCGTCGGCCAGGCGCAGGCGCTCGAGGCGGGCCACGCGGGAGTTCGGCGACAAGCCGAGGCTCAGTTGTTCGTCGGCCGACGCCACCACTACCGAGCGGCTGAGCCACTGCGAACCGGGGCGGTAGCCGCGCTGCTGCAACTGCTCGGAAAAACTCGACAAATTCGACAGCGGCTGCTCGATACGCGGCGCCACGTAGTTGCCGGAGCCGCGGCGGCGCACCACCAGGCCCTGTTCGACCAGCTGGTCGATGGCCTTGCGGGCGGTCACGCGCGACACGTCGAGCTGTTCGGACAGCAGCCGTTCGGACGGCAGGGCCTGGTCGACCTGGTAGCGCCCGTCGCGCACATCCTGGATCAGCTTGCGCGCCACTTGCATGTACAGCGGGGAGTTGTCGTTCGAATCGACCTTGAAATCGGTGTGGGTAGTGCTCATTACGGTTCCGCTCATGGTCATGGTCCTGTGCTGCTCCGTCATGCCGGCGCGCGCGATAGTGTAGCCGCAATGGCGCTGCCGGTCAGTATGCGCCAGTATGAAATTATTCACCGCACGCATGTCAGCACGTTATAGCGGGCGGCAAAATAATGTGGCGCTGATCGACCATTCTAGCCTGATTGGGTGGCCGGCTCCCGCGCCGCTACGGAAATTTTATGCCGTACTGGCAAAGGCGCCAGAATTCTTATTTCATAGACAAGACTCATGAGCGGCGGTTATGGGCGCGGCTGCAAGATTCATTGGCGCAGGCGGCGCCCTGTCCGTAAGCTGGGGGCGTCAAGGTAGCGGGAGGTGCAGCGGCATGCGCGAGGTAATCGTGATCGGCGGCGGGGTGGTGGGACTGGCGTCGGCCTGGTGGCTGCTCGAGGCCGGCTTCGGCGTGACCCTGCTCGAAGCCGAGGCCACGCTCGGCGCGGGCGCCAGTTTCCGCAATGGCGGCCAGCTCAGCTATCGCTACGTGGCGCCGTTTGCGGACGTTGGGGTGCCGCTCAAGGCGCTGCGCTGGCTGTTGCAGAAAGATGGTCCGCTGCGCTTCCGGCCCGAGGCCGACCGCCGCCAGTGGCGCTGGCTGGCGCAGTTCGTGGCGCACTGCAATGCCGACACGCACCGCCGCACCACCATGCGCCTGCTCCAGCTTGGCGAGCTGAGCCGTACGGCGATGGCGCGGCTGGATGGCATCCTGCCTAAAGAAGAGTTCGCCTGGCGCGAGGCGGGCAAGCTGGTGGTGTACCGCTCGCCCAGGGCCTTCGCCGCGGCGGCGCGCGCGGCGGCGGGCGGCGAGGTGCTGTCGGCGGCCGAGTGCGTGGCGCGCGAACCGGCGCTGGCGGCGGCGCAAGGCGTGCTGGCGGGCGGCATGTTCAATCGCGGGGAGGCGGTGGCGGACTGCCATGCGTTTTGTGCCGGGCTGGGGCGGCGCCTGCGCGCGCATCCGCGTTTTCGCGGGGTGGTGCGCGCCAACGCGCGCGGCTTTCTGGTCGAGCACGGCAAGGTGCGCTGGCTCGATACCAGCGCCGGCATGCTGGTGTTTGATGACTTCGTGCTGGCGGCGGGCATCCGCAGCCGGACTTTGGCGGCCACGGCCGGCATATACCTGCCCTTGTATCCGCTCAAGGGCTACAGCCTGTCCGCGCCGGTGCGGCCGGGCGACCGCGCGCCCGACATCAGCGTGACCGACTTCGAGCGCAAGGTGCTGTATGCGCGCATCGGCGCGCAGTTGCGGGTGGCGGCCATGGTCGACCTGGTGGGCGAGGACGCCGCGCTCGACGCGGGCCGGATCGCCGGACTGCTGCGCCAGGCACGCGCGGTGATGCCGCTGGCGGCCGACTACGGGCAGGTGAGCGCGTGGGCGGGGCTGCGGCCGGCCACGCCTAGCAGCGCGCCCATCATCGGGGCTACGCCACTCGCCAACCTGTGGCTGAACGTGGGGCACGGGCCGCTGGGGTTTACGTTTGCGTGCGGGTCGGCCAGCGTGTTGGCCGATGTGATGCGGGGGGAGGCGCCGTCGATCAGCCTGGAAGGGCTGGGGTTGCGGGTTTAGGCAGCATCGCTGAGCGCGGCGGGTGTCTCGCCGCCCTCGCATGCGCTTGGGTGTGTCAGCGCGAACATGCGGTCATAGTATGCCTGCACCTCAGGCGAGATGCGCCTGACCACGCTAGCCGCCAAACGTTCGGCAATATCGTCGTCGTTGAAGGCCCATTGATCCATCAGCATATCGTGCAAGCTGGCCCCGGCGCCGCTTGCATCAGGGCCGGAACGTCGGCGCTTTGCGCTGCGTTCCAGCTCGAAGGAATTGCCGGGAAAGCGCATCGATTGATCGGAAAGACGATTCTTGCGCAGCGATGTCTTTTTCATGGTCTCTGCTCCCAGAGCGCAGCCGGGTTGGCTTGCGAACTATAGCTGTGAACACTTGCCGGTCGACTTCCCATTGCCAGCGCCCCCAGCGAAGCCCACTGCACATCGTCTCCGGTCCCCGCGTCCATCCACGCTTTATAGTAATTTAAAACAGGATCGTTGGCATATCCATCGAAGATCATGCTGGGTGGAATATATCTCCCGGTATCCAGGAAGCGTAAAAGCGCCTGCCTGGTTGCTTGAGCGCGGTCCAGTAGCATTGTCGTCAAGTGAACCTGATAGCCGTGTACAAGAAATGATTGGCGTACAGCTTTTAGACGGCCTTCATCATTGCCAATGAGCGGAACGACAACGTTTAGTTTGTTCGAGGTACAGTACTCAGACAAGGACGGCGTGTCGGAGTTCGATGTTGCGAAAATAAGCATGCGTGATTCCTCATGAACCAGCATGGGGCCGGCCAGGGCATGCGCGAATTCGGGTAGTTTTCGCTTGGCAAAATCCGAGTCGAGCACCATGGCCCCCAGACGATTTGAAATGGCACTCACCAGAGCCGACTTGCCAGATGCCGGCAAGCCAGTCACCAGATAAACGCATGCTCCGGGCTCAGCCGGTCGTCCACACGGTTTGGCACCGCCATAACCCAATCGGATTTGCTCGTCAGACTCAAGCCTCTCGTAGGAGATGAGTTCATCGATAATTTGCCGGTGCAGGAGATCACGCACGCCATCGCTGCGATATGACGGCACACGATTGCGCCTGCTCGCCATCGTGGAGTCCGCCTGTATCGATTCCACGGCACTTTGCGCATCGCGGACGCGCTTGCAGAGTTCCGGCAATGACAGCGTGCCGCCATTGCCGAGCCGGAGTTCATGCTTCATCCCAAGGCAACGTTCTAGAAACAGTTCGATGCTCTCATGGTCCAGCAAGGGCCTGGCATAGTTCCTGGTCATGGGTCGCCTGTCAACGCACAATGTCAATCGAAGACATCAAACTTAACAGCGCCGCGTGACCAGGATCTGCGCGCACGCAAATGTGCGCGCGGCTGCTATGGCAAGACTTCGATGCCGACCAGGCGCCCGTCAACGAAGTCCATGAACACATCCGCGCCTTCATACTCCATGAGGTCGGACAAGCGCACCATGCTTGTTCCACGCATACCTTTTCCCGGATGGTCGGGAAGACTCAGGTAGGCGACCGGGAGGTCGACTTCAGGATCGTACTCAGGGTCCTCGTCAGGATCGGAATCGCACACCGTCAGCTCGAATTTTCCATTTGGCATAACAATCTTTCCAGCTGCAAGTCACAAGGATGGGGAGCCAGGCGCGTCCACTGCGCGCTGACAGCTTGCCAGCATACAATATCCTTTGGCGTTCGCACGCCAAGGCGCACGCCGTCCCAACGCCGCCGGCAATATGGCGGATAATTGCAAGATTCTGTTTCTGCAAACAACCATGCCCTCTCCCTCCACCTGCCCTTGCGGCGGCGCAACCTTTGCCACCTGCTGCGCTCCTTTCCTGGCGGGCGACGCGGTGCCGCCGACGGCCGAAACCCTGATGCGCTCGCGCTACAGCGCCTACACCCTCGGTAACGAAGCCTACCTGCGCGCCACCTGGCACCCGAGCACCGTCCCAAGCGAGCGTATCGTGGGCGAAAACGAGCCAACCCGCTGGCTGGGACTGGAGATTAAATCTGCTTTACGTTTACGTAAACGTCAAGCAAACCTGCTAGAATCGCCGGACGCCGATACCGTAGAATTCGTCGCCCGCTACAAGATTGGCGGGCGCGCGCACCGCCTGCACGAAGTGAGCCGTTTCGTTCGCGAGACCCACGACGGCGTGGCGCGCTGGTACTACCTGGACGGCAGTTTCCCGGACTAAAAAAGGATCGCAATGCCCCACATCGACAGCAAACTCAATCCGCGCAGCGACGACTTCAAGGCCAACGCCGCAGCCATGCAACGCATCGTCGACGACCTGCGCGCCAAGGTCACCGCGGCCGCCGCCGGCGGTGGCGAGGCCGCCAGCGCCAAGCATGTCGCGCGCGGCAAGCTGCTGCCGCGCGACCGCGTGCAGATGCTGCTCGATCCCGGCACGCCCTTCCTCGAATTGTCGCAACTGGCCGCGTACGAGATGTACGACGGCGCCGCACCGGCCGCCGGCATCATCACCGGCATCGGGCGCGTGTCGGGCCAGGAGTGCGTGATCGTCTGTAACGATGCCACCGTCAAGGGCGGCACCTATTACCCGATGACGGTCAAGAAGCACCTGCGCGCGCAGGAAATCGCCGACCAGAACAAGCTGCCGTGCATCTACCTGGTCGACTCGGGCGGTGCCAACCTGCCGAACCAGGACGACGTGTTCCCCGACCGCGACCATTTCGGCCGCATCTTCTTCAACCAGGCCAATCTGTCGGCCAAGGGCATCCCGCAAATCGCCGTCGTCATGGGTTCCTGCACCGCCGGCGGCGCTTACGTGCCGGCCATGAGCGACGAGTCGATCATCGTCAAGGAACAGGGCACGATTTTCCTGGGCGGCCCGCCGCTGGTGAAAGCGGCCACCGGCGAAGTGGTCACGGCCGAAGACCTGGGCGGCGGCGACGTGCACACGCGCCTGTCGGGCGTGGTCGACCACCTGGCGCAGAACGACCTGCACGCGCTGTCGCTGGCGCGCACCATCGTGTCGAACCTGAACCGGGTCAAACCGGCCCAGATGGCGCTGCGCGAGTCAAGCGAACCGAAATACGCGCCCGAAGAACTGTACGGCGTGATCCCGGTCGATACGCGCAAACCGTTCGATGTGCGCGAAGTCATCGCCCGCATCGTCGACGGCAGCGACTTCGACGAATTCAAGGCGCGCTACGGCACCACCCTCATTTGCGGCTTCGCCCATATCTACGGCGTCAAGGTCGGCATCATCGCCAACAACGGCATCCTGTTCTCGGAGTCGGCGCTCAAGGGCACGCACTTCATCGAGCTATGCTGCCAGCGCAAGATCCCGCTGGTGTTCCTGCAAAATATCACCGGCTTCATGGTCGGGCGCAAATACGAAAACGAAGGCATCGCCCGCAACGGCGCCAAGATGGTCACGGCCGTCGCCACGGCGGCGGTGCCGAAGTTCACGGTCATCATCGGCGGCAGCTTCGGCGCCGGCAATTACGGCATGTGCGGCCGCGCGTTCTCGCCGCGCTTCTTGTGGATGTGGCCTAATGCGCGCATTTCGGTCATGGGCGGCGACCAGGCGGCGTCGGTGCTGGCCACGGTCAAGCGCGACGGCATCGAGAACAAGGGCGGCCAGTGGTCGCCGGAGGAAGAAGCCGCCTTCAAGCAGCCGATCAAGGACCAGTACGAACACCAGGGCCACCCTTACTACGCCACCGCGCGTCTGTGGGACGATGGCGTGATCGACCCGGCCGATACCCGCATGGTGCTCGGCCTGGGTTTGTCGGCCGCCCTCAACGCGGAGATTCCGGACACGAAGTTCGGCGTCTTCCGCATGTAAAGGAACAGTATGCAATATCAAACTCTCGCCGTTGCCATCGCCGACAAGGTCGCCACCGTCACCCTGAACCGCCCGGAGGTGCGCAACGCCTTCAACGAAATCACCATCGCCGAATTGTCGCTGGCCTTCGATGAACTGGGCCGCAGCGACGACATCCGCGCCATCGTGCTCGATGCGAACGGCCCGGCCTTCTGCGCCGGCGCGGACCTGAACTGGATGAAGAAAATGGCCGGCTATTCGCACGCCGAAAACAGCGAGGACGCGTCCAAGCTGGCCGAGATGCTGCGCGCAATCTACCTGTGCCCGATACCGGTGGTTGCGAAGATCCAGGGCGACTGCTACGCCGGCGGCATGGGCCTGGTGGCCGCGTGCGACATCGCGGTCACCGTCAACAGCGCCAGCTTTTGCCTGTCCGAAGTCAAACTGGGCCTGATCCCGGCGACCATTTCGCCCTACGTGATCCGCGCCATGGGCGAGAACGCGGCGCGCCGTTATTTCCTCACGGCCGAAAAATTCAGCGCACAAGAAGCGCACCGCATCGGCTTCGTGCACGACATCGTGCCGGCCGATGCGCTCGACGCGCATGTGGCGGCGATCGTCAACGCCATCGTCACCAGCAGCCCGAACGCCGTGCGCGAAGCCAAGGTGCTGGTGCGCGAGATTACCGGCAAGGCGGTCGACGCGGCCATGGTGGTCGATACCGCCGAACGCATCGCCAAGGTGCGCGCGTCGGACGAAGGCCGCGAAGGCGTGGCCTCCTTCCTCGAAAAACGCAAGCCGTCGTGGCTGGTGTAAGGCGATGGCGGACATGTCCCAGGATTGGGTAGCGCGCAGCCTGCGCAGCGTGTGGCACCCGTGCACGCAGATGCAGCACCACGAAACCGTACCCCTGATCCCGGTCAGCCACGGGCGCGGTGCATGGCTGTACGACCATGAGGGCAAGCGCTACATGGACGCCATCAGTTCATGGTGGGTCAACCTGTTCGGCCACGCCAACCCGGTCATCAACGCGGCCCTGAAGGACCAGCTGGACCGGCTGGAGCACGCCATGCTGGCCGGCTTCACGCACGAACCGGTGGTGCGCCTGTCGGAGCAGTTGTCCGAGATGACCGGCAAGGTGCTCGGCCACGCGTTCTACGCGTCGGACGGCGCCTCGGCGGTCGAAATCGCGCTGAAAATGAGTTTTCATGCGTGGCGCAACGCGGGCCTCTCCGACAAGCAGGAATTCGTGTGCCTGCAGGGCAGCTACCACGGCGAAACCATCGGCGCGCTGGCGGTGACCGACGTGGCCCTGTTCAAGGATGCCTACGGCCCGCTACTGCGCGCCGCGCGCGTGGTGGCGTCGCCGGATGCGCGCAACGCGCAGGAAGGCGAAAGCGCGCAGGACGTGGCGCGCCGCGCCGCAGCGGACGTGGAAAAGCTGTTCGAAGAACGCGCCGGCCGGATCGCCGCCATCATCATCGAACCGCTGGTGCAGTGCGCGACCGGCATGGCGATGCACGACCCGCTTTATCTGACGCTGGTGCGCGAACTGTGCGACCGCTTCCAGGTGCACATGATCCTCGATGAAATCGCGGTCGGCTGTGGACGCACCGGCACCTTTTTCGCCTGCGAGCAGGCCGCCATCTGGCCCGATTTTTTGTGCCTGTCCAAAGGCATCAGCGGCGGCTACCTGCCGTTATCCCTGGTGCTCACGCGCGACGAGGTGTACCAGGCTTTCTACAGCGAAGACGTCACACGCGGCTTTTTGCATTCGCACTCGTACACCGGCAATCCGCTGGCCTGCCGCGCGGCGCTGGCGACCCTGCAGATCTTCCAGGACGACGATGTGTTGAACCGCAACCGCGCACGCGCCACGCGCCTGACGATGGCCCTGGCGCCGCTGGCGGAACATGACCGTGTGCGCAATTTCCGCCAGCGCGGCATGATCTGGGCCTTCGATGCGGTCGAACCCGATAGCGCGCGCGCCGCCACCTTCTCGCGCCGCTTCTTTGCCAGCGCGCTGGACAACGAACTGCTGCTGCGCCCCATCGGCCGCACGGTGTACCTGATGCCGCCGTATATCCTCAGCGACGAGGAAAGCGACGGCCTGGCCGAGCGCACCCGCGCCGTGTTCGACACCGTGATCGCGAGCAGCTAGATGAAACTGATCGACGCCATCGAGAACCAGCTGCGCCAGCTGGACGAGCAAAGCCTGACGCGCGAACGGCGCGTGGTGGAAACCCCGTGCAAGCCGCGCCTGATGGTGGGCGGGCGCGCGCTGCTGGCCTTTGCCAGCAACGATTACCTGGGCCTGGCCGCGCATCCGCGCGTGGTCGATGCGCTGCGCGAAGGGGCAAGCCTGTACGGCGCCGGCAGCGGCGCCTCGCATCTGATCTCGGGCCACAGCGTAGCGCACCAGCGGCTGGAAGAGCGGCTGGCCCACTTCGTCGGCCCGCACCTGGAATCGGCGCGCGCGCTGAGCTTTTGCACCGGCTACATGGCCAACCTGGCGATCCTGACCGCACTCGGCGCCGACGGCGACGCCCAGATTTTTTCGGAATCGCTGAACCACGCCTCGCTGATCGACGGCGCCAGACTGGCGCGCGCCTCGGTCAAGGTGTACCCGCATGCGGACCTGGCGGCCCTGGGCGCCATGCTCGCCGCCAGCAATGCCACCGCCAAGCTGGTGGTGAGCGACAGCGTCTTCAGCATGGATGGCGACATCGCCCCCTTGCCTGAACTGCTGGCGCTGTGCGAACAGCACGACGCCTGGCTGGTGATCGACGACGCCCACGGCTTCGGCGTGCTGGGCGCGCACGGACGCGGCGCGCTGGAGCACTTCAAGCTGCGTTCGCCGAATATCGTCTACATGGGCACCCTGGGCAAGGCGGCCGGCGTCGGTGGTGCGTTCGTGGCGGCGCATGCCAGCGTGATCGAACTGATGATCCAGCGCGGCCGGCCTTACATCTACACCACCGCCGCGCCGCCGGCGCTGGCGCATGCGCTCCTGACCAGCATCGACATCATCGGCGGCGACGAAGGCGCTTCGCGCCGCGCGCACCTGGCGTCCCTGGTCCAGGCCTTCGACCAGCAGCTCGATCTGCAACGCTGGCAGCGGGTGGCATCAAACACCGCGATCCAGGCGATCGTGATCGGCACCAACGAAGAAGTCCTGCGCATCGGCGCCGGCCTGCATGGCCACGGCCTGTGGGTGCCGGCGATCCGACCTCCGACCGTGCCCGAAGGGACTGCGCGCCTGCGCGTGACCCTCTCGGCCGCGCACACGCATGAAGAAGTCGCGCAGCTCGCCGCTGTGCTCAACGACCTGGAAAGGACGTGAGATGAGCTTGAATGACCCTATCGTACCCGTGGTGACAGAACCGGTGATCGATGCCGAACCTGTGCTGGTGGCCGAGCCGCAGCCGTCGCTGGCGGCCGAAGGCCTGCCGTCGCGCTTCTGCTGTTTTGTCACCGGCACCGACACCGAAATCGGCAAGACGCTGGTTTCGGCCGCGATCCTGCACACCCTGGTGGCCGGGGGTGTGCGCGCCTGCGGCATGAAGCCGGTGGCCGCCGGCGCCACCCTGCGCGACGGCGAACTGCATAACGACGACGCCGACATGCTGGTCGCCGAGAGCAGCGTGCACCTGCCGGTCAACATCACCACCCCCTACATGCTGCGCGAAGCCTGCGCGCCGCACATCGCCGCCAGGCTCGATGGCGTGACCATCGAACCGGTGCCGATCATCGCCGCCTATGCCGAAATCGCGGCCGCCTCCGATGCGGTGGTGGTCGAAGGCGTGGGCGGTTTCCGGGTGCCGTTCTCGGATCTTTTCGACAGTGCCCAGCTGGCCGAACAACTCAACCTGCCGGTGATCCTGGTGGTGGGTTTGCGCCTTGGCTGCATCAGCCATGCGCTGCTGACGGTCGAAGCGATTATCGCGCGCGGCCTGGTGCTGGCCGGCTGGGTGGTCAACGAGATCGATCCGGACATGCGCTTCGGCGACGAGAATGTCGAGGCGCTGGCCGAACGCATTCCGGCGCGCCTGCTCGGGCGCATTCCGTACCTCGACCAGCCGACGGCTGCCGAAGCGGCCAAATTTATTGATCTCGCGGGACTGCCTGGCTGGCCGTCCGCGCGCGACTGAACCTGAAGGAACCACGATGTCCCAAACTCTCTCTTTCCACCCGCCTGCGGCGGCAATCACCCTGCTTGACACGGCCACCTGGCCGCTGGCGGACGTGCTGGCCCTGTTCGAGCTGCCCTTCAACGACCTGATGTTCAAGGCCCAGACCGTGCACCGCAAGCAGTTCCCGGCGGGCGACGTCGAACTGGCCACGCTGTTGTCGATCAAGACCGGCGGCTGCGAAGAAGACTGCGGCTACTGCCCGCAGGCGGCGCGCTACGACACCGGCGTTGAAGCCAAGAAGATCCTCGGTATCGAGACGGTGCTGGACGCCGCGCGCCAGGCCAAGGCCAACGGCGCCACGCGCTTTTGCATGGGCGCCGCCTGGCGCAGCCCGAAAGAGCGCGACATGGAAAAGGTCGAAGAGATGGTGCGCGAAGTCAAGGCGCTGGGCCTGGAAACCTGCGCCACCCTCGGCATGCTCGAAGAAGGCCAGGCCGACCGCCTGAAAGAAGCGGGCCTGGACTACTACAACCACAACCTCGATACCGCGCCCGAGTTCTACAGCAACGTGATCTCGACCCGCGAATACCAGGACCGCCTGGACACCCTGGGCCGCGTGCGCAGCGCCGGTCTGAAGGTCTGCTGCGGCGGCATCGTCGGCATGGGCGAATCGCGCCTGCAACGCGCCGGCCTGATCGCGCAGCTGGCAAATCTGAATCCGTATCCGGAATCGGTGCCGGTCAATCACCTGGTGCAGGTCGAAGGCACGCCGCTGCACGGCATGGACCCGCTCGACCCGTTCGAATTCGTGCGCACCATCGCGGTGGCGCGCATCACCATGCCGGAGGCGCGCGTGCGCTTGTCGGCGGGCCGCCGCCAGATGGGCGAAGCGGTGCAGGCAATGTGCTTCCTGGCCGGCGCGAATTCGATTTTCTATGGCGACAAGCTGCTCACGACCGACAACCCGGAAGCCGAAGACGACCGCGTGCTGCTGGCCAAACTGGGCCTGGTCACGCGCGCGTCGACGCTGGAATCGGCGCCCAAGGCCAGCTGCGGCGGCTGATCCAACTTTTAGAACAACAATCGATCGAGACCCACGCATGTTCACAAAAATCCTCATCGCCAACCGTGGCGAAATCGCTTGCCGTGTCGCCGCTACCGCGCGCCGCATGGGCATCAGGACTGTCGCCGTGTACTCCGAGGCCGACGCGAACGCCAAGCATGTCGCGGTATGCGATGAAGCTGTGCTGATCGGCCCCGCCGCCGCCAAAGAGAGCTACCTGTGCGGCGACAAGATCATCGCCGTGGCGCTGGCCACCGGCGCCGAAGCGATCCACCCCGGCTACGGCTTCCTGTCGGAGAACGCGGACTTCGCCGACGCCTGCGCCGAAGTCGGCCTGGTATTCATTGGCCCGCCGGGTTCGGCCATGCGCGCGATGGGGTCCAAGTCGGCCGCCAAGTCGCTGATGGAAAAGGCCAACGTGCCGCTGGTGCCGGGTTATCACGGCGACGAGCAGGACCCGGACTTCCTGCAGCAGCAGGGCGACCGCATCGGCTACCCGGTGCTGTTGAAAGCCAGTGCCGGCGGCGGCGGCAAGGGCATGCGCGTGATCGAAAAATCGGAAGACTTCAAGGCGGCGCTGGCGTCATGCAAGCGCGAGGCGATCAGTTCTTTCGGCGACGACAAGGTCCTCGCCGAAAAATACCTGCTGCGTCCACGCCACATCGAAATCCAGGTGTTCGCCGACACCCACGGCAATTGCGTCTACCTGCACGAGCGCGATTGCTCGGTGCAGCGGCGTCACCAGAAGGTGCTGGAAGAAGCGCCGGCGCCGGGCATGTCGCCTGAACGCCGCGCCGCCATGGGCGAGGCTGCCGTGGCCGCCGCGCGCGCGGTCGGCTACGTGGGTGCGGGCACGGTCGAATTCATCGCCAACCAGGATGGTTCGTTCTACTTCATGGAAATGAACACGCGCCTGCAGGTCGAGCATCCGGTGACCGAAATGATCACCGGGACCGACCTGGTGGAGTGGCAGCTGCGCGTGGCCAACGGCCAGCGGCTGCCGAAAACGCAGATGGAGCTGGGCATCCACGGCCATGCGATCGAAGCGCGCATCTACGCCGAGAATCCCGAAAAAGGCTTCCTGCCGTCGATCGGCACCCTGCGCCATATGGATACTCCAAGCGCGGTCAGTTTCGAATTGGGCGGAACACCGGGCGGCTCGCCGGCGGCAGTGCGCATCGATTCGGGCGTGCGTGAAGGCGACGCCATCTCGCCGTATTACGATCCGATGATCGCCAAGCTGATTGTCTGGGGCGCGGACCGCACGCAGGCGCTGGCGCGCATGTCGCAGGCGCTGGCCGAGTTCCAGATCGTTGGCCTGGCCACGAATATCGCCTTCCTCAAGCGCCTGGTCGAAGGCACCGCGTTTGCGACGGCCGACCTGGATACGGGCCTGATCGAACGCAATGCGGACACCCTGTTCCCGCCACCGAAATCGGCCCCGGTCGGCGCACTGGCGCTCGCTGCGGTGGCCTTGACCGGCGCCGAGAAGCAGGCGTCAAACGGCCAGTCGCACAACCCGGCCGACCCGTGGGGCAATGCGCTCGGCTGGCGCCTGAACAGCGCCTGCCAGCGCCAGCTCTCGTTCACCGACGAGTATTCGGCGGCGAAAGAGAGCAAGGCTTACAAGGTCGGATTGACGTACCGCCCGCACGGCTGGGATTTGTCGGTCAATGGCATCGACGCCGAACTGGCGCTGACCGCGCAAGCGGGCGCGGAACTGTCGATCAAGCTGGGGGCGACCTCGATCCACGGCGCCGTGCGGCGTGACGGCGACACCTTCCACGTGTTCACGGGAGGACGGCACTTTGTGCTGGTCTATAACGACCCGATGGCGCACGCCGGCGAAGCCGAAGCCGCAGGCGGGCGCCTGACCGCGCCGATGCCGGGCAAAGTGGTGGCGGTACTGGCCACCAAAGGACAGCAAGTCAAGAAGGGCGACCCGCTCGTCATCATGGAAGCGATGAAAATGGAACATACCATCGGCGCACCAGGCGACGGGCTGGTGGAAGAAATCCTGTATCAGGTAGGGGACCAGGTCGCCGACGGCGCCCCGCTGTTGGCGTTCAAGGCTGCATAAAAATACAAAAACATAGTGGAGACAAGCATGCGCATTCTTCTACACCGGGCAGACGGCGTTACCGAGCCGTGGGTCCGCGATTTCGCCAGCGTGCTGCCGCAAGCCGAGGTGGTGGTCTGGCAGGAAGGCGTGCATTGCGCGCCTTGCGATTACGCGGTCCTGTGGTCGCCGCCGGCGGCGCTGCTCGACCACTTGGCGAAGGTCAAGGCCATTTTTCTCACCGGCGCCGGCGTGGACGCCATTCTCAAGTTCGGCGACGCGCTGCCGCCGGTGCCGATCATCCGCCTCGGCGACGCCGGCATGGCGGTCCAGATGGCCGAATACGTGGCGCATGCGGTACTGCGCTACTACCGCCGTTTCGACGAATACGAACGCCAGGCGCGCCGTGGCGTGTGGGCGCCGCTGCCGCAGTTCGACAAGGCGCAGTTCACGGTCGGCGTGATGGGCATGGGGATGCTGGGCAAGCGCGTACTCGATTCGCTGGCGCAGTTCGGTTTTCCACTGCGCGGCTGGAGCCGCGGCCACAAGGAAATCGCCGGCGTCACCTGCTTTGCGGGCGAAGAAGGACTCGATGAATTCTTGCGCGGCACACGGGTGCTGGTGTGCATGCTGCCGCTCACGCCCGACACCACCAACCTGCTGGCGCGCGCCAACCTGTCCAAGCTGCCCGAAGGTGCCTTCGTGATCAACGTGGCGCGCGGCGCGCACCTGGCCGAGCCGGATTTGCTGACCTTGATCAAGTCGGGCCACATCGCCGGCGCCACGCTCGACGTGTTCCGCAACGAGCCGCTGCCAGGGCCGCACCCCTTCTGGGACGAGCCGCGCATCACCATCACGCCGCACATCTCGGCGCTGACCTTGCGCAGCGAGAGCGTGGCGCAGATCGCCGGCAAGATCGGCGCGCTCGAACGCGGCGAGGCGGTGGCCGACGTGGTCGACCGCGCCCGCGGGTATTAATCGTTACATGAACAAGGAAACGCCATGAGCACCCTGCCGCAACAAGTCAAAATCGTCGAAGTGGGGCCGCGCGACGGTCTGCAGAACGAAAAAGAGTCGGTGCCCGCCGACGTCAAGATCGAGCTGGTCGACCGCCTATCGCGCGCCGGCTTTGCCAATATCGAAGCGGCGTCGTTCGTCTCGCCCAAGTGGGTGCCGCAGATGGCGACCAGCACCGAAGTCATGGCACGGATCACGCGCCGCGCCGGCGCCATTTATTCGGCGCTCACGCCGAACATGCAGGGTTTTGACGCGGCGCTGGCCGCCAGGGCTGACGAAGTGGTGATTTTCGGATCGGCCTCGGAAGCGTTCTCGCAGAAGAACATCAACTGTTCGATTGCGGAGTCGATCGCGCGCTTCGAGAGCGTGGCCAGGGCGGCCAAGGAACACGGCCTGCGCCTGCGCGGCAGCATCAGCTGCGCGTTCGGCTGCCCGTACCAGGGTGAGGTGTCTCTGGACGCCGTGGCGGACGTTGTAGGCCGCATGCGCGAGCTGGGATGCGACGAGATCGACATTGCCGACACCATCGGCGTGTCGACCGCGCGCAAGACGCAGGCGGTGATGCTGCGCGCGGCGCAGGAGTTTCATCTGGACCGGATCTCGGGGCACTTTCATGACACCTACGGGCAGGCCCTGGCGAATATCTATGCCAGCCTGGAAGTGGGCGTGTCGATCTTTCATTCGTCGGTGTCGGGGCTGGGTGGCTGCCCCTACGCCAAGGGCGCGACCGGGAACGTGGCGACCGAGGATGTGCTGTATCTGATGCAGGGATTGGGGATTGAGACCGGGATCGATCTCGATATGGTGGTCGATGCGGGGCAGTTCATTTCGCAGCATTTGGGACGCAAGGGATCGAGCCGCGCGGGCAATGCGCTGGCGGCCAAGCGCGCGGGCTGATTCAGCGGTCAAGACCCCTACACTCAAAACCGTCCTTCCCGCGAAGGCGGGAACCCATACCATCTATACTCAAAGGTGCTATGGATCCCCGCCTTCGCGGGGACGACGGATCTATGTATAGCGGTTTTGACTTCATTAATTGCCGATGAACTCGCGCAAAAAGGCGATGAACATGCCGACCTTGGCCGGCAGGTGACGCATGTTCGGGTAGACCGCATACACGCCCTGTTCCGGCAGCGCGTACCCTGGCAGCAGCCGCAGCAAACGGCCCGCAGCCAGATCATCCCTTACCAGCGACTCCGGCAAAATCGCCACGCCCGCACCGGCCAGCGCAAAGCTGCGCATGCCGGCGGCGTTGTCGGTAACGATGCGCTGCCGTGAATGGGTGGTGGCGACGCTATCGCCACTGGCCGTCTGGGTCCAGCTCAAGGGCCCTTCAAAGCGCGCATGGAAGATGCCCTCAAACGCCTGCAACTGCGCTGGCGTTTCCCAAATGCAGCGCGAGGTCGAAGCGGTCCGACACCAAATCCGCCAATCCGGGCGAAGCCGAAAAATCCACCTTTAACCCGGCATGCTCGCGCGCGAACGCGGCCAGCGCGGGCACCACCATGTGCGCCCCATGCCGTCATCAACCTCGACCAACTGGAACCGCAAGCGTTGCCGCCGCAGCACACGGCCACCGGTGCGGCGGCAGAGCGGTTTGCGCCGCGCATGGCCATGATTGGCGAACTGATCGGCATGCGCGCGCTGGACTGCAACCTGACGGCGCTGGCGCCCGGCAAGCGCGCCTTCCCTTTTCATAACCATCGGGTGAACGAAGAGGTGTTCATCGTTGTCCAAGGAAGTGGAACGATCAGGATCGGGGCCGAAAGCTATGCGCTGCGGCAGGGCGATATTGTTGCGTGTCCGGCGGGCGGGCAGGAAACCGCACATCAGATTATTAATACAGGGGAGGGAGAGTTGCGCTATCTGGCGCTGAGTACAAACCAGTCGCCTGAAGTGGTGGAATTTCCCGATTCCGGGAAGTATGCGACACTGCTGCAGGGTGCAGGTGGCGGTGCAAACACCTTGCCACAACGGACAGTAGGCCACATTGGCCAATCGGTCGACTACTGGGAAGGAGAATGATGTTGCTGGAAGAGATGCTGCCGGGGGAGTATGACAGGCTGATGAGGTGTTCTTCATCAGCCTGCATATCAAATCATGGTCGGAGTACAAGGATTCGAACCTTGGACCCCCTGGTCCCAAACCAGGTGCGCTACCGGGCTGCGCCACACTCCGAGGACAAGAATCATAGCGGAGGGAATGCACTTGGTCAAGGGTCAGTATGATTTTTTCGCATTTTTCCAGGAAATAGATGAATTTTTACGCACCTGAGTACGGTCCGGCCGTGAATGACCGTGTTTTGCTGCGGATTGGCGCCGGCATCGCAGTGTCGCTTGTCTTACATGGCCTGTTGCTGTTCGCGTATCGGCACGGCGTGGCGGCGCCGTGGCGGGACAATGCCGACCAGCCGCGCGAGGCCATGGTCGTGATGCTGCGCGCGCCGACGCCCGAGGTATTGCCTGAACCGCCGCCGAAGGCTGAACCCGAGGTGAAACCGAAGCCCGATTCGACACCGAAGCCAGCGGTCAAATCGAAAATGGAGAAAACAGCGCAGGCGGGGCCGGCGACAAAGGCGCCAGCTAACAGGATCGTGGCGCCTGATGTAATTGCCTTACCGGAGACGGAAGCGGCTGCACCGGGAGCATTCACGGTGGGACCGCCGTCCGGTGCGCCGCAGTTCGATCTGGACGCGGCCCGCAAGTTTGCACGCGAGATCGCCACCAAACCGGACCCGGCGCGTGCCGGCATGGCGGTGGCGCAGATTCCGCCCAAGCCGTACGCCACCGACACCAAGGCGGCTCGCGTGATTGCCCAGGCCAAACGGGCGGACTGCAAAGATGGGATTCCCGGCGGACTGCTGGCCCCGCTCGTCCTCCTGCTCGACAAGAAGGACAGCGGGTGCAAGTGGTAACAAACGACAAGGCCTGCATTGCGCAGGCCCGGGAACAACTGCTTATTTGAGGCGCAGTTTCAGCTCCTGCGATGCCTGCTCAAGTGCGCTGCGGGTGGCTGGCAAGGTGGCCAGCGCATTGAGCAGCCCGAAGTCGTGGATCATGCCGTTGTAGCGCACGCTTTTCACATCCACCCCAGCCGCGTCGAGCTTGCGGGCATAGGCTTCGCCTTCATCGCGCAGCACGTCGAATTCGGCGGTCTGGATCAGGGTCGGCGGCAGGCCTTGCAGCTGCGCATTGCTCGCTTGCAGCGGCGACGCGTAGATCTCTTTACGGGCGCTGGCATCCCTGGTGTAGTGGTCCCAGAACCAGACCATCAGGTCGCGGGTCAAAAAGTGGCCGTCGGCGAACTGCTTGTACGACGGCGTATCGAAGTTGGCGTCGGTGACCGGCCACATCAGCACCTGGGCCCGCAGCTTGGGAGCGCCCTGGTCCTTGGCCATCAGGCTGACCACCGCCGCCATGTTGCCGCCTACGCTGTTGCCGGCCACCGCCAGGCGCTTGCCGTCGACGTTAATCGCGTCGCCGTTCTCGGACACCCAGCGCGTTGCCGCATACGCCTGCTTGACCGCCACCCCGTAGCCCGCTTCCGGCGACGGCGTGTAGTTGACGAACACCGCCGCCGCACCGGAACCGGCCACCAGGTCGCGCACCAGGCGCTCGTGGGTCGGATAGTCGCCCAGCACCCAGCCGCCGCCGTGGAAGAACATGAAAGCCGGGATCTTGCCCTTGACGCCAGCCGGACGCACGATGGTCAGCCTGACCGGCTTGCCGTCGAGGGTGACGGTTTTTTCGCTCACGTCGGCCGCCGCCAGCTTCACCTTGGACCCAGCCTGGGCACCGACCAGCACGGCGCGCGCTTCGTCAGGCGTCATCTGGTTGAGCGGCGTGCCGCCTTCGATCGCTTTCAGGAACTGCGCGGTGTTGCGTTCGACGCCGGGGAGGCTGGCGGCGTGGGCGGTCGAGAGGGAAGCGGCGAGCAGGGTCAGGGCGAGAGCGGATTTCATGATGGTTCCTTTAGTTTGATGTCTATTAAATAGCGCGCTATATATTGGATCGGCTTATTTGGTCTTATTTGCCCTGAGCGGCGTCTTCGATCAGGCGGGCAACGGCAGCCGGGTTCGAGGTCATCACGACGTGCGAAGCGCCTTTGATCTCGACCGTTTTATGCGACTTGGCGCGTTCCGCCATGAAGCCGAGGGCGGCGGCCGGAATGTTCTTGTCGCCGGTGCCGTAGATGAAGTACGACGGCAGGTTTTTCCACGCTGGGGCGCCGGACGCTTCGGTCAGCGCGGCTTCGGCGATCGGGCGCTGGGCCACGGCCATCAGCTGGGCATCGGCTTTTGGCACGTCCGCGGCGAACTGTTGATGAAACTTGTCTTGCTGGATGTAGAAATCCTTGCCGCCGCCAGCGATGGCAACCGGCTCGGCCAAGGCCTGGCCGAGGGTGCCGCCGGGGAAGCGGCCGGACAGTTCAAGCGCTGTCTCGCCCTGTTCCGGAGCGAACGCTGCGACGTAGACCAGGCTTTTGACGTTCGGGTTGCCGTTGGCGGCGGTCGAGATCACGGCGCCACCGTAGGAGTGACCGACCAGCACCACCGGCCCCTTGACGCTCTTGACGATCTCGGACACCACGTTGGCGTCGCCCTTGACGCTGCGCAGCGGGTTGGCCGCGCCGATCACGCTGTAGCCATCGGCGCGCAGCTTGGCGGCAACACCATTCCAGCTGCCTGCATCGGCAAAGGCGCCGTGCACCAGGATGACGGTTGGCTTGACCGCAGCTACCGACGCTGGCGCTGCCAGTGCCGGGGTTGCTGCGGCTGCTGCGGTGATCGACAGGGCGAGGGCGATGGTGTTGATGGCTTTCATGATGTTTCCTTTTAAGAGATTAACTTAGTGAGCGATTATATAGTGCACTACATTTTTATTCCACCGGGGCAGGCGGCACTTGTCCACCCCGTGCATTACGTATTCTTGTTCAGCTTACTGCGCAGTTCATCGAGCTGCTGCTTCAAGCTGACCACCTGGTCCAACTCACAACCGAAGGTACACAACATTTGCGACGGAAACTTCTTCGCTTCTTCCCGCAGAGCGCTGCCTGCTTCGGTCAGCGAAATGATCACCTGGCGCTCATCGCTGGCCGCACGGATGCGGGTCAGCAGTTCAGCCTGCTCCATCCGCTTGAGCAGGGGCGTCAGGGTTGCCGAGTCCAGGAACAGGCGCTCGCCAATCTCCGACACCGTCAACTCGTTCTGTTCCCACAGCACCATCAACACCAGATACTGCGAGTACGTCAGCCCCAGCTTGCGCAGCAATTTGCGGTACAGCTTGCTCATCGCCAGCGAAGTCGAGTACAGCGAGAAGCACAACTGGCCATCGAGCTGGGGAACCTGGTCATTCGGTGTTTGTTTCTCGTCCATGTGAAGAATTATAAGTAGTGCACTATCGAATAGCAAGCTATTTCTAAAAGAATTTGATCCGCCGGATTTGCGAGCGGTGCCGGTACGCGCGCTGCTCCGCGCCAGCCGCCGGGCATAGTCCCCCGATACGACTTGCACGACGAATAAGCCGAAGCAGCCCGCGTCACGCTTGGACAATGGCGATCACGCAAAAGTGCGATTGATGCAGATCAGTCCTGCTGACCCTTGATTTCGAGCGCGCGGTCGTACAGGGCATTCTTCTTGCGCCCGGTAATCTGCGCGGTCAGATTGGCGGCCTGCTTGACCGAACACTCGGCCAGCAAAATGTTGAGGATGCGCTCGGCCTCGGCTTCTTCCGCATCGCCCTCGGCCTGCGCGCCTTCGAGCAGCACCACGTACTCGCCCTTTTCGCGGTGCGGGTCGGCCCTGACCCATGCCAGCGCCTCGGACAAGGGGCAACGGTGGATTTCTTCGAACAGCTTGGTCAGCTCGCGCGCAAACACCACCTGGCGCGCCGGCTCGAACACGCCGGCCAGCGCTTCCACGCAGTCCAGGATGCGGTGCGGCGCTTCATAGAACACCATGGTCGCACCGACCGTCAGCAGTTTTTGCAGGGCGGTTTCGCGCTGCTTGGCCTTGGCCGGCAAGAAGCCCACGAAATAGAACTGGTCGTTGACCAGCCCGCTGGCCGAGAGCGCCGTCACCGCCGCCGAGGCGCCCGGCACCGGCACCACGCGCAGGCCGGCGGCGCGTACGGCGTCGACAATGCGCGCGCCCGGGTCGGACACCCCCGGCGTGCCCGCGTCCGACACCAGCGCGATGCGCTCGCCGGCCTGCAGGCGCGCGATCAGCTTGTCGGCCACTTCGCGTTCGTTGTGCTGGTGCGCGGCGATCATCGGGCGCGACAGGCCGAAGCGGGTCAGCAGATTGCCGGTGTTGCGCGTGTCTTCGCAAGCGACCGCGTCGACCAGCGAGAGCACGTGCAAAGCACGCACGCTGATGTCGGTGACGTTGCCGATGGGAGTAGCCACGATATACAGGGTTGCTGTAGGATAGGACTGATGCACGGCCTCGCCAATGACGGGAAGCTGGGCGATCGGACTGGTCTGGAATTCTGTCATTTGGGAGTGGTAATGCTGATTAAAAGTCTGAAGGGCCTGTTCGCCGTTAGCGCGCTCACGCTGTTGAGTGCGTGCAGCACGCCCTGCGACAGGCCGGGGGGATTGTGCGCGCCTATCGAGCCAAACACAAGCGTCGCACCGGTCCCGCAGCGCGCGCCGGACATCATCGCGCCGGTCATTCCCGAAGCCGAGGTCGAGACCATGCCGGTCGACGCCCCGCCCGGCGCCAGCGTTCCCGGCGCCAATCCACGCGCGGCCGACCTGGCCGTTGACAGCAAACCCGTCACCCGCATCGGCCTGCTGCTGCCCACCCGTTCCGACGCGCTCGGCCCGCCGGCTGGCGCACTGCGCGCCGGTTTCATGGCCGCGTACGAGCGCGACCGCACCGGCTTCGAAGTCAACCTGATCGACACCGGCGACAGCCCGCAAGACGTGCTGGCCGCCTACAGCACGGCCCTGGAGCAGAACGATATCGTGGTCGGCCCGTTGGCACGCTCGGCGGTGAGCGCGATCGCCGGCGCCGGCGTGGCCGTGAGCAAGCCGACCATCGCCCTGAACCATCCGGAAGGCCGCGGCACCGGCGGCGCGCTGCCGCACAAGCTGCTGGTGATGGGCTTGTCGATCGAAGACGAAGCGCGCCAGGTGGCGCAGTGGGCCGCCACGGAACATCCCGGCGCGCGCGCACTGGTGGTGTCGGGTTCCAGCGCCTGGCAGCGCCGCATCGCCAGCGCCTTTGCCGCCCAGTGGAAGCAGCTGGGCAACGAATCGCAGACGATGGAACTGGCCGCCTCGAACGGTTACCTGAGCGAATCGGGCATCTCGCAGCTGAGAAACCGGGTCGATGCGGAACAGCCGACCCTGCTCTTTACCGCGCTCGACGCCGACCAGCTGCGCCAGGTGCGCTCCTCGATCGGCACCAGTGTGCCGGCCTACGGCACCTCGTCGGTCAATCCGGGCACCGAACCGGGTAACGCCCTGGCCGAACTCGACGGCGTACGCCTGCTCGACCTGCCGTGGGAAGTGCAGCCCGACCATCCGGCCGTGATGGTGTATCCGCGCTGGAATGGCAGCCGCCGCACGCTCGACCTCGACCGCCTGTACGCGCTCGGCATCGACGCCTTCCGCGTGGCGCGCGAAATCACCCTGCATCCGGGCGCGCCGTTCACCATGGACGGCGTGACGGGACGGCTGTCGGTCAGTTTCGGCGACGGTCCGGCGCGCTTCGAGCGCATCCAGCCGACTGCGGTGTACCAGGGCGGCAGCTTCAAGCCGTCTGGCGGCGGGCAGTAACATGTGGCCGGCCCGGCTGAGCGGCAAGCAGCGCCAGGGCCAGCTGTGGGAACAGAAAGCACGCGACTATCTGCAAATCCAGGGCCTGCGCCTGGTGCAAGCGAACTACCGCTGCCGGGGCGGCGAAATCGACCTGATCATGCGCCACGGCGATGAACTGGTGTTCGTCGAAGTACGCCAGCGCGCAAGCAGAAGCCACGGCGGCGCGGCCGCCAGCATTACCCCCGCCAAAATCGGCCGCATGGTGCGCGCGGCCCAGACTTACCTGCTGCGCTTTCCACAGGTGCCGCCGTGCCGCTTCGACGTGGTCGCCATCGACGGCGAACGCATGGAATGGCTGCGCAACGCGATCCAGTTGTAAGAACGAGCCATAACAGCGCGGCTGAGCAAATTTCGTCGTACTTTGCCGGGTTCGCGATCTGCTGCACTATAATCCCCCACTATGAATACTCAACGCATCCTCGCCCACTTCCACGAAAGCGCCGAACTCAAGATTCAGGCGGCTTCTGCCCTGGCTCAACCTATTTCACAGGCGATCGAACTGATGTTCTTCGCTTTGTCGAACGGCAACAAGATTCTTGCTTGCGGTAATGGCGGTTCTGCTGCCGACTGCCAGCACTTCGCGGCCGAGCTGGTGGGCCGTTTCGAGCGCGAGCGCTTTCCGCTGCCGGCGATGTCGCTGACCACCGATACCTCGATCATGACGGCGGTGGGCAACGATTACAGCTACCGCGAGATTTTCTCGAAGCAGGTGCAGGCCTTCGGCCAGGCTGGCGACGTGCTGCTGGCCATTTCCACCTCGGGCAACTCGGCCAACGTGATTGCCGCGGTCGAAGCGGCGCTCGAGCGTGAAATGCGCGTCGTGGCGCTGACCGGCAAGGACGGCGGCGCGCTCGGCAAGCTGCTCACCGACGCCGACGTACATATCTGCGTACCGCACGCGCGCACCGCGCGCATCCAGGAAGTCCACCTGGTGACCATACACTGCATTTGCGACGGGATCGACGTCGCGCTGTTCGGAGGAGATGTGAATGAATGATTCATTACGCGTGATGCGGCCGCTGGCCAAGGCCATTGTCGCGGTAGCCCTGCTGGGCAGCCTGCAGGGCTGCGTGGGCCTGTTCGTGGGCGGCGCCGTGGCCGGCGCGGTGGCCACGGCCGACCGCCGCACGCTCGGGGCGCAAGCCGACGACAAGGCCATTGCGCTCAAGGCCGACATGCGCTTGCCGAAAATTACCGGTGAAGACGTGCACATCAACGTCAACAGCTTCAACCGCAAGGTGCTGCTGACCGGCGAAGTGCGCGACGACGCCATGAAGGCGGCGGTCGAGCGCGAAGTGGCCAACATCGATGGCGTGGCGATCGTCATCAACGAACTGGAAATCGGTTCGCCGGCCACCTACACCTCGCGTTCGAGCGATTCGCTGATCACCACCAAGGTCAAGGCCAGCCTGGTCGACATGAAGACCATTTCGGCCACCTCGTTCAAGGTCATCACCGAGCGCGGCACCGTCTTCCTGATGGGCCGCGTGACCCAGCGCGAAGGCCAGGTCGCCGCCGATGTGGCGCGCGGCGTGTCGGGCGTGAAAAAAGTCGTCAAAGTGCTGGAATACATCAGCGACGACGAGCTCAAGGCGATCTCGCCACGCTCGTCGTCGGTCCAGTTGTAGTCGACGGCACCCCGGGAACGGCCGCGCGGGCAGTGTTTTTGCAGCGCGGCTATAATGACTTTCTGTTCCATTCCCCGCGTCCACTGTCATGTCCACCCAGACTCCGCCCCGTACTTCCTGGCTCAAACCGGCGCTTATCGGCGCGGCGGTGGTGGCCATTGCCGCCATCGGCTACTCCTCGCTGGCGCGCAGCACGCCCGCGCCGGACGTGACCTTCATCGACATCAAGGGCCAGAAGATCAGCTCGCAAAGCTTGCGCGGCAAGGTGTTCATGGTCAATTTCTGGGCCACCTCGTGCGCAACCTGCGTCAAGGAAATGCCGCAAATGGTCGATACGTACAACAAGTTCAAGGGCCAGGGCATGGAGTTCGTGGCCGTGGCGATGAAGTACGACGCGCCGAATTACGTGCTCAATTACGCCGAGACCAACCGCTTGCCCTTCACCGTGGCGCTCGATAGCGGCGGGGATATTGCCAGGGCATTCGGGGATGTAACCTTGACGCCAACCACGTTCTTGATCGACAAGGACGGCAAGATCATCAAGCGCTATGTGGGGGAGCCGGATTTCCCGGCCTTGCATAAGCTGCTGGAAAAAACGATCGCCGGGTAAGCACCCTCAAAACCCCGTCTGCACCGACAGATACGCGCCGCGCTGGCGCGTCGGGTTGAACACCGTGATGTCCCCCAGCACCGCGTACGCCGCCGTCACCGACACATGCTTGCTCGGGAACCAGGCCACGAACACGTCGTAATACGCCTTCTCATTGTCCACTCCCAGATTGTGCGGCTTGCGGCGGTATTCCACGCCGGCCACCAGCTGGCGGTCGATCATGTACGCGGCCGATACTTCCAGCATCGCCTTGTAAGAATCGCCCTTGTCGCCGCCAAACCCCAGCAAACCCATCTGATTGGCCTTGGTCGCGCGCACGGTGGCGTTGAGCAATAAACTCTGCTGCAACAGCAGCTTGGTGGCGGCCACGTACACATCGGTCCCGCTGTCATCTTTCGCGCCCAGCTGCGTCACGCGGGTCACGCCCAGCGCACCCAGTCCGCCCACGCCCTTGTTGCGTTTATACATGGCGCCGACGGCGATCTGCGGCATCAGTTCATCCTGCCCGTACACGGCGTCGCCCGCCAGCTTCACCTTCAGGCCCAGGATATCCTGCTTGATGCTGAGCTGATCCAGCGGCGCCAGGCTGCCCTTGAAGTGCTGCTGCGCCAGCGACAGTTCGACCCGGTCGGCCAGCCCGAGCGCCACCCCGGCCGTATCCAAGGTGTAATCCTGGGTGCGCACGCCGGTGTAGTGCGCGTTCGCGCCCCAGCTGTCGCGGCTGCCGTAACCGGTGATCAATGCCCACGGCGCCAGGCCGCCGCCGCCGGCGCCTTCGAGCTGGCTTACGCCCCCGGTCGCAGTCAGCTTGCCCAGGTCGGGCCGGCCCTGTGCGTACGCCGAACCGGCGGCCAAACTTGCCGCCAAGAACAAGCCGCCCACGCGCAATATCTGCATATTGTCTCCTCGTTAAGGTGATACGTGCTGCACGAACAAAGTAAGCCGTCTCTACAATACTGCGTACGCAAGCGGCGCCCGATTGGATTCAACTATTTTGCTGTATTTTGCAAATAAGTTTGTTGTATTCCAGTATGCCTTTGGGATAACCTCACCGAGCACACCGCGCCACGCCGCGGCCACCCGAACCCACTTTCAAGGCGCTCAGTGTCCATCGACGTCAACCCGCTCGACCCGCAGCAACTACGCATCTGGCTCCTGGCAGCCGGCAAACGCGATGGCGGCGCCTTCCGTTCCCTCTACGATGCAACTTCGCCGAAACTGTTTGGCTTCGCGCTGCGTATATTGCACAAGCGCGAGCTCGCTGAAGAGGTTTTACAAGAGAGCTATGTTGCGATCTGGAATAATGCCGCCAACTATCAGAGTCATCTCGCAGCGCCGATGACCTGGATGGCGACCATTGTCCGGAACAAGGCTTTCGACCACCTCCGGCGCAGCGACGTCTCGGTTGAAATCGATGCGGAACAGTTTGATAGTGAAGTCATGAATGCTCTACAGGATCCGCAGGCGACGCCAATCGAAGCGTTGCAGATGAGTGGCGATGCGAAAGCGCTGGCGTGGTGCATGTCCGCGCTCGAAGGCATGCATCGCCAGGTTGTCGCGCTGGCCTATTACCACGACCTGTCGCACAGTGAAGTGGCCGAGCAGATGAAGCTACCAGTCGGAACCGTGAAAACCTGGATCAGGCGCAGTCTTGAAAAGCTGCGCACCTGCCTCGCAAAACGGGAGCAAACATGAACATCCGACATAACATCGTCCTGCGCCAGAAACTGGCGGCGGAATACGTGCTGGGCACGCTCAGGGGCGGCGCGCGGCGCCGTTTCGAGGGCTGGCTGCACCAGGACGCCGACTTGCGCAACATCACCGCCGAATGGCAGCAGCGCCTGGCGCCCATGGCCGAGTTTGCCGGTGACGTAAAGCCGCCGAAAAGCGTGTGGACCGGCATCGAACGGCGCCTCGATCTCAAGGCCAAGGAGGCCGGCGGCTGGCGCTTCTGGCTGAACGACAACCTGGCCTTCTGGCGCAACCTGGGCATGGTCTCGACCGCCATGGCGGCCTTGCTGCTGGTGGTGGTCATGACGAATCGTCCGGTCGATGCGCCGGTCATTTCGTACGTGGCGACCCTGAGCGACGACAAGGCCCGGACCGCCATGGTGCTGACCGCCGACCGCAAGCACCACGCACTCGAAGCGCGGGTGGTGGGCGGCGACCAGCTTGCGGCAGACAAGAGCCTGCATCTGTGGGCAGTGCCGAAGTCGGGCAAGCCGCGTTCGCTGGGGGTGTTGGCCGACAACCGCGGCCGCTTCGCGTTGACGGAAAACGCGATCAGCGACGATGTGGCGGTGCTGGCGGTGACCCTGGAGCCGAAGGGCGGCTCGCCGGACCCGAATGGACCGACCGGGCCGATTGTGTATAAGGGTAACTGGGTGAGGTTGTAAGCGTGCTTGACTGGCGAACCGTTCATTGCCAATTCCACGGCACTTAAGACCGTCGTCCCCGCAAAGGCGCGCAAAGGCGGGGACGACGTTTAAGTGGCGACGGCAAATGCACCTTACTTCGTCACAATATCCTTCTGCATCGGCGCCAGCCTGGCCACCAGCTTGTTCTGCACCGCCGGGGCTACGCCGTGCTTGTCCATGGCCGCCTGCAAATCCTCGGCCAGGGCATTGAACTGGGCGTTGGTGATGTTCAGGCCGTCATGGATATCCTTCATGTCCTTGCCCTTGTACTTGCACGGGCCGCCCGAGAGCTCGCAAAACTGCTCTTCCAGCCGCATCGACAGGTTCTTCAGGTCGGTATCCTGGAACGATTCCTTGATGCGCGCGTCCGCCATGATCATCGGCACGAAGGTGTCCACGATCTTCTTGATCCCGCCCTGCCCGCCCAGCCCCTGGTAGGTGCTGTCGTCGGTGGCGGGACCGTGCGCGCAGCCGGCGGCCAGCGCCAGCGTGCCGATGCAAACAAGCTGAGACAGCGTTTTCATTCTCTATCCGATCAGGGTTGAAACGAGTATCAAACTTAACAACGAATCGCCTCCGCCGCAACCGATGTGCCGTAAAACCACACGCGACGAGCTGGACGTCCGCTCCCGCCCCTAAGAGGACCTCGACAATCGCTGCCGCTCCAGTTGCATCCAACGAAGAAAACGCGAAAGTCGAGTTTTGCACTGCATTACTGCGGTATCTGGCTCCCTGGCTTAGGCATGCGAAAAATGCTCGAAGGCTGTTCTAAACGCTCAAAAGAGCGGTCGACAGCATCTGCGTCTGGCGCATGCGCAGGGCAAACATGCAGAACACGATGATCACAACTGCCATTGTCAGCATGGCCGTCGTCTGGGCTGTGCGCGTTAGCGCAGGACTGCCAGCTTGGCTTTCTTGCCATTGCGGAAGGTATAGATCGTCATCGCCGCGTCGCGCAAATCTCCCTTCTGATCGAAGGCGATGCTGCCAGTAATGCCCTCGTGCCTGACCGCAGCCAACGCCGGCAGGAATCTGGCTGGATCGCTTGAATTTGCTGTCTGCATCGCTTTGGCGAACACCATCACCGCATCGTAGGCGTAGGGCGCATACGACTGCAGCGGGATCTTGTAGCGCTGCTGGTACCGCTGTGTGAACGCATTCAGGCCCGCTTCCTGCACAGCGCCGACGCCGCCCGCCACCACGCAGTACACCTTGTCGTCGACCAGCGCGTCGCCGGCCAGCTGCGGCATTTTTTCCGAGCAGACGCCGTCGCCCGAAATGAGTTTGGCGCGCAGCCCGAGCGCCTTCATTTGTTTGAGCATCGGGCCGGCCACCGCGTCCATGCCACCATAAAAAATCACGTCCGGATCGCGCGCACGGATCTGGGTCAGGATGGCGCTGAAATCGGTTGCCTTGTCGTTGGTGAACTGGCGGCTGACGACACTCCCGCCCGCCCCCGCCTTCTTGACGCCGCTGACGAATTCGTCCGCCAGCCCCTGGCCGAAGGCAGTGCGGTCGTCGATCACGGCAATCTTCCTAGCGTTAAGGGTGCCGATCGAATAAGTGGCCAGCGTGCGTCCGATCAGGTTGTCGTTGGCGACCACGCGGAAGGCCGTCTTGAAACCTTGGTTGGTGTAGGCGGGCGTTGTGGCCGCTGGCGAAATCTGCGGAATGCCGGCGTTGGCGTAGATTTTCGAGGCCGGCACTGTCGTGCCCGAATTCAGGTGCCCCACCACGGCCGCCACCTTCGCATCGACCAGTTTTTGCGCAACCGCTGCGCCGGTCCTTGGATCGGCGCCGTCGTCCTCGGCTTGCAAGACCCATTGCACCTTGCTGCCGCCAAGCACGATGCCTTTCGTGTTGAGTTCATCTATCGCCATGCGGGCGCCGTTTTCGATGTCTTTGCCCGCATGGGCGCCGGGGCCGGACAGCGGAGATACAGTGCCGATTCTGACTTGCAAAACCTTGCCTGCCGGCTGGGCCTGGACAAGCGGCACCGCGGCAAAGACGAGGGGGGACACAGCGGCGATGACAAGAAAATGCATGGCGGTTCTTTCAGAAACGGGCGTTCAATTGTACTGTCACGCCGCGTCATGACGGAAAAGCAATCGTACACACACCTTCAGGCGGCCCTGATCGACTGGTATGAGCAGCCTCAGGCAGGGCGGTTAGCGTACGAGGTTGTTGCCATTGTAGTAAGGAAGTGGTGTTGCCAGGTCTACTTAATCGGGCGCGGCCGCAGGCGCCAGCGCCCGGTCCACCGCCGCCGTGAAGGCGTCGATGTCGATCGGCTTGGTCAGGTACGCAAAAAAACCGGCGGCAATGCTGCGCTTGACGTCGCGTTCCATCGCATTCGCACTCAGTGCAATGACCGGAATATGCGCTGTGCGCGGGTCGTCGCGCAGCAGGCGCTGCGCTTCGTGCCCATCCATGCCGGGCAGGTTGATGTCCATCAGGATCACGTGCGGCAGGTAACTCTGCGCCAGTGCGATGCCAAGCTCGGCGCTGGGCGCGGTAATCAGCGCCAGGTCGGGCCGGAAGCCCACGATTTCTTCGACCAGCATCAGGTTGGCCGGATTGTCTTCCACGTACAGCAGGGTTGATACCGCCGGTTCGCCCTCGGGCACGGGCGGCAGGGTGCGCGGCGCCGGCGCGGCGGGCACGCCCTGGGCCAGGTGGGCATTGCCGCTCAGTTCCAGCTCGATCCAGAACACGCTGCCGATACCGGCCGTGCTGGACACGCCCATGGTGCCGCCCATCAGCTCCACCAGGCGCTTGGTCACCACCAGCCCGATGCCGGTGCCTTCTTCGCTGCCGCCTTCCTGGCCGAGCCGGTTGAACGGCTGGAACAGCGCGCTCAACTGGTCCGGACGCAAGCCCTTGCCGGTATCCTGCACCGAAATGCGCACCCGCGCCGGGCCGATCAGGTTGACGTTGACCACCACCACGCCCTGTTCGCGGTTGTACTTGATGGCGTTCGACAGCAGGTTCAGCATGATCTGCTTGAGGCGCGTGTGGTCGGCCACCACCATCAGCGGCTCGGGTTTCGGAAACACCATGCGGATGCCGCGCTGGACCGCGCTGTCGCCCACCATGGACTGCACTTCGTCGAGTACGCTCGACAGAATCACCGCTTCGAGCGACACACTCAGGGTGCCCGATTCGATCTTGGCGAGGTCGAGGATTTCGTTGATCAGGGTCAGCAGGTGCTCGCCGGCCGTCAGGATGTTGCGCACGAAGTTGCGCTTTTGCTGGACGGTCGAGGGCAGCGATTCGTTGGCCAGCAACTGGGCGAAGCCGAGAATGGCGTTGAGCGGGGTGCGCAGCTCGTGCGACATGCTGGTCAGGAACAAATCCTTGGCCTGGTTGGCGCGTTCGAGCTCGACCTTCTTGTCGTTAAGGGCGCGTTCGATGCGCTTGCGGTCGGTGATGTCGCGGATGGCCGACGAGACCAGCACGCCGTCTTCGGTTTCCAGCGGCGAGAGGCTGATTTCGACCGGAAACTCGGTGCCGTCGCGGCGCAAGCCGTACAGTTCCAGCCCGGCCCCCATCGAGCGCGGACGCGGGCCGGCCGAAAAGCTGGTGCGGAAATGCGGATGCTGGCCGGCAAAGCGCTGCGGAATCAGGATCTCGACTTTTCTGCCAAGCAGCTCGCTACGCGGGTAGCCGAACAGGTTTTCGGTCTGCGAATTGACCAGCACGATTTCGCCGTCACGGTTGACGATCACGATCGCGTCCGGCGCCGATTCGAGCAGGCCGCGAAACTTCTGTTCGGCCTTCTTGCGCTCGCCCACATCGCGAATCGCACTGATGACAAAGGCGCCGGCATCGGTGCTGATCGGCGAAAGGCTGATTTCGACCGGAAACTCGATCGCGTCCTTGCGCACGCCGTACAGCTCCAGCCCGGCGCCCATGGTGCGCGTGCGCGATTGCTCGAAGTAGCGCGAGCGGTGCCCCACGTGGCCGTGCTGGAAGCGGGCCGGCAGCAGGACTTCGATCAGCTTGCCGTTCAGTTCGCCCCGTTCGTAGCCGAACAGACGCTCGGCCTGGGCATTCGCCAGCACGATGGTGCCGGTCGGGTTGGCCATGATGATGCTGTCCGGAGTCGATTCGAGCAGGTCGCGGAACTTCGCTTCAATCAGCAGGGTGTCGCGCGCGGCCTTCGCTTGCGTCATGTCGCGCTGGGTCGAGACGATGTAGGCGATCCTGCCATCCTCGCCGTACACCGCCTTGCTGGAGGCGTCGACGTAGATCAGCGCGCCGTCCTTGCGCCGGCGCAAGCCTTCATGATCGGAGACGCCGCGCTCGTGCACGCGGCGCGCATTGGATTCGTCGAGATCGCGCTGGCCGGGCAGCGCGATCAGCTCGCGCAGGTCGTGACCCAGCGCTTCCTCGCTGGTATAGCCGAAGATACGCTCGGCGCCGTTGGTCCACCGCAATACGGTATGGCCGGGCGTAGTGACGATCACCCCGCCAGGGGCTTCGCTAAGTATGAGCTGATCGAAGTCGATGGGCATCCGGCGTTCTCTGGCTGGTGGACAAGACGTCAAGCCATGATGCGCTTTTCCATACAATTGTCAAACGGAAGGTGTTGTATGTAAAACATAAAAAAACGCGCTGCGCTGCGCTCCCGGCGCTTATTTCGGGTACAAAATCATCTGGGTGCAGCGGAACAGGGCGATGGTCTTGCCGTTCGCTTCGTTGGTGACCACCACGTCCCACACCTGGGTGGTTTTGCCGAGGTGGGCGGCCTTGGCCACGCAGGCGATCGCGCCATCGCGCGCGGTGCCCAGGTGGTTCGACTTGATTTCGATGGTGGTGAAGCTGTTCGCCCCTTGCGGCAGGTTGGCCACGCAGGCATAGCCGGCGGCGGTGTCGGCCAGGGTGATGACGCTGCCGGCATGCAGGAAGCCGTTCGGCGCGAGCAAGTGCGGCTTGACTTCCAGGCGCGCGGCCACTTCGCCATCGGCCACTTTGGTGATTTCCACACCCAGGTAGCCGGGCAGGGTGCCGGCGCCGAAACTGTTCATCGATTCAGGGGTAAACTGCTGTTGCGTGGTCATGGTGTGCCCGTTCGTGTTGTAGAAATAAGCACGATTGTACGTTTTTATTCCCAGCCCGGTTACCAGAGGTCAGATCGTGAAAAAACTTGCTTTAACACTGCTGTGCTTGACGGCATTGCTGCCCGTGACGAACGCCCTGGCCCAGGACACCGCCCCGGCGCGCCTGGTCGATGCGGCACGCTCCCAGATCGGCGTGACCACCAAATACGACCCGCGCTACGAGCGCCTGGCCTTCCCCGGCGGCGACGTGCCGGCCGAGCGCGGCGTATGCACCGACGTGGTGGTGCGCGCCTACCGCAAGGTCGGGGTCGACTTGCAGGAACTGGTGCATCGCGACATGAAGGCGGCCTGGAGCGCCTATCCGAAACTGTGGCAGCTGAAACGCCCCGATCCGAATATCGACCACCGGCGCGTGCCCAACCTGGCCACCTTCTTTACGCGCCACGGCAGGTCGATGACGCCGGCGCGCGAGGCCGCCGCCTACCAGGCGGGCGATGTGGTCACCTGGATGCTGCCGGGTAACCTGCCGCACATCGGCATCGTTGCCGACAAGCGTACTGCGGCCGGGGTGCCGCTGGTGATCCACAACATCGGCAACGGCACCCAGATCGAAGACATGCTGTTCGCCTATACGCTGACCGGGCATTACCGCTTCAATCCGGCCGACAAGGCGCCGGTCAAGACAGCGGCGGCCAAGCCAGCCGTCAGCGCAAGCCGCTGACCGAGCCTTCCTTCGGATAGTCGATCTTGTACTCGACCTGGAATGTGGCGGTCGCGCCGGCGGCCAGGGTCTTTTTCCAGGCCACCACGCCACGGCGCTGCTCCCAGGTATCGGTGAACGGCTTCGGATCGAACGTGGCCTCGACCTTGACCTCCTCGGAGGTGCTGACCGGGGACGAATCGAACACCAGCAGCTCGACCGGCGTCTTGTGGCGGTTGACCAGGGTGAACACATCGGCGCGCACGCTGCTGGCGCGCCCGCCGAAGATGCCCTTGCTGCCGGTCTTGCCGGCCACCGGGTCGAGCGAGACCTTGACAAGGTCGTCGCGCCCGAACGAGAACAGGGCCTTGTCGCCATCTTGCAGGTTCCACTGGGTGGCGCCGATGTAGCCGCCGTCGCGGAACAGTTGCATGTTACCCGACGGCCAGACGCCGTCGGGACGGGCCGCTTCGGCCATGACGATGGCAAACTTTTCCAGGCGCGGCGTCACGCGCAGATGCTGGGTAACCGGCAGCGCCAGGGTCGACAGGGTGACCGAGATGGCGCGTCCGTCGGAAGCCAGGTTGACCCGGCCCGGCACCTCGAATTCGGTGGCGAACACGCCCTGCAGTTCGGCGATATCGTACTCGTTGACACGCTTGATCGAACTGCCGGTGACTTCGACGCGCTGGTACCCGTCCTTGAGCATGTTCATGGGCGCGGCCGCCACTGGCGCCGGGGCTGGTCGTGGCGGCTGCGGCGGGCGGTACGCCAGCAGCCACGGCTGCGGCTCGCGTCCGGTCGGCGACAGGCGCGGCTGGCTGGTCGAAAGCGTCAGCTTGACGTTGCTCCAGTCTTCCCCGGTGCTCTGCGACATGGTGGCAAGGCGCTCAAGGTCGACCCTGGACGCGGCCGAGTCGAGACTGGCGCGGTAGCCAGGCTTCCATCCGGCATTGTCGCGCTGGTAGCTGATGGTCAGGGTGCCGGCCCTGGCCGCCGCCAGGCGCACCACCATGCTGCGCACATCCTTTTCATTGGAATCGAGGCCGGCCAGGTCGCTCTCGAGCGCGGCGATTTTCTTGTCGAGCTCGCGCTGCTGCACGGCCAGTTTCTGGATCTTGATCAGCGCCTCGCTGGCGCCGCGCCCCAGGGTGTCGATCACGCCGGCCAGCGCCTTGCCATTGTCCGGCCCCTGCGCCCTCGCGCCCTCGGCCGCGCCGCCGTTGTAGCGCTCCAGGTAGCCCTTGACGATGGCGGCCGACCTGGACTCGGCGTCGAGCACCGCCTTCTGGTCCTTGAGGCGCTCGATCTCGCCCGCCAGCCTGGCCTCGGCGGGGTTGACCGCTTCGCTGCCGGCCTTGTCGCGCGAGACCACGTCAGCCACGCGGATGCCGGGTGCGGCCTGCACCCGTACGCTTTCCAGGTTGAAATTGGCCGGCAAGCCATCGATGACGACCTCGGTGGCGCCAGCGGCGACCTGGGCGGTGCGCACCACGGTGGCGCTGCCGGGATACAGGGTGACGGCCGTGACCGGGGCAATGGTGCTGGCCAGGCAGAGCGGACTGGACAGGGCCAGCACAGTGAACAAAGTAGGGTGCATGGTGTTCTTTCGGGTGTGGACGAGGATGGTTTGTTATTGAAACGGACGCTGGCGCAAAACGGGGTTAAACACCGTCCTGCCAGTCGTCACAAGGCCGCCAGCGCGCTTTCCCAGTAGGGCGGGGTGCCCACATGCTCGCGCAGGTAAGCGGTGAACAATTGCGCCTTGACCGGATGCGAACGCCCCGGCAGACGCACCGCGTGGATGCCGTCGGTGACCACCGACAGCCCCTGGCTGGCCGGTCCGAACAGCGCCACCAGTTGCCCGGCGACCAGCGCCTCGCTCGCGAGCCAGCTCGGCAGGTGCGCCACGCCGGCGCCGCCGATGGCCGCGTCGAGCATGAAATCGACATCGTCGCTGCGCAAGGCGCCGCTCACCTGCAAGGGTTTGTTGCGGTTGACGCCCTCGAAGGTCCACCAGCACGCCAGCGCGCTGCGGCTGACGTAGCTCATGCAATGATGGTCGAGCAAATCGAGCGGGGTGGCCGGGGTGCCGTGCCGTTCCAGGTAAGTGGGGCTGGCGCAGGCGATGCGGCGGCGCGGCGCCAGCCAGGTGGCCAGCAGGTCGCTGTCGGGCAGGGGGCCGAGGCGGATCGCCACGTCGACGCGCTGGGCCGCCAGGTCGACCACGTCGTCGTTCAGTTGCAGCTCCAGTTCCAGCAGCGGATAGCGGTGCAGGAACTCGCCCAATACCGGGGCGATGTGGCGCCGCCCGAATGCGCGCGGGGCGGTGACGGTGAGCACGCCGCGCGGCTCCGGGTCGACCGCCGTGACGGCCGCCTTGGCCTCGGCCAGCTCGGCCACCAGATGGCGCGCACGCGGCACGAAGCGCTCGCCGGCATCGGTCAGCAGCACCACGCGCGAACCGCGCACGAAGAGTTTGGCGCCGACCTCGGCTTCGAGCCAGTCGATCCGGCGCGACACCGACGACACCGCCAACTGCAAGGTCTTGGCGGCGCGCGACAGGTTGCCGCTGTCGACGACGGCGAGAAAACAATGCAGGGCATCGAACATGGGAACGGCTCCGGTGAGGTTTGCGCCTGGAAGGTTTGCACACAGCGCAAAGATAGTTTGCACATTGCCATATTGTTCCGCGCGGCGCAACGCTGCATACTGCTGTTGCTGCCACTTGGCATTTTCCCATCCCCCTGACCGAAAGACGCCATGACCTCACTTTTCCGCACCCCGCGCACCCTGATCCTGGCGGCCGCCCTTGGCGTCGCCGCGTTTTCCGCCCTTACCGCCGCCAGCGCCGTCCACGCCGCCGCGCCGATGGCCAAGGTGTCGGCCCCCGGCTACTTCCGCATGATGCTGGGCGAATTCGAAGTAACGGCGCTGTCGGACGGCACCACCGAGCTGCCGGTCAACAAATTGCTCAAGACCGCGCCGGCCAAAGTCGACAAGGCGCTGGCCAGGTCCTTCCTGGCCAGCCCGCTCGAAACCTCGTTCAACGCCTACCTGATCAACACCGGCAGCAAGCTGGTGCTGGTCGACAGCGGCGCGGGCGGCCTGTTCGGACCGAACCTGGGCAAGCTGGTGGCGAACCTGAAGGCGTCCGGCTACCAGCCGGAGCAGGTCGATGAAATCTACATCACCCACCTGCATCCGGACCACGTGGGCGGGATTGCGAAAGACGGCGCGGCGACGTTCGCCAATGCGGTGGTGCGGGCAGACAAGCGCGACGCCGACTTCTGGCTGAGCCAGGCCAATATGGAAAAAGCCCCGGCCGACGCCAAAGGCTTCTTCCAGGGTGCGATGGCCTCGCTCAAGCCATACATCGACGCCAAGCGCTTCCAGCCGTTTGAGGGCGATACGCAACTGGTGCCGGGCGTAAAATCGAGCGCGACCTATGGCCATACGGCAGGGCATACCAGCTACGTGGTCGAAAGCGGCGGCAAGAAGCTGCTGCTGGTGGGCGACCTGATCCACGTGGGTGCGGTGCAGTTCGACGAGCCGGGCGTGACGATTGCGTTCGATTCGGATGAAAAAGCCGCGCTGGCCCAGCGCATGAAGGCATTCAGCGCCGCCGCAAAAGACGGTACCTGGGTGGGGGCATCGCACTTGCAGTTCCCGGGCATCGGGCACGTGCGCAGCGCCGGCAAGTCGTATCAGTGGGTGCCGGTCAATTACACGCAGATGCGTTAAGGCGCAGGGAGGTTGCCGGCTTGTGCCGGCCGCCTTACCTGGGAAGCTGTGGCGTTGCCAGACGCCGCAGGAAGATCAGCCGGTGCGTCCGGCTTTTTTCACGAGTTCGAATTCGTGTGCGAGCAAGTACAGACCGGTGCACGCAGATTGCCCAGGCGCTTCTTGCCACCAGTGCGTCACGCTGGCCTTGCCGTCCTCAGGAAATTCCTCAATGAGATACTCGTTGTTGAGCATCGCCAGCGTATGCGGCAACTCATCGGCGGGGAGCCAATCAAGCAGTCCCTGGTCGATTTCCAGTACGCGCACCATATCGCCAATCGCAACCTCATTGCCGTGCCGGTCTTTCATCGTGTTCTTTCCGCAGCCAGTCGGGCCACAAATGTATTAACAGTGCTTGCTGCTTGTTCGGGAGCCCTTTGCAGCAGCAGGTGCGGCCCCGGTATTGCCACCAGGCGCCAGTCCGGGCACAGCGTGGACAGCAGACGCGAGGCGGACGCAGGCACGATCCAGTCGCGCGTTGCTTGCAGGTACAGTACCGGGACCGCAACGGAGTGCGCGTGCGCCGTGTAGTCGACCGCCATCACTTCCTTCAACCGCAGGCGCAGGCGCGCGGGCGGCGCCTTGTCGAGCGCGCGGCGCAATGCGTGCCGCAATGCCGCCGGCGCACCGAAGCCGAGCAGGAACGGGGCGATCAGGGGAGTCAAAACGGGCCACATGGGCAGCATGCCGACCAGTGGTTTGAGCGGCGCCAGCAGCGGGCGCGGATTGCGCGCAAAGGTGCAGCACAGCGCCAGGCCGATCAGTCCTGGCGGCTTTGAGGCAGCCAGCGCAATGGCCACCGGCCCGGAGAACGACTCGCCGATCAGCACGAACGGACGGTCAAGCGGCAACTGCATGCGTGCATAGTCGGTCAGCCCGGCATAACCGAGCGCTGGAGAGGACGGATAGGAGACGACGATCGTCTCCACCCCGGGTCCGAGCGCGGCAATGAAGCCGGCGGACAGGTCGCCGCTTCCGTCCATTCCCGAAAGCAGAACCACAGTCACCACCGGCGCAGAATTCAAGTTTTGATCCCTACTGTGAGCATGCAAAACATAACGGGACTATTCATCCATCTTCACGTGTATTCGAGCAGCAACTATAACAGGACGGGTTAATGCCTTCCGGCAAGCTGACCGAAGTCAACAATCCAAGCGGCAAATAAAGCGGCCATTGGTGTTCCATATACAGAGAGCCACCATGCCATACGATTCGACCAAATTCGCGACCCATTTACGCAAAAGTGCGGCCAAGCATAGCCAGGCAAGATGCGCGAAGTAGGTGCGCCGTGCGCTGGAGGCGGGTGGCGCAGATACGAAAGGCCATCCAGTAGCAGCCAAGCTGTACGGACCTACCCTGAAGAAAAATGGATTTCATGCTATCACCGTCAAGAAACCCGAAACCTTCGTTTTCGTGGCAGGCGACAGCGTCGTGATTGCGCCAACCAAGCGTGGCAATCAGGCCGGACACATCGCCGGCTACGACGGTAAGAACTGGAGATCCGATTTTGTTCAACGCGGCTTCTGGCCGGGCACTGCTTACGAAAAGGAGGCACCGAGCTATGTTGTCTATCGCCGCTAACCGCATCATGATGATGGCCTCGCTGGCCCTGCTGCTTGGGTGGAGCAGCGCTGCCATGGCCGCGAAGCCGGAATCGGAAGCGTCCGTGGTCGCCAGGCTCTACAAGGATTTTGCCTGGCAGGCGATCGCCAGCCAATCGGACCTGTTTGGAGAAAACCTGGCGCATCAGCCCAGAACCACGCTTGAACGGTATTTCTCGCCGACGCTCGCTGCCTTGCTGGTGCGCGATGCGGCCTGCCAGGTCAGGTCCCAGGGGGTTTGCCATCTCGAGGGCGACCTTCTTTTCGACTCGCAGGACCCGAGGGTCATTGATCTGGACGTGCAGACTGTCGCGTCGGGCAGGGTCTCCGTTGCGTTCAAAGACCCTGTGACGGATGAGCAAACGAGGATCGCGTTTCATCTTTCCCAAGTGGGCGGGAAATGGAAGATTGCTGACATCAGCTATGGAAATGAACGGCAGCCATCGCTGCTGAAGGTCTTATCGCGCAAAGATCATTTATGCGTGAGCATCGGGCCGGAAACGCATGGCAAGCGTCGGGGAACACGCTATCGTCCGGCGCAGCCGGGATCGAAGGCAAGTGGTGCTGAACTTCGATCCCGGCTCGCGCGGTCGTTACTGCCGCACTAGCTATTGGCTTGTTGCAATATCGTCTACGCGCTGATCGCCACACCCGCGTTATGCGCCTGCTCGTCCGCATGGTACGAGCTGCGCACCATGGCGCCGACGGCCGCATGCACAAAGCCCATCTTGTAGGCTTCTTCTTCAAACATCTTGAACACGTCCGGGTGCACATAGCGGCGCACCGGCAGGTGGTCGCCCGACGGCGACAGGTACTGGCCGATGGTCAGCATGTCGACATTGTGGCTGCGCAAATCGCGCATCACTTGCAGGATTTCTTCGTCGGTTTCGCCCAGGCCGACCATGATGCCGGACTTGGTCACCGCGTTCGGATACAGCGCCTTGAAGTCGCGCAGCAGTTCCAGCGAGTGGGTGTAGTCGGAACCGGGACGGGCTTCCTTGTACAGGCGCGGCACGGTTTCCAGATTATGGTTCATCACGTCCGGCAAGCCGTCGGCGAAGATCGCCAGCGCCTTGGCCAGGCGGCCGCGGAAGTCGGGCACCAGCACTTCGATGCGGGTATTCGGCGACAGCGCGCGCGTCTGCTTGATGCACTCGACAAAGTGGCCGGCGCCGCCGTCGCGCAGGTCGTCGCGGTCGACCGAGGTGATCACCACGTACGACAGGCGCAGCTCGGCGATGGTCTTGGACAGGTTGTGCGGCTCGTTGACGTCGAGCGGATCGGGACGGCCGTGGCCGACGTCGCAGAACGGGCAGCGGCGGGTGCACTTGTCGCCCATGATCATGAAGGTGGCCGTGCCCTTGCCGAAGCATTCGCCGATGTTCGGGCAGCTCGCTTCTTCGCACACGGTGACCAGGTTGTTGGCGCGCAGGATGTCCTTGATTTCGTAGAAACGCGACGATGCCGAAGCGGCCTTGACGCGAATCCAGTCCGGCTTTTTCAGGCGCTCGACTTGACCGATCGGGATGATCTTGATCGGAATGCGCGAGGTCTTGCTGGCGCCTTTTTGCTTGTCGCTGGCGTTGTAGACTGGGGCGATGCTGGTGTCGGTGTCAGAAGTCATTTGGCTGCTTGCCCGTGGGGCTCTGTGGTGTTGTTCGATGCGGTATGCATTTCGTCCTGCGCTACGCTGCCGGCGCCAAGCTGGCGCACCAGTTCCTGCGCCAGGGCTTGTTGCACGTCGGCCAGCGCGGCCGCGCTGCCCATGCTGCGCATATCGACCGTTTCCAGGCCCGCGTAACCACACGGGTTGATCCAGGAAAACGGCGCCAGGTCCATCGCCACATTCAGCGACACGCCATGGTAGGTGCAGCCGTTGCCGCGCACCTTGAGGCCGAGCGCAGCGATCTTGGCGCCCTTGCGCGGCCCGCCGGCGATATAAATGCCAGGCGCGCCCGCGATGCGCTCGCCAGCAAGATTATACGCCTCCAGCACATTGATGATCGCCTGCTCGATTTTTTCGACGAATTGCCGTGCGTACAACTTGCCGCCGGGCTTGTTGCGGCGCAGGTCCATCAGCAGGTAAATCACCACCTGGCCGGGTCCGTGGAAGGTGACTTCGCCGCCGCGGTCGGTCTGGACCACGGGAATGCCGTGGGCCGGCGTGCCCTCGGCGGCCAGCAGGTGGGCGCGGTCGGCGCCCAGGCCCAGCGTGAATACGGGAGGGTGCTCGACGATCCACAGTTCGTCGGTGGTGTCAGGCGCGCGCGCGTCGGTAAAGGCGCGCATGGCGGCAAACACCGGCTCGTAGTCGGCACGGCCGAGGTCGCGGATGATCGCCTGCGCAGGGCGGATGGAGGGCATGGGTCGTCGATCGGGGTAAGAGGGGCACGTCATTATATGCCAGTGCGCGCGCCCGGCGGGCAGGGCGGCGCCGGCAGCCGCCGGGGAACGCTTAATTCAAGCAGAGCTCGTCGCGCACCTTCTCTTCGTCCGGCGCGCGCTGGCCGGTGCGGGCGGAAACCCGTTGCTGGATGGCCGACAAGGCTGGAAAACTGTAGCGTTTGCAACTCATGAAGTCCCACACCTCGGCAGTGAACCTATTGACCGAGAAATGTCCCAGGGTGAACATCATCGCCACCTTGGGCGGGCTGTGGTACAGCTGCAGGGAAAAGTAGCCGTGCGCATCCGGCGCATCCCTGGAGGGTCCCTCGACAAACAGATGGGCGTCCTTGCGCTTCATCTGGAATTTTTCGTGTTTCAGCACCACGGACAGCACCTGCTCGGCCTGCCGCAAGGTCAGACCGGATGGCCGGATGTGCTGCGCATCGAGCGGCGCCGCAAGCGCCGGCATGCCCGCCAGCAGGGCGCCAGCGAGCAGCAGGGCGCCAGACCTGCGCGGAAACTGCATTTCCATATCCATCCGACTCCCGTAATGTGGTTTTTTCAATAACGCCATTGTACGCCGCCAGCGGGGCGCGCTGGGCCGCCGCGCGCCGCATTAGCATAGTTGAAATGCTTCGTTGCCGCGCCAAACGCGCGCCGATAAGCTGGGTGCTCGATCATCACCCGTTCACCGCCATGGCCGCCGTCCTCGACACCCGTTTCGACATCGCCCCCTTCGACGCCCCGCTGGGCGCGGCCATTACCGGGCTCGACCTCTCAAGCCCGCTCAGCCGCGAGGACGTCGCCCTGATCCACCGCGCCCACCTGGAGCACCATGTGCTGGTGTTTCGCGACCAGCACATCACGCCGGCGCAGCAGGTCGCTTTCAGCCGCCTTTTCGGTCCGCTGCAAATCCATGTGCTGCGCCAGTTCCAGCTGCCGACCCAGCCGGAAGTGCTGCGCATTTCCAACATCAAGGAAAACGGCCAGCCGATCGGCCTGGGCGACGCCGGCCATTTCTGGCATTCCGACCTGTCGTACAAGAGCGTCCCCAGCCTGGGCTCGATGCTGCACGCGCAGGAGTTGCCGCAAGACGGGGGCGACACCCTGTTCGCCAACCAGCACCTGGCCTGGGACCAGTTGCCGGGCTACCTGCGGCGCGCCATCGACGGGCGCAGCGCCGAACACAGCTACCTGGCCAAGTATGCCGAACTGCAAAAGCGCAGCCCGTGGCGTCCCAACCTGACCCGCGCCCAGATCGAGGAAGTGGCGCCGGTCACCCATCCCATCGTGCGCACCCATCCGGAAACCGGACGCCGCGCGCTGTTTGTCAGCGAGCATTTCACCACCCGCGTGATCGGCTTGCCCGACAGCGACAGCCGCGCCCTGCTCGATGAGCTGTTCGCCTTCAGCACCCGGCCCGCATTCATTTACCGCCACCAATGGCAGGCGCGCGACATGGTGTTCTGGGATAACCGCTCGGTCATGCACCTGGCCGCTGGTTGCCCGGAAGACCAGCGCCGCTTGCTGTACCGCACCACCATTGAAGGCAATCCGCCGTTCTGAGTTGCGCCAACCAAGGAAACCACCATGAAGCTGTTGAACAAGGCCGCCATTGCCCTCGCCTGCGCCACCGCGCTGGCGGCCCAACCGGCGCGGGCCGAAGGACGCATCCGCATCGCCGGGCAGTTCGGCATCGTGTACCTGCTGCTGAACGTAGCGCAGGACCAGAAACTGATCGAAAAGCATGGCCGCAAGCAGGGCGTGGAGATCGATGTGGACTGGGTCAAGCTGTCGGGCGGGGCGGTGATCAACGATGCGCTGCTGTCGGGCTCGATCGACATCGCCAGCGCCGGCATCGGGCCCTTGCTGACCGTCTGGGACCGCACCGCCGGCAAGCAGAACGTCAAGGGTGTGGCGTCGCTCGGCAACTTTCCGTATTACCTGATCAGCACCAATCCGAACGTCAAGACCATCGCCGACTTCAGCGACAAGGACCGCATCGCACTGCCGGCGGTGACGGTGTCGGTGCAGGCGCGGATTTTGCAGATGGCGGCGGCCAAACAGTGGGGCACGGCCGAGTTCAAGAAACTCGACCGTCTGACCCAGGCGCTGCCGCATCCGGACGCGGCCGCCGCCATCATTGCCGGCCAGACCGAGATCAATGCCCATTTCGCCACGCCGCCTTACCAGGAGCAGGAACTGGCGGCCAATCCGAAGGCGCATATCGTGCTCGATTCCTACGAGGTGCAGGGCGGGCCGGGTTCGTCCACGGTGTTGTACGCCACCGAAAAATACCTGAAGGACAATCCGAAAACCTACCGCGCCTTTGTCGATGCGCTGGCCGAGGCGGCGCAGTTCATCAGCGCCAGCCCGGAGGCGGCGGCTGACGCGTATCTGCGCGTAAACAAGAGCAGCATCGACCGCGCCCTGCTCTTGAAAGTGATCAAGAACCCGAAAGTGCAGTTCCAGGTGGCGCCGCAAAACACCTTCGGCCTCGCGCAGTTCCTGTTCCAGGCCGGCGCGCTGAAAAAACAGCCGACCAGCTGGCGCGATTACTTTTTCCAGAGCCCGGCTGTGGCCTCGGGTAGCTGACATGGACGCGCAGCGCTTCCCTATCGGCCCGCATGAGGCGCTGCTGCGCGCCGAGGGCGTGACGCTCGAGTACCGCAGCGGCGCCGCCAGCGTGCGCGCCACGGAGAATGTGAGCTTCGAGGTGTACCGGGGCGACCGCCTGGTGCTGCTGGGGCCGTCCGGCTGCGGCAAGTCGACATTGCTCAAGGCTATCGCGGGCTTCATCACCCCGCGCGCCGGCAGCCTGACCCTGGACGGCCAGCCTATCGTGCGCCCCGGCCCGGACCGGATCGTGGTGTTCCAGGAATTCGACCAGTTGCCGCCCTGGAAAACGGTCAAGGGCAATGTCATGTTTCCGCTGTTGGCGGGCGGCATGGCCAGGGCCGAGGCGCAGGCGCGCGCGCTGCACTGGATCGGCAAGGTCGGGCTGTCGCCGTTCGTCGATGCCTTTCCGCACACCTTGTCGGGCGGCATGAAGGCGAGGGTGGCGATTGCGCGGGCGCTGGCGATGCAGCCGGCCATCCTGCTGATGGACGAGCCCTTCGCCGCGCTCGACGCGCTTACGCGCCGCAGCATGCAGGAGGAACTGCAAACCTTATGGGAGGAAAACCGCTTCACGATGCTGTTCGTCACCCATTCGATCGAGGAAGCGTTAGTGGTCGGCAACCGCATCGTGCTGCTGTCGCCCCATCCGGGCCGCGTGCGCGCTGAACTGAACAGTCACCAATTCGACCTCGGCAGCGCCGGCGGCGAGGCGTTCCAGGCGGCCGCGCAGCGGATTCACCGCCTGCTGTTCGACGACGATACCGTGGCCGCCCCAGCGCCGGCGGCCTTGTCCACGAAGTTGTGCACCAGCTTGCCCACAGCCTTATCCATACCCTTATCCACCCGCTTGCCCACACCCTTGCCCACAGAGTTATCCACCCAGTTATCCACCGGGCTGCACGCATGAGCGGGCAGCCATTGCCGCCGATCCGGCCGGAATACGTGGTCCCCCTGAGCGCGCCCGCGCTCGTCGCGCCGGCTGCCGCACGGGCCCCGCTGCGGCGCGCACTGCAACACGCCTGGCTGCGCAAGTCGCTCCTGCTGCTGGTTCTGGCCGTGCTGTGGGAAGCGCTGGCGCGCTGGCAGGATAACGACTTGCTGCTGCCGGGCGCGCTGCAGACGGCGCGCGCGTTTGCGTCAGGCATGGTCTCGGGCGAATTGCCCGGCTACGTGGCGGCCTCGCTGGCGGTGCTGGTGCAGGGTTACGCGCTGGGCGTGACCGCGGCGTTGCTGCTGACCTCGCTGGCGATCGGCACCCGCTTCGGGCGCGACCTGCTGGAAACCCTGACCGCGATGTTCAATCCGCTGCCGGCCATCGCGCTGCTTCCGCTGGCGCTGCTGTGGTTCGGACTGGGCCGCGCCAGCCTGGTATTCGTGCTGGTCCATTCGGTGATGTGGCCGCTGGCGCTGAACGCCTACGCCGGTTTTGGCAGCGTGCCGGAAACCCTGCGCATGGCTGGGCGCAATTACGGCCTGAACGGGACAAGGCTGGTGTTCCAGGTGATGATTCCGGCGGCGCTACCGGCCATTTTGTCGGGACTGAAAATCGGCTGGGCATTTGCCTGGCGCACCCTGATCGCGGCCGAGCTGGTGTTCGGGACCACCTCGGGCAAGGGCGGACTCGGCTGGTATATCTTCCAGAGCCGCAATGAGTTGTTCACCGACAAGGTATTTGCCGGGCTGGCGGCGGTGATCGTGATCGGCTTGCTGGTCGAGGGGCTGGTGTTTCAGACCCTGGAACGCCTGACGGTGCGGCGCTGGGGGATGCAGCGCCAGGCGCTGGGCACGGCGGCCTAGCTCGCGGTGCGGCCGCCCAAGCCAGATAAGTCAGTCCAGGCCGGACAACTCGCTCTTTGCGTTCTTGTCGACATAGTAATAAGGCCTATCGCCTTTGTTGATAATGCCCACGCTGCCAACTCCCACCAGAAATTCCTTGCCCTGTTCGCTCGCTTTGAAGTAGCAGGCACCAAAAGAATAGTCGTGAAAGTCGGAAGCGAATATCGGCCTGACGTTTTTCCAATAAGTGCAGAATTGCTCCGGAGTCATGGTGAACGCCGCACAATAAGCGACCTCCTCCAGATCCTTTATCTCACTGGACGTTACTTTGACAATATGCGCTGGCACTGGCGGCGTTGTCCGCACAGTTATCCACCCGCTTGCCCACAGCCTTTCCACGTGCTTATCCACGCGCTCGCCCACACCTTGTCCACAGGCTTATCCACCGGGCGGCGCGGGAGATGGCATCAATCGATGCCGTTCAGGCCCGATTTCGCGTCCTTGTTGACGTAGTAATAAATCGTATCGCCTTTGGTCACGCTGCCAAGTCCGCCGTCCCCGACCAGGTATTCCGTGCCGTTTTCCATTGTTTTGAATTGGCAGGGGCTGTAGTTGTACTCATGCACTTCGATGTCGAAGATCGGCCTGGCGTTTTTCCAGTACGTGCGAAATTGTTCGGCAGTCATGCTGGCGAACTTGCAGTTCCCATGATGCTCAGCCGCGCCGTCCCCGATCACCTTGACGATATTGTTGCCGTCCACCCGCACCGGCGCATACCACCACAGGGCGCCAGCGCCGATGACGGCGGCCAATGTCAGCACAATCACCGCGATTGCTTGCGCTATTGTTTTCAGAAGATTGATGACAGCGCGCGCCAAGACAATCACATCACGATCTTGACCATGTGGTGAGCGTGCAGCGCGCGGTACAAGTCGTCGAGCTGCTCGCGGCTGATGGCGCGCACGGTGACGGTCAGTCCGGTGTAGTTGCCTTGCGGCGAAGGGCGCACTTCCATGCGGCCGATGTGGAAGGTGGGGTCGAATTCAAGCACCACGTCGACGATGGTCGCTGCGAAATCGTCATGCGTGGCGCCCATCACCTTGATCGGGAAGTCGCTCGGGTATTCAATGAGGGATTCAGTCGGTTCCATACACAATCCAGTTCTAAAGATGTCGACACAGGCGCCCCCCGTATGGGAACGCGCTATTGCGACATTGTAGCCAAAAAAAGGCCAGCGCTAGGCTGGCCTTGAACTATTCCCTTGGGGGGGAACAGGTGAGACGGGTAAGGCGAGCCTGCGGCTCAACGAATCTGCTGCTGCACGTTTTCGCGGCGATCCTGGCGTTGCTCACGTTGCTCGCGCGCGCGTTCGCGCTTGTCGGCCTCTTCGGCCTGCTTCTGATGCTGGGCCTGGACTTGCTGCGCCTGTGCTTGCTGCGCTTGCTGGGCTTGGGCTTGCTGTGCTTGCTGCGCCTGGCGCGCCTGGGCCTGCGCCACCTCGCGCTGGGCATCGCGTTGCTGCGCCTCACGTTGCTGGGCGTCACGCTGCTGGCGCTCTGCCTGCTGGCGTTCAGCTTGTTGGCGGCGCGCATTTTCGGCATCCTGCTGCCCACGCTCGGCCTGCTGGCGGCGCGCGCTATCGGCGTCGCGCTGCTGGCGCTCTTGCTGCTGGCGCTCGGCCTGCTGCTGGCGCTCGACCTGGCGCAAGCGTTCCTGGTCGCCCTGCTGCTGGCGTTCGAGCTGGCGCAGGCGATCCTGGTCGGCGTCGCGCTGCAGCCGCTCGGCCAGCTGGCGGTTGTTGCTCTCGCGCTGCTGGCGCTCGGCCTGCTGGCGGTTGAGGGCGTCGCGTTGTCCCTGCAACTGCGCTTCGGCCTCGCGCTGGCGCCGCGCGTTCTCGATCGCGCTCAGGCGGTCGGCCTGGGCGCCGCGCTGGCCCGCGGCATCAAGCTCGCGCCGGCGTTCGGCCAGCTCGGCTTCGCGCAGGCGTTGCTGGCCGTCCGCAGTGCGGCGGTTGTCCGCTTCCAGCTCGCGCAGGCGGCGTTCGTTGGCCTGGTCGCGCTCGCGCCGCTCGATCTCGGCTTCGCGCTGGCGCCTGTCCTTCTCGGCCAGGCTGCGCTGCGGTTCATTGGTGGTGAGCACTTGCGGCGGCGTGCGTACGAAGCGTTCGTTGTCGCCTGGCCGGCCGTCGCGCCGGCTGAACGGCTGGCCGTCGGACGGCGCCGTGATCAGGCGGCCAATGGCGTTGCGGTCGGGCTTGCCATCGCCATCGCGGTCGAAGCGATTCGGCCAGTTGCCCTGCGGACGCGGCGGCGCGCCGAACGGAATGTTCTGGGTCGCCAGCGGCGTGAGCACCGGGCGCGGCGCGCGCGGCACCAGAATTGGGTTGCGCCCGACGAACTGGTTCAGCCCGACCACGGTCAGGCCGTCATGCCGGCCCGGACGATAGTCGGGACGCGCGTGGCGGTTGTGGTGGCGCAGGTGCTCGGGCCGCAGGTGGTAGCCGGGCACGTAGGATTCGCCCGGATTGAGTGGATACCAGCCCTGCGCGGGCGCGTTGCGGCGCGCGCCATTGTCGTTGAAGCTGAGATTCCAGTTACTCCCGCCGACCCAGCCGACCAACGCCGGCGCCCACACCGGACGCCCGATATTGCGCCCCGGCGCCCACGACCAGCGCTGCCTGACCATCACCCAGCGCCCGTAGTGCGAGGGCGCGTAGCCCCACGGGGCGTTGTCGACCCAGGTCCAGCCCCACGGGGCCAGATAGGTCCAGCGGCCGTCGCGGTACGGCACCCAGTCGGCCGCCACGCTGCGCGGCGTCCACAGGGGGCCGTAGTCGCTGTCCTCGCGCCAGACGCCGTGCTGGTCGAGTTCTTCGTAGCCGGTCATCTCGGTCGTCACGTAGCGATCCGAGGTGGTGCGTTCGTCGCGCGCGTCGCGCTGCAGCGACCAGTCGTCGAAACTGTCGCGTACCGCCAGCGCCGTGCGCACATCGTCGTTGTGCACATCGACGCGCTTGCCGGCGCGCACCGAGAGACTGGAACCGCCGCCGTCGACCTGGGCCGTGCCCTCGAACACCGAGACATTGGTGGTGTCGCGCACGCGTTCGGCGTCGATGCGCAGGCGGCCGACTTCTTTCATGCGCACCATGCCCTGCGGGGTGGAAATGTCGAGCCCGCGCAGCATGTCGGCGTTGCGTACCCGCAAGCTCAGGCTGCCGTAATGCAAGTGCAGGCGCAGCTTGTCGTCGTCGAGTTCGATGACGTCGAGCGAGGAGTCGCCGTCGAGCCGCACCGAGGTCGAGCCGATCCGGATTTCGGTGCGGCCGTTGCGCTGCGTGACGATCTGGTTGCTGGTCGTCACCGGCCAGTTGACCAGCGCCGCCGTGGCTTCCTCGCCGACCTCGGTGCTGATGTTCACCGGTCCCTGGCTGTGTGCAATGCGGCCCACGCGCGCCGGCGTCTCGGCCAGCGCCAGGGTCGACAGGGCGGAAAACGCCAACACCATCACGGTTTTACGGAAAGGAATAGTCATACAGGCTCCAGGAGGGCGCACAAGGGACGTCGTCCACGTGTAACGCGCGAGCGCGCCAGTGGAGGACAGGGGTTACAAACAGTTGCACATTCTGCGCTAGTGTTACTTTAAGAGCAACTCAGGCCGGGTTGCCGCCGCGCTTCACAAAAAACAGGGCGCCGCCGATGCAGGCCAGCACGGCGCCGAAGAAACGGTTCTGCTTGCGCAGCGCGCCGGCATCGCGGAAATAATGCTGCATGGACGAGGCCAGCAAGGCGTAGCCGTGCATGACGATGGTATCGATGGTCACCATGGTGGCGCCCAGGATCGCCAGCTGCGGCAACAGCGGCAGGGAGTTCGAAATAAAGGTCGGCAGCACCGCGACCATGAAAATGATCCCTTTCGGGTTGGTCGCGTTGGTCAGGAAACCGGTGAGCACGCGCTTTTGCCAGCCTGGATGCGCCACGACCGGCGCGTCGGCGCGGCCGGCGTCGGCGTTGACCGGCGCGCGCCATTGCTGCACGCCGAGATAAATCAGGTACAGGGCGCCGAGCGTCTTGACGATATTAAATGCCAGTTCCGAGGCCAGCAGCAGCGAGCCGACGCCGGCGCCGGCGATGGCGAACACCAGCAGCAGCCCGCATTGCAGGCCGGCCACGGTGGCGCTGGCTTTCCTGAAGCCGTAGGCCAGGCCATGCGACATCGACAGCACCGCGCCGGAACCGGGCGAGATGGCGATCAGCGAGCCGGCGATGACGAAGGCGATCCAGTTGGCAAGCGACATGGGAAGTCGGGGAAGAGGGTGATCGGGATGGCGGGGGTCGAGCTGGGTACTGCAAGGTACAACATGCGCGTGGCCAGGGCGGGGCGCCAAGGCGGGGCGCCAAGGCGAGGCCAGAAACACGCGGCAGCTGAAGCGGCGAAGCCGGTCCGGGACCGACGTCGCCGCTTCAGGCCGCGCGCAGGGCCTTGCTGCTTCGCTTACTTCTTCTTCGGGTTGACCGCAGCCTTCAGGGTCGCGCCAGCCGAGAACTTAGGCGACTTCGACGCAGCGATCTTGATCGCTTCGCCAGTCGATGGATTGCGGCCCTTGCGCGCAGCGCGCTTGGCAACGGAGAACGTACCGAAACCGGTGATCCCTACCGTGTCGCCTTTTTTCAGACGCTCGGTAATGATCTCGATGATCGTGTTTACCGCGCTGTTGGCAGCTGCGCCGGACATTTCTGTACGCTTCGCAAATTCCGCAATCAGTTCGCCTTTTTTCATAAAGAATCCTCCCGTGTTAAAAGAGCGGGAAGATTAGCATAATTATTGCCTAGTGTAATAAATTCTAAAGTGTACGCACAAAAGTAACCCCCGCTGTGACTGGATCACGACGATATCGGGCACGTTCGTGCGGGCCCGAAAAAGGGCCGCGCACAGCTTACTCGGCCAGTGCGGTCTCGGGTCGCGCCTGCGGCAGGCGCATGCGCAGGGCCGCGTTGATCAGGGTCTGGTAGCCCTTGCCGCTCTGTTCGGAGAGCGAGCGGAACTGCTGCAGCACTTCGTCGTCGAGGTAGATGGTGATGCGCGTCTTGCGCTTGACCGGGCGGCCGGCGGCAGGGGTTGCGTTGGAAAAATCGTACTCGGATTTCATGGTGGCCTCGCTTTACATCATCTGGTTGGCTTGCGTCGCTTGGAATCGATCAGGACAGGCCCGGGCTGGCGTGGTCAATGGCCGGGCTTGGCACTGATGTCACTATACGTACATGCCATCGCGACAAGGCGCGGAAAGCGACGGATTGCAGATTTTGGGGGGTGAAACGCAAAATGCAGGGCTGGACGGACTCGGGTTAAGATGCATCCTTTCGACCAACTTTGGAGCAGGACAGATGGCTGCAAGCAGTTTACTGGCATTAATCGACGATATCGCGACCATCCTCGACGATGTCGCCGTGATGAGCAAAGTGGCGGCCAAAAAGACCGCCGGCGTGCTCGGCGACGACCTGGCGCTCAACGCCCAGCAGGTCACCGGCGTGAAAGCGGACCGCGAACTGCCGGTGGTATGGGCGGTGGCCAAGGGCTCGTTCCTCAACAAGGCGATCCTGGTGCCGGCCGCGCTGGCGATCAGCGCCTTTTTACCGTCGGCAATTACGCCGCTGCTGATGATCGGCGGCGCGTACCTGTGCTTCGAGGGCTTCGAAAAAATCGCCCACAAATACCTGCACAGCCCCGATGAAGACGCCGCCCACCACGAGCAACTGGTCAAGGCGCTGACGGACGAATCGGTCGACCTGGTCGCGCTCGAGAAAGAAAAGATCAAGGGCGCGGTGCGCACCGACTTTATCCTGTCGGCGGAAATTATCGTCATTTCGCTGGGCACGGTGGAAGGTGTGGCGTTCGGGCAGCAGGTGGCGGTGTTGACCACGATTGCAATCGTGATGACGGTCGGCGTGTACGGGCTGGTGGCCGGGATCGTCAAGCTCGACGATGCCGGGCTGTACCTGAGCAACCGCGCCAACAGCGCCGCGCAGGCCTTCGGGCGCCTGCTGCTGGCAGCCGCACCCAAGCTGATGAAGACCTTGTCGGTGGTCGGCACGGCGGCCATGTTCATGGTCGGCGGCGGCATCCTGGAGCACGGCTTCCCGGTGCTGCACCATTTCACGGAAAATGCGGCGGCGGCCGCTGGCGCGGTGGGCGGCATCGGTCCGGTGCTCAAGGCGATCGTGCCGACCCTGATCGACGCCATCATCGGCGTGATCGCCGGCGCCCTGGTGCTGGGCGTGGTGCTGGGCGCCAAGCGCCTGTTCAAAGGCAAGAAGGCCGCCGGCCACGCCTGACCATCGTTTAACCCCTCGGTGTCAGGTCTGACACCGGCGGGGGGCTGGCATATCGCCGCGTTCCTTACGCGGAACTGACGAATATATTCAAACTGTTGTTATCAGATCTGCATATTCCTTTTCGGAATTGACATTACTTTCTCTTCGTTCCAGTATGGATTCGCAAGTTTTCAGCTATTCACATGAATGAGTCGATAGGTTAAGTCAAAAGAATATTCTTATTTCACCGAGGGAGCAGGTATGCAGAAACGATTCGCACCGCAGAAGCACGTATTGGCATTATCGATTGCAACGTTGTTTTCCACCGGCGCCGCGCTGGCCCAGGACGCAGCCCCGAATGACACTTCCAATACCGTGGTCGTCACCGGTACCCGCGTCGCCAACCGCACCGCCCTCGACACCGCCTCCCCGGTCGATATCATCTCGGCCGAATCGCTCAAGAACTCCGGCACCACCGAAATCAACCAGGCCCTGGCCGTGGCCCTGCCGTCGCTGAACTTCCCGCGCCCGGGCCTGGCCGACGGCACCGATACCATCCGTCCCGCCACCCTGCGCGGCATGGCGCCCGACCAGACCCTGGTGCTGGTGAACTCGAAACGCCGCCACGCGTCGTCCCTGGTGAATGTGAACGGCACCATCGGGCGCGGCTCGGCCGCCGTCGACCTGAACACGATCCCGACCGCGATCGTCAAGAACATCGAAGTGCTGCGCGATGGCGCCGCCGCCCAGTACGGCTCGGACGCGATCTCCGGCGTGGTCAACCTGCGCCTGCGCAGCAACCGCGACGGCGGCGAAGCGACCGTCAATTACGGCGCGCGCCTGACCGAATACGACTTCCTGACCGGCCCCGCGCCCGCCAACGCCACCTGGCAAGCCCAGAACTCGCGCAAGCGCACCGACGGCCACACCGGCACCGTCAGCCTGTGGAAGGGCCTGGCGCTGGGCGAAACCGGCTACCTGACCATCGCCGGCGAATTCAAGGACCAGAAGCACACCGAACGCAGCGGCTACGACATGCGCCAGCAGTACGCGCTGGTTAATGGCGCCTTCGATCCGCGCGAAAACACCATCAACCGCTTCAACACCTGGTATGGCGAACCGGAAATGAAACAGTCGACCGTGTTCGCCAACGCCGGCGACACGCTCGGCAACGGCGTCAAGGTGTACGGCTGGGCCAGCTACCAGAAGCGCGAGGCCAGCTCGGCCGGCTTCTTCCGCTGGTCCAACGATCCGCGCAACATCCCGTCGATCTTCCCGGACGGCTTCATGCCGATCATCTCGCCCGTGGTCGACGACTTCGCCGCCACCGCCGGCGCCAGCTGGACCATGGGCGACTGGGAAATGGACAGCTCGCTCGGCTATGGCAAGAACAAGATGGCCTTCACCATCGAAAACACGCTGAACCGCTCGATCGGGCCGACCAGCAAGACGTCTTTTGATGCCGGCGGCTTCGAATACGACCAGCTGGTGTTCAACCTGACCGGGGTGCGCTCGATGGCGATGTCCGCCTTGTCCTCGCCGCTGAACGTGGCGGTCGGGGCCGAAGCGCGGCGCGAAGGCTACAGCCTGTTCGCGGGCGAACCCGATTCCTACCGCTTCGGCGGCCAGATGCTGCCGAACGGCCAGCCGACCGCGCCGGGCGCGCAAGTGTTTTCGGGCTTTCGTCCGCAGAATGAATCGGACACGCACCGCACCGCGATCGGCGCCTTTGTCGACGTGGAAGCGAACATCACCCCGCAACTGCTGACCTCGTTCGCCCTGCGCGCCGAGCGCTATTCCGACTTCGGCAACAGCCTGGCCGGCAAGCTGGCGGGCCGCTACGATTTCAGCAAAGCGTTCGCGCTGCGCGCGTCGGTGCAGAACGGCTTCCGCGCGCCCTCGCCGCAGCAGCAGAACTTCACCTCGACGGCCACCAACTTCATCACCGGCGTGCCGTTCGAAATCACCACCTTCCGCCCGACCGATCCGGTCGCCGTGGCGCTCGGCGCCAAGCCGCTCGACGCCGAAAAATCGGTCAACGCCTCGCTCGGCGCCGTGCTGCGCCTGGGCGGCGCGAATGTGACCATCGACGCCTACCGCATCAAGGTGCGCGACCGCATCGTGCTGTCGGAAAACCTGACCTCCGCCGATGTGCGCAACTTCCTGACCAAGCAGGGCTTCATCGGGGTCGGCGGCGGGCGCTTCTTCATCAACGGCGTCGATACCACCACCGACGGCGTGGACGTGGTGGTGAACTGGGCGGCCAATGGCGGCGATATCGGCAAGTTCGACTTCACGGTGGCGGGCAACTTCACCAGCACCGATGTAACCAAAGTACCGGCCACGGCGCAGCTGGCGGCGCTGCCGAGCCCGACGCCGCTGTTCGACCGCCTCAACGTGCTGTCGCTGGAACAGGGCCAGCCGAAGAACAAGTTCAACGCCAGCACCAACTGGAAGCTGGGCCAGATGGGCGCTACCCTGCGCGCCACGCGCTACGGCAAGGTGCTCTCGCCGAACGCCTCGCCGGCGCTGGACGTGACCCTGGCCGCGAAAACCGTGATCGACCTGGAAGGGCGCTACGCGCTCAACTCCAGGCTGAACCTGGCGCTGGGTGCGGAGAATCTGTTCGACAAGTATCCTGAGTCGGTCGGCAATGCGCTCAATCCGAGCGGCAATGCGCCATTCCCGAACTACGCCCCGTTCGGGCGTGGCGGGCGTTACGTGTACGCACGGGCAACCTACGCATTCTGATGTTCTGATTAGTACGGCATCGCGCTGGTCCGGTAGTGATCAGCGCGCTGTTCGTGTTGCACAGCATTCATCCCAATCAGCATGCATCACGCTGACACGCAAGTCCATCTTGCGGCAGCAGGTCCGGCCTGCCTTTCCCTATGCCGAAGGTCCCTTTGAGGATGTTCAGCCTTCTGGCGCGCCCAGTCAAAATCAATCTCTGCGACGCCAATCACGTCCTGCCCATGAGCGCGGGCGCAAAACCCGCTATCATCCCGACTCACGCCGTTTAGCTCCCGCTTGGCCGCGCCGGCACAGCAGCGCGCCCGCCGCCAGGCCCAGCCCGAACGCGCCGTACACCAGCGCCAGCGACGGTCGCGACAGGCGTTGTTCGTAGCCGGACTTGAGACGGTCGGGCGTCATCCGGTAGTCGACGAAGCAGGCCACGGCCGAGGCGGCGCTGGCCCCCGAAACAAGGCCGCGCTGGGTTGCAGATTTCCAGGTATCCATGATGTCCTCGTGGAATGAAAGTGAACGTGTTGCTTGATACAGGCTCTATGGGTATGAACGGTAAGGAGGTCGGATGCGCATTTTGCTGACAGGAGCGAGCGGGTTTATCGGCAGGCATGTGCTGAACGTGTTGCTTGCCGAGGGTTACTACGTGGTGGCGGCCGTACGCAAGCCACCCGCCGCCAGCACGCGAGCGCGCCTGAGCTACATCGAGGCCGACTTCGCCAGGGATACCGATAAATCGGTCTGGCTGGCGCGCCTGGACGGCATCGATGTGGTCATCAACACGGTCGGGATTTTTCGCGAGCATGGCACGCAGACCTTCGCCACGATTCACAGCGATACGCCGCGCGTGCTGTTCGCCGCCTGCGTCGAGTCGGACGATGTGCGCATGGTGATCCAGCTGTCCGCGCTGGGCGCCGACCAGCAGGCCGACACCGCCTATCACCTGAGCAAGAAAGCCGCCGACGATTACCTGGCGCTGCTGCCGCTGCGCTCGGCCATCCTGCAGCCGTCTTTGGTGTACGGCAAAGATGGCGTGAGCGCGCGCGTGTTCCGCACCCTGGCCAGCATGCCCTTCTGCGCCCGCTTCGGCGACGCGCCGCAGCTGGTGCAGCCGATCCACGTGGACGACGTGGCCTGCGCCATCGCCAGCCTGGTGCGGCGTCCGCTGCCGGTCGGCCCGGCCGGCGCCACCGCCCAGCGCATTGCCCTGGTGGGCCAGACCGCCTTGCCGTTCACCGATTATCTGGCGGCATTGCGCAGCGGCCTGGGCCTGGGCAAGCTGCGCGTGCTGCATTTGCCGGCCTGGTGCGGCAAGCTGCTGGCCGGACTTGGGCGGCTGGTGCCGGGCAGCCTGCTCAACCGCGATTCGCTGCGCATGCTCGACCGCGGCAGCAGCGCCGACCCCGGCATGACGGTGCGCCTGATCGGGCGCCTGCCGCGCGCGCTTGCCAGCTTCATCGACGACCCCGCTTGCGAGCGCATGCAGGCCAAGCTGCACTGGCTGATGCCGGTGCTGCGCGTGTCGATCGCGGCGGTGTGGATTGCCACGGCGGCAGTGTCGGCCGGGCTGTATCCGGTCGAGCAGAGTTATCAGTTGCTGGAACGGACCGGCGTGCCGCCCGCGCTGGCGCCCTTCATGCTGTACGGCGCCTGCGCGCTCGACTTGCTGATCGGGATCGGCATCCTGACCTTGAAGCGGCGCCGCTGGCTGTGGGCCGCGCAATTGCTGCTGATCGGCTTGTACACGCTGGTGATCGCCTTCATGCTGCCGGAATTCCTGCTCCATCCCTACGGTCCGCTGACCAAGAACCTGCCAATGCTGGCGGCCATCTGGCTGCTGTTCGAACTCGAAGAGAAGTAAAGCAAGGAAAAGTAATGGACTACATGATCGTCAAATGGGTGCACATCCTGTCGTCGACTTTTCTGTTCGGCACCGGCATCGGCTCGGCCTTTTACATGCTGTTCACCAGCCTGAGCCGCGACGTGCGGGCGATTGCCGTGGTCAGCCGCCATGTGGTGCTGGCCGACTGGATTTTCACCACCACCACCATCATCGTCCAGCCCGTCACGGGCCTGTACATGATCCACCTGGCCGGCTATCCGTGGACCAGCGCCTGGATCATGTGGTCGATCGGCCTGTACTTTTTTGCCGGCGCCTGCTGGCTGCCGGTGGTGTGGATGCAGCTGCGCATGCGCGACATGGCCCAGGTGGCCGCGCGCGAGAATACCGAACTGCCGGCGCTGTACTGGCGCTATCTGCGCTTCTGGGTGGTGCTGGGGATTCCGGCGTTTTTTGCGCTGGTGATCGTGTTCTGGCTGATGGTGGCCAAGCCCGCATGATGCAGAACGTCTTTCCCGCGCGGGAAGTCTTTTCTGCCAGTGGCAGAAAAGACGGTTCTTCAGCCGGCGCTCTCAAGCATGACCGCCCGGCAACGGTACTGGCAAATTCACGCGGAAGCAGCAGCCGCCCGGTTCGCCCGGCAGGCAGCGCACGTCGCCGCCGTGATGACGCGCAATCTGGCGCACCAGCGACAGGCCCAGGCCGACGCCGCCGGCCGACTCGCTCGCGCCCGGCACCCGGTAAAAAGGTTCGAAGATGCGTTCGCGCTGGGCTTCGGGCACGCCGGGGCCGCTGTCGCAGATGTCGAGCACGATCGCGTCTTTCCCTTCCAGGCGCAGGCTGGCATGCACTTCGGTGCCGGCGCCATGGCGCGCCGCATTTTCCAGCAGGTTGCGCACCAGCCGCCGCAGCAGCCTGGCGTCGCCCGCCAGGTTCAAGGCTTGCGCGTCGAAGCTGGCGTTGACGCGCGTGCACTCCTCGGCCACGATGGCGGCCAGGTCGACCTGCTCGTCGCTGCGCGCCAGCTCGGCGGTGGCGTCGAGCCGGCTGGCCAGCAGGACTTCGTCGATTAACTGGTCGAGTTCGCCGATGTTGCGATTGAGCTCGTCGCGAATCGCCGGTGGCGCCTGTTCCTGCATCAGTTCGACCGCCATGCGGATGCGCGCCAGCGGCGAACGCAGTTCGTGCGAGGCGTTCGCCAGCAGGCTTTTCTGCGAACCGACCAGCGCTTCGATGCGCGCCGCCGCCTGGTTGAAGCTGGTCGCCAGGCGCGCCACTTCATCCTTGCCTTCGACCGCCACGCGGGTGCCGAGCTGGCCGCCGCCCCAGGTTTCCACGCTCGATTGCAGACGTTCCAGGCGGCGCGTGAGGCGCCGCACCACCGGGTAGGCGGCGGCCGCGACCATCAGCGCGATCAGCAGCAGGATCGCCAGCAGGCCGTATGAGGCGCTCTTGCCGTAGGCGCGCTGGCCGACCAGCCAGCGGCCGTCCGGCAACTGCAGGGTGAACACGGCCATCGGCCCCAGCAGCCTGCTGTTGCGCTGCGCTTGGGCCAGCGCCGGCAAGGGTTCGCCAGCGGCCGCAATCGGCACGCCCGCCGCCGTGTGCAGCGCCAGGTCGGTTTGCAGGCGCTTGCTCCAGCGGCTCAGCACGGCCTGCTGGTCGGCGCGCGATGCGTCCGCCGGCGGAATGATGCTGGCCGCCAGCTCGGCAACGGCCTCGTTGCCCGAGTTCATGTGTTCCGGATCGTAGGCCCAGTGCACCAGTCCGAACAGGCAGACCGCCAGTCCCAGGCTGACCAGCAGTGCCAGGTAGATGCGCAGGTACAGATGATGCGCCACCGAAAAGCGCCGCTTGCGTCCGCGGTCCCCGCGTTCCCACGGCGGCGCGCAGTCGCGTTCTTCCCTGCGCTTCCTGGCGCGTGCGCGCCACGCGTCCGGCGCCTGCTCGCGCTCCCCGCCGCGCGCGTGCCTACGCATCCTGCACCTTGGCGAACACGTAGCCGGCGCCGCGCACGGTGATGATGCGCCTGGGCTGCTTGGGATCGTCCTCCAGCGCCTGGCGCAGGCGCCCGATGTGCACGTCGATCGAGCGGTCGAAGGGTTCCAGCGACTCGCCCTTGACGGCGTCGACCAGGTGTTCGCGCGAGAGCACGCGCCCGGCGCTGCCGGACAGCGCCAGCAGCAGGTCGAACTGGTAGGAGGTGAGCGTGCGCGGCTGGCCGTCGATGCTGACCCGGCGCGCGCCGCTGTCGATGGCCAGGCGGCCGAACTGGCGCAGGCCGCTGTCGGGCGCGGCCAGTTGCGGGCGGCGCAGCACGGCGCGCAGGCGCGCCAGCAGTTCGCGCGGCTCGAACGGCTTGGGCAGGTAATCGTCGGCGCCCAGTTCCAGGCCGACCACGCGGTCGAACGGGTCGCCCTTGGCGGTGAGCATGACGATCGGCACCGAGGCCAGCGGCGCGCCGAGCGCGCGGATGCGGCGGCAGACATCAAGGCCGTCGGCGTCGGGCAGCATGAGGTCGAGCAGGACCAGCGCCGGGGCGCTCGCCTCCAGCTCGGCCAGGCCGGCGGCAGCCGTGGCGGCGTGCGCCACCTCGTAGCCGTTTTGCTGCAAGTAGGTGACGACCATGCCGGCCAGGCGCTGGTCGTCTTCAATCATCAAGATACGCGGAAGCATGGTGGCGCTGACGTGTCGTCCAAAGTGTCGGAAGGCCCAAGGATACATGGCTGGGATTCGGCGCAGGCGCTCATTGCATGCGTTTTTTCATGTGCGCGGCGAAACGCACGCGCTGGTCAAGCGTGAGCACCTCGGCCGCGTCTTCCACCGCCGCCAGGATGCGCTTGCTGATCTGGTCGACCCGCTCGACTTCCCGCACCCGCAACTGTTCCAGCGCGACCCGGTCGATGGCGGGGGCCGTCAAGAGGTCGTGGGCTTGTTCGTGGCCGGCCTTGAAGTCGCGATGCAAGGGTTGCAGGTCGGCGAAGGCGGCCTTGGCGATGGCCGACACACGCGCCTTTTGCTCGTCCGTGCCGTCGCTCAGCAGGTGCGCGACCATCTTGTCGATGTGCTTGCCGGCGGTGGCGGGGTCCATCGTGGCCAGGTGGGCGCGATGGCCGTGCATGCCGCGCCCTTCGTTGGCGAAGCTGGCGCCGGCCAGGCTCAGCGCCCCGGCGGCCAGGCCGAGGGCGGCGCCGACCAGCCAGCGGCGGCCGCGCCGCTGCGGGCCGTGGCCGTGGCCGCGATCGCCTTGATGATCGTGATCGTGATCGTGGTGATGGTGATGGTGATGGTGATGCCCGTGCTGGTTCGGATTCATGGTCGTGCCTTTCGTAGGGGCGGTTCCAGACTGGCTCCGCATGCTTGTACTGTAGGCGGCGCGCCTGTCCGCTTCATGTGTGGGCGGTAAAGTTTTGTAAAGCGGGTGCTTGCGTGCCTTCGATATTCCCAATACGATGGAAAGCTCGACGACGGAGGTTAGACCATGGAAAACAAGAACGCACTGGCGGCATTGGCCGCGCTGGCCCAGGAATCGCGCCTGGCGGTGTTCCGCCTGTTGATCGAGGCTGGCCCGGGCGGCATGTCGCCGGGCCAGATCAGCGAGAAGCTGGGCATGCCGCCGTCGTCGCTGTCGTTTCATCTGAAGGAACTGACCCACGCGGAACTGATCGCGCCGACCCAGAACGGGCGTTACCTGATCTATGCGGCGCACATGCCGACCATGCAGGCGCTGATCGGGTTTTTAACCGAAAATTGCTGCGGCGGCAATCCGTGCGGTCCGGTGAGCGCACCGCTGGCGGCAGCCACGGCCTGAGCTTGGCGCGCGGCTGGCTTGCCGGTCCGGCAACGCTACCGTAGTAACATTTGCTTACATATTGACATTCAGTTAAAAAACCGGAAGGTGAGATGGCGAACAGTGTTGCCTAATATATAGGCATACTCTGAATGCAAGCATGTTAATACGGGCAGCCCATGAAATACCGGGGAAAGAAAGATCGCAAAGGGTATGGCTTGTCGCGCATGGCCAAGGCGATCGACCGCGCCATCGACGCCTCCTCGGATGAAGAGAAGGCGCGGGCGGCGCGCTGGGTCTCGGCCTGGGGCGCGATCAGCGGGATTTACACGCCCGGCATCCGGCTGCGCCGCACCGACCTGTTCAAGCAGCTGCCGCGCCGGAAGACCACCTCGAACGCCTGACCCTGGCGCACTCCCGCGCGCCCTTAAACCCGTCCGAACGCCCCCATCACAATCCGCGTCGCCGCCGCCAGGATCTCGCTGTTGGCCTTGGCCTGCGGATCGGCCTGGGTGTAGTACAGCGCCAGCACCACCGGCGCGCCCCTGGGCGGGAACACGATGCCGATGTCATTGCTCGACCCGTAGGCCCCGGTCCCGGTCTTGTCCGCCACCGCCCAGCCGGCCGGCACGCCCGCGCGGATGCGGGTGTCGCCGGTGGTGTTGCCACGCATCCAATTTTGCAGCTGGTCGCGCTGGGCCGGCGGCAAGCCGTCGTCCAGCGCCACGCGGCGCAGCAGCGCCGCCATCGCGGCCGGGGTGCTGGTGTCGCGCGGATCGCCCGGAATTGCCGTATTGAGCTCGGTTTCCCAGCGGTCCAGCCGGAACACCGTGTCGCCCACGCTGCGCGCAAAACCGGTCACGCCGCCCGGGCCGCCAATCTTCGCCATCAGCAGGTTGGCGGCGGCGTTGTCGCTGTAGGCGATGGTGGCCGCGCACAGCTCGCCGACCGTCATGCCATCGTCCAGGTGTTTTTCGGTGATCGGCGAATAGGTCACCAGATCGGCCTTGGTGTAGCGCACGCGCTGCTCCAGCCAGCCCGGCACGTTCTTGCCGTGCGCGAGGATGGCGGCCGCCGCGATCGCCTTGAAGGTGCTGCACATGGGGAAGCGCTCATCGGCGCGGTGACCGAGCCGGCGCCCGTCGCCGGTGTCGAGCGCGCCCACGCCCAGGCGCCCGCCGTAGGCCACTTCCAGCGCGGCCAGGCGCGCCTGGGCTTCGGCCAGGGCAGTGCTGGCGCCCGGTGCGCTGGCGCAGGCCGCCAGCAGCGGCGTGCAGGCGCCGGCAATCAAAAGGGTACGGCGGCGTGGGGAAAATGGCATCGAGGAAGTCATGGCGGCTTTCGGTTGAAGGGTGGGCGAGAGGGTGTTGTATAGCCGCCATTCTCCACCATGCATTGTCCCACCTCAACCATTGTCGAGTGGAAATATGGTCTTCTGTGGATACCCCAACTTCGCTTGCGCACAGTGCGCAGGGCCGCCGGGCTGTCCATACGAAAAGGAAACTCCCGATGAAAACAGAACCGTTCCGCCTGAACATTTTTCACAAGCTGGTGATGACTTTGCTGGCGGTGTCCCTGATTCCGCTGATCGGCGTGTGGTACGCGGGCAGCAGCCAGGCGCGCTCCGACGCCACGGCCAACATTTCGCAGCATCTGATCATGACCGCCAGCGGCATCGCCACCGGCATCACCAGCTGGGACGAGGCCAACGTGCGCGCATTGCACCAGAGCGCCAGGCTGGAGGATATCCGCAGCATGGAGGCGACGCGCCAGACCCCGATCCTGCGCGCCCTGGGCGAGACCTACGAATGGGCCTTCCTGGTGTTTACGATCGAGCCGGGCGGCGAAAACATCGCGCGCAGCGACGACAAGCCGCTCACCCGCTTCGGCGAGCGCAGCTATTTCCAGGGCGCGCTGAAAGGCGCGCCGTCGAGCCGCCAGGTGCTGATCAGCAAGTCGACCGGACGCCCCGCGCTCACCATCGCCGTGCCGATCCGCAATGCCATGGGCGGCACGGTCGGCGTGCTGGCGATGGCCATGAAACTGGACGATATTTCCAAGGTCATCAAGGACACCCGCATCGGCGAGACCGGCTACGCCATCCTGCTCGACGCCGACAACAAGGTGATCGCCTCGGGCCGTCCCGACCAGGCCACCGACGCGGTGCAGGACATGAGCAGCTACCCGGCCCTGAAAGTGGACGGCATCGCCGAACAGCCGACCGTGTACGAAGCTGGCGAGAAGCGCATGGTCGGCTACGCGCGCAAGCTGCCGCAGGGCTGGACCTTGCTGGTGGAACAGGACTACGCCGAAGCCTACGCCTCGCTCGACCGCCTGGAAACCGGCGCGCGCGCCCTGATCGTGCTGACCGCCGCGCTGGTAGTGGGGGTGGCGGCGTTCCTGGCCAAGCAGCTGACCATGCCGATCAACCAGCTGATCGTGGTCGCCGAACAATTGAGCAAGGGCGAATTCGCCGCATCGATTCCCGGCATTGCGCGCGGCGACGAGATCGGCTCGCTGGCGCGCGCCATCGAGCGGCTGGGAATCAGCATCCAGATGGCCATCACGCGGCTCAGCCGCAGAGCCTGACGCATCCAGGGAGAACGCCATGACATACCAGGAGTTGATGCCGTTCGGGGCTATCGTGGAGCAATTGCGGCAATTCTGCATCCAGCGCCGCACCGGCACGGCGTTCATCGTCAGCGACGACAACCGCATGGCCCAGGTCCACCTGGACAGCGGCAACATCGTCATGCTGTTGTGCCGCGGGACGCGCGGGGCCGAAGCGCTGGCGGCGATGCGCACCATGCTGCGCGCCAGCCTGCGCTTCGACGACAACTACGTGGCCAAGCCCGATAATCTCACCACCTCGGGCGTGAGCCTGGCTGACCTGCTGGCCGACCCGGCGCCGCTGCGCGCGCACACGCCGTTGGTGGCGGGGGCGGGGGCGGGGCCGCAGCCGCTGCGTCCGCGTCCGGCCCCGGCCGCCTTCGCGAAGGCCGACCTGCTCAAGCTCGAACGCATGCTGGCCGGGCACATCGGGCCGATCGCGACCATCGTCTGCGCCGAGCACGCCAGCGAAGCGAGCAACCTGCGCGAGCTGGTGATGGCGCTGGCAGCCGACATTCCGGACCGCAAGCAGGCCGCCGACTTCCGCCTGGAAGCGGGGCGCGCGCTGGGGCTGGGGGCCGTGTAGGCCGGCTGCGGCTTCACATTGAGCGCATTCCCACTGCACAGGCGCTTGCTACGCTGGCTGCCTGTTCAGTTTCCTTGGAATGCCATGAGTGCCCAGCCAGCCTGCATCACCCCGTCCGCCGTCCTGCCAACAGCGTCCGCCGTCGTCCATGTTTCCATGCGCGCCGCGCTCTGGTTTGCCGGCGTGATCCTGCCGCTCCTTGCGCTCGCGGTGGCGCTGTTTTTCCTGCTGGTGGTGGGCTTCGACCTGCCGCCGGGCATGATCATCCCGGTCTTGTCGATTGCCGCCGTACCGTTGGCCAATGCCCTGCTGCTGCGCGCCCTGGGCAATGCGCGCCCCGGCGTGTCGCGCCGGCTCGGGCACCTGCACGGTTTTGCGACCGGCGTCAGCATCCTGCTGACCCTGTTGCTGCTGCCGCACACAGCAGCCGGCGTGGCCGGCCTGCGCTACTTCGGCGGCGGCCTGCTGCTGCTGGCACCGCTGCTGGCGCTGATGGCGGCCCTGGCCATGCGCCGCCTGCTCACAGCGCACGCGCCGCTGCCGGCCATATGGCCCGGGGTGCTGCTGGCGCTGGCCATGGTCGCCGTGCCCGAACTGCCGCAGGCGCTCACCCAGGCCGGCGTGCACATGGCCACCCGCGACGCACCGGCCACGCGCGCGAATGGCATACGCCTGCTGCGCGCCGCCGGCAGCCAGGAAATCCTGCTGCGCCTGTGCGATACCGGCAACGACCGCCTCGCCAGCCTGACCGACCTGGTCATGGTCAGCAGCGCCGCCGATGCGCGCGAGGCGTTTTACCGCCTCACCGGCAAGCGCTTCGACGACATGCCCGATGCAATGAGGGAAGGGGCCGACTGACTTCACATTGAGCACATTCCCACTGCACACGTGCTTGCTACGCTGATGGCTTGTCAAAGTTTCCTGCGGAACGCCATGATCGAGCATCACAACACCACCAGTCCCTCCCTTGCGCCTGCGCCGGCGCCGGCAGCACCTGCCGCGCTCGGTTTTTTCATGTACGCCGCGCTCTGGGTCACCGGCGTGATCGTGCCCCTGATCGCGCTGATGATGCTGATCTCCGGCGTGTGGCAGACGCAGACGGCCATGTCGGGCAGCGTGATCGTCCACCTGTTCCTGGTCGCCCTCGTCGCGCTGGCCAATGCGGTGCTGGTCAGCATCATGCGGCACGGGCGCTCGGCGCCGTCGCGTCCCCTGGCGCTGCTGCACGCGCTGGCTACCGGCGCCAGCGCCGCCTACGCCGTGCTGTTCCTGCCGCTGATGCTGGCCGGGGTGGTTGTGCTGGCCTATTGCGGCTTCAGTTCCCTCCTGCTGGCCGCGCTGGCGCCACTGGTGACGCTGAGCGCGACCCTGGCCGCGCGCCGCCAGCACGGCTGGCGCGTGCGGCAAGCCGACGGCACGCCGCTGCCGCGCGCCTGGCCCGCCGTGCTGCTGGCGCTGACCCTCATCGGCGCGCTGGAACTGCCGTCCCTCTTCACCCACATCGGCATGCGCATGGCGGCCGACAAGGCGCCGGCCACCAGCGCGCACGGAATACGCCTGCTGCGCTATCTGGGCAACGAGCGCACCATCCTGCGCGCGTGCTACGCGCGCCCCGGCGAAGCGGCCGACCTGAGCACCATCATCCTGAAAATGACCGGTCCGACCAGCATGGAGGACGCGCGCGCGATCTACTACCGCCTCACCGGCACGCCGTTCAGCGCCATGCCGCGCCCGCCCATCCACACCCGCCAGACAGGGCAAAGCGACGATCGCGACAGCGACAGCCCGGTGGTCGGCGCGCCCCTGGCCAACCTGCACCTGATCGCATCGCGCATCGACGGCGCCATCGACGCCCGGGCGGCCTTGGGCTCGCTGGAGTGGCGCATGGTGTTTCACAACGACGCGGACAATTTTGAGGAAGCACGCGCGCGCGTGATCGTGCCGGCCGGCGCGGTGGTAACGCGCGTGACGCTCTGGGACGACGACGGCGAGCACACCGCGCCCGCCGCCGGCGGCGCCGCCGCGCGCGCGTTCGAATTCGGCCTGCCCGACAACCAGCGCGCTGCGGTGCTGGTGACCAGCGCAGGCAGGGACCGCATCATGCTCCATCTGCCGGTGGTGCCAGGCGGAGGCGAGGCGACAGTGCGGATCGCGCTGAGCGTGCCGCTGGTGCTCAATGAACCGGGACTGGGCTATCTGCAACTGCCCGCGTTCAGCGAGCGCAATTTCGGGATCGCCCCGTCCGTGCGCCACGCGGTGTCGGTGGAATCGGCCAGTGCGCTGCGCGGCGCGCCCGCCATGCGCGAGGAGTCCGGCGACATGCTGGCCTTCGCGGTGCGCGGCGAACTGGCCGAGCCGCTGCCTGGCATGGGCGCGCCCATCATCGGCGCCTTGCGCGCTCCAGCCGACACGCATGCGTGGAACCCTGATCCGACCACGCCGGGCGGCGCGATCGTGCAGGTCATCGGCCAGCAGGCGGCGCGCATTCCGCGCCGGGTGGCGCTGGTGGTGGACGGCTCGACCGCGCTGGCGGCGCAACGGGAACAGCTGGCGCGCGCCGCCACCTCCTTTCCCGGCAACGTGGAACTGGGCGTGATCGTGGCCGGCGCCCAGGCCCCGCAGGTGTTCCTGCACGATACCTCCGATTCGCTGGCCAGCGTGCGCTATCTTCAAGACATCAGCTTCGAAGGAGGCCACGACAACAGCGCCGCGCTGTTGATGGCGTGGGAATGGGCGGGGGCCAGCAGCGATGGTGCGCTGGTGTGGATCCATGGCCCGCAGCCGCTCCTGCCCGGTTCGGCCGACGCGCTGCTGCAGCACTTCCGGCAGCGTCCCGACCGGGTGCGCATGGTCGGCCTGGAAGCGGTGACCGGTCCCAACGTCCTGTGGGAAAAGATGGATGGCGTCGCCGCGCTGGCGAGCGTGCCGCGCATCGGATCGCTGCACGACGACCTGGTGCGCCTGCTCACGGGCTGGAAGCCGGCGGCGCAGCAGGTCGTGGTCGCGCGCAGCCGCGCCAGCGCAGCGCAGCCGGTCCACGAACAGGCCTCGCCGCACCTGGCGCGCCTGTGGGCGGGCGAACGCGCCGCGCTACTGCGCGCCAACAGCGCGCAAGCCACGCCGGCCCAGACCGACGAACTGCGGCAGCTCGACCAGCTGCTGACCGGCACGGCCGACGCGCCGTCGCCCGCGCCGGCAGCGCAGGCCGGCGCCATGCCGCAAACGGCGCCGGCCGACGAAGACAATGCGGTGTCGGTATCGGCAACCTGGCTGATGCTGGGCGTGGCGCTGGCCGTATTGGGCTGGCGCATGCACTTTCACCGGCATACGCCGTATCCGGCCTCGCCCGAGTAACGCCGATGGTCAGTGATCGAGCACGCCGTTGACGGCGTCGAGCACCCATGCGCTCAGGCGGTGCCGCGCGCGGGTTGGCGCGAAGCTGTGCGCGTAGCGCCATGCCTGGCCGGCGAAGTTGGCAAAGCCGTCCTGGCGCCACGCCGGCGCACGGGCCAGCGCCAGCTCGGCGCCGATGGCTTGCGCCAGCAGGGCAATGTCGGCGGTCGGCACCAGCCGCGCCAGGCCGCCCGCGATGGCCGGCGTATTCGAATTGTCGTAGCAGACCACGCGGCAGCCGGCCGACAGCGCTTCGACGATCGGCACGCAAAATCCTTCGTGGTAGGTGGGCAGCACGAACACATCGGCCTCGGCCAGCAGGCGCTGTTTGAGTTGGTCCGGAGCGTCGCCGTGCAGGCGCAGCGACACGCGCGGCCCGTACCGGCGCGGCCACTCGTCGGCCGCGGCGCGCACCGCCCCGACCAGCGCCGCATCGGAAAAGCCCAGGTTGGCCACCAGGTCGAGCGCAATCCGGACGCCGCTGTCGGCCTGCAGGCAGCGTTCCACGGCATCGAGCAGGTCGGCCACGCCTTTCGAGCGCACCAGGCGGCCGATGAAGAGCAGGCGCACGATGCCGTCCGCATGCCCGGGCTTGGCGGCGCAGGGCTGCGCCTGGCCGTGCACCGCCAGCGGCAGCACGCTCGCCGGCGTACTCACGCGCGCCGCGCGCAGCACCGCCAGGTTGCTGGCGCTGTCGCAGGCCACGTGATCGGCGAACATCATGTTGGCCATCTGCGCGAACGATTTGTCGATGGTGGCGTGATGCTCGGCGCCGACGAACTGCTTGGGCGTGATGTTATGAAACACCACCAGGCGCCGCGCACGCTCCGGCACCAGCAGGATCAGGTCGAACAGCGGATAGTAAATCCCGAAATGGAAAATGACCGCGTCGCTGGCCTGGAAATGCGCGTCGGTCATGATGTCGGTCACATCGCGCACCAGCCGGTGCGGCACGGCGTGCTCGCAGGCGTAGGTGAACAAGACGACTTCATGGCCGGCTTCGATCAGCCAGCCGATGTTGTCGGCGATGGCGTTCGAGATGGCGTCGTTCCTGACGCAGATGCCGTGGATGACCGAAATCTTCATCCCGGCGCCTGTGCGAAACGGGCCAGCGCAATGGCGTACAGGGGCATGCTGTCCTTTGCCATGCGGCGCGAGATGAATTTGTCTTCGAACAGGGCGCGTCCGGCGCGGCCCATGCGCTCGCGCAGTTCGGGCGAGGCGGCCAGCCGGTTGATGGCGCCGGCCAGCGCGGCGTTGTCGCCGGGCGCCACCAGTAAACCATTGACGCCGTCGCTGACCACTTCGGGCATGCCGCCGGCGGCGCAGCCGATCACCGGGCGCGACTCGCGCATGGCTTCGACGAACACCAGGCCGAACGACTCGTAGCGGCTGGGAGCGACGAAAATATCGCAGTCGCGGTAGGCGGCGCGCAGGGTGGCGTCGTCGACGCGGCCTTCGAAGCTCACGCGCTCGCCCCAGCGCGCCAGCTGGCCGCCCTGGCGGCAGTGTTCCCTGTAGCTGAGCTGCGCGCCCTGCATGAGCAGCGTATCGTCGCCGAGGATGCGAAAGCGCACCTGCGGATGCTGCGCCAGCACCGGATCGATCGCCGCCAGCAAGACGTCGATGCCCTTGCGCGCTTCCAGCCGGCCGACGAACAGCACGGTGATGGCGCCGTCGGCGCGCGCCGGCGGCGGCGCGCTTGCCGGCGCCACGTCGGGCATCCCCAGCGGCACCAGGCGCAGGCTGGCGTCGTCGAAGCGGAAATCGTACGCCTGTTCGATGTCGCGCCGGATCGCGGCGCTGTTGGCGCGGATCGCCTGCGCACGCTGCATGAGTTCTTTTTCGAGCGCCAGCATGGGCGTACCGAAGCGCGCCATCCAGGCCGGATCGTCGCGCAGCTCGCTGCGGCCCTGCAGCGAAAAATGCAGGGTCGTATGCAGGCTGGTGACCAGCGGCCATTGGCCATCGAGCAAAAAGGCCGCGCCTTCGGCATCCCAGATCGGCGCTTCGACCAGGTCGAGCGGACGCCGGCTGGCGATGCGGCGCGCTTCCGCCAGCGCGGTGGCGCACCAGTTCCAGATCTCTTGCGGGATGGCGCGCTCAAACGCCTCGTACGGGAGCGCGTGCTGGCCCAGCGCAACCCGGTGCACCCACACGCCACCGACCAGCTCGACCCGGCTGTAGGTGGCGCTTTCGGCGATCACATGCACCTGGTGGCCTTCGGCGGCCAGCGCTTCGGCCAAGTCGCGGCTGAAGGTGGCGATGCCGCCGCGGTGATTCGGCGGGTAGTCGCGCGAGACCAGCGCCACGGTCATGGGCTGCGCGGCGCCGATGGTGGCGAACGGCAGGAACGCGCCCTGCCAGCGCGCGAGTTTGTCGGCATCGATGCCGCCGGCGACCGGCGCCAGGCCGTGCCGCGTGCCGGTGTTCCAGGCGCGCGCGCATTCGGTCTCGAAAACGGCGCGCCGTTCTTCGGGCACGCTGCCGTTGGCGATCAGGTAGTCGAGGTGGCGCCGGTGCGAGTCGGCCTTGTCGCGGTTACGGGCGTCGATGTGCTCGCGCGTGTCGTAGTCCAGGCCGTGCTTGAGCGAGAAGTAGATGGTGTTCTTGATGATCGGGTAGATCGCGCGCGGCATCTGGGCGGCATCGCGCACGCCGTTGGGCGCGGTCTTGTGGTGCACGTAGGCGTGCTCCAGTTGCCTGAGCAGGTAGCCGGCGTCGACCAGGCGGCAGCAGACGTCGGTCTCGTCGAGAAAATACTCGATCTCCTCGTCGAAGCCGCCCACTTCCAGCAGCGCCGAGCGGCGGAACGAGGCGTTGGTCCCCTGCAGATACGGGAACTGGCGCGAGCCCGGAAAACACAGCTGCGGGGTGTCCGCGCGGTGGCTGATGTCGACATCGCCCACCCGGTTGGCGCTGGCGTAGTGGTACTGGTAGGTGGTGCCGCTGCTGTCGAGCACGCGTCCGCCGGCGCCGCCCACGCCATCGTCGTCATAGGCGGCGGCCAGCTGGGTGAGCCACTCGGGTTCGGGAATGGCGTCGTCGTCGATGAACGCGACCACGTCGCCGGCGGCCATGCAGATGCCGATATTGCGCGACACCGACAGGTTGGGAATCGGGCAGCGCGCCGCCCGGATGCGCCCCAGCCAGGCGGCGATCACCTGTTCCGAATGGTCGGCCGACGGGCCGTTGACGACAATGACTTCGAACTGCCCGGCGTAGCGCAGGCGGCACAGGCTCTCGAGCGTTTCCTGCAGCAGGCCGGCGCGGTCGAGGGTGTTGATCACGATCGAAAAGGTGATCATGAACGCAGCCCGGCCTCCAGCTGGTCGATACGCTCGCGCAGCGCCGCCAGTTCGCGCGCCATCATGCGCAGGGCGACCGGAGTCGATTCGGCCAGGTTGGCGGGATCGCGCTCGACGGCCAGCACGCGGGCGTTCAAGTCGGCAATGTTCTTGAGCAGCATCGGCAGCTGTTCGCGCGCAAAGGCGTCGCGCCGCTCGTTTTCGTAGGGCAGGCGCGCCACGGCCACGGCGATCCGGATCAAGCGCCCCAGCACGGGCAATCCCGCCATGCTGCGCACCACACGTTTGATCAGCATTTTCATCGGGAGCTGCCTATTCACCTGTACAAGACTGCGGATTTTGCGGGCTCATTAAATATCTGTCAATAGTGCTCCCGTTGAAACGGGCTGCTTGACGAACTCAAATAGAATCTATATTCTATTTGAATGGTCAGACTAGCTAAATACAACGCACACACCTTCATCGACGGCGCCATCTGCATTGCCGCCGCCTGCGGCATCGGCTCGGTGTCGATGTCGGCCATCGCCGTCAAGGCCGGCGCGCCGATCGGATCGGTGTATCACCGCTTCGATTCGCGCAGCACCTTGCTGGCGCATGCCTGGCTGACGGTCAAGGCCGATTTCCGCGAGCAGGTGGCGCGCCACTGGGATGAAGAAGACACCTGGATACCGGTGGCGGCGCTGCTCGACTGGTGCCGCAGCAAGCCGGTGTACGCGCGCTTCCTGCTGCAGTACGAAGACTGCCCGGACCTGGGCGCGCCGCTCTCGCCCGAACTGTCCGAGCTGCTCGAAGCCGAGCAGGCGCGCCTGGACGCCTGTTTCGAGCGCTGCCTGCTGCGCCGCCGCGCCGACGGCGACGATGCGGCGCACACGCTGCGCTTCATGCTGATCGACGCTCCGATCGCCATCGTCAAACCCTACCTGGCCCAGAACAAGGCGATTCCCGCCACGCTCGACGCGATCCTGCGCGCCGCGCACGACGCCGTCGATGCGCTGGCCGCCACACCTCACTGAGAAACCCCATGCGCTACTCCACCCAGACAGAACACGGCAAACCGATTCCCCTGTACGACGAGGCGGGCTTCGAAGCCATGCGCGCGGCCGGCCGCGTGGCCGCCGACACGCTCGACTTCATCGCGCCGCACGTGCGGGCCGGCGTCTCGACCGCCAAACTCGACGCCCTGTGCGAAGAATTCATGCGCGCCGCCGGCAGCATTCCGGCCACCATCGACTACCACGGCTACAAGCACGCCAGCTGTATTTCGGTGAACCACGTGGTCACGCACGGCATCCCGTCCGACAAAAAAATCCTGCGCGAGGGCGACATCGTCAACATCGACGTCACGCCCAAGCTCAATGGCTGGTTCGGCGACACCAGCCGCACCTTCGAAGTGGGCGCGGTCTCGATTTTGGCCAAGCGCCTGGTCAGCTCGGCCTACGAGGCGATGATGACGGGCGTGCGCACGGTGCGTCCGGGCGCCACCCTGGGCGACGTCGGCTCGGCCATCGACACCTATATCAAGGCGCAGGGCTTTTCGTCGGTACGCGATTTTTGCGGGCACGGCATCGGCCAGGTGTTCCACGATACGCCGCAGGTGACCCACTACGGCCGCCCCGGCACCGGCATCGTGCTCGAACCGGGCATGATCTTCACGATCGAACCGATGGTCAACGTCGGCACCCACCAGGTGACGGTGCTGCCCGACAAATGGACCACCGTGACCAAGGACCGCAAATGGTCGGCCCAGTTCGAGCACTCGGTGGCGGTGACCGCGAGCGGCGTCGAGATCTTTACCCTCTCGGCCACCGAGCGCTAAGCGCGCCGCGGCAAAAATGTCGGCAAAAACCGCGCCAGCCGCGCCGGCGAGGCTAATACCACTTTTTTGGCCAAAAAAATTGGTATGCATAAAATGCGGGGGCGGCGCGCCAAAAGCCCGGACTGCGCCTACCTTCCTGGGCATCTGTTCAGGTATTGGTGCAAGCTTTGTCGGCCAAGTCAGCAGTTACGCCGCCGCGCGCTCTGGCCGGCACCTGATAATCGGCATGCCAGATCAGGGCGTGCGCGTGCAGGGTTTTGCCATTGTTCCTGGCGAACTTCACAACGTCGTCGGCCTGGGTGAAGGTATCGGTATCCGGCCGGATGCAGATAACTCATCTTCATGAGATTGCCCGCCGTGAGCTGGCTGAAACAGGTCTTGATGACCGCCTGCCGCGCCGGGCAGGCGAGCAAGACCCCGAACGGGAACCTGGCCAGCTTGCTCAATTGGCTCACATCGGTACCGCTGGTTTTTTCGGACCAGCCGGAATCAGTGCCGGTGCCGCTCATGCTCGCGTCCACCTGGTTCGCCAACGGCGGCGCGGGAATGACATCGACGGCGGCGGCGGGCGCAGCAGGGCCGGCATCGCCGCCGCAGGCGGATCAAGCCAGGCAAACGCTGAACGTGGCAGAAAATAATGTCATCGGCTCTCCAGGGTGGTTTTTATCGGTTGCAACATTCAAGGCACGCGATTATGAAACCATTTAATTAATAAATTTATAACTTTTCTTGCGCCGATCGTGCGGCAGACACAGGCCCAGGTCAAGCTGTCCGCGTCCTGGGCCTTACCCTTGCAACATAAGCTTCCATTACGCACTGGTATTGCCTACAGGGGCAATTTCGAAAACCAGTTGACTACCAATTTGACGGCCATCATCCTGACGCCTTTTGCACCGCAAGCGAGCGCGCACTATCGGCTGGTCCGCCTACCTGCGTGCTTCCCGATGTCGTCCCGCCCGAAAGGTACCTCAACATGAAAACTCTTACCACCATCGCCGGCGCCTGCGCGCTGTTATGCAGCGCCAGTGCCATCGCCCACGGCTACATCACCCAGCCGGAGTCGCGCAACCTGCTGTGCAAGCAAGGCGGCAACAGCGCCTGCGGCGCCATTCAATGGGAACCGCAAAGCCTGGAAGCGCCCTCCGGTTTTCCGGCGCAGGGACCGGCCGACGGCGTGATCGCCTCGGCCGCGCTGGCGCAGTTCGGCGAACTCAATGAACAGACCAGCAGCCGCTGGACCAAGCGCCCGATGACGGCCGGCGCCAACGTCTTCAAGTGGCAGTTCACGGCCAACCACGCCACCCGCAACTGGCGCTACTACATCACAAAAAGCGGCTGGAACCCGAACCAGAAGCTCACGCGCGCCTCGTTCGACCTGACCCCGTTCTGCGTGATTGACGGCGGCAACCGCCAGCCGCCGGCGCAGGTCAGCCACAACTGCACGGTGCCTGCGCGCACTGGCTACCAGGTGATCCTGGGGGTATGGGAAATCGGCGATACGCCGAACAGTTTCTACAATATGGTCGACGTGCTGTTCAAGGATGGCCCGACGGTGCCGGTGCCGGAATGGACCGACCGCGGGGCGATCTATCCATCGGTCGACCTGGCCGTGGGCGACAGCGTGGCCACGCGCGTGTTCGACGCCGCCGGCGAAAAACCGGAGCTGCAAACCAAGGTCACCATCAACAGCGCCAGCGACGGCTTGCGCAACAATTGGGCCTACCTGCTGGCCACGCGCGTGAACGCCGAACAGCCGCTGCTGCATGCGGGCCAGCTGGGCCCGGACGGCAAGATCACCCCGGTGTACGGGCAGAACACGGTGTACGCAAAAACGAGTAGCGCGCTGACCCGGGTCGAAGTCCAGATCAACAAGGACCAGACGCCGCCGCCGGCGGAATTTACCGTGAGCGACCTGCGCACCTCGTATGCGATCAAGGGCGGCGAGCTGGCGATCAACTTCAGCGTCAGCGCCAATGCCGACATGGAAGTCAGCGCCTATGTATACGACCAGGCGGGCGTATCGAAAGGCTTTGCCACGGCGCCGCTGAACAACAACAGCGCGGCGCTGGCCGTCAACCTGAATGCGCCCAAGGCGGGTGCGCACCAGCTGGTGCTCAAGGCGGTGGTCAAGGATGGCGGCGCGGTGCTGCAGAAGACCTTCCCGCTGACCTTGACGGAAGACGGCGGCAACGCGGCCTACGAGCACGTGTTCCCGGCATCGCTGGCGAGCTACAAGGCCGGCACCCGCGTGCTGCAGCCGAAGAACGGCAAGGTCTACACCTGCAAGCCGTTCCCGTACAGCGGCTGGTGTGCGCAGTGGACGGCGGCGTCGACCCACTACGAGCCGGGCGTGGGCGCCAACTGGCAGGACGCCTGGATCGCGCCGTAAGCGGCTAGTCGGGCGCGGCGGCGGGTGTGGGCAAGCGCACCTCCGCCAGCTTCCACGATGCGAAGCCGTGCCGTTCCATCACCAGCGACAGGCCGCGCTCGCCGCGCTCGTTCTCCACGTGCATGATGTATTTGTTCAAGCCGACGCGCTCGGACGTGTACTTGGGGTCGGGCTTGGCCGGTTCGTCCTTGTCCGCGCCGGGGCGGCGTGGCTCGATCGAGCCCCGCTTCATTGCCCCCATGACGAATTCGGGAGTGACCATGGCATCGACCATCTTGTCGGCGAAAGCCATGCCCAGCATCTTGCCGAAATCCGCACCGCCGCCGCTGTCTTTTGGCTTGGCCTGCTCGTTCATGACGGCGTTCAGCTGCGTCTTGACGCTCTCGCGCAGGCGTGGATAGTCGACACGCGCGTTGAAGCTCTCGGCATTGTAATCGTGGGCCGCCGTGCGCATCTGGTGCAGCGCGATCAGCGGGGAGTAGTACCAGTACGCCGCGCCGGCGCTGACGCACAGGGCGGCGATGCCCAGTTTGAGGTGAATAGACTTCACGATTTCCTTGTGTGGTTGATGCGTGCCGATCGCACAAGCCGGATTCTACACGGGGCCGGCGACGCTGCGCGCCATCAGGACAGCCAGAGGTCCGCCACCCATGCGAGCGCGCCGGCCTGCGCATCGTAGCGGTAATGCGATCCTTGTCCCCACAAGCCTCCCCACATGACATGCAGGGTAATGAGATCGGTCCCGGCGACCGGCGCAAAGCCCGCCAGGCCAATCGGACGCCGCCCCGTGTTGCTGAAGATACCGGGCGGCGGCGCTCCCCACGCCCAATGCCGCCCCGATTGCACCGTCATGAAACGGACGTACTCCTGCGGGTCGCGCCTTGTCACGCCATGGTCATCGAGCAGCCATGCGTTGAGCACAGGAGAAGGGTAGTTGTATTCCGAGTAGGGAAGCGCAACGGCCCCGTGCTCGGCGATCCAGACGCTGGGCGGGCGAGACGCGTCGCCGGCCCGCTTCCAGGTTTGCAGTAGCTCGCCGATGCATGCCTGGCGCTGCGAATCGTTCATAGCGACAGTCAAAAAGTGATGATAAAGCGCGCGCCGCCGCCGATCGACTTGGCATACCGCACCGCGCCGCCATTGCGGTGCACCAGCTGGCGCACCATCGCCAGGCCGATCCCGCTGCCCTTGCTTTTGGTGGAAAAAAAGGGCGTGAAGATATCGGCGATGACCTCGTCCGGCACGCCGGGGCCATTGTCGCAGACCTCGATGCGCAGGCGCCCGCCACGCGCCAGTCTGGCGCTCACCGTGACCTGCTGCGCGCTCGCTTCGGCCGCGTTCTGCAACAGGTTCACCAGCGCCTGCTCCAGCTGGCCCGCATCGGCCATCAGTTCGAGCGATCCGGGCTCCACCCGGAAATCGGCGCTGCCGCCACGCGCCTGCCACGCCGGGGCGATCAGGGCCGACAGCCGCGCAAACATCTCCTGCACCACCACCCGCTGCGGGGCCGCTTGCGGCACGCTGGCCAGCGCCCGGTAGCCGCTGACGAAATGGGTCAGGCTGGCGGCGCGGCGGCCGATGGCGTCGAGCGCGGTCGCCAGGTCGTCCGCCACATCGGGCGGCAGGCTGGCGCGCACCCCCTGCACCATGTCGCGTGCACTGTGCGAGAGCGAAGCGACCGGCGTGAGCGAGTTCATGATCTCGTGCGTGAGCACGTGCACCAGCCTTTGCCAGGCCTGCATGGCCTCGGCGGCGAGTTCGTTTTCCATCGGCGTGAGCGCCACCAGCCGTTGCGGCTGGCCTTCGATGCTCAAGGTGCTGGCCGTGGCCAGCGCGCGCTCGACGCCCCGTTCGGTGTCGACGTCGATCATGCTGCGCCGCCCTGGCGCAAGGGCGGCCAAAGTGCGGCGCAAGGCATCGAGGTCGCTGGCGCGCCCAGGCGCGAGCAGGCGGCGCGCATTGGCGTTAAGAGGCTCGGCACTGTGGACACTATCAATGCGAAACAGGGCGATCGGCGCATGCTCGAGCTGCGATTCGAGCGCCAGCACGCGCGCTGCCAGCAGTTGCTGGTCGTGCGGCGCGCCGACCGCGACTTCCAGCGGCGCCACCACGCTTGACGACAGGCCGTGCCGGATCAGGCCCACGGCCAGCAGCGCCGCAGCCGCGCTGGCCGCCGTCGCCAGCGACAGCACCGCCCCCTGCGCGCCGGCGCCGGCGGCGGCGGCGCCGAGCAGCGCCGCCCCGGCCCAGACCATGCGGCGCGTTGCGGCGTCACAGGCCATGCTTGCTGCGCTTGCGGTACAGGGCGGCGCGGCTGATGCCGAGCAGGATGGCGGCATGGCTGATGTTGCCGCGCGCCTGCGCCATGGCGGCGGCCACCGCGTCGCGCTCGATGGTGTCCAGGGCCAGCATGTCGGTGCCCGCCGCGCGTACGCTCGCCACGCTGGCCGGCTCGCCGCCGTGCAGGCCGAAATCGGCCAGTGCGTAATTGCCCGGCTGGCCCAGGATCACCGCGCGCTCGCAGGCGTGGCGCAGCGCGCGCACATTGCCCGGCCAGTGGTGCGCGCACAGCGCGTCGAACGCATCGGGCGCGATGCTGCCTTGCGCCTTGCCGTACAAGGCGCGGTAGTGCGCCAGGTAGTGGCGCAGCAGGGCCGGGATGTCGGCGCGCCGTTCGCGCAGGGGCGGCACGCGCAGGACGATGGTGTTGAGCCGGAACAGCAGGTCGGGCCGGAACATCTGCGCGTCATACAGCCTGGCCTCATCGAGATTGGTGGCGCTGACGATGCGCACGTCGATCGCTTGCGGACGGTCGGCGCCGAGCGGGGTGACTTCGCGCCGCTCCAGCGCCGTCAGCAGCTTCGATTGCGCGCCCAGCGCCAGGTTGCCGATTTCATCCAAAAACAGCGTGCCGCCGGACGCCGCCTGGAAGCGCCCCGCGCGGTCGCTACGGGCATCGGTGAACGAGCCTTTGCGGTGGCCGAACAATTCGCTCTCGAGCGTCGCTTCGGGCAGGCTGCCCATGTCGACCGCGAGGAACTGGCCGGCGGCGCGGCGCGAGGCCAGGTGGATCGCGCGCGCGGCCAGTTCCTTGCCCACGCCATTCTCGCCGAGCACCATGACGTTCGCCTGCGTCGGGCCGACGCTGGCGATGAGGGCGCGCAGCTGGCGCATGGGCAGCGAGTCGCCCATCAGCGGATCGCCTGGGGCGGCCGGGGCGGCCGGCGATGCGCGTTGCGCCAGCGCGCCTTGCACCACCGCCAGCAGGCGTGCGTTATCCCACGGCTTGGTTAAAAAATCGCTGGCGCCGCGCTTCATCGCCTCGACCGCCAGCGCCACATCGGCGTACGCGGTCATGACGATCACCAGCGGCGGGTCGGGCAGCGCGCGCAACTGGTCGAGCACCGCCAGGCCTTCGGCGCCGTCGGTGCGGCCGGGCGTGAAATTGAAGTCGAGCAGCACCACCTCGGGCACGCCGTCCTGCAGGTGGCGCGCCAGCTGGCGCGGATCAGCCAGCGTGGCTGCCTTGCCCGCGCAGCCGCGCAGCACCAGGGCGGCGGCGTAGGCCACGTCGGCGTCGTCGTCGAGGATCAGGATGCGGGCGGGGTGGTCGGCCATGGCGGGATGGATGAAAGCGGGTGCGCCGATTCTAGCAGCAGCATGCCGGCGCCACCAACCGAAACGGACAAGGTGTCCGGAATCGAACACCTGTGCTGTGCGATTGCGCACGCTTGCACCGAGGCGCACGTTCATCCGCCCCTGCGGTGCGCATGGCACGGATGTTGCGATCAGTTCCCGCATTACGTCACAAGCCGAGTCGCCATGATTGTTCCGATCGCCCCAGAACCCGAACGCAGCAGCGGCGCCGCCATGGACCAGCCGCAGCCACGGCGGCGCGCCAGGCGCTGGCTGCCCGCTGCCGCCGTCGCACTGGCGCTGGCGGCAGGGGCGGCGGCGCTATGGCAGCAGATCCCGCGCGGCTTGCAGGTGGCGCGTGCCGACGCCCGCATCGCCACCGTGGCGCGCGGCGTGTTCCGCGACGACGTGGCCCTGCGCGCCACCGCCGCGCCGCTGCATTCGGTGATGCTCGACGCGGTCGAATCGGGGCGGGTGGAAGAAATCTTCGCGCGCGACGGCGCACTGGTGGACAAGGGCGAGGTGCTGTTCCGGCTGTCGAACCCGCAGCGCCGGCTGGACCTGCTGGCGCGCGAGGCCGAGCACGCGCAGCAGATTTCGAACCTGACCAACCTGCGCATCGCCCTCGAAGCGAGCCGCATGGAACGCGAACGGCGCGGCGCCGAGCTGGCGTTCGCGTTGGCGCTGGCCGAAAAGCAGCACGCGCGCAGCGCGGCGCTGGCGCAGCAGGGCTTCGTCTCGCCCACCGCGCTGGAAGATTCGCTGGACCGCGTGGCGCAGCAGCGCCGCCTGTACCAGAGCGACAAGGCCGGCTACAGGAGCGAGGCTACGACCCAGCGCGACGCGGTGCGCCAGATGGAACAGGCCATCGGCCGCCTGGAAGCGGGCCTGCAACTGGTCAACGCCACCATCGACGCGCTGGCGGTGCGCGCGCCGGTGTCGGGCCGCCTGACCGATTTTCATCTGCAGGTGGGCGAGACCGTGAAACCGGACCAGCACCTGGGCCGCATCGACGACGTGGACCGGTTCAAGCTGACGGCCCAGGTGGACGAGTATTACCTGAACCGGGTAGCCGTGGGGCGCCAGGGCACGGCCACCATCGACGGGCGCGCGCATGCGCTGACGGTGAGCCGCATCTACCCGCAGATCAAGGAGGGCCGCTTTACGCTGGAACTGGCGTTCGCCGGCGGCCAGGGCGCAACGCTCGCTCCCGGCCAGGCGGCCGACGCGCTGGTGACCCTGGGCGGCGCCAGCGACGCGCTGCTGCTGCCGAACGACGCGTATATCAACGACAGCGGCGGCGTGGCGGTGTATGTGCTGGACCAGGATGGCAAGACGGCCACCCGGCGCGCCCTGCGCAGCGGGCGCCGCAGCCACAGCCAGGTCGAGGTGCTGGGCGGCCTGGCGCCCGGGGAGCGGGTGATCGTCTCGTCGTATGCGGCATACGGCAAGGCGGCTCGGCTGCAATTGACGGAATAGACTTTTTCACATGGGATCGACGCGGAGATGACACAATGAACCACCCCACACCACACCGGAAGGACGGCATGCTCAAGCTGCAAAACGTCAGCAAAACGTTCCAGGGCGGCGACGTGCGCACCACGGCACTCGACCGCATTACGCTCGATATCGATGCCGGCGAATACGTGTCCATCACCGGGCCGTCCGGTTGCGGCAAATCGACCCTGCTGTCGGTGCTGGGATTGCTCGACACGCCCGACAGCGGCGAGTACTGGTTCGACGGCCAGGACGTAGCCGGCTGGCGCGAAGCGCAGCTCAACAAGCTGCGGCGCGGGCGCATCGGCTTCATCTTCCAGAGCTTTAACCTGATCGAAGAATTGTCGGTGGCCGAGAACGTGGAACTGGCGCTCGACTACATGAACGTGCCGGCCAGGGAACGGCGCGAGCGCGTCGGCGCGATGCTCGACAAGCTGGGCGTGGCGCACCGCGCCAGGCACCGGCCGTCGCAATTGTCGGGCGGGCAGCAGCAGCGCGTGGCGATCGCGCGCGCGCTGGTGGCCAACCCGGCGCTGCTGCTGGCCGATGAACCGACCGGCAACCTCGATAGCGCGCATGGCGACGACGTGATGCGCCTGCTGCGCCAGATTAACGCCGAAGGCACCACCATCGTGATGGTCACGCACTCGCCGGCGCACGCGGCGCAGGCCTCGCGCAGCTTGCGCCTGCTGGACGGGCGCATCCTGGTCGATGCCATGCAGACGGCGTGAGGCGGCCATGATGACACTGAGAGATTTTCGCATCGGCTGGCGCACCTTGCTCAAGGACCCGGCGTATTCGCTGGTTGTCATTGCCGGACTGGGGGTGGGCTCTGCGGCCGCCCTGCTGCTGCTCGGCTTCGTGCGCTATTCGTGGCAGTACAACGCCGGCGTGCCGGGCGCCGATCATGTCTACATCGTCAAGCAGCGCTTCAACGTCGATCCCAAGTCGCCGTGGTTCGACCAGGCGCCGATGCTGCTGCGCCTGGCCGCCGCGCGCGCTCCCGGCGTGCTGGCCTCGACCGCCTACATTCCGACCCGGCCGCGCATCATGGGCCTGACGGCGCGCATCGACGGCCAGCTGCATGCAATGGACGGGCTGACCGTGATGCCGGGCTTCGCCGAGATCCTGGGTTTGCAGGCGCTGCGCGGCAACCTCACGCTGGCACTGGAGCAGCCGGAAGGTTTTGCCATCACCGAAGAAGCGGCGCTGCGCCACTTCGGCACGGCCGATGCCATCGGACGCACCATGCTGGTCGAGGGCAATCTACTGCGTGTAGCGGCGGTGCTGCGCACTCCCGGCGCCAACACCACCATTCCGTTCGAGGTGCTGGTGGGCGTGCGCTCGGTGCTGGCCGAGGCGCATGTGAAAGAGGAGATGGCGACCGGTAAAGCCGGCTGGTGGGGCAAGGTATTGGTGCGGGTCGATCCGGGCGCCTCGGTGCCAGCCTTGACCGCCGCGCTGCAGCAGGCGGTGGACCAGTCGCCGGGAGTGCAGGACATACCGCCCGAAACCAGGCAGCGCCTCGGCAAGCGCAAGGTGATGGATGTGGCACTGTCGCCGCTGCGCGACGCTTACTTCGACCGCGACGTCGGCCAGAACGAGATCAGCGCCGCCGGCGAGCGTGGCAGCCGGGTGGTGATCGCCGCGCTGGGCGCGATGGCGGCGCTGATCCTGGCCATGGCCGCCATCAATTACGTGAACCTGGCGGTGGTGCGCGTGCTGGGGCGCCAGCGCGAGGTGGCCATGCGCAAGGTGCTGGGCGCGGGCATGCGCCAGATCGTGCTGCAGATGCTGGCCGAGTCGATGCTGGTGGCGCTGCTGGCGACCGGCCTCGGGCTGCTGCTGGCGTGGCTGGCGCTGCCGCTGTTCGCGCAGCTGGTCGAGCGCAAGCTCGATGGCATGCTCTCGGCCGCCAATATCGGCGCGGCGCTGGTGCTGGGCGTGGCGCTGGGTGCGCTGACGGCGGTTTATCCCGCGTCGATTGCGCTGCGCGTGCGCCCGGGCGTGGTGCTGGCCGGGCGCGGCGACAGCGAATCGGTGCGCGGCATGCAGCTGCGGCGCGTGCTGACGGTGGTGCAGGTGGCCACTGCGATGGGCCTGGCCAGCATCACCCTGGCCATCGCCTGGCAAACCGCGTTCGCCATGCGCGTCTCGCCGGGCTTCGATCCGGCCCCGCTCTTGATCGTCGACCTGCCGGACACGGTGCGCGAGAGCGCGCGGGCGCGCAGCTTCATCGCGGCCCTGTCGGCCCAGCCGGGGGTGGCCGGCAGCGCCATCTCGGAAGACGCGGTCGGGCGCCACCAGGTGTCGTGGCTGCGCGACCTCAAGCGCCCGGGCGGGATCAGCGCGTCGATGCAAATGAAGTCGGTCAGCGCGGCGTTTTTCGAGCAGTACGGCATTGCGCCGCGCGCGGGACGGCTGTTTTCGGCGCGCACCGACAAGGAAGACGACCCGGTGCCGCTGGTGCTCAACGCGATCGCCGCGCGCGAGCTGGGATTTGCCACGCCCGAAGCGGCGCTGGGACAAACGCTGTTGTTTACCGGCTTCGATAACAAGACCATCGAAAAGCGCGTGGTCGGCATTGCGCCGGAGCTGCGCTTCCAGTCGCTGCGCGAAACCCCGCATGCGATGGCGTACGAACTGTGGACCGCCGGGATGACGCTTTCCGTGCGCGCCAGCGGCGAGATGGCGCCGGTGGAGGCGGCGGTGCGGCGCCTTTGGCCGGCGTATTTTCCGGACGCGATGATCAGGACGCAGCGGGCCGGCGCAATCCTGGCGCTCAATTACGCGGAAGACGCGCGCGTGGCCAAGCTGCTTGCCATCGGCACCTGCATCGCGCTGGCGATTGCCGCTTTCGGTACCTATGTGCTGTCGGCGCACACGGTGCAGCGGCGCGCGAAAGAGATCGTGCTGCGCAAACTGCATGGCGCAAGGCCGGCCGCCATTGGCCTGCTGGTGGTGCGCGAGATCGGCGCCCTGATGCTGGTGGCGGCGGCAATCGGGCTGCCGCTGGCGGCGCTCGCGATAGAGCGCTACCTGGCCACCTACGTCGAACACGCGCCGATCGGCTACTGGACCTTGCTGTTCGCGCTGGCGTCGACCGTGGCGGTGGCGCTGGCGGCCGTGGCGCGCCATGCGTGGCTGGCGATGCGCATGATGGCGTCGGATGCGCTGCGGGTGTAGCGAAGCGGCGCATTCACCGCAACTGATGCCATGCAAGCCCGGTCAACATGATGAGCCAGAACAGGGGCCAGAGGAGGCTCCACGTGAAGCCCGGTTCCAGTACCGATTCGCCGGGTCTTGCAGGGCTGTAGTAGACATGGACGACCGCGTGCGGGGCGTATTTGCGGGTCAGCTTCGTGAGGCTGCGCTGGGAAAGTACGTTCGTGCCCGTAAAGCGCATGCGGGTGCCGACATGATCGCAGCCGGCGACGCGGTATGCGTAAGTGACGGCAAGGTCGTAGCTATCGTCTTCGTCGAGTTTCGTCGTCCTGGACGTAAGAATCACGGCCACCGCCGATGGCCACGATAGCGACCGCCAGCACTGGCGCAGCTGGAACGCGAACACGACGGCCATGAGGACGGCGAGGGCGGCCAGAAAATAGCCGATGAACGTGACGGTATCCATGCTGTGGCGCGGCGCTTCAGGCGTAGGAGAACAGGTACCGGAAGCCGGTGAACAGCGCCATCCCGACGCAGATGCCTAGCACCAGGATCACGGCCGGATACACGGACGTTACCAGCACCGCTTCTTCCGGCCGCTCGGGGCAATAGGACGCGGGCATGTGACTGCCAGGCGCGTAGGTTTGCAGCATCGACTCGGGCTTTGGCTGCCAGCGGTCGGCGAACAGGCCGGTGGCGGCGATGGCGGCCCCCAGTGAGACGATCGCGCCGTTCAGTGGATCGAACATGGTGCTTCTTTCATGAGCGGGAAGGGTTGGCCGCCATCTTACCGCGTGGCGCGATGCCGCTCCGGAAAAGGAAGGCCATGCGCTAGAATCGCATCACACATTCATCCATGGCGGACCGCGCGTGCAGACACTGATCCAGGTAATCGACACAGTATGGAGCGGCGCCTCGCGTGGTGCGCCCGGATCAAGCGCGCGCAATGCCGTGCCGGAGCGGGTGCCGGTGCCCGACTGCGCGCTGGACGATGCGCTGCTGCTGCACCTGGCGACGTTCCACGAGTCCCAGCAATTCGCCATGCGGCGCGCGGCGCCGGTGGTGCGGTTCGCCCAGCAGTATCAGGAGCGCTTTCCACTGGCGATAGAGCTCGATGATGCGGGCGCGCACGTCGATTTCTTTGGATATGCGGCGCAGCGCAGGCCGAGGAAAGCCGTCTCCAGCGTGCTGCTGGAAGCGAACAACTGGGTACGCATCGTCGCCAATTTTCGCGTGGCGCAGGAGGAGACCTGGGTCTATCACAAGCTGGTCTTCAACATTTTTCATGGGCCGCCGTACCGGGCCAATGAACTCATGGCCAGCAAGGCGCCGCTGGCGCGCATCGATCTTCAAACGCACCTGTGGTGAAACGGTGCGGCGCTCAGGGCGCGCCGGCCTCGCGCAGCATGTAGATGGTGTCGTAAAAAACGCCGTCGACGCACAGCGCGCGCGGCTCCTGCCCGAATACGCGAAATCCCATGGAGGCATACAGCGCCAGCGCCGCGGCGTTACCGGCGGTGATGGTCAGCGTGACTTGGCGCACGCCTGGCATGGCGTCGGCGAAGGCCAGCGCGTGCGCCAGCAGCTGGCGGCCGACGCCCTTGTTGCGCCACGCCGGGGCCACCACCATGCCGCCCACGAAGGCCTTGTGACGCAGCTTGGCCGCGCCCTCGCGCCCCACGCCGACGACGCCGACCAGGGCCTCGCCGTCAAAGGCGCCGAAGCGGTTGCGACCGGAGTCCGGCGCCATGTGCGCTTCAATCGTGGACAGCGGCGTATCGCACTCGTCCTCGTAACTGGAACTGAACGCGGTGGGGCTTTCGCGCAGGGCGGCCAGGCGCAGCGACTGGTACGCGGATGCATCGGAAGGAGTCAGGCGGCGCAGATGCATGGTCGGGTCGATGGGTGAAGATGGAAAACGATCATAACCGAAGCGCCGGGAAAATATTCTCGACAAGAAGTGCCGCCGCATCGCATACCATAGCGTCGGTAGCGAACCGCCGGCACGGGCTGGTTCTTGTTCAATTCCTTCTCACGCCTATGATTCCGTCCAAGCGCATCTCCACCTTCATCATGCTGCTCATCTTCGCCGCCAGCTGGATCAATCCGCCGTGGCCGATGGAACAGGCGCTGCACAGTTCCCTCACGGTGATCGGCTTTGCGCTGCTGTGGAGGTTTTCCGCGCGCTGGGGCATCACCAGGCGCGACTTCCTGCTCATTGCCGTGTTCCTGTCGGTGCATTCGATCGCGGCGCGCTGGCTGTATTCGAATGTGCCCTACGATGCGTGGGGACGGGCGCTGTTCGACGTGTCCATCGACCAGGCTTTCGGCTGGACCCGCAATCACGCCGACCGGCTGGTGCACTTCCTGTACGGCCTGTGCCTGACCCCGGCGGCGATTTCGTACCTGACGGCGCGGCGCGGCCTGTCGACGCGCCTGGCGTTCTATATTGCGGTGTCGGCCGTCATGGTCACCAGCCTCTGGTACGAATGGTTCGAGTTCGCCATCGCGATGAGCTTGTCCGACAACGATGCCGAGGCCTACAACGGCCAGCAGGGCGATATATGGGATGCGCACAAGGACATGATGCTGGCGACCGTGGGCAGCCTGCTGTGGGCCTGGCCGGCCCTGCGGGCCCCAAGGCGGGCCTGAGGGCGTCGGGATTGGTCGCGCAGGCGCGTCGCGCGGCCAGCAGCGCTTGGATTTACGACAGGCGCAGCGCCAGCGCGGCCAGGCTGAGCAGCAGCACAGGCAAGGTCAGCACGATGCCAACGCGGAAATAATACACCCACGAGATACGAATATCCTTGCTGGCCAGGACATGCAGCCACAGCAAGGTGGCGAGACTGCCGATCGGGGTGATTTTCGGCCCCAGGTCGCTACCGATGATGTTGGCGTAGATCATCGCTTCGCGCACCGCGCCGCTGCTGGCGGTGGCGTCGATCGAGAGGGCGCCGATCAGCACGGTCGGCATGTTGTTCATGATCGACGAGAGGAAGGCGGTGATCAAGCCGGTACCCACCGCGGCGCCCCACACGCCGTACTGCGCACACTGATTCAAGAGCGCCGTCAGGTAGCTGGTCAGGCCGGCATTGCGCAGCCCGTAGACCACCAGGTACATCCCCAGCGAGAACACGACGACCTGCCACGGCGCGTTGCCGATCACCTCGCGCGTGGAAATCTTGTGGCCGCGCGCGGCCACCACCAGCAACAGCAGGGCGCCGGCGGCGGCCACCGCGCTGATCGGCACGCCGAGGCGTTCAAGCCAGAAGAAGCCCGCCAGCAGCGCGCCCAGCACCCACCAGCCGGTGATGAAGGTGGCGCGGTCGTGGATGGCTTCTTGCGGGCGCTTCAATTGCGCCAGGTCGTAATCGGCCGGGATGTCCTTGCGGAAGAACCAGAGCAGTACGCCCAGGGTGGCCGCCACCGAGACCAGGTTGACCGGCACCATCACCGCCGCGTAGCGCGCGAAGCCGATGCCGAAGTAATCGGCCGAAACGATGTTGACCAGGTTCGAGACCACCAGCGGCAGGCTGGCTGTGTCGGCGATGAAGCCGGCCGCCATCACATACGCCAGGGTAGCGCGCGCCGAGAAGCGCAGCACGCGCAGCATGGCGATGACGATCGGGGTGAGGATCAGCGCGGCGCCGTCGTTGGCGAACAGCGCGGCCACGGCGGCCCCAAGCAGCACCAGCAGGATGAACAGGCGGCGGCCATTGCCCTTGCCCCAGCGCGCCACGTGCAGGGCGGCCCATTCGAAGAAGCCGGCTTTGTCCAGCAGCAGGCTGATGATGATGACGGCGACAAACGTGCCGGTGGCGTTCCACACCATGTGCCAGACCACGGGAATGTCCGCAAGCTGGACCACGCCGGCCAGCAGGGCGGCAAGCGCCCCGGCGGCGGCGCTCCAGCCGATGCCGAGCCCGCGCGGCTGCCAGATGACGAGGACCAGGGTGGCGAGGAAAATCAGGGAAGCGGCGAGCACGGCATGATCCTTGCGGCGTTCAGGCGTGCAGGGCGCCGATGCGGTCGAGCTCGGTTTTGAAGCGGACCGGATCGCGTTGCAACTGCTCCAGCGGCAAGCGCAAGAAGGCCTCGATGCGGGAACGGATGAGGGCGTAGGCCGCTTCGAAGGCGGCGTCGATCTGCGCGTCGCTGCCGCTGACATGGCTGGGGTCGTCCACGCCCCAGTGGCAGCGCAATACCGGGCCAAGGTAGGCCGGGCAGGTTTCGCCGGCGGCGCTGCCGCAGACGGTGACGACGATGTCCGGCGCGACGGGCAAGCCGTCCCACGATTTGCTGCTGTAGCCTTCGGTGGAGATGCCCTTGCGCGCCAGCAGGGCGACGGCCAGCGGATGCAGCCGCCCGGCCGGCCTGCTGCCGGCGCTGATGGCGCGCAGCCCCTCGGGCGCGAGGTGATTGAAGATCGCCTCGCTCAGGATCGAGCGGCACGAGTTGCCGGTGCAGAGAAACAGGATGTTCATGCCAGAGTCCGATGTCGGTGGGTTGGGAGCCGAATGCGCGCTCGCGCAGCTTCATTTCGATTTTACTGGAAACGTCAAAACAATGGAAGCGCTGGCGCGAATGTGGGGAATGCGCTACAAGGAGAAGGGTGCGCGTCGGATGAGGCGGGCAGCGTATGATGTTAGCTATCGACAACGAGATCTATACCGGAGATGCCATGGCACGTCAGGAAGTTACCTACGAGGAGGTTGCAGCGGCAGCCATCAGCTTGCAGGAAGACGGTACGCGGGCCAGCATCGACGCGGTGCGCGCGGCGCTCGGCACCGGTTCGCCCAACGTGATTCACCAGCATCTGATCGAATGGCGCGCCAGCGAGGCCACGCCGCCGGCGCCGCCCTCGGCTGAGATTCCGCCCTCGGTGGCCAGCGCCCTGGGCAACTGGGCGCAGCAGTTCGCGCATGAGGCTGGCGCTGGCGTGCGCGAAGCGCTGGCGCAGTCCGAGAGCGACATGGCGGACCTGCTGGCGTCGAGCCAGCAGCTCGAAGCCGAGCGCGACGAGCTGCGTTCGCAGCTGACCGGCATGACCATCGCGCGCGACCAGGCGCTGGCGACCGTGACCGAGCGCGACGAGGATATCCAGCGCCTGACGATGGAGCTGCGCAATGCGCGTCTGGTGGCCACCGAGGCGCTGGTCGGCAAGGCGAAGGATCAGCTGGCCATCGAAGGCAAGAACGAGCAGCTGGTGGACTTGCGCGCGCAAATCGAGCGCAATGTGGCGTCGCAGGCAAGCGTGTCGGATGCGCGCCTGACGGCCGAGATGGAACTGATCGGCGCGGTGACCGCGCGCGACAATTTCGAGGCCGAAATCAAGGAACTGCGGGCGCGCTTCGACGCCTCGAACGCCGAACGCAGCGCCTTGCGCGCCGAGCTGGAAGTGCTGCGCGCCAGGCAGTAAGCGTCTACTGGCCGTGCCTCATCAAGGTGAGGATCTCGGCCAGGCGCGCGCGGCTGATGCCGTCGCGCTGCTCGATCGAGAGCACACGCTCGGTATGATCAAGCTCGATGATCGGACGCATGCCGTTGTCGCGCAGGTGCACATGGGTCTTGAAATTGCCCAGATCCGGATACGGCGCCAGGCTGGTATTGAGCCAGCCGAAAAAGGGGCCGATGTGTGCGCGCTTGTCGAGTTCGTAAGCGTCCACCCATGCCTGGTAGCTTGCCGCGCTCAGCGACACCCACACGCCCCACACGAACGGTTCTTCTTCGCCCTCGACCGCAATCTCGATGCAGCCGCGCACGAAGAAACTGCTGCCGTCGATCACGCAATCGTCGCTGCCCAGCTGGCAACGCGCCGCGCGTTCGCTTTCGGGAACGTGTTCGTAACTGAGCGGGGCCATTGCGGCATAGCTGGGAATGCCTTCGTGAAGCTCGCCGCATGCGCTGCATTGATAAAAAAACATGGCGGGACGCGCCTTTCGATGGAGGAAGTGGACAGTCATCTTGTCACGGCGCGCCCGCGTTGGCAATCCTGCAATATGTTACGTCCGGTTGATCGATACTCCGCCATCGACGATCAGGCTCGATCCGGTCGTGAAACTGGCGGCGTCGGAAGCGAGATACAGCGCCGAGCGCGCGATTTCCTGCGGCTGCGCCAGGCGCTTGAGGACATACAGGCCTTCGACAAAGGCGCGCGCTTCGGGCGTATTGGCGAACGCGCGCCCCATCGGCGTATCGGTGCCGCCCGGCAGCAGCGCGTTGGCGCGGATGCCCTGCGCGCCATATTCGACGGCAATCACCTGCATCAAGCCGATCAGGCCCGACTTGCTTGCCGCATAGGCGGCCATGCCCGGAAAGCCCACCGTGTGGCCAACGAAGGTCGAGGTGAAAATGAGGGAACCGCCGCCGCGCTTGAGCATGGCCGGAATCTGGTATTTGGCGTTGAGAAAAGCGCTGCTCAGGTTGGTAGCCAGGATGGTGTTCCAGTCGGCGACAGAGAGTTCGGTCAGCGGCGTGGCCTGGCCCGTCATGCCGGCGTTATTGAAGGCAATATCGAGCCCGCCAAAGCTGCCGACGGCCACTTCCACCAGGGCGCGGGCGGTGTCTTCATGCGCGATGTCGCCGGCCACGGCAATCGCTTCGCCGCCGCCGCCGGCGATTTCGGCGACCAAGGCGTCCAATTCGGCCTGGCGGCGCGCGCTGACCACCACTTTGGCGCCCTCGCGCGCGAACAACTTGGCCGTCTCGTAACCGATACCGGAACTTGCCCCGGTCACAATCGCCACTTTTCCTGATAATGCGTTCATTTGCCGATTCCTTTGCTGGTTGTCGTTCGGAGTTCCAGCATAGGCAAGGCGGGGGTGGCGATCTATCCGTTTCTTGCTGTTGTGTCCACGGCGGGGCTGGCGTCGGGATGGCCGGCACAGGCTTTTTTGAAAATGCCGCGCAGTTCCAGGATGTGGCGCTGCTCGAAGTAGACGCCGATCAATGCGCCGCCCAGGCCGCCGACCGCGAGGTGCGCAAAGCTCTCGGGGAACATCCAGATAAACAGGGCGATAACGATGGCGCCGACGAGGCCGTTCACCGTCGTCAGATGCCTGGGACGGCGGTACAGGAAGTCATGCAGCAGGCGTTTTTCGTGGGCGGACATGGGTGCATCAGCTTGCATGAGGGGTTTCCTTTGGAGTGGTGCGTGGCGAGTTTCGCTTGCAGGGACGCCACGATGGTTGCCGATCAAATGTTACCTATGATCAATACTATGACGCCGAGAAATACGCGTCAAAAATAGAGGGCAACAGTTTGATCTGCCTCAGAACGCCTGACAAAACCGTTCGACATACCGCCAACCGATGAGCGGGCAGGCAAGCGAAAGGAACGCTTAATGGATGTCTGCTCGTCGCGCATATCGAATGCGCAGTCTTCGGAAGCGCTGAAGCCACCCACGAATAGGATCCCGGGCCGGGTTGCGCGATCGCTGATGCGCGGTCTGCGCCTTTCAGCGATGGGCTACGGGTCGGGAGATGATCTGCTACAAGCGACCAGGGGGTCTTCAGACAGAAGTGCCTGGGCCATGGCATCAGTTCGTCTGCGAGCACGGGCGCTATCTTGGTGCCAGGATGTGGGTCGTGTACGTCCGCTATCGCCCCAAAGCGGTCACTCGGGCCTGTCAATGCTATCGCCAGCCTGTTCCCCTTGGTCGGCAGCTCCTGATATCAGGAGGTCGGCAACGACGTCACCCCGAAGTGGGCCATCTACAAGTTCAGCGAATTCTCGCATCTGGTTTCGCAGCTCGACCATGCGTGCAGTAGGCTCGGGTTGTGTAGCCCAGAAGAGTTCGGACGGCCATTGGGCATACGCAAAATAGTGGCCGTCGGCGCACCGATGCAAACGCGACCCTAGACCGCCTCGCTCATCGCGTATAAGTTCGGTGAGTTCCAGCCAGGCGTGCTCGAAGTCTCGCTCACGACCAGAGACTACTTTCCATTTAAAGTAAATCGCGTGCATAACATCCTTTCGGGTTGTGGCCGATTGTGTCCCTTCGTGCCGGTCTTCGTGTGAGGGCGGTCTCTAAAATTTCCGCATTCCCACGTTGTGTCTATGGCCGCTTCTGGCCGGTAGCGGACTGCCGGAACGGCTCAGTGTACGCGGTTGTTGCTGCTGAGGTAACTACAGGGTTTTATCAGGCGCTCTTAAGCACGTGGAAACAGAAGACCTCCCGACGAACCAAGCCTTATTGCGGCACGGCTTGCCTGCGTTCATCGGCCGAGACGCGCTGCAAAATATACGGTACGATCTCGGCCGGCCACGATCCCCACGGACCGAAGCCGCCCCCGCGCAGATCGCCAAACTCCGGCACGTTTTGCACTGAGCGAAGCAGTCCGTGAATGCGCACGCGCTTGCCTTCCCAGCGCCTGAGCGCCGCAAGATTCGGCTGCAGGCTGCCTGCGCCAAAGGCGATCCAGATGTCCGGCGGGTAGTCGCTTCCCCCCTTGAAAAACCTGGGCTGCCGCTCGGATTTGGGATAGTGCATGAGCGCATAACCGCCCTGGTCATCGGCCCACAGGATGCCGTCGATTTCCACCGGCTGCCCCTCCAATGCCGCCAGCCGGTCGAGAACCTGGTTAATGCTCAACGGATTGGTCATCGTCGCTTTCGGAAGGTTGTCATAGCCGAATATTACCTCTGCGATGGAACGCGCGCCAACAACCGCTTGCCACCTCAAGGCCAGCCCAGCGAAAACAGCCCCTCCCTGGCCGAGCCGATCAGCACTTCGCCCGAGCCGGGCACATACAGCAGGCGCCGGCTTGACGGCGGGATGCCGGATCGCTCGTCGAGCGTGGCCACATGGCGCAGCTGGACATCGAGCAGCACCAGCTGGCCTCCCGAAAACAGAATCACCCAGCGGCCCGCATCGTCGATCACCAGGTCGACCGGATGCCCGAGCGCGCGCGCCGGCTTGGGCTCGATTGCAAACAGCACCGGCACCATCCGTTCGCCGTCCCAGCGCTGCACGCTGGCGCCCACCGCGCCGATGATATTGCGCGCGTTATTGCGGAACAAGGCTTCGACCCGGTCCGTCGACACCCGTCGCGCCACGCCCTTGGGATCGGCCTCGATGATGCCAATGCGGGTACCGGCCCAAACGCGGCCGTCGGGCCAGGCCAGCAGCCGTCCGCTCGGCTGCGCCTGGCGGTCGGGCAGGGCCACGAAGCGCGCGCCGCCCTCGTTGGCCAGGTAGTGCAGGCCGGCCGCGCCGCCGAACGGCGTGCTGCCGGCCGCGACCCATATTCCGCCTGGCGTGACCGCCACATCGAGCGGCAACGCGCCCGCCTCGAGCGGCACCGCTTGCACCTGCCCTTGCCGCAGGCGCAGCAGGCCCTGCGACAGTTGCACCGCCAGCACCTGGTCCGGCCCGGCGTAGGCGGCCGGCCCGTACACGGCGGACGGCAGGTCGATCCCGGCGCGCCACTGGCGCACCACGCGCCAGCCGCCCGGGGTGCGCGCCAGTTCGAGCGGTCCGTCAATGGGCGAACTGAGCAGCACCAGCGCGCCGCCCGCCTTCGCTTCCATCGGCAGGGCGTCGACGGGAATCTCGCGCCCGGACGCAGGCGTCATGGCCAGCGGCGCGCCGCCGGCGCCGAGCTGCCAGACAGCGGCGTCGGTGGCCACCAGCAGGCCCAGGCGGGCATCGTGGGTCAAGGCGGTGACGTTGCCCACGCGCGCATCGTCGGACAGCGCCCTGGGCTCGCCGCAGCCCAGCGCATGCACGCCGGCGCCGGCGCGGGCGACGATCAGCTCGGGGCCAGCATGCACCAGCCCGGTCACCGGCTCCCTGAAACTGGCCTGCGAGCAGTGCGGCGCCAGGCGGCCGTCTTCGTCCAGGGTCATCAGGACGTGGCGGCGCGAAGCCGGATCGGCCGACGGCTGGGTCACCATCACCAGGGTGGTGGAGCGGCCGTCGGGCGCGCGCGCCAGGGCGGCAATGCCGACCGTGGCGGCCGGTACGCCCTCGGCCAGGGGAAAGGTGCGCAGCGCGGCGCCACACTGGCGCGCGTACCAGGGCTGTTGCGCGGCGCCATCGACGCGCATGCCGGCCACGTGGAAACAGCCGTCGCTGCGCTCCACCGTGCCCGCCGTGGCCACCAGCGCCCCGCCCAGGCCCGGGTTCCAGGCCTGCACGCGCGCGCCGTCCCAGTGCCACAGCGAGGCGCTAGCCTGGCCTTCGGCGCCGTCGGGCTCGCGGGCGCTGAGCTGGAACAACAGCGAGCTGCCCCGGCTGGACGCCAGCACCAGGTCAGCGGCCATGCCGTGGCCCTCCGTGCCGGGCGGCGCGATGGCGGTACTGCTGCCGGTGCGCGGGTCGAGCAGGACCAGCCCGGCCTGGGTGCCGGCGGCCAGGCGGCCGTCGGGCAGGCTGGCCAGTTCCTGCACCACGGCCGAGGGCAAGCCCTGGCCCAGATCGAAGCGCATGCTGCGCGCGCCGCGCTCGAAACCGATCAGGCCGCCGCCACGGCTGGCCACCCACAGGCGGCCGTCGACCACCGTCATGGCGGCGCCCGCCAAGGGTGGATCGAGCACCCGGCGCGCCGCCGGCAAAGGAGCAGCGGCGGCGGCCTGGCCACAGGCAAGAGTGGCGAGCAGGGCGGCGACCAGGCGTCCGATCAGGCGCCCGGTACGGTTCGATGGAATGCGCATCAGTAGTCCGATCCTCCCGTGGTGGTAATGACGGCGTACGGCGGCGGCACGGTCCACAGGCCGGCGCCGGGCGAGGTCGACACCCTTTCGTTGGCGTCCAGCGCATCGCGCGTGCGGGTGCGGTAGTACAGGCGCGTCAGGTGGCCGCCGGCCTGCAGGGTGGTCCACTGGGCCGCGTTCGGGGTCCAGGTGCCGGAGCATTCGGGCGACGCCGGCGTGGCGGTGTTGAGGTCGACGTTGAGCCAGCCGCTGTTGACGGTCGAGGCCGGCGAGAAGGCCTGGTCGGTGGAGGCTTCGACTATGAACTTGGCGTTGCAGATCGCGGTGCCGCTGACCGGGCGCGCGCTGGTGCCGGTGAAGCGGAAGCGCGGGCCGGTCCAGACCTGGAAGGTGGGTGCGGCGCCGCCCAGCTTGAGGAAGTCGGTTTCGCGGTGGGTAATGCCGTCCACCACCATGTCGTCGCCGGGATCGTTGTCGTTCATGTCGATCACGGCGTCGCCGCCATTTTCACCGCTGGGGCAGATGGCCGCGTCGGACGTTCCCGGATCGCCGTCGATGCAGGCCGAGGGCACGGCGAACACCCCGCCCTTGGCAAACCCGGCCAGCACCTTGTTGGTGGTGTGGTTGCCGTTGTGGGCAAAGGCCGGCGGCCCGCCCGGCAATCCGGAGGTGGCCCATTGCTCGACCATTTCGAGTTCGAGGTCGCGCAACAGGTTATAGATGCCGCGGTCGCCCGCGCCCACCGGACCGGACAGGCCGGCGTTCTTGAGCGCGCGCGTAAAGCGCACGAAATACTGCGGATGCCCGGACGGGCGGCACTTGCTGCGCATGCCCTCGCGCACCTGCCACAGGATCGCCGAACCGATCTGCATGTCGGCGTAGGGGCCGCTGGCGAGGTCGCGGTGCTCGGGGAAATGGTCGCCCGGGGTGGCGGGGTTGAACGGCGTGGTGACCTCGTGCAGGCGCGGCAGGCCGCCGCCCTCGTGGTGGCCGCGGCTGCCCTGGCAGTTGTTGCTGGCGTTGACGCCGCCCAGGTTCTTGGCGGTCCAGCCGGCGGTGCAGTTGGTGTTATCGAAATGGTCGGCCCAGGCGTCGGCCAGGTCGTGCATCAACCCCATGCCCACCGGCATGGCGCACGGCGCCACGCCGCACCAGTTGGCGGGGCGGCCGTCGGTGAAGCGCTGCACCGCGTTGTGCGCCAGTTCGTGGCCGACGATGGTGTTGTCGTGGGCGAAGTTCATGTAGTTGGGGGCGTTCGCGGTGCCATCCGAAAAGTTCGGGCAGGCGGCGTCGAAGTAGCCCTGGCAGGCGCCGAAGTCCATGCTGGACCAGGCGTTGCAGCCGGCCGAGACCGATTCGAGGCGCGGGTTCCAGGGGTTGGTCGGGAAGGGCGTGAAGATGCCGTGGGAAATCGATTGCTTCCAGTTCAGGTGGAACACACCAAAATAGTTTACTTGCTGGAAGCCCGGGTTGCCGCCGCTGGAACAGATGCCACCGGCGCCGTTGTTGATCGGTGCCTGGTTGAAGTTGGCCAGGGTGGCGCTGCTGCCGCCCAGGGTGCTCGAGACCGACACGTCCTGGGCGTCGAAGCCGTCGTTCTGGTGGTCCACGCGCGAGGCCACGCCGGCCAGCTTGAGCGTGTACTGTCCGCCGACGGCGGGATCGACCGCGAAGCTGCGCACCTGGTTGGCCCCGGTGCCGGGATCGCGCCGCCACACCGTACCGGTGGCGGTGACGTCCGAGACGAGCGGGCGCATTTTGAGGATGGCGCCGCTGGCGGCGTCGGACCAGACCCGGAACGGCACCGGGCGCCCGAAGCTGACGCCCTCGACCACCATGCGCCAGGCGTAGCGCAGCGAGACGCCGCCGGCGGCGTCGTTACCATATGGCAGCAGCACCAGGTCGGGACCGTCGGTCACGCGGCGCCCGTCCACGCTGTCGATGCCGCGCACGCCTTTCAGGGCGGCATAGGCGCGCAGCTCGGCCCCTTCGGCGCTTTGCGGACGGGCGTTGGCGAGCGTGTAGCGGTTGATGAGCGAACCGCGCACGCTGGTGATGCCCTGGCCTTCCCAGCGCGAGGCCAGCAGCATGGTGTGCTCGATCGGCACGCCGCCTTCGACCTGCATGAAGGGATAGACGATTTCCTGGCGTTCGATGTCGGCCTTGAACTGGGCGAAGGTCAGGCCGCGCGCGATGAGCAGGTTGCGTTCGACATCGTCGGTGGGGGGGCGCTTGCCGAGGAAGGCGTCGACCATGTCGAGGGTGCGCGGGCGGGTGGATTTTTCGTTGCCCTGGTATTCGGTGGCGAGCAGCTCGGCCATGCCGGCCAGCTGCGGGCGCACCTGCGCCAGGCCGGCTTCGGGGGCGCGTCCGAGACGGCGCAAGCCGCCTTCAAACTTGAGCGCGGCCAGCAGCGGCGCGATGACTTTATCGGCCACCTCGGTGGAGGATTGGGTGCCGGCCAGGGTGGGCGGCACGCGCATGAAAATGTGGCCCATGTCCTGGCTGGGCAAGGATACCTGCGCGCCCTTCGGCAAGGCGCGCAGGTCGACCTGCGGCGCGCGGGCGGGCTTGATGCCGGGCGGATCAATCGATGGGAACACGATTTCCGACGGACCGGGCCCGCGCGGGGGCGCCGTTTGCGCGGCGGCGAGGGTGGTGCAGCCGAGTAGCAGCAGGGAAATGGCGGTGAGTACCGGGCGCGGCTGAAAGCGGGGTGGGAGCGGGCGTAGAGAGTCCATGTTGCATCCTTCCAGGGAACATCGAACAAGTGACTCACTGAGTATAGGAGGTGTATTTACGTGGAAATCTCACACATTGTCACTGTGGCGGAAATGGTAAAAAAATGCTAACGCGGCTGGCATTGGCCGAATGCGGCCGAGCTTAACGGGCGCTTGCCGGCGACTGGACGAAGTCGATGAAAGCGCGCAAGGGTGCGGGCAGTTGGCGCCGCCCCGCGTAGTACAAGAACGGGCCCGGAAAACTCACCCACCACGCTTGCAGCACCGGCTGCAACTGGCCCGCCGCGAGGTAGGGCGCGAGCCAGTCTTCGAACAGGTACACCAGGCCATGTCCCTCGACGGCGGCCTGGACCGCCAGGTCGGCCACGGTGGGCGTGAAGATCAGCGGCCCGGCGGGATCGAGCGTGAGGCGTTGGCCGTCGCGCTCGAACTCCCATGGATACACCAGGCCGCTGAGGAACTTGCCGCGCAGGCAGGCATGCTGCAACAGGTCGCGCGGGTGCTGCGGCACGCCGCGCCGCGCCAGGTAGGCGGGCGCGGCGGCCAGGGCGAAGCGCTCGCTGCGCGGGCCGATCGGCAGCGCGATCATGTCCTGTTCCAGGCGCTCGCCGTAGCGGATGCCGGCGTCGCAGCCGCTGGCGACCAGGTCGACAAAATTGTTGTCGACCACGATGTCGAGCATGATGTCCGGATACAGCGCCATGAAGCGGTTCAGCATCGGTTGCAGGAAAAGGCGCGCCGCGCTCACCGGCACGTTCAGGCGCAAGGTGCCGCGCGGGCTGTCGCGCAGCTCGTTGAGCACGTCGAGCGCGCTGCTCACCTGGGCCAGGGCCGGTTGCAGGCGGCTCAACAGCAGTGCGCCGGCTTCGGTCGGCGCCACGCTGCGGGTGGTGCGTTCCAGCAAGCGGATACCGAGCCGGGTTTCCAGCCGCCGCACCGCCTGGCTCAGGCTGGATGCCGACTGTCCGCTGATGCGCGCGGCCTGGCGAAAGCCGCGCTGCTGCGCGACCAGCGCAAAGGTCGACAAATCGGCCATGGAAGGGGGTTCAGTGCTCATCGGTGCCATCCTTATTGTGCGCAATTGTGTACAGCCCGTGCGCGATTACCCCGATTATCACATGCACCGATCCCCGCTAGACTTTGTCCATGCTTTGTCCATGCTTTGTCCATGTAACGGCCGGCACCCGCTGCGCCGGCCGCACGCTCACCTGTCCAACCCCAGCAAAGGATTTTTCGTGAACACTTATTCGCCTTCCCAGGACCAATTTACCCCGGCCCATTGCGACCGTCATTTCAACCGCATCGGTTACGGCGCCATGCAGCTGGCCGGCCCGCATGTGTGGGGCCCGCCGCAAGACCGCGCCGCCGCCGTGGCCGTGCTGCGCGAGGCGGTCGAACTGGGCATCAACCATATCGACACCTCGGACTTTTACGGGCCGCATGCGACCAACCAGATTATCCGGGAAGCGCTGCATCCGTACCGCGACGGGCTGACCATCGTGACCAAGATCGGTTTCCTGCGCGGGGCGGACCAGTCGTGGCTGCCGGCGGCGGCGCCGCAGCAACTGCTTGACGCCGTGCACAGCAACCTGCGCAACCTGGGACTCGATGCGCTCGACGTGGTCAATTTTCGCGCGCCGGGTCTGGAAGGCGCCGATGGATCGTCGATCGGCGCAGCGGTCGAGGTGCTGGCGGAATTGAAAAAGGATGGGCTGGTGCGGCATATCGGCCTGAGTAATGTCGATGCGGGCCAGGTGGCCGAGGCGCAGGCCATTACCGGGATCGTCTGCGTGCAGAATCACTACAACCTGGTGCATCGGGGCGACGATGCGCTGATCGACACGCTGGCGGCGCAGGGCATCGCCTACGTGCCGTTTTTCCCCTTGGGCGGATTTTCGCCCTTGCAGTCAAACACCTTGAACGAGGTGGCGGCCGGCATGGATGCCAAGCCGATGCAGGTGGCGCTGGCCTGGCTGCTGCAACGCGCGCCGAATATCCTGGTGATCCCGGGCACGTCGTCGGTGGCGCATCTGCGCGAGAACGTGGCGGCCGGCGCGCTGCGGCTCGATGCTGCGGCCTTGCAGGCGCTGGACGCGCTGTAAGGCCGCCAGCGCAGCGCTGGCGCTATGCGGGCGCCAGCGATTGCGCGAACACGCGGTAGTACTCGATCTTTTCCTTCAAGGCGTCGGCGGACTGGCGCATCGCTTCGATTTCTGCAAGAACATCGGCCAGGTGTTCCTCCAGCATCCGGCGCCGATCGGGCACGGTGGCGTCGCCCGCGCTGCGCAGTCGCGCGAAGGCCTGCATTTTGCCGATTGGCATGCGTGTGGTTCGCAAGCGCAGCAGGAATCCGATCCAGGCCATGTCGGATGCGGCGTAGCGCCGCTGGCCGCCGGCGGCGCGCCCGACCGGCGCGAGCAGGCCAATCCGCTCGTAGTAGCGCAGCGTGTAAGCCGTCAAGCCGGTGCGCCTGGACGCTTCGTCGATGCTCAGATGGGATTCCATGGTCGTGTCCTCACAAGGTAAGTGCGTCCAGGCACTATAGAGGCATCGGCAAGAAGGCACAAGCTGGCTAGCCTGGCGGGATTTTACGCTGCGCCGGGTCGCTGAAAGCGGGGCCGACACGGCGCTTCTCGAACACGTCCCTGGCTGCGGCGATGCCGTTCAAGGCAGCCGGAAAACCCGCGTAGACAGCCATCTGGTTAATCACCTGGATGATCTCCTCGGGCTTGCAGCCCACGTTCAGGGCACCGTCGATGTGCACCTTGAGCTGCGGCTGCGCGTTGCCCAGCGCGGTCAGCGCGGAAATGGTGGTCAGTTCGCGGGTACACAGGGACAAACCGGGCTGGGAGAACACATCGCCATAGGCGAAATCGACGATCCAGTCGCCCAGTTCGGGCGAGATGCGCCGGAGCGAATCGACCACTTGCCTGCCTTCGGCCCCGGTGGTCTTCAGCATGGTGTCTTCGCCACGCTGCCTTCTGCTGTCGGGCTGCGCGCTCCAGGCGCTGGCGCCCGTGAATGCCGCCGCCACCATCCATACCGCCGTCATTGCCAACCTTGTCGTCGTCATCGCGCTCTCCTTCACCACTGCCGTTGCCGTGCGCGAAAGCGCGTCACGGATGCACGGCGTTGATGCGCCGTGCAAGCACAGGCTAGGAGTCTGCGCGGCAGACAGTTTTTTCGCTGAGCATGCCAGGCGCGTCTTCGCCGCCGTCGATAGCGATTCACTTTCGCGTGCGAAAGTCGAATGAAATAGAAGCTTCCGGCCTCGAATTGGGCGATTTTCGCCCTTTCCAGGTCTACGCGTACATCATTTTTGCCATTCGTCGCAAGTTCAGCGCGGTGCAGACGAGTTTCCACTCGGCCTGCGCTTTGGCCAGTCCTCGCATGCTAAATTGGCGGAAACCCAGTACGCTTTTCACCCAGGCGTTGGGCGGTTCCGAGATCCACTTGCGTTTTCGGTAAGCCGCCTGCGTTGTCACGGATTTGAACTTCTCTGCCATGGCAGCGCACAGAGGCCGTTTTTTCGGATCGATCACCACTTCCTGCTTGCCAATCCGGCCGAGTGCCACAATCAGTTCGGACGGGTGGTCGCGTAGTTGCTCGAGCATTGCTTCCGAGCGGTAGCCTGCATCGGCGAGCACCAGCTCAGCATCGTCACCGACGTTGCGCTTTACCGCCGCCAGCACCGTCGCCAATTGACCACTATCGGCGGCACTGTTGACGAGTTCTGCCGCCACGACGATGTGGGCAGTCTCATCGACTG